>NZ_JADPKR010000026.1 GCF_023074055.1 Bradyrhizobium sp. 141
ACATCCCTGCCTCCATCGACCTTTGAAAGCAGAGAATCATTCGGCTCACCGTTCGGCAAACGGAAACGCGCCAAATCACATAGATTCACAGCCTCTGAGGTGCGCGCCCTCGCGCGCCTCGAAGGATGGGCCGCAAGCGCCCGTAGCCCGTCCTTCGAGGCTCCCCTCGCAATGCTGACGCATTGCAAGGCTCGCACCTCAGGATGACGGCGGATTGTGTGGCAAGGCTCTGTAGCCCGGATGAACGCAGCGATATCCGGGACCGCGCTCCCGCATATCGCCGCGCTCATGCGGGCTACGAGACTGCCCGCTTGGCACGCGCGCGCATCTCACATACGTTTCGCCTTACGCCCGCACCATCGATCATAACAGACGGGCACTGGGGAAACAGCCATGCAACAGATCCGCGTCTGCACCCACGCAGGGCCGGGCTCGGAGCCCGTCATCCGCACCGTGCCGTGGCCGAAGGTCGGCCGCAAGGCCGCGTTGATCAAGGTCGGCGCCTGCGGCGTCTGCGGCACCGATTTGCATATCCTGAAGGGTCATTGGCCGAAGCCGCTGCCCTGGCCGTTCACGCTCGGCCACGAGCTCGGCGGCGTCATCGTCGAATGCGGCGAGGAGTTCACCGAGGACTTCATGAGCAAACCGCTGAAGGTCGGCTCGAAGGTGATGATCCCGCCGCTGATGCCGTGCGGGCGCTGCTATTACTGCATCCATTATCCTCAGACCGCCAACAAGTGCCTGACGCCGGTCTATTACGGCCGCTATCTCGGCTTCGACAAGGCGCCGCACATGTGGGGCGGCTGGGCTGAATATGTCTATGTCGATCTCGACATGCTGCCGGGCACCAAGATCTACAAGCTGCCCGACGACATGTCGCTGCGGCTGGGCGCGCTGTCCGAGCCGCTGACCTCCTGCATCCGCGCCTTCAACCGCGCCAGCCGCGCCGGTGGTTTCAGTTGGGGCGATACGGTGGTGATCCAGGGCTCGGGTCCGATCGGCATTTTGGCGGTCGCCGCCGCAAGGGAGATGGGGGCAGGGCGCGTGATCTGCGTCGGTGCGCCGGAGAAACCGCGGCTCAAGCTCGCCCGTGAGTTCGGCGCGGAGGCGACCGTCAACATCGAGCAGATCAAGTTGCCGCAGGAGCGCATCGCCCGCGTGCGCGAGATCGTGGGCGGTTTCGGCGCCGATCTCGTGATGGACTGCTCGGGCCATCCCACGGCAGGCCCCGAGGGCATCGAGATGCTGCGCGACGGCGGCACTTATGTCGAGATGGGCCAGTTCACCGACGCCGGCTCGATCGACACCTCCTGGCACCGCATCTGCACCAAGGACCTCAACGTACTGGGATCCTGGGGCTTCACCGGCAACGACCTGCCGCTCGGCGTCGACATGCTGTATCGCACCGCGGGCAAATATCCCTGGCTGAAGATGCAGACGATCTATCCTTTCACGGAAGAAGGCGTCGCGCAGGCGGTGAGGGATGCGATGGCGATGAAGACGGTGAAGTCGACCATCGTGCCGTGGCCGGAGCTGGTGGAGTAGCCGATGCCATCGATCCCGCACGATCTCGCGGCGTGATTGCGCGCCGCTTTATGAGCTGAGCTATGGTGGTGGGCTGCTGCGTTAGTCTCCAGTCTTGTAGCCCGGATGAGCGAAGCGAAATCCGGGGTGCTTGTGGGGAAAGCAATTCCGCATGTCGCTCCGCTCATGCGGGCTACGTCCGGGCTTTTGAATAAAGGACACGATGACGAACGAACAGACAACCGAACCAACCCCGCGCGCCCGCTGGCCCTTCCACGCCATCCGCGCGATCGACTACACCGTCATCTTCGTGCGTGACATGGCGGCAATGCGCCGCTTCTACGAGGATGTCCTCGCCTTGTCCCTGCTGCGTGAGCTTTCGCCGAACTGGATCGAGTACGGCATCGGCCCCAACACGCTCGCGCTCGCACGACCGAGCCGGACCGCGGCCGACGCACCGATGCCGGCGGGCAGTGCCTCGTTGCAACTGGCGTTCAAGGTGTCGGCCGCCCAGGTCGACCAATGCGCCGACGAACTCGTTCGGCAGGGCGTTGCGCTGCTATCCCCGCCGACGAACCAGTCCTTCGGCCACCGCACCCTGTTCTTCCGCGACCCCGACGGCAATCTGCTGGAGGTCTATGCGGAGATCTGACCGGCGATGCCCAAAAAGTTCCATCTGATTTCCCCGAACTATTCACGCGGAGGTGAAACTTAGGCCCAAGTTCCGGCTTTCACTTCGCGGGAGAAGTGCCGTGAAGCGAATCCTGAAACCACTCACTTACATCCTGGCTGCGATCTACTTCCTGGTGGATGCGGTTTTCATGGCCGTAGCGAAGCCGATCTCGCGCTGGATCGAGCGGCATTTCGTATTCGAGCGACTACGAACCTGGATCAGATCGCTGCCGCCTTATGGGTCGCTCGCGCTGTTTTCCGTGCCCGTGATCATTCTGGAGCCGGTCAAGCCGGTGGCGGCCTATCTCGCCGCGACCGGTCAGGTCCTGAGCGGTGCCATGACTTTCATCGTCGGCGAACTGCTCAAGCTGGTGCTGGTCGAGCGCCTGTTCCATCTCACGCGTGACAAGCTGATGAGGATTCCGGCTTTCGCCTGGGCGTACGGGAAGTTCGCCGAGGTGAGGGCGTGGATACAAGCAACCGAAGCCTGGCGGGTCGTCCGCGCCTTGAGCCGCGCTGCGCGAGACCGTGTGGCGCAGGTACGAGCAACGCTGATCGAGGCCTTTAGCAAGCCGGCGACCTCCAGGGACTAGACTTGAGGCACTAGACTTGGCGAATTGACCGCTACACGAGCTTGCGCGCCGCAGCAGTCGCCTTGTCGCCCGTGTTCGGCGTGCCGGTCGGTTCGATCAGCATGAGGTGAACTTCCTCGCGTGCCACCGGGCGATGCTCGACCCCTTTGGGCACGACGTAGAGCTCGCCCGGACCGAGCGTCACGGTGCGGTCTCGCAACTCGATGTCCAGATGGCCTTTCAGGACGAGAAAGAAATCGTCGGTGTCGTCGTGTTTGTGCCAGGTGAATTCGCCCATCACCTTCACCACCATCACGTCGCAATCATTGAAGGTCGTGACCGTGCGCGGGGACCAATGGTCGTGAAAAGTCGCGAGCTTGTCGGCGAGCGATATGCTGTCGGCCATGTGTCCCCCTTTGCTATCTCGTGAGGCACAATCTGGGAAGGGATGGTCGAGGCGACAAGTCCGTATCCGTTAACCTGTCGAAGTGGTCCAAAAACCCGCTGCAACCTTCAGGCGCGGCTCTTTTTGCGAAGCCATGCATCATAGGCATGGTGATTTCCGAGCGCTTGGCGTAAAGAGCGCCCAGATCAAATCAGCGTGCGGCCGGGCCGTTTGCCCCCCACGCCAGCTCAGGCCCACCGGTTCACCGTTTGCGCGCCTGAATTAACCAAGGTTTCCATCCCGTGTCTTTTCCGGCCCTGACCCCGCCGCTCGCCCAAGCTTTGGCCGAGCGGAACTATGATTCACCGACCCCCGTTCAGCTCGCCGTACTCGCGGACGATGCCAGCGATCGCGACCTCCTGGTTTCGGCGCAGACCGGCTCTGGCAAGACCCTCGCTTATGGCCTTGCCATGGCCAGGGATCTGCTCGGCGATGCCGAGCGGTTCGAGCAGGCAGCCGCACCGCTCGCCCTCATCGTGGCACCGACCCGTGAGCTCGCGATGCAGGTCCACCGCGAACTCGCATGGCTCTATGGGCATGCGGGCGGGCGCGTGGTCTCCTGCGTCGGCGGCATGGATCCGCGCCGCGAGCAGCGCGAGCTGACGGTCGGCGCCCACATCGTGGTCGGCACGCCCGGCCGGCTCTGCGACCATTTGCGGCGCGGCCGTCTCGACGTCTCGGAATTGAAAGCGGTCGTCCTCGACGAGGCCGACGAGATGCTCAATCTCGGCTTTCGCGAGGACATGGAATTCATCCTCGAGACCACGCCGGAGACGCGCCGCACGTTGATGTTCTCGGCGACGTTCCCGCGCGGCATCGTCGCGCTGGCCAAGCAATATCAGCAGCAGGCGTTCCGGATCGAGGTTGCCGGCGACGAGGGCGGTCACGCTGATATCGAGTATCGCGCCATCCGGATTGCGCCCGCCGATGCCGAGCACGCGGTCGTCAACGTGCTGCGCTTCTACGAGGCGCCGAGCGCTCTCGTGTTCTGCAGCACACGCGATCACGTCAGGCATTTGCAGGCGGCGCTGCTGGAGCGCGGCTTCTCCGTGGTCGCGCTCTCAGGCGAATTAACGCAGAACGAGCGCACCATGGCGCTGCAGTCGCTCCGCGACGGACGCGCCCGCGTCTGCGTCGCGACCGACGTTGCCGCCCGCGGCATCGACCTGCCGAGCCTCGACCTCGTCATTCATGCGGACCTGCCCAACGACGCCGAGGTGATGCAGCATCGCTCGGGCCGCACCGGGCGCGCGGGGCGAAAGGGGACCAGCGTCCTCCTGGTGCCGCCCGCCCGCCGGCGGCGCGCGGAGCTGCTGCTCAATCTCTCAGGCATCGATGCGGTCTGGGGAACGGTGCCGCAGGCGGACGAAATCCGCAAGCTCGATCACGATCGCATGAAGGACGTGTTGTTCACCGAGGAGACGACGGCCGACGATCTGGCGCTGGCCCAGGCGCTCCTGGCCGAGCGATCGGCTCAGGATATCGCCGCGGCACTGGCGCGGCTTTACCGTGCGCGGCTGCCGTCGCCCGAAGACATCATCGATCCCGGCGAGCGCAGCGGCAAGCCGCGCGAGGATCGCGGTCGCGACAGATTTCAAGGCGAAGGCGGCGATGATCGCGCCGCGAGGCCTCGATCGAAATCCGGCAAGGCGTCCTCGAAGCACGGCATGTCGGAGACCAGCGTCTGGTTCCGCGCCGCGATCGGACGACGCAAGAATGCGGAGGCACGCTGGCTGCTGCCGATGATCTGCCGCCGCGGCGGCATCGACAAGGGCGACATCGGCGCCATCAAGATCATGGATACCACGACCGAGTTCGAGATTTCCGAGCGGGTCGCGGAGTCGTTCGCCGCAAAGGTCAAGCGTCCGGACAAGGAGGACAGCATCCGGATCGAGCTGATGGCGGACGCGCCGCAGCGACAGGAACGTTCGGAAGAGCGGTCCCATGCGCCCCGGCGCGAGGCCGGCGAGCATCGTGAACGGCGCGACGAACGTCCGCGCGAGGCACGTGAATTCAAACCACGCGGCAAGCCACCCGGCGAGCGCGGACCAAGATTCGACGAGGCTCCTTCCTTTGGAACAAAAAAGAAGCATCGCGACAAGCAGGCCCGCGCGGAGCCCTCGGTCACCCCGTGGCCGGTGAAGGGCGCGCCGGGAAAGAAGACGAAGAAGAAAAAGCATCGCGGCTGAGCGACCGCCGTTCAGGACGGCAATGATGCCGCCGGATTGCACCGGCGGCATCATCTGAAAGGTCAGGTGTGAGTTCAGCGGCCGCCACCGCCGCCGCCTCCACCACCTCCTCCTCCGCCGCCACCACCGCCGGCATCGCGCATGGACGAGCTGTAGCGGGGATCGGTCTGCTTCATGTAGGTCGGCGAGGTATCGTTGGCGAGGCGAGCGACGGGGCGGCGTGCGCGGCCCGGGGTCGACGACTCGGCGACGATGCCACAGCTTTCGAAGAAGGCGAATTGGCAGCCATCGGTTCGGTGTTGCGCCGCATTGGCGCTGGTCGCGACGAACGCGCTTGTCGCGACGCATGCAATCAAAGCAACTTTCGACAATGTGAGCTTCATGGATATTCTCCAGCCTCAGTTGGCGAGACCGGAACGGCTCGCACACACCTTCGACGGAGCCTGACCTGACCCGGTTCGAGAGCGCCGCTTCACGCCCGCGTGAGCCGGCCGGGGAGGAACGTTACGCCGCGGTAAGGTCGCGCAGCATGTATGTCGCGCCTTCGCCATAGGAGGCGAGCTTCGCGCGCAGGTCCGCCTCCGTCGTGACGGGCCGAAAGCCGAGGCGCTGCCACAGCGGCCGCGTCGCGTAGACCGAGACCAGCGCGAGCGTTGCGATGCCTGACGCACGCGCCAGCTGCTCGATATCTGCGATATAGGCGCGCAGAACGCCGCCGCGAAAATCCGGCAAGACGGCGACGTCGTGGACGTAGAGGCAATCCGCATCGTCAGGCAATTGTGCGATGAAAGCGTCGAGCGGCGGAATCCGGTGCTGCTTCCAGGGATGCGAAAACCCGTAGCCGGCGATCGCATCGTCGGTGACAAGCACGCGGCAGCCATCGGGATAGAGCCGCATCTTCTCGGCGAACACCTCGGGCCTTTCAGGAAGACCAGGATGTATCCGCGCCGCGATGGCGCTGATCGCGGGCAGGTCGAATGCGTGCGCGGGACGCCAATGCGGCTTGCTCATGTCTTTCCGTCGTTCCGTCTCGGTCGGTGCAGTTTATTCCGCTGCGCCAGCGCGCGCAGCGAAAAATATCTTGCCGCCGTCTCAGGAATACCAGGCCGCGCGCGGCGTCCTACCCATGCAAGCCAATTGCATGACAGGAGATATCATGACGTCCTCGATCCGCCTCGCGCTCACGCTCGCAATGTCGCTCGCGATCGTTCCCGCCGCCTTCGCCGCGCCGCCGACCAAGACGGGCAAGACCGACAAGGGCAACGTGCTCACCGATGCCAAGGGCATGACGCTCTACACCTTCGACAAGGATACGGACGGCAAGTCGGCCTGCAACGGTCCATGTGCGACCAACTGGCCGGTGCTGAAGGCCGAGGCGAGCGATGCCGGCAGCGACGGCTACACCATCATCGCGCGCGACGACGGCTCGAAGCAGTGGGCCTACAAGGGCAAGCCGCTCTATACCTTCGCCAAGGACCAGAAGCCCGGCGACGTCACCGGCGACGGCTTCTTGAACGGCGCCTGGCATCTGGCGATGCCGTAACGGCGCTCTGTCTTTATCTCGGATATTCGAGCTGCATCGCGACGAAGTCGGCGGTGCGCGATCCGTAGCGCGCATCGATGGCATGCAGCGTCTGGTCCAGCGCACGCGCCGGCGGCAGGTCGACGGCGGCCGGTGGCGTCTGCTTTGCCGGCCAATCGGCCGCGACCTTGTCCGGCAGGATGCGAAGACCGCTGCGGCTTGTCTGCGCCTCTGCCGTGGCTGCGAAGGTGATGGCACGCGAGCGATAGGTGCGCGACCACGCATCGGCGACAAGCGCAAGCGACACCTCGTCGATGCCGGGCGTCAGCGCGATTCCGAGTTGCTCGCGGTTCCAGAATGCGAGCGTGTTGGCGATCGCCGTCAGTGCGAAGGGGCGTGTGAACTGGAACGCCTCACTGCGATGGCGCGCATCCCACTCCGCAAGACCGATCTCGCGGGCAACCGCCTCCGCCTTGGCGCGGCCGGCGATGGCCTCGACCAGGGTCAGGGCCATCGGCATGGATGCGGTGATGCCGGTCGTTGTCGCAACGCCGCGGTCGACCACCAGCCTGCGGTCCGCGACGTAGCGGATCGCGGAATGCTTTTGCAGATCGCGTACGGAATACCAGTGCGTGGTGGCCTGCCGGCCGTCGAGCAGCCCGGTGTTGGCAACGACCTTGGCGCCGACGCAGACGCCGATGACGATCGCGCCCTTGCCGGCCTGGCTTCTGATCCACTGCAAGGCCAGTTCATCGTCCTCGCGGCTCATCGCGGGCACGATGACGTAATCGGCGCCTTGAGGATGTAAAGCATCGAACTCGGCGATGGTCGCGTGCGGCTGCACTTTTAGCGCGGGATAGAGAGCGACAGGTCCAGGCTGCGTCGCCAATGTGAGGACGTCGGCGACATCGGCGCGCGCGAGGATGCCGTATGGCATCAGATAGTCGGTCGTCTCGCTCATGTCGTTGATGCCGACGATGGCGATCAGGGGACGTTTGCGTTTTGGCGGCTTCAGCGCCGCAAGGCTCGCCTCGGTCTCGTCTTTGGCTATCGCAGGCGCGGTTCCCCGAGCCGGCGATCCCGGCAGCAGGAACAGCCAGGTTCCGCCGATCGCCGCTAGCAATGCCACGCAGCCGACGCCGCATAACGCCAGAATGCGCCATACCATGATGATGTCACCCGATCCTCGTTGCTTCACGCGAGGCGGAAGCTAACCGCTGACAACGACATCAGGAATGACGCAGATCCGGCAAAAACGGCCATCCGCATGCGCGTTGATGTCTCGCGCGGCGGGTCCTCTCGCGCACGATGCCGCGCGTCGGGCGGCGGAGATTATCTCAGCCCCTCATACACCATCAGCCCGCGTGCGATCTGCAATTTGCGGATCGCGCGCGGCAAGAGCTTCTCCGGCTGGTGCAGATAGCGCCAGGAGGTGAGGGTGAAGGCTGACAGCGCGCCGCATTCGTCGTCGAACGGTGCGAGCACGCCCGTCACGCTCACCGGCGTATGCGGGCGCGCGTTGAACGGCAGCAGCAACAGCTCGAGATAGGCCTTGCTGCCGTCCTCGCGCGCGGCCGTGACGCCGGCGATCGCACCTAACGCTTCGTCGGCGACGATGGTCGTGATCTCCTCGATCTCGCTGCGGCTCGCATCATCGAACAGCGCCGCAAAGCTCTGGTCCTTGAGGTCACACCCCGCCAGCGCGCAGACCCGCGTGCCGGCGACGCGGAACGGGAAGCCGAGGTTCGGCTCGCAGGACAGCACGAAGATGTCGCCGAGCAGGCCGCGGACCGCGGCCGGATCGATGTCGGCCCTGTCAGGGGCCCGTGCAGCGCCGCGCTTCTTGTCCCAATACGCGAAGAACGCGCGGCTCGACGGATGTTTCATGTCTGAACGCTTACCCCGGGGTGCAACCTTCGAAGGGACAGACCTGTCCCGCTTCAGTGCACCCGCGATCCCTTGTGTTGTTGTGCAGGAGGGGATTTGCAGCGTCCATGCCGCAGGCGCGTTTTTACCTCCCTTAAGGCCGCCTTTGCGTTGTTAACGTTAAATTAACTATGCGCTTTGCACCTCGCGCCCCGCTGCTATGGTGGCCGCAGTCGCAAGCCTCGCCGCTTTCATCCAGGTTCTCGGCGGGGCCTGTACACAGGGCGTCAAACAGTTTGGCCACGGGCCGGGGAGGGGTGGGGATACACCTTCATTCCTCCGGCACCGGAAGGTCGACACGGACAGGCAGGGCTTTCCCAGGGCCCTGCCTTTTCCTTTTGTGCACTTGCGCAAGGCCGGCAAAGGCGACTATCTGCAAGCGTGTTGCCCTGGTCGCGGTGAAAGCGAAGCTGCCTTGGATTCCTCTCAAGATTCTCCGCCGCAAGGCCCTCAGCAAAATCCCCAAGCGGAGGTGCCGGCGGTCATCGAGGAGGCTCCGCGCGAGCCGGTCCTGACGCTGCCCGCGGCGCTGACCGCCTATATCATCCTGCTGGCGGTGATCCATTTGCGGGTGCTGCTGCCGCCGGAGATCGAGAACTGGACCATCGACGTCTTCGGCTTCATCCCGAAGCGCTACGATTCCTCCCTGCTCAATCTGGAGATTCCCGGCGGCACCGGCGCCAAGGTCTGGACCTTCGTCACCTATTCGCTGCTGCACGCCAATCTGACCCATCTCGGCTTCAACGTGCTGTGGCTGCTGCCGTTCGGCAGCGCATTGGCGCGGCGGTTTGGCGCGGTCAGGTTCTACCTGTTTCTCGCGGTGACGGCGGCCGCCGGCGCGCTCGCCCATCTCGTCACCCATGAGCACGCGGTGGCGCCGATGATCGGCGCCTCGGCCTCGGTGTCCGGCGCGATGGCGGCCGCAATCCGCTTCGCTTTCGTCCGCGGCAGCTTCCTGTCGTTCAACCGGTCGGATGCCGATACCGCTGCGAGGGTTCCGGCATTGCCGCTGTCGCGCGCGCTGCGCGACGGGCGGGTGGTCGGCTTCCTGGCGGTGTGGTTCGGCGTCAACATCATCTTCGGCGTCGGTGCGATCGGCGTCGATTCCGAAACCACGAGCGTCGCCTGGCAGGCGCATATCGGCGGCTTCTTCGCCGGCCTGTTGCTGTTCACCCTGTTCGATCCCGTGCCGCGCGTGCGAAGCGATGCTGCGGATGCGTCATCACAGGACGTTTCAGACCGTATTTGAAGCGGCGCTTGCGGCACGGCCCGAATTCATCCATCATTCCCGTGAAGAATGTTCCGAAGCTGCAAGCTGCTAGCGGCGATGCTTCGCAAAGCGCACGAGCGTGAAACCGGCGCTGAAACTGTTAGTTGAAGACTCGAAGAACAAGTCCGGACCGCCCACAGGCGGACGGGTCCGATTCAGGGAGGCAACAATGACGGTACGTTCCATTCTCAACACCAAGGGCCACCAGATCATGAGCGTCGAGCCCGACGCGAAGCTGGCTGCCGCGATCAAGCTGCTCGCCGACAAGAAGATCGGCGCGGTGCTGGTGATGAACCAGAGCCGGCTCGAAGGCATCCTGTCGGAGCGCGACATCGTCCGCGTGCTCGGCGAGCGCGGCGCCGGCGTGCTGGAGGAGCCGGTCGCTCAGGTCATGACCCGCAAGGTCGTGACCTGCAAGGAGACCGACACGGTCGCCGAGCTCATGGAGATGATGACATCAGGCAAGTTCCGCCATCTGCCCGTGATCGACAACGGCAAGGTGGTCGGCCTCATCTCGATCGGCGACATCGTCAAGCGCCGGGTCCAGGAATACGAGTCCGAGCAGGAAGCCCTGCGCGACTACATCAAGACGGCCTGACGGGCCATCCGCCTCACTCGCCCGCTTTCGGCGCGTGACCCGCGGGCGCCGGCGCGAGCACCTCGATCGCCTCCTGGATCGACTCCAGCGCGCGCTCGGTGGCGCGTGTGCCGTGGGCGATCAGGTCCTCGTAACGGTGGAAGTCGAACCAGCCGAACTGGCCGACCCGCGGCGTGATCAGGAGGTCCGGCGGGTCGCCGGCGAGCCGAGCGCGCGTGATGCGGTCCTGCATGATGTTGAAGGCGTCGACCATCACCGAGGAGATGCCGGGCCGGCCGGCGCCGCCGAAGAATTCGCGCTTCATGGTCTTTTCGGGCGAGAACAGGCGCGGGAAACGCCGCTTGGCCGTCGGCTCCGCTGCGTCCGGCGCGACCGCGGCGGGCACGGCGCCATGCGCATGGATGGTCGTGGAATGGGTGAAGATGTCGCTGGAAAGATTTGCGGCGATGACGATTTCGGCGCCGAGCGCGCGGGCGGCGGAGACCGGCACGGGATTCACCAGCGCGCCGTCGACCAGCCAGCGGTCACCGATCAGCACCGGCGCGAAAATGCCGGGCAGCGCGTAGGACGCGCGCATCGCGTCGACCACACGGCCGCGCGTCAGCCAGATCTCGTGGCCGGTGCGGACCTCGGTCGCGACGCTCGCAAACTTGATCGGAAGATCCTCGATCCGGACTTGTCCGATCGCCTCCTCGAGCCGGGTTGCAAGCTTCTCGCCGCCGAGCAGGCCGGAGCCGTTGAGGCGGATGTCGAGATAGCCGAGGATGTTGCGCATGCCTTGCAGGCTGCGCCCCCAATCTTCGAACGTATCGAGCCGGCCGGCCGCATGGAGGCCGCCGGCGACGGCGCCAATGGAGGTGCCGACCACGACGTCGGGCACAATGCCGTTGGCAAGCAGTGTCCTGAGAATCCCGATATGGGCAAAGCCGCGCGCCGCGCCGCCACCAAGGGCAAGGCCGATCACCGGCCGGCGGATGCTGCCCAAGCCGACTTTTTCGCCGACCTTTTCACCGGCTTTTTCGCCATTGGAGCCGTTCGCGCCCCGACCCTTCAAAATATCCAGCACCGAAAACTCTCCCACCCGGGCCAGCCCTCACACCAGAGTAGGCGCCGTATTTCTGCTCCGCCATAACCAGGGTGAAGCATGGTTTATACCGTTCGGGACGCAGGGGGCAGCAGTGTGGCGAGGGCTGGTCGTCGTCAGCCCAATCACGCAGGCGTCAACCGGGTTCCAAAGAACCGTCCTGGGGCCGTATTTCCCGGGGGTTCCGAGGCTTGAATTTGCCGCGTTTTCGGTGAAAAGCAGGAGGCATGAAACGCGGGGGTGACGGCATCATCGGATGGCGGCGCAGCGGCAGGCTGCTGCCGGCGCTGATCCTTGCCGTGTCCCTCGTTACCTCAGGCCAAAACGCTGCGCAGGCGCAGCTTTTCTCCGATCGTCCGCCGCCGGTGCCGCCGGCTTCGGTGCCCGACCCCGGCGGGGCCATCAATCTGGCGCCGCCCTCCGGGCCAGGCGCCGGTCCCCCGAGCCTGCCGCCGACCCTGATGCAGCCGGCGACCCCAAGCATGCCGCCGCCTGCCGTCACGACCGTGCCGCCGGCCGCCCCGCTCAACGCGGCCGCGCCCGGACAGGGCGTGCTGTCGCTGACCGCGAAATACGGCAAGGACTCAGCCGCCATTACCAGCGGCCTGGTCTGGCGCGTGTTTGCCGACCGTCCCGATGAGAACGGCACCTTCAAGCTGATCCGCGAGGACCGCAACGCCACGCCCAACATCGTGCTATCGCCCGGCAATTACGTCGTGCACGTCGCCTTCGGCCTCGTCAGCGCGGTACGCACCGTCAGCCTGAAGGCCGAGACCGACCGCGAATCCTTCGTGCTGCCGGCCGGCGGCCTGCGCATCGAAGGCCGGGTCGGCACCAGCCGCATTCCGCAGAACCAGATCTCGTTCGCGATCTACAAGGGCAGCCAGTTCGAATCCGGCGAGCGCGCCTCGCTGGTGCCGAACGTCGCCGCCGGCGACGTCGTGCTGCTGCCGGAGGGCACCTACTACATCATCTCCAACTATGGCGATGCCAATTCGGTGGTGCGCTCCGACATCCGCGTCCAGGTCGGCAAGCTCACCGACGTCACCATCACCCACCGCGCCGCCGTGATCACGCTCAAGCTGGTCAGCGACAGGGGCGGCGAGGCGCTCGCCAACACAGCCTGGTCGGTGCTGACCCCGGGCGGCGACGTCATCAAGGAATCGATCGGCGCCTTCCCGCGCGTGGTGCTCTCCGAAGGCGAATACCGCGCGATCGCCAAGAACGAGGGCAAGGTCTACGAGCGCGGCTTCAACGTCGTCAACGGCGTCGACGGCGAAGTCGAAGTCGTCGCGCGTTAGGATACGGGGCATCAGCGTCGGCTGCGGTGAGACGCCAGACTTTGCGCTTGGCACAACAATTCTCATCTGGCGCACGAACGTGCATCCCGCCAATACCGCTGCCGCCGCCATGCGTGCGGGTGCGGCAGCCGTTCTCCGCCTTCCCCCGTTTGCTCGGCTTTGAAGTCTTTGTCAGCGCTACCAAACGGTCTCTTGGGGCGGGAGAAAACACCGCTGGCGAGGGCTTATTCCAGGCAATCGGGACTTGGCCACAAGCCGGTGCAAGATGCCTATTTCCGATCATCAATTTTGTTCTCTTTCCATCCTGCTGCGTTATATGTCGGGCATCCATCTAACGGCAGAGGCCGGAGCAGGCTTGTGCGCCTGTGAGACCGGCAAGGGGCAGGGGACCAAGCTCGGCGGCATGTTCGAAGTGATCCTCACCAGGCGCAAGCGGTTTGGCTGGCGATGGCAGGTGTGCGACCAGTCCGGCAAGATATTTGCCGATGGCTTCGAGCGCACCCGGCCGTCCGCCAAATATCATGGCGAGCGCGCGTTGTTCTTCCTGTTGTCGCAGGCTTACTTGCGCAACCGCTCAGCGGCGTCCAGCGAGGACTAGCGGCGAGCCCAGCTCCGTAGCCCGGATGGAGCGAAGCGCAATCCGGGTGTCTCGTTCCGCATGGATGGAATCCCGGATTACGCTTCGCTCCATCCGGGCTACAAGATATCGCGCTGCCCGACGGGCAAAACATGCGAGCTCTGGGTCAACGCGCGCCGCAGAAAATATTCCACTTTACCGAAATTCGGAAACGGCGTATGTGTCGCCGCAACCCGGCCCAAGGAAGAGGGGCGTATCGCGATCGTCACGAACGCGGGCCGGGCGGCGGTGGACGCAGGTGACATCGGCGCGAAGAGCTTCGCAGGGCGGGCAACCGTGAGCGAGACGTGTCGCGCGCACGACCGGTGTGATCGGCGTACGGCAAAATCTTGTGGTCCTGACGCCCGGGGTCTGTGCGTCAAGTCTTGCGGTGATGTGGCGGCCCGACCGGGCACGCGCATCGATCATCCGCAAGGCGACGGGGGCAATAGTGCATCGCTCCCCGGGGAGAGCACGACATAAGCCGTCAAACCACTGCGCAGGGAAGGCCGGTCGTTTGGTTTCACCTGTATGCCGCTGTGCAGATTTCGCTACCGCCTTTCGCACAGTGGACCGCGGGTGCCAGCCGGCGCCCGGTCTTCCCTGCGCCCTCTTTCAATTGAGGGCGAAGCGATGAAGCAAAGCTCGGGCGAAACCAGCCGCGAGGATGAGAAGGTGTGTCAATTGTTCAACGATGGTTTCGTGCCCGGACGCAGCGCAGCGTCTCTTCGACGGTGCGCTGCAGAGCCGGGGCCCATGTTGCAGCGACGCTGTGGCCTCCTGGGTCCCGGCTCTGCGCCGCAACGCGAAGGGCGTTGCAGCGCGTCCGGGACACGAGATTCAAACGTTGCCACTACCACACACTCCGTCATTGCGAGGAGCCCTTGCGACGAAGCAATCCAGACTGCTCCGCGGAGAGATTCCTGGATTGCTTCCGCCTTCGCTAAAGCTTCGGCGGACAAGTCGCTGCGCTCGCAACGACGATGTTGAGACAGTTGCGCGCCGAACATCACTCTCGTGCCCCGGACGCAGCGCAGCGTCTCTTCGACGGTGCGCTGCAGAGCCGGGGCCCATGTTGCAGCGAGTGCGTGGCCTCTTGGGTCCCGGCTCTGCGCAGCAACGCCAAGAGCGTTGCAGCGCGTCCGGGAGACGAGAGTATCGCCTTCGCACGACCGTCATAGTCTCTAACGCGCACTAACCAACACCCGACTTAAAACTGTCATAATCGCCGAATGGAACCCACGCCCGCGACCTTTTTACAAGCCGTTAAGCGCACCTGCATTGGATGCGCGGGGAAAGTGCGTTGGGGACTGCCATGAATGCCGCGAAGAAGATGCCGGGAAAACCGGCCGCCGAAATGTTTGACGACATCCCGGTGCTTCAGCGCAAATGGCGTGCCGCGCTGAAGCCGGGCGATCGGCTGCCGCGCTACGAGGATGTGATGCTCGGCAGCCTGGGACGGCTCGCCGATCACATCGCGCTGCTGAGGAACGACGGCACGCTCGAACTGTCGCGCAGCGGACGCTACGTGCAGAAGTGGCTCGGCGAGGAGCGCTGGGATATACCCGTCGCCGAATTGTCGCCCGATTGCGCCACCGCGCTGTCGGAAGCCGCGACGATCGCGCTTGCCAACGGACAACCGCACCAGGCCAGCGCGCATTGCGTGCGCGACGGCATGGTGCGGACCTACGATGTGCTGGCGCTGCCGACCGCCTCGCGCTGGGGCGCCACGCTGGTCGGCGCCTATATCAACGAGCGCGGCACGCAGTACAATTTACTGGACGCGATCTTCGCCTCGACCGACGACGCGGTGGTCTCGCTGGCGACGCTGCGCGATGCCGGCGGCAAGCCGTTCGATCTCCAAATCGTGCATCACAACAACAGCGCGGACGCACTGCTGAAGATTGCGAACGGAAGCCTGTTGTGGCGGCGAATTGGCGAGGGGACCACACTGCTGGCCTTGCCCGAGATCATGGACTTCCTGCTCAAGGCCGTCGCGGGCGGCCGCGGCGAGCAGCTCGAGATCGAGAGCGAGGGCCGGCACCTCCGCCTCAGCGCCACGGCCTTCGCCGACGTGGTCTCGCTGACGATCTCCGATGTCACCGCGTTGAAGCGGCGCGACGCCTCGTTCCGCCTGCTGTTCGACAGCAACCCGATGCCGATGTGGGTGTTCGACGCGCAGACCAAGGAGTTTCTTGGCGTCAACGACGCCGCGGTCCAGCATTACGGCTACAGCCGCGCCACCTTCCTGCGCATGAAGCTGCCTGAGATCTGGCCGGAGGACGAGTGGGACAGCCACGCCGAGGCGCTCGAATGTGTCGGCGAAGCCTATCACTCCGCGCGCAACTGGCGGCATCTGCGCGCCGACGGCAGCGAGATCGAGGTGCTCACCTTCGGTCGCCGCGTCGCCTTCGAGGATCGCGACGGCTATCTGGTCGCGGTGGTCGACATCACCGAACGGCGCAAGGCCGAGGCGCGCATCGCGCATATGGCCCACCATGACGGGCTCACCGACCTGCCGAACCGCGAATATTTCCAGGAGCGCCTGAAGCAGGCGCTCGAGCAGGCGGCGGGAAAACGGGTCGGCGTGCTCTATCTCGATCTCGACCTGTTCAAGAACATCAACGATTCCTTCGGTCATCCCGTGGGCGACCGCCTGCTCAAGCAAGTCGCCGAACGCCTGACCAATGCGGTCCGCGGCGGCAATCTGGCGGCCCGGCTCGGCGGCGACGAATTCGCGGTGATCCTTGCTGCCGACGTCTCGCCGAACGAGGCCAGCGCCTGCGCAGGCCTGCTGATCGACATGCTGAAGGCGCCCTACGATCTCGACGGTCAGGAGATGGTGATCGGCGCCAGCATTGGCATCGCGCTGTCGCCCGGTGACGGCACGACGCCGGAAGAGTTGATGCGCAACGCCGACATGGCGCTGTACCGGGCGAAGTCCGACGGCGGTGGCGTGCACCATTTCTTCGAGCGCGAGATGGACCTCCAGGCGCAGAAGCGCCGCGACATGGAGCTCGATCTGCGGCGTGCATTCGCCAATGGCGAGTTCGAGCTGCACTACCAGCCGTTGGTGTCGATCGCCTCCGACCGCATCTCCGGCTTCGAATCGCTGCTGCGCTGGCGTCATCCGGACAAGGGCATGATCTCGCCGGCGGAGTTCATCCCGGTCGCCGAGGACATCGGCCTCATCACCCAGCTAGGGGAGTGGGTGCTGCGCGAAGCCTGCGCCGAGGCGGTCAAATGGCCTGCCGACGTCAAGGTCGCGGTCAATTTGTCGCCGGCGCAATTCCGCAGCCGCAACCTGGTTCAGGTCGTGATCTCGGCGCTGGCGCAGTCCGGCCTGTCGCCGAGGCGGCTCGAGCTCGAGATCACCGAGTCGATCTTCCTGGCCGAGACCGATGCCAATCTCGCCATCCTGCACCAGCTCCGCGAGCTCGGCGTCAGCATTTCCATGGACGATTTCGGCACCGGCTATTCCAGCCTCAGCTACTTGCGCAGCTTCCCGTTCGACAAGATCAAGATCGACCGCTCCTTCGTCAAGGATCTGGCGCAGCGGCCCGATTGCGGCGCGATCGTGCGCGCGATCTCGGGGCTCGGCCGCAGCCTCAACATCACCACGACCGCGGAAGGCGTCGAGACCGAGGATCAGCTCGACTGGCTCCGCGCCGAAGGTTGCAACGAGGTGCAAGGCTTCCTGTTCAGCGCGGCGCGGCCCGCCGCCGAGGTCGCAAAGCTGCTCGCCGATTTCGGCCAGCGCGCCTCACGGGCGGCGTAGCCCTTCAGGGTAACAGTCGTAGACCAGCGCCTTGAAGGCGGGCGTGATGCGGCCGCGCTCGCTCTGGGTCTGTTGCATCATCACGTAGACCATGTCGAGCTTGGGATCGACGCCGAACAGAGTGCCGCTGCCACTGTCCCATTTCAGCTCGCCGAGCGAGCCCGGCGGCGGCGGTTTCGCGTTGCCGGGATCGGTGCGAACCGCAAGGCCGTAGCCATAGCCGAAGCCGTCGCCCGGGAAATAGAAATAGTCGCGTCCGACGCCGGAGCCCGGCCCGATATGATCCGTCGTCATGGCCTTGAACGCGGCGGGGCCCAGATAGCGCTTGCCCTCGAACTCGCCGCCGCTCAGCAGCATCTGCGAAAAGCGCTGATAGTCGGTGATGGTCGAGAGCAGGCCGCCACCGCCGGACTGCCATTCAGGATGGTCGAGACGCTCGCGCTCGGCCGCGAGCAGGATGAAATCGTTCGGCAATGGACGCGCCATCCGCGCCAGCTCGTCCTCCGTCGCCAGCGCGAATTTGGTGCTGCTCATGCCGAGCGGATCGAAGATGCGCTGCTTCAGGAACTGATACAGCGTCTGGCCCGAGATGATCTCGATGACGCTGCCGAGGACGTCAGTGGAATGACCGTACCGCCACAGCGTTCCCGGCTGCCGCGCCAGCGGCAGCTTGGCGACGCGATCGGCGAATTCCCTGTTGTTGAATTGGCCTTCGAAAATGTTGGCGGCCTTGTAGGCCTGCTCGACCCATTTGCCGCCGATATAGTCGTAGCTGATGCCCGAGGTATGGCGCAGCAGATCCTCGATGTTGACGGGACGGATGGGCGGCACGAGGTCGAGCTCGAGCTTGCCGTCGGGCAGGGTGACCTCGAGACCGACCTTGGTGTCGGCAAACAGGGGGACGTATTTCGACACGGGGTCGGTGAGCGCGAGCTTGCCCTCGTCGATCAGCATCATCGCGCCAAGGCACGTGATCGGCTTGGTCATGGAGTGGATGGCGAAGATCGTATCGGTCGTCATGGCAAGGCCCGTCCGGGTGTCGCGCACGCCGAAGGTCTTCAGGTAGACCGGCTTGCCGTGCTGCTGCACCAGGATCACGGCGCCCGGCAGACGGCCGCTCCCCACCTCGCTGTCGAAGAAGGCCGTGATGCGGTCGAGCCCCTCGGACGAAGGGGCGGGGATGTCGGCGGCCCGGCTTCGCGCCATCGAGCCGGCGAGCAGCGCGGCTCCGACCAGAAAATCACGACGCTTCATCCGGCCTTCCTCCCTCGGCGGGATCAAAGCCGCAAGACGTCGCAGGCGTCAACACAACATCGATTAAAAACGCGTCACGATTTCCGAAAGGAACGGTCGCGGACGGTCCTCGCTGGGCTTGGTCGGCGTGCCGATATGGACGAAGCCGGCGAGCTTTTCGTCCGGCTTGAGGCCGAGGCCGTCGAGCACGTCGCGATCGAAGGAGAACCAGCCGGTCAGCCAGCAGGCGCCGTAGCCGAGCGCGGTCGCGGCGGTGACGATGTTCATGGCGCTGGCGCCCGCCGACAATTCCTGCTCGAACGCCGGCACCTTCGGATGCGGCCTGGTGAAGCTGACGATGCCGATCACCAGCGGCGCGTCGGTGAGGCGCTTGCGCTCGATCTCGACGTCGGCCGCGGGCGCGCCGGGATTCTTCCGGGCAAAGACCTTCGCGATTACCTCGCCGGCGCGCTGGCGGGCATCGCCCTCGAAGACGATGAAGCGCCAAGGCGCGAGCTTGCCGTGATCAGGCACGCGTGCGCCGATGGTGAGGATGGTCTCGAGCTCGGCCGTGGAGGGGCCAGGGCCGGTCATCTCGCGCGGCTTGACCGAGCGGCGGGTCTTCAGGAGTTCGATGGCGTCGGGCACTGCAATATCCTCGTCAGCTGGTCGTCGGGCGTGCCATGCCGAGATAAGCATGCGCGCCCGCAACCGGAAGCGAATTTAGATCGATTTCAGGGATCAGACCGCTTCCCGCATCCGCCGGACGTCCGGCGGCGTCGCCTCGTCGACGAGGGCGGCGATCGCCTCGGCTGTCGTCATCACCTTCTGGCCGTCGCTGCCGAGACGGCGGACCGAGACCGAATGCGTCTCGGCCTCTTTCTTGCCGACCACGAGCAGTGCGGGGATCTTGGCCAGCGAATGCTCGCGGACCTTGTAGTTGATCTTTTCGTTGCGCAGGTCGATCTCGACCCGCAGTCCCGCGCGCCGCGCCTGTTCCATCACCACCTTGGCGTATTCGTCGCCTTCCGAGGTGATGGTCGTGACCACCGCCTGCACCGGCGACAGCCAGAGCGGGAAGTTGCCGGCATAATGCTCGATCAGGATGCCGATATAGCGCTCCATCGAGCCGCAGATCGCCCGGTGCACCATCACCGGCGGTTTCTTGCCGCCGTCATGGTCGATGTAGAACGCGCCGAACCGCTCCGGCAGGTTGAAGTCGACCTGCGTGGTGCCGCACTGCCAATCGCGGCCGATGGCGTCGCGCAGCACATACTCGAACTTCGGCCCGTAGAAGGCGCCTTCGCCCGGGTTGATCTCGGTCTTGATGTGATTGTTCTGCGACTGGATCTCGCGCAAAACGGTCGCCATCACGCGCTCGGCGTGATCCCACATCGCGTCCGTGCCGACGCGCTTCTCCGGCCGGGTCGAGAGTTTTACGGTGAGATCGCCGGTGAAGCCAAAATCAGCGTAGGTCGACAGGATCAGGTCGTTGATCTTCAGGCATTCCGCGGCGAGCTGATCCTCGGTGCAGAAGATGTGCGCGTCGTCCTGGGTGAAGCCGCGCACGCGCATCAAGCCGTGCATGGCGCCGGAAGGCTCATAGCGATGGACCACGCCGAACTCGGCGAGGCGCAGCGGCAGGTCGCGGTAGCTCTTCAGGCCGTGCTTGAAGATCTGCACGTGACCCGGGCAGTTCATCGGCTTGAGCGCAAACCAGCGCTTGTCCTCGGCCTCGTCGCCGGCCGACTGCGCGGCGAACATGTTTTCGCGATACCAGCCCCAATGGCCCGAGGTCTCCCACAGCGCCTTGTCGAGGATCTGCGGCGCGTTGACCTCGCTGTAATCGCCGGTCAGGCGCCGGCGCATATAAGCGATCAGCTGCTGGAAGATGGTCCAGCCCTTCGGGTGCCAGAACACGACGCCCGGACCTTCCTCCTGGAAGTGGAAGAGGTCGAGCTCGCGCCCGAGCTTGCGATGATCGCGCTTTTCGGCTTCCTCGATCTGCTTGAGGTAAGCGTCGAGGTCCTCCTGCTTGGCGAAGGCCGTGCCGTAGATACGGGTCAGCATCGGGTTGTTGCTGTCGCCACGCCAATAGGCGCCGGCCACCTTCATCAGCTTGAAGGCATTGCCGACCTTGCCGGTCGAGGTCATGTGCGGGCCACGGCAGAGATCGAACCAGTCGCCCTGGTAATAGATCTTGATCGGCTCGGTGCCGGGAATGGCGTCGACCAGCTCGACCTTGAACGCCTCGCCCTTGTCGCGGAACACCTGCTTGGTCTTTTCGCGATCCCAAACCTCTTTCGTGAAAGGTTTGTCGCGCGCGATGAGCTCGCGCATCTTCTTCTCGATCGCGGCAAAGTCTTCCGGCGTGAACGGCTCGTTGCGGAAGAAGTCGTAGTAGAAGCCGTTCTCGATCACCGGACCGATGGTGACTTGCGTGCCCGGCCACAGCGTCTGCACGGCTTCGGCCAGCACGTGCGCGCAGTCGTGGCGGATCAATTCGAGCGCGCGCGGATCGTCGCGGTTGACGAACTCGAGCTTGGCGTCGGCTTCGATCGGGTCGTTGAGGTCGGTGAGCACGCCGTCGAGCGTCATCGCGACCGTGCGCTTGGCCAGCGACGGCGAGATGCCCTTGGCGATGTCGAGGCCGGTAATGCTCTGGTCGTATTGACGCTGGGCGCCGTCCGGGAAGGTGAGGGTAACTTTGGCGGCAGGGGTCACGGGCTTCAGATTGCTGAGGGAATATTGGAAGCCGGATTCGGACTTCGGCTGGTCCTTGGGCTGGTCGGTCATTGCTTTTCTCCTGAGGCTCACTCCTGCGAACGAGCGCAGGTAAGCGGGAACGAGCGATATATCAGGCGATTCGGCCTGCGCAATCCGGCATTTCCAAGAAAGTCGGCGCAGAAAGCGGCGCGCACACGAACTATTTCCCGCGGGCCCTTTAACCGGCCGGACGGTTGTTCTACATGCATCTGCATGGAAAATGCACGCGCCCGGCGTTTCGCGCCAACCGCCCTGATGCTCGGCAATCTCGTCACCGGTTGCTCCGTGCTGGCCCCGGCGGGCATGCTGCCGGAGTTGGCGAGGGGCCTCGACGTCAGCATTCACGCGGCCGGGCTGCTGATCACCTTCGGCGCGGTGACGCTGTGCATCGGCTCGCCGCTGACGGCCTGGCTGACCAGTCGCATCGATCGGCGGACGTTGCTCGCGACGACGCTGGCGGTGCTTGCGCTCGGCAATCTCGCCTCGGCCTTTGCGCCCGACTACACCAGCCTCCTCGTGATCCGTCTCGTCATGCTCGCGGTCGGTGCGCTCTATACGCCGCAGGCCGCCGGCACGGCGGCCTTGATTGTGCCGGCCGAGCGGCGGGGCAGCGCCATCGCCTATATCTTTCTCGGCTGGTCGCTGGCTGCCGCCGTCGGCCTTCCGCTGATCACCTTTATCGCCAGCCGCTATGGCTGGCGGGCGGCCTATGCTGAGATCGGCGCGCTCGGTTGTCTCAGTTTCCTGCTGTTGTTGATGCGGCTGCCGGCGGGCCTGAAAGGCGCGCCGGTGGATTTGAAGACCTGGCGCGAGGTCGGCGGCAACAGGACGATTCTGCTGCTGCTTGCGATCACCATGCTGCAAATGTCGGGGCAGTTCGTGGTGTTCACCTTCATGGGCCCGCTGCTCAACAAGCTCACCGGCGCCGGCCCCGATGCGGTCGGCATGGTGTTCGCGCTCTACGGCGTTTGCGGCTTCCTCGGCGTCGTCTTCGCCACCCGCATCGTCGACACCTCGGGACCCTACCGCACCTCGCTGCTGTTCACCTGCCTGCTGCTTGCGGGGATCACGGGCTGGGCGCTCGGCGCGGGCACGCTTGCTTTCATGACGTGCGGGGTCGCGATCTGGGGCCTCGGCTTTGCCTCGACCAATTCGATGCAGCAGGTGCGGCTGGTCGCGGCGGCGCCGCCGCTGGCATCGGCGACCGTCGCGCTCAACACCTCCGTCCTCTATATCGGCCAGGCGGTCGGCTCCGCCATCGGCGGACTGCTGTTCGCCCGCGATCTCCTGCATACGCTCGGCTTCGTCGCGGTCGGTTTCGTCATGCTGGCGCTGATCCTGGTGGTCCTGACCCGACCCCGGCCCGCTGCCGCAACGGCCTGAATCCCGCGTTTTCGTGTGCGCAAGGTGCTTGGCAAACCGCGCGCGGGAGCGCTAGAAGGCGAGGCATGGGGACCAAAGAGAGTTGACTGAGATGAGGATGATTCTGGCGGTTGCCGCGGTGCTCTATTCAGCCTCCGCGTTTGCGCAAGCCGACAAGCCACCGATGGTCGGGGACAAGCCGCTGGTGCAGGTCAAGCCCAAGGGGACTAAGGCGGGGACCACGGAGGCGGCGGCGAAGCCGGCCGCGGCGCCCAAGGGCAAGCCGCAATCGATCGCGGCGCGGCTCCAGGCCTGCCTCGAGCTCGATGACGGCACCAAGGACAGGCTCAACTGCTACGACGCCGTGATGCCGCCGGCCCCGAAGCCGAAACCGGCGAAGGCCAAGGGCTACGCCGATTGCCGTTTCTTCAAGGAAGAGGACGAGCGACTGGCCTGCTTCAACGGCTTTGCCGAGAGCATTCCGAAGCTGCCCAAGACCTAGTTCTCGCCAGCCTCAGTCGCTGATCCGGCTCAGCACGGCCCGGAAGGCAACGCCCGGCGCCTGCAGCGCGTTGCCCTCGAATTCCGCGGTCTCGCCGTCCTCCCGGCCGGCGAGCGCCAGCGTGATCCGGTCGGCGCCGAACAGCGCCTTGAACGACGGGTCGTCGTTGTAGCGCTGGGTCGATATCTTGACCTTGATGCCGTCGCCTTCGCCCGTATAGGTGCCGATGAAGGCGAAAGCGGAATTGCCCCCGCGCATCTTGCCATCCATCACATAGACGACGCCGCAGCCCGTTCCGTGAACGGTGTGGAAGTCGACCTTGTACAATCCCTGACGCACTGCCCTGTCCCCGCGGAATTCCAATCACAAACCGGCCGGCAAAGTATGAGCCTTGCAGGCGGAAGCAATCCGGTGGCTTCCGGGGATGTCAGCCATCAACATCACATTTTGATCAAGGCCTGAGAAAATTGCAGGCAGCGCAGCCAAATACCGGCTGACGAATATCGCGAGCCTAGCGGCTCGAGGCGGGTGGATTGGTGGAGGCGACGCGCGTGAGCGCCAGCGACGGCGTCGCCGACATCTTCACCAGCACGTCCTTGAGCGGATCCCGCGTCCAGGCGCGGGTGACATAGTCGCGATGGGTGATGCCGTCGCCGGTCTCGACGAACACCACGCTGCCGGGACGGAGCGGCCCATCCATATCCTCGGCGACGCTGATGCCCTTCTGGCGGAGCACGCTCATCAGCTCGCGGTCGCGCCGCGCGGTGTAACGGGTGTAGGCGCTGACGAAGAAACCGGAACGGTGGCTCTCGATCCAGGATGCGAACTTGTCCATTTCGCCATAGACGGCGTCGAGCAGCACGACGCCGCGGACGCGGTCGCTGATGCCGCCGACCTCCAGGCTCCAGGCCGTCGGCAGGAAGCCGCCGCTATAGCCGACGATCACGATCGGCATGGTGGCGAAGGCGCGCGCGCTGTTGGGATCGCCGGTGACGCGGGCGAGGTGGTCGGCCGATTCCGCCATGAAGCGCTTGAAGCCGCCCGGTTGCCAGAACTTGCCGGCGCTGGAATCGGCGGCATCGACCGCCATCTGCGGGGCAAGCAGCACGGCGTTGGCGCCGGAATCGGTGATCTGCTTGGGCACGAGCTGGCGATCACGCACGTCGCGCTCGAGCGTTGCGCCATTGCCGTGGAAGAACACCACGATCACGCCCGGCTTGCGCACGTCGAAATGCTCGGGCACGTGCATCAGCACGCGGCTGTCATTGTAGGTCTCGTCCTGCCAGAACACGCGACCGGAATAGCTGCGGTGGCCACGGCGATCGCCCCTGGAGATGTTGAGGAAGGGTGCGTCGGAGGCGGGGTTGTTGCCGAAATAGGGAAAGGCCGACGACTTCATGCTGACGAGGGTCGTCAGGTCGTCGCGTGCCGGACGCTTGTAAGGGACCTGCGGCTCGAGCGAAGCGACCTTGTAGGGGGCCTGCTCCGGCACCTGTTGCTGCACGGCGCGCTTGGGCGAGAAGTCCGACATCTGCCGTTGCAGGAGACTTTCGCTCGCCGAGGGAAAGCGCTCCCTAAATTGCGGGGCAGGGAAGCGATCCTCGAACGTGTCGCCGCTTGCGACTTGCTGATTGGTTTTCGCGACGACCTGATTGACCACTTGGACATTGGCCTGCGAATCCGCCGCGAGCGCCGCCGGGTTCGGCGCCTTGCCGCATTGAACCAGTGTCAGCGACAGCGGCACCAAGGCGGAGATCAGGCCGATCCTCAGCGCACGACCGCGCCGACCGGACGGCGTCCGGTCCGCACGGCTGTCAGCTCTCATTTTCGGAACGGCCCCGACCATCCACCCATGACCCCAAAGTCACGTCCATCGGCAATCTCTCGACAATTGAGCCGACTGGCGTTTAGGCGACGTTAAGTGTCCGGAGAAACTTCCCCACATCCGGAACGCTCAAAAGGACCATGCAATCGTGTCCTGATTGTGGGGGAGAGGAACGGGACTTCCCGGGGCATACGCAGCCTTTTCGCCTGGGAGCGGGAATATGCGGTGCCCAAATACCCGTTTCTGCCGCCTCATTTAACCCTTGTTAACCCTGCTTGAATTGACTGAGCCAAACTGCACGATGCGCTCGCAAGGCATTGACGCCTGAGGTTAAGGACCCCGATGACGGCATCAGATGCGGGCACCGCACCCTGGACTCGCCGGCTGACCGGAAACGGGACCGGGGTCTCGGCGCTTGTCGCAACCGCCATCGTCGTGGCCGACATGATCGGGGTCGGTGTCTTCACCAGCCTCGGCTTCCAGGTCAAGGATATCCCGTCCGGCTTCTCGATCCTGCTGCTGTGGACCGTCGGCGGCATCGTCGCGCTGTGCGGGGTGTTCGCCTACAGCGAGCTCGGGGCGATGTTTCCGCGCTCGAGCGGCGAGTACAATTTCCTCGGCCGCGCCTATCACCCGGCCTTCGGCTTTCTCGCCGGCTGGGTCTCGGCGACGGTGGGTTTTGCGGCGCCGGTCGCGCTCGCGGCGATGGCGTTCGGCGAATACGCCAAATCGGTCGTGCCCGATCTGCCGCCGATCCCGCTCGCCATCGCCGTGGTGTGGCTGGTCTCGCTCGTGCAACTGACCGGCGTCAGGCACTCCTCGACCTTCCAGTTGATCTCGACGATCATCAAGGTCGTGCTGATCGTGGCCTTCCTGGTCGCCGGCTTCGTCATCGCTGCCCCGCAACCGATCACATTCACGCCGCAGCCGGGCGATCTCGCCCACATCGTCAGCGCGCCCTTCGCGATCGGGCTCGTCTTCGTGATGTACTCGTTCTCGGGCTGGAATGCCGCGACCTACATCATCGGTGAGATGAACACGCCGCAGCGGAGCCTGCCGCGCGCACTGCTGGTGGGCACGCTGATCGTGCTCGTGCTGTATGTCGCGCTGAACGCGGTGTTTCTCTACTCCACGCCGGTCGGTGCGCTCGCCGGCCAGCTTGACGTCGCCAGTGTCGCCGGCAGCGCCATCTTCGGCAGCCTCGGCGGCCGGATCGTCGGCGCGATGATTTGCGTCGGCCTGATCTCCTCGATCTCTGCGATGATGTGGATCGGCCCGCGCGTGATGATGACGATGGGGGAGGACATTCCCGCCTTACGCGTCTTCTCGAAGCGATCGGCGAGTGGCGCGCCGGCCTATGCCATCCTGTTTCAGCTCGTCGTCGCCAATTTGCTGCTGTTCACGCGCAGCTTCGAGGCGGTGCTCGACTTTATCCAGTTCGCGCTCTTGTTTTGCTCGTTCTTCACGGTGGCCGGCGTCATCAAGCTGCGCATCACCGATCCCGATTTGCCGAGGCCCTATCGCGCCTGGGGATACCCGCTCACGCCGCTCGTTTTCCTGCTCGTGACCGCGTTCATGATGTACTACCTGTTGACCGAGCGGCCGGTGCAGTCGCTCTCGGGGATGCTCGTCATGCTCTCGGGCCTGTTGATTTATGCTGTTTTCCGCAGGCGGCCGGTCGCCGCTGGCAATTCACACAATCGCGAATAGACATGCTTCGATCCCTCAGAATTGCGGCCGCAGCTCTTGCCCTGCTGGCTGCGGCCGTCTCGTCCGCACACGCCGCCGACGTGACCTTCGATGACACCGCGCGCTTCCTTGCGGGCATGCAGCCCTCGGCGGACTCGCCGCTGGTGCCGCTCACCAAGGATCCGGGCTGGCAGCGCCATGCAAAGTTCTTCGACGGCGCCTTCGCCCAGCTCGAACAGCGCCAGCTCTCGAAGATCCGCAATTGGGCCGACGTCAATCTCGCCGCGCCCCGACCGACCATGTTCTACCTGTTCAGCGGCCCCGATTTCCTCTACGCCAACGCTTTCTATTCCAAGGCCAGCACCTACGTGCTTGGCGCGCTGGAGCCGGTCGGCGCCGCGCCCGATTTGACGCGACTGCCGCGCGGTTCGGTCGGCGCCGCGCTCTACAATGTCGAGCGTTCGCTCGGCTCGATCCTGAGCTTCTCCTTCTTCATCACCAAACAGATGAAGGTCGACCTGCACGCCAACCAGGTCAACGGCACCTTGCCGATCCTCTATGTCTTCCTCGCCCGTTCCGGCAAGACCATCCGCAACGTCGAGATGGTCGCGCTCGACGACAAGGGCGGGGTGCATGTCGGCGACGACAATCCGGGACGGAACGCGACGCGCGGCGTCCGCATCATCTTTGCAGGCCCCGACGGCGAGGCGCGCACGCTGTATTATTTCTCGACCGATCTCTCCAATTCCGGCGCGCGCGCCACCGGTTTCCTGAAATTCTGCGAGACGCTTGGGCCCGGCAACAGCCTGCTCAAGAGCGCGTCCTATCTGCTGCATTCCGGCAATTTCACCGTCGTACGGGACTGGCTGCTTGCCAACAGTGCCACCATGATCCAGGACGATTCCGGCATTCCGCTTGCGAACTACAGCGCGCGGCAATGGCGGTTCTTCCCGTTCGGCCGCTATCTCGGGCCGATCGACGAATTCCCCGGCCGCCACCAGGCGCGCTACGCCGAGTTGTTCACACGCGCCCAGCCGATCGATTTTGGCGTCGGCTATCGCTGGCGGATGCACGAGTCGAATCTGCTGCTGGCGGTGAGGGTGCCGGGCACCGAAACGGCGCCGGGCGGGGAGGCGACCTCGTCGGCCGAGCCGGCGCCAAAGCCGCCGCGTCCGAAGCGACTGCGTCCACCCGAGCCGATCCCGCCACCGCCCGGGCGCTTCTACTGGCTCCGCTGATTACCAATGCACGCTCTGGCTCGGCACGATGAACGCCGTCGTGCTCGGCGGCGTCGCAATGCTCGATGCCAGATACCAGCCCGAGCCGAGCACGAGCGCCAGCAAGGCGACGATCGCGAGCAGATCCATGGTTCTGGGGTCGTGATGCCGCCTGGAGCCGGGGGTGGGCCCAAGTCTGAAGTGAAGATAAGGGCTGATTTTCCAGCGCATTGTTGTTTCCTCCCGGGGGGAGCATCAAAACAACGCGGGAAGGAAGTCCAAGGTTCCGCTCAGGCCATCGATGCGCAAGGCATCGCAGCAATCTCACGATGCATTGACGCCGCGCCAGCGGCCATAGCGCCATGGCAGATACCAGCGCGCGCCCTGCGGTGCGGTGAGCGGCACGTTGTCGATGCCCGACGTGCCAAACGGATTGCAGCGGAGCAGCCGCGCGAGCGTCATCCAGCCGCCCGCCCAGAGCCCGAACCGTTCGATCGCCTCGTCGCCATAGACGGAGCAGGTCGGCAGATGCCGGCAATTGTAGCCGACCAGAGGCGACAGCGTATGCCGATAGAGCCAGATCAACGCGCGGCCGAATCTGCGGGGGAGCCGAATCGCCCCTTCGACCGGACTGGAACAATGCCCGCAGGCTGAATGCTTCATGTGCGCTGTGCTGCCACGTTAGGCGAGGTGTTGCGCGGTTCCGGCGCAGGGAACTGTAAGCTGTTGTTTGCACGCCACATTTTGCATGCTTTTTGGGAGCAGTGCAGCAAGTACCTGTGGACGATCTGTATTCCCCCGGATACCATTTTTGCGACGTCCATGTGAAGAAAACATACGCCTGTATGATGGACTCAGTGGACGCTACCGGGGATTGTTTAGGGACCTTTGGGGCTTGGGGAAGGAACCAGATTGAGACTTCTGAACTCCCTTGATCTTCGCGGCTGGTTGTTGGTGGGAACCGCCGTATGTGGAGTCGTGCTGGCTGGCGCCGTCGCGACACTCGGGTCGTCGGCCCGCGCCGGTGCTGCTCTCGAAGAGCGCAAGCTGCCGATGAAGTTCAACTGGGTCGCCTGCGAGCCGAACTGCCGCGGCTGGGTCAGCGCTGTGGGCATCATCACCGCCGATACGCCGAAGGATTTCGAAGAGTTTTCCCGTGGACGCCAGCTCGGCGGTGCCACCGTGGTGCTCGATTCCAGCGGCGGTTCCGTCAATGACGCGATCACGCTTGGCCGACGCTTCCGCAATCTCGGACTGCTGACCACGGTCGGCATAAGCCTCCGCGGCGGGCAGTCGGCTCGTCCAGCCGTCGCGCCGGAGGCCTACTGCGAATCCATGTGCGCGTTCCTGCTGCTGGCGGGCAAGAAGCGCTACGTGCCGGCCGCTGCCCACGTCCGCGTCCACCAGATCTGGATGGGCGACCGCGCCGATGATGCCAAGGCGGCGAGCTATAGCGCGCAGGATCTGATGATCGTGGAGCGCGACATCGGCCGGCTTGCCAAATATACGTTCGACATGGGCGGAGCGGGCGACCTGCTGTCGCTCGCGCTCAGCGTTCCGCCCTGGGAAGATCTGCATGAGCTGGACGCCGGCGAGCTCAAGCTCACCAATCTCGTGACGACAGATCTCGTTGCCGACGTGCTGCCGCACGTGGACATCTCCGCGCCGGCGATGGCGGAGCTTGCCCCGAAGACGCAGGCCCGGTTCGGCGTGGAACCGGAGCAGCCTGCCAAGTCGACCAAGACGGCGGAAGCCATGGTGCCGACCGGCGGTGTGGCCGCGCCAGCTGCGGCAACGCCGAAGTAAGCTCTTCAATCTTGGCAGTCAGGCGCGGGTAGCGCGAACTATGGTGCGCAATTGCGCACCTGAGAATCTCGACCGCGATTCCAGGTTCGATTGCGCATCGGCCCGGAATGACGGGAGAGGTCAGCCCTGCGCCACAGCCGGCTGCTTGGCTTTGGCTTCGATCTGGCCGATGGCGTCAACCACGGCATCGAAGGTCAGAAGCGTCGAGGCATGGCGCGCCTTGTAATCGCGGACCGGCTCGAGGAACTTGATCTCCTCCCATTTGCCTTCAGGAGGCGCACCGTTCTCCTTCAGCATCTTGCGAACAGTTTCGCGTAACTCACGGAGTTCGCTCGCAGTCGAGCCGATGATCCGACTTGCCATGATGGATGAGGAGGCTTGGCCCAGGGCGCAAGCCTTCACGTCATGAGCGAAGTCGGTGACGGTGTCTCCGGTCATCTTGAGATCGATCTTGACGGTCGAGCCGCACAGCTTGGAGTGGGCGGTGGCGGAGGCGTCGGGGTCCGATAGCCGCCCGAGGCGCGGAATATTCCCGGCCAGCTCGATGATCCGTTTGTTGTAGATGTCGTTCAGCATGTGATGGAGTCCAGCACTTCCGCACCCGATCGGCCTTGGCGGGCGGCGTCCACGGTCCTATATAAGGTCGGAACTGGCGGAAAAACAGTCCAGCGGCGCGCCGGCGGCGATTTCCAACTGTGCGGCCGGCATTGCAGCCCTGCGGACCCTTTGCGCCAAAACTGTTCTCTTCAGGCGTCCGGCGGCTTGGCCGCCCCGTCTGCCGGTGACACTCCGGCCGCGAGGCCGTCGAACGGAGTCGACATGGACGCTACAATTAAATCCATCCGCCCGGGCAAGCCCTCTGACCGGCAGCCCGAGAGCCGCCCGGCCGAGCTTGATCCTGCCGAATTCCTCGCGGCCGCCGTCCGTGCCGACCAGCCACGCCCGGCGCGTGCCGAGGCGGAAGCGGCGGTCAAGACGCTGCTCGCCTATATCGGCGAGAACACCGAGCGCGAGGGCCTGCTCGACACGCCGCGCCGCGTGGTCGAGGCCTTCGACGAGCTCTATCAGGGCTATCATCAGTGCCCGGCCGAGGTGCTCGACCGCACCTTTGGCGAGACCGCGGGCTATGACGATTTTGTGCTGGTACGCGACATCGAGTTCACCTCGCAGTGCGAGCATCACATGATGCCGTTCTACGGCAAGGCTCACATCGCCTATACGCCGGTGGAACGCGTCGTCGGCCTGTCCAAGCTGGCCCGTCTCACCGACATCTTCGCCCGCCGGCTCCAGACCCAGGAGCATCTGACGGCGCAGATCGCGGCTGCGATCGACGAGGTCCTCAAGCCGCGCGGCGTTGCGGTGCTGATCGAGGCCGAGCATACCTGCATGTCGGTGCGCGGCGTCGCCAAGCATGGCGCCTCTACCTTCACCAGCCGCTTCACCGGCATGTTCCGCGACAATCCGGCGGAACAGGCCCGTTTCCTGTCCCTGGTGCGAGGCACGCGCTGACCTCGCGACGGTTTATTGTTTGAGCACGACCTTGTCGGAAAACCGCTGCGCACTTTTCCGGGTCATTCTCTAGCGAGGGTTGCTGTGTCCGCTCATTCCCATGAGATCGAGGAAGGCTTGTCCTTCCAGCCGCGGTTCGACGCGGCAGGGCTCGTGACCTGCGTCGCGACCGACATTGCCACCGGCGATGTGCTCATGGTCGCGCACATGAACGAGGAGGCACTGCGCAAGACGATCGCGACCGGTGAGGCCTGGTACTTCAGCCGCTCGCGCAACGCCTTGTGGCGAAAAGGTGAGACCTCAGGTCAAACCCAGCGCGTGGTCGAGATGCGCACCGATTGCGACCAGGACGCGGTCTGGATCCGCGTCGAGCAGGTCGGCGCGGCCTGCCATACCGGGCGGCGGTCCTGCTTCTACCGGAAGGTCGAGGCCGAGGGTGGGGGAGCCAAGCTGGTGTTGAACGATGCCGAGCGGTTGTTTGATCCGGACGCGGTTTACAAGAAATAGCAAGCTGCCATTCCGGGGCGCGCGCAGCGCGAGCCCGGAATCCATCGCAAGGCATCGTGCGTCGCTCAATGGATTCCGGGCTCGCCCTACGGTGCGCCCCGGAATGACAGCGAGGGCCCGAGTTAACCCCGCATTAACCATACTTGTCCCACGGTGAGACGACGGGCGCCGAATTGCCGGCGCCATCCAACGCCGCGCGGGGCGGGCACCTCATCATGTCGGTCGACAATTTTAGTGCCACGCAGACGGCCGGTCTCGACCCGTCGCGGGCGCGCGTCGCCGGTGCGATCAAGCAGGCCTCGAACGTCACCGGCGTCAGCTTCCAGTACATGCTGACGACCGCCAAGATGGAATCGGATTTCGATCCGACGGCCGGGGCCACGACGTCGTCCGCGCACGGGCTCTACCAGTTCATCGACCAGACCTGGCTCGGCACTGTGAAGGAGGCCGGCACCCAGCTCGGGTACGGCAACTATTCCGACGCCATCACCAGGACGTCGTCAGGCACCTACACCGTCGACGATCCCTTCATGAAGCGGTCGATCATGAAGCTGCGCGACGATCCGGAGGCGGCGTCCAGCATGGCGGGCGCACTGACGCAATCGAACAGCTTCAAGCTCACCGGTCTGCTCGGCCGCAGGCCGAGCGACAGCGAACTCTACATGGCGCATTTCATGGGCGTCGGCGGAGCCGCAAAACTGATCGCCAATGCCGAGGACAATCCGCAAGCGGTCGGTGCGCGGCTGTTTCCGAACGCGGCGTCCGCCAATCGTTCGATCTTCTACGCCAGGGACGGCCGCGCGCGCAGCGTCTCCGAAGTCTATTCGGTGCTGGACGCGCGCTATGCCAGCGCGGCCAATTCGAAAACGACCCGCAGCGCGATGGCGATGTATGGCGGCACGCCGTCGACCACCGAGGTCGCGAGCGCAAGCGGCGTGCAACCCACCGCGCACGTCATCGACAACGCCGCCTATCTCCAGACCTTCCCGAACACACGCGCGGTGACGCCCGTCAGTGCATCGGCGCCAACGACGCTCGCGGACAATGCGCCGACCGCGCCGGCATTCCGCTCGATCTATCAGCCCGGTGATGCCACGCAGCCGGTCTCGACCACGGTGCAGAAATTATGGGGCAACAATGCCTCGCTCACCTCGGTCTCGTCAGCGACCTCGGTCGCACCCGCGACCTCTGTCGTGGCGGCGACGCCGGATGTGCGGCCGCCGCAGCCACTCGATCTCTTCAGCGATCGCAGCGGCACGTTCTCGAGCTAATCTGCACTCTCGTGTCCCGGACGCGCTGCAACGCGTAGCGTTGCCGCGCAGAGCCGGGACCCATGCCGCAGGCACCGCTCTCGGAAATTCTGGGCCCCGGCTCTGCAGCGCACCGCTAAGAGGCGTTGCGCTGCGTCCGGGGGCACATGCGGCAAGCACTTTGTTCCCTTAACAAAACGTCAATTAAACCAGCCAGTTATGGTGAACGCTTTGTTAAGCGTCGTGGTTTATTTTGTGTTGCAGGTGACGAGCCGTCACCATTTTCGTTTGTTGTGTGTAAGCCGGAAGCAGCATGATTGTTCGGCAGTTCATCAATTGGATCAGGACGGCGCCGGCCGGCGAGCGGGCCGAGGCAACACGGGCGTTGGCCCGAGCCTGGCTGATTTCAGACCTTTCGACAGACGACCGCATCGCCGCCGAAGGCGCGCTTTTGATGCTGCTCGACGATCCCTCGCCGCTGGTGCGGCAGGCGATGGCCGAGGCTTTTGCGCGCAGCACGGATGCGCCGGCGTCGATCGTGCGGGCGCTGTCGGCGGATCAGCCGACCGTCGCGCTGCCCGTGCTCGAACATTCCCCGCTGCTGATCGACGCCGATCTCGTCGACATCGTTGCGACCGGCAATGACGAGGTGCAATGCGCGGTCGCCCGCCGCATCGCGCTGCCGGTCTCGGTCTGCGCCGCCATTGCCGAAGTCGGCTGCGCGGCTGCCGCGCTGGAGCTGATCGAAAATCCCCACGCCGAGCTTGCGCCGTTCTCCTGGGATCGCATCGTCGAGCGCCACGGCCATCTCGCCGCGATCCGCGAGGCGATGCTGGTGCTGGATGATCTGCCGTCCGCAACCCGGGCCGCGCTGGTGGCGAAACTCTCCGAGACGCTGGCGCAATTCGTCGTGGCGCGGAACTGGCTGAGCGCCGATCGTGCCGATCGCATCACGATCGAGGCGCGCGACCGCTCCACCATCAACATCGCGGCGCGCTCGCGCGGCGAGGACATGCATGGTCTGGTGCATCATTTGCGCGTCACGGGCCAGCTCACAGCCGGCCTGATCCTGCGCGCGCTGCTGTCCAGCAATCTCGACCTGTTCGACGCCGCGCTGGCCGAGCTCGCCGATCTGCCGCTGGCGCGCGTCACCGCGCTGCTGCACGACCGCGGCGGCAACAGCCTGCACGCGCTGCTCCGCCGCGCCGGGCTGCCCGAGGCGACGTTCGCGGCGTTCCAGGTCGCGCTCGATGCCTGCCACGAGCAGGGCTTTGTCGACAGTGACGACGGCGCGGCGCGGCTGCGCCGGCGCATGGTCGAGCGCGTGCTCACCCATTGCGAGACCGACCGCGGTGCCGCCGAGCCGCTGATGGTCCTGCTGCGCCGCTTCGCCACGGAGTCGGCGCGGGAGGAGGCAAGGCTGTTCTGCGACGAGATCGTCACGGACGAGGCGATCGATCCGGTGTACGACGATCTGATCGCGGCGTAACGAGATTGTAGGGTGGGCAAAGGCGCATCGCGCCGTGCCCACCATCTCTCTGCACAGTTCACGTAGATCGGTGGGCACGCTTCGCTTTGCCCACCCTACGATTCTCATCGTGTCGACAGGGCGCGCTCGACATCCCAACCACCGTCATTGCGAGCGTAGCGAAGCAATCCAGAGTCTTTCCGCGGAAAGACTCTGGATTGCTTCGTCGCAAGAGCTCCTCGCAATGACGGGGAGAGAGCTGGCCTTACTCCACCGGCACGATGCTCGGCGCCAGGATCACCTCGAGATGCTCGGGGCGGTCGCGGTTGACATGGGCGAGATAGTCGTCGGCGACCTTGCGCAGGCGGCGGCTGAGCTCGGCGGAGACGCTGATGCGGTCGAGCCTGGTGTTCTCGTGCACGATGGCGAGGATCGCGTTGATATGGTGCGTGAACAGCTCGCTCGGCACCTTTTCGAGATCGGGCGCGTGCTCGATGACGCGGCACAGGCTCTCGGCTACCCCCGCCGCGGCCGGATAGCCGAAGGTTGCGGCGTCGCCCTTGATGTCGTGGGCGGCGTGAAACAGCTCGTCGCGCCTTTCCTTGGTGAAGCCGTCGTTGCGGATGGCGACATAGGCGGCCGACAGCCGGTTGACCTCACTTGTCATCCAGTCCTTGAACTCGCCGGCGAGGCCCGCGAGCGCCTGCTCGGCGCGGCCGACCGGATCGTCCAGGTCCTTCTCCTCGACGCGGCGCAGAACCTTGCGCAGCGGGTTGGGCTGCGTGATGATTTGATGCGTGGCGAAGGCCTTGACCTCGATGTCCTTTGCGCTGTTCTTCGCCATGATGCCTGCCTCGTCTGAAGACGTTGCGCTAGATGGAGGAACGGGCTTTGTCGAGCAGCGAGGGCTGCTGCAGCACCTCGTGCTTTTCGCCGACGCGGCGCTCGGGACCCATATAGGCGGAATTGGTGTTGCGGCGCCGGTCCGGCCCGAAATAGGTCTTGGTCTTGATGAAGGGGCGGGGATTGGCGACCACGTTGAGGATGCGCTGATAGAGCCCCTTGGCCGAGATCGGCTTGGCCAGGAATTCGGTGACGCCGGCATCGCGCGCGACGGTGACGCGGCGCTTCTCGGAATGACCGGTCAGCATGATGATCGGCGCGTAGGGGTTGCCCTTGGAGTCCGGCTGCCGGATCATCTGCGCGAGCTCGAGCCCGTCGAAGATCGGCATGGCCCAGTCGGTGATGACGATGTCGGGTACGTAATGGCTGTACATCTCGAGCGCGGTGGCGCCGTCCTCGGCCTCGTAGACTTCGCGCGCGCCAAAGGAATGCAGCAGCGTCCGCAGGATGCGGCGCATGTGCGGATTGTCGTCGCAGACGAGGAAGCGCAGCTTGTTGAAGTCGATACGGAACATGACGCCCGGGCCAAAACGGTCAACCTTCGTTAACCATATCGTGGGGGCGGTTAACGAAGGGTTGCGGACGCAGTGCCGGCGGCGGGCAGGGCGACGGTTTTAGTAGCCGAACTGCTCGCGCAGGATGCGCTCTTCCAGGCTGTGGCCCGGGTCGAACAGCATCCGCATCGAGATGCTCTTGTCGGACAGGACCTCGACGCGCCGGACCCTGCGTACCTCCTCATGGTCGGCGACGGCCGCGACCGGACGCTTGTCGTCCTCCAGCACCTCGATCACGACATAGGCGGTGTTGGGCAGCAGGGCGCCGCGCCAGCGCCGCGGCCGGAAAGCGCTGATCGGGGTGAGCGCCAGAAGGGCGGCGTTGATCGGCAGGATCGGTCCCTGCGCCGACAGATTGTAGGCGGTCGAGCCGGCCGGCGTCGCCACGATGATCCCGTCGGCGATCAGCTCGGGCATGCGCTCGCGCTCGTCGATCAGGATCCGCAGGCGCGCCGCCTGGGAGGTCTGCCGGAACAGATACACCTCGTTGATGGCGTGGTGCAGGTGAACACGGTCGTTGACGTCGGTCGCGCGCATCAGGAGCGGATTGATCTCGGATTCATGCGCCGTCTCGAGCCGCGCGCGCAGATCGTGCGGCGAATACTCGTTCATCAGGAAGCCGACGGTGCCGCGGTGCATGCCGTAGATCGGCTTTCCCGTGTGCATGTTCTGGTGCAGCGTCTGCAGCATCAGCCCGTCGCCGCCGAGCGCGACGACGACATCGGCTTCCTTCGGGGCGCAATTGCCATAGTCCCTGGTGAGCTGGCTGAAGGCGGCCTGCGCCTCGCTGCTCGGGCTGGCGACAAAGGCGATGCGGTCGTATCGCTGGGGCTTGGTCATGGCTTGTCGGGCAGGCCGCTGGCTGGAGGAAGTTCCGCCGGGCTCGTCTATACGAGGTGGGCCTCCATTGTCGAGGATGACCGGCGCTCAAGGCAAACGGCCGATTGTCGATCCCGAGAACAAAACGGGTTGATCAGGGCTAGCCCGGGCGCCGCACGCGTCAACGGACCGGTGATCCCGCAAACCGTCGCAATTCCCCGCTAGCTTCGGGGCGCCCCGGCTGTTGCAGCCGGGCAGGGAGAACGATCATGCTCACGATCTGGTCGACGCTGCGACAAACTGGGCTGGTGCTGGCCGTGTCCGCGGTCGCGCTCGCAAGCGTCGCGCGCGCGGACGATCCGCCGCAGCCGCGCTCCGAGGCGGCAGCGGCGGCGGGGCAGAAGGGCGGTCGCGCCGGCAGCGCACAAGGCGCGACGCAGGCTTCCCCGTCGTCGGCCGAGCCGCACCGTCTCCCGCCGGATTCCACCACGAAGCAGACGCTGGATCTGCCCGGCCGCACGCTCAACTTCGCCGCGACCGCCGGCTCCATCCGCGTGTTCGATGGCAAGGGCGAGCCGCTGGCCGACATCGCCTATACGTCCTACCAGCTCGACGGGGCCGACCGTGCCACGCGCCCCGTCACGTTCCTGTTCAATGGCGGCCCCGGCGCGTCCTCGGCGTGGCTCCAGTTCGGCGCGGCCGGTCCGTGGCGGCTGCCGCTCGATGGCGATGCGCTGTCGCCGTCGGCCTCGCCCGAGGTGAAGCCGAACGCCGAGACCTGGCTCGACTTCACCGATCTCGTCTTCATCGATCCCGTCAGCACCGGCTACAGTCGCTTCGTTGCGAGCGGGGAGGACGCGCGCAAGTCGTTCTACTCCGTCGACGGCGACGTCAACGCGATCGCGCTCGTGATCCGCCGCTGGCTCGAGAAGCACGACCGACTGACCTCGCCGAAATTCGTCGCCGGCGAGAGCTATGGCGGCATTCGCGGGCCGAAGGTGGTGCGCCAGCTGCAGCTCCAGCACGGCGTCGGCGTCAGGGGCTTGATCCTGGTGTCGCCGCTGCTCGATTTCCGCGAGTTCACCGGCACCAGCCTCCTGCAATATGTTGCGACGCTGCCGAGCTATGTGGCGGTGGCGCGCGAAGTCAAAGGACCGGTCAAGCGCGCCGATCTCGCCGATGTCGAGGCTTACGCGCGCGGCGAATTCCTGGCCGACCTCGTCAAGGGCGGGGCGGACAAGGAGGCAACCAATCGTCTTGCCGACAAGGTCGCCGAGCTCACGGGCATCGATCAGGCGGTGAGCCGCCGCCTCGCCGGTCGCTTCGACGTCGGTGAATTCCGCCGCGAGTTCGACCGCAAGAACGGCAAGGTGACGGGGCGCTACGACGCCTCCGTGCGCGGCTTCGATCCCTATCCGGATTCGAGCAACTCGCGTTTCGGCGATCCCTCGGGCGATGCGCTCCAGGCGCCGCTGACGAGCGCTGCGGTCGACGTGCTCTCCCGCAAGCTCAACTGGCGGCCCGACGGCTCCTATGAAGTCCTGAACGGCACTGTGGAAGGTCACTGGGATTTCGGCCGCGGCATCAACCCGCCGCAATCGGTGTCCGAGCTGCGCCAGATCCTCGCCACCGATGCGAAGCTGAACGTGCTGGTCGCGCACGGCCTGTTCGACCTTGCCACGCCCTATTTCGGATCGAAGCGGGTGCTCGATCAGATGCCGGCCTTCGCGACGCAGCGCGTGAAGTTCGTCGTCTATCCCGGCGGCCACATGTTCTATTCGCAGGGCGGCTCGCGGCAGGCGTTTCGCAGCGAGGTCCAGGCGCTCATTCGGGAGTAGGCCGCCGCTTGCGCGGTGAATACCGGCGTGCGATCTCGCGCGCCACGACTTTTTCCGGCTTCACATTGGCACCCGCAATCCAGATGTCGCTGATCCTCCCGCGCGCATCGCGGACCCGTCGCACCGGCTCGCCATGGCTGGAATAGCCGGCAGCCCAGGCGAGCTTGCCGGTGTCGCGGCCGGTGACCTCGATCTCGGCGGCATCCATGAACGGATTGACGAATTGCGGATTGGCGACCAGCACACGGTTGCCCGCGGGCACGAGATCGGTCGCGCCCCAGATGGTCCACCAGCGGCCGGTCCAGTCGCGCACGCGCCGGTCCGGCGCGCCGCGCGTCTGGAACACGCGCAGGATCTGCATCGCGCCGTCCATCCAGAACGGTGCCGCGCCGTCGATGGAGTTGCTCAGGATGCTGATCGTGAGCTCGCAAGCGGGGATGGAGCAGGTCCGGGAGATGTAGCCCTGAAAGCCGCCGCTATGGCCGAACCAGTCCCAGCCGTCGGTCTTGCCGGCGTTAACACCTAAGCCGTAGTGGGCCTCGAAGCTCTGCGGGATGCGCCAATGGTGGCGCGTCATCTCGCGGCGGCTTGCGACCGACAGCACGCTCCTTTTGGCATTGGGCGCGAGCTGCGCGAAGAAGCGCGCGGTGTCGCCGGCGGTCGCAACGAAGCCTGCGGCCGACGCCATCGCGTGCGCTTGATTGTCACCGGGGATCACGCAGCGCTCGCCGAACGGCACCTTTCGCGTGTGGCCGCGCGCGAACGGCGCGCCCTTGGGAACGGGCGCGTCCGGCTCGGTCTCGCGCAGGCCCGCGGGCTCGATGATCTCGCGCTTGATCCAGACGGAGTAGGGCTGCTTCGTCACGGCCTCGATGACGAGACCGATCAGGCCAAAGCCGTGATTGGAATATTTGAAGCGGGTGCCGGCGTCGATCGCGGTCGGCAGCTTCAATTCCGCGAGCAACTCTTTCGTGTCGAGATAGGAACGGCGGTCGATGAACTGGCCGGAATCGGCGCCGTCGCGCGTCAGCCCCGCGCTGTGCGACAGCACCTGCGCAATCGTCGTTTCGGCGACGCGCGGATGCAGGCCGGCGACATATTGGCCGATCGTGTCGTCGAGCCGGATCTTGCGCTGCTCGCGCAGCTTCATGATGCCGGCCGAAGTGAAGCTCTTGGAATGGGAGGCGATCCGGAAGCGGTGGCGCGGGGTGAGCTTCTCGCCGGTGTCGAGATTGGCGAGGCCGAACGCACGCTCGGCGACGATTTCGCCGCGATGGGCGAATGCGAGGATGACGCCTGGCTGTTGGATTGTCGTCAGCTGGAATTCGATCCAGGAGCCGATGTAGTCGATCGCGGATCGCAGCCACGGGTCCATTGCGCACCAATTTGCGAGGGGAAGGTTGCGCGAGGCTAGCCGAGAAAGCGGAACGGGCACAACCCTGGGGTTGTGCCCGTTCGCTTGGGTGGGAAGAATGCGATCTTCAGTAGACGAGCGTCGCGCCGGTCGGCTTGTCGAGCGCTGTGGCAAGCGAGCGATACTCGGAGCTGTCGGTGCCGGCGAGCGAGGCGATCTTGTTCAGATGATACTGCGCCTGTTCGCGGTTGCCCTGCTCGAGCTGCCAGAGGCCGTAATACTGCCAGGTGCGGACGTGGTTCGGATCGTCCTTCAGCGCCAGCTCGTAATAGACCTTCGACGACTGATAGTCGCCGAGCTTGCGATAGGAGTAGCCGATCAGATTGGCGACGTCGGCGACGTCGTCGCGCTTGAGCGACTTCAACTGATCGATCGCGCCGGTGTAGTCGTGGTTGTCGTAGATCGCAGTGTAGGCGGTGCGATAGGCGGCGAGGAATTTGGGATCGCTGACGGACGAGCTCTTCTTCTTGCCCTTCTTGGTCGAGGAGTCCGACTTCGGCGGCGACGAGGGCTCGTCACTGCCGGCGGCATAGGCGCTGGACAGCACCGGTGCGGCCGCCAGCGACATGGCGACCAGTCCCGGCACGACAAGCATTGAGAGTTTGCGCATCTAAATTCTCCCGTATGGAACGTGGCGATCCTACACGATTGCCCAAAGACCGGAACACCCGTCTGGCTAAAACATTCCCGCTTCGCACGATCTGTTCGCTCAGTCGCAGATGACAAACTTGTCATCGAGATGAACGGAAGCCTGCAGCGAGCTTCAGACCGGGTTCAGCGCCTCGCCCCTAGGCTCCGACCCACGATCGAAGGGTGGGCGAGAGGGCGCCGCCTGGAGATCCTTCCAAGAGGAGACCACCATGCTGAAGACCATTTCCGCAGCCTTGCTCGCAGCTTCCGTGATCGCAGCCCCGGCCTTCGCCGCCGAGGCCGGCAAGACCGCCACGACCGCCCCCGTGATCAAGGCGGACCAGAGCCAGACCAAGGCCTCGACCACCGCCGCCAAACCGGACGCCGGCGTCAAGCCCGAAGCCAAGGCCGACGCCAAGCCCGCCGACGTCAAGGCGGATGCCAAGGTGGATGCCAAGTCCGATGCCAAGTCGAAGGCGATGAACGCGAACGCGGCGGTCACGGCCGACGAGCACAAGACGGTGCGCACGCATCGCCATCACCACAAGCATCTGTCGGCGAAGAAGCTGAAGGCGCAGCCTGACGTGACCAAGCCGATGGGCACCGACAAGCGCAGCTGAGGACTGATCCGGCGCGGCGGCACCCGTGCGTTGCCCGCCGCCGCGTCCGGACTTCCGGCCCGTCCCGGCGCCTGTGCGAAAGCGCAGGCGCCGGCGGCGGTGCGGCGTGTCGTCGGCTAGCCCGCGAGCAGGACTGAATTCCCTTTGCGCGACCTTGGGGCTAGAACGTCCCCTGAGTCTGTTCGAGGTGGAGAGCGGGACCTGTGAGGCGATTGGCGAAACCTGCGGCGAGCTTGGCATCGGCCCTGGTATTGCCGCTGGTGCTGGCGGCATGTTTCGGGAGCGACGGCGATCGTCCGTCCCTGATCGGTGGGCCACAGGCCGGAGGGCCGCAGCCGTTCCCCGACAATTTCCGCAGCGACACGCTGGCTCTGATGCGCACCTATCTGAACAATCCCGTCGGCGTGCGCGAAGCCAGCATGGCCGAGCCGGTCCAGCGCGAGGTCGGCGGCCGGCAATTCTATGTGAGCTGTCTGCATTTCACCCCGCGCGAGAGCGACGGCAGCTACAAGGCTATGCGGGAACGCGCCGTGATCTTCGTCAATGGGCGAGCGGACCGCGTCGTCGACCGGACCAGCGAGCTCTGTGCCGGCGCGGTTTACGCTCCCTTTCCGGAACTCGAAAAGATGGCGCGGTAGCGCAAAGCCCGCCTTCATCGCCTGCTGTTAGAACGACGATTGCCGGAGCCGCTGGATCACATTTCGGCGAGCTTTGAACGGGGTGATTTCGGCTTGCGACAAATCGTTACGGCAGGACTTGCGCAGGCGACAAACAGTCGGCGCAGGACGATGTGACGGAACAAAATCGCGTTGTTGCCACCCCGTCACAGTCGCGAACGATCAACGTTCCGGCATCGCCGCGAAGCAACCCAATTCACGCCACGTTGTTTCCTGAGTGTCGTAAATGAAAGAACGGGGATGATCATGAAATCGATTTTGCTGGGCGCAGTCGCTCTGCTTGCGCTGGCCGGATCGGCCGCCGCAGCCGACATGCAGCCGCGGCCTTATACCAAGGCGCCGGCCTATACGCCGCCGCAGGTGATTTACAATTGGACCGGTTTCTACATCGGCGGCCATGTCGGCGGCGCGTTTGCCGGCGACAGCAGCTTCCAGTCCAGCGACGCCCGCTTCCTGGGCGGCGTGCAGGGTGGCTTCGACTACCAGTTCGCGCCCAACTGGGTGGTGGGTATCGAGGCCCAGTATTCCTGGCTGCCGACCAACAACAACGGTGCCACGTTCCCGCTGGGCACTCAGGTGACCTCCAACACCGACCAGCTGGGGTCGGTGACCGGCCGCATCGGCTACACTTGGGGTCCGACATTGCTCTACGCCAAGGGTGGTTATGCCTGGCGCAATAACGGCCTTGGCGTGAACATCGCCGGCGTGCCGCAGACCTTCACCGCCACCGGCAACAGCAAGGACGGCTACACCGTCGGCGCCGGCCTCGAATACATGTTCGCGCCGAACTGGTCGGCCAAGGCCGAGTACCAGTATTATAATTTCGGCAGCACCACCTTCACCTCCGGTCCGGCCGACATCGTCGGCGTTCGTGGCCGGGAGGACGAGCATACCGTCAAGGCCGGTGTGAACTACCGTTTCGGCTGGGGCGGTCCGGCTGCCTCGCGCTACTGACCGTCACCCGCGAAATCACGCTCTGACAAAGGCCGGCTTTGCCGGCCTTTCGTTTGTCGGCCGGCCCCGCCTTTGCCAGCCCTGTATTATTTGCAATGTGTGAACCATCTGGCGCGTCATTTGCAGGCAAACATTCCGGCGCGCGCCTTCTCACGCCCGTCATGGGATCCGGGTAAAGCAAAAATAATTTTTGCCGCTTACGGAACTCGCGCTCCGGAACGCGTTATATGAGAATTACCGGGCTGGTGGGACGACGGACATGCGTATCTTGGTGTCGGCGGTGGCGCTCTCGTGCTTGGTCTGCCTGCCGTGCTCTGCACAGACAATCCTCAAATCCGAGCCTCTGATGTTGGCACCTTACGAGGTGGCTTTCGTCAAGGATGCGTCCTGTCCGTCTGGCAAGGTGCTGAAGGTCACCGGTGCCATCCGCGGGCTGCATCGCCGCAAGGCCTGTGTGGCGCTGGCCGGTGAGCAGGCTTCGCTGGCAGCCGCAACGCCCTGATCATGTTGCGGCTTCCGCCGCAGAACCTCACGAATTCAGCTCAAGCTCCATCCTGGACTGGCGCTCGGCCTCGGCCTTGTTCTTGGCGGGGTCCTCGCCCTGGGCGACCCGGCAGGGCTTGATCTCGTACTCATTGTCGAGCACCCGGCGCGGCCCTGGACGGTCCTCGTCGGCGCTGACATCTACGACCAGGCCGCTCCGGTGCGCGAGCTTCCAGACGTCGGATTCGCTCGGATAGGCCTTGCTGATCTGGGCGTCGTTGCAAAACAAGGCGTAGGGCATTCTTCCCGCTCCCGGAATGCGCGTTAACGACCTCATCTGCCGACGGGTTCCAGACGGAGGGCGATCACGGGGCCGTGATCGGGGCTGCCGGGCCCTGAGTCCTTAACGAGTCCTGAATCGCGAAAAAAAGAATCCCTGGGACTCGTTTGGCGGAATCAGCGGATGTTTTCCGCCATGACGAGCGACCTGAAGACCTCCTGCGGGCACATGCTCCTGCCGCTGACGCTGGCGCTATTCGGCGCCTGCGCGGCCAATCTTTGGCTGGTGTGGTCCTGGTTATAGGTCCTGGCTGTAGGCCCTCTGCCGGGAGGGCGGCGCTATTTTTTGGCCAGTGGGCCGGAGGCGTCGTGGATGGCGGCGCGCAATTTGGTCAGGGTTTCGGCACAATATTCCTCGCGCTCGCGCTCGAACCGCTCCTGATGCTTGCGGAAATTGGCGATGCGGGCCTGGATCTCGGTGCGGACATCACTGCTCGCCCGCGGCGGCGAAAGCTGGATGGGCTGAGGCTGCGGAGGGGGCTGGGGCGGCTTGATCTCGACCATGGCGGCCTCGATCGCGACGACCTCGACGGTTGCCGCCGGAGAATCCGACGTCGCGCCCGGCAGAAGGACGTCATCCTTCTTGCCGGTCACCGATTGGACGAAAGCCATTGTCTGCGCGATCAGTGCGTCGCGCTCCCTGATCCAATTCATGGTCCACCTCAGCCGGTGCCCCATTCCAGCAAAGCGGCTGCGCCGAATCAAGGTCGTTTGAAAGGGATTGCATATTTTTCCCGATCGCCCGACATTGGACGAATGGATGCCGAAGACGAACGGGTGGACGAAGCGGAGGGCTTGAGGCTTATCCGCGCGTTCCTGTCGCTGCCGCCCGACAAGCGGGCGGAGGTGATCGCGTTCGTGGAGGAATTGGCGCGTGCCCATGGCCGGCCCGAGGAGGGCACGGAGACCTCGCCGAGGTGAGCGCTATCGCTGGCGCGGGTTGACGTTGAGCTCGAACGGCGCGCCGACCACCCGAACCGGTGTCTGAGCGGTAGCGTCGATCGCCACCCTCTCGGCAGCCGGCTTCTCCGGCGCCGGCCCAAGAACAGGTTCAAGCACGGGGTCGAACAGCGTCAACGTGCCGGCCACGGCGCCACAGCACAGCGTGACCGCCGCCAGCAGAAACATGTTTCGGTTTTCTTCCCTGATGCGCATGGGTCGAGAACGGCTGAGGTACGCCTTTGGTTCCGATCCGGCCCTATATTCGGGCCGCCGATGCCGTCTATGGCGCCAGCAGAAATACCATTGCGATGGCAAACAGCACGGCCGTCGTCACGACGGCCGTAACCGCACCGGCGGCGATCCTGTATAGTGCGCCCGCGCCGGAATTCGACTCGCGTCCCGCCCGATGATCACCAACCGTCCACCCGTGCTCGCTCACGAACGTTTCCTCGCCGACCGCGACAATTTCGCGGGCCTCGATCTCGCTGCGCGGTTCGAGCGGATCGAGCGGACGAACCTTTGGGGCGCTGCCAGCTCGGTGTCGGGCCTCGGCTCGGAGGAGACTGCCACGGCCGCGATCCGGGAGGCGCTTCCGGCGTTGCTGCAACGGCTCGGCGCGCGCTCGCTGCTCGATGCGCCCTGCGGCGATGCGGGCTGGATCGGACGCATCAAGCTCGATCTCGACTACATCGGCATCGACATCGTGCCGTCGCTGATCGAGGCCAACAACCGGCGTGTGGCGGGCGGCGAATTGGCCGGCCGATTCCTGGTTGCCGATATCACGCGCGATGCACTGCCGCGTGCCGATCTGATCCTGTGCCGGGACTGCCTGGTGCATCTGAGTTTTCAGAACATCGCCCGCGTCACCGCGCGCTTTCGCGAGAGCGGCGCGCAATTCCTGCTCGTCACGACGTTTCCGCAGTGGGAGGACAACCGCGATTGCGAGGATGGCGACTGGCGCGCGCTCAACATGACGAAGGCGCCGTTCAATTGGCCGGCGCCGCGCGGGTTGATCGACGAGCGCTGCGAGGAGGGCGACGGCGGCTGGCGCGACAAGAGCCTCGGGCTGTGGCGGCTGGACGAATTGCCGGATCGCGCCCGCACAGCCACCGACGTGTGACAGAAGCGGGCGCAAGGTCTATTGCGTCCGCGATCGCCCCGGCGATAGACTTTGGGTTGTGTCGTGATCCCGTATCGCGGTGACCTGCCGGAGCCCACCATGCGAGCACGTGCTGTCTTCGCCGCGATGTTGGCCTGGTGCAGCGCGCCGGCACTGGCCCAGCAGGACGGCGCCGCGCTCTACACCACGCATTGCGCCCAGTGCCACGATGGCGATGCCCAGAGCCGTGTACCGGGCCGCGGCGCCATGCAGGCGATGTCGTTCGATCACGTGCTGACAGCGCTGACCTCGGGCAGCATGGCGGCCATGGCGAAAGACCGCAGCGACGCGGAACGCCGCGCGATAGCTTCCTTCGTCACCGGCAGGATAGCGACGGGCGGAATTGCAGCCGACGCGGACGGCCGCTGCGCGCAGCAGGTGAGCAGCTTTCCGCAAGCCCTCGACGGTCCGCGCTGGAACGGATGGGGCGTTGATGCCGGCAACAGCCGCTTCCAGCCAGCCGACATGGCGGGGCTGACCTCGGAACAGGTGCCGCGCCTGCGGCTGAAATGGGCCTATGCCTTTCCCGGCGCCTCGGTATCCTTTGCGCCGCCGACCATCGTCGGCGGCATGTTGTTCGTCGGCGGCACCGACCGCAAGGTGCGCGCGCTCGACGCGCGAAGCGGCTGCACGCTGTGGACGTTGGCGCTTGATGCGGCGGTGCGCGCCGCGATCAGCTTTGCACAGCTTCCGGGCTCCGATCAGTTCGCAATCTTCTTCGGAGATTTGCGCGCCAACGCCTATGCCGTGAACGCGCTGACCGGCGCGCTGATCTGGAAGACGAAGGTGGAGGAGCATGCGGCCGCGCGCATCACCGGCGCGCCGACGCTGCATTCCGGCGTACTCTACGTGCCAGTATCCTCGATCGAGGAGGCCGCCGGCTCGCAAGCCTCTTACGAATGCTGCACCTTCCGCGGCAGCGTGGTGGCGCTGGACGCCGCCACTGGCAAGACGATCTGGCAGGCGTATACGATTCCGGAAGTGCCGCATCCGACCGGCAAGAATGCCATGGGCACGCAGCTCTTCGGTCCGTCCGGCGCCGCGATCTGGTCGGCGCCGACGATCGATGCGAAGCGCAATGCCGTCTATGTGGCGACGAGCAATTCCTACTCGAACCCGCCGGCCGCGACGGCCGATGCGATCCTCGCTTTCGAGCTTGCGACCGGAAAGCTGCTCTGGAAGCAGCAGGCCACGCCCAAGGACGCCTTTGTCGTTGCCTGCTTCACTGCAGACAAGACCAATTGTCCTGATGACCACGGGCCCGATCACGATTTCGGCCAGTCGCCGATCCTCGTATCCCTGCATGACGGCAGGCGCGTGCTCGCCATCGCGCAGAAATCCGGCGTCGTGCACGCATTCGATCCCGACGATGGCGGCAAGATCCTGTGGCAGACGCGGATCGGGAAGGGCGGTCCGCTCGGCGGCAGCGAGTGGGGCTCGGCCGCCGACGCGGAGCGCATCTATGTCGCCAACTCCGACGTGCGCTTTACGCGCGACGGCACGCGGCAACTCGATTCCACACAAGGTGGCGGACTGTTCGGCCTCGATCTCGCCAGCGGGAAGATTGCGATGGAAGTGCCGCCGGTCGCCTGCGGCGATCGTCCTCAATGCAGCCCCGCGCTCTCGGCGGCGGTGAGCCTGATCCCGGGCGTCGTGTTCACCGGCAGCGTCAGCGGCTTCCTGCGCGCCTACGCCACGGACGGAAAGCTCTTGTGGGAGTTCGACACCGCGCGGGATTTCAAGGCCGTGAACGGCATCCCCGGCCATGGCGGCGCGATCGATGGTCCCGGCCCGGTTATCGCCGGCGGCATGCTCTACACCAATGCCGGCTACGGCCAATGGAGCGGCGTCGCCGGCAACGTGCTGCTGGCGTTCGAAGTGGGAACGGAGTGAGGCCGTGTCCCGGACGCGCTGCAACGCTCATAAGCGCGTTCACGCGCGTCTTCGACCCTATACGTTGCTGCGCTGAGCCGGGACCCAGAAGGCGGTACGGAAGAATGCGGCGCGATGGGCCCCGGCTCTGCAGCGCATTGCCGAAGGGGCGCTGCACTGCGTCCGGGGCACGGGCCGCCTTCTCACTTCGCATTCGCCAACGAGGGGAGAGCAAGTTCGATGATCGATGCCAGATGCAGTTGCGGTGCTCTTGCGCTGTCGCTTCCGGGACCATCGCGGCTCGTCGTCGCCTGTCATTGCCTCGACTGTCAGCGACGAACCGGCGCGCCGTTCGGCGTCGGTGCCTTCTATCCGGTTGAGGCCGTTACGATCTCAGGGACGCCGAAGCAGTACGTTCGAACAGCCGCGAGCGGCGGCAAGGTCCGCAGCTATTTTTGTCCCGACTGCGGCTCGACGGTCTATTGGCAGGCGGACAATCTGCCTGCGATGATCGGCGTTGCCGTTGGCGCGATCGCGACTCCGGACTTTCCGGCGCCGATCAGATCGGTGTTCGAACAGTCGAAGCATGACTGGGTGGAGATATCAGGCGCCGAGCACTTCCAGCAAAGCAGCGCGCCGAAGAAGAATTCGAGCTGAGCGCGTCAGAAGCTGGTGCCGGCTGAGGGGATTGAACCCCCGACCTTCGGTTTACAAAACCGCTGCTCTACCGCTGAGCTAAGCCGGCGACGCCTAGAGACGGGCAGGGCCCGGCAGTGCCGGGGCTGTCTGCCCGTGCGCGCCGCAATACCAGACTTGATCGGAAAGTGCCAGAACCCGGGCTTCCCGCCGCAAGACATGAATCAGGCGGCCCTAAGGCCGCCTGACGTGTCACGGGTTGATGATGCACCTTACTGGCAGATGTGCCGGCGGCCGTCTGCGCCCTTGAACCAGGTGCCGGGCGTACAGACGAACCCGTTACGCTCAGCGTAACTGCGGGTGTCCCAGCCGCGATTGTCCCAACCGCGGTTGTCCCATGAATTGTCGTAGGCGTAGGAATTGTCCCAGGCGCGGAACGGCGCGGAGGCAATCGCGCCGGCGGTGCCGATAGCGGCGCCGGCTACGCCGGCCGCGACGTCGGTCGGCCAGAAGCCGGTGCGGCTCCTGTTCCAGTCGTTATTCCAATCGCCATTGGTCTGGCGATAGGACGCGCGGCGATGGCGATAGCCGCTATCGGTGTATGGGTTTCCTGGGCCGAGGTTCTGGCAGTTGGCGTTGGGGAATTGCGCGGAGCAGCGGCCGGGATTGGTGACGACCGCCTGCGCCATGGCAGAGCCAGCCAGCATGGTCGCCGCAATCGCCGTGGCTCCGAGAAGCTTGATGTTCATGGTTGTTGGCTCCCATTTTGTTGACGGGGGCTAAATGCCGAAGGCGCCCGACGTTCCGGTGAAACCGTTGGATTTTCGCCAGCGAATGGTCAAACGGATGTGAGCGCGCGGCGCGGTTCCTCCGGCGGCGCAATGCGCCGTTAACGCTTTGCTAGCTCGCTTTGCAGCATTTGAGCGGCGCGCAATCCCTACACATTAGGCTTACCGGAAGTTGGTGAGCGGGCCTTAACCCTCTGTGTGCGGCGATCGGTTAGGTTGCCGCCGGATAACCGGGGTCCCCTCATGCGTGCTGTGGCGCTCGCCGCCTTTCTGATCGGACTGCCTGCGACGGCATTTGCCGGCGGCTTCGATGTCGTCGTTCCCGGCCGTCCCGGCGTGCCGATCATCATCAACAACATCGACGCGTCCTATGCCGTCGTCGAGGGTGTCTGGGGCTTGGGCAAGAACCAGCAAGTGCAGCCCACGATCTATGGCGGGCGCTATGTCGCCGAGCGGCAGCCCGAAGACGTCGGCCATTATTATCCGACGCTGGGCCTCCGGCCCGGCTACGGCCGGCTCGAGGTCGAGCCGCCCGCGAACCGCAAATTGCCGAAGCCGGCCGAGAGCTATCACCAGAGCTGGGGCGCGCAATCGGCGCCGCTGCCGCCGCAGATGGATGTGCCAGTCGATCCGCCGCCGGTGATCTTCGCCCCTGAGATCAACAATCGTCCGCGGCCACTGCGACCGCGGCCGCACACAGAGATACCCGGCAGGCCGCCGGGTTAAGAAACGTCAAAATCCAACAAACGGAATTCAACAGGAGAGAGTAATGCGTCAGATGATTTCGGGACTGGTCGCGGCGGCTGCCGTGATGTTCGCCGCGACCGCGCCGGCCGCGGCCTGCGGCTTCAACCCATGCCAGCCGGTTGCGCCGGTCTATTCCGGCTGCAACACCGGTTGCGGCGGCTACGGTTATGGTGCCGGCTATGGCGCCTATGAGCGTCTCGCCGAGCCGACCACGCAGTATTATTACGTCAACCAGGGCCCGACCTACACCGGCCCGGGCGCCTTCGCACCGTATCCGACCTATCGTGAAGACGCGGTCGTCGCGCCCGCCAATTACGGTTATGGCTATCGCGCCGCCGTGGCTCCCTATCACCGCCCGCACTACCGTCCGTACCGCTACGGCTACGGCCCGCGCTACGGCTATCTGCCGCGCGTGAACTACGGCCATGGTCCGCGCTACGGCTACGCCCACCGCCACGCGCCGATGCCGTACTACGGTGGCCACCGCGTGCTGCGCCGCTATTACTGATCTCTGATCGGTTGAGTTACGGGACGCCCGTCCGCGCGATGCGGACGGGCGTTTTGTTTTTGATGTGACGCGAAGCCGCTATCGCTTCATCAGCCCCAGCCGGCTCGCGCCGACATAGAGCGAGAGCACGGCGGCGTTCGACACGTTGAGGCTCTTGATTTCGCCGGGCATGTCGAGCCGCGCCACGACGCTGCAGGTGTCGCGGGTCAATTGCCTCAGGCCCTTGCCTTCGGCGCCGAGCACGAGCGCGAGCGGCTCGCGCAGTGCGACGTCCGAGAGGTCCTCGCTGCCTTCGCTGTCGAGGCCGACGGTCTGGAAGCCGAGGTCGTTCAGCGTGGTCAGCGCGCGAGCGAGGTTTTGCACGGTCACCATCGGCACCAGCTCCAGCGCGCCGGAGGCAGCCTTTGCGAGCACGCCGGTCGCTTCCGGACTATGGCGCGCGGTGGTGACGATCGCCTTGACCGCGAAGGCGGCCGCCGAGCGCAGGATGGCGCCGACATTGTGGGGATCGGTGATCTGGTCGAGCACCAGCACCATGCCTTCCTGGGACAAGGTCTCAATATCAGGCGAGGGCAGGGCATCGGCCTCGGCGAGCAGGCCCTGGTGCACGGCATCGGGCGACAGCAGGCGGTCGATCTCCTGGGGCCGGACGATCTCGGGGGTGACGCGGGTTTCGATATTTTCGTCCGCAAGCCGATTTGCGGCGTTCTCGGTCAGCGTCAGCTTGCGGATCCGTCGCTCCGGATTGGCCAGCGCCATGGTGACGGTGTGCCAGCCATAGAGGATGACCGGTCCGTCGGGGTCCGAATCACGGTCGCGCCAGGCCGGCCGGCCGGCCGATTTCCCGGGCCTGTTGAAGGGCTTAGCCCCGCCGCGGGGACCCCTGGGGGTGAATTTTCGATCCTTCATGGGCTCGCTTGTGTCACGGGTCCCGGAATATGGCAATTTGGGTGGCTTCCGAGGCGATTTTAGCTGTTCGCCTCGGTTGACTTTGCCCCACCGCTTCGCCCATAAACGCGCCCGGTCGCGCCCCCATCCGGGCTGTCGCGGCCTTCACGTTCCATGGCCGTCTTCGGTCGCCGGCAAGGTCCGGCCCGATTGTGCTGCCGTCGAGCGGGGGAGTGTCCCGAGTGGCAAAGGGAGCTGACTGTAAATCAGCCGCCTCATGGCTTCGCAGGTTCGAGTCCTGCCTCCCCCACCAGCCTTCGCTCGCTTCGCGAGCTACGGCTAGGCAAGCCAGCACAAATGCTAGTGGCGCGAAGTGAGCGAAGGCTGTCACGCTGTAGCCCGCAGGGCGTAGGCGGACCGGCTCTAAACGCATCTCACCCCATCATCTCCCTGACCATCGGCACCACCTTCCGCCCATAAAGCTCGATGCTCTTCATCATCTTCTCGTGCGGCAGGGGACCCGCCGAATACTTCAACTGAAACCGCGCAATACCGAGCGCTTTCGCGGTCTTCGCGATCTTGCGTGCGACCGTCTCCGGCGCGCCGACATAGAGCGAACCGTGCTCGGCTTCGCTGACGAATTCGTCGCGCCCCATCGGCGGCCAGCCGCGCTCCTTGCCGATGCGGTCGCGCATCGCCTTGTAGTCGGGCCATAGCTGCTCGCGCGCCTCTTCATCCGTCTCGGCGACATAGCCGGGCGAGTGCACGCCGATCGGCTGCGCAGGTCGGCCGAACTCCCTAGAGGCGCGGTGATAGAGCTCGACGAAGGGCGCAAAGCGCGCGGGATCGCCGCCGATGATCGCGAGCATCAGGGGCAAGTCGTAATGCGCGGCGCGCACCACCGATTGCGGGCTGCCGCCGACGCCGATCCAGGTTTTAAGCCGGCCGTTCTCGACCGGCGGATAGACCAGCTGGTCCCGCAGCGGCGGACGCAGCTTGCCTTCCCAGGTCACCGGCTGCTGCGACAAGAGTGCCGTGAACAGATCGAGCTTCTCCTCGAACAGCTCTTCGTATTTGCGCAGGTCGAAGCCGAACAGCGGAAAGGATTCGGTGAACGAGCCGCGGCCGAGGATCACCTCGGCGCGTCCGTTCGACAGCGCATCCAGCGTGGCAAAGCGCTGGAACACGCGGATCGGATCGTCCGAGCTCAGCACCGTCACGGCCGAGCCGAGATGGATGCGCTTGGTGCGCGATGCGATCGCGGCGAGCACGGTCTCGGGCGAGGAGATCGCGAAATCAGATCGGTGATGCTCGCCGAGGCCGATGAAGTCGAGGCCGAGCTCGTCGGCGAGCACGGCTTCGTCGACGACGTTGCGGATCACCTGCGCGTGGCGAAGCATGGCGCCTGAAGCGTCCTTGGTGACGTCGCCAAAGGTATCCAGTCCGAATTCGAGCGGTGCGGTCATTGATCAGGTCTTCTGGGCGCCGCTGGCGCCTGTCGCTGTGGGAAGGGATCGTTTTGCGGTGGAGCTAGGCCGTGCCGGCCGATGCAACAATGCTGCTTCGAGAAACGCACCGTTTCCTTTTTGGATCGCGTCAGGCTCGCGCCCGCGAGTTTAGTCGGATTGGGCGAACATCTCGACCAGGGTCTCGCGCAGCCAGCGCTGCGCCGGGACGGTGTCGTTGCGCTGGTGCCAGAACAGGCTGACGATGCGCGGCGGCGCGCGAAGCGGAAGCGGCATGGCGTGCAGGAACGGCGCGTGCCGGGATTGCGAGCGCAAATCGCTCGGCAGCACGGCGATCAGGTCGGACTGGCGCACGACTTCGTAAGCGGCGCTGTAGTGATTGACCGTCGCGACCAGGTTGCGCGACAGCCCGCGCGAGGCAAGGAAGAGATCGTAGGACGGCAGGGTCTTGCCGGCGAGGCTCACATCGACATGCCCTGCGCTCAGGAAGCTGCGCGTGCCGAGCCGCTTCTGTGCGGCGAGCGGATGGCCGCGCCGCATGAAGCAGGCGTAGTCGACCGTCCACAGCGAACGCGAGCGGATGGCGGCCGGCTGCTGCGCTTCGTTGACATAGACGCTCAGCACGCAGTCCACCCTGTTGCCCTCGAGCTGATCGGCGATCTCGAGGATCGTGTTGGGGACGGTATGGACGCGCGCCTTGGGCGCGATCTTGCCGAAATGACCCAGCAGATTCGGCATCACCAGCGAGGCGACGTAGTCCGACATCGACAGGCTGAACTCGGTCTGCGCGCGGCGCGGATCGAACACCTGCTCGTCAAGCGCGCCGCGGACGGTTTCGAGCGCCTCGCCGATCGGCTCCCACAACACCACCGCGCGCTGGGTCGGTCGGATGCCGGTGCCGGACCTGACGAACAGGGGATCGCCGAGCGCGTCGCGCAGGCGCGCGAGTGCGTTGCTGACGGCCGGCTGCGTCATGAGCAGCGCGTTCGCGGCGCGCGTGACGCTGCCCTCGGTCATCAGGGCTTCGAAGACCTTGAGCAGGTTGAGGTCGAGCGATCGGAACGACAGAACATTCACCGTGGTGATGTATGGGATCACGATTATAAATTATGACGATAATATCTCTTTGTCTATGGTTCCCCTAGGGACACTGCGGATGCCGGTCCGCCGGACTGAGGGGGACTTTGATGTCGATGATCTCGGCGCGCATAGAGCGCCTGCCATTCGCGCGCTTCCACACGCATCTCCTGTTGATGGGTGGGCTCGGCTACATGTTCGACGCGATGGACGCGGCCGTGCTGGCGTTCATCCTGCCGGTGCTGCGTACGGCCTGGAATCTGACAAGCGTGCAGATCGGCGTGCTTGGCAGCAGCACCTATATCGGCTTCCTGTTCGGCGCGTTGCTGGCGGGTACGCTCGGCGACCTCATCGGCCGCCGCGCGGTGATGATGTCGGCGCTGGCGCTGTATTGTGCCGCATCGATCGTCAGCGCGGCCGTGGACAGCTGGTCGTCGTTCTTCGCCGCCCGCGTCGTCGCCGGCATGGGCACCGGCGCCGAGAGCGCGATCATCGCGCCTTATCTCGCCGAGTTCGTGGCGCGGCGCTTCCGCGGCAGCTTCACCGGCGCGCTGGCCGGCTTCTTCTCTTTCGGCTTCGTCGCGGCGGCCTTGCTCGGCTACTTCATCGTTCCCGCCTATGAGAACGGCTGGCGCATCGTGCTGGTCATCACCGCAGTGCCGGTCGTCATGCTGCTGTGGTGGCGCAGGGCGCTGCCGGAATCGCCGCGTTGGCTGGAAAGCCGCGGCCGGGTGAAGGAAGCCGAAGCGGTATTGGATAAGATCGAAGCCGGCTTCGCACGCCAAGGGCATGTGTTGCCGCAGCCGGTCGTCGATGCGGTCAGCGCGCCCGCCGCCGGGGGGACGCTGCTTGCCAATTTCGCGGCGCTGCTCGCCGGCCGGCAGGCGCGCATTACCATCATGACCTGGATCATGTGGCTTGCGATCACCTTCAGCTATTATTCCTTCTTCGTCTGGATCCCCGGCTTGCTGGTCCAGAACGGCATGAGCATCACCAAGAGCTTCGCCTATTCGATCGCGATCTATTGCGCGCAGATTCCCGGCTATTTCAGCGCCGCCTGGTTCAACGAGCGCATCGGCCGACAGGCGACCATTGCGTCCTACATGGTGCTCGGCGGCGTCAGCGCGCTCGGGCTCGCCTTCGCGCAAAGCGACCAGCACATCATGGTCGCGGGGATCTTGCTGTCGTTCTTCATGAACGGCACCTATGCCGGCGTCTATGCCTATACGGCGGAGGTGTTCCCGACGCCGGTGCGAACCACCGGCGCCGGCCTTGCTTCGGCGATCGGCCGCATCGGCGCGATCGTCTCGCCGATCCTGGTCGGCTATCTCTATCCCAATTTCGGCTTCGCCGGCGTGTTCGGCCTGACGACCAGCGTGCTGCTGATCGGAGCGCTCACCGTCGTGGTGATGGGGGTGCCGACGCGCGGCCGTTCGCTGGAAGACATTGCGGCGGGTGAGGTCGCATGAGGCAAACGACACGCCGAGCCGATCCGCTGCTCGGCGCGGTGGCGGCGGCGCAGGGCAGGGCGGATCAGCCGGACGCCCTGTTCTCGGCGCTGGATCACGCCTTGAAGTCGGCGATCGGGCACAAGCTGTTCACGATCCTGACCTATGACGACGATAGCGGGGAAGCGGCGCGGATCTATTCCAATCTCCCCGGACCTTACCCGACGGGCGGGCGCAAGCGCCTGACGCCGGGACCGTGGACCGAGGCTGTGCTCGACCGCGGCGAGGCCTATATCGGCCGTACCAGGGACGATCTGCGCAGCGTGTTTCCCGATCACGAATTGATCGCCTCACTCGGCTGCGAGAGTGTGCTCAACATGCCCGTGCGCTGGCGGGGACGCACGCTCGGTTCGCTCAACCTGCTTCATGAGGCGGGCTGGTACGGCGCGGACGATGTCGCCGCGTGCCTTCCCTTCGCCCAGCTCGCATTGCCCGCGCTGCTCACACAGTCCTGACCGGACAGGAAACGACCATGCCCACCACACTCTTCAAGAACGCCGCTCTGCTCGATCCGCTTCAGCCGGATTTGCTGGAGGGCCATCACGTGCTGGTCGAGGACGATGTGATCAAGGAGGTCTCGGACCAGCCGCTCCAGGCCTCGGCCGACCGGACCATCGACCTGAACGGCAAGACGCTGATGCCCGGCCTGATCGACCTGCATGTGCATGCGGTGGCGGTCGAGCTCAATCTGGCGCAGCAGGTGCACATGCCGAACGTGCTGGTGACGCTGCGCTCGACGCTGCTGCTGCGCGGCATGCTGCGCCGTGGCTTCACCACGGTCCGCGATGCCGGCGGCGCCGGCCACGCGCTGAAGCAGGCGATCGAGACCGGCCTGACCGACGGGCCGCGGCTGTTCGTCTCCGGCCGCGCGCTGAGCCAGACCGGCGGCCACGGCGATATGCGGGCGCGCTCGGATTATCTCGCCAGCGACGCGCCGTGCCCATGTTGCGTGCGCGTCGGCGCGCTGGCGCGCGTCGCTGACGGCGTCGACGGCGTGCGCAGGGCGGTGCGCGAGGAGCTGCAGATGGGCGCCGATCAGATCAAGATCATGGCGTCCGGTGGCGTTGCCTCACCGACCGACCCGGTCGGCGCCTTTGGCTATTCCGAGGACGAAATCCGTGCCATCGTCGAGGAGGCGCGCGGGCGCCAGACCTATGTGCTGGCCCATGCCTACACCGCTGCCGCCATCGAGCGCGCGGTTCGGTGCGGCGTGCGCACCATCGAGCACGGCAATCTGGTCGATGCGCCGACCGCGCGCCTGATGGCCGAGAAGGGCGCCTATGTGGTGCCGACGCTCGTCACCTATGAGGCGCTCGCTAACGAAGGCGCGCAATATGGCCTGCCGCCGGAGAGCGTGGCCAAGATTGCCGATGTCCGCGACGCCGGCCTTCGCTCGCTCGCGATCTATCGCGACGCCAGCGTCAAGATGGGCTTCGGCAGCGACCTCCTTGGACCCTCCCAACGCCTTCAGAGCGACGAATTCCGCATCCGCGCCGAGATTCTCGGCCCGCGCGCCGTCATCGCCAGCGCGACATTGATCGGCGCCGAGGTGCTGGGCATGGAAGGCAAGCTCGGCCGGATCCTGCCCGGGGCCATCGCCGACCTGCTGGTGGTCGACGGCAATCCGCTGCGCGATGTGGCCTGCCTGCTCGGCCAGGGCGAGCGCATTCCAATGGCGATGAAGGCAGGCAAGGTCCAGTTCGACAGGCTGAGCGCGTAGCTAGCGCCGCCCCCATCGCCTGCGCCGATGCATCCTATTTCGAGATGCGCACGACCATCTTGCCGAGCGCTCCGCGCGTCTGCATGGTCCTGAACGCTTCCCGGAAATCGTCCAGCGCGAAAACGCGGCCGACCACAGGCTTCAGCTGGCCATCGGCGAGCCAGCCCGTCAGCTCCGACATCAGGCGCTTCTGCAACTCGGGCTCGCGCGTTGGAATCTGCGCGAGGTCGACACCGAGCAGAGCGCCGCCTTTGAGCAGCGGCAGATTGAACGGCAGCGCGGGAATGGCGCCGGCGGCAAAGCCGACCACGAGATGGCGCCCGCGCCAGGCGATGGATCGAAACGCCTGTACCGAGATATCGCCTCCAACGGGGTCGAAGATCACGTCGGCACCATGTCCGCCCGTCAACTCCTTGAACCTGTCGCGCCAGTCGGCCTGCGTATAATCAATCACTGCGTCGGCGCCGTGCGCCTGCGTGAATTCGCGCTTCTCCGGTGTCGATGCCGCTGCGATCACGCGCGCGCCGAGGAGCTTGCCGATCTGGACGGCCGCGATTCCGGTTCCGCCGGCCGCACCCAGCACCAGGAGCTGCTCGCCTGCGACCAGCATGGCGCGGGCGCTCAGCGCATAGAGCGCGGTCAAATAGTTGGCGCGAAACGAGGCGGCGACCTCGGCCGCAACGCCGTCGGGCAGCGGATAGACTGCTTCGGGCGTGACGACGATCTCTTCAGCAAGCGCGCCTGACCGCGTCATGCCCATCACGCGCATGCCGGGTTGATAGCCGCCGGGCGCGCCGGGAGCTTCCTGGACCACCCCCGCGAACTCCGTTCCCGGAATGAAGGGCAGGGGATCCTTGGTCTGATAACGTCCCTCGATCTTCAAACCGTCGACAAAGCCGATCCCGGCGGCTTCCACGCGGATGCGCAATTGCCCCGGCTCCATCGACGGGGGCGGGATGTCCTTCAGTTCGATCTGATCGATGGTTGCGTATTGCTCGACGACGACGGCTTTCATGTCGGACCTCTGTTGTTCCAGTTATCCTGACAGGTCCCGAGACTAATCTCTTGTGTCTACCGCCACATCCCGCGCATCCGCGCCCCGATGTCGATCTTGGGCCCCTGCGCCGCAGCGCGCGCGGCGCCCGCGGCGGCCTTCGGCCAAGCGGTGCGCTCGAACAGATGGACCAGCTGCTCCGGGATGAAGCGGGTGCGCGAGGCGTAGACGTGGCGGTCGCCCTTGGCGGCCTGGCCGTGGGTGAAGAAGCGCTGGGGCACGACGAGGTGCAGATCGTCCTTGGCGCGCGTCATCGCGACGTAGAGCAGGCGGCGTTCCTCCTCGAGCTCGGCGCTGGTGCCGGCGCCGAGATCGGACGGCATGCAGCCGTCGACGACGTTGAGCACGAACACCGATTTCCACTCCTGGCCCTTGGCCGAGTGGATGGTGGAGAGGATCAGATAGTCCTCGTCGCGCAAGGGCGGACCGGATTTGTCGCTGGTCGCATCCGGCGGATCGAGCGTCAGCTCGGTCAGGAATTTTTGGCGCGAGGCATAGCCGCTCGCGATCTGCTCGAGCTGCATCAGATCGGCGCGCCGGGTCTCGGAATCCTCGTGGATGCGATCGAGATGCGGTTCGTACCAGAGCCGCACGCGCTCGAGATCAACAGGCCATTCCGAATAGCGCAGGTTCTCGACCGTGCGGACGAAGTCGGTCCAGTCCGCGCCGGTGCGTGGCGGCACCGGCAGCTGGCCGAGCGCGGCGAGCGGATCGGTGCTTTCCGCCATCTGGTCGAGCACGCGCTGCGCGGTCGCAGGGCCGATGCCCGGCAACAGGTGCAGGATGCGGAAACCGGCGACGCGGTCGCGCGGATTCTCGGCAAAGCGCAGCAGCGCCAGCACGTCCTTGACGTGCGCGGCGTCCAGGAATTTCAGTCCGCCAAATTTCACGAACGGAATGTTGCGGCGGGTCAGCTCGATTTCGAGCGGGCCGGAATGCGAGGACGTCCGGAACAGCACCGCCTGGTGCTTCAGCAGCGCGCCTTGCTCACGGTTCGCCAGCACCTCTTCGACGATGTAGCGCGCCTGATCGGCCTCGTCGTGCACGGTGACGAGCTGCGGTTTGTGCGCGGCGGCGCGGTCGGTCCAGAGGTTCTTGGTGAAACGCTCGCGCGCGAGGCCAATGACGCCGTTGGCCGCCGCCAGCACCGCTTGCGTCGAGCGGTAATTGCGGTCGAGCGTGATCATCTCGGCGCGGGGCGAGAAGCTCTGCGGGAAGTCCAGGATGTTGCGCACGGTGGCGGCACGGAACGAGTAGATCGACTGGGCGTCGTCGCCGACCACGGTGAGCCCGCGACCGTCGGGCTTCAGCGCCAGCAGGATCGAGGATTGCAGGCGGTTGGTGTCCTGGTATTCGTCGACCAGCACGTGGTCGAAGCGGCCGCCGATCTCGTTAGCGATCAGGGTATCGCTCATCATCTGCGACCAGTAGAGCAGGAGGTCGTCGTAATCGAGCACGTGCTGCGCCTGCTTGGCCTCGACATAAGCCGCGAACAGGCCTTTCAGCTCGGATGCCCAGCCTGCGCACCAGGGATAGTGCTGCCCCAGCACCTTCTCGATCTCCAACTCGGCGTTGACGCAGCGCGAGTAGATCGAAAGACACGTGCCCTTGGCCGGAAATCGGCTCTCGGTCTTCGACAGGCCGCGCTCGTGCCGGACCAGGTTCATCAGGTCGGCGGAATCCTCGCGGTCGTGGATGGTGAAGGCAGGATCGAGGCCGATCCGCTCGGCATATTCGCGCAAGAGACGCGCGCCGATGCCGTGGAAGGTGCCGGCCCAGCTGAGCGCATCGCGCATGATCGCGGCGTTGTTCTCGCCCAGCACCTTGCGGGCGATGCGCTCGACCCGTCCGGCCATTTCGGCCGCGGCGCGGCGGGAAAACGTCATTAGCAGTATGCGGCGCGGATCGGCGCCGGCGACGATCAGATGCGCGACGCGGTGGGCCAGCGTATTGGTCTTGCCGGAGCCTGCTCCTGCAATGACGAGCAGGGGGCCGCCCACGGCGCCCTCGGCCACGCCATGCTCCACGGCGCGGCGCTGCTCCGCATTGAGCGTGTCCAGATATGTTGCCACGAATCGCCCCGGTGAAAGGGCGAGAGTCGGCGATCCCGCCGCGAATCGCAATGCGGCTGGACGAAACCGGGTTTAGGATTTAGGGGGAAAGACGGCCCAGGGTTCCAGTCCGAAAAGTGCACCCGGCATGACCGAGCTCAAGCCCGACCAGTTCGAGATGCGGCGGCTGGAATCGCTCAGCAACACCATTTTCGGTGTCGCCATGACGCTGCTGGCCTACGACCTGCCCAAGGCGGCGGTGTTCACCGGCGCGCCCGGCTGGAGCGACCTCGCCCATGTCTATTCCGGCAAGCTCGCCGGCTTCGCGCTCAGCTTCATCATCGCCGGCGTGTTCTGGATCAGCCATCACCGGCGGCTGGCGCGCCAGCCTGTCGGCAGCCGTGGCGCGGTGATCCTCAATCTGTTCTTCCTGCTCTCGATCGTGCTGCTGCTGCCTGTGACCAACGGCCTCTACACCAATTACGGCATGAGCAGCGCGGTCGCGGTGCTCTATGGCCTGCACTTGACCGCGATCGCCGGCCTCAATGCCTGGCTGTGGTGGACGATCCTGGGCGGCTGGCGCCAGGAGATGATTGCCTCGCTGTTTCCGCTCCTTGTGTTCATCCCGGGCACGATCGTGGCGGCGTTCGCGCCGCATATCGCGCCCTTCGTGTGGTTCATCGCCTTCGGCGGGCTCGTGATCCAGCGCTTCACCATCGCCCGGCCCAAGCCGGACGCGTAAGCGCCATCTCACCCCTATGTCGCGCCGAACCCATCGGCCGGCACGTAAAGCTTGACCGGGCGGATTTCGTAGACCGCAGTCGGATTGACCGCACGCAGCTTCCGCGCCGCCGCGATCGCCTCCTCCTCGGTGGCGCATTCCATCAGGTGAAAGCCCAGGAGCTGCTCCTTGGTCTCGGCAAACGGGCCGTCCAGCACCATGCCCGCGCCGGGACCACGCAAGGTGCGGGCCTTTCGGGTCTCATCCAGACGGGCCGCCGGCCCGAACTGGCCGCTGGCTCTCAGGGGCGCCTGAACCTCGATGACTTTGGCCACCACTGCGGCGTCCTGCTCCGGCGTCCAGGACATGACCTCGTCTTCCACATGATAGGCCAGGATGGCGTAAAGCATCGTCACCTCGTTTTTTTCTGCACAGATCCCAAGGACGCAGCACCGCAGGCGCTGCCGACAATCCCGAAGCAAAATATTGCGTGGCACGCAAGCGACGAAACCGTCCTGAAACCCGATTGCGCCCCTGCAGTGTGAACGCCGCCGGAACCGGTCGCGACTGATGACCACAACAACAAGATTTTCGCTGGAGGCGGCAATGTCGGGTCATACCATCAAGATCGTTTGCAAGATCATCTGCGACGCGCGTCGGGCCGGACCATCGGAGCCTGCCGACCTGCACGACCAAAGCGGCCATCACCGCTATTACGGCAGCTCGGCCGAGAACGGCGGCGAGCGCATCGTGGAAAGCCGGCGCGGCAAGCGCCCGCGTGCGCTCGGTATCTGCGGCTTCTGAAGTCTTGCGAGACCGTTTTCCAATATGGATGTCCTGCAAATATCGATCGCGGCGATGCCGTTCCTGCTCGCACTGATGAGCCGGACGGGGAAGGTTATCGTGCCGTGCCTGCTGACAAGCCTCTTCACGGTGCTGCTCGGCGCGGAGCCTCACCGCGCGGTCGTGGCCTGGTGCGTCGGCATGCTGATTGCAGCCGTGGCGTTCCGCGAGCGGCTTCGCGCGGGCTGACAGGCGGCCGTTACGGGGCGTTCAAGACCTGCTTGACCAGGGCTTCGCGCAGCGCCGCCAGTTCGCCGCTCGCCTCCATCTGGGCGATCACCTTGCCCACCTTCGGCACCAGATCGCGATGGCGTTCGTGCAGGTAATGGTAGATGTGGATGCGCTCGAGTGGCGGCGAGAGCGGGTAAATCCTGGCCTGCAGATTGAGTTTCCTCACCGCAGCGAGCCCGCTGAAGAGGTCGGTGAACATCACGTCGAAACGGTCGGCGTCGAGCATCTTGACCATGTTGTCGAGGCCAGTGGTCGCGGTAACGCGGTCCATGCCGCGCGTGCCAGCTTCCGAGGAGCCGACGCCACGGACGATGCCGATGCTGTAGTCCCTGATCGAATCCCAGCCGGCGACCTCAAACCGGAGTTTGGTCGCGAACACCGCGGGCTCGATGTAGTTGATCGCCGGTGTGACCTGGACCAGCGTCGGGTAGTCGCGCGAGAGTGTTCCGATCCGCTGGATCTCGCCGTCGACCTCGCCGTTGCTCGACAGCGTGAGTGCACGCTTGCCGGGGACGTCCTCGAATTCCAGCGTAATGTTGAGCTTGGCATAGACAGCCCGCAGCATCTCGCCGCCGACATATTGATCTGGGATGTCGGCGATGCGCGCCAGCCGGATCAAGTCTTGCGCCTGCGCGGGACCGGCTGCGAGCAACGACAGGCAGGCGACGATCAGCCGCCACATGAGGCGTCTCCTTCGGTCGTGCATTGCTACCATTGGATTCGGACGCCGGCGCGATCTACCGGGAGTTGGCGCCTGCACAGGCCGCACCGATTACCGCTCGCCCGCCATGCGAGCGACTCCGGACACTCACCGATGTCATTCTATCACGCGCAGTGGTAGTTTGCGCCGGAATCCTGCTGCTGGGCGCAAGACAGGGTGATTGCGCATCGGACGACCAGGCAGGCGTCTCGACTCTTGGACAGCTCGAGACTGCAAGCTGTGGCCGGTGCAGAGAGCCGCCATTTCCGGGGGGCGTGGTGCATGGCCAACGCAGGTGACGAGGATCCCAAGCGCAGCCGCGTCATCGCGCCGGCCGCCGCGAAGCCCGATCTGACCGGCATCGGTGCTACGCTTGCGCCCACGATATTCGCATCACTGCTGTCGCGGCTCTTCAACTGGTCGCGCAGCGGTGTCGGGCCGCGGCTCCTCGCCGCCGTGCTGTTGTTCTCTTCGGTGGTGACGCTGACGCTGACTGCGCTGCAGCTCTATCTCGATTATGATCGCGAGGTCGGGCTCATCGAGACGCGGCTCGACGAGATCGGCCGCAGCACGACCGGCAGTCTCGGCGAGAGCCTGTGGAATCTCGACCAGAACCAGCTGAAGCTCCAGCTCGACGGCATCCTCCGGCTGCCCGACATCCGCGCCGCCGAGGTGCACGAGATTGCCGATCGTCCCAATCCGATCCGTCTTGCGATCGGCGAGCCGGGCACGCGTTCGATCGTGACGCGCGACTATGCCTTGAGCACCACCGTGCAAGGGAACATACGCCAGATCGGCGTGCTCCACGTCGAGGCGACGCTGAGCAATGTCTATCAGCAACTGCTGAATCGGGCCCTGGTCATCCTGGCCAGCCAGGCGGCGAAGACATTCCTCGTCTCGCTGTTCATCATCTACATGTTCCATCTCCTGGTGACGCGGCATCTGGTCGCCATCGCCGAGTTCGTCAGCAAGTACAGCCTGATGCGGCCGCCGCCGCCTTTGCGCCTGGAGCGCCGGCCGCCCTACGATGCCGACGAGCTGGACAAGGTGATCGATGCCTTCAACGCGATGTGCGCCAACCTCCAGCGGGCCTATGGCGAGCTGCGCGAGGCCAATGCCAATCTCGAGCGTGACCTGGCCATCCGTCGGCGCGCCGAAGCGGACGCATGGGCGAGCGAAGAGCGTTTCCGCGACTACGCCGAGACGGCATCCGACTGGTTCTGGGAGACCGGGCCGGACCACCGGTTCACCTACATCTCCGACCGGTTGATTGCCTTCGGCATGGATCCGAAAGCGCGGATCGGCACGCGTCGCACCGATACCGCGCTCGACCGCGATGCCGAGCCCGAGAAATGGCGCGCGCACCTGGCGACGCTGGACCGTCACGAGCCGTTCCGCAAGTTCGAATATCGCGGGCGCGATACCACCGGGCGGATGCATCATTTCAGCGTCAACGGCAAGCCGGTCTTCGACGCCGACGGACGCTTCATGGGCTATCGCGGCTCCGCGACCGACCTAACCGCGCAGCACGAGACCGAGGAGCGGCTGCGTCAATCCCAGAAGATGGACGCGATCGGCCAACTCACCGGCGGCGTCGCGCACGATTTCAACAACGTGCTCACGGTCATCACCGGCACCATCGAGATCATCCGGGAGGGGCTTGCGGACAAGCCCGAGCTCTCCGCGATCGCGCAGCTGATCGACGATGCGGCCGCGCGCGGCGCGGAGATCACCTCGCAGCTCCTGACCTTCGCGCGCCGCCAGCCGCTGGAGCCGCGCGAGATCGACGTCAACGCCCTGGTGGTCGAGACCGCGAAGCTGCTCAAGCCGATCCTTGGCGAGCACATCGAGATCGAGACGCACCTCGCCGACGATGCCTGGTCTGCGATGGCGGATCCCTCACAGCTGTCCTCCGCGATCGTCAACCTCGCCGTCAATGCGCGCGACGCGATGCCGGGCGGCGGCAGGCTCACCCTGGAGACCGCGAACCGCGAGCTGGAAGGCACGGGCGGCGACGGTGACGGCGTGCGCGGCGCCTTCGTGATGGTCGCCGTCAGCGATACCGGTCACGGCATTCCGGCCGACATCCGCGAGCGCGTGTTCGAGCCGTTCTTCACCACCAAGGGCGTCGGTCGTGGCACAGGACTGGGGCTCAGCATGGTCTACGGCTTTGCCAAGCAGACCGGCGGCATGGTGGCCATCGAGAGCGAGGAGGGGCGCGGCACGGCGGTGCGGCTGTTCCTGCCGCGGTCGAAGGGCGAGGCGCCGGCCAGGCTGGCGCCGGTCCAGCCGCTCGCCAAGACACGCGGACAGGAGACGATCCTCGTGGTCGAGGACGATCCGCTGGTGCAGGGCTATGTCATCGCCCAGCTCGGCAGCCTCGGCTATCGCACGCTCGTGGCCGGCGACGGCGCTTCCGCGCTGGCGCTGGTCGACCAGGGCGCCAAATTCGATCTCCTGTTCACCGATATCATCATGCCCGGCGGCATGAACGGGCGGGAATTGGCCGACGCCGTCCGGCTGCGCCGGCCGGGCGTGAAAGTGCTCTACACCTCCGGCTACACCGATGACGCCATCGTTCACGAAGGGCATCTGGATCCCGGCGTGGCGTTGCTCGGAAAGCCCTACCGGAAGTCGGAGCTGTCACAGAAGATCCGCGAGGTGCTTTCGGGCGAGCCGCCGGCCTGAGCCGTGCGTGCGACGAAAAAGGCGCGGCGGGGAGGTCCCGTCGCGCCCGATTCTTGCTCGCTGGTCCAGGGCTGAGAGCGCCCCGATGCCAAGCCTCTATCTAGAGCTTAGCGGGCGATCCCAGCGAGGTGACAGCGCTTGGTAAAAGACACTGGATCACCTCCTTTCGTTGGTTTCGGAAGACTTCAATATAGTCTGTAGAGCTGCCGCTGTTAAGGGGAGGCAAGGTCCGGAAGGAACCGGGGCGGTTCGCGGGGCGGGGAAGATGCCGGAAAGCGCCGTCCTCGACAGTTGAGACCGCCGCCCGGCCGTGTTAGGGAGCCCCTGACGCGGGTGTAGCTCAATGGTAGAGCAGCAGCCTTCCAAGCTGAATACGAGGGTTCGATTCCCTTCACCCGCTCCAATAAAATCATAGACTTAGCCACGGCATGAATCTGTCTGGTGGCAACTATTTATCTCAAGATTCAAACATGGATGAAGCATCGGATGACGACCGCACGTCAGCGATGGGCCTGCTGACGGACGCCAAAGAGATGCTAGCAGCAGCAAGGCTGCTGCATGAATCGGATGTTTGGAAGGTACAGCGGCCGACATACTACCTGCTTGGCCACTCGATAGAGGTAGCGCTGAAGTCGTTTCTGTTGGCGAACGGTATTAGCCACGGCACTCTGAAAAAGAAACTCGGTCACAACCTTTCTAAGACGGCTCGTCGCGTCATCAACTCCAGTTCAAATTCCGTGTCGCCAGTTGTCGAAGAATACTTGGCTGCCATCGACTTGCTGAATCACTACTACCAAGCGAAAGAACTAGAGTACCGCGTTACAGGCACGAAGACCTTCCCGGCGAAGGAAACATTGATCGCGTTTCTTGATGCAGTGATCCCGAAAATTGAGCCGATTGCGTACCATGCGCTTCAGTCAAAATGAAACGACCCGTTCATTCCACATATCCTGCCAGCAGTTGTTCGACTTCCTGATGTTGTTGGCCAGCGGTTTCACTTCAAGTATTTGCCGGCGCGTATATCCGCACGCTTCGAAGTCGCCGAACGGATCGAAGGTCACGGCCTGACTTCACGCAAATAGGCCGCCTGAAGCTGGATCATTTCCGGGCGTGTAATTCGTTCCGCTCGCACCAACCCAATGAGCAACAGCTCAATCTCGTCCAGCTCGACCGGATCCCCGGCCAGGCGCGAGATATGATGTGCCAAGCGGTCGTTCGGGCCCTCGGAATAGGACACGCGGAACGTCCGGGCGAGTGTCCGGATGTGCTCTGCGGTCGAAGAGGCGGTCACCTTATCCACATCAATAATATAGCACTTTTTGACTGAGGTTCCAGAGCGCCGTTTCGTGGTAGCCACCTCTTCACCCGCTACAATCATCAACCCCAGCAAGCCTGATCCAGGTCAATGTCTCGCGCGCCGGATGGTCGATCCGTTGGTCGCAACTTCGGGAAGACCACGACATGACCGACAAGCCGATCGATTGGACGCCGGACCTTTCCTTGCCGACCTCCTAATCCACCGTCCAGCACTTCACCGCAATGCCGGCGGCGATCGTCTGGTGATCGATACCGCCCCTTGGGGCGAGGCTGACCTCGCGGTCAACGGTCGGTCGGTTGCTCACATCGAGACGGCACCGAGCGCCGGGGATGCGTTCCGAACGCTCGAGGCGATCGCGGAAGATTTCGAGGCCAGCAGGGATGCGCGCCAGGATCAGGCGATCGAGGATGACGAGGTCCGCCAAAGGCTGGGTCTGCCGCGCCGCTAGGAACCATCACTGCGAGCACGAGTTGGCCGGTCGGGCAGGGCGAGAGTCCACGAGGCCGACCGTGCAAGACGACGTGCGCGTGCGCACCACCGCGCAGATCGCGGGTCATCCCATTCATCCGATGCTGGTGCCGATACCGATCGCGTGCTTTGTCGGGGCGCTGCTGACCGACATCGCCTATGTCGCCAGCGCCGAGATCATGTGGGCGAATTTTTCCGCCTGGCTGCTGCTGGTCGGCGTTGTCTTCGGCGTGCTGGCGGCGATCGCGGGCCTGACGGATTTCCTCGGCAACCGGCTGGTGCGGGCGCAGACGCCGGCCTGGCCGCATCTGATCGGAAATGCCGTGGTGCTGGTCCTCGCGACTGTCAACGCGCTGATCCATACCCGCGATGCCTGGACCTCGGTGTGGCCGACAGGGCTCGTTCTGTCCGTGGTCACGGTGCTCATCCTGCCCGTCACCGGCTGGCTCGGCTGGGCCATGGTCTATCGCCACGGCGTGGGAGTTGCGCGATGACGTTCCCAATTGTCCGCGCGCTGTTGTGCTCTTCGCTGCTGTGTCTTGCCGGCTGCAATGACGGCAGCGGCGATCCGAACGCGCAAGTGGGCGCCAACCCTGTTCTCCCCGACATCCAGCAATATCTGCTGCCGCCGGTCCACATCGCCCGCATCGTCGGCTGGAGAAAGGACGAGACGCCGACCGTTGCACAGGGCCTGCAGGTCAAGGCCTTCGCCGCCGGCCTGCAGCATCCGCGTTTCCTCTACGTGCTTCCCAATGGCGACGTGCTGGTGGTGGAATCCAAGGCGCCGAAGGGGGGCGCGATCAAGCGGCCCAAGGAGATCGTCATGGGATATATTGAGTCCTGGGCGACATCAGGCGGCGACGACACCGGGCCGGGTAACCGCATCACGCTGCTGCGCGACGGCAATGGCGACGGCGTGCCGGAGACGCAAAGCGTCTTCCTCGACCATCTCAACTCGCCGTTCGGAGTCGCGCTGGTCGGCAACGATCTCTACGTCGCCAACACCGACGCCATCGTCAAATATCCTTACACCGAAGGTGATACCAAGATCACCTCGCAGGGAATGGTGCTGACGCCGCTGCCGGGCGGGCCGATCAACCATCACTGGACCAAGAGCCTGGTCGCCAGTCCCGACGGCTCGAAGCTCTATGCCGGCGTCGGCTCCAACAGCAACATCACCGAGAACGGCATGGAGGCCGAGCACAACCGCGCCGCGATCCTCGAGGTTGACCGCGCAAGCGGCCGCTGGCGCGTGTTCGCAAGCGGCCTGCGCAATCCCAACGGGCTGAGCTTCGAGCCGCAGACCGGCGCGCTGTGGGCGGTGGTGAACGAGCGCGACGAGCTCGGCCCAGATCTCGTCCCCGACTACATGACCTCGGTGAAGGACGGCGGCTGCTACGGCTGGCCCTACAGCTATTACGGCCAGCACGTCGATCCCCGCGTCAAGCCGCAGCGGCCGGATCTCGTCGCCAAGGCGATCGTGCCGGATTATGCCCTGAGCTCGCATGTCGCACCGCTTGGGATGGCTTTCAACACCGGCTCCGGTCTGCCGGCCGCTTATCGCGGCGGCGCCTTCGTCGGCGAGCACGGCAGCTGGAACAGGCAGGTGCTCAACGGCTACAAGGTCGTGTTCGTGCCGTTCACGGACGGCAAGCCGAGCGGACCGGCGCAGGACGTCGTGACGGGCTTCCTGAACGGCGACAACAAGGCGCGTGGCCGTCCCGTCGGCGTCGCCATCGACAAGTCCGGCGCCTTGCTGGTCGCAGACGATGTCGGCAACACGGTGTGGCGGGTGAGCGCGACCCATCCGCAGCTGACGCAACGTTAAGCCCGCCGGCGCGTTATCAGGCAGACGTTCCTTTGAAAGCCAAGCCAGGAGTTGGACAATGGGCCTTGCTCAATATGCCATCGTGCCCGTGCAGGACGAATGGGGCGTGCTGCACGACGGCGACGTCAGGAGCAAATACGCCACCAAGGAAGCCGCATTCGAATCGGCGGTCGCCGCAGCATCGCTCGCGCTTCGTGAGGGGCATGAAGTCCATGTCAGTGTGCCCGGCCGCGAAGCCGGCGACAACGCGCTGGGTGTGTAGAGCGCCTGGCGCGGAACGGCATTCGAAAAAGGAGGCCACAATGACCAAGCCCCGTGAGCCGAACGGCGTCGAGCCATCCCGCTCCGAGGACGACATCCAGCGCGAGCAGCTGGGTCCGCGCGGGGTCCCCGGTGCGCCTGACCCTGCCAAGATGACGCCGCAACGCGACAAGAAGACGCCGAAGCACGTCGATCCCGGCCATACGGCCTGAGCCGGTTCTCCGCCATCAGCGAGCGGATGCGCAATTGATCCGCGGAAGCAGTGCCCGGCCCAGCTCTATCGCCTCAAGAAGAGCAAGGAGCCCGTGTATTTCGTGCGGACGCTCAATCCGCCGGAGTGAGCCCGCGCAGCTTCGTATCTGTTGCGGGTTACGGGCCTAGTCGCCGCGGGGTCCGAGTACTCCATAACATCATGTTAGGTTTATCGCCTAACTGGGTAATTGTGTTAGCCCGGCGAAAGCCTATTGTCGTCCTCACTCAAGACATCGACCGGCAGTGCCAAGCGCTCGCGGAGCTCCGCAGAGCGTCCGGGAATTGCTGTCCAATTGTCCAGCGAAGCCCGCCAACGGGACGTCAACAAACAAACAGATCGGGAGGAATTTTCTGATGGCTACGACGCGCGGGATCCATGGCATGAGTCAGTCCAGGAAGGCTGCCGCAAGCGGCTGGATCGGGTCGGCTCTCGAATATTATGACTTCTTCATCTACGCGACCGCCGCGTCGCTGATCTTCCCGCAAATCTTCTTCCCCTCCGACAATCCTACGGTCGCCATCGTCGCTTCATTGGCAACCTATGGCGTCGGCTATGTGGCCCGCCCGATCGGCGCCTTCGTGCTCGGACATTGGGGCGACACCCACGGCCGCAAGACCGTTCTCATCGTCTGCATGTTCTTGATGGGCTTCTCCACGATGGCCGTGGGCATCCTGCCGACCTATCAGCAGGTCGGCATCCTCGCACCGGTTTTGCTCGTCATCCTGCGCCTGGTGCAGGGCTTTGCTGTTGCCGGTGAAATCTCCGGCGCGAGCTCGATGATCCTGGAGCACGCGCCGTTCGGCCGGCGCGGCTTCTATGCAAGTTTTGCGCTCCAGGGCGTGCAGGCCGGACAAATTCTTGCGGCAGCGGTCTTCCTGCCGCTGGCGGCCTACATGCCGACCGATGCCTTCAACAGCTGGGGTTGGCGGATTCCCTTCCTGCTCAGCTTCTTCGTCATCGTCGCGGGCTACATCATTCGTCGCGAAGTGGACGAGACGCCCGCCTTCGCCCGGGAGGACGAGCGTGGAGAAACGCCGCGGGCACCCGTCATCCAGGCGATCAAGCTGAGCTGGCGCGACATGCTCAGGGTCATCTGCATGGCGCTGATGAACGTCATTCCTGTCGTTGCGACCATCTTCGGTGCGGCCTACGCGGTGCAGCCGGCCTATGGCATCGGCTTTGCCAAGGACGTCTATCTCTGGATACCGGTGCTGGGAAACATGCTGGCCGTGTTCGTCATTCCCTTCGTCGGCCATCTCTCCGACAAGGTCGGCCGCAAACCGCCGATCATCGTCGGCGCGCTGCTCTCCGGCTTGCTCGCCTTCGGCTATCTCTACGCCATCAGTATCCGGAGCGTACCGCTTGCAATCCTGCTCTCGCTGTTGATGTGGGGCGTCGTCTATCAGGGCTACAACGCGATCTTCCCGAGCTTCTACCCGGAGCTGTTCCCGACGCGCACACGCGTGTCGGCGATGGCGATCTCGCAGAACATCGGAACGACCATTACTGCCTTGCTTCCGGCCTTGTTTGCGACCGTGGCGCCGCCCGGCTCGGCCAACATTCCCCTGACGGTGGGAGCAATCGCCTTCGGCATCACGGTCATCGCTGCGCTGGCGGCTGTCACGGCCCGCGAAACCTATCGGATCAGCATCGACGATCTCGGTAATCCCAAGGCCGTTCCGATGCCGCGGGCCGACTACGAGCGGCAGCGTGCGGAAGCCGCGGGTGGTGCGGCCGCAATTCCGACCTGACGATGGGAACGCCGCTGCGATCGATGATGGTTGCAGCGGCCGGATTCCAGGCGTTATGTGACTTCCGTCGAACTTTGTGCGCTCGAGCGCGATCATCATGAGGATGCAGGATGAACCCCGTCGTCGTTGCTGTTGCCATCACCGGCTCCGTTCCGCGCAAGAAGGACAATCCCGCGGTGCCAATCTTGCCGGCCGAGCAGATCGAGTCGACGCACGAGGCCTTCGAGGCCGGGGCCACCCTTGCGCATATCCATGTTCGCAACGATGACGAGACACCGTCCTCCGACCCGGAGCGCTTCGCGCTGGTGCAGGAGGGGATCAGGAAGCATTGTCCTGACATGATCGTACAGTTCTCGACCGGCGGGCGAGGGCGCGATCCCTCGGCGCGTGGATCGTCGCTCTATCTGAAGCCGGATATGGCCTCGCTCTCCACAGGCTCAGTGAATTTTCCGACCATCGTCTACGAGAACAGCGCCGCTCTGGTCGAGACTCTTGCCACCGGCATGAAGGCAAATGGCATTCGTCCGGAAATCGAGATCTTCGATCTGTCGCATCTGCATGGTGCTCGGCGTCTGATCGAGGCGGGGCTGATCGACGCCCGTCCGCACGTGCAGTTCGTTATGGGCGTCAAGAACGCGATGCCCGCGGACGAACACGTCCTCGACATCCTGTTGGCAGAGCTGAGGCGGCTGATCCCGAACGCGACGTGGACCGCGGCCGGGATCGGACGTCATCAGGCCGAGGTTATGGGCTGGGCGCTGGCGCGGGGCGCCGATGCGGTTCGTACCGGGCTCGAGGACAATATCAGGGTCGACAAGACGCGCCTCGCCGCCAGCAATGCGGAGCTCGTGAGCATCGCCTGCGAGGCTGTCGCGCGCCACGGACGGCGCGTCGCGACTGCGGCAGAGGCGCGCTCCTTGCTCGGGATCGCGGGGTAGGGACGATCATCCCGCGCCTGACGTGTGCCTGACATGCTCCTGGCTGCCTTCTGCCATTCGGCGGTCGGCGTTCCCGTGGGCTGAGTCCCCGGCTAAGACAGGGCTCACAGGCGCGATCCGCGCCGGCCGGGCAGGCGAACGTTTGGAATGCGGTTCTTGAAATCTGACAGCAGGCTGATCGGCGTCCTGCTGGTGCTCGCCATCACACAGCTGGTCGGATGGGGCACGATCGGGCTTCCTGCCATCGTCGGGCGCGATCTCGCCGCCGATCTCGGCATGAGCCTGCCGGCGGTGTTCGCCGGGACATCCGTTCTCTATGTCTCGATGGGGCTGTGCGCCCCGTGGCTCGCCAAATCGTTTGCACGGCATGGCGCGCGGACGGTCATGATGGCCGGCACGGTCGTCACCGTGCCGGGCTTCGTGCTGCTGTCCCTCGCGCGCGAGCCGATGCTGTATTTCGCCGCCTGGATCGTCCTCGGCATCGCCGGCAGCGCCACGCTGTCCACCGGCGCCTATATCATGCTGAACGAGATTGCCGGGCGGCAGGCCAAGAACGCGATCGGGGCCTTGATGCTGGTGACGGGCCTATCCAGCAGCATCTTCTGGCCGACGACCTCGTTCCTGAGCGGTCACCTCGGCTGGCGGGGGACGTGCCTCGTCTATGCCGCGATGATGCTCCTCGTCAGCCTTCCGCTCTATGCGCTCGCACCGCGCCGGAAAATCGCCGGGGATGATGGTGGCGAGCCTTTCAAGTCGCCGCCGCCGCCCGCGATTCCACGGAGCACTTTCGGCCTCGTCGTCGCCGCGATCACGCTGAACGCCTTCGTCAATTTCGGCATCAGCGCCATTTTGATCGAGCTGTTGCGGGCGGAGGGGCTGGCGCCGGCGCAGGCGCTTCTCTTCGGCTCGATGCTGGGCGTGATCCAGGTCAGCGCCCGCGGGCTGGATCTTCTCGGCGGCGGGCGCTGGGACGGGATCACGACGGGGCTCGTCGCCGGCACGGCGTTGCCATTGGCGATGCTGCTGCTGATGATGAGCGAGGGCGCGACCTGGGCGGTCGCGGTCTTCATCCTGCTCTATGGTGCCGGCAGCGGTGCGATGGCGGTGGCGCGGGCCACCATCCCGCTCGTGTTCTACGACCAGGCGGAATTCGCCAAGGCGATGTCGATGATCGCGCTGCCGCTCAATCTGGCGTCGGCGGTCTCGCCGCCGCTCCTTGTCGGCCTGCTCACCCAGTTCGGCAGCCGCGGCGCGCTCGGTCTCACCTTCGTCTGCTCCTGCGCGACGGTGCTGATCCTGGTCCTGCTCGGCCGGCGACGGCCGAGGGTGGCGGCGGCGGCGCTGACCTGAGCCGATCAGGCAATATTCGCGGCGCGGAAAGTTGCGGACGGCAATTGCCTTCCGTCCCCGGCAGGAGATGGCCGTATGCCGCCAGTGCAGTGCTCAGCGCGCCAAAATGGTGTATCCGCAGGTAGCGCCGCTTCGAGCCGCCGCGCCAATCCAGTTCCCGGAGGAAGCTTACATGTCGGCCCTGCCGCTTTCAGGCATCAAGATCCTTGACCTCACGCGCGTCCTCGCCGGGCCGTTGTCGGCCCAGATGCTGGGCGATCTCGGTGCGGAGGTGATCAAGATCGAGCGGCCGGGCACCGGCGACGACGCGCGCGCGTTCGGGCCGCCTTACCTGACCGATCCGGAAGGGAAGGCCAACAACAACAATTCCTTCTACCTCTGCGCCAACCGCAACAAGAAGTCGGTCACGGTCAACATCGCCAAGCCCGAGGGGCAGGCCATCATTCGCGAGCTCGCCAAGGACGTCGACGTCTTCATGGAGAACTACAAGGTCGGCGATCTCAAGCGTTACGGCCTCGACTACGAGACGATCAAGGCGATCAACCCCGGCATCATCTATTGCTCGGTGACCGGCTTCGGCCAGACCGGTCCCTATGCGCCGCGCGCGGGCTATGACGCCATCCTGCAGGCGATGGGCGGCCTGATGAGCGTCACCGGCCATATCGACGGCGAGCCCGGCGAGGGCCCGATGAAGGTCGGCCCATCGATCGTCGACTACATGACCGGCATGAACACCTCGATCGGGATTCTGTCGGCGCTCTACCATCGCGACGTCAACGGTGGGCAGGGCCAGCACATCGACGTCTGCCTGTTCGATACCGTCATCGCATCGCTGTCGCACTGGCTGCAGATCTACCTCGTCAACGGCAAGACGCCGCCGCGCCGCGGCACCTGGGGCAATGGCGGCATGCCGGCCGGCGTGTTCCGCTGCACCGACGGCGAGCTGATGCTGGTGGTCGGCAATGACGGCCAGTTCCAGCGCACCTGCGCCGTGCTCGGCGCGCCCGAGCTTGCGAGCGACAAGCGCTTCGTCAAGAACAACGACCGCGTCGTGCACGGCAAGGAGATCATGGCGATCTTCGCCGGCCTGTTCCTGAAGCAGCCGGTGGCCTACTGGCTGGACAAGCTGGAGGAAGCCGGCGTGCCCTCGGGTCCGATCAACAATTTCGAGCAGGTGTTTTCCGATCCGCACGTCCAGTCGCGCGGCATGCGGGTGAAGACGCAGCACAAGTTCGAACCCGATCTCTCGCTGATCCGCAACGCGCTGACCCTGTCGGGCACTCCGATCACCGAATATCGCGCGCCGCCGCTGCTCGGCGAGCACACAAGCGAAGTGCTCGGCGGCAAGCTCGGCTATGATGCGGAGAAGATCGAGACGCTGAAGCAGCAGGGGATCATCTAGCTTTGACGAAGCTGCGCGCGATCCTCGGGCTTGCCTGGGGCTTGCGCGCAATCCCGAGATAATCCCGGTCCGTAGTCTCACAGGCTTCCTTTCCGCGCGAGACTCTGGTTCGATCCCTTCACTTGAGTCCGGGAGGGAAGTGAATGTCCTACACGATCGGGTTCCAGGCGAAGGACCAGAAGGCAATTCTGGCGACCGAGGCGGCTACCGCCAATCAGGCCGTCGCCATCGTTGCCGCACTGCGGCGGAGTGCCGAGGAAATCAAGTTCATCCGCTCGCCGCAGGAAGGCGAAATGGGTATCGAGATGCTGCTGCTGCTCGCCAAGGAAGAGGCCGAGGAGATGCCGCAGCGGGCCTAAACTCGCGGCTACAACTACACTTCGATCAACAGCGAAGCATGCCGGCTGCAGAATAGTGTAGTCAGCGGTCAGTCTCGCTCGCACCGAAGGTGGTTGCCATGAAACGCGAAGCGCTCCGCGTCGAACCGATCTCGACGTTTCTCGACCGCCGCAACGCACCGGTCTCGCCTGTGACGCGCGCCGGCAGCATGATCTTCGTCGCCGGCCTGCCGCCGTTCGACCCCGAGACGGGCGAGCTCGCGGAAATGCCGATCGAACGGCAGAGCGAGATCGTCATGGAGCAGATGAAGCTCTGCCTCGAGACGGCCGGCGCCTCGCTCGACAACGTCATGAAGTGCAACGTCTACTGCACCTCGACGAAGCATTTCGCAGCGTTCAACGCCGTCTATGCGCGTTATTTCCCAATCGATCCGCCGGCGCGGATCTTCGTCTGCACGCCGGAATGGTTCGGCCCCTTCGACGTCGAGATCGACTGCATCGCGATGATGTGAGGTTAGCGCGCCGCCACCCTTGACGGCGCCTTCGTCTCCGCCTTGCCTGCCGTCAGCGCCATCGTCGCCACGCTGACGACGCGCGCGACCACGTCCTCGACGTCGTCGAGATCGCATTTGCCTTCCGACAGCTTTGTCAGCCGCTCGCTCTCGCGGATGGTGTGGTGCGCCATCGCGAGCGCGAAGTTGAGGCCCCAGTAGATGTCGACGTCGCTGCGCTCGGGCAGGGCGCGCCGCATCGCGCCAGCGAATTTCCGCAAATGGTCGATCTCGCGGTTCTTGATGCGGCGGATCGGCGGCACGGATTCGATCGAGGCGCGGATCATGAATCGCGCCGCGGTGGAGCGCTGGTTCTCGGGGCCGAGGCAGCCGCGCAGTGTCGGGCCGACGAGCGCATGCAGGATCACCTCGATCGGCGCGCGGCCGCCGCCTTGCTCTTCCGCGGCCTTCAACTCGCGCAGGCGTTCGCGGTTGGTGGCGATCGAGCGGGTGACAAATAATTCCGCGATCAACTCGTCCTTCGAGCCGAAATGATAGTTCACCGCCGCCAAATTGACGTTGGCCTCCGCGACGATGTCGCGCAGCGTGACGTCGCCGAAGCCGCGATCGGCATAGAGCCGTTCGGCGGCGGCGAGAATGGCAGACCTCGTATGATCGCTGGCCATGAATGTCCCTGAGGGGAGGGAGTTGCAATTCAAACAGTTGTATGAAACTATCGTTTGAAGGCCGGAGATGTCAATCCGCAATCGGGACTCGTTCGCAACTCGAAAGGTTGGTTCCGAAGGCTCCGCAAGCCCACGCTTGCGGGCTGCGCGCAAGCGGTGGACAGTCCGGCGCAAAACAGGCCCGCGAAGCAAACAGGCTCGCAAAAGAGAGACGAGGAGCGTCCCATGGATTTCGATCTGTCCCCCAAGCAGAAGGAATGGCTCGACCGCGTGCGGTCCTTCATGGCCAAGCACGTGCGCCCGGCGGTGCCGATCTACGATCAGCAGGATCACAGCGGCGAGCGCTGGAAAGTGATCCCAGTCCTCGAGGACCTCAAGAAGAAGGCCAAGGCCGAAGGCCTCTGGAACATGTTCATGCCGCCGTCCGAGCATGAAGACGACGAATTCCGCGGCGCGGGATTGACCAATCTCGAATACGCGCTGCTGTCGGAAGAGATGGGCCGCATCACCTGGGCCTCGGAAGTGTTCAACTGTTCCGCGCCCGACACCGGCAACATGGAAGTGTTCATCCGCTACGGCTCCAAGGAGCAGAAGCGCAAATGGCTGCGCCCGCTGATGGACGGCGAGATCCGCTCGGCCTTCCTGATGACGGAACCGGCGGTGGCCTCCTCCGACGCCACCAACATCGAGACCCGCATCGAGAAGGACGGCGATCACTACGTCATCAATGGCCGCAAATGGTGGTCGTCCGGCGTCGGCGATCCCCGCTGCAAGATCGCGATCCTTATGGGCAAGACCGATTTCAAGGCGGCCAAGCATCAGCAGCAGTCGCAGATCCTGGTTCCGCTCGACACCCCCGGCATCAAGGTCGAGAAGATGCTGCCCGTGTTCGGCTTCGACGATGCGCCGCACGGCCACGCCCAGGTGCTGCTCGACAACGTGCGGGTGCCGAAGGAGAACATCCTGCTCGGCGAAGGCCGCGGCTTCGAGATCGCGCAGGGCCGTCTTGGGCCGGGCCGCATCCATCACTGCATGCGCACCATCGGCAAGGCCGAGGAAGCCCTGGAGAAGATGGTGAAGCGTCTGTCCTCGCGCAGCGCCTTCGGCAAGAAGATCGTCGAGCACAGTGTGTGGGAGCAGCGCATCGGCGATGCCCGCACCAACATCGAGATGACGCGCTTGCTCTGCCTCAAGGCTGCCGACATGATGGACAAGGTTGGCAACAAGACCGCGCAGGCCGAGATCGCCATGATCAAGGTCGCAGCCCCCAACATGGCGCTGAAGATCATTGACGAGGCGATCCAGGCTTTTGGCGGCGCCGGTGTCTCGGATGAGGCCGGCCTTGCCAAGGACTACGCTCACATCCGCACGCTCCGTCTCGCCGACGGTCCGGACGAGGTGCACAATCGCGCCATTGCCAGACTTGAGGTTCGGAAGTATGCAAATTCTCCCAATCATTGAGAGGGAGGGCCGGGAGGCGCTCCCGATCTGAACAAACGACAGGGCATGATGGGGTGACCGCTTGACGCAAGTGCGTCAGCGGTTACCGATTAGGATCATGCTCGACCTGACATGGTCAGGACTGAAGAGGGAGCGTCATCGTGGCTGACGGCGTCAGGAAAGACGAGGAGTTTTCGGGCACCAAGCCGGTCGAGGAGCGGCATCGTTTCGACGAGCTGCGCCTGGAAGCCTGGATGCGCGACAACGTCGAAGGCTTCGAAGGACCGCTGGTCGTGCTCCAGTTCAAGGGCGGCCAGTCCAACCCGACCTATCGCCTGAACACGCCGAACCGTTCCTACGTGATGCGCCGAAAGCCGTTCGGCAAATTGCTGCCGTCCGCGCATGCGGTCGATCGCGAATATCGCGTCATCGCAGCCCTTGGAAAGCAGGGCTTTCCGGTCGCGCGCGCCTATGCGCTGTGCCAGGACGATAGCGTCATCGGCGCGGCCTTCTACATCATGTCGATGGAAGACGGCCGGGTGTTCTGGGATCCGACGCTGCCGAGCCAGACGCCGGAAGATCGCCGCAAGATATTCACCAGCAAGATCGAGACGCTGGCGAAGCTTCACATGTACGATCCTGTTGCGATCGGGCTCGGCGAGTTCGGCAAGCCGGGCAACTATTTCGCGCGCCAGATCGACCGCTGGACCAAGCAATACCGCGCGTCGGAAACGCAGCACATTCCGGAGTTCGAGAAGGTCGCCGAATGGCTGCCCAAGACCGTGCCGGAGCAGGCGCGCGTCTCGATCGTCCACGGCGACTACCGTCTCGACAACATGATTTTCCACGCGACGGAACCGCGCGTGCAGGCCGTGCTCGACTGGGAGCTGTCGACGCTCGGCGATCCCATGGCCGACTTCACCTATCTGTTGATGCAGTGGATCATGCCGGGCCTTGATGGTGCTGATCTCAAGGCGCTCAACATCCCGAGCGTGGAGGAGGCCGCGCAGATCTATTGCAACGTCACCAAGATGACGGTGCCCGATCTCAACTGGTATTTCGCCTACAATCTGTTCCGCCTCGCCGGCATCACGCAAGGCATCGCCGGCCGCGTCCGCGACGGCACCGCCGCCAACGCCAAGGCCCTGGAGTCAGCCAAGCGCACCGTGCCGCTGTCAAAGGCCTCGTGGGAATACGCGCAGAAGGCGGGCGCGGTTTAGGAATGACAAAGGCGCGGCTGATGGCCGTGCTTTTCGTTAATGCGCCGCTCTCGTGTCCCGGACGCGGAGCAGCACGAAGTGCTGCTCCGCAGAGCCGGGACCCAGTCACGTCGCCAAAGTGCTCAGCTCATCAGTAAGATCGCGCCAATCCGGATTGAGCTCCTCGATCAACTTGAGCTTCCAAGCGCGCCGCCAACGCTTCAGCGTATGCTCGCGCGAGCGCGCCTCGAGTATGGACTCGTAGGTTTCGAAATACAGCAGCAGTGTCACGTCATACTGCCGTGTGAAGCCGGGTATGAGCTTGGCCTTGTGCTCGCTTATCCGGCGAACGAGATTGTTCGTTACCCCGATGTAGAGAGTGCCGTTTCGTTTGCTCGTGAGAATGTAAACGAAGTAAGGCATGACGATCCACCAGTGCTGACACATACCGCTGCGCTCTAAAGTTGCATGCTTCGATACCGTCGCCAAGCGTCTCTGGGTCCCGGCTCTGCGGAGCGTCACTTCGTGCCGCACCGCGTCCGGGACACGAGATCGGTTTTCTCGGCGTCTACGGAGCGGATTAAGCCGTCTCGTGTCCCGGACGCGCTGCGACGCGTAGCGTTGCTGCGCAGAGCCGGGACCCAGAAACTTCACGGCTGCTGATTACGACGCGGCGCAATGCCCGATCAGCCTCTCCACGAAGCCCGCGCATTTCTCCAGCTCCGCCATCTCCACGAACTCGTCCGGCGTGTGCGCCTGCGCGATCGATCCCGGGCCGATCACCACCGAGGGGATGTCGGCCATGCTGGCGAACAGGCTGGCTTCGGTGCCGAAGGCGACCTTGGCGTGGTCGTTGCGCCCCGCAAGGCTCTTGGCGAGCGTGACGATGGCGGCATCGGCCGCGGTATCGAGTGCGGGATAGTCGAGGATCTCCTCGAAATCGATGCCGCAATCCGGATGCCGCGCCTTCATCGTCGGCTCGAGCTCGGCCTTGGCCCAGGCGACGATCGCATCCGTGACCTCGCGCGACTCGGTGATGCCGATACCGCGGCATTCGAAATCCACCGTACAGGTGTCAGGCACGATATTCAGCGCGGCGCCGCCGTGCACGATGCTGGTGAGCAGCGTCGAATGCGGAACGTCGTAGAGGCTGTCCGTTGATCGCGCGAGAGCAAGCTTCTCGGCCCGGCGGCGGATCTCGACGATCAGCTCGGCGGCATATTCGATCGCGTTGACGCCGTCGGGCGCGATCGAGGAATGGCGGGCGAGCCCGCGAAACGTCGCGCGCACGCCGTGCTTGCCCTTGTGGCCGATGATCACCTTCATCTCGGTCGGCTCGCCGACGAAGCAGCCGAGCGGCCTGATCTTCTTTTTTGCGACCTCGCCGAGCATCGGCCGCACGCCGACGCAGCCGATCTCCTCGTCGTAGGAGATCGCCAGATGGATCGGCGTCCTGAGCTTGGCCTCCATCATCTCCGGCACCATGGCGAGGCACACCGCGACAAAACCCTTCATGTCCGTGGTGCCGCGGCCAAAGAGCTTGCCGTCGCGCTCGATCAGCTTGAACGGATCGTGGCTCCAGTCCTGACCCACCACAGGCACGACGTCGGTATGGCCTGACAGCACGAAGCCCGGCCGGTCCTCCGGTCCGATCGTGACCCACAGCGAAGCCTTCTGCCCGGTCTCATCAGTGATGCGCTCACCCTTGACCCCAAGGAAGGCGAGGTAGCTCTCGATATGGGCGATCAGGGGCAGGTTGGTGCGGTCGCTGACGGTGTCGAAGCCGATGAGGTCAGCGAGAAGGTGGCGGATGCGGTCGGATCTTGAGCTTGGCATTGTCTCGTTCTGTGAGGGAGTATGGAGGTTGAGAGCTTGCAGGAACCATACCAACGTGGGACTCAGTTGGGCAAATCAACATTGCAACCGTCATTCCGGGGCGATGCGCAGCATCGAGCCCGGAATCCATCGGCCGGCATCACCCGCTGCGAAATGGATTCCGGGTTCGCGCCTTCGTCGCGCCCCGGAATGACGAGGGGACTACAATCCCTTGCGTTACCCGACGGGCAAAACACGCGAGCCATAGGTCAACGGACACCGCGAAAAATATTCCACTTTATCGAAATTCGGAAATGGCGTATGTGTCGCCGCAACCCGGCCCAAGGAAGAGGGGCGTATCGCGATCGTCACGAACGCGGGCCGGGCGGCGGTGGACGCAGGTGACATCGGCGCGACTGGTTTTCGCAGGGCGGGCAACCGTGAGCGAAAGTGTCGCGCACACGACCGGTGTGATCGGCGTACGGCAAAATCGTGTGGTCCTGACGCCCGGGGTCTGTGCGTCAAGGCTTGCGGTGATGTGGCGGCCCGACCGGGCACGCGCATCGATCATCCGCAAGGCGACGGGGGCAATAGTGCATCGCTCCCCGGGGAGATCACGACATAAGCCGTAAAACCACTGCGCAGGGAAGGCCGGTTGTTTGGCTTCACCTGTATGCCGCTGTGCAGATTTCGCTACTGCCTTTCGCACAGTGGACCGCGGGTGCCAGCCGGCGCCCGGTCTTCCCTGCGCCCTCTTTCAATTGAGGGCGAAGCGATAAAGCAAAGCTCGGGCGAAATGAGCCGCGAGGATGCGAAGGTGTGTCTGGGAGACGTAGGATGGGTAGAGCACTTGCGAAACCCATCATCTTTCAACGAAGGAAGTGTTGATGGGTTTCGCTTCGCTCTACCCATCCTGCGACCATGCCACCCCACACTCCGTCATTGCGAGGAGCCCTTGCGACGAAGCAATCCAGACTGCCACCGCGGAGGGACTCTGGATTGCTTCCGCCTTCGCCGAGGCTTCGGCGGACAAGTCGCTGCGCTCGCAATGACGATGTTGAGACAGTTGCGCGCCCAACACCGCTCTCGTGCCCCGGACGCTGCGCAGCACGAAGTGATGCGCTGCAGAGCCGGGGCCCATGTTGCAGCGAGCCCTGTGGCTTCTTGGGTCCCGGCTCTGCGCAGCAGCGTAAGAACGCTGCAGCGCGTCCGGGACACGGCAGGGTTACACCGGCTTGCCCGTATACGGCATCGATGCCGTGAGGCCGCCGTCGACCGGGAACGCCTGGCCGTTGACATACGAGGCTTCGTCGCTGGCCAAGAACAGGCCCATCGCCGCGAGCTCGTGCGGCTGGCCGGGGCGCTTGAGCGGGTTGAGCTGGCCGATCTTGTCTTGGGTGCCGCGCTCCTTGGCGCGGTCGAAGATCGGCTTGGTCATGCCTGTTTCGATCAGGCCCGGGCACACTGCGTTGATGCGCACGCCGGTGCCGGTGAGCGAATAGGCGGTGGTCTGCACCAGGCTGATCACGCCGGCCTTGCTCGCGGCATAAGGATGTCCGCTGGCGCCGGCCTTGAGGCCCGCGACGGACGCCGTCAGCACGATCGCGCCGGATTGCTGCTTCACCATGTGCGGCATCGCATGCTTCACCGCGAGGAACGGCCCGATCAGATTGACGCGCAACACCTCCTGCCAATGCTCCACGGTCTGCTCGCCGAGTGGGACGAGCCCGCCGCTGACGCCGGCATTGGCCCAGATCACGTCGAGCCGGCCGTGGGTCTTCACCGCCTTGTCGATCACGGCGATGACGTCAGTCTCGGACCCCGCGTCGGCGATCATGGCTTCCGCGACGCCGCCGGCCTTTTTCACCTCCTCGACGGTCTCCTTCACCGCCTCGGTGCGATCGACTGCAATGAGCTTTGCGCCTTCCCGGGTGAACAGGAGCGCGGCGGCGCGACCGATGCCGCTGCCGGCGCCGGTGATGATGACGGATTTGCCTTGCAGGCGGCCCATGCGTTTCTCCCTTGTGGTGCCTCGCGCGGCCCTTGCCGCGCGACGGAATTTCAAACAAGATTTCAAACAGTAAAGTGTCTTGAGACACGCTCACTACTGACGTACAGCGACATCAAACGGGATGGAAGGGTTTCGATGGCAGGCGCAGACAAGCCCAATGTGGTCACGACACGGTGGTGGTGGGTCCGTCATGCGCCGGTGCGCAATGACGGCGGCAATATCTACGGTCAGGCCGACATCGCCTGCGACACCAGCGATACCTATGTGTTCAACGCTGTTGCCAAGGTGCTGCCACGCACGGCGGTCTGGTATTCGAGCAATCTGAAGCGCACGCATCAGACGGCCGAAGCGATCTGGGCGGCCGGCTTCCCCAGGCCCGCGTCGATGAAGTGGGAAGCGGACCTCGCCGAGCAAAATCTCGGCCGCTGGCAGGGCATGAACCGCGCCGAGTTCGTCGCGAGCCGCCCCGTCGGCACGAGCTGGTTCGCCGACATCAACGAGCCCGCGCCCGGCGGCGAAAGTTTTATGGATCTCTACAACCGAACGCGCCGCACCATCGAGCGGATCAACGCTGAGGCGGCCGGGCAGGACGTGATCGCGGTCGCGCATGGCGGCACCATCAAGGCCGCTGTCGGCCTCGCGCTCGGTGACTTGCCGGAGCAGGGGCTCGCGTTCGATATCGACAATGTCTCGGTGACCCGGCTCGATCATTTCGCAAGTCCCGAGCGCACGGTCTGGCGGCTGCCGATGGTGAACCAGCAGCCGTGGATCGCGGATGACGCGCATGCGGCGATGCACCAGCCGGCGGGACCGGAAGTCAAGAAGCTCGCCTGAGCAATTGCGCGCTCGTACCGGCGGGACGTAAGCTCGGGGCCAAATCAAATCGTACTCTGGGAGAGAAACATGACCTTGTTCGACATGAAGGGGAAAGTCGCCGTCATCACCGGTTCGACGCGCGGCATCGGGCTCGCGATCGCTGAGCGCATGGCCGAACACGGCGCCAAGGTGGTGATCTCCTCGCGCAAGGCCGACGTCTGCGAGCAGGTGGCCAAGGGCATCAACGACAAGCACGGCAAGGGCACCGCGGTCGCGATCGCCGCCAACATCTCGTCGAAGGAGAATCTGCAAAGCCTCGTCGACGAGAGCAACCACGCCTTCGGCAAGATCGACGTGCTGGTTTGCAACGCCGCCTCGAACCCGTATTACGGCCCGCTCGCCGGCATCTCCGACGATCAATTCAGGAAGATTCTGGACAACAACATCGTCGCCAACAACTGGCTGATCTCGATGGTGGTGCCGCAGATGATCGAGCGCAAGGACGGCTCGGTCATCATCGTGTCCTCGATCGGCGGTTTGAAAGGCTCGACCATCCTCGGCGCCTACGCGATCTCCAAGGCCGCCGACATGCAGCTCGCGCGCAACCTCGCCTGCGAATACGGCAAGCACAACATCCGCGTGAACTGCATCGCGCCGGGCCTGATCAAGACCGATTTTGCCAAGGCGCTGTGGGACAATCCGGAGAATTTGAAGGCCTCGACCGCGCGCTCGCCGCTGCTGCGCATCGGCATCCCCGACGAGATCGCAGGCGCGGCGGTGTTCCTGGGATCCGCGGCCGGCGACTTCATGACCGGCCAGACCATGGTGATCGACGGCGGCGCGACGATCAGCTGAGGTCGCTCTCGTGTCCCGGACGCGGTGCGGCACGAAGTGCCGCTCCGCAGAGCCGGGATCCAGAACGTCAAGAACGAGATCGCGGAAGCATGGGCCCGGCTCTGCGCAGCAACGCTAAGGCGTTGCAGCGCGTCCGGGGCACGAGAGCGTCGCCTCACTCCACCGCCGCGTAAACCAGATCCCGCACCAAGGTCCGCGTGTAATCGCGCTGGCCGGGGCCCTGGGTCATGAACACCGCGAACAGATCCTCCTTCGGATCGATCCAGAAGAACGTGCCGGCGATGCCGCTCCAGAAATACTGGCCGACGCTGCCGGGGAAGGGCGCGATGCCAGCTTCGCGGCGCACTGCAAAGCCGAGACCGAAGCCGTGGCCGGGCGACAGCAGCGTGCCATTCGTCACGACATGCGGCCCGAGGTGATCGGACGCCATCAGCTCCAGCGTCTTGCGGCCGATGATCCTGTTGCCGTCGAGCGTGCCGCCGTTGCGCAGCATCAGGCAGAAGCGGGCATAATCCATCGTGGTCGAAACCAGCCCGCCGCCGCCGGACTCCATCACCGGTGCTTCGTGCATGTTGAAGAGCGCGACCTTGTCGCCGGTCCAGGGATCGGCCGCGAACGGCTCGGCAAGCCGCCCGGAGTTGGCCTCGGAGGTCGAGAAGCCGGTCTCGGCCATCTGCAGCGGCGCGAGCACGCGCTCGGTGAGGAAGGCGCCGAGTGACTTGCCGCTGACGACCTCGATGATGCGGCCCAGGATGTCGGTGGAGCGGCTGTAGTTGAACTCCGCGCCGGGCTGGCAGACCATCGGGAAGCTCGCCACCAATGCGGCGTGCTCGGCGTTGGTGATCTTGCGGCTGCGGACGCGGGATTCCTGGTAGAGCTTGTGCACGGGCCCGTCGCCCTGGTGCTCGTAGGTGAGACCCGAGGTGTGGCGAAGCAGGTCCTGCACGGTCATCGGCCGCGCCGGCGGCACCAGCTCGAGCTTGCCGCCCTTGACGATGCCGACCTGCTGGCTGGCAAATTCCGGGATGAACTTTGCGACGGCGTCGCTGAGCAGGAGGTGGCCGTCCTCGACCAGCGCCATGATGGCGACCGAGACGATCGGCTTGGTCATCGAGAAGATCCGGAAGATCGAATCCCGCGTCATGGGCGCGGCGGCCGCCGGGCTCTGCTTGCCGAGCGCCTCGAACCAGCCGACCTGGCCGCGGCGGGCCACCAGCACGGTGACGCCAGGAACGGTTCCCTTGTCGATCTCGCGCTTGAAGGCGTCCGACATGGCCTCGAGGCGGCGACGCGACAGCCCAAGCGTCTCCGGGCGGGCCTCCGGCAAGGGCGGCGTGTGGATTGCGGAGGCGGCTGTGGTGGCAGCTTGGGCGTTCATGAGGGCTCCCGGGCTCTTGTTTTTGGTTGACCGGGAAGTGTGGCTCAGAAGCCCCCTGAAGAACAGATGCATTCGGCGCGGTGACATCTGCATCGGACGCTCGGCATCGGGTCTTACGCACGGCAATACAATTCGGGGTAGACGGCAGCGGATGGAACATCCTATCTGGAACGGGCTGAAATTTTGACTACGGGGACAGGGGCGTTCATTGAAAGTGTTGCTGAGGCTGGCGCGCATGGCCGCGCTGGGCGGGTTGCTTGCGCTTGCGGGCTGCGTAACCGCCAATAATTCCCTGTCGCAGAGCGACATAGCCAGCATGAAGCTGGCCGGCGTCGCGGTCAGTTTTGCACCGGACGCACACATACAGTGGGAGGACGGTCTCCGCGCCTATGCGGACTCGAAGGCGGTCAGTCTGGAACAGGCGGCGACAATGGCAGGCACTCCGGAGGTAAAGGCTTTCGTTCAGGGCCTGCTGACGCCGCGGATCAAGGCCGGCGTCGAGCAGGTCTTGGCCGCTCGGCTGGCGGGTACGCGGCCGGTGCGGCTCGACATCCGGGTGAAGAGCTTGCTGTTCCCGTCGGCCATTCAGCGTGTCGTGATCGGCGGCCATCGCGGCATGATCGCGGACGCCAATCTCGTCGATGCCCGAACCGGTGCGCTGATCGTCGCCTATCCCGAGCTGAACGCATCGCTCTATACCGGGCAGGGGATTGTTGGGGCGGCGGTGCAGGCTGCTATCGACAATAACGCGACGCAAAGCCCGGTGGACAAGGTGAGCGTGCGCCACGGGGAGATCTACCGGAACTGGCTGCTGAAAGATGGGGTCTAGCGCGAAGTACGCGCATGGCACTCGCTTCGCTCTTGCAATCCGGCCGCCCCCTGTGCTTGAAAGCGGCCTGATCCGAAGCGGCGACGCAGGGTCTGTAGGAGTGTAGCTCAATTGGTAGAGCACCGGTCTCCAAAACCGGGGGTCGCAGGTTCGAGCCCTGCCACTCCTGCCAGTCAAATCAATCACTTAGATCAGATGCTGGCGGGATAGGGACGAGAACGTCCCGCGGACGAATCGCCACGAGCCGGCCCGAGCGCTTGATTTCCAGTGCTAGGCTCGGCGAGGCGTCGCCTAGCGCGCCGGGGCCCGCTCTGCGTCGCTGGGAACCTGGCTGCGATCGACGTCCCGGATCGGAACGCGGCGCAGCAGCGAGACGATTGTGCCGCCGAGCTCGAAATAGGTGCGCAGCCGCAGCGCACGGGACGAGCCCTTCAGCTCCGCGTTCAGGCTCACAGGCACCTGCACGTAGGTGAGGCCGAGCTGGAGCAGCGAGATCAACGCGCAGATCTGATAACCGTAGCCATCGGCCTTGACCGCGATCTGGCGCAGCCATTTCACGGGGTAGACGATCATGCTGTGGTAGTCGGACAGCCAGAACCCGAACAGGCAGTTCAGGATGAACCGAAGCGAATGCGACTGCAGCGAGCGGTTGACGGAGCGGTCCGACTGGTTGTCGCGATAGGTGATGACGAGGTCCGCGGCGCCCGCCGCCTTGAACATCCGGGCAACACCCTCGTTCTGAAAGGCGTGATCGCCGGGAATGAGAGTGATCGCATCGAATTTCGCGCGCGACAGGGCGTATTCGAAGCCGGCACCGACACCACGCCGCTCGGCGTTATGTTGCACGATGATGCGGGGCTCGCCGGCAGCAAACTCGTCCATGATCGCGCCGGTGCCGTCGGTGCTGCCGTCGTCGATCAGGAAAATCTCGAAATCGTCGAGCAACTCGCGGGCGAGCGGCAACACGCCGTCGATGGTGTCGGCGATCTTGTCCTGCTCGTTCAGCGCAGGAATGACGATCGTAAGCCGTTTTGCCGCCCTGGAAGGTGTCATCTTATGCCGCCTGTTGCCGGCCACTCTTTACTGGTGGAACCCTGGCGCAACTCTAGGTCATCTGAGCCGGGCGAACAATAAGGGGCCCGCAGATATGCCCCGTACAACCGGCATGAATCCGGCGATGTGTGTGTTCTGCGCAACTAATCCGAAAAATCATAGAGACTGGTATCGCCGATGCCGAAGGCGCGGCGCAGCTGTCCGACGCGGCCTGCCATGGTCCGGCCCGCCGCCGTCGCCGCGAAGTGTGAATCGACCGGTTCGACCAGGCCGCCATCGACCAGGTTCCCAATTCGTCCTTGGAACAGAGCTGGAACCTGCCGTTCGACGATGTCCGAAAGCGGAGCCCTCCGCTCAGGCCGGTCGATCACGCTGAGCAGAATGTCCAGGGAAACCGATTTGTACACTGCGCCAAAAGCGAAGACGTAACCCATGACGCAAAACCCGAAAATCGACGCGGCGTCCCAGTACTGAAATTGCGGGACGACGAAGATTCCGAGCATCACGCCGAGACCATGGGTGACGATTGCGGCGATCGCGAGCAGCATCACGGCTCCAAGCGTCCATCCGCGAGCGCGGGCCATCAACTGCAAGGCAGGGGCCAGCAGGGCGAACATGACGGCAGCGAAGAGACCGACAACGAAGGACATCGTGGCCGCTCACCCAAGTCCGGTCGACAGACGGACGAATTTGACGAGACGCGCGACCGCCACGCCCTTGGCCGTTGGCGCCAGCCTGCCGTCTGCCGTGATCACCATCCCTGCGCCGACGAGGAGCTTCAGGCGGTTGTGCGTGAAGGTGCCGAGATCTCCGCCCTGCATGTAGGCGACGGCCCATTGCTCCAGGGTGAGGGGGCGCCCGGCCTGGACGAGTGCCGTGAGCAGCGTCAGCGTAAAGCCCCAGGCCAGCAGGCTGAACAGGATGTAGCAAAACATCATCGCCGTCGCGAGCAGGAACAGGCCGCCAATGACGTCGTCGAGATGGCGCTGACCGGGAAGCGCGAGACAGGTGATCGCGTAGAGAGCCAAGATGCTGATGCAGCCGAGCCGGAAGCGGCGGCCGGATCCGCCGGTGGCGGCGATGCGCGCATAGCACAGCAGCAGCAGCGGCAGCGCGACGCTGAGACCAATCGCAGCGGCTTGCGCCGGGCCCGGTAGCATGTTCATTGCGGAAAATCGTCCCGGTCGCCTCTCAGGCCCAGCCAGAGCGAAAGTCTATAAAAGGTCGTATTTTTCAGGTCAAGGGAGCCCATCATCCCGCCTTGCGGACGTCACGTGGGCGTGCAAATCCTTGCCGGCGATGCCGTTCCTCCGTCCGAGATGTCCCCATTGCTGCGTGCGATAGTCGTCCTCCTCGTCGTGCTATTGGCTGCGCATGCGCCAATGCTCCTGAACGACGGTCTCTTCATGGACGACTGGCTGGTGCTCAAGCCGCGTCCGGACTATTTCATCGACATCGATTTCCTGCTGAACGGCGCCGGTCATCCGATCTTTTTCAGCTACGACACGTTCGCGAACTGGACGGGCGCCCCGGTCGTCGTGATGGTCTCGCTGGCGTTTGCTGGAATTGTCTTCGGAGCGACATCGCTCGCGCTGACAGCAACGCGTCTTAATCTGCTCGACCGCGCCGAAGCGGTCGGTTTCGCGCTGATCGTCTGGACCTATCCCGGCTATCAGCTGTGGGCCGGCAAGGCCAACTCGGTCTACGTCTTCAGCTATGGCCTCCTGTTCGTCGGTGCGTGGCTGTTGACGCTGGCCTTCAGCGCCCGCGGCCTGCGGCGCGTGCTGCTTCGCGTGGCCTGTGCGCTCGTGTTCCTGCTGGGCTTCGCGCTCAACTCGACGATCGTGCTCTATGCCTTCGTGGTGCTCGGTCTCTTCGTTGCGATATGGCGGGGCGGGAGTGCGGCGGACGGCTTCGTTCGCCGCACATGGCTCGCATCCTGGCGCTGCGCCCTGGGCTATCCGGAATTGATGGTGCTGCCCCTGATCTACTGGGGCACGCTCAATATCTGGTTCAAACGGATCGGCGTGTATACGCAGCACTATGATGCGCATTTCCCGACCTTGCGCGAACTGGCTGGGGGGTGGGGGGCATTCTTTGTCACCGGCTACAGGGACGTCGTGGCCCACGCGATCCGGGCGGCAATCCAGGTTCCGGCGCTCTTCATCTTGGCCGCGGTGCTCGTCGGCATCGTCTTGTTGTTGCTGCGTCCCGCCACGAAGCCGACCACGTCCAGGCTTGCGATCGCCTTGCCGCTCGTGCTCGCCCTGATCTTGTTCCTCGCACTATCATCGCCCTATTTGATCGCCGGCCTGCGGCCGTCATCCACGCATTTCTACGAGAGCCGTCATCTGCTGATGTTCGGCCTGCCGGCGGCGCTGACGTTGCTTGCATTCAAGCGACAGGCCGAACGTTGGCTTACCCCCGGCGCCGCCTTTGCGGTCATGTTCGGCTTTGGCTTGATGATGTCGATCGGCATGCTGTGGAGCGACTATATCTTCATGCAGGCGAGAACGCTGAAGCAGCAGGCGCTGGCACGCGACCTTGCCGGCCGGGTCCAGCCCGCGGCGACGGTTTATGCGCTCGACGATGGCTTTTTCGACTACCCGTCTCGGCATGTGCCGTTCGGCCTCGCCGAGGTCACCGGCATGCTCCGCCTTGCCTGGGGCAATCAGCCCTTCTTCGGATTTGCGCTACGCGCGGAGCGACCCGACATCCTGCGGGGAATGGACGAGGCGAGGAAGGCTCCGGGAAGCGCGTTTCATCATTTCGATCCGACGGGGCCGCAGGCAACGATCTCGTTCCAGCCGGGCCCTGGAGCCGCGCCGAACCATACCCTGGTGCGAAAATACTATACGTGCCGGTTGCTGGCGCGCTGCGATGTTGCGGAGTTCCTAACGCAGCTTGCGCAGGTCACGATCAAGCTCGGGCCCATCGCGGGCATCCTGCCGGTCGAGACGGACGCCGCGCCTAGCCGCTAGCCCGCCGTTTCCAAACCGCCTCCGCAAGCGCGATGTCGGTGACCGAATCCTCGCCGGAGGCCAGAGGTATGGCTTGCGCGGCGATATCGGAAACGAAGGCGTCGGCCTGCCGCCGGAACGCCCAGCTCTTTTCACCCGTCAGCCGCGTGCCTTGACCATCGTGATCGACGATGAACTCCGCCTCTTGCTCGGCAAAGGGTGGGGGCAATTCCAGGGTCACCGCGCCGCGCTCGAAGTCGATCGTCAGTCCCTCGCGCCAGGCACCCTCTGCCCCGTTCACGAGATCCAGCGTGCAGGCGATACCTTCGAAATCGAGTGTGATGCGCCCGGCGCCAGTAGCCTCGATCGCACTTTCGGCGACCGTCGGCGACGACCCGAGCAGGTAGCGCGCCAGATTGATGATATGGCTGAAGACGTTCAGAAAATTGTCGTAGCCAGGACGCATCGCGCGCGGCATCCAGTCCGGACCATCCTGCCAGAGCTCAAGCCCGTCCGGGCGCGCTTCGCCGGTCATCACGAAATTGTCGTGCGACCGGCCAGTGTCACCGCCGAAGCACCAGCCTCTTGCCCGCACAATGCGTCCGAGCGACTGGTCGTTGCGCAAGCGCGTCAGCACCTGCAGCGCCCGTGCCACACCGGCATCGTGACGCTTCATGTAGCCGATGCTGTACACGAGGTTTTGCTGCCGCGCAGCTTCGACCAGCGAAAGGGCCTGGGTCGTCGTGTAGGCCATCGGCTTTTCCGAGAGCACGTGCCGGCCGCTGCTCAACGCGTCCAGCACGATCGGCCCGGTGGCACGACGCTTCGTCACGACGACGACGGCGGACACCGCGCTGTCCGCGAGCAACTCGCGATGCGTGCCGTAAACCTTGGGGATGCCGAATCTCTGCGCCGCCGCGGCAGCGAGGTCCGGCCGGAGATCGGCGATCGCGACGACACGGCACGCGGGATTGGCAGCGAAATTGGCGAGGTGGCACATCTGGCCGACCATGCCCGTTCCGATGATGCCAATGCCTGGCTTCACTGGCTACGATCCCTTAGCGCTTCCGGATCACGAGGAAATGCGCCGGCTGTCCCCACGTGTTGATGAAGGCCGCATCCGACTGGGTGAGGGCGGCGACCGCGGACGCGTCCCGTCGCCTGATCGCGCCGAAGATGCGATGGAAACTGTCGAGCGTCGCAATCATGGCTTCGATGTCGGCGGCATCGTCGGCGAGAATGTCGCTCGTCCGGATCGTCTCGCGCAGGGACGCGAGGCCCGCGACCACGCGCGGCAGGCTATCGCCGAAGGGATCGTCGATCATCGCATCGACGTCGAGAACAAGCGCCTCGATCGATGCCGAGATCGCCTGCACAGCATCGGCCTTGCCAACCAGATAGAGCTTTCGGCCGCCGAGGAAGCTCAGGCGGCTGCGGTCGAGATGGCGTGCGGCGCGATGCAGCTTCTCGTCACCGGGCAGGACCTTCTTGTGCCAGTAGATGTCCAGGCTGTCGCGGTAGGCGGGCCATGCCGAATGGACGTCGAACCCCTGTTCATGCGCCGCCGTGCACAAGGCGGCCGCATCGAGGAAGTAGCGATGCCGGACGAACGGATTTTCGAGCACGTCCATCAGCCAGGATTCGAAGCTGCGCGTGTGCGGGATGCTGTTCCACTTCGCCTCGAACAGCATCTTCGCGGTTTCGAGTGCGGCGCGTCCCGACAATGCCTTGCCGGCCGCATGGATCGCCTTGAGCGCGAGCTCGAAGAAGCCGCCATAGCGTTCGTAATAGGACACGACGGCGTAACCGTCCGGATTGAGCAGGCGGTGGAAGATGCCGAGCCACTTTTCGCTGGGCTGCACGGTGTAGATGAAGCCTTCGGCATCGATGAGGTCGAAACCACGGTCGCTGCCGAAGCCCTCGACATCGGCCAGTGCGAGCTGGCGGAGACGTTCGGTCAAGCCGAAATGCGCGAAATAGGCCTCGATCTTCGGATGTGCATGTCGGTTCGGTTCGGCGAGCGTCATGTTCGCGCCCCAACCGGCAAACACTAGAGCGTTCTCGCCGGAATCGGGACCGAATTCGAGCACCTCGGCATCGCGGAACAACCGTGGCGGCAGCACCAGCTTGTCCGAAAACAGTTCGCGGCGCTGGCTGGCGTAGGCCTCGAGTTCGGTGGCCGACTTGAAATTCCCGAACGTCGGCAGAACATCCTGACGTTCGTAATAATTGAAGAGCTTGTCTTCAGCCATGCCGCGACCCTGCGGCCGCCTCGAGACGATCGAGCTCACTCCAGATGTCGGAGGGCGCGAAGATCGAAACGATCTGCAACGGACGCTTCACGCTCTCGCGCAGCCGGCTGCTGACCTTGGCTTCGTTTTCCTCGTTCACGGCGAGAAGACAGACCAGCGGCCCGGATTTGCCGGCGAGATCCTCGGGCGAACGGATCGGGATGCCGGTGCCGGGCAGGAACAACTCCTGGCGCTCTTTCTGGTCGTCGACCGAGAGGTCGACGAGATCCGCCAGCTCGTGGGCGTTGGTGAAGGTACAGGCGCGGCAGCCGGCGCCGTAGATGGCGATCTCGGCACCGTTGGCGCGAGCTTTCGCGAGAATCGGGCGGAGGCGTGCGCCGTACTCTCTTGCGCGCTGACCGAATTTCTCGCCGACGCCGGATGGCGCAGGCGGCGGCGTCACGTCGCCCGCGGCACGGCGGGCCGCGATCGCGAGGCTGCCGCCGCTGAAATTGTATTTCTTGACGGACACCGCCTCGAAGCCGTGGCGCGCCAGCAGCGCGAGCAGGGTCGGTTCGGTGAAATAGCTGACGTGTTCCTCCCAGAGGACGGAGAGGTCTCCCGCCGTCGACCCGGGGGCGAAATCAGGCACGTCGATGAAGAGCAGTCCGTCGTCGCTGAGCGCGATCTTGACGCAGTCGAAGAAGTTCTCGAAATCGACGATGTGCTCCAGCACCTGGCGCGAGACGACGAGGTCGAACTTGCCGGCCTGGGCGACCGCGTCATGACACAGCGCCGGGCTGATCATGTCGGAATAGACCTTGATGCCGCGCTCGCGGGCGATCTTGCCCGACACGGGATTGGGCTCGACACCCACCAAAACCTTGGCGCCGCGTTCGCGCAGCTTGTCCATGAACAGGCCGTCGTTGCATCCGATCTCGAACACGGACTGATGCTTCGAGAATTTCGCGATGGTGTCGAGCTCGTCGACCTGGTGCGGTTCGGGCTTCCAGCTGCTGAAATTGTAGTTGAACTGGCGGTACAGAATGTCGGGATCGATCGGCTTGACGATCTGAGGCAGGCCGCAATCGCCGCAGGCCAGCACCTCGAACGGATACCGTTCCTCCTGCTCGTTTCGGCTGCGCCGAAGCCGATGTGCAATCGGCATCAGTCCGAGGTCAATGACCGGACGCAGGTTGGTCGAATGGCAAAGGCGGCAATGGTCGGTCACGGCTGTTCTCGCGTGTGGACAGATCTGACGAGGCGATACTCACTGAAACCGATGCGGCCGGCAATGACCTGTTCCAGCGCCGGATACTTCCGATACCCGGTGGGGGGAGCCCCTCCGGCCGCTGCCTCCCTAGCGAGGAGCAGGTACCAGCCGGCGGGAGGTCTTGCAAGACGTGCCCGCCCACTCTAGGCGGTCTCCGTCGGGCTCAGGTGCGGGTTCACAGACCAGTGCGCCATGGGCGCTCAATGTCGCCTCTCGTACAGGGTCAAATTGCCCCTGGTCTCTATAGCCACATAATCTCGCTTGATGCGTTCTAGGGTTTCGCGGACACGTGGAAGCACGGCTCGGGTCTCTACGATATTATCGTAGAACAGCCGGTTTGCCGTGCTCATTGAGCGATCGACGTAATGCTCGTCAAAGGCCACCATGAGCGGCATGAAATAGGCCTCCGGAGCTCGATGAGCCTGTGCAAGATAGGCCCAATCCATCATGGCGATCACCAGGACCCGCTCGCCGGGCTTCGAGTTGTCTTGGATGAACTTCGTCTCTGTCTCTGTGATCCGGCTAAAGTCCTCCTGCCAGGTTTCGACAGAGGGAGACAAGAATGGCCGCATCAGCAGGCTGGGATAGTACACGTATGATCTCAGGCCGTAGGGGTGCGGATTGATTTTGTCCTGTACGAACAGCAGTGCCGCGATCGTTGCGACGGCCGCGCCAGCACCGACGGCCTTCTTGAACGAGGGGCGCCAGGCCGCAGTGAATTGATGGGCCCACCAGGCCGCGACGATCACCAGCGGTAATGCGTTCTGGTGCCAGACTGCGTCCAACGTTCGGTTGACCCACTTGATCATCAGGGCGATGCCGATCATCGACAGCGCCAAAAGCACTCCTGCTACGAACCAATCCCGCGGAGAGTCAGACGACCGTGACAGCCGCACCGACGCCCATCCGACGGTGATACATCCGATGACCTGAAGCGGAAGATCGTAGATCATGCTCCAGCTCAGGGTCCACTTGATCGGCGCACTTCCCCATCCCGTACCGTAGAGCACGAGTGGACGAAAGCACTCGATCAGGAAGGTCAAGGAGAGGACTCGTGGTCCGAACAGCAGCAGACACAACAATATTGCTGCCGCGATCGACGTGATGAAGAAAACGAACGCGTTGCGATAATTCAGAAAACCTCCGGCAATCGCTGCGACGCAAGTACCTGTCACGAGGAAGAACAGCCCGATTTCGGTTTGCCAGAGCAGCGAGAGAGCGCACAGGATAGCCGACACGATCAACCATCCCGGATGCTTGGGATCGGCGCTGTGCAGACCGATTGCCAACACGAAGACGATCAGCAACGGAAACCGGGTGGGATAGGCCGAAGGCGAGTAGAAGTGATTGGTGGTGGAGAATGCCAACACAGCGAGGGCCGTGACGATGCTGATCGCGACGAGTCTCGATCTGACCAAGTACGTCAGAAGGAGGTAGGCCTGAATATACACCGCAAGGGTGATCGCGATGTTCAATCCGACCGCTCGCATGGCCGCGGATTTCCAGCCATCTCCCATGATCAGATGAAAGAACCAGCCAAGCGCTGGGCCATAATGCGAATGGTAATCTAGTCCGGGAATAAGGCCCGGAGTATAGCCGTAGAGCGCCGGCCCGATGAAGTAACTGACCTTGTGCGACTCCTCCCGCACGACCGAGGTCACGCGTTCGAGATCGGACGGTATCAGCAGCAGGGCAAGGAACGCGACCGGAAGCAGGTCGATCAGCCCCACAGCGAATGGGATGTCGGTCGAAGATTTTACGGGTGGAAAGTAAGTATTGGCCCGTCGATTGATTCCGACCGTGACGGCAGCGACCGCGAGAATGATCAGCGCGATCGAGAAGCTGCTACGATCGTTGGCAGCATGGAGAGCAAGGTAGACCAATCCCGCCGTGATCGTGCTCAACGTGATTGAACCTGATGATCGATGCGACGTGTACAATGCAGCCGCGGCGGCAATCGGTGCGCACAGGAAGAAGGAACCATAGAAAGCCTTCTTGCATGCGTCACAGTTCTTCTGGGCCGCCGTCAGGTCAAAGGCGTCGTCGAAGTTCCATTGAAATGCCGGAAGGTGATTTTTCAATAGCAGCAGCGCCACATAAGCTACGGCGCAACCAAGGAGAGCGGCTGCAACCGCTCTCGCGGCGATCGAGTATTCTCTTGTGTACTGCACTAGAACGTTCCGGTATCCGCGAAGACCCAGAGGATTGTGGATGCAGTGCCGAAGACGGCAATCAAATAGGTAATTTTTACTTCGCTTGAAATCACGCCTAGCCCCCAATTGCCCTCCGGGCAACAGTTCACGCGTTTACCATCACAGGCTTAGCCGAGCAATCCCACCAGCTAACGGTTGAGGCTAGATGTTGCTTCCCGGCGCTTGTGATGGCCTTGACCCCATGTGGATGGGCAATTGCAGCCAACAATTGAGTTCGCTGCAATCGGACGGAACCGCTGCTCAGCCGTCCGATCGTCCCGGCGCGCCTGCGGATCGACGGCTGCGAGAACGATCAGCCTCAAGCGGATCGCCGGAATAGAATCGGACAGTGGCGCCGCTGTGCCCGAGGCGTATGAAAAAGATGCGCTTGTGCGACAGTCAAACCGGTGCAGCGTCGGTTCGTCCGGCGGTGGCCCAGGCTTGGTTGGTGAAGTGGGCCCGCTCCGGCGCGACCATCCACACCAACCCACCGCACAGCCCTACGGTCAGGCCGCACAGCCCTGACAAAACCGATATGGCGAGGGCCTTGTCAGCTGCGATCCCCGCCAAGCTGAGGGCAGCAACCATCGCGCCCTCCCGCAGGCCCCAACCTCCGATCGATATCGGGGCCGCGGACGATAGAATAACAAGCGGAATGAGAACGAAAGCATTTAGCGCGGACAGCTCCGCCTCCAGTCCGATGGCAAGGACATAGCAGGCCGCAACGTTGATCAAGGGAATCGAGATAGCGGATCCGGTCAACGCTCCGCGTCCTTTGGTCGCCAGAAGCGGATCCCTAATGAGCATTGCGAATCGTACGAGTTTGGCCGGAAGGGCGGTGGTCACGCGCGACGGCCACGAATCCAGTGTGAGCAAGGCGATTGCACCGAGGCACGCGGCTGATACGAAGCCGAGAACGGCGAACAGGAGCGAGTCCTCGCTGGTCCGCGAGATCAGGACCGGCATTCCTGCCAGGATGACGAGACTGAGCGCCAACAGACCGAGAAATCGATCGGCCACGATGCTGCTGATGGTTGGCGACCATTGCACGCCATGCCGCCGCAGCATCCAGATCCGGACCGCGTCACCGCCTGCGGGCAGCACCTGGTTGAAAAAGGTGCTGACCATGAGAATGCGCCAGCCGGGCAGCCAATCCAGGGGCACATTCATGGCGCGGAGGATCAGGATCCAGCGATGGCAAAGCACGAAAGTCTGGACAAACAGCAGCAGCACCGCGAGTGCCAGCATGTCCAGTTTGACAGCGAGAAGGTCGGCTTGCAGCGACGACAAATCCTGCCCCCGCAACAACAATACGAGGATGCCGATCGAGACGGCGAACTTGGCCAGAGTAACCAGTGCTTTTGCAGGCGGCTTCATCGGCTGGTGTCGTCCTCGATCATTCGCGGCGGGATCGTCGGGCAGCGATAGCGGTCGGAGTCTATTTTCTCGCCAGATGCTCCGTGGCGAGCGTAGCAATCCTTGTGACGTAGTCCTGGACCTCGGCGGCGTCGCCGCCATTGGGGGCCCAGTCGGGAAATGCGGTGCGGGAGGGATCGAACGGGCCGGCGGTGGTTTCGTGAAACACCAGCCACTCCGAGGTGATCAGGATCGAGTGAAAGACCTGTTCGGGCATCCGGTAATAGCACAGGGCGCCCCGGCCATACGGCGCCATTTCCAGCACGTCGCGGATGTGGCCGTCGTCCTCGAAGATCACGACCTGCGCGGTGCCTTCGATCAGGTGAAACGATTCAGGTTTGCCAAAATGCTTGTGGGGCCGCACATAGGCCTCGCGATGATGCACGATCAGCATTTCGTGCAGGCCGGACGAGGGATCGGGGTGCGTGCACAACCGGCTGCGCAGACGCGGGTTGCCGGCGGCGATGCGTTTCAGCTCCGCGATCGTGGCGTCATCGGCCGTGACGATGGCGTCGTCCGAATAATAGACTTCGGGATTTTGCGCGCGCAGCGACGTCGGCCGGCGCGGGCTCGTCGCCTCATTCGAAGAAGATGAACCCATGGTCGCCCCGGTACCCGCATTTGTCGTAGATCCAGGCCCATGTTTCAGGACCGTGGAAGCTCAGGCAAGTGAGCTGCCAGTAAAGCAGATTGGCCTTCTCGCGCTCGTTGCGGAAGGACTCCACCATCAGATATTTCGAGGCGCCGCGTCCGACGCGCTCGATCTCAGGCACGGCGCGGAAGACGTCCTCGAGCGGAAGATTGTGCAGCACGCCGAGCGACACCACGAGATCGAAGCTGTGATCGGGGTAGGGCAGCTCAACGGCGCTGCCGACCTTCAACAGCGGTCGCACCTCCTCCTTGGCGTTGGCGATGCCGTAGTCGGAAATGTCGATGCCGGCGACCGTGAGGTCGGGGACGAGCTGGGTGAACTCGTAGAGCAGGTAGCCTTTGCCGCAGCCGATGTCGAGCACACTCATTCCGGGCTTGATGCCGTAGCGATCGATCAGCGTCTGGGCGAGCGGGCGCCAGCGTCCGTCATAACGATAGCCGCCGTAGCCGTAGCGCCGGTCGCCGTCCCAATAGTCGCGCCCCCATTGTCGCGCCACAGTGGCGGATTCCGCCTTGTCGTGCTCGACCACGCGCTGAACGTAGTTCCGCCTGGTCGATGCGTGCAACGGCTGGAGCAGGTTGATCTCGGTCATGGCGCCGAACCGGTCCGCGGCATCGTCACAGGATGGTCGCGTATTTATTGACCAGCAGGATGTCCTCGACGGCCTGGATGTCTTTCTGCGACGACAGCGTGATTTCCTCGACGGCCGCGTGCAGATCGCAGCCCTCGCGCAGCACGCGGTCGTAGATCTCCCGTCGCCGTGCCTCGTCGGGCGGCAGCATGAAGATGCTGTAGAGGATCAGCCCCTTCAGGCGGGGCAACTCGTCCAGGATGTCCTCGAGCACCATGTAGCTGCCGGGCATGATGTGCTCGACTGCGCTGAGCAGAAATTGCAGGTTTTTCCGCCGCGCGTAGTCGCGGATCACGATGTTCTGGACGTGCTGCGGGGTGCGGCTGCCGTTCAGCGGCCGGGCGCCGATATAGCCGCGATGGCCGGCTCGCTCAGCCATGGAAGCCTCCCGGCAGCTTGTATTGCATGCCGACCCGCGTCGCCGGACGCAGCAGGATCGGCTCGAAGAACTCGCCGAACCGCTTGTCCGCGTAGGGCGACATGATGCTCTTGAACCGGCAGTTCATGCTCCAGCGCGTGCCGGGCTCCTCGTTGACGCGATTGCCGTGCATCAGGGTCTGGTTGAACAGCATCACGTGACCGTAGGGAATCTCGATGAAGGTCGCGTGCGGCTTGATCGTCTTGTACAGTTCCTCGGCGCTGCGCAGGTTTGCCATCCGGTCCTGCATGTCGCCGTTCAGCGACGGCGGCAGCAGGTACATCGCCTTGGTGTGATGGACGTCCACCAGCGGAACCCACACCACGACCTCGAACGGCGAGTCGCCCGACCAGACGTCGGAATGGGTGGCGAGCAGCGAGGAATCGTCGCCGGGCATCTGGATGCTGAGATTGACGCGGCGCTGCATGCAGAGCTCGTTGCCGACAATGGTCTCGATCGTCGAGCGCGCCAGGCGGAAATAGGTCGGCCGGAACCACGGCTCGGCGTTGAGGCCGTTGAAGACGTGCAGCCGCAGGGCATTGAGATCGTCCACGCTCACCCGCGTGTGGATGCTGTCGAGCATCGCGTAGGGATCGTTGCTGTGCGGCAGCTTCAGATAGTCCGCCGCGAGCTCGGCAGCGCGCCGCTGGATCCTGTCGAGCCCGGCGCGGTCGTCGGCCGGCGTGGTGACGAAGCCGTCGTCGATGAAGCGCTGCGCCAGCGCCTGCTCATCGGCCTGAAGGAAGTCCGTATCCGTCATGCAAAATACTCCCGGGCGGTCGCGCAGATATAGCTGATATCGGCGGCCGACAGGAACTGGTTGATCGGAAGCGTGAGGATTTGGTCCGCCTGTCGTTCCGTCACCGGGAACGCGCCGCGGCCGTGACCCAGATGCGCCGCCGCCGGCTGCAGGTGAATCGGGACCGGATAGTGAATGGCGGTCTCGATGCCCTTGTCGGCCAGATATTTCTGGAAGTCGTTGCGGCGGTCGGTCTGCACCACAAAGGTATGGAAGGTGTTGAACTCGATGTTGCGGCAGGGCGGAATGAACAGAGGGAGCCCTGCGAGCTCGGCGCGGTATTGCGCGGCGCTGCGTCGCCGGCGCTCGATCACCGAGGGCAGGTGGCGCAGGCGGATCCGCAGCACTTCGGCCTGGAGCGTGTCGAGCCGTGACACGATGCCCCATTCCTGGACGTCGCTGCGGTTGATCAGCCCGTGATTGCGCAGCCGGCGGATTCGTGCGGCGAGCTCGGCGTCGGCGGTGACGAGGAAACCGGCGTCGCCCGCCGCATTGAGGTTCTTCAGCGGATGGGCGGAAAAGCAGCCGAACGTACCGATGGTGCCGCTCATCCGGCCGTCATAGGTCGAGCCGACCGCCTGGGCGCTGTCCTCGATCACGGCGAGCGCGTGCTTGTCCGCGATTGCCATCAGCGGGGTCATGTCGGCCATGCGCCCGGTCAGATGCACCGGCATGATCGCCTTGGTCCGCGGCGTGACGGCGGCCTCGACCGCGGCCGGATCGATGTTCTGGTCCGGCAGGACGTCCGCAAACACCGGTGTGGCGCCGACCGCGATGATCGCGGCGGTCGATGCCACGAACGAATTCGGCGGGGTGATGACCTCGTCGCCGGGACCGATGTTGAGCGCCCGCAAGGCGAGGATCAGCGCGTCGGTGCCGGAATTCAGCGTCACAACATGTGGCGAGCCGAGATAGGCGGACAATTCCTCCTCGAGCTTTCCGACCGCTGCGCCGCCGATGAAATCACCGCGCTGGAACACGCCTTCGACCGCCTGCATGATCTCGGCGCGTTCTTCCTCGAATTGTGCGGGAAGATTGACGTAACCGATGCGCCGGCGGCCGGTGTCAGCGTCCATGGCAGAACTTCCTGACGGTTTCGATGACGCGGTCCTGCTGTGCGCGCGTCAGATGCTGGTCGACGGGGAAGCTGATGACTTCCTTGGCGTGGCGGTCGGTGACCGGGAAGGTGCCGGGCGCGTAGCCGAGATGCCTGAGGCCTTCCTGCTGATACAGCGGGATCGGATAGTGGATCTTGGCCTCGATGCCGTTGTCCAGGCAGTATTGGTAGAGCTCGTCGCGGCGTTCGGCGAACACCATGTAGAGATGGTAAACGTGCTTCACGTTGGGCCGCCGCGGCGGGACGCGCAGGCCGGGCAGGCCGGCAAGGCCCGCATCGTAATAGGCCGCGTTCTCGATCCGGCGCCGCGTGATCTCGCTGGTCTGGCCGATCAGCCAGTTGCCGACCACGGCCTGCAGGGAATCGAGCCGCGAATTGCAGCCGAGGATCGCGATCTCGTCGCGGTTCTTCATGCCGTGATTGCGGATCAGGCGAAGCTTCTCGTTCATGCCGTCGTCATTGGTGACGACGACGCCGGCATCGCCCCAGACGTTGAGGTTCTTGAGCGGATGCAGGGAGAAGCCGGCCGCGATGCCGTGGGTGCCGGAGCGCTTGCCCGCGAACTCCGACAAAATGCCCTGGCAGGCGTCCTCGACGACGGGGAGATTGTGACGCTGGGCGATCGGCATCAGCTTGCCCATGTCGGTGACCTCGCCGGTCAACTGAACCGGCATGATCGCCTTGGTCTTCTCAGTGATGGCGGCCTCGACCTGGTCGACGTTCATGCAGAAGGAATCGTCGCAGTCGACCAGCACCGGCGTCGCGCCGGTCTCCGCAATCGCGCCAACGGTGGCGATGAAGGTGTTGGCGGCGGTGATGACTTCATCGCCATGGCCAATGCCGAGCGCCTTGAGCGGCAGCTTGAGCGCATCGGTGCCGGATCCGACGCCGATCGCGTGACGCACGCCGATCAGCTCGGCAAAGCGCTTCTCGAATTCGGCAACCGGCTTGCCAAGGGTGAAGTCGCCGGTCGCCACCAGCCGGCCGATCTCGGCCAGGATCGGTGCGGGATCGGAGAATTGCTCGAGCAGATAGGAATATCGAACGTCGTACATGTGACCCGTCAGGTGGAATGGAGTTGAGGAGAGGGGGTGTGCGAGGCGGCATGCGCGCGCTCGATCGAGGTTGCAATCGCGGCTGCGGAGAGCCCGTGCTTCTTCAGCAGGGAGTCCTGCGAGCCGTAATTGTGCATGAAGCGGTCCGGCAGCGACAGCCGAAGCATTGCCGGCAGGCCTGAACCGAGCTTGTCGATCAACGCCTCCGCAACTGCGCTGCCGAGGCCGCCGGAGGGCACGTGCTCCTCCAGCGTTGCCACGAGCTTGACGCCGCGAACCGACTGCAGCAGCGCTTCGGTGTCGAACGGCTTCACCGTATGCATGTGCAGGATGCCGGCGCGAATGCCTTGCGCGGCCAGCAGGTCGGCTGCGGCGATGGCGCGCTGAAGCATGATGCCGGTGGTCACCATGAGGACGTCGCCCGGCGGCCGCATCAGGATGGCCTTGCCGATCTCAAAGCCGTGCTCGGCCTTCGAGACGATCGCATCGCCGCCCTTGCCCAGCCGGATGTAGATCGGTCCGGTCCAGTCGAGCGTCTTTTCCATCAGCCGCGCGGCCTCGTCGGCGTCGCACGGGCAGACCACCGTCATGTTCGGCAGCGCCCGCATGATGGCGATGTCCTCGATCGCCTGGTGCGTGGGGCCGAGCGGTGCATAGACGAGGCCGCCGCCGTTGGCGATCAGCCGCACCGGCAGATTGTGCAGGCAGAGATCGACGGCGACCTGCTCGTAGCAGCGGCGGGTGAGGAATGTCGCGATGGTATTGACGTAAGGCACGAAGCCTTCCATCGCCAAGCCGGCGGACATGCCGATGATGTGCGCTTCCGAAATGCCCTCGATCAGATGGCGCTTGGGAAACTCCTTGCTCATCGCGCGCAGCGTGCCGGCGCCGGGATCGGAGCCGATGTAGAGCACACGCTCGTCGCGCGCGGCGAGCTTGTGGACCATGTTCATGGCGGTGTTGCGCATGGGGAGCCGATCAAAAATCGCCGACGGCGACGCGGATGGCGTCGAGTTCGCTGTCGGTCAGCTTGTTCTTGTGATGCCAATCAGCGTTGGATTCTGCGGCCGGCAGACCCTTGCCCTTGACGGTATGGCAGATGATCGCGGTGGGCTTGCCCGGAACGGCCGGGACCTGCTTGAGGACCGTGCGCAAGGCGCCGACGTCGTGACCGTTGAGCTCCTGCACGGCAAAGCCGAAGCTGCGCCATTTGTCCGCGAGCGGCTCCAGCGGCAGGACGTAATCGGTCGGCCCGTAGCTCTGGAGCTTGTTGTAGTCGATCATCGCGACCAGATTGTCGAGCCCGTGCTTGGCCGCGCCCATGGCAGCCTCCCACACCGATCCCTCGTTGATCTCGCCGTCCCCGAGCAGGACGAAAGTCCGGTAGTTGCGCTCGCGCAGGCGGGCTGCGAGCGCAAGACCGACGCCGATCGACAGGCCATGCCCGAGCGCGCCGGTCGACGCCTCGACCCCCGGCACCATGCCGTATTCGGGATGTCCGCCCAAGATACTGTCGGTGCCGCAAAAGCCGTCCAGCTCCGACAGCGGAAAGAAGCCGCGATCGGCGAGCAGCGCATAGAGCGCCAGACACCCGTGTCCCTTGCTGAGGATTGCGCGGTCGCGATCGGGATCGCGCGGACTGTTCGGATCGATCCGCAGCACGTCGTCGTAGAGCACGCGGACCATCTCGATCAGCGAGAGAGCAGGACCGACATGGCCGCGTCCCGCAGAACGGACAGAACCGAGGACCAGGCGGCGCAAATAAAGGCTGCGCTCGTCCAGCGTGCAGGTGAGGGCGGCTTCAGCGTGGGGTGAGATCTGGATCACGTTGGCAAATCGTTTGATGGAGCCGGCGGGCTTTGTCGAGCTGGCCGGCAAGGCGGACCGTCAGATCGCCACCTTGCGCAGCCAGGGCGCGCCGGGAGCGGCTTTCCGGCAAATAAGCATTCAGGACAATCAGGCACCAAATCGCCCCGAACACAGGATACAGTACGTCACGGCGGATCGCAAACGCGTCATCCCCAGCCTCGAAGGCGCGTGAGAGCCGTTCGATCAATCGGTTCGCGCTGGGCTCCGGCAGATCGCTGCCGGGATGAATCGCGGTGTCGGACACGAGCTTGACCGGATCGTCCCAGCCGAAATATTCGAAGTCGATGAAGCGCAGCCTGCCGTCTTCGGTGCGCAGCGCGTTGTGCAATCCGAAATCCGACGGGCTCAGTGCGCGATGAGCGGGTGCCAGGTCCGCTGCGGGATCCAGGCCCAGTTCCGCATAGCGCTGGCGGAGCCGCTGAATGGCGGCGGCAGTGCTGGGAACCAGGTTGCCGTCGATGAACGCGCGCAGGTCCGGATGATCATCCGAGGCCCGTCTTAGTCCGTCCAGACGCTGCTCGTACTGGGCGACGGCTTCCTCAGGCGAAAAGATGCTGGCCGAGGCGTTCCGCAATGTCTGCGCACCCTCGGCCTCGCGCAGCGTCTGCAATTCGATCAGGAAATCGGCCAGCTGGTCGGCATCGCCGTCCTGGGGGCGCAGCACCGCCGCTTCGCCGTCGAACCATTGATACAAGGCGCAGAACGTATCCGCGTCCTTCGCGACCGGGCGCGGTGTCGAGATGATGCCGTGGCGCGACAGAAACGACAGCGCGTCATATTCCTGTCCCAGGCGATCGCGCCCGTCGGACGGATATTGCTTGAGGGCGAGGGCCGGACCCTCCGCCATCTCCAGCCGAAACACCCTGTTGTTGCCGCCGGACCGCGCCGGTTGGGCGGCCGCGACCCGTGCCCCGGAGAGGCGGCTGCCGATCGAGACCGCATCCTGCGCGCTCAGGTCCGGCTCGCTCATTGCGCGAACACTCCGCGGCTTATATCCGCCCAGGTCGCGATCGGCTCGCAATGGTCGGGATGAGGCGGCCGCGACTGCGTGAACAGGATCGATCGCGTCGACTTCGGAAAATGCGGCTGCTCGAAGACATCGACGAGATCGTCAATGAAGATATCGAGCTTGAGGCTCGCGAGCCGCTCGACCTTGGCCGCCAGCGTGTCCTCGAAATAGACATTGCCCGCCGCCAACGCCGCATCGGCGACCTCGATGAGGCCGGCGCCCCTCAACCAGCCGCGCGCGGCCTCGCGCAGATCGACGCGCTCCGGGTCCTGGTGACCGAACTGCGTCTTGTGGCTGACGATATAGACGCTCGCGCCGGCCTTGCGGCACGCCGCAAGGAAATCGCGGACGCCCGGATAGATCTCGGCGCCGCCAATGCCCTTGCCGTAGACGAAGCCTTGCAGCCCCTGCCAGGCAAGCTCACCGCCGGCGCGGGATCGCAAGAGATCCCGCAACTCGGTCTTCAGCCCGACCCAGCCCTCCGGCACCAGCCCACGCTGGCGCGCGACGGCGGCAAAGACCTTGTCGTAGCAGATGATCGTGTTGTCGAAATCGATGCCGATCCGCACGCCGCTCACTTCAGGCTGATGTTCTGCATCATCTTGATGTTGAAGTACCGGGGATCGTTGAGCGAGTTCGGCAGGCGGCCGGCCCTGAAGGCGTCCACGAGTCCGGACACGGCCTGCTCGATGGTGTGCGTCGGCGCAAATCCGAGCTCGCGGCGGATCTTCTCCGAGGAGACGTGGTAGGAGCGCAGATCGTCGGTCGGCTCGACAGCCACGTCGACGTTGTTTCCGACCACCGATTTGACGATGTCGGCGATCTTCATCAGCGAGTGGTTTTCGTAGCCGATATTGTAGGTCTTGCCATCGATCTTCGCATCGTCCTGCTGAAGCAGGAACAGATAGGCGGCCGACATGTCCTCGATGTGCAGATTGGGCCGCTTCTGCGTTCCGCCGAACACGCGGATGCGGCCGGTGTTGACCGCGAGATTGGTCAGGATGTTGACCACGACGTCGAGACGCTGCCGCGGTGCGTAGCCGCAGACGGTGGCGGGACGAACCGTGCAGGTGACGAAGCCGGACGCGGCCTCTTCGGCGAGGTCGGTCTCGCACATCGCCTTGAACTTGGAGTAGTCCGTGAGCGGCTCGCAGGACAGTTCCTCGGTCACCTCGGCCTCGTCCTTGATGCCGTAGACGCTCGACGAGGAGGCATAGATGAAGCGCTTGATGCCGGCCTTCTTCGCGGCGCGCACCATCGGACGGAAGCAGTCGTAGTTGATGGACTTGCCGAGCCCCGGATCCAGCTCGAACGAGGGGTCGTTGGAGATGCAGGCGAGGTGGATCACCGCGTTGTTGCCGCGCAGGGCCTCGTTGATCGCGGCCTCATCGCGGATGTCGCCCTTGATCAGGCGCAGGTTCGGATTGTCGCGAACGCCGTTGAAGACGTCGTCGCCGTACATGAAGAGGTCGAGCACAGTGACCTTGTGGCCGGCCGCCAGCAACCGGGGAACCAGCACGCTGCCGACATAGCCGGCACCACCGGTGACCATCACGTTCCATTTCTGATCAATCACTGTCGTTCTCCAAATTTCTCGTTCGCGTCACTTCAACAAGGCGGTGACGAATTTGACCAGCGGCGCCTTTTCGACCGAGCTGCGGTGACCGACGATGCCGACCTTGATCGCGCCCGCCGCGTTACCGATGAAGGCGACGTCCTCGATATTGCCGCCGGCCGCCACCAAGGGCGCCGTAATCGTCAGGAAGGCATCGCCGGCGCCGACCGTATCGACCACGGTCTTGGTGAAAGCGGGCACGCGCGCGACGCCAGTCTTCGACGAGAAAGGGTAGCAGCCGAAGGAGCCGTGCGTGATGATCATGTTGTCGCAATCGATCTTGCGGTGCAGGCCGTCCTCGATCACCGACGCGATGTCGTTGAACTTGTCGGTGGCGGCCAGGCGCGCTTCCGGCGCGTCGATGCAGACGTAGTCGGCCCGCGGATACTTCGTGATCAGATTGTAGCCGTGGTTGCCGCTGTTGCTCTGGGCGTTGACCGCCAGGAATTTGGAATTCGCGATCAACGTGTCGATCGTGCTGGATGCGATCATGCCGTGGCCGAAATCGGTGACGATGACCACGTCCGCGCCGCGCACGCGTTCCGCGGTGACCTTGTCGATCTCATTGCGCGTGGTCTCATCCAGCGGCGTGTCGTCCATGGTGTAGACTTCGAACAGCTTGTGCAGATAGCCCATCTCGACGTACCGCAATTTGCGCGTGGTCGGGCGGCCCTGGATGCGGATCGGCGTGAGCGTGACATTCGGGCGGACATGCGCGCGAATGAACTCTTCGGGGTAGTCGTTGCCACCCAGCGTCGTGACGATCTCCACCGACTTGCAGAAGCTCGCCACGTGATTGGCCGCGGCAATGACGCCGCCGGCAAATTGCTCGCCATTCTTGAACAGCGTAGCGACGATGTTCTCCTTTGAAGCCTTCCCGAGTGCCGTGACGTACTGGTATTCGTCGATGATGGTATCGCCGACCAGCACGACGTGCATGTCCTGGATCTTGTCGATCAGCTTCAGCAGGCGTTCGCCGCCGCCGCCGTCGCGCACCTTCTGGAGGTAGTCGCGCAGGGGGGGATCGTAGATGTCGAAGTAGCGATTCAGCAACGACGACGAGCTGAAGGTCACGTCGCGCGTGAAGACGACTCGCCCGCCATGACGTTCGACGGCATCGCGCTCGGTGGCGATCTTGCCGGTGACGTCATCCTCGGGGTTTTCGTAATCCGAGCCCTTCACGTAGATGTCGGGGCGCACGGTATCGAGGACCGGCTCGGCGCTGGAGGTGCGGTTGATGCCGACCCAGTCCACCGTGCCGAGCGCGGCCAGCATCTCGGCGCGCATGTTCTCCGGAAAGATCGGCCGGCCCGGGCCCTTGTTGACGAAACGGTCGGCGGTGATGGTCACGATGACCACGTCGGCCTCATTACGTGCCGCCAGGATGTGCCGGACGTGGCCGAGATGCACCAGATCGAATACGCCGTGGCAGAGCGCGACGGTCTGGCCCTTTGCCTGCGCGGCGCGCGCAACCGCGCCGAGCTCCTCGATCGTCTTGATCTTCTCGTGCGGTGCCGGATGGCCGGTCGGCTTGTCTGTCACAGCATTACCCATGTGAATTACCCAAAGCGCCGGTAGGTCTCAGATGGCCGGCCCGAAATTGATCGACTCGCGGCAACGATATCCCGCAAACCTGTTCAAGAGCTTGCCTTCGGCGAGCCGTTGTCGTCACCAAGATATTTGAACCAGTCCTTGGTGGCATCGGCGATCTTGTCGACCGTCCACAGGGGCGCGTCCTTGTACTGATCCATCGATTTCAGCATCGTCGCAACGCCGTCCTCGAATTTCACCTTCGGCGTCCAGCTCAGGACCCGTTTGATCTTGGTGATGTCGGCGTAGGTGCAATCGGGCTCGCCCGGACGCTTGGGAATGTGCACCTTGTCGCCGCCGAGAAGCTCGACCAGCCGATTGACGCTGTAGGTGTTGTCCGAGCCGACGTTGAATATCTCGTGCGAGATATCGGAGCGCGCGGCGGTCACGAAGGCGTCAGCGACGTCGCTGACGAAGGTGAAGTCGCGCGTCTGCTCGCCGTCGCCGACCACCGTGAAGGGCTTGCCGGCGAGCTTCTGCGCCATGAACACGCCGAACACGGCACCGTAGGTGCCCGTGGTGCGATGGCGCGGCCCATACACGTTGAACAGGCGGAGCGCGACCGCGGGCAGCTTGTAGACCTGGCACCAGTGCATGACGCACTGCTCGCCGAGATTCTTGGTAAGAGCGTAGGGGTACATCGGCCGGATCTCGGCGCTCTCGGGCGTCGGATAGACGTCGGGAATGCCGTAGCAGGACGACGATGCGGCATAGACGAAGCGGCTGACGCCCGCGTGCCGTGCCGCCTCGAGAACGTTGACCGTGCCGTCGACATTGGCGCGATGATACGGGATCGGGGACTCGATCGAGGGAACGATATCGGCCAGCGCCGCGAGGTGGAAGACCCAGTCGATTCCGTGGAAATACGGCTTGATCGATTCGAGGTCGGTGACATCCGCCCGCACGACCTTCAACTGGCTCGAATTGGCGCGGGAGGCCAGATTTTCGGGGCGGCCGATCACAAAATTATCGAGCGCGATGACCTCATGGCCATCATCGAGGAGGCGATCGACGAGGTGACTTCCGATGAAACCTGCGCCACCGGTGACAATGCATTTCATGGGGAACATCCGTGACGCGAATGCCCAGCGAAACAGGCCCGCCAATGTTAAGGGAAACTCGAAAGCCGACTATCAGCCGCTCGCCGACTTTGCAAGCATTATACCTTTGCAATCCCTAGTAATAGCCGGTATCAGGGCGTCATGTTGCAGCCGAGCCGCCAGCCCATGCCTGTCGAGTCCGTCGATCCCGATCACAAGGCTTTCCTCGACGATTATGTGGGGCGCCTCCATCGCGCGACGGCGATCGACGACGGCGTTTTTGCCGGGATCTCCGCCACCCGCGCCACCTGGTTGCGCACGCGCGAACAGGGCGGCCGCGTCATCTTCATCGGTAATGGCGGCTCGGCCGGCATCGCCTCGCATCTGGCGATCGATCTTGCGAAGAACGCATCGGTGCCTGCGCTCTGCTTCAGCGACGCGAGCATGATGTCGTGCCTTGCCAACGATTACGGGTTCGAGGATTGGATTGCGCACGCCGTGCGGCTGAACGCCCGTGCCGGCGACTGCCTCGTCGCGATCAGCTCGTCGGGACGCTCGAAGAACATCCTCAATGCGGTTGCGCAGGCGCGGACGATGAAGCTCGACGTGATCACGCTGTCGGGGATGAACGTAGACAATCCGCTGCGCAATCTCGGCGATGTCAATTTCTGGGTCGACAGCCGCAGCTACAACATTGTCGAGACCACGCACCAGTTCTGGATGATGGCCGCGATCGACCTCGTCATCGGTCGCGCGGAATATCCGGCATCCTGAGGCGGGCACCCGATGCAGTCGCGGTTCAAACAGGCGGCCCTGTTTTCGGTAAAGCTGCTGCTGTCGATCGCCGTGCTGGTCTACATCGCGCGCGGTCTCGACCTGCAACGATTGCGCAGCCATCTCGTCTCGGTCGATCCTTTCCTGTTCGTCCTCGCGCTGGCGCTGATCTTCTTCCAGACCTTCGTGCTCAACGGCCGGTGGGAGCTGATCATGCGCGCGCTCGGCGTGTCGCTGGACTGGCTCGCGGGCTGGCGCATCCTCATGATCAGCCTCTGGTTCAATCAGGTGTTGCCGTCATCGGTCGGCGGGGACGCGGTGCGGATGTGGCTGCTGCGTCAGCGAGGCGTGCAGTGGCCGGAGGCGGTCAAGGGCGTCGCGGCCGACCGTTTCACGGCATTGATCGGGCTGATCGTGCTGATGGTGGCCGGATTGCCGTTGCTGCTGTCACGCGTGTCCAATCAGGCAGCGATCCTGGCCATCGGCGGGCTGACGCTGGCAGGCGTCGCCGGCACCGTGGTCCTGTTGACGCTCGACCGTCTGCCGAGGCGCCTCATTGCGCATCCGGCGATCGCAAGTTTCGTCCGGTTCGGAACGCTTGTCAGGTTTCTTCTCCTGCAGTCCGAGCGCCGCGCTTTGCTGTTCGGATCGGCGCTCCTCATCCATCTCGTGACCGCGGCGGCCTGCTACGCCTTGGCGCGCGGTGTCGGAGCGCAGCTCTCGGTGCTGGACGCCGTCGTCCTGATTCCGCCGGTGGTGCTGTTGACGGCCGTCCCGATCTCGATCAGCGGCTGGGGCGTTCGTGAGGGGGCGATGGTCGCCTGCCTCGGTCTGGCGGGCGTGCCTTCCGAGGAGGCGCTGTCGGTTTCGCTCCTGCTTGGCGCCATCAGCGTGATCATCGGGCTCGTCGGCGGTGCGATCTGGCTGGCAAGTCCGGAGCGCGGCTCGTATTCCGCGGACAAGGCTGCCAAGGCGGCGGAGGAAGCTCCCAGCTACGGGCTGGGCAAGGAAGTCTCGAGCCACCCATGACCCTTTTGCGCTCGTTGCTGCAGGTCTGGTTTTCACAGGGTGGGATTGCCTCACCCGCCCGCGCATCTCATGTTTCGGTTCCACGATGAAAAATCTGTTCTACGTCCGCCATACCTGCCGCCTCTGTCATTCGGACAAGCAAGAGCTGGTCGTCCCGATGGCAGGCATGCCCATCGGAACGCCGAACTTCCAGGTCCCGGACGCCAGCGTCGACGATCCGGTGTTCCGGGCCGCGGTGCCGATGGCGCTGCATCTGTGCAGGGATTGCGGCCATCTCCAGATTCTCCATGTCGGCAATCCGGAGATCCAGTACCGCAACTACGTCTACACCACCTCGCTCTCGCTCGGCCTGCGGGAGCACTTCGCGGGCTATGCCAACGACGTCGTCAGCCGCTTCGCCATCGCGCCGGGCTCGCTGGTCGTCGAGCTCGGAAGCAACGACGGATCGTTGCTCGGGTTCTTCAAAGAGCGCGGTATGCGGGTGCTGGGTGTCGATCCCGCCGTCGACATCGCGCGGCGCGCGACGGAAGCGGGGATCGAGACCATCGGCGATTTCTTCACCGATGCCATCGGTCACCGCATCCTGCAGAGCCACGGTGCGGCGAGCGTTGTGATCGCCAACAACATGATCGCCAATGTCGACAATCTCGATCCGCTGGTGATTGGGGTTCGCGACGTGCTTGCGCCGGACGGGTTGTTCGTCTTCGAAACGCAATACGGCGTCGACGTCACCGAGAAGAACCTGCTCGACACCGTCTATCACGAGCATCTGTCGTATTTTAACATCAAGCCGCTGATCCGTTTCTTTGCCCGGCTCGGCATGGAGCTGATCGACGTCCAGCACATCTGGACCAAGGGTGGCTCGATCCGCGTGACCGTGCAGCGTGCCGGTGGCGCCAAGAAACCGTCGGCCGAGGTCGCTCGCTTCGTTGCCGAGGAAGAACGGCTCGGCGTCGATCAGCCGGCCTATTATGCGCCCTACGTGAAGAGGATCGCCGCTATCCGCGACGAGCTGGTCGCGATGGCTGATGCCGCCCATGCGCGCGGGCAACTCGTTGCCGGCTACGGCGTCTCGGTCGGCACCACGACCCTGCTGCCGCAGTTCGGCCTGGAGAACAAGATCGACTTCCTGGTGGACGACGACCCCAAGAAGGGGAGCGTGATGGCCGGCCCGGGCTATGACATCCCGATCCTGCCGCCTGCCGCCCTCTACGAGCGCAAGCCGGCATTCGTCGTCGTCTTCGCCTGGCGTTATGTCGACCCGATCCGGGCCAAGCACGCCCGCTATTTCGCCGAAGGCGGAAAGTTCGTGGTGCCGCTGCCGGGCACTTCGATGGTCGACCGGGCCGACTGAGCGCGCGAGGGCGCCGAAGAGGCGCGAGCGCTCAAGTGGAGCGTTCTGAAGGAACCGGCTGGAGCTGCGGTCAGGCCTTTGCGAGGGTGGGGCAGATAAGCTCTTGATTCGCCTGGGCTCTGCTTTACCGCCCGGGAAGGGCGGCTCGTCGAGGCTATCCCCCTATATCTTGACCTTTGGTCCCATCCGCAGTAGATACCCCGCACTCGCAGCCGGCCCGTTAGACGCGGATCTCCGGCGCGGCTTTGAAATCCCCGAACAATCGAGCCCGGTTTCCGGCTCATCCTTCGAGACAGAGGGCTGGGCCAACGGCGGCTGTTCGGATCCCTGAAATTCATTCGCGTCTGTCGACGGACGTTGGACATCAAAACGATGGCAGTCAGCCCGTTCAAGTTCTTGCAGGAAGTGCGCTCGGAGACGGCCAAGGTCACCTGGCCGACCCGCCGCGAGACCACGATCACCACCATCATGGTGTTCGTCATGGTCGCCGTGGCCTCGATCTTCTTCTTCGCCGCCGACCAGATCATCCGGGTCCTCATCACCTTCCTTCTGGGCATTCACTGATGGCAACAGCAACCGCTCAACTGTCTGACAAGCGCTGGTACATCGTCCACGCCTATTCGAACTTCGAGAAGAAGGTCGCCGAATCGATCCGCGAGCAGGCCAAGCAGCGCGGGCTCGAGGAGCTGTTCGAGCTGGTGCTGGTGCCGACCGAGAAGGTCACGGAAGTGCGCCGCGGCCGCAAGATCGACGCCGAGCGCAAGTTCTTCCCGGGCTATGTGCTGGTGAAGATGAAGCTGACCGACGAAGCGTTTCATCTGATCAAGAACACGCCGAAGGTCACCGGCTTCCTCGGCGCCGAAAACAAGCCGATGCCGATCTCGGAGGCCGAAGCCATGCGCATCCTGCACCAGGTGCAGGAGGGCGTGGAACGGCCGAAGGCGTCGGTGTCGTTCGAGATCGGCGAGAACGTGCGCGTGGCCGATGGCCCGTTCGCCTCGTTCTCGGGTGTCGTCGAGGAAATCGACGAGGCGCGCTCGCGCGTGAAGGTCGCGGTGTCGATCTTCGGCCGCGCCACGCCGGTCGAACTGGAATTCGGTCAGGTCGAGAAGGTCTGATCGGGAACGCGTGAGGCTTCGGTCTCGCGCAGCAAGAGGCCGTGGGAGGACGAGGGCGGTTGCCAGCCGCCTGTTGATCCCGACCACGAACCTGAAACCGCCGGCGACATGCCGGCACAACAGGAGTGATACATGGCAAAGAAAGTGACCGGATACCTGAAGCTTCAGGTCCCGGCCGGTGCGGCGAATCCTTCGCCCCCGATCGGTCCCGCGCTTGGTCAGCGCGGTCTCAACATCATGGAGTTCTGCAAGGCGTTCAACGCCCAGACCCAGAAGGAAGAGAAGAACACCCCGATTCCGGTGGTGATCACGATCTACGCCGATCGTTCGTTCACCTTCGAGATGAAGACGCCCCCGATGTCGTTCTTCCTCAAGCAGGCCGCCAAGATCCAGTCCGGCTCGAAGGCACCGGGCCGCGACAAGGCCGGCGCGGTGACCAAGGCGCAGGTGCGCGAGATCGCCGAGAAGAAGATGAAGGATCTGAATTGCGACTCGATCGAATCGGCCATGAAGATGGTCGAGGGCTCTGCCCGTTCGATGGGTCTGGAAGTGGCGGGGTAAGCGGTCATGGCAATCGGAAAGCGTTTGAACAAAGCCCGCGAAGGTGTTGACCGCGAAAAGCTTTATCCGCTCGCGGACGCCATCAAGATGGTCAAGGAACGCGCGAAAGCGAAGTTCGACGAGACCATCGAGGTCGCGATCAATCTCGGCGTCGATCCGCGTCACGCCGACCAGATGGTCCGTGGTGTCGTGACCCTGCCGAACGGCACCGGCCGTACGCTCCGCGTCGGCGTGTTCGCCCGCGGCGCCAAGGCTGATGAGGCCAAGGCTGCGGGTGCTGACGTCGTCGGCGCCGAAGATCTGGTCGAGAAGGTGCAGAACGGTTCGATCGATTTCGACCGCTGCATCGCCACCCCCGACATGATGCCGCTGGTCGGCCGTCTCGGTAAGGTGCTCGGCCCGCGCGGCCTGATGCCGAACCCGAAGATCGGCACCGTGACCATGGACGTCACCGGTGCGGTGAAGGGTGCCAAGGGCGGCTCGGTCGAGTTCCGTGTCGAGAAGGCCGGCATCCTGCAGGCCGGCGTCGGCAAGGCCTCGTTCTCCGAGGAGAAGCTGGTCGAGAACATCAAGGCTCTGGCCGATGCTGTCTCCAAGGCCAAGCCGGCCGGTTCCAAGGGCACCTACATCCAGCGCGTTGCGGTGTCCTCGACGATGGGCCCGGGCGTGAAGGTCGAGCCGGGCACCATCCTCGGCTAAGTCTGGAAATTGCATGAGGCGAGGGGCGGAATTGGGCAACCGATTCCGCCCCTCGTCGTTTGTGAAGGCGTTCACCGGGAACAAGAACAATGGCTGACAAGGTCCTGATCTATTCACGCTTTCCCAAGTCGATGATGGCGCGGTTCGCCGAGCGGTTCGAATTGCTCGACACCGGCGGCAGGCCCGCGGGGGAGGTGTTTTCGGCCGACGAACTCGGCGGCGTCCGCGCGATGCTGACGGCGGGCGGCACGCCGCTCGGTGCGGAGGCGATGGATCTGTTTCCAAAACTCGGCGCCATCGTCTGCTACGGCACCGGCTATGACGGTGTCGACCTGGAGGCGGCAGCCAGCCGCAATATCGCGGTCGCCCACAGTCCCGGCGCCAATGCGGCCTCGGTCGCCGATATCGCGATGACCCTGATGCTGGCGACGACGCGGCGGATCCTGGTTGCCGACCAATATGTCCGCAGTGGCGATTGGGCGGCCTCGAAACAGTCGCCGATGATGCGCCCGCAGGCCGGCATGCCCGGCCGCCACATCGGCGTCTACGGCATGGGCGAGATCGGCCGCAAGATCGCGGCGCGCTGCGCCGCCTTCGAGAGCGAGGTCGGCTATTTCAGCCGCAGCAAATACGATCTGCCCTATCAATACTTCCCGACGCTGGAGGCCCTGGCCGATTGGTGCAGCGTGCTGATGATCGCGGTCCGGGCAGGGGCCGAGACCCAGCATGTCGTCAATGCGGATATCCTGAGGCGTCTCGGCGCAGACGGCTACGTCGTCAACATCTCCCGCGGTTCGGTGATCGACGAGAAGGCCCTGGTCGCGGCCCTCAGCGACAAGACCATCGCCGGCGCCGGCCTCGACGTCTACGAGAAGGAACCGCACGCGCCCGATGCGCTGACCGTGCTGCCGAACGTGGTGTTCGCCCCGCATATCGGCGGTCACACCCTCGAATCGCACGTCGCCATGCAAGCCTGCGTGCTGGCGAATCTGACCGCGTTCTTCGAAGGCAAGCCGCTGCCCCACGCGGTCAAATCGGCCTGAATCGGTCCTTATCGGCCCGGGTCAAGCGCCCGCGGCAACAGATTGGAACTGGTGTGAATTTTGCTCTTGGCAAGCAGGCAGAGAGCGGTTAAAGAACCGCTTCCGGACGTGCCGGCCTCGGCTGGCGCGTTCGTGCACGCATTCAGAAAACCCGACACGATAGGAGATCATTCCTTTTCAGGACGTCCGTGAGGATTTGCCCGAAAAGGAAGGAAAACCCGTCGGTTGGTGGAATGCGGGCAGAGGTCGGGCGGTTCGCCGGCTGACCTTGTCCTGTCCAAGACTGCAGGCGCCTGCGAGGAATCTCGGTTTCTCAACGGCTTAATCGCATGGCCTGCATAGACGGGTGAAGACCGGATTTCACTTCGCGTCCAGCTTTAAGGGCTGGTTTCGCGAAACGGGTCTGGTTCGGACCTCGACACGCCGTGGGCCCAGGGGCTCCCGGAGGGCAGGCTTTGAATCGTCGTGTCGCCCGGCGCGTGTCCGATGGGTTTTGGCCCGGAGGTTCAGGTTTTGGGTGGGACGATGGGTGCAACCCGGCGGTCCCGCTTCTCGCGATGACCGCCAACCGGAAAGAGCTTGCTGTGGAACGAGCGGCAAAAAAGGAAGCGGTCGAACAGCTCAACGGGGTCTTCAAGACCACGAGCGTCGCGGTCGTTGCCCAATATTCCGGCCTGACCGTTGCCCAGATGCAGAAGCTGCGCATGCAGATGAAGCAGGCTGGCGCCTCGGTGAAGGTCTCGAAGAACCGTCTCGCCAAAATTGCTCTTGAAGGCACTGACGTCGTTGCCATCGGTCCCATGCTGAAGGGACCGACCGTGATCGCTACTTCGAACGATCCGGTTGCGGCGCCAAAGGTCGCCGTCGAATTCGCCAAGGCGAACGAAAAGTTCGTCATCGTCGGCGGTTCGATGGGGAAGACCGTCCTGAATGTCGACGGCGTGAAGGCGCTTGCCTCGCTGCCGTCGCTTGATGAACTGCGCGCCAAGATCGTCGGCCTGCTTGTGGCCCCGGCGACCAAGATCGCTCAGCTCACCAATGCGCCCGCGGGCAAGCTCGCGCGCGTCATCCAGGCTCATGCCTCAAAGGGCGAAGCGGCCTGACGCCCTTCGCAAAACTCAAACCCGAACCAGACTTACACCTAAGGAAACTGAACAATGGCTGACTTGCAGAAGATCGTTGACGACCTCTCGAGCCTCACCGTGCTCGAAGCTGCTGAACTGGCGAAGCTCCTCGAAGAAAAGTGGGGCGTTTCGGCTGCCGCGGCTGTCGCCGTGGCCGGCCCGGCTGGTGGTGGCGCTGCCGCCGCTCCGGCGGAAGAGAAGACCGAGTTCACGGTCGTTCTCGCCGGCGCCGGCGACAAGAAGATCGAGGTCATCAAGGAAGTCCGCGCCATCACCGGCCTGGGCCTGAAGGAAGCAAAGGACCTCGTCGAGGGCGCGCCGAAGCCTGTCAAGGAAGGCGTGAACAAGGACGAAGCCGACAAGATCAAGGCCCAGCTCGAGAAGGCTGGCGCGAAGGTCGAGCTCAAGTAAGCAACGCTTGCTGGCGAGATCCCGGGCGAGCGTCAGCGAAGCCCGGGATCTTGGCTTGCCCCTCAACAAGGGGTGTGCCGGATGCAAAAGGCGTGCGACGGAACGTTCCGACGCGGGCCGAACACGAAAAAGTGTGGGGATTTGCGGGTTTCACCCTCGAATCTGCACTATTGTCGCCCCATATCGGTTCGGCAGCACGAAAGCGCGGTGGGCAGGGATGTCGGATTTCCCTGTAAGCCGTTGGGAGAGCAGGCTATTTCGGGCTTTTGCAGTCCGTGAAGACAATCGTTGTGACGGGCGGGCGCGCACCAGCGCCCCGCGCGTCGTTTTGCGTTTTGAAGGTCTGAAGAACAGATTCAGGACATTCTCGCCTGAAACTGAGTCTCCGGTCCCCAAAACGGGTTCGAAAAATTCAACCCGGGGAGCGGTGGCAGCCGCGTCTCGGACGGCGCGCCCGGAGCGGGCGACGAAAATGAGAGGCCACCATGGCGCAGCAGACATTCACCGGTCGCAAACGCGTTCGCAAGTTCTTCGGACACATCAAGGAAGTCGCCGAGATGCCGAACCTCATCGAGGTTCAGAAGGCGTCCTATGACCAGTTCCTGATGGTCGATGAACCCCAGGGTGGCCGTCTCGACGAGGGTCTGCAGGCGGTCTTCCGCTCGGTGTTTCCGATCTCCGACTTCTCGGGCACCTCGATGCTGGAATTCGTCCGCTACGAGTTCGAGCAGCCGAAATACGACGTCGACGAGTGCCGCCAGCGCGGCATGACCTTCGCGGCTCCCCTCAAGGTGACGCTGCGCCTCATCGTGTTCGATATCGACGAGGAAACTGGCGCGAAGTCGGTGAAGGACATCAAGGAGCAGGACGTCTACATGGGCGACATCCCGCTCATGACGATGAACGGCACCTTCATCGTCAACGGCACCGAGCGCGTCATCGTCTCGCAGATGCATCGGTCGCCCGGCGTGTTCTTCGATCACGACAAGGGCAAGACCCATTCCTCGGGCAAGCTGCTGTTCGCCGCCCGCGTCATCCCGTATCGCGGCTCCTGGCTCGACATCGAGTTCGACGCCAAGGACATCGTCTATGCGCGTATCGACCGTCGCCGCAAGATTCCGGTGACGTCGCTGATGTTCGCCCTCGGCCTCGACGGCGAGGCGATCCTCAGCACGTTCTACAAGAAGATCCTCTACAAGCGGACCAAGGAAGGCTGGCGCGTTCCGTTCGACGCCAACCGCTTCCGCGGCTACTCGACCGTCAACGATCTGATCGACGCCGACACCGGCAAGGTCGTGCTCGAGGCCGGCAAGAAGCTCACCGTCCGTGCCGCCCGCCAGCTCCAGGAGAAGGGGCTGAAGGCGCTGCGCATGTCCGATGAGGAGCTGGTCGGCAATTACGTCGCCGAGGACCTCGTCAACCCGAAGACGGGTGAGATCCACGCCGAAGCTGGTGAGGAGATCACCGACAAGCTGATGAAGGGGCTCAACGAGCACGGCTACAAGGAGCTGCCGCTGCTCGACATCGACCACGTCAATGTCGGTCCCTACATCCGCAACACGCTCTCGGCGGACAAGAACATGACGCGCGAGGATGCGCTGTTCGACATCTACCGCGTGATGCGTCCGGGCGAGCCGCCGACGCTGGATTCGGCGCAGGCGATGTTCCAGTCGCTGTTCTTCGACGCCGAACGCTACGACCTCTCCGCGGTCGGCCGCGTCAAGATGAACATGCGCCTCGACCTCGATGCGCCCGACACCCAGCGCACGCTGCGCAAGGAAGACATCCTCTCCGTCATCAAGACGCTGGTGGACCTGCGCGACGGCAAGGGCGAGATCGATGACATCGACCATCTCGGCAACCGCCGTGTGCGCTCGGTCGGCGAGCTCATGGAGAACCAGTACCGTATCGGCCTCCTGCGCATGGAGCGCGCGATCAAGGAGCGCATGTCCTCGGTCGACATCGACACGGTGATGCCGCAGGATCTGATCAACGCCAAGCCGGCGGCTGCCGCGGTGCGCGAGTTCTTCGGCTCCTCGCAGCTCTCGCAGTTCATGGACCAGACCAACCCGCTGTCGGAGATTACCCACAAGCGCCGCCTCTCGGCACTTGGACCGGGCGGTCTGACCCGCGAGCGCGCCGGCTTCGAGGTGCGCGACGTGCATCCGACGCATTACGGCCGCATCTGCCCGATCGAGACGCCGGAAGGTCCGAACATCGGCCTGATCAACTCGCTCGCGACCTTCGCGCGCGTGAACAAGTACGGCTTCGTCGAGACGCCGTATCGCAAGGTCAAGGACGGCCGCGTCACCGACGAGGTCGTGTATCTCTCGGCGATGGAAGAGGGCCGCTACACGGTCGCGCAGGCCAACGTGCCGCTCGACCCGAAGGGCCGCTTCACCGAAGACCTCGTGGTCTGCCGTCACGCCGGCGAAGTCTTGCCGGTGACGCCCGACAAGGTCGACTACATGGACGTGTCGCCGAAGCAGCTCGTTTCGGTCGCCGCGGCGCTGATCCCGTTCCTCGAGAACGACGACGCCAACCGCGCGCTGATGGGCTCGAACATGCAGCGCCAGGCGGTGCCGCTGGTTCGCGCCGAGGCGCCGTTCGTCGGCACCGGCATGGAAGGCGTGGTTGCGCGTGACTCGGGTGCCGCGATCGCGGCGCGCCGTTCCGGCGTGATCGACCAGATCGACGCCACCCGCGTCGTCATCCGCGCCACGGAAGATCTCGATCCGACCAAGTCGGGCGTCGATATCTACCGGCTGATGAAGTACCAGCGCTCCAACCAGTCGACCTGCATCAACCAGCGTCCGCTGGTGAAGGTCGGCGACATCGTCAAGAAGGGCGACATCATCGCCGACGGCCCCTCGACCGATCTCGGTGAGCTCGCGCTGGGGCGGAACGTGCTCGTCGCGTTCATGCCGTGGAACGGCTACAACTTCGAAGACTCGATCCTGCTCTCCGAGCGGATCGTGAAGGAAGACGTATTCACCTCAATTCATATCGAAGAATTCGAGGTGATGGCCCGCGACACCAAGCTCGGCCCCGAGGAAATCACCCGCGACATTCCGAACGTCTCGGAAGAAGCGCTGAAGAACCTCGACGAAGCCGGTATCGTCTACATCGGTGCGGAAGTGCGCGCCGGCGACATCCTGGTCGGCAAGATCACGCCGAAGGGCGAGAGCCCGATGACGCCGGAAGAGAAGCTCCTGCGCGCCATCTTCGGCGAGAAGGCTTCCGACGTTCGCGATACCTCGCTGCGCGTTCCTCCGGGCGTGCAGGGCACGATCGTGGAAGTGCGCGTGTTCAACCGTCACGGCGTCGACAAGGACGAGCGTGCGCTGGCGATCGAGCGGGAAGAGATCGAGCGTCTGGCCAAGGACCGCGACGACGAGCAGGCGATCCTGGACCGCAACGTCTACAACCGTCTTGCCGAGCTCCTCGAGGGGCGGCAGGGCATTGCCGGTCCGAAGGGCTTCAAGAAGGACACTAAGATCACCCGTGCGGTGCTCGAGGAGTACCCGAAGTCGCAGTGGTGGCTGTTCGCTTCGCCGAACGACAAGCTGATGGCCGAGATCGAGGCCATGCGGAAGCAGTACGACGAGTCGAAGAAGGGGCTTGAACAGCGCTTCCTCGACAAGGTCGAGAAGCTTCAGCGCGGTGACGAATTGCCGCCCGGCGTGATGAAGATGGTCAAGGTCTTCGTCGCGGTGAAGCGCAAGATTCAGCCCGGCGACAAGATGGCCGGCCGCCACGGCAACAAGGGCGTGGTGTCGAAGATCGTGCCGATCGAGGACATGCCGTTCCTCGAAGACGGCACCCATGCCGACATCGTGCTCAATCCGCTCGGCGTGCCCTCGCGCATGAACGTCGGGCAGATCCTCGAGACCCATCTCGGCTGGGCTTGCGCCGGCCTCGGCAAGCGTATCGGCCAGACGGTCGATGCCTATTTGTCGAAGCAGGACATCAAGCCGCTGAAGGAAACCTTGAAGAAGGTCTACGGTGAGGACGAGACGATCAAGTCGCTCAACGACAACGAACTGATCGAGCTCGGCCACAACTTAAGCCGCGGCGTGCCGATCGCGACGCCGGTGTTCGACGGCGCCAAGGAAGCCGACATCGAGGAGATGCTGAAGCTTGCCGGTCTGGACGCTTCGGGTCAGTCGACCGTCTATGACGGCCGCACCGGCGATCCGTTCGATCGGAAGGTGACGGTGGGCTACATCTACATGCTCAAGCTGCACCACCTGGTCGACGACAAGATCCACGCGCGTTCGATCGGTCCGTACTCGCTCGTCACCCAGCAGCCGCTGGGCGGCAAGGCGCAGTTCGGCGGCCAGCGCTTCGGCGAAATGGAGGTGTGGGCGCTCGAGGCTTACGGCGCGGCGTACACGCTCCAGGAGATGCTGACGGTGAAGTCGGACGACGTCGCCGGCCGTACCAAGGTGTACGAGGCGATCGTGCGCGGCGACGACACGTTCGAGGCCGGTATTCCGGAATCGTTCAACGTGCTGGTCAAGGAAATGCGCTCGCTCGGCCTCAACGTCGACCTGCACAACTCCAAGGTGGGACCGGCGCCGACGTCGGAAGCGGCCGAGTAATCGACCTGTTCATGCCCGGCCTTCCCGGCCGGGCACCGGCGCCCCGCCCGAGGCCTTGAGGGCAGGGCGCCCCGCTAAGTGATTTTCGAATTTGCGGCCGGAGGCGACCGGCACGCGAGGAGAAGACGATGAACCAAGAAATTATGAATCTCTTCAACCCGACGACGCCGGCTCAGGTCTTCGACCAGATCCGGATCTCGATCGCGTCTCCAGAGAAGATTCTGTCCTGGTCCTACGGCGAGATCAAGAAGCCGGAGACCATCAACTACCGTACCTTCAAGCCCGAGCGCGACGGCCTGTTCTGCGCCCGCATCTTCGGGCCGATCAAGGATTACGAGTGCTTGTGCGGCAAGTACAAGCGCATGAAGTACAAGGGCATCATCTGCGAGAAGTGCTCGGTCGAGGTCACGCTGTCGCGCGTCCGGCGCGAGCGCATGGGCCATATCGAGCTCGCAGCCCCCGTCGCCCACATCTGGTTCCTGAAGTCGCTGCCCTCGCGCATCGGCCTTCTGCTGGACATGACGCTGAAGGATCTCGAGCGGATCCTCTATTTCGAATACTATGTCGTGCTCGAGCCGGGCCTCACCGCGCTGAAGGACCGTCAGCTGCTGTCGGAAGACGAGTATCTGAAGGCGCAGGACGAGTACGGCCAGGATTCCTTCACCGCCATGATCGGCGCGGAAGCGATCCGCGAGCTGCTCAAGGGCATGGACCTCGAGAAGCTCGAATTGTCCTTGCGCGCGGAGATGCAGGAGACCGACTCCGACATCAAGCACAAGAAGCTGGCCAAGCGCCTGAAAATCGTGGAAGCGTTCCGCCACTCCGGCAACAAGCCGGAATGGATGATCATGACCGTGGTTCCGGTGATTCCGCCGGACCTGCGTCCGCTCGTGCCGCTCGACGGCGGCCGCTTCGCGACCTCCGACCTCAACGACCTCTACCGCCGCGTCATCAACCGCAACAACCGCTTGAAGCGGCTGATGGAGCTGCGTGCGCCCGACATCATCATCCGCAACGAGAAGCGCATGCTTCAGGAAGCGGTCGATGCGCTGTTCGACAACGGCCGTCGCGGCCGCGTCATCACGGGCGCCAACAAGCGTCCGCTGAAGTCGCTCGCCGACATGCTCAAGGGCAAGCAGGGCCGCTTCCGTCAGAACCTGCTCGGCAAGCGCGTCGACTATTCGGGCCGTTCGGTGATCGTGGTCGGTCCCGAGCTGCGCCTGCATCAGTGCGGCCTGCCGAAGAAGATGGCGCTCGAGCTGTTCAAGCCGTTCATCTATTCGCGGCTTGACGCAAAGGGCCTGTCCACCACCGTGAAGCAGGCGAAGAAGCTGGTCGAGAAGGAGCGGCCCGAGGTCTGGGATATCCTGGACGAGGTCATCCGCGAGCATCCGGTGCTGCTCAACCGCGCGCCGACGCTGCATCGTCTCGGCATCCAGGCGTTCGAGCCGGTGCTGATCGAGGGCAAGGCGATCCAGCTTCACCCGCTGGTCTGCTCCGCGTTCAACGCCGACTTCGACGGCGACCAGATGGCCGTGCACGTTCCGCTGTCGCTCGAAGCGCAGCTGGAAGCGCGCGTCCTGATGATGTCGACCAACAACATCCTGCATCCGGCGAACGGACAGCCGATCATCGTGCCGTCGCAGGACATCGTGCTCGGTCTCTACTACGTCTCGATCATGCGCGAAGGCCTGCCCGGCGAGGGCAAGGTGTTCGGCGAGATGGCCGAGCTCGAGCACGCCCTGCACGCGAAGGTCATCCACCTCCACACCAAGATCAAGTACCGGTGGGAAGGCATCGACGAGACCGGCAAGATCTCCAAGCGCTGGATCGAGACCACCGCCGGCCGCGTCATGCTCGGCAATCTGCTGCCGAAGAACCCGCGCGTCCCGTACGAGATCATCAACAAGCTGATGACCAAGCGCGAGATCTCGGGCGTCATCGACCAGGTCTACCGCCACTGCGGTCAGAAGGAGACGGTGATCTTCTGCGACCGCATCATGGCGCTCGGCTTCTACAACGCGTTCAAGGCCGGCATCTCGTTCGGCAAGGACGACATGGTCGTGCCGCACTCCAAGTGGAAGATCGTCGACACCACCCGTACGCTGGCGAAGGATTTCGAGCAGCAGTACAACGACGGTCTGATCACCCATGGCGAGAAGTACAACAAGGTCGTCGACGCCTGGTCGAAGGCCACGGAAGAAATCGCCAAGGCGATGATGAAGGAGATCTCCTCCACCAAGAAGACGGCGAGTGGAGCGGATGCCGACATCAACTCGATCTACATGATGGCTCACTCCGGTGCCCGCGGTTCGCCGGCCCAGATGCGTCAGCTCGCCGGCATGCGCGGCCTGATGGCCAAGCCGTCGGGTGAGATCATCGAGACGCCGATCATCTCGAACTTCAAGGAAGGCCTCTCGGTTCTCGAGTACTTCAACTCGACCCACGGCGCCCGCAAGGGCCTCGCGGACACCGCGTTGAAGACCGCGAACTCGGGCTACCTGACCCGTCGTCTGGTCGACGTGGCGCAGGACTGCATCATCACGCAGAGCGACTGCGGCACCAAGCTCGGCATCAAGATGCGCGCCATCGTCGATGCCGGCACCGTGGTTGCTTCGCTCGGTTCGCGCATCCTCGGACGCACGGCCTGCGAAGACATCCGTGACAGCTCGGGCAAGGTGATCATCAAGCGTGATACGCTGATGGAAGAAAGCCATCTGGACGCCATCCAGCAGGGTGGTGTGCAGGAGGTGAAGATCCGATCGGCGCTGACCTGCGAGCTCGTCAACGGCATCTGCGGCAAGTGCTACGGCCGCGACCTCGCCCGCGGCACGCCGGTCAACCACGGCGAAGCGGTCGGCGTCATCGCGGCGCAGTCGATCGGTGAACCGGGCACCCAGCTCACCATGCGCACCTTCCACATCGGTGGTGCGGCGCAGCTCAACGAGCAGTCGTTCGTCGAAGCCAACTTCGACGGCAAGATCGTGATCAGGAACAAGGCCATCGCCCGCAACAGCGAAGGTCATCTGGTCGCGATGGTGCGCAACATGGTGGTGGCGATCGTCGATGCCGACGGCACCGAGCGTGCGACGCACCGCGTCCAGTACGGCTCGCGCCTGCACATTGACGAGGGCGACAACGTCAAGCGCGGCCAGCGCATCGTCGAGTGGGACCCGTACACCCGTCCGCTTCTCACCGAGGTCGAAGGTACCATCGGCTTCGAGGACCTGATCGAGGGTCTGTCGATCTCGGAAACGCTCGACGAAGCCACCGGTATCGCCAAGCGCGTGGTCATCGACTGGCGCTCGACGCGTGGCGGCGGGGACTTGCGTCCCGCCATCGTGGTCAAGGGCAAGGACGGCAAGGTGCTCAAGCTCGCCCGTGGCGGCGACGCTCGCTACATGCTGTCGGTCGACGGCATTCTGTCGGTCGACATCGGAGCCAAGGTCCAGGCGGGTGACATCCTCGCCCGTGTCTCGACCGAAAGCGCCAAGACGCGTGACATCACCGGCGGTCTGCCGCGGGTGGCGGAACTGTTCGAGGCACGGCGTCCGAAGGACGCGGCGATCATCGCCGAAATCTCGGGCACCATCCGGTTTGGGCGCGACTACAAGAACAAGCGTCGCATCTCGATCGAGCCGATGGACAAGACCGACGAGGCGCGTGAGTACCTGATCCCGAAGGGCAAGCACATCCACCTTCAGGACGGCGACGTCGTCGAAAAGGGCGATTTCATCGTGGAAGGCAACCCGGCGCCGCACGACATTCTTGCGGTCAAGGGCATCGAGGAACTCGCGGCCTATCTGGTCAACGAGATCCAGGAGGTCTACCGGCTCCAGGGCGTGCTCATCAACGACAAGCACATCGAGGTGATTGTCCGTCAGATGCTCCAGAAGGTGGAAGTCACCGACCAGGGCGACACGGACATGATCTCCGGCGAGCAGGTCGACAAGATCGAGTTCGACGCGCTGAACGAGAAGGCCAAGGAAGAGGGCAAGAAGATCGCCACGGGTACGCCGGTTCTGCTCGGCATCACCAAGGCGAGCCTCCAGACCCGCTCGTTCTTCTCGGCGGCCTCGTTCCAGGAGACCACCCGCGTCCTCACGGAAGCGGCGGTCAATGGCAAGGTCGATCCGCTCGAAGGCCTCAAGGAGAACGTCATCGTCGGCCGGCTGATCCCGGCGGGCACCGGCGCTTCCATGGCCAAGATCCGCGAAGTCGCCGTGAAGCGCGACAAGATGATCCTCGACGAGCGCGAGAAGCAGGCGGCCGTCGTGTCGCCCGCGCCGGAAGCGGAGCTTCCTGCACTGCCGCCTGCGGAATGATGGTTCATCCGTAGGAATACCGAGGACAATGAAAAGGCCGGCGCAAGCCGGCCTTTTTGCTGCTTTCATTGCCTGCTGCGATGCGGGATCAACCTTTGTTCATCTTTCCTTCAGGCGCAAAAGAGCTTCTGCTAGGGGAGTTTAGACCGGTGGATCCCGTGACGGGGGCAGGGCCGGAGACCACGGAACTCACATGCTTGATCTCGCAATCGTAGGCGGCGGCCCCGGTGGGCTGATGAGCGCCTGGTATCTGAAGCGCAAGCTTGGCGATCTCTGTCGCGTCACCATCTACGAGGCCTCCGACCGGCTCGGCGGCAAGATCGTCACGCGCAAGTTCGATTCCGCGCCTGCGATGTACGAGGCCGGCGTTGCCGAGATCTACGATTACTCGATGACCGGGCCCGATCCGCTGCGCGAGCTGATTCAGCATTTTGGGCTGCAGACCATTCCGATGGATGCCGAGCAGGTGCAGTTCGGCGGCGAGCTGCTGAGCGACGTGCCCGGCATGCGCCGCAAATACGGCGCCAAGACCGCGGCTGCGATCGAGGCGTTCCGCAAACGTTGTACCGAGGTGATGTCGCCGATCGAATATTACGAGGGCGTCGGCGCGCACGACAACGACAATCCCTGGGCCTACAAGACCGCCGAGCAGGTGCTCGACGAGGAGGTCGAGGACGAGACGGCAAAGCGCTTCTTCAAGGTGATGGCGCGCTCCGACATCGCGACCGAGAGCCACAACACCAACGGCCTCAACGCGCTCAAGAACTATCTGATGGATGTCGACGGCTATATCGGCCTCTATTCCATCCAGAACGGCAATGAACAGTTGATCGAGTGCCTCCAGTCGGAGGTCAACGCCGATATCCAGCTCAATCACCGCGTGCTCACCGTGGGCAAGGCGCCGACCGGCCGCTACCAGCTCAAGATGATGAACGGCAAGGGACCGGAGACCCGCGACTTCGATCTCGTGCTGGTCTGCCTGCCGCATTCCTGGCTCGCCACCGTCGGCTGGGAAGGCGAGCAGCTGCGCAAGTCGATGGTCAAGCACGTCTCCTATTTCGACCGTCCCGCGCATTACCTGCGCGTCTCGATCCTGTTCGACACGCCGTTCTGGGGCGAGAAGATTTCCGGCGCCTGGTTCATGTCGGAAGCCTTCGGCGGCTGCTGCGTCTACAACGAGGGCGCGCGCCACGACGTCGGCAAGCACGGCGTGCTGAACTGGCTCATTCCCGGCTCGGACGCGCTGGCCTTTGCTAATCTATCGGACCAGGAGCTGATCGACGCCGCGCTGAAGTCGCTGCCGGCTTCGCTCGGCGATGCGCGTTTGCATTTCGTGGAAGGCAAGATCCACCGCTGGCTGTCGTCAGTGAACGCGATTCCGGGCGGTCTGCCCGTGCGCGACGTCATGACCAATCACCGGCCGGAGCCGAAGGAGCATCCGGGCATCGTGGTGGTCGGCGACTATCTGTTCGATTCGACGCTGAACGGCCTGCTCGACTCCTCCGACGCGGCGACCGACATCATCCTGACCGAGATGATGCGCCTGCGCCGCAAGCGCGCGCAGGATGGCAAGCCGGTCTCCGACAAGATCGACCGCGACTATTTCGAGAACTATCGCGGCCTCGGTGCCTATCACGAGGCATGGCGCCACTTCACCGACCCCGACTATCTCACCAAGCTGCTCGGCATCGTCTGGGGCAAGACCAAGGGCGCCAAGCTGCTCGTCGCGGGCTCGGCCAGCGGCGAGCTGGTCGGCGCGCTGCGCGAGCGCGGCATCGATGCCTTCGGCATCGAGAACAACCGTGCCATCCACGCCAGGACGCCGAAGGTGCTGAAGAAGTACAACAAGCTCGGCTCGATCAGCGACATGCCGTTCAAGGACGGCGCGTTCGACTTCGTGTTCGAAACCAGCCTCTGCCACGTTTCCCCGAAGCAGGTGGTCCGCGCGATCAAGGAGCTGAACCGCGTGGTCAAGACCGGCCTGGTGTTCGGCTCGATCACCTCGGACATGGCTCCCGCTCTGATTGATCGCTACGACCTCCTGCGCGGGGTCAAGAAGCTCGGCACCTGGTGGGAATGGTCCGAGCTGTTCTTCGGCAACGGTTTCGACCTCTCGATGCACCGCAAGGATTGCACCGATGCGCTCTGGGAAGCGACGCTCGCCGCCAACAAGGGGCCGGGGCAGTGGTACGCCGACGCCGACAGCTTGCGCTATTCCTTCTTCGACAAGGTCGAGGACGAGGACGACGATTAGCCGCTTGGAGCGAGCGCCTTCGCCAATTGTTTTGCCGAATTCATCTTGATCGCATAGAATCGGTGCAATAGCGGTTACCGCTATCTCCTGCTTTCTCTGCGGTCATGCCGGCCGTCAGCATCGGTTGGTTTCATGGCGTCCAAGCCCCTCCCGCCCGACAAACAGAAGCTCGCCGCCGACGAGGCGGCCGAGCTCGACGACAAGCTCGCCGCGGCTGCCAAGCCGGACCTCGAAGACGACGAGGACGATGAGGACGAGGCAGATGACGAGCTGGAGCTTGATGACGACGATGAGGACGAGGACCTCGTCGTCTTTACCGCGCGCGAGGCCGCCGGCGCGCTCGCGACCATCGTCGGGTTCGTCAAGCCCCATCTGACCAACTACAAGCGGATGCTGTCATTCGTGGCGTTTGGCGTCTTCGTCGAGACGCTGTTCAACGTCATCATGCCTCTCAGCCTCAAGTTCCTGATCGACGATGCGCTCGGCGAGGAGGACTTCCAGGCGCTGTACAAGATCCTCGGCGTGCTCGCCGTCGCCGGCATCTTCACCTCGATCGTCGCCGTCTGGTACGAGCGCTGGGATGCGCGGTTGGCTGCCTGTATCATCTCCGACGTCCGCAAGCGCCTGTTCGAGCACGTCCAGGACCTGCCGGCGGCCTATTTCGGCCGCACCAAGCGCGGCGAAATTCTGTCGCGCTTCTCGGTCGACCTGTCAGCCTTCGAAGGCTCGGTGAAGACTTTCGCCAACAGTGCCGCGCTGCCGTTTCTGGAATTGATCGCCGGCATCGTCCTGATGGTGTTCCTGAACTGGCAGCTGGCGGCCGTTGCGCTGCTCGTGTTCCCGATCACGCTGATCGGCCCGCGGATCCTGACGCCCAAGGCGGTGCAGGCCAATTACGAGCAGAAGCTCAACGAGAGCGCGCTGCTCGGCATGGTGCAGGAGAACGTGGCGGCGCAAGCCGTGATCAAGGCATTCAGCCTGCAGCGCAAGATGTTCGGCTTCTTCCGCTTCCGCAACGACGAGACGCGCAACAAGATCGCCTCGGCCACGTTCCTGTCGACCATGGTGGAGCGCACGGTCACTATTTCGGTGCTGCTGCTGCACCTCGTCGTGCTGGCCATCGGCGCGTACCTGGCGACCAAGGGCCAGATCACGATCGGCACCTTTGTCACCTTCGAGAGCGCGTTCTGGGAGGTCTCCTACAACATCGCCCACGTGATGCATTTCATTCCGGTGTCGATCTCCTCGGCCGCCGCGATCCGTCACATCCAGGAGCTGCTGGACCAGCCGACCCGCGGTGCCGATCGTCCTGGCGCGCCCGACCTGCCGCGCATCACCAACGACATCACCTTCGATCACGTCACCTTCCAGTACGAGGGCAGTCAGACGCCGGTGCTGGATAATCTCAGTCTCAAGCTCAATGCGGGCAAGCGCATCGCGATCGTCGGCCCGAGCGGCTCCGGCAAGAGCACGTTGCTCAACCTGATCCTGCGGCTCTACGTGCCCAACGAGGGGCGCGTTACCATCGATGGCGTCGACGTCCGCAAGGTGACGCTGGATTCACTGCGCCGGAGCATGGCGGTGGTGTTCCAGGAGAACATGCTGTTCAACATGTCCATCCGCGAGAACATCCGGCTCGGCAAGGAGGGCGCAAGCGACGAGGAGGTGGAGGAGGCGGCCAAGAAGGCCGAGATTCACCGCTACATCATGAGCCTGCCGCAGCGCTACGACACGCCGGTCGGCGAGCGCGGCGACACCCTGTCGGGCGGCCAGCGCCAGCGCATCGCGATCGCGCGTGCGATCATCCGCAACCCCTCGGTGCTGCTGCTGGACGAAGCCACCTCGGCGCTGGACCAGACCACGGAAGCTGCAATCAACCGGACGCTGCTCAAGGTCGCCAAGGGCCGTACCATGATCTGGTCGACCCACCGGCTGACCTCGGTGGTCGAAATGGACGAAATCATCGTGATTTCCGCGGGCAGGGCGATCGAACGCGGCTCGCATGCCCAGCTGCTCGCCAAGAACGGCACCTATCGCAAGCTATGGAACGACCAGACCCACCAGCCGCATGGCGCGGCGGCTCACGCCGACGACGGCAGAGACGATGATGATGAAGACGACCTCGAGGATGATGAGGACGAGGACGGGGAGGAGTGAGCGGGCCGCACCGATTCTGTGATTCCGGTCATCGGTGGTCGCTCGATCTGCACGTGACGATGAGTTCTTCGATTCGAAAACTCGGTCGGATAACTCTCGTGCGGATTGGTCAGGACGTCGAAATGCCCCGTGGCCGACAGCCGACGACTATGATGAAGTCCCCGCGCCGATTGCTCCCCTAAGCGAATAGATTAACGCCTCACGAGCAAAAAAGGCTTGCCGAGGGTCATAAAAGTGCTTTTCGCCCGGATATAAATGGCCGACAAGCTGGTGAAATGGAGGCTGCGGGCCCATATCGGGGTGACGCGGCAAGGGCGGCAAACAGCGATTTTGACAGGCTCCTGAGCGCCTTGTGACTGTCGTTTCGCCTTGACTTGATCGATTCTCACTTATAGAAAGCGCCTCACTTACGACAGGCGGTGAGCATCGCCAGCGTCGGAACGGGCCACCCGTTAGATCCCCAAGGACTAGATCCACCAGGAACTAGATCCACAAGGGTCGCTCAAGGCGGGCACCAACCTCGACGAATGCCGCTCAAACGCTGTCGATCATAGCTAGGCAATGCCAGTGCGACTTTAGTTCTCTTGAGCACGTTCTCTTGAGATCGAAATCGGATGCATGACCTCGGTGCGCGGGCCGCGGCTTTACGCTGACCGGCCTCATACTGCGGTCCTCTGTGGCGTCGAAGCGCTTTCCGCTCGTTGATGGAGCGGTTGGCGCAATTTCGCTTTGCGCGGATTGTTCCGCGAAGGGCGGCCTCGTCGGGCAGGTAGCTCGAAAGAATTTGCAGTCCCGGCAACGGGCTGCGGCAAGACAGCGGACCCGGAAGGGTCTGCGACAGAACAAAGGGTAAGGCCAGGATGCCGACGATCAACCAGCTGATCGCTCAACCGCGTGAAGTGCAGAAGTCGCGCAAGAAGGTGCCGGCGCTGCAGCAGTCGCCGCAGAAGCGTGGTGTTTGCACGCGCGTCTACACCACGACCCCGAAGAAGCCGAACTCGGCGCTTCGTAAGGTCGCCAAGGTGCGCCTGACCAACGGCTTCGAGGTGATCGGCTACATCCCCGGCGAGGGCCATAACCTCCAGGAGCACTCGGTGGTCATGATCCGCGGCGGTCGCGTCAAGGACTTGCCCGGCGTGCGCTACCACATCCTCCGCGGCGTTCTGGATACCCAGGGCGTCAAGAACCGTAAGCAGCGTCGTTCGAAGTACGGCGCGAAGCGTCCGAAGTAAGCGGGAACCAGGTCCATGTCTCGTCGCCACTCAGCGGAAAAGCGCGAAGTCCTTCCCGATCCGAAGTTCGGGAACATCATCGTCACGAAGTTCATGAACTCGGTGATGTACGCCGGCAAGAAGTCGGTCGCCGAAGGCATCGTCTACGGTGCGTTCGGTATCATCGAATCCAAGACCAAGCAGAACCCGCTCGGCGTGTTCGAGCAGGCACTCGAGAACGTCATGCCGACGATCGAAGTGCGCTCCCGCCGCGTCGGCGGCGCGACCTACCAGGTCCCGGTCGAGGTTCGTTCGACCCGCCGTCAGGCGCTGGGCATTCGCTGGCTGATCTCCGCTGCGCGCGATCGCAACGAGAAGACCATGACCGAGCGGCTGTCGGCGGAACTCCTGGACGCGTCGAACAACCGTGGCAACGCAGTCAAGAAGCGCGAAGACGTGCACCGGATGGCGGAAGCCAACCGCGCCTTCTCGCACTATCGCTGGTAACGGCGAAACACGGAATCTAAGGAACACCCAATGCCCCGCGTTCATGCCATAGAGAATTACCGCAACTTCGGTATCATGGCGCATATCGATGCCGGCAAGACGACGACGACCGAGCGCATCCTTTATTACACCGGCAAGAGCCACAAGATCGGCGAAGTGCACGAAGGTGCCGCGACGATGGACTGGATGGAGCAGGAGCAGGAGCGTGGCATCACGATCACTTCGGCTGCGACCACCGCGTTCTGGGCCGGCAAGCGTCTGAACATCATCGACACCCCCGGCCACGTCGACTTCACCATCGAAGTCGAACGTTCGCTGCGCGTGCTCGACGGCGCCGTCTGCGTGCTCGACTCCAACCAGGGTGTCGAGCCCCAGACCGAGACCGTCTGGCGCCAGGGCGACAAGTACAAGGTTCCGCGCATCGTCTTCGCCAACAAGATGGACAAGACCGGCGCCGACTTCTTCAAGTGCCTGGCCGACATCGTCGACCGCCTCGGCGCCAAGCCGATCGCGATCCAGCTTCCGATCGGCGCCGAGAACAACTTCAAGGGTCTCGTCGACCTCGTGAAGATGCAGGGCATCATCTGGAACGATGAATCGCTGGGGGCGAAGTTCGACTATGTCGACATTCCCGAGGATCTCGTCGAGCAGGCCAAGGAATACCGCGAGAAGATGGTGGAAGCCGCCGTCGAGCTCGACGACGACGCCATGGCCGCCTATCTCGACGGCAAGGAGCCGGACGAAGAGACGCTGAAGCGGCTGATCCGCAAGGCGGTTCTGACCGGCGCGTTCTATCCCGTGCTGTGCGGCTCGGCCTTCAAGAACAAGGGCGTTCAGCCGCTGCTCGACGCCGTCGTCGACTATCTGCCGTCGCCGATCGACGTGCCCGCGATCAAGGGCACCGACGACCGCGGCAACGAGGTCGTGCGCAAGGCGGACGACAAGGAGCCGCTCGCGCTGCTCGCGTTCAAGATCATGGACGACCCGTTCGTCGGCACCATCACCTTCTGCCGCATCTACTCCGGCGTTCTGCAGAGCGGCACCGGCGTCGTGAACTCGACCCGCGAGAAGAAGGAGCGCATCGGGCGCATGCTCTTGATGCATGCGAACAACCGCGAAGACATCAAGGAAGCCTATGCCGGCGACATCGTCGCGCTGGCCGGCCTGAAGGAAGCGCGTACCGGTGACACGCTGTGCGATCCCGACAAGCAGGTGATCCTGGAGAAGATGGAATTCCCCGAACCGGTCATCGAGATCGCGATCGAGCCGAAGTCCAAGGCCGACCAGGAAAAGCTGGGCGTGGCGCTGGCCAAGCTCGCCGCGGAGGATCCGTCCTTCCGCGTGTCGACCGACCAGGAGTCCGGCCAGACCATCCTCAAGGGCATGGGCGAACTCCATCTGGACATCAAGGTCGACATCCTCAGGCGCACCTACAAGGTCGACGCCAACATCGGCGCGCCGCAGGTTGCGTTCCGTGAGCGCGTCACCAAGAAGGCCGAGGTCAAGTACACCCACAAGAAGCAGACCGGCGGTACCGGTCAGTTCGCGGAAGTGTCGATCGTGGTCGAGCCGAACGAGCCCGGCAAGGGCTACGAGTTCGAGTCCAAGATCGTCGGTGGTGCGGTTCCGAAGGAATACATCCCCGGCGTCGAAAAGGGCCTCAACAGCGTGATGAGCTCTGGCGTGGTCGCGGGCTTCCCCGTGGTCGACGTCAAGGTTCAGCTCGTCGACGGCAAGTATCACGACGTCGACTCGTCGGCGCTCGCCTTCGAAATCGCATCGCGCGCGGCATTCCGCGAAGCGTTGCAGAAGGGCAAGTCCGTCCTGCTCGAGCCGATCATGAAGGTCGAAGTGGTGACCCCGGAAGACTACACCGGCTCGGTCATCGGCGACCTGAATTCCCGGCGCGGTCAGATCCAGGGTCAAGACATGCGCGGCAACGCCAACGTCATCAACGCGATGGTGCCGCTCATGAACATGTTCGGTTACGTGAATAACCTGCGCTCGATGAGCCAGGGTCGCGCAACCTTCACCATGCAGTTCGACCACTACGCAGAAGCGCCGGCCAACGTGTCGGCAGAAGTCCAGAAGAAGTTTGCCTGATTGTCGTCGGTCACGAACTGACGATTGAACGGAGAGTCAAATGGCCAAAGCAAAGTTTGAACGTAACAAGCCGCACTGCAACATCGGCACCATCGGTCACGTCGACCATGGTAAGACGTCGCTGACCGCGGCGATCACCAAGGTTCTCGCCGAAGCCGGCGGTGCGACGTTCACCGCGTACGACCAGATCGACAAGGCGCCGGAAGAGAAGGCGCGCGGCATCACCATCTCGACCGCGCACGTCGAGTACGAGACGCCGAACCGCCACTACGCCCACGTCGACTGCCCCGGCCATGCCGACTACGTGAAGAACATGATCACCGGTGCCGCCCAGATGGACGGTGCGATCCTGGTCGTGTCGGCCGCTGACGGTCCGATGCCGCAGACCCGCGAGCACATCCTGCTCGCCCGCCAGGTCGGCGTGCCCGCGCTGGTCGTGTTCCTGAACAAGTGCGACATGGTCGACGATCCGGAATTGCTCGAGCTCGTCGAGCTCGAAGTCCGCGAGCTGCTCTCGAAGTACGATTTCCCGGGCGACAAGATCCCGATCATCAAGGGTTCGGCGCTCGCCGCTCTCGAAGACTCCGACAAGAAGCTCGGTCACGACGCCATCCTCGAGCTGATGAAGAACGTCGACGAATACATCCCGCAGCCGGAGCGTCCGATCGACCAGCCGTTCCTGATGCCGGTTGAAGACGTGTTCTCGATCTCGGGCCGCGGCACCGTCGTGACCGGCCGCGTCGAGCGCGGCATCGTCAAGGTTGGCGAGGAAATCGAGATCGTCGGTCTGCGTGCGACCCAGAAGACGACCGTCACCGGCGTCGAAATGTTCCGCAAGCTGCTCGATCAGGGCCAGGCCGGCGACAACATCGGCGCGCTGCTCCGTGGCACCAAGCGCGAAGACGTCGAGCGCGGCCAGGTGCTGTGCAAGCCGGGTTCGGTCAAGCCGCACACCAAGTTCAAGGCTGAGGCTTACATCCTCACCAAGGAAGAGGGCGGTCGCCACACCCCGTTCTTCACCAACTACCGTCCGCAGTTCTACTTCCGCACCACCGACGTGACCGGTGTCGTGCACCTGCCGGAAGGCACCGAGATGGTGATGCCGGGCGACAACATCGCGATGGAAGTGCACCTGATTGTGCCGATCGCGATGGAAGAGAAGCTCCGCTTCGCGATCCGCGAAGGTGGCCGCACCGTCGGCGCCGGCGTCGTCGCCTCGATCATCGAGTAACAAGCGAATAGGGAATGGTGAGTGGCGAATAGGGAATTCTATTCGCTACTCGCTACTCGCCACTCACTAGAGAAAGCACGGCAATGAACGGCCAAAACATTCGTATCCGTCTCAAGGCGTTCGACCATCGTATCCTCGATACGTCGACCCGCGAGATTGTGAACACGGCGAAGCGCACCGGCGCGCAGGTCCGCGGACCCATTCCGCTGCCCACCCGCATCGAGAAGTTCACCGTCAACCGTTCGCCCCACGTCGACAAGAAGAGCCGCGAGCAGTTCGAGATGCGCACTCACAAGCGCCTGCTCGACATCGTCGATCCGACCCCGCAGACCGTCGATGCTTTGATGAAGCTCGACCTGGCCGCCGGTGTCGACGTCGAGATCAAGCTCTAAGATTTTTGGATCCCGTTCGCGCAAGCGGACAGAAAGAACAGGAAGCAAGCCGATGCGCTCCGGAGTGATCGCACAAAAGGTCGGGATGACGCGGGTCTTTACAGAGGCCGGCGAACATATCCCCGTGACCGTGCTGAAGCTCGGCAATTGCCAGGTCGTAGGCCACCGTACCGAAGAGAAGAACGGTTACGTCGCGCTCCAGCTTGGTTCTGGCAGCCGCAAGACCGTTTACATGCCCAAGGCGGAGCGCGGCCAGTTCGCGGTCGCCAAGGTCGAGCCGAAGCGGCAGGTCGAGGAATTCCGCGTCTCCGCGGATCAGATGATCCCCGTCGGCGCCGAGATCCTTGCCGACCACTTCGTCGTCGGCCAGTTCGTCGACGTCACCGGCACCTCGGTCGGTAAGGGCTTCGCCGGCGGTATGAAGCGCTGGAACTTCGGTGGTCTGCGCGCCACCCACGGCGTCTCGGTCTCGCACCGCTCGATCGGTTCGACCGGTGGCCGTCAGGACCCCGGCAAGACCTGGAAGAACAAGAAGATGCCCGGCCACATGGGTGTCGACCGCATCACCACGCTCAACCTTCGCGTCGTTCAGCTCGATGTCGAGCGCGGCCTGATCCTCGTCGAAGGCGCCGTTCCCGGCTCCAAGGGCGGCTGGATTCGCGTGCGCGACGCGGTCAAGAAGCCGCTGCCGAAGGAAGCTCCGAAGCCCGGCAAGTTCAAGGTTGCGGGTGGCGAAGCCGAGGCTGCGGCCCAGCAGGAGGGTGCGTGAGATGGAATTGAAGGTCACCACGCTCGAAGGTAAGGAAGCCGGCTCGGTCCAGCTGTCCGACACCATTTTCGGCCTCGAGCCGCGCCAGGACATCATTGCACGTTGCGTGCAGTGGCAGCTCAACAAGCGCCAGGCCGGCACGCACAAGGCCAAGGGCCGCGCCGAGATCTGGCGCACCGGCAAGAAGATGTACAAGCAGAAGGGTACCGGCGGTGCTCGTCACGGCTCGGCCCGCGTGCCGCAGTTCCGCGGCGGCGGCCGTGCCTTCGGTCCGGTGGTGCGTTCGCACGCCACCGACCTGCCGAAGAAGGTCCGTGCACTCGCGCTGAAGCATGCGCTCTCGGCCAAGGCCAAGGACGGCGATCTCGTCGTGATCGAGAAGGCCGCGCTGGAAGCCGCCAAGACCAAGGCGCTGCTCGGTCACTTCTCGGGTCTGGGCCTGACCAACGCGCTGATCATCGACGGCGCCGAGCTCAACAACGGCTTCGCCGCTGCGGCTCGCAACATCCCGAACATGGACGTGCTGCCGATCCAGGGCATCAACGTCTACGACATCCTGCGCCGTCAGAAGCTCGTTCTGACCAAGGCCGCCATCGATGCGCTGGAGGCGCGCTTCAAATGACGAAGAACATCGAGGCTCGCCACTACGACGTGATCGTGTCGCCGGTCGTGACCGAAAAGGCGACGATCGCCTCTGAGCACAACAAGGTGCTGTTCAAGGTGGCCGCCAAGGCGACCAAGCCGCAGATCAAGGAAGCGATCGAGAAGCTGTTCGACGTCAAGGTCAAGAGCGTCAACACGCTGGTCCGCAAGGGCAAGACCAAGATCTTCCGCGGCAATCTCGGCTCGCAGTCGAACACCAAGCGCGCGATCGTGACCCTCGAAGAGGGCCACCGGATCGACGTCACCACCGGTCTGTAAGGTCGTACGACGATGGCACTGAAGACATTCAATCCTACGACGCCGGGCCAGCGCCAGCTGGTCATGGTCGATCGTTCGGCCCTGTACAAGGGCAAGCCGGTCAAGGCGCTCACCGAGGGCAAGCACTCCTCGGGCGGCCGCAACAACACCGGTCGCATCACCGTGCGCTTCCGCGGCGGCGGTCACAAGCAGACGCTGCGCACCGTGGATTTCAAGCGCGAGAAGATCGACGTCCCCGCGACCGTCGAGCGTCTCGAGTATGATCCGAACCGCACCGGCTTCATCGCGCTGATCAAGTATCAGGACGGCGAGCAGGCCTACATCCTGGCGCCGCAGCGCCTTGCCGTGGGTGACACCATCATCGCCGGCAACTACGTCGACGTGAAGCCGGGCAATGTCATGCCGCTCGGCAACATGCCGGTCGGCACGATCATCCACAACATCGAGGTCAAGATCGGGAAGGGCGGCCAGCTCGCCCGTTCCGCTGGCACCTATGCCCAGCTCGTCGGCCGCGACCAGGACTACGTGATCATCCGCCTGAACTCGGGCGAGCAGCGCCTGGTGCACGGCCGTTGCCGCGGCACGATCGGCGCGGTGTCGAACCCGGATCACATGAACACCTCGATCGGCAAGGCCGGCCGTAACCGTTGGCTGGGCCGCAAGCCGCATAACCGCGGTGTCTCGATGAACCCGATCGACCATCCGCACGGCGGTGGTGAAGGTCGTACCTCGGGCGGCCGCCACCCGGTCACTCCGTGGGGCAAGCCGACCAAGGGCAAGAAGACCCGCACCAACAAGTCGACCAACAAATTCATTCTCCTAAGCCGCCACAAGCGGAAGAAGTAAGGAACGCCGGACATGGTTCGTTCAGTCTGGAAAGGCCCGTTCGTCGAGGGTTCTCTGCTCAAGAAGGCAGATGCCGCCCGCGCGTCCGGCCGTCACGACGTCATCAAGATCTGGAGCCGTCGCTCGACGATCCTGCCGCAATTCGTCGGCCTGACCTTCGGCGTCTACAACGGTCAGAAGCACGTGCCGGTGGCCGTCAACGAGGAAATGGTCGGTCACAAGTTCGGCGAGTTTTCGCCGACCCGGACCTTCCATGGCCACTCCGGCGACAAGAAAGCCAAGAAGGCTTGAGGATTAAACGATGAGCAAACCTAAGCGCGAACGGAGCCTCGCCGAGAACGAGGCCAAGGCGGTCGCCCGGATGCTGCGGGTGAGCCCGCAGAAGCTCAACCTGGTCGCCCAGCTCATTCGCGGCCGGAAGGCAGCTGCTGCGCTCGCCGATCTGCAGTTTTCGCGCAAGCGGATCGCGGTCGACGTGAAGAAGTGCCTGGAATCGGCTATCGCCAATGCCGAGAACAACCACGACCTCGACGTCGACGATCTCGTCGTGGCGCAGGCCTTCGTCGGCAACGGCCTCGTGATGAAGCGCTTCGCCGCTCGCGGCCGTGGCCGCTCGGGCCGTGTCTACAAACCATTTTCGCAGCTGACGATCATCGTTCGTCAGGTCGAAGCCGAAGCAGCCGCTTAAGGGCGCAGGAGAACACGATGGGTCAAAAGATCAATCCGATCGGTCTGCGTCTCGGCATCAACCGCACCTGGGATTCCCGCTGGTTCGCCGGCAAGCAGGAATACGGCAAGCTGCTGCACGAGGACGTCAAGATCCGTGAGATCCTGCACAAGGAGCTCAAGCAGGCGGCCGTCGCCCGCATCGTGATCGAGCGTCCGCACAAGAAGTGCCGTGTCACCATCCACTCGGCTCGCCCGGGCGTGGTGATCGGCAAGAAGGGCGCGGACATCGACAAGCTGCGCAAGAAGGTCGCGGACATCACCTCGTCCGACGTCGTCATCAACATCGTCGAAATCCGCAAGCCGGAGCTCGATGCGACGCTGGTGGCCGAGTCGATCGCGCAGCAGCTGGAGCGCCGCGTGGCGTTCCGCCGCGCCATGAAGCGCGCCGTGCAGTCGGCGATGCGTCTCGGCGCGGAAGGCATCCGCATCAACTGCTCGGGTCGTCTGGGCGGTGCGGAAATCGCCCGCATGGAGTGGTACCGCGAAGGTCGCGTGCCGCTGCACACGCTGCGCGCCGACATCGACTACGGCGTTGCGACCGCGTTCACGACCTTCGGCACCTGCGGCGTCAAGGTCTGGATCTTCAAGGGCGAGATCCTCGAGCACGATCCGATGGCCCAGGACAAGAGAATGGCCGAAGGCGAGACCAGCGGTGGTGGTGATCGCGGTGGCCGTGGGCGCCGTGACAACGCTGCGGCCTGATCCGCACTGAGAATTTGAGGGCTTAAAGCCATGATGCAACCTAAGAAGACGAAGTTCCGGAAGGCGCATAAGGGCCGTATTCACGGCGTTGCGTCGTCGGGCGCGACGTTGGCGTTCGGCCAGTTCGGCCTGAAGGCGACCGAGCCTGAGCGCGTCACCGCGCGCCAGATCGAAGCCGCTCGCCGCGCGCTGACCCGCCACATGAAGCGAGCCGGCCGCGTTTGGATCCGCGTATTCCCCGACGTTCCGGTGTCGAAGAAGCCGGCCGAAGTCCGCATGGGCTCCGGCAAGGGTTCGCCTGAATTGTGGGTCGCGCGCGTCAAGCCGGGCCGGGTGCTGTTCGAGATCGACGGCGTCAACACCCAGACGGCGCGTGAGGCGCTGACCCTGGCGGCCGCCAAGCTGCCGATCAAGACGCGCTTCGTCGAGCGCATTGCGGAGTAATGGCCATGGCCCAGATGAAGATCGAAGACATCCGCGCGATGAGCCCCGACCAGCAGGATGACGCCGTCCTGAACCTGAAGAAGGAGCGCTTCAACCTGCGCTTCCAGCGCGCCACCGGGCAGCTCGAGAACACCTCGCGCCTGCGCGAGGCCCGCCGTGACATCGCCCGGATCAAGACCGTCGCCGCGCAGACGCGCGCGAAGAAGAAGTAAGAGGCTTACGAAGATGCCGAAACGTACTTTGCAGGGCGTGGTCGTCAGCGACAAGCAAGCCAAGACCATCGTGGTGCGCGTTGATCGCCGCTTCACGCACCCGATCTACAAGAAGACGATCCGCCGTTCGAAGAACTACCACGCGCACGACGAGAGCAACGAGTTCAAGCCGGGCGACATGGTGTGGATCGAGGAATCGAAGCCGATTTCGAAGTTGAAGCGCTGGGTCGTGATCCGGGGCGAACACAAGAAAAGCGCCTGATCTGTTGGCTTTAGCCGACTGACTTCAGGGAAATGTTGAGCGCCGGCTGGGCTGGCGCAAAGAGAAGAGGACGAGGTGCATCAATGATTCAGATGCAGACCAACCTCGACGTGGCCGACAATTCTGGCGCACGCCGTGTCATGTGTATCAAGGTGCTCGGGGGCTCCAAGCGCCGCTACGCCACGATCGGCGACATCATCGTCGTTTCGATCAAGGAAGCAATTCCGCGTGGCAAGGTGAAGAAGGGCGACGTGATGAAGGCCGTCGTGGTGCGCGTCCGCAAGGACATCCGCCGCGCCGACGGTTCGGTCATCCGCTTCGACCGCAACGCCGCCGTCCTGATCAACAACCAGTCCGAGCCGGTCGGCACCCGTATCTTCGGGCCCGTGCCGCGCGAGCTGCGCGCGAAGAACCACATGAAGATCATCTCGCTCGCGCCGGAGGTGCTGTGATGGCTGCGAAGATCCGCAAGGGCGACAAGGTCGTCGTGCTGACCGGCCGCGACAAGGGCCGCACCGGCGAAGTGTTCGAAGTGCGTCCCGACGCCGGCACGGCGCTCGTGCGCGGCATCAACATGGTCAAGCGTCACCAGAAGCAGACGCAGGCCCAGGAGGGCGGCATCATCTCGAAGGAGTCGCCGATCCAACTGTCCAACATCGCGTATGTCGACAAGGATGGAAAGCCGACCCGCGTCGGATTCAAGATTCTGGCGGACGGCAAGAAGGTCCGCATCGCCAAGAGCTCGGGAGCTGAGATCGATGGCTGAGGCCGCTTACACGCCGCGCCTGCGCGCGGAATACGATGCGAAGATCCGCACGGCGATGACCGAGAAGTTCGGTTATGAGAACGTCATGCAGGTTCCGCGCCTGGACAAGGTCGTGCTGAACATGGGCGTTGGCGATTCCGTCAACGACCGCAAGAAGGCCGAGACCGCCGCCGCCGAGCTGACCCAGATCGCCGGTCAGAAGGCGATCGTGACCTATTCGCGTGTCGCGATTGCGACCTTCAAGCTGCGCGAGAACCAGCCGATCGGCTGCAAGGTCACGCTGCGCAAGTCCCATATGTACGAGTTCATCGATCGCCTGGTGACGGTCGCGCTGCCGCGCGTCCGCGACTTCCGCGGCCTGAACCCGAAGAGCTTCGACGGCCGCGGCAACTACTCGCTCGGCATCAAGGAGCACATCATTTTCCCCGAGATCGACTTCGACAAGGTCACGGAAGCCCGCGGCATGGACATCACCGTCTGCACCACGGCCAAGACCGACGACGAGGCGAGGGCCTTGTTGACCGCTTTCAATTTCCCGTTCCGGCAGTGAGACGCTGACCTAAAGCCTCTCAAACGCGGATACCCAGGAGCCAAGCATGGCAAAGAAGAGTTCAGTCGAGAAGAACAACCGGCGCAAGCGGATGGTGAAGAACGCCGCCCCGAAGCGCGAGCGGTTGAAGGCGATCATCGCCGACAAGAAGCTGCCGATGGAGGAGCGGTTCGCCGCCACCCTGAAGCTCGCGGAAATGCCGCGCAATTCGTCGGCAACCCGCATCCGCTTGCGTTGCGAGCTGTCGGGCCGCCCGCGCTCGAACTACCGCAAGAATAAGCTGTCCCGTATCGCGCTGCGCGAACTTGGCTCCAAGGGCATGGTCCCGGGCCTCGTGAAGTCCAGCTGGTAAGGAGGGTCGTTTAGATGTCTACGCACGATCCAATCAGCGATCTGATCACCCGTATCCGCAACGCGCAGATGCGCTCCAAGAACAAGGTCTCCACGCCTGGTTCGAAGATGCGCGAGAACGTGCTCGAGGTCCTCAAGAGCGAGGGCTACATCCGCGGTTACGCCACGCTCGAGCATTCCTCGGGCCGCAGCGAGATCGAGATCGAGCTGAAGTATTTCGATGGCGAGCCCGTCATCCGCGAGATCGAACGTGTCTCCAAGCCCGGGCGTCGCGTTTACGCCTCGGTGAAGAACCTGCCGCGGGTGAACAACGGACTCGGCATTTCGGTGTTGTCGACGCCGAAGGGGATCATGGCCGACCACAGCGCGCGCGACGCGAATGTGGGCGGTGAAGTCCTCTTCACGGTGTTCTGAGAAGGATTTTTGATCCATGTCACGTGTTGGCAAAAGGCCTGTAGCGGTGCCGTCGGGTGTTACCGCGACCGTCGACGGGCAGACCGTCAAGATGAAGGGGCCGAAGGGCCAGCTTCAGTTCGTCGTTCATGACGACGTCGAGGTGAAGCTTGAGAGCGGCCAGATCAAGGTCAAGCCGCGGCTCGAGACCAATCGCGCGCGCGCCCTCTACGGTACCGCTCGCGCCCAGGTCGCGAATCTGGTCGAAGGCGTCACCAAGGGCTTCGAGAAGAAGCTCGAAATCACCGGCGTCGGTTACCGCGCCGCGATGCAGGGCAAGAACCTGCAGCTCGCGCTCGGCTACAGCCACGACGTGGTCTACGCAATCCCGGAAGGGATCACGATCACCGTGCCGAAGCCGACCGAGATCACGGTGACAGGCAGCGACATCCAGCGTGTCGGCCAGGTCGCCGCCGAGATTCGCTCCTATCGTCCGCCGGAGCCCTACAAGGGCAAGGGCGTGAAGTATGTTGGCGAATTCATCTTCCGCAAGGAAGGCAAGAAGAAGTAACGGAGCCGGTCATGTCGAAAGCCAAGGTTACGAATGCCCGGCGCAAGCGGAGTGTGCGGCTGAAGCTGCGCCGCTCCGGTGGTGGTCGTCCGCGTCTGTCGGTGTTCCGCTCGTCCAAGCACATCTACGCCCAGGTCATCGACGACCTGAAGGGCGAGACGCTGGCCTCTGCCTCGTCGCTCGAGAAGTCGATGCGCGACGGCGGCAAGACCGGCGCCGACATCGATGCGGCGAAGGCGGTCGGCAAGCTGCTGGCCGAGCGCGCCGCCGAGAAGGGTGTCAAGGAAGTCGTGTTCGATCGCGGCAGCTACCTCTATCACGGGCGCGTCAAGGCTCTTGCCGATGCGGCGCGTGAGAGCGGGCTGAGCTTCTAACAGAATTTGAGGATTGAGGCGTAAGCCTCTGAAGGATTGGAAAAATGGCAGAACGCGAACAACGTGGTGGACGCGATCAACGCGGCGGACGTGACCGCCAGCAGCGCGAGGAGCGCGACAGCGAGTTCGTCGACAAGCTGGTCCACATCAACCGCGTGGCCAAGGTCGTCAAGGGCGGCAAGCGCTTCGGTTTCGCCGCGCTGGTCGTGATCGGCGATCAGAAGGGCCGCGCCGGCTTCGGTCACGGCAAGGCGCGCGAAGTGCCTGAAGCGATCCGCAAGGCCACCGAGTCCGCCAAGCGCAACCTGACCCGCGTGTCGCTGCGCGAGGGCCGCACGCTCCATCACGACATCGCCGGCCGTCATGGCGCGGGTCGTGTCTACCTGCGTGCCGCGCCGGCCGGTACGGGCATCATCGCGGGCGGCCCGATGCGCGCCGTGTTCGAGACGCTCGGCGTCCAGGACGTGGTGGCGAAGTCGATCGGCTCGTCGAACCCGTACAACATGGTTCGCGCGACCTTCGACGCCCTGAAGCATCAGGATTCGCCGCGCTCGGTCGCAGCCCGCCGCAACATCAAGGTGTCCACCCTCCAGTCCCGTCGCATCGGCGGTGACGCCGAGGCGGCTGCCGACTAACGGAAGCTTTCGGAGTAGACCATGATGGCCAAGGCCGCAAAGACGATCAAGCTCGAGCAGACTGGCAGCGCGATCCGCCGCCATCACTCGCAGCGTTCGACGCTGATCGGGCTCAAGCTCAACAAGATCGGCCGCACCAGCGAACTGCCGGACACCCCGGCGGTCCGCGGCATGATCGAGAAGGTTCACCATCTCGTCCGCATCGTCGACGAGAAGTAAGGCAAAGGCGCATGATCCCGAAGAGCGGGCACCGTTTTTCGGCGAAGATCGTGCGCAAGACACAAGGAGAAGGGCGATGAAGCTCAGCGATATCGCCGACAACGCCGGCTCGCGCAAGAAGCGTATGCGCGTCGGCCGCGGCATCGGTTCGGGCAAAGGCAAGCAGTCCGGCCGCGGCGGCAAGGGCCAGACCGCGCGTTCGGGCGTGCGCATCAAGGGTTTCGAAGGCGGTCAGATGCCGATGCATCGCCGTCTGCCCAAGCGCGGCTTCAACAACATCTTCCGCGTCGAGTTCGCCGAGATCAATCTCGACCGGCTCCAGGAAGCGGTCGATGCCAAGAAGATCGACGCCGGCAGCGTCGTGAACGTCGAGGCCCTGGTGAAGGGCGGCGTGCTGCGCCGCGCCAAGGGCGGCCTGCGGCTGCTCGGCCGTGGCGAGCTCAAGTCCAAGCTCAACATCGAAGTGCACGGCGCCACCAAGACCGCGATCGCCGCGGTCGAGAAGGCCGGCGGTTCGGTGAAGATCCTCGCCCCTGCCAAGGAAGAAGGCGAGGCGGCGTAACAACTGCGTCATTGGCCCGCGGCTCGTGGGCCTTTACGCATGCGGGACGTGGACTTATCGAAGCCGAGCCCCAGATAATGTCCGGCGTCCGCGAGAGTAGCCCGGCCGCGGGCATGACGGCGCAATAGGCGGCGGGAGAAAGTCCAAGATGGCCTCAGCAGCGGAACAACTGGCAGCCAATCTCAATTTCGGTGCGTTTGCCAAGGCTGACGAACTGAAGAAGCGCATCTGGTTCACCCTGGGTGCGCTGCTCGTTTATCGGCTCGGGACCTACATCCCGCTCCCCGGCATCGATCCCAATATCTGGGAGCAGGTGTTCCGTTCCCAGGCGGGCGGCATCCTCGGCATGTTCAACATGTTCGCCGGCGGCGGCATCCACCGCATGGCGATCTTCGCGCTGAACATCATGCCGTATATCTCGGCCTCGATCATCATCCAGCTCCTCACCACCGTCTCGCCGCAACTCGAGGCGCTGAAGAAGGAAGGCGAGTCCGGCCGCAAGCTGCTGAACCAGTACACCCGCTATCTCACCGTGATTCTGGCCGCGTTCCAGTCCTACGGCATTGCGGTGGGTCTCGAGGGCGCCGGCAACGTCGTCAGCGACCCCGGCATGTTCTTCCGCCTGTCCACCGCGATCACGCTGACCGGCGGCACCATGTTCCTGATGTGGCTGGGCGAGCAGATCACCTCGCGCGGCATCGGCAACGGCATCTCGCTGATCATTCTCGCCGGCATCGTCGCTGAGCTGCCCGCCGCGCTCGCCAACATGCTCGAGCTCGGCCGTCAGGGCGCGATGTCGACCGGCCTGATCCTGGTCGTCATCATCATGGCGGTCGCCGTGATCGCCTTCATCGTGTTCATGGAGCGCGCGCAGCGCCGCCTCTTGATCCAGTATCCGAAGCGTCAGGTCGGCAACAAGATGTTCGAGGGCCAGTCTTCGCATCTGCCGCTCAAGCTCAACACCTCGGGCGTGATCCCGCCGATCTTCGCGTCCTCGCTGCTGCTGCTGCCGACCACGGTGGCGAACTTCAACGCGGGCAGTGGGCCGGAATGGTTCCAGTGGATCACCACCCAGCTCGGCCACGGCCGTCCGCTGTTCCTGATCATGTATCTGGCGCTGATCGTGTTCTTCGCCTTCTTCTACACCGCGATCGTGTTCAACCCGACCGAGACCGCGGACAATCTGAAGAAGCACGGCGGCTTCATTCCGGGCATCCGCCCCGGCGAGCGCACCGCCGAATATATCGACTACGTGCTCTCGCGCGTCACAGTGCTCGGCGCGGTCTATCTGGCGATCGTCTGCTTGATCCCGGAAATCCTGATCTCCTACGCCTCAGTGCCGTTCTACTTCGGCGGCACCTCGCTGCTGATCGTGGTCAGCGTCACCATGGACACGGTGGCGCAGGTGCAGGGCTATCTGCTGGCACATCAGTATGAAGGCCTGATCCGCAAGTCGAAGCTGCGCGGCCGCCGTAGATGAGCAGGGAGCTCGCGCGCCGAATCGCTTTCACGATTGGCGCGCTGCTCCTTTTCAGGCTCGGCACACAGATCCCGATCGCGGGAATCGATGTTGCGCGCCTCTCGTCGTTGCCCAATTTCAACGTCCGCCTTTCGCTCTTTTCGCTCGGTCTCATTCCCTATCTGACCGCGGCGATCTTTGTCCGGTTGCTGTCCGTGGTGTGGCGCGGCCTGAGTTCGCTCGAGCGGTCGGGCGAGGAGGGCCGACGCAAGGTCGCCCGTGCCACGCTCGGACTCACGCTGGCTCTTGCGGCCTTTCAGGCTTACGGCATTGCCTCCACGCTGATTTCCTTTCCGGAGCTCGTCAGGAATCCCGATGGCTGGTTCGTGATGACCGCCACAGCATCGATGGTTGGCGGCGTCTTTGCGCTGGTGTGGCTGAGCGAACAGATCACCCGCTACGGCATTGGCAACGGCCTGGCGCTGATCTTGAGCGTCGGCATGCTCGTCTCACTGCCGCGAGACGTCGCCGGCATCGCAGATGTCGTGCGGAGCGGGGCGGTCTCGGGCAATCTCGTGTTCATTCACGCTGTGCTTTGGGTCGTGACCGTCGTCGTGATCGTGCTCGTCGAAGGTGCACGGCGAAATGTTCGCGTCACGTTCGGCGCGCTCAATGTCGGCTCCCGGCAACTGCCGGCGCGCAATGCCGTACTGCCGATCAAGCTCAACAGCGCCGGGTTCCTGATTCCGGTCACCGTGGCGCCGTGGGTCTTCTTTCTGCCGCTCGCCTTTGCGGGCTTCATCCTGGGTGCCGATCACCCTTTGGTCGCCGCGGCCTATCAACATCTCCGGCTGGGCCAGCCGGTGCACATGATCCTCGTGTCGATTGCGGTATTCGTGCTCGCCTTCGTCTACACGGCCTATGTCGTCGATCCCGAATACACGGCCAATTCTCTGGCTCAGCGAAATGGCGCAATTCCCGGTGTTGCGCCTGGCGAAGCCACGGCCGGCTATCTCGATCGCGTCGTGTCATTGACGACGGTCGTCGGAGCCGTCTACCTGACGGTATTGCAGTTGATTCCGGAGGTGTTCGACCTTTACGGGATAGGTCTGCCTTATAGTATGATCGTCAATGGTGGTGCGGCGCTGGTTGTGGTTTGCACTGTTCTTGATATCAAAACACAGGTGCGCGACGTATCGCTCACCAATCCGGGGGGCGTACGCCGATGAGAATTATACTTCTGGGGCCGCCGGGGTCGGGCAAGGGGACCCAGGCGCAGTTGCTGATCCAACGTTATGGCATCGTCCAGCTCTCGACCGGCGAGATGTTGCGCGCAGCCGTGGCGGCTGGAACGCCGGTCGGGCTCAAGGCCAAGGAGATCATGGCCAGCGGCGGCCTCGTGCCGGACGAGGTCGTGGTTAGAATCATCTCCGACCGGATCGACCTGCCGGACGCCAAAAACGGTTTCATCCTCGACGGCTTTCCGCGCACCGTGCCGCAGGCCGAGGCGTTGGACGAACTGCTCAAGCACAAGCATCTCAAGCTCGACGCTGTGATCGAGCTCCGCGTCAACGAGAGCGCGCTCCTGAACCGCGTCGAGACCCGCGTCGCCCAGATGCGTGAGCGCGGGGAGGAGGTCCGACTCGACGACACGCCGGAGGTCCTGACCAAGCGGTTAGCCAGCTACCGCAACCAGACGGAACCGCTGATTCACTACTATTCCGAGCGGCGGAAGCTCTCGACCATCGACGGTATGATGGCCATCGACGAGGTTACCCGCGCCATCCATCGGCAGCTCCTGGCGCTAGGGGCGGTCGAGCCGAAGACCCACGCCAGAAGCGCAGCCAAGGCGGCGCCGGTCAAGAAGGCCAGGGCGAGCAAGGCGGCGACCAAGAAAGCAGCCAAAAAGGCGACGAAAACGGCCAGAAAGCCCGCCAAATCGGCCAAAAAGGCCGTCAAATCGGCGGTGAAGGGCCCCAAGAAGACGGCCAAGAAGGCCGGCAAGAAAACCGTCAAGAAAGCGGCGAAAAAGGCAGCCAAAAAGACCGCCAAGAAGGCTGTCAAAAAGGGTGCCAAGAAGGCTGCAAAAAAGGTCACGAAAAAGCGAGCCAAACGCTAGCAGCGGTTGACGAAAGCCCCTGGAATCCCCTAATAAGCCCCGCATCCAAGTCGGATAGTTTCAGACGATGCCGGGCCCCAGGAAGACCGGGGGTGGGCGTCGTGTTCGCGTTTGTGAACACCTGCCCGAGAACACAAGCACTTAAGCCCGATCCTGACGAGGATCGGCGACAGGAGAGAAGGCCTTGGCCCGTATTGCCGGCGTGAACATTCCCACCAACAAGCGCGTGCTGATCGCGCTCCAGTACATCCATGGCATCGGTCAGAAGATCGCCGGTGAGATCCTGGAGAAGGTGAAGATCCCCGTGGATCGTCGCGTCAATCAGCTCAGCGATGCCGAAGTGCTGCAGATCCGCGAAGTGATCGACCGCGACTATCTCGTCGAGGGCGACCTGCGCCGCGAGGTCGGCATCAACATCAAGCGTCTGATGGACCTCGGCTGCTACCGCGGCCTGCGTCATCGTCGCGGTCTGCCGGTGCGCGGCCAGCGCACCCATACCAATGCGCGCACGCGCAAGGGTCCGGCGAAGGCCATCGCCGGCAAGAAGAAGTAAACTGGCGAATTGGGAGTGGCGAATGGCGAGTAGGGAGTTTCCCTATTCGCCATTCGCTACTCGCTATTCGCTTTTCACAGGTGTAGCCGCTGGCATTACGGCGGCGTTTGAGATCTTCAGGAAAGGTACTCTATGGGCAAGGAAGCCACCCGCGTTCGTCGTCGTGAGCGCAAGAACATCGCCTCCGGCGTCGCGCACGTGAACTCGTCGTTCAACAACACGACCATCACCATCACCGACGCGCAGGGCAACACGATTGCCTGGTCTTCCGCCGGCACGATGGGTTTCAAGGGCTCGCGCAAGTCGACCCCGTACGCCGCGCAGGTTGCCGCCGAGGACGTGTCCAAGAAGGCGCAGGAGCACGGCATGCGCACGCTGGAAGTCGAGGTTGCCGGTCCCGGTTCGGGCCGCGAATCGGCGCTCCGCGCGCTTCAGGCCGCAGGCTTCACCGTCACCTCGATCCGCGACGTGACCACGATCCCGCACAACGGTTGCCGTCCCCGCAAGCGTCGGCGCGTTTGATACCAGGTTGCGGGCGCATCGGCGCCCGCAATGACTTTTCTAAGAAGCCGCGGGATTGATCTGCGGCCTTTCTCCAACGCCAGTATTTGAACTGTCAAATTGACTGGCCTGTATGGGTGAAACAGTGACGATCCAGAAAAATTGGCAAGAACTGATTCGACCGAACAAGCTCCAGCTCACGGCCGGCAGCGATTCGAACCGTTTCGCGACCATCGTCGCCGAGCCGCTCGAGCGCGGCTTCGGCCAGACCCTCGGCAACGCGCTGCGCCGCATCCTGCTCTCTTCGCTCCAGGGCGCGGCGGTGCAGTCGGTGCATATCGACGGCGTGCTGCACGAGTTCTCCTCGATCGCTGGCGTTCGTGAGGACGTCACCGACATCGTGCTCAACATCAAGGACATCTCGATCAAGATGCAGGGGGAAGGCCCCAAGCGGATGGTCGTGAAGAAGCAGGGCCCGGGTGTTGTCACCGCCGGCGACATCCAGACCGTTGGCGACGTCGTCGTGCTCAACCCGGACCTGCAGATCTGCACCCTCGACGAGGGCGCCGAGATCCGCATGGAGTTCACGGTCGCTACCGGCAAGGGCTACGTGCCCGCCGAGCGCAACCGTCCCGAGGACGCGCCGATCGGCCTGATCCCGGTCGACAGCCTGTACTCGCCGGTCCGCAAGGTCTCCTACAAGGTCGAGAACACCCGCGAGGGCCAGATCCTCGACTACGACAAGCTGACCATGACGATCGAGACCAACGGCGCGATCTCGCCGGATGATTCGGTGGCTTACGCTGCCCGCATCCTGCAGGATCAGCTCAACGTGTTCGTGAACTTCGAAGAGCCGCGCAAGGAAGTCGCCCAGGAGATCATCCCGGACCTCGCCTTCAACCCGGCCTTCCTCAAGAAGGTGGACGAGCTCGAGCTGTCGGTGCGTTCGGCCAACTGCTTGAAGAACGACAACATCGTCTACATCGGCGACCTCGTGCAGAAGAGCGAAGCGGAAATGCTCCGCACCCCGAACTTCGGCCGCAAGTCGCTCAACGAGATCAAGGAAGTGCTGGCCCAGATGGGTCTGCATCTCGGCATGGAAGTGCCGGGCTGGCCGCCGGAGAACATCGACGAGCTCGCCAAGCGCTTCGAGGATCACTACTGAGCGAATTGGGAGTGGCGAATAGCGAATAGAACGTCCATTCGCTACTCGCCATTCGCTATCCGCGACCTAGGGCGAACGCAGGAAGCCCACCTGAAAACCAGTCGCTGAACCACCGCGACACAATCGAAAAAGGACTACACACATGCGTCACGGCAAGGTTCATCGGAAGCTCAACCGCACGGCCGAGCATCGCCGCGCGATGTTCGCCAACATGTGCGCCGCGCTGATCAAGCACGAGCAGATCGTCACCACGCTGCCGAAGGCGAAGGAATTGCGCCCGATCGTCGAGAAGCTGGTTACGCTCGGCAAGAAGGGTGGCCTCGCATTGCGCCGCCAGGCGATCTCCGAGATGCGCGACAAGGACCAGGTCAAGAAGCTGTTCGACGTCTTGGCGCCCCGCTACAAGGATCGCCAGGGCGGCTACACCCGCATCATCAAGGCCGGCTTCCGCTACGGCGACAATGCCGCGATGGCCGTGATCGAGTTCGTCGATCGTGACGTCGATGCCAAGGGCCAGGATTCCGGTCCGGTGCAGGAAAAGGAAGCCGAGGCGGCGTAAGCCGACCGGCACCGAGTTTTCAGAAAGCGGCGCCCCTGGGCGCCGCTTTTTTGTATGGCGCGGCGACATCTCATGCTGCGATCGTTTTGTTGAACGCATTCCGGGCGGGGGCTCTCATGAGGATTGTGTTTGGGATTGCGCTGGCGCTGCTGACGTTGCCGGCCTGTGGCGAGACGCTGGTCGAGCGCGGCGCCTATCTCGTTGGCAGCGTGATGGCCTGCCATAACTGCCACACGCCGCGCGGGCCGCAAGGGCTCGATCTCTCGCGCGCGCTCTCTGGCGGGAGCCAGGTTTTCGACGAGCCCGCGTTCAAGGTCACCGGCTCCAACATCACGCCGGACAAGGATACCGGCATCGGCAACTGGAGCGATGCGGAGCTGAAGCGGTTCCTCGTCAGCGGCATCAGGCCGAACGGCACCAAGGTCGCGCCGATCATGCCGACGGCGTTCTACACGGTGCTCACGGGCCGCGATCTCGACGCGCTCACGGCTTATTTGCGCTCGGTACCATCCGTGCGCCATGAGACGCGGGCGCCGGAATATAAGATCGCGCTGAAGTCGGAGGTACCGACCTATGCCGGCAAGCAGGCGAGCGAGCAGGAGCTGTCCGACCAGCTCGCGCGCGGCCGTTATCTGTTGACCATTGCCCATTGCCTGGAATGCCATACGCCGGAAGGCCCGTCCGCCGTGCACGATTTCGCCGCAGCGAGCGGCAAGGGCGGCCGGACGTTCAGGGGGCCGTGGGGCGAGTCCGTCTCTTCCAACATCACCCCCGATCGAGCGTTCGGCCTGGGCCAATGGAGCGACGACGAAATCAAACGTGCGATTACGCAAGGCATCGCGCGCGATGGCCACAAGCTCAAGCCGCCGATGGCTTATGCTGCCTATGCCAGCATGACGGCCCAGGATCTCGATGCGATCGTCGCCTTTCTCAGGACGCTGCCGCCGCGATGACGGACCCGTAGGGTGGGCAAAGGCACGCTCTTCGCGCGCCGTGCCCACCATCGGTCTAGCACCGTCTCGAAATGGTGGGCACGCTCCGCTTTGCCCACCCTACGATTCCTCCGTTGTGGCGGCCGATCCTCACGCGTCGGTGAGTGGCGATTGCATCCGTCTGCGCTGCGCACGATATCCGCACCAGCTTCGCATGGAGATGACGCATGAAGATCGACCTTTCCGGAAAGACCGCCCTCGTGACCGGCTCGACCGCCGGCATCGGCCACGCCATTGCCAAGGGCCTCGCCGCTTCAGGCGCCAGCGTTGTGATCAACGGCCGCGGCCAGGACAAGGTCGATGCCGCCGTACGCAAGCTGGAAGGGACGGGCGCCAAGGTGCGCGGCATCGCTGCCGACGTCTCGACCGCGGCAGGCTGCAAGGCACTCGTTGCGGCGTTGCCGGACGTCGACATCCTCATCAACAATGCCGGCATCTTCGAGCCGAAGGACTTTTTCGAGATCCCCGACGAGGACTGGAGCCGTTTCTTCGAGGTCAACGTCATGAGCGGCGTGCGGCTGTCGCGGGCCTACATGAAGGGCATGCTCAAGCGCAACTGGGGTCGCATCGTCTTCATTTCCTCGGAGTCCGGGCTCAACATTCCCGTCGAGATGATCCACTACGGCATGAGCAAGACGGCCCAGCTCTCGGTCGCGCGGGGCCTGGCGCAGCTTACCCGCGGCACCGGTGTCACCGTCAACTCCGTGCTGCCGGGCCCGACCATGTCGGAGGGCGTCGAAACCTTCGTGAAGGATCTCGCGAAGCAGAACGGACAGTCCGTGGACGAGGCCGCGGCCAATTTCGTCAAGCAGCACCGGCCGAGCTCGCTGATCCAGCGCTTCGCCAGCGTCGACGAGATCGCCAACATGGTGGTCTATGTCGCGTCGAAGGAAGCGTCTGCCACCAACGGCGCGGCGCTGCGCGCGGAAGGCGGCATCGTCAACACCATTGCCTGAGGCCGTGTATGACAGCCTATGTGATTTCCGAGGTCGAGATGCGCGATCCCGATGGATTTGACGCCTATCGGACGCTCGCCGCGACGACGATCGCGCAGTACGGAGGGCGCTATCTCGTCCGTGGCGGCAAAGCCGAACTGGCGGAGGGCAATCTTCCGCCGAAGGCCATCGTGATCGTCGAATTCCCTTCGATGGCGAGGCTGAAGGAATGGTACGCCTCGCCGGAATATGCCGAGGCGCTCAAGCTTCGTCAGACGGCGCTTGAGCGGCGGCTGCTGTTCGTCGAGGGCGCCGCGCCCTAACGGCGTTCGTCATGGCCGGGCTTGTCCCGGCCATCCACGTCGCACGAAGAGCGTGGATGCCCGGGACAAGCCCGGGCATGACGGAGCGTGCAGCGCCTACCATCCCTCCAGCACGATCTTGCCGCGCGACTTGCCGCTTTCGAGCAGAGCATGCGCGCGCTTGAGGTTGGCTGCGTTGATCGTGCCGAAGGTCTGGTCGAGCGTGGTGCGCAGCACGCCCTTGTCGATGAGGTCGGCGACGTCATTAAGCAGATGGTGCTGCGCGATCATGTCGGGCGTCTGGAACGAGGAGCGGGTGAACATCGATTCCCAGTGCACCGAGATCGCCTTGCCCTTGAAGGCGGCAACCGTGAACTCCGGGGGATCGTCGATCAGGCCGAACCTGCCCTGCGGCGCCATGAACTCGGCAATCGCCTTGTAGTGCTGGTCAGTGAAGGTCAGGCTCGCCACCAATGCGACCGGCGGCAGCTTGAGCTTCTCGATCTGCTCCTTCATCGGCTTGCCGTGGTCGACCACCGCATGCGCGCCGAGATCGAGGCACCACTTTTGCGACTCCGGCCGCGTCGCGGTCGCGAGCACCGTGAGGCCGGTGAGGCGGCGCGCGAGCTGGATCAGGATCGAGCCGACGCCGCCGGCGCCGCCCGTGATCAGCAGCGTGCGGGGATCGACGCTCTTGCCGGGCACCGCGCCGAGCCGGTCGAACAGCAGTTCCCAGGCGGTGATGGACGTCAGGGGAAGGGCGGCTGCTTGAGCAAACGAGAGCGACTTCGGCTTGTTGCCGACAATGCGCTCGTCGACCAGATGGAATTCGGCGTTGGTGCCCTGGCGCAGGATCGAGCCGGCGTAAAACACCTCGTCGCCCGGCTTGAACAGCGTGACCTCGGGCCCGACTGCATCGACCACGCCGGCCGCGTCATAGCCCAGGATCTTCGTCTCGCCCTCGGGCGGGGCGGCGCGTTTGCGCACCTTGTAATCGACCGGATTGGCCGAGATCGCCTTCACGGCGACGCGGATGTCGCATCCCCTGGGATCTGGCTTGGCGGTCTCGAAATCGAACAGGGCGTCCTGATCCTCGATCGGAAGCGATTTCTTGTAGCCGACGGCCTTCATGGCTTGTCTCCATCAGATGGCGTGCGCGCCTGCCGTCCTAACTGTCGCTATAGCTCCGATTTGGCAAGTACTGTAAATTCGGGGATATAGTCCCTGTTTGGATACTATTGGGAAAACATGCATGAAACGGCGAGACTTCGCCCGTCGTCCCGGCTGCTCGGTCGAGGCGACGCTGGATCTGATCGACGGCAAGTGGAAGGGCGTGATCCTCTATCATTTGCAAGACGGCACCCAGCGCTTCGGCGAACTGCGCCGCCGGATGCCCGGCATCACCCAGCGCATGCTGACGAAACAGCTTCGCGCGCTGGAGGAGGACAAGCTCGTCATCCGCAAGGTCTACGCCGAGGTGCCGCCGCGGGTGGAATATTGCCTCTCCGAGCTCGGTGAGAGCCTCAAGCCGGTGATCGATATCCTGAAGGCCTGGGGCGAGAGCCATCAGCAGCGATTGTCCTGTGCGCCAGCGCCGGTTGTCGTGAAGAAGCCCAAGCGCGCGGCGTAAACATCCGGGAGCAGTGTGCCGCTCCCGGATGAACGAGCCTAGAACGCGAACTGCGTGCGCATCGCGACGGCGTCGAACTTCGAGCCGACATCGGCGGTCGAGACCGGCGAGGCCTGCCTCGACACCGTGCCATGCAGGTAATCGAGCATGAAGCGGACGTTGCCGTTGACGTACCAGTTCAGCGCCGCGGTATAGACGGTCTGCCGCCCGCCCGCGATGCCGGTTGCCGTTCCCAGCTGATTGTTGAGGTCGATCGTCGAGAAGCGTCCCGCGATCTCCCACGCGCCCCAGCCGCCGCCGTCGAGCGAGAACGGATGCGCCGGCTTGACGCCGTTATAGGCGGCGTTGGCGGCGTTGTAGGTCCGGCCTTCGCCCGTCAGCACGTAGCCGGCCTGCGCATAGCCGCCCTGGAATTTCAGGCTGGGCGCGCCGACCAGCGGCACCCCGGTGTTGGCGGTGCGGTCGACATTGTACCAGAAGTATTCGCCTTGAACGATGAGCGGACCGTAGGTCGCCGCCGCCTCGACGCTGTAGACCTGCGCGCCGGAAGCGTTGGCGATCGCGCCGGTCGAGATCAGCGTCGTCGGATCAAGCCGCAGTTCCGGCCGGTCGCTGAGCGTCACCGTCTGCGTGTTGGCGATGAGATTGCGCGGCGGCTGGATCAGCCATTGCGCATCGGCACCGATATGCACCGAATAGTCCTTGCCGCTGATCGGGTTGCCGGCAATACGCGCCACGGCGCCATATTGTTCGCTCGTGCCCGCCGGCGCCGCGCTCGAAGCCGAGTGGATCGCGCCGGTCGATGGTCCCGTGACATAGCCGCCGATCCAGAGCTGGTCGTTGTACCAGCGCGTACCGGCAGCGGAGCGGAAGTCGCCGGCGGCGATGTTGGTCGCGATCACGCCCGGTGAGGCGCGCTCCATGAACATGATGTCGTTGGAGCTCGTCGCCTCGTCCATGGTGTAGGGCAGGTCCATGATGCCGGCTTCGATCGCCATCTTGCCGCCGAACGGCTTCAGGCCGGTGTAGCTGAGATAGGCATTCTCCACGCCGGAGACGCCGCCGCCGGGCAGCGATCCCGGAGCCGTTCCGCCAAATCCGTCGGAGGAGCCGCCGAAGTCGTAGACCAGCGCGAAATTCCAGTCGTTGAAGAATTTGCCGGTGACTCCGATGCGCGCGCGGCGGACGTTCTCGCCGCTATCGAGCTTCTGCGGCACGGTGGCCGCGGTGTTGGGGCGATAGTCATAGCCGCCGACGTCCCAGTGCACGCGGCTGGTGATGGCGACGCAGTTGGCCTGGTCGGCGGTGCAGATGGTGGGCCGGTTGTTCGGCATCGTCACGACCACGCCGGAGGCGGGCGCCGGTCCCTTGAGCGGTATCGCGGCGTTCGCGTTGGCCACGACCGCCTTCGCCTCTGACCGCGCTTCGGCCTTGGCTTCGGCCCTCACTTCGGCCTTCGCTTTCGCCGTGGCCGCCGTGTTTGCGGCGGTCTGGCTCTGGAGCTTGTCGAGCTTCTGCTCCAGCATCTTCAATTGTTGCTTGAGCAGCGCGATCTCCTGCTCGCTGCTGCTCGCCGATTGGGCCTGGGCCTGCGAGGCCGCCAGCGCGCCGGCGAGACCAATCGCCGTGGCTGCAACTCTTGTTCTGCTCCTGCTCACGTCACGCCTCCATGGTTTGATGAACTTCCCCAAGTCCCTGACAAGTCGCCGGCAGAGAGCCTAGGTATGATCGATGACTGCCCCGCGACGCTACGCCCCGCTTGCGTGGGTTCCCGCTGATGCAAATTCGCCGCAACCGAATCCGCTCGACATCACAATGCGGGATGATGCGCATCATGCCAATCGAGCCTTCAGGCCAATTGCCGATTCGCACGCTGAGCTTGCATCCTGGGCACACCGGAAAGGGGGCCAAATTGCCGCCCGCCGCCCTTCTATTGAGGAGCGAACGCGCCTATATTCCGGCGTCTTTTCCAAGAGGTAGGAATGTTTCGATCGACCTGGACCGCCGCCGTTACGGCATTGTGCATAGGCTTTTCCGCCCACTTCAATCCGGCTGCGGCGCAGGACCGCCGTGTCCCGTCCTCGTCGGCCGAGCTGCGGCTGTCCTATGCGCCGATCGTGCAGCGGGTGCAGCCGGCCGTGGTCAACGTCTATGCCGCCAAGGTGGTGCAGAACCGCAACCCGCTGCTCGATGACCCCATCTTCCGCCGCTTCTTCGGCGTGCCCGGCCAGCAGCCAGAGCAGATGCAGCGCTCGCTCGGCTCGGGCGTCATCGTGGATGCCTCCGGCCTCGTCGTCACCAACGTCCATGTCATCGAGGGCGCGGACCAGGTGAAAGTGTCGCTGTCGGACAAGCGCGAGTTCGAAGCCGAGATCCTGCTGAAGGATTCCCGCACCGATCTCGCCGTACTCCGCCTGAAGGACACCAAGGAGAAATTTCCGACCCTCGATTTCACCAACTCCGACGAATTGCTGGTCGGTGACGTCGTGCTTGCGATCGGCAATCCCTTTGGCGTCGGCCAGACCGTGACGCACGGCATCATCTCGGCGCTGGCGCGCACGCAGGTCGGGATCACCGACTACCAGTTCTTCATCCAGACTGACGCTGCGATCAATCCCGGCAATTCCGGCGGCGCGCTGGTCGACATGAGCGGCAAGCTCGCCGGCATCAACACCGCGATCTATTCGCGCTCCGGCGGCTCGCAAGGAATCGGCTTTGCGATCCCTGCCAACATGGTGCGCGTCGTCGTCGCCTCCGCCAAGAGCGGCGGCAAGGCGGTGAAGCGGCCGTGGCTCGGGGCAAGATTGCAGGCGGTGACGCCGGAGATCGCCGAGAGCCTGGGCTTGCGTTCGCCGACCGGTGCGCTGGTCGCGAGCGTGGTCTCGAACGGCCCCGCGGCGAAGGCCGGCCTGAAATCCTCCGATCTCATCACCGGGATCGACGGCCAGACCGTGGATGATCCCAACGCTTTCGATTATCGCTTCGCCACCCGTCCGCTCGGCGGCACGGCGCAGATCGACGTGCAGCGTAGCGGAAAGCCGGTCAAGCTGGCGGTGGCACTGGAGACCGCGCCCGATACGGGGCGCAGCGAACTCGTCGTCACCGCGCGCTCGCCGTTCCAGGGCGCGAAGGTCTCGACCATCACGCCGGCGGTTGCCGACGAGCTGCATCTTGACGCCGATACCGAGGGTGTCGTGATCACCGATCTCGGCGGCGACAGTGCGGCCGCGAATGTCGGCTTCCAGAAGGGCGACATCATTCTCGCGGTCAACAACCAGAAGATCAGCAAGACCGGCGACCTCGAAAAGGCGGCCGGCGAGCGCCCGAGGATCTGGCGCATCACGCTGGTGCGTGGCGGCCAGCAGATCAACGTCACGCTGGGCGGATGAGTCCGAAGCGACCACAGGAGACGCCAACTCTCTTCGCCGCGGCGGGGCTCGACCACGACGCCCCGCATCCGCTGCCGGACCGGCTGCGGCCGCGCGCGCTGTCGGAGGTCGTCGGCCAGGACCATATCCTCGGCCCCGACGGCGCGCTGACGCGCATGCTGGAGACCCGCACGCTGGGATCGCTGGTGTTCTGGGGACCGCCCGGCACCGGCAAGACCACGGTGGCGCGGCTGCTGGCGGATGCGACCGACCTGCATTTCGAGCAGATCTCCGCGGTGTTCTCCGGCGTCGCCGACCTGAAGAAGGCCTTCGACGCCGCGCGCGCCCGCCGCGAGATGGGCAAGGGCACGCTTCTGTTCGTCGACGAGGTGCATCGCTTCAACCGAGCCCAGCAGGATTCGTTTCTGCCGGTGATGGAAGACGGCACGGTGGTCATGGTCGGCGCCACCACCGAGAACCCGTCGTTCGAGCTCAACGCGGCGCTTCTGTCCCGCGCGCGGGTGCTGGTGTTTCGCTCACTCGACGCGGCCGCGATCGAAAAACTGTTCGCCCACGCCGAGGAGGTCGAGGGCCGCAAGCTGCCGCTCGATGAAGAGGCGCGCGCCGTGCTGGTGCGCATGGCCGACGGCGACGGAAGGGCATCGCTGACGCTGGCCGAAGAGGTCTGGCGCTCGGCGCGGACGGACGAGATCTTCAACGCCGCGCAGTTGCAGGACATCCTGCAACGCCGTGCACCGATCTACGACAAGTCGGCCGACGGCCACTACAACCTGATCTCGGCGCTGCATAAGTCGGTGCGCGGCTCCGATCCCGATGCGGCGCTGTATTATCTCGCGCGCATGTTAGACGCCGGCGAGGACCCCTTGTTCCTGGCCCGCCGCGTCGTACGCATGGCAGTCGAGGACATCGGGCTCGCCGACCCGCAGGCGCTCGTCATCGCCAATGCGGCCAAGGACGCCTTCGACTTCCTCGGCCATCCCGAAGGCGAGCTCGCGATCGCGCAGGCCGTGGTCTATCTCGCCACTGCGCCGAAATCGAACGCCGTCTACACCGCCTTCGGCACGGCGATGCAGGTCGCAAAACAGGCCGGCTCGCTGCTGCCGCCCAAGCACATCCTCAATTCCCCGACCAAGCTGATGAAGTCGGAAGGCTACGGCGCATCTTACGAATACGACCACGACGCCCCCGATGCCTTCTCCGGCCAGGACTACTTCCCGGAAGCCCTGGGCCGCCAGACCTTCTACGACCCGCCCGAGCGCGGTTTCGAGCGCGAGATCAGGAAGCGCCTGGAATACTGGGCGAAGCTGCGCAAGGAGCGGGGCAGCACGTGCTAGAAACGGCCATTTCGCCGTGACGGCAGCCGGCTTTTAGGGTACGCAGGCAGCCATGAGCCGCCGTATCAAAAGAACCGATCCAAAGCCCCGTTCGCGCGACGAGCGCAAGGAGGCGCGCCCGTTCAAGGCGCGCAGCGCGAAGACAGCCGGCCCGCGTCCGGGCGGCAAGCCGAGTGGCAAGCCGCCGCGCTTTGCGGGCGAGCGCGCCGAACGACGTGCGCCGAAAGTCGCGCAGGAAAGACCTGCGCCGGAAAAACCGGTCGAGGCATTGCTGCCGACCAAGGTGCAGACCGTCACGGTGACGGCCGACGAGAACAACATGCGCGTCGACCGCTTCCTCGAAGCGCGCTTTCCCGGCCTGTCGTTCTCCCACATCCAGCGCGTCGTGCGCAAAGGCGAGCTGCGCGTCGACGGCAAGCGTGTCGACAGCAAGGACCGCCTGGAGGAGGGCCAGAGCGTGCGCATTCCGCCGCTCAAGCTCGACACGCCGAAGACGGCCGGCCCGCTGTCGGAAGCCGCGCAAAAGACGCTCGCCGCGCTGAAGGAGATGACGATCTACGAGGATGACGACGTCCTCGTACTGAACAAGCCCGTGGGCCTTGCCGTGCAGGGCGGCTCCGGCATGACGCGGCACATCGACCAGATGCTGGAGGTGATGCGCGATTCCAAGGGCCAGAAGCCGCGCCTCGTGCACCGCATCGATCGCGAGACGTCGGGTTGTCTCCTGATCGCCAAGACGCGCTTTGCCGCCTCGCATCTGACCGGCGCGTTCCGCTCGCGATCGGCGCGCAAGGTCTATTGGGCGCTGGTGCCGGGCCTGCCAAAGCCGAAGCAGGGCCGCATCTCGACCTTCCTCGCCAAGGAAGAGAGCGAGGACGACACCATCATGCGCGTCGCCCAGCATGGCGACGAGGGCGCGAGCCACGCGGTGACCTATTACGCGGTGGTCGAGACCGCCGGTAACAAGCTGACCTGGGTCTCGCTGAAGCCGGTGACGGGCCGCACCCACCAGCTGCGGGCCCACATGGCCCATATCGGCCATCCCATCATCGGCGATCCCAAATATTTCAACATCGAGAACTGGCAGCTGCCGGGCGGCCTGCAAAACCGGCTGCATCTGCTGGCACGCCGCATCGTCATTCCGCATCCGCGCGGCGGCGTGATCGACGCCACCGCGCCACTGCCGCAGCACATGCAGCAGTCGTGGAATCTGCTCGGGCTCGATGCGAGCCGGTTTGATCCGATCGAGAATGCGCCGGAGGAATAGGGCTGAGCGACGCGGCCAGCCGGAGCCCGCTGAGCAGGGTCAGATGCCCGCAAGTTCCCTCATGCCCGCCGCTCGCTTTATCGGCCGCCGGGCTTATCTTAGAAGCCCGACGTTCAGCGGCAGGGACTTAAATCGATATGCGCGAATTGTTCGAAGAAGCCGCGGGGCAGCCCCCGCCGGATCCCCGGGAATCGGCGCGCGCGTCCGCGCGCCCGCCAGAGCGCAAGCGCTTCTACAAAGAGGCCGGCGTCACTGACGTCGAAGGCGGCTACGCCATCACCCTCGACGGCAAGCCGATCCGCACGCCCTCCGGCCGTCAAGTGGTGATCCCCTCGCGCGTCCTGGCCAACGCGGTGGCCGCGGAATGGGCGGCTCAAGGCGATACGATCGATCCCGTGACCCTGCCGCTGACGCGGATCGCCAACAGCGTCGTGGAGGGCGTCGTCGACCGCGTCGAGCTCGTCAGCGCCGACCTCGCAAAATACTTCGAGTCCGATTTGCTGTTCTATCGTGCCGGCCAACCCGAAGGGCTGGTCGCCCGCGAGGCCGCGCATTGGGATCCCGTGCTGTTCTGGGCCGCGGAGACGTTGGGTGCGCATTTCATCCTGTCTGAGGGCGTCATGCACGTGAAGCAGCCCGACGAGGCCGTCGAAGCCGCGCGCGCCGCGCTGCCAGGGGACGCCTGGTCAGTGGCCGCACTCCACGTGGTGACGACCCTGACCGGCTCGGCGCTGCTGGCGCTGGCTCTGGCGCATGGCGCGCGGGACGCCGGCCAGGTCTGGGCCGCTGCCCATGTCGATGAGGACTGGAACGCCGACCAATGGGGCGTGGACGAGGAGGCAGCTAGCCGCCGGGCCACCCGCGCGCGGGATTTCGAGGCCGCCGTGGCGGTTTTGGCCGCTATAAAGCCGCAAGCGGCCAAAGGTCCTTAACGAGAGGTTTACGACGGCGGCCTTAGGGTGTGGCCAGCGCTCCATGGGCCCCCTGAGATGCCGACGCCGGTCACTTCCATCGTTCCCGTCAGTGCCGCCAGCCCCGTGGCGGATGCGGCGACGCCTGACCTCGTGCTTCAGGCCGGCAGCGTCGTCGATGCCAGGGTGGTGAGCGTGCTCGCCGACAATCTGGTGCGGATTGCGATCGCCAACCTCTCGATGGACGTGATGTCGGAGGTATCGCTGACGCCCGGGCAGAATCTCCAGCTGGCCGTGTCGCAGAACGATGGCACCATCCGCCTCGCCGTATTGGGCGGGGCAGGCGAGGCGGCCACCGATCAGATTACGCTGACGCCGCGTGCGGCTTCGCTGGTGGAGAGCCCGCCGCTTGCGCCGTCGGTCAATGCGGCGCGCACTGCTCTGACGCCGACCGAACAGATTGCAGTCACATTGGCTTCGGCCGAGGCCGCGACCAGGCAGGGTAGCCAGGCGCCGCTGTTTGCCAATCTGGCGTCCGTCGTCACCGGCAGCAATCTGCCCGCCGGCTTGAAGCAGGCGGTGCTGGACGTCCTGGCGCAGCAGACGCCGCTCAATCCCGGGCTCAATGGCGCCGATGTCGAGTCCGCGTTCCAGAAATCCGGCTTGTTCCTCGAGGCCTCGCTGGCCCCGGGCGCGACGCCGCCCTCCGGCACGATGCCCGACCTGAAAGCGGCATTGCTGGTGCTGCGCCAGACCTTGGCCACGCTCGAGTCCGCTGCGCCGCAGGCGCAAGGCGCGGCGCTCCCGGCCAGCACCACGGGATCACCGCAGGTCGCCGCCGCGCCCGCTCAGGCGTCGTCGATCGAGCCGGAAATCGCCCAACAGCCGCAAATGCCGCGCAGTCCCAATCTCGCGGCCGCCGTGCTGGCCGACATGGCGTCAGACGCGCCGCAAACGGCGATGCCGCGGCTCGTGTCCGCCGGCCTTGCCGCAAGCCTCCTGCAGGAGGTCACGCAAGACCTGCCGCGCCTGACCGGCAACGTGCCCGGCTCCAACAGAGCCGTGCCCGACGGCCATATCTTCGAGGCAGCGGCGCGCGCGACACCGCCGCCGTTTCGTGGCGCGCTGCCGTCGCCGCAATCCATTGCCGCGCCATCGCTCGCGCCGGATACGCCGCTCTCCACGACCGTGCATCGCCTGCTCGACGATACCGATGCCGCGATCGCGCGGCAGACCCTGCTCCAGGTCGCTTCGCTCCCCGATCGCACCGACGCCAGCGGCCACCGCGTTGATCCGGCGGTGCCGCAGTGGAATTTCGAGATTCCCTTTGCGACGCCGCGGGGCACCGCGATGGCGCAGTTCGAGATCTCGCGCGACGGTGGCAACGAATCCGCCGATCCCGCCAAGCAAGCCTGGCGCGCGCGCTTCACGCTCAATGTCGAGCCGGCCGGCCCGGTGCATGCGCTGATCACGCTGAACGGCGACAAGACGTTTGTGCGGATGTGGGCGGAGCGGCCGGCGACCGCGCAGCAGCTCCGCGCCGGCGTCGGTGAGCTCAATCAGGCTTTGGCGCGAGCCGAGCTCAAGCCCGGCGATATCGTGGTTCGCGAGGGCATGCCCCCACAACCGGCACCGGCCCGCGCCGGCCATTTCCTGGATCGCGCCACATGAGCGATCCATCCAAGCTCGCGATTGCCCTGCACTACGAGAAGGGCACCAACGCGCCGGTCGTCGTCGCCAAGGGCAGGGGCACGATCGGCGAAAAGATCGTCGAGATTGCCAAGGCCCACGACATCCCGATCGAGGAAAACGAGGTCCTGGCCGGCGCGCTGTCCAAGGTCGAGCTCGGCGAGGAGATCCCGCCGGACCTCTACAAGGCGGTCGCCGAGGTGCTGGTGTTCGTGCTGCGGCTGTCGGGCCGGGGACGGTAAGACTTACCTGTCATCGTTTCACCACGTAGCGGCGGCATGGTCGCGACCGCTTTCATGACTCAACGGACATCGCTCTTGATCACCCGCCGTTCCACCCTCGGCCTGCTTGCCGCAGCCGCCACCCTGCCGTCTCGTGCGCTCGCCCACGTCGCGCCGCCGCGCAACGAGATCCGCGACAGCCTTGCAAAGCGCTTCACTGACCTTGGCACATCAGGCACCTTCGTTGGCTACAAGGTCGAGGACTATCTGGTCGTCGCCAGCGACAAGGAGCGCTCGGGCGAGGGGAAGCTGCCGGCCTCGACCTTCAAGATTGCGAACTCGCTGATCGCGCTTGAGACCGGCGTGGTCACCGATCCCGACAAGGACGTGTTTCCCTGGGATGGCGTGAAGCGCCCGATCGAGGCCTGGAACAAGGATCACACGCTGCGCAGCGCGATCGCGGTCAGCGCGGTGCCGGTCTATCAGGAGATCGCGCGCCGCATCGGCCAGGAGCGGATGCAAAAATACGTCGACGAATTCGACTACGGCAATCGCGACATCGGCGGCGGCATCGACCAGTTCTGGCTCACCGGGGCGTTGCGCATCGATCCGGTCGAGCAGATCGATTTCGTCGATCGGCTGCGCCGCCGCGCACTGCCGGTCAGCAAGCGCAGCCAGGATCTGGTCGCCGACATCCTGCCGGTGACCAAGGTGGGCGACAGCGTCATCCGCGCCAAGTCTGGCCTGCTCGGTGCAGAGCGCGGCGAGCCGTCGCTCGGCTGGATGGTCGGCTGGGCCGAGAAGGGCGAGGCGCACACCGTCTTCGCGCTCAACATGGATTGCAAGGAGCCGCGTCTCGTCAGTGAGCGCATGCCGCTGACGCAAGCGTGCCTTGCCGAGATCGGCGCGATCTAGCGAGCCAGGAAAGTGGTAGGGCCCGTCATTGCGAGGAGCTCGCGACAAAATTGCGAAGCAATTTTGCGCTGATGCGACGAAGCAATCCAGAGTCTTTCCGTTGAGGCGGTCCTGTAGGGTGGGCAAAGGCGCGTAGCGCCGTGCCCACCATTTCTCCATACGGACGATTTGGTGGGCACTCCGCTTTGGCCACCCTACGGTATCGCGTGCGGAGTAGGCATACTCACCCCAGCTTGAACAACACCTGCAAAAACTCCTCGACGGCCTTGCGCGCTTCAGCGGCCGTCTTCGGATTTCCGCCGACATGCGGGTTCAGCTCGACGCAGGAATCCTTGTAGGAGAAGGGCGCGTTGGTGTCGCCGTTCATCAGCACGCTGCCATCGCCTTCCCTGATGTGGCAGTTGCGTACGGTCTGCGCATTGGCTGATACGGCCACGGTGTTGACGCCGAGCAGGCCGCTGTCGAACCCGTGCGCGCTATCAGGGTATTCGGTCAGCACCACATCGCGCCCGGCGGTCTTGAGCCGCTCGACGAAGGCCTTACAGCTCTTGACGGGATTGTAGTCATCCGGCGTGCCGTGGAAGATGTGGATCGGGCGTGCGGTGACCTCGCTATCGCCGATGTACGTCGTCGAGCAGTCCGGATAGAAGGGGATATAGGCGGCGAACTGGATACCGGACTTGTTCCAGAGCTTGTTGAAGCGCTCCAGGCTCGCATAGAGCGTCGCCTGTCCGCCGCGCGAAAAGCCCATCAGCACGATACGGTCCGGATCGACGCGCGGGTGTTTCGCCAGGATTTCCAGCGAGCGGTAGATGTCGACGATCAGATTGAGCCGGCCAAGTAGCGCCTGGTTCGGTCCCACCACCGTCAGCCCGCGGCCGGTGAAACCGTCGATCACGAAGGTCGAGATGCCCATGGCGTTGAAAGCGTGCACCCAGGCCTCGGTGGTGGCGCCGACGCCGCTCGAGCCGTGCATCAGCACCACGACGGGAAGCTTGCCGGTGCCCTGGGCGACGCGCAATTCGCCCGCCACCGTCACCGGCTTGCCGGCCGCGGCATCGCCGCTGAGGAATTGCTGGTCGGAGAGGGTGAGCGAGGGGATCGGGTAGATCTCGGCGCGGGTGGCGACTTCCTTCGGCAGCGCCTGCGCGACGGCTTCGCCACCGACGAACGAGCTCGAAACGCACAGCGCGATCAGCGCTGCGACGGCGCGCCATGTCGTGGCCATTGGATGCTCCCCTGATTTTTGGTCAGTAGAACAACGGGCCCGCGCGCTGTCAATTGATGCGTGCAGTTGCCCGCTAGGCCGGCAACTGCACTTCAGTCGTCGCAATCAGGCGCCAGTCGGCAAGCGCGGCCAGGCGGTGCGGTTCGGCGTCACGTCGATAATCCGCGCTCAAGACAATGCGCTGAAAGGTTGCGAAGTCGGGGTAGCGGACGATGGCCGCATCGTGCCAGGCTTCGCCTTCCGTTCCCACCAGCAAAGCTCCGACCGATCCAAGCCAGTTTGGCACGACCCCTTGGTCGAGCGCCAGCTTGCGAAATGCAGGAACATATCGCGTGTAGTAGGCATCGCGGCCGCTGCAAGCGCCAAGCTTCGAGATCGCTCGGTACAAAGCCTCATCCCGATAGCGGAGGAGGTTGAGCATGAAGATCGGCTGATCTTCCGGCAATTTTGCGCGCGCCGATGCGAGTGATGCTTCGCCGATTTCAACAAACACTATTCTCTCCAATCGTCAGATCCATTGCTGCGATCTGATATCAGCCCTCACAGGCGGACTTGTAGTGGGCGCAATGTCATTGCTATGATGACCTCATGGCAACACCGCGCAGCCATCAGCAGCTCCTCAACCTGCTTCAGTTCGTCCGCGTCGTCGAAGCGGGCTCCTTTGCAGAAGCCGCCCGCCGCGCCGGAACGTCGACCTCGGCGATGTCGAAGGCGATTGCGCGGTTCGAGCAGATGCGGGGCGTGAAGCTTCTTCATCGCACCACGCATGCGATCTCATTGACGCATGACGGCGAACGCCTGCTGGAGAGCGCGCGTGATCTGTTGCGGCAGGCCGAGCAACTCGACGTGATGCTGGACGAAGCCACGGGCGGCGAAGCCGGACGCGTGCGCCTCGCAGCTCCGGGCGCTTTCCTCAGGGCGTGCATCGCGCCGAAGCTGCCCGCCATTCTAAAGGCCAATCCGGCGCTCGAGCTCGAACTGAAGGTAGACGATTTCGGCCTCGATCTGGGAACCGAAGGAATCGACATCGCTATTCGCTTCGGCTCGCTCGATCGCCACCCGGGCGTCACCGCGAAGCGGCTCGCGACGTTCCCCTGGGTGCTGGTTGCGACCCGCCGCTATGTCGAGGTCATGGGAGAACCGCGCTCGGTGCGAGACCTCAAGGCGCATCATCAGATTGGTTTTCGCGATCCGGCAACGGGACAGCTCATGCCGTGGCAGTTTCAGGATCCGTCGGACGGCGCGCTGATCAGGATGTTGCCGCGAAAGCGCGTGGTCGTCGAGGACATGTCGGTGGCGTGGGCGATGGTCTCGCGCGGCCTCGGAATAGCCTGGCTTCCGGCATGGTGCGGCCTGAAGGATCTCGAAGGCGGACGCATTGTGGAGTTGTTGCGTCCCTGGCGGGTGCCGAATACGCCGATCCACGCCGTCCAAGTCAGCCGCAAACAGATGCCGACGCGAATCCGCAGTCTGTTGCGGGTTCTCTCCGACAGTGCATCCACTTGGGACTATCACGGATAAATCCGCGGCATCACTTTCGCCGGCTGAGCCGGGCTCTCAGGCGGTGCCGGTCTTCTTCGCCGTCAGTGCCTGGTCGATCGCAAAGCCGCCGATCTCGCTCATCGCCTGCGAGATCACGTCGCCGCGTCTGGCAAAGCCGCTGGAGAGATAATCGAACTGCGTCCGCGCCAGCCGCAAGACCTCGATCGGCACGGAGACCAATGTCTCGTTGAAGCTGTCGACGGAGGCGCGCAAGCTGTCCAGCTCGGCTGTGAGCTTGCCGATGTGGCTCTCGGCATTCTGCATCAGGCCGATCAGCTTGCCGCGCTCGGCATCGAAGGCGGCACGCTCGGCTGCGGCTGCCGCGGTGACCTCGGCAAGCTGCGCCCGCAGCCCCTTGATCTGGCCGACCATGGCATCGGAGGCGAGCTCGGCGGCCTCGCGCAGCTCGGCGTTGCGCGTGCTCTCGACCTGCTGCTCGTGATAGAGCCGCTCGGCCGACATCGCCCGCTGCGCCAGCGACTCGATCAGGCTTGCGGCACGCAGCAGCACTTCGCCGTTCCGCCCCGACACCATGCTGGCCATCCGCCGCAGGAAGTCGATGGTTTCAGACGATGAGTTCGGCGGCAGGGGGATGACCGTCGCGGACATGTGTGATGCTGAGCCAGGACTTGGTGACCGCCGCCGTACCGACTGGGCGCACGCAACATTCGGCGCCTGATCGTAAGCTCGGAGCAAGCCTGAATCGGCGGGCCCGGTCAACCGGGCGGGGACACCAAATCTAAGGTCAGACGTCCTTCTGCCGCCCGATTCGCCCCAGATGGGTGAAGCCGAACCCGGCCGAATATTTCAGGCCATAGCCGAGTGCCCGGTCGATGCCGATATGGGCGAGCCAGATCAAGGCGATGGACAGGGTGAGCGGTGAGGTGAGGCCAAAACCCAATGTCAGCAGCGTCACCGGCGCCATGTAGCTGTGGGCAGCGTTATAGACGATCCCGCCGGAGCGCGCGTCGGCGAGGTATGCGAGGAAGCTGAGATCGGGGACGAAGAACAGCAGGGCAAACACCAGCCAGGAGCCGTCCCAGGCCCAGTAGAGCATCACCATGCCTGCGAACAGGGTCAGGCCCTCCAGGCGAAGCAGGATATTGACGCCGCCCGTCGCAGCTCCTGTTTCGGTAGCTCGGTCGTCCATCTTCGTCTCCCAGGCAAAACTTTGTAATTCCTTGCGCTTTCACGCTGCTTCAGGGCAGCCCTGCGACGCCGAAAGCCGCTTCCCGGTCCGCAAAACGCCGTGTTAGAACCCCCGCCAAGCATGTCCTAGTTAAGAACTGGCGGGAGCAAATGAAACACATCCTGGACGCCCTTGAAGATCGTCGTGCCGGCGCAAAGCTCGGCGGCGGGGAGAAGCGCATCGAGGCGCAGCACGCCCGCGGCAAGCTGACCGCGCGCGAGCGCATCGAGCTCTTGCTCGACAAGGGATCGTTCGAGGAATTCGACATGTTCGTCGAGCACCGCTCCACCGAGTTCGGCATGGAGAAGACCAAGGTGCCCGGCGACGGTGTCGTCACCGGCTGGGGCACCGTCAACGGCCGCAAGACGTTTGTGTTCGCCAAGGATTTTACCGTCTTCGGCGGCTCGCTGTCCGAGACCCACGCGCTGAAGATCACCAAGCTGCAGGACATGGCGATGAAGGCGAGGGCGCCCATCATCGGCCTCTATGACGCGGGCGGCGCCCGCATCCAGGAAGGCGTCGCCGCGCTCGCCGGCTATTCCTACGTGTTTCGCCGCAACGTGCTCGCCTCGGGCGTGATCCCGCAGATCTCCGTCATCATGGGCCCCTGCGCCGGCGGCGACGTCTATTCGCCGGCGATGACCGACTTCATCTTCATGGTGAAGAACACCAGCTACATGTTCGTCACCGGCCCCGACGTGGTGAAGACCGTGACCAACGAGGTGGTCACCGCGGAAGAGCTCGGCGGCGCCTCGGTGCACGCCACGCGCTCCTCGATCGCCGACGGCGCCTTCGAGAACGACGTCGAGACGCTCCTGCAGATGCGGCGCCTGATCGACTTCCTGCCCTCCAACAACACCGACGGCGTGCCGGAATGGCCGAGCTTCGACGACATCGGCCGGGTCGACATGTCGCTCGACACGCTGGTCCCCGACAATCCGAACAAGCCCTACGACATGAAGGAGCTTATCCTGAAGGTCGTGGACGAGGGCGATTTCTTCGAGATCGCGGATGCCTTCGCCAAGAACATCGTCACCGGCTTCGGCCGCATCGCGGGGCGCACCGTCGGCTTCGTCGCCAACCAGCCGATGGTGCTGGCGGGCGTGCTCGACAGCGACGCGTCGCGCAAAGCGGCGCGCTTCGTTCGGTTCTGCGATGCTTTCAACATCCCGATCGTCACCTTCGTCGACGTGCCGGGCTTCCTGCCGGGCACCGCGCAGGAATATGGCGGCCTGATCAAGCACGGCGCAAAGCTGTTGTTCGCCTATTCGCAGTGCACGGTGCCGCTCGTCACCATCATCACCCGCAAGGCCTATGGCGGCGCCTTCGACGTCATGGCCTCCAAGGAGATCGGCGCCGACATGAACTATGCCTGGCCGACCGCCCAGATCGCGGTGATGGGCGCCAAGGGCGCGGTCGAGATCATCTTCCGCAGCGACATCGGCGACCCCGACAAGATCGCCGCCCGCACCAAGGAATACGAAGACCGCTTCCTGTCCCCCTTCATCGCCGCCGAGCGCGGCTATATCGACGACGTCATCATGCCGCACTCGACGCGGAAGCGGATCGCACGGGCGCTGTCGATGCTGAAGGACAAGAAGGTGGAGACGCCGGCGAAGAAGCACGACAATTTGCCGTTGTGAACGCACGTAGCCCGGATGAGCGCAGCGACATCCGGGTCTTTGCCTAGGTCCCGCATGTCGCTGCGCTCATGCGGGCTACTCATTCTTTTGAATTGGCATGACCGAAGACGATCCGACCGACCAAATTTCCGACATCGAAGACCGGATCGAGCGGCTCGCCGAGATCGCCGAGCGGTGCCGGAAGTACATCCTGGCGTCCAAGATCGCCATCGGCGGTGGTGCCGCGCTGCTATTGATCACGATCCTTGGCCTGCTCGGGATGGGGCAGACCGCCGCGCTCGGGTCGATAGCGCTGGTGCTCGGCGGAATTGTTTCACTGGGCTCGAACGTCAGCACGTTGCGGCAGACCGAGAGTGCTATCGGCGCTGCGGAGGCGCGTCGCGCGGCGTTGATCGGCACGATCGACCTTCGCCTGGTCGCCGATGCCCCAATGAAGCTGGTGTGACGCGGCGAGCGGTCGAACGTTTCACGCGGCGGCTCTGTGCGTCAGCACGGACAACTCCGCGCGGCATTCGGCCGCGAACGCCTGAAGTTGCACTGCGGTCTGCCGGTCGAGGATGGCTTTGGCCAGCCGCTCGGCGCGGGCGATCTGTTGCTTGAGATATTCGATGCGGGCCATGGGGCACCTTGGAAATTGCATGATTTCAGTGGTGGCGATTGTACGCCGGGCTCTGGGGTCGATAATGTGAGGCGCATCACGCTCCGCGCGCTCTATCCGCCGCGGCGAAATGCGCCATCTGGTCCGCGTGCGCCTTTATGAATGCCGGGCGGGCCGTGGCGCGCGCGACGTAGGCGCGACAGGCAGGACTGTCCGCCAGCCCGTCGAATTGGCCGACGACGCGCAGCACATCCGACATCAGGATGTCGGCGACGGAAAAGGAGCCCGCCAGCCATTCGCGGCCGGCCAGCGCCGGCTCGAGATGCTTCAGGCGGAGCTTGAGGAAGTCGTCCACGAATTTCCATGCCGGCGTGTCGGTCGGATGTCCCATGAACTTCGACATTGCCCAGGGCAGGCTGGCCATCTCCACCGAATTGAGCGCGGCGAACACCCATTCCGTCGCCTCGCTGCGACCGCGCGGGTCGGTCGGCATCAGTTTCGCACTGCGCACGCCGAGATGCAGCAGGATCGCGCCGCTCTCGAAGATCGAAAGGTCGCCGTCGGTCAGCCACGGCACCTGGCCGAACGGCTGGTGCGCGAAATGCGCAGGCCCGCGATCGTCGAACGGCACGCCGGCGACACGATAGGGCAGCGCGGCTTCTTCCAGCGCCCAGCGCACGCGAAGGTCGCGCACGAAACCCCTGGGCATCTCGGGAACCCAATCGAACGTCGTCAGCGTGAGATCGGCCATTCTACATCTCCTTGTCCCGATTCAGAGCAGAGGACGAGCGAGGGACGTGCGTTCCGACATCGGGCCAGCTCTTTTTTGTCGTCGGCAATTTAAGCAGCCAGTCTGGCTTCAAACACAGGAGGAAACCCGATGCCATCAGCCTTCTTCGTCGTCCGCGCCACCGTCTCCGACGCCAGCAAGCGCGCCGCCTTCGACAGATGGTACGAGACGGAGCACATGCCCGACGCGGTGAAGGCATTTGGCGTCAACAATGCGTGGCGGTTCTGGAGCCTTGATGATCCCTCGCTGCACCAGGCGATGTATCGGTTCGATGACGAGGCCAAGCTCGCGGCGATGCTGAAAGGTGACGCGCTGCAAAAGCTCGTCGCCGATTTCAACCGCGACTGGCCCGACGTGAAGCGTACGCGCGAGACGCTGGTGCTGGCGCAGGAGTTTGTGAAGTAGCGAAGTCCTGTAGCCCGGATGGAGCGCAAGCGTAATCCGGGGCCTTCGCCCGAAGCACGAATCCCGGATTGCGCTGCGCTCCATCCGGGCTACGAATTCTCCATGTCGCTTCGCGTGTGAATGCGAACCCACGATTCAGCCTTGGTTGATTCAGCCTTGGTTCATGTCGCGAGCGCGACACTTCCTCTGCATCACTTGCTCGGTAGCCTAGAGGATATGTCATGGAGCGTCGGAACTTTTTGAAACTTGCATTGGGGGTGACGGCGGGCGCCGCCGTCTTCGCCGCGACGGCGCAGGCCGCGCCGCTGTCACCGCAGCCGGTCGGCGATCCCGCTCGCATGCCGCAGGGTAATCCCGACGCTCATCCAGCCGTCACCACCAGCGAGGAAGCCGGCAAGCTGACGCCCGAACAGGTTCACTGGCATGGCCGCCATCGCGGCTGGGGCCACCGTCATTGGCGCCGGCATCGCCGGCGCTGGCACCGCCGCCATCACTGGTAAGCTCGCGGCAAATCGCGAATCGGACGGGGATCGCCGCTGGCGGTCCCCGTTTCGATTCTGGAAGCGCTCCGATTTCACGGTAAACGAATCGTCGGTAGCAACCCCAAAAAAAATGGCCGCGCAGGCTTTCGCCGCGCGGCCATTTTCGCAAATGGACGAGATCAGAACGGGCGGCAGCGGCCGGCGTACCAGCGGAAGCCATAGGGGCACACGCGCGCGCGGGGCACGACGACGACCGGAGGGGCGACCACTACGGGGGCGGGGCGCACCACGACCGCGCCGCGCATCGGGCGGCAATTTCCATAGGGACCGCGATAGAACCCTCGGCCGCAGCCCTCGGCGGCACTGGCCGCCTCGCTGAAACCGACGACCGCGCTGGCGAGCATGGCGGCAGCGAACAGGTATTTCATTTGATCTTCCTTCTCGTCCTTGGGGCAAGTCTTTGGGGGCGGCGCTTGTGGCGCACAATGAATCAAAAGACGCGATTCGACATGTCAAATCTTGCAACACATCGGCACGGCGCGATCCAAACCTGCCAATCATGACCTGAATGCGGCATGAACGTTCCCCGCATGTGGCCTTGGGCGACATGTCAGCGTTGCTAGCGACCGAGAAAGCCCAGCACCAGCTCCCTGTACTTCTCCGGCGCCTCCAGGAAGACGAGGTGGCCCGTGTCCGGGATCACCTCGGCCCGCGCATTCGGCATCTTGGTGACCAGCGTCTTCGCGAGTTCGGCGTTCTGCCCCATTTTTGCGCGCAGCGCCTCCGGCGCCAGCGGCCGGCCCGGCGCGTTGTGGTCGTCGGAGCCCATGACGAACAGCGTCGGCACGGTGATGAGCGGGATCTCATGCGCCACGGGCTCGCGATAGATCATCTGCCCGGAACTGACGAAGGCGCGCAGCCAGCGCGGATAATCGGGGCTGCCCTTGATGTTGAAACGCGCGTCGATGAACGGGGTGATTGCCTCGCCCGGCAGCTTGATCGCGTAATTGGTCTGGAGCTGCTTGCGATAGCCCTCGGCGGTGAGCCTGTCCTCGGTCTCGATCATCTTGTCCGTCGGCGTCGGCGGCACAACGAGGCGGTAGTCTTCGAGCCCGATCGGCGCGGTCAGCACCAGATGGGCAACGCGGTCGGGATAGGCGCGGGCAATGCGCACGCCGAGCATGCCGCCGAGCGAATGCGCGACGAACTCGGCCTTGTCGATATTGAGGTGATCGAGCAGCGCCATGGTGTTGCGCGCCAGATTGTCGAAGTGGAGCTCGCCGGCGGGCTTGGACGATTTGCCGAAACCGATCTGGTCCGGCACGACGACGCGAAAGCCGGCCTCGCCCAGCATCTTGATCACGGGCGCCCAATAGCTCGACGGGAAATTACGCCCGTGCAGCAGCACCACGGTGCGGCCGTTCGGCTGCGCGGGGGCCACGTCCATATAGGCCATGCTAAGCTGCTCGCCGTCGTTGACGAGGGGCAGGAGGTGCACGGGATAGGGATAGGCAAAGCCTTCGAGCGCGATGCCATAGGGTTCGCGCGGCGCGATCCCGGCTGCGTGGGATGCAAGCGGGATGCTCAAGAGGGCGGCAGCGAGTGCGGCCGAGAAGATGCGGTTCATGGAGGTCTCCGTCATGCCCGGGCTTGTCCCGGGCATCCACGTGGCAGCCGCAATAAAGACGTGGATCGCCGGGTCAAGCCCGGCTATGACGACGGTGAGTGTTCACACGCGATTGTGTGCCGTCACGCAGCTTGCGTGATCAATCCTTTCCGTTACCGAACAGCGCGGCAAACTGCTTCTCGCCGGTACGGGTGAAATTCACGACGCGGCTGCCAGGCGTGGCGTCGCGCGCCGCCCATTTCAGCTCGGCGAAGCGCTGCATCATGGCGGCCCCCAGCGTGCCCGCGAGGTGATGCCGCCGCTCGCTCCAGTCGAGGCAGGCCTTGCACACCGGGCGGCGCGGGTGGCTCAGCATATCGGGCGAGATCTGCAGATGTTTGGCGAGGAAACGCTCGCCCTCGACCGTCAGCTCGATGTCCTGCTTCTTCTGCCTGACCAGATTCCGCTCGCGCAGGGAATCGAGCATTTGCACGCCGAGATCCCCGGCGAGATGGTCGTAGCAGATCCGCGCGCGCCGCAATGCCGGATCCTTTGGCCCGGTGCGCACCCGCATGTGGCCGGTCCGCGCCGCAAGCCCCGCCAGACCTTCGAGCACGCCCGCGACGTCGTCGTCGGTGAGGCGATAGTAGCGGTGGCGGCCTTGCTTCTCCGGCTCGACCAGCCCGCCGGCTTCGAGCTTGGCCAGATGCGAGCTCGCCGTCTGCGGCGTGATGCCGGCCTCCTGCGCCAGCTCGCTCGCAGTCAGCGCGCGTCCGTTCATCAGCGCGGTGAGCATGTTGGCGCGGGCGGGGTCGCCGACCAGCGAAGCGACCATGGCGATGTCGGGTCCTGATTTCATGCTTCGATGGTAGCCGAAGCATTGCGGTCGGGCAAGGGCGTAGCGTCTCACCAAGTCGTCATTGCGACGAGCGAAGCCGTAGGGTGGGCAAAGGAGCGTAGCGACGTGCCGACCATTCGTCGTTGCCGACAAACGACGTGGGCACGCTTCGCTTTGCCCACCCTACGAGACTTCGCAAAACAAGGAGCCCATTATGTCCGTCACCGTCTTCATCCGCTACCAGCTCGACCCCTTCAAGCGCGCGCAGTTCGAGGAATATTCAAAGCGCTGGCTCACCATCATCCCGAAATGCGGTGGCGATCTGATCGGCTATTTCATGCCGCATGAGGGCACCAACAACATCGCGTCCGCGCTGATCACCTTCGAGAGTCTCGCCGCCTATGAAGCCTATCGCGCCCGGCTGCGGCAGGATGCCGAAGGCATGGCCAATTTCCATTTCGCCGAGGAACACAAATTCATCCTCGCCGAAGAGCGCACCTTCCTGCGCAAGGTGGTATTGTAGGCGAGACAGCATGATCCGGAAAAGTGCAACGCGGTTTTCCGAACATGATCATGGTCAAATAAGAGGAGACGCCCATGATCGCCGTGATTTTCGAGGTCTGGCCCAAGCCCGAACACCGCCAGGATTATTTCGACCTCGCTGCCGATTTGAAGCCATTGCTGCAAACCATCGACGGCTTCATCTCGGTCGAGCGTTTCGAGAGCCTGACCGAGAAGGGCAAGATCCTGTCGGTGTCGTTCTGGCGGGACGAGGCGGCAGTGCAGGCCTGGCGCAACACGATGGAGCACCGCCGCACCCAGGCCAAGGGCAGGGCGCAGATTTTCGCCGATTATCATCTGCGCATCGCCAGCGTGGTCAGGGACTACAGCATGAATGATCGCGAACAGGCGCCGAAGGACAGTCGCGCCGTGCACGACGCGCACTAGCGCGACCGCGTGAGCGCGCCTATGTCTGCGCGGCCAACAAGGGAGAAAAACATGCACGTGACAACCGCTGACAAGCGCGCGACCTTCAGGAAGATGCATGAGAGCGGGTGCTTCATCCTGCCCAATCCGGTCGACGTCGGCAGCGCCAAGGCGTTGCAGCATCTCGGTTTCAAGGCGATCGCCTCATCGAGCGCGGGCTTTGCATGGACCATCGGCAAGGCCGACAACCACGTCACGGTCGAGGACGTCTGTCAGCATCTGGCAGCATTGAGCTCGGCGGTCGATATTCCGGTGAACGCCGATTTCGAGGGCGGCTTTGCAGTCGAGCCGGACAGGGTCGCGGACAATGTCGAGCGCTGCGTGCGAACCGGCGTTGCCGGCCTGTCGATCGAGGATTCCACCGGCGACAAGGACAAGCCGATCTACGAGCGCACCCTCGCGGTCGAGCGCATCAAGGCCTCGCGCAAGGCGATCGGCGACAGCGGCACGCTGCTGGTCGGCCGCTGCGAAGCTTATTTGTGGGGCGTGACCGATCTCAAGCTGGTCATCGACCGGCTCACCGCTTACGCGGACGCCGGGGCCGATTGCCTTTATGCACCGGGCTTGAAGACCCGCGAGGACATCATTGCCGTGGTGAAGGCGGTGCATCCGAAACCATTCAACCTGCTGATCGGTGCGTCCGGCCTGTCGTTGCAGGAAGCCGCCGACCTCGGCGTACGCCGGATCAGCGTCGGTGGTTCGCTTGCCCGCGCCGCCTGGGGCGGCTTCATGCGCGCGGCGAAGGAGATGGCGGAGAAGGGCACATTCACCGAACTCGGCGGGGGCTACTCCGGCGGCGAGCTCAACAAGATGTTCAGCTAAACGAAGAGCGGCGGGACATCGTCCCGCCGCTCTTACGTCTCATTGCAAACTATTGCTTCGCGCCATCAGACGGCGTCTGCGCATCCGGCGCCGGCTTCGCAGCAGGCGTATCCGGAGCCGGGGCAGCCGGCCTGCTCGGCGCCGCACCCGTGGTCACGCCCGGGCCGGTGTTGGTGCGCGGCGTCACGTCGCGCATGCCGGAAGGCGCGGCCGGATTGGCGGACTGCGTCTGTGCCGTCTGCGAGGCCGGTGCGTTGCTGGCCTCATTGGTCGTGCTGGTATTGTTCAGGCCGTAGAACACGGCACCCAGCACCAGTGCGATCGCAACGGCGAACAACGCAACCTTGCCGCTGGAGGCGGGGCCTTCGCCAAGCTCGGGATCGGCCTGAAGGTCGGCATCCCGGCGCGCCGTGCGAAGATACTCATCGTCGGCGAGGTTCGGGCGGTACGGATCGTTGGGAAAACGGTCGTCAGCCATCGATTAGGTCTCCTCGGTTAAGACGCCTGGACAACCCGTGGATGCGAGATTCTGTTCCGCGCTCCCTATGCTTTCGTCGCATGTTGCTCTCATGCCGGGAATCGGGAACCTGTCTGGCAGGGAACTGGACGCGAGTTCCATGACGAAGGGAACAAGCCCAGGGGGAATAAGCTATGTGGAGCCTGCCGCCGACGGATAGCGTGCTGCATCTTCTGGGGCTCGTCGCCATCACGGCAGAGGGCATGACCGCGGCGCTGGCCGCCGGCCGGCGCAGCATGGATTATGTCGGCGTTTGTCTTCTCGCCTGCGTCACCGCGCTCGGCGGCGGCACGCTGCGCGATTTGTTTCTCGGTCACTATCCGCTGGTGTGGGTGGCCAATCCGATCTACCTCGCACTGCCGGGTGGTGCGGCGCTGCTGACGATCCTGATCGCGCGGCTGGTGCATCGGCTGCACCTCGCCTTCATCGTGCTCGATGCCATCGGCCTCGTTGTCTTCACCATGATCGGCTGCAATGTCGGCTGGCAGATGGATGCCTCGCTGCCGATCGTGATCGTCGCGGGCATGGTGACGGGCTGCGCCGGCGGCGTGTTGCGCGACGTGCTCTGCAACGACGTGCCGTTGTTGTTTCGCTCCGAGCTCTACGCCAGCGTCTCGGTGCTGACCGGCCTGTTCTATGCCACGGCGTTCGGCCTCAATCTCAATGCCGAGCTCTGGACGATCTTGACCTTCGTCCTCGGTCTCAGCTTCCGCCTGCTCGCGGTGCGCTACAGATGGGAGATGCCGAAATTCGTGTTCACCGGGGATGAGGAGAAATAGGGGTTCGTCTGCTCTCGGAGTTTGAGGTTCGCGCTCTCCACGGCGTCATGGCCGGGCTTGTCCCGGCCATCCACGGCTTTGCGCCGGCACCAAGAACGTGGATGCCCGAGACAAGCCCGGGCATGACGACCTCGGTGAATGCCGATGAGGCGAACTACGGCGCTTCTTCGCGCGCCTTCGCCACTTGCGCCGGCGTCACCAGCACGCCGGCATTGCCCCAGGAATTACGCATGTAGTTCGTCACCGCCGCGATCTCCTCATTGGACAGCTGCTTGGCATAGGCCGGCATCTCGCCGGTGTTGAGCGCGCGCGGGGTGGTCACGGTGTGGGCGCCGTCAAGGATGATGCGCAAGGTGGAGGATGGATTGATCGATTGCAGCAGCGCATTGCCGGGCAGCGGCGGATAGATGCGCGGTGCACCGCCGCCGTCGGCTTCATGGCAGGCGATGCAGAGTTTTGCATAGACGGCCTGACCGGCCTTCATCTCGGCGTCGTCAGGCGGCGTCACGATCGTCTCACGCCGTGCCGGCGGCAGGCTCTTCAAGTAGACCGCGATCGCGCGCACATCTTCATCGCTCATCTTCGAGGTCGAATTGACGACCACTTCCGCCATCGGTCCGCCGGCGTGGCTCCTGGCGTTGCGTCCGCTCTGCAGATACTCCGTGATATCAGCCTCGCTCCACGATTTCAGCCCGGTGCGGGTGGCGCCATCGAGGCGCGGGGCGAACCAGCCGCCGATCTCATTGCCGGATAGCGCCTGCGCGTCCCTGTCGGCGCCGAAATAATCTTCGGCGTGTGGCAGGCGCCGCAATGACCGAGCCCGGTGACGAGATAGCCGCCTCTGTTCCAGGCCGCGCTTTTGCTCTGGTCCGGCTCGAACAGGCCGGGCTTGAAATACACAGCGTTCCAGACCCGGATCAAGCCGCGATAGCCGAACGGCCAGCGCAGCTCCGGCGGCTTGTTGCGGCTGGTGACGGGCGCCAGCGTGCCGAGATAGGCGCGGATCGCCAGCGTGTCGTCCTTCGTCATCTTCGTGAAGTAGGGGTAGGGGAAGGCCGGATAATAGTTCGAGCCGTCAGGCGCGATGCCATAGCGCAAGGCGCGGGTGAAATCGGAGTCTAGCCAGGCGCCGATCCCGGTGTCGCGGTCCGGGGTCAGGTTCGGTGCATAGATCGCGCCGAAGGGCGTGTCGATGCGCTTGCCGCCCGCGAACGGCTTGGCGGGATCGGCGGTGTGGCAACCCGCGCAATCGCCGGCCTCGACCAGCGTCTTGCCGTAGGCGATCAGCTCCGGCGACGGCTCGGCCGCGTGCGCCACGCTTGCAACCGCACTGCACAACGCCAAGCCCGCAACGGCCAGGCCAGCCAGAATCGTCCGCATCAAAGCCACTCCTGCGACCAATCGCCCGCATCCCCGCACGAGGCCGCGTCAATTCATTTCGCGGCGGCGGGGGTATGGTGACACAAATTGAAAATGCCCAGCGTGTTTCAGGCCACGAAATTGCGATTTTTACCCGGCGCTCCCTTTGGTCCAGATTTGTGATGCGGATCGTGAAATATCCGACATAGAGTGGCGGAGGTGGTCGGCGCGCCCTAGCTAAAAATAACGGGCAAGCAACGGCTTAAGCGGCAAGACCTGAACAGGGCGTTGGAAAGAGGACAGCATGGGCATCAACCAGGGTCTGATCAGTCTCGATCAAAAATACACCCAGGAAACCGGGCACGTCTTCACCACGGGCATCCAGGCTCTGGTCCGCTTGCCCATGGCCCAGATCCGGCGCGACCGCGCCAGCGGCCTCAACACCGCGGGCTTCATTTCAGGCTATCGCGGCTCGCCGCTCGGCGGCTACGACCAGCAGCTCTTTGCCGCCCGCAAGCATCTCGAAGCGTACAACATCAAGTTCCAGCCTGGCGTGAACGAGGATCTGGCGGCCACCGCCGTCTGGGGCTCGCAGCAGCTCAGCCTCTCGCCGGGCGCCAAATACGACGGCGTGGTCGGCATCTGGTACGGCAAGGGTCCCGGCGTCGACCGCTGCGGCGACGTGTTCCGCCACGGCAATGCCGCAGGCTCGGCCAAGAACGGCGGCGTGCTGTGCCTTGCCGGCGACGACCACGGCGCAAAATCCTCCACCGTCCCGCATCAGTCCGATCATGCCTTCATGTCGGCGCTAATGCCGTATCTGTATCCGTCGAGCATCCACGAGATGATCGAGATGGGCCTGCTCGGCATCGCAATGTCGCGCTATTCCGGCTGCTGGGTCGGCATGAAGGTGATCACGGAGACGGTGGAGACCACGGCCGAGATCGACCTCACCGACGAGATGAAGCCGTTCATCATCCCCAGCGATTTCGAGTTGCCGCCCGGCGGCCTCAATCTGCGCTGGCCCGACGACCGCTTCGACCAGGATCGCCGCCTGCAGGACTACAAGGGCTTTGCCGCCATCGCCTTTGCGCGCGCCAACAAGGTCAACCGGGTCACCATGGACTCGCCGAATGCCCGCTTCGGCATCATGGCCTCAGGCAAGAGCTACGAGGACGTCCGTCAGGCGCTGCGCGAGCTCGGGATTACCGAGGAGGTCGCCGCAAAGATCGGCCTTCGCCTCTACAAGATCGGCATGCCCTGGCCGCTGGAGCCGGAAGGCGTGCATGAATTCGCGGTCGGTCTAGAGGAGATATTCATCGTCGAGGAGCGCCGCGAGATCGTCGAGAACCAGGTCAAGCAGGTGCTGTTCAACTGGCGCGACGATGTTCGTCCGCGCATCGTCGGCAAGATGGACGAGCACGACAAGCGCTTCCTCACCTTTGCCGCCGAGCTCAGCGTCGCCTCGCTCGCGACCTCGCTCACCGAGCGGCTTCTAAGGCTTAATCTGAACCCCGAGATCGCGGAGATGCTCCGCGTCAAGGCCGATTGGTTCAACGGCCGTCAGGCGACCCAGATGCAGGCGGTCGCACCCGTTTCCCGCACCCCGTATTTCTGCTCCGGCTGTCCCCACAACACCTCCACAAAAGTCCCCGAAGGCAGCCGCGCGCTGGCCGGCATCGGTTGTCACTTCATGGCGCTGTGGATGGACCGTTCGACCGAGACCTTTACGCATATGGGCGGTGAGGGCGTGCCCTGGGTCGGCATCGCGCCGTTCACCAACGAGAACCACATCTTCGCGAACCTCGGCGACGGCACCTATTTCCACTCCGGGCTGCTTGCGATCCGCCAGGCGGTCGCCTCCAAGGCCAACATCACCTACAAGATCCTCTACAACGACGCGGTGGCCATGACCGGCGGCCAGCGCCATGACGGCGATCTCTCGCCGCAGCAGATTACGCATCAGCTCCACGCCGAAGGCATCCGCGAAATCTATCTGGTCTCGGAAACACCTGACGCCTATCCGGCCGACACCATCGCGCCCGGCGTGAAGCTGTATCATCGCGATGAACTGCAGAACGTCATGAAGATGTGCAGGGAACACAAGGGCACCTCGGCCATCGTCTTCGTGCAGACCTGCGCCGCCGAGAAGCGCCGCCGCCGCAAGCGCGGCCTGATGGAGGATCCGGCGCGCCGCGTCATGATCAACCCGGCGGTCTGCGAAGGTTGCGGCGACTGCTCGGTGCAGTCGAACTGCATCTCGGTCGAGCCGCTGGAGACCGAGTTCGGCCGCAAGCGCGCCATCAACCAGTCCTCCTGCAACAAGGATTATTCCTGCCTCAAGGGTTTTTGCCCGTCCTTCGTCACCGTGGATGGCGGCAAGCCGCGCCACCGCGCGCCTAGCGAGCTCGCTGATATCGGTGAGCTGCCCGAGCCGGCCTCGCGCCCGACGCTCGACAAGCCCTACAACATCGCGGTCGGTGGTGTCGGCGGCACCGGCGTTCTCACCATCGGCGCACTGCTCGGCATGGCCGCCCATATCGAGGGCAAGGCCTCGATGATCCTCGACATGTCGGGCCTCGCGCAAAAGGGCGGTGCTGTGCTCAGCCACGTCCGCCTGTCGGACCATCCGGCGGAAGTGACCTGCTCGCGCATCGTCACCGGCACGGCCGATCTCGTGCTCGCGGCAGATGAAGTGGTTGCGGTCGCCAAGGACACGATCTCGCTCTGTGACTCCAACCGTACCCACGGCATCATCAACAGTCATGTCATTCCGACCGCCGATTTCGTCCTCAACCGCGACTTCAACTTCCAGACCCGCAAGCTGAACGGGTTGCTGGAGACGGCGCTGCACAAGGACTCCGTCTTCTTCGATTTCACCAAGCCGGCCGAGCAGCTGCTCGGCGATGCCATCGCCACCAACATGATGATGATGGGCTATGCCTATCAGAAGGGACTGTTCCCGCTGTCGGCGGAGGCGATCGAGCAGGCGATCGAGGTCAACGGCGTCTCGATCAAGATGAACAAGGAGGCCTTCCGCCTCGGCCGGCTCGCGGTCGCCGATCCCCAGCGCCTTGCCGACATGCTGAAGGGAACGGACGAGGTGGTCGCTCCCAAGATGCTGGACGCGATGACGCTGGACGAGGTCATCGAGCACCGCGCCAAGCATCTGACCGCCTACCAGAACGGCCGCCTCGCCAAGCGTTACCGCAAGCTGGTCGATCAGGTCCGCGATGCCGCGGTGAAGGGCGGCTACGGCGAGGCGCTGCCGCGCGCGGTCGCGGTGAACTATGCCAAGCTGCTGGCCTACAAGGACGAATACGAAGTCGCGCGCCTCTACACCGACGGGGCCTTCGAGCAGCAGCTTCGCGACCAATTCGAGGGCGACTTCAAGTTCAACTTCAACCTCGCTCCGCCGATCTTGGCCTCGGGAGTCGACGCGCTCGGTCGCCCCAAGAAGCGCGCGTTCGGCCCGTGGATGCTGAACGTCTTCCGTGTGCTGGCAAAGTTCAAATTCCTGCGCGGCACCGCGCTCGACATCTTCGGACGCAGCGCCGACCGCAAGCTCGAACGCGATTTGATCGCCGGCTACGAGAAGGACGTCTCGACCGTGCTCGGCCTGTTGTCGCCCGTGACGATCGACACCGCCGTCGAACTGCTCTCACTGCCCGACCGCATCCGCGGCTACGGCCCGGTGAAGGAGAAGGCCGTCGCGGATGCCAAGACGCGCTACGCCCAGCTCGCGGCCGACCTCGCGAGCCCGCCGCCGGCTCCAAGGCAGATCGCGGCGGAGTAGGGAGGTCTCGTAGGGTGGGCAAAGGCGCAACGCGCCGTGCCCACCATTTCACCAGGATTGCACGAGAAGACGTGGGCACGCTTCGCTTTGCCCACCCTACGATTTCTGTTTCCGGAGGGGAGCAAGATGGAAGCAAAGCTCGGGCGAGATGCGCCGCGAGGATGCGGGGGTGTGTCTGCAAGATAGGTTTCGTCGCCATAAGCGCGTTTACGCGCGTCTTCGACGCACTATGGCTCTGCGCAGCAACGCTGAAGCGTTGCAGCGCGTCGGGGACACGAGAGCATCACCACTTGCCCCAATCCGCTGCCCTCTCGCCCGACGGAATATTTCCGCGCTTGCCAATCCGCCCACCGCGGTTCAGAAAAACGGGGCAATAAGAAACGCGAGCGGAGACCTCTGTTTTGACCATCAAGGGCAAGGCCTACATTGCCGGGATATACGAACACCCGACCCGGCATGCGCCGGACAAATCCACCGCGCAGCTCCACGCCGAGGTCGCCAAGGGCGCGATCGAGGATGCCGGGCTCTCCAAGGACGATGTCGACGGCTATTTCTGCGCAGGGGATGCGCCCGGCGGCGCCTGGCCGATGGTCGATTATCTCGGCCTGAACACCAAGAAGCTCCGCCACGTCGATTCCACCGAGACCGGCGGCTGTTCCTATATCATCCATCTCGGCCATGCCGCCGAGGCGATCGCGGCGGGCAAGTGCTCGATCGCGCTGATCACGCTGGCCGGCAAGCCGCGCACCGGCGTGATGCCGCCGCGCGCCGCCGGCGCCGAGGCCGATTTCGAGACTGCCTATGGCGCGACCACGCACAATGCCTACGGCATGTGTGCCATGCGCCATATGCACGACTACGGCACCACCTCCGAGCAGCTTGCCTGGATCAAGGTCGCGGCCTCGCATCACGCGCAATACAATCCGCATGCGATGCTGAAAGATGTCGTCACCGTCGAGGACGTGCTGAACTCGCCGATGATCTCCGATCCCCTGCATCGCATGGATTGCTGCGTCGTCTCCGACGGCGGCGGCGCGCTGATCGTGACGACGCCGGAGATCGCCAGGAGCCTGAAGAAGCCGCTGGTCAAGCTGATCGGCCATGGCGAGGCGATGAAGGGGCCGCGCGGCGGCAAGGATCTCGATCTCACGTACTCTGCCGGTATCTGGTCCGGCCCGCGTGCGTTCGAAGAAGCCGGCATCACGCCGAAGGACATCAAGTATGCCTCGATCTACGATAGCTTCACCATCACGGTGCTGATGCAGCTCGAAGACCTCGGCTTCTGCAAGAAGGGCGAGGGCGGCAAGTTCGTCGCCGACGGCAATCTGATCTCGGGCGTTGGCAAGCTGCCGTTCAACACCGACGGCGGCGGCCTCTGCAGCAACCATCCCGTCAATCGCGGCGGCATGACCAAGATCATCGAGGCCGTGCGGCAGCTGCGCGGCGAGGCGCATCCGAAGGTGCAGGTTAGGAATTGCGATCTCGCCATCGCCCACGGCACCGGCGGCCTCTTGGGCGTTCGCCACGCCGCCTCGACCGCCATTCTGGAGCGCGTGTGATGAGCGAGACGAAGAAATATCCGGCACCGGTCACGAACCCCGAGACCGCCGCGTTCTGGGACGCGGCCAAGCAGGGCAAGTTCATGATCAAGCGCTGCACCGCCTGCGGCGAAGCGCATTACTTCCCGCGCTCGATCTGCCCGTTCTGCTATTCCGACAAGACGGTGTGGGAAGAAGCGTCGGGCGAGGGCACGATCTACACCTGGAGCCTGATGCGGAAATCGCCGACCGGTCCTTACGCGATCGGCTACGTCACGCTGAAGGAGGGCCCGTCGGTGCAGACCAACTTCGTCGACTGCGATCTCACGACGCTGAAGATCGGCCAGAGGGTGAAGGTGGTGTTCAAGCCGACCGATGGCGCGCCGCTGCCGTTCTTCACGGTGGCCTAAGAGTCTTCCCTTCTCCCCTCATGTCCGCCGAAGCCTTGGCGAAGGCGGATGCGGGGGAAGGTGGCGCGAAGCGCCGGATGAGGGGTATCGCTCCGCAGAAAGACTTTCACTGCGGAGCCAACCCCTCACCCAAATGAGTTTGCCGCACCGTCTTCGCTGCCCTCTCCCACAAGGGGAGAGGGCTCATCAACTGGCGGTGCCGAAGACATTCGGGAGGAAACCAGAAAAATGTCCGCCAGATACGAAGAACTGAAATCCCTCAAAAACCTCGGCCAGAAATATGCCTACACCGACCGCGAGGTGATGCTCTACGCCTACGGCATCGGCCTGGGCGCCGATCCCATGGACGAGAACGAGCTTGCCTTCGTCAACGAGGGCACGTTGACGCCGCGGCCGCTGAAGGTGGTGCCGACATTCGCGTCCGTCGCGGCGTGGGGCTCGGGGCCGGGCGAGATGAATCTCAACCGCGTGATGGTGGTCGACGGCGAGCGCGACATCACCTTCCATCAGCCGCTGCCCGTCGCGGCGAACATCACCGCCGACTCCTCCGTCGTCGAGGTCTACGACAAGGGCAAGGACAAAGGCGTCGTCATCGCTCATCAGACCGTGCTGAAGAACGAGAAGGGCGAGAAGCTGGCAACGTTGGTCGCCTCGCGCTTCGCCCGCGGCGACGGCGGCTTTGGCGGGCCGAACCTGACCCAGCCCGATCCGCACAAGATCCCCTCGCGCAGCCCCGACAAGACCATCGACATCACCACGCGCCCCGACCAGGCGCTGGTCTATCGCCTCTGCGGCGACCGCAACCCGCTGCACTCAGACCCCGAGTTCGCCAAGAAGGCCGGCTTCCCGCGTCCGATCCTGCACGGCATGTGCACCTATGGCATCACCTGCCGCGGCGTGCTCCAGACCTATGCCGACTACGACGCCAGTGCGTTCCGCCAGCACGTCGCGCGGTTCTCCTCGCCGGTCTATCCCGGCGAGACCGTGACCATGGACCTCTGGAAGGACGGCAACGTGATCTCGTTCGAAGCCAAGGTGAAGGCGCGCGGGGTGACGGTGATCAAGAACGGCAAGACGGTGCTGGGTTGATCGGGCCGCTTGCGCGGCTCTGAGATACTTCGTCATGCCCGGGCTTGTCCCGGGCATCCACGTTCTTTCGCGCAGTTGGCGACACAAGTTCGTGGATGGCCGGGACGAGCCCGGCCATGACGGAGCAAGAAACAAAAACAGGGAGAGGCCACCATGGGACTACTCGACGGCAAGGTCGCGCTGATCACCGGCGCGGGCGGGGGCCTCGGTGAGGCCTACGCAAAGCTGTTCGCGCGGGAAGGGGCCTCGGTCGTCGTCAACGACCTCGGCGGGCCCCGCGACGGCTCCGGCGCCGACAAATCAATGGCGCAGCTTGTGGTGGACGCGATCACGGCCGAGGGCGGCAAGGCCGTCGCCAACGGCGCCGATATCTCCACCATGGAGGGCGGCCAGTCGGTGTTCGACGACGCCATCAAGCACTTCGGCCGCGCCGACATCCTGGTCAACAATGCCGGCATCCTGCGCGACCAGACCTTTGCCAAGGCCTCCGAATCCGACTGGGACAAGGTCATCAAGGTGCATCTCAAAGGCACCTTTTGTTGCACCATGCCGGTGTTTCGCTGGATGCGGGAAAACGGCGGCGGCGTCATCGTCAACACCTCCTCGACCTCAGGCCTGATCGGCAATTTCGGCCAGACCAACTATGGCGCAGCCAAGGGCGGCATCTGGGGCCTCTCCAACGTGCTGGCGATCGAAGGCCGCAAATACAACATCCGGATCTGGACGCTGGCGCCGGGCGCGCTGACCCGCATGACCGCAGACCTGCCCCGCTATAAGGAGAACCCGGGCGCGGCGCTGGGGCCGGACGGCATCGCGCCGGCCGTGCTATACATGGTCAGCGATTTGTCGGGCGACCAAACCGGCAAGGTGCTGGGCGTGTCCGGGCCCCGCGGCGTGCGCGAGATGCGGATGATGGAGATGGAAGGCTGGAAACCGCCGCACACGGGCTGGAAGGCCCAGGACGTCGTTGAGCATGCCAAGGAGATCTTCTTCTCCGAGGAGCAGATCAAGATGGGGGCGCGGCGGTTCTGATTCACTGTCGTTCCGGGGCGCGCGTAGCGTGAACCCGGAACCTCGAGATTCCCAGGTGCGCAATTGCGCACCAGAGTTCGGCTCTGCGAGCCGCCCTGGAATGACGAACAAGAGGACAAAGGACTTATGAAACTCACCGCCGACGCCAAGGGCACTTTCGCAATCGCGCCGACGCCGTTCCACGACGACGGCCGGATCGACGAGCGCTCGATCGACCGCTTGACCGATTTCTACGAGGAGGTTGGCTGCGACGGCGTCACGGTGCTCGGCATCCTCGGTGAGGCGCCTAAGCTCGACGCCACTGAAGCCGAGCAGGTGGCGGTGCGCTTCGTCAAGCGCGCGAAGAAAATGCAGGTGATCGTCGGCGTCTCCGCGCCGGGCTTTGCCACCATGCGCTCGCTGGCGAAGGCCTCGATGGATGCGGGCGCGGCCGGCGTGATGATCGCGCCGCCGCCGTCCTTGCGCACCGACGATCAGATCATCGGCTATTTCAAGCAGGCGGCGGAAGCGATCGGGCCGGATGTGCCCTGGGTGCTCCAGGATTATCCGCTGACGCTGTCGGTGGTGTTCACGCCCGCCGTGATCCGCAAGATCGTCATGGACAATCCGAACTGCGTGATGCTCAAGCACGAGGACTGGCCGGGGCTGGAGAAGATCACGACACTGCGCGGCTTCCAGAAGGACGGTTCGCTCCGTCCGCTCTCGATTCTCTGCGGCAATGGCGGCACGTTCCTCGACTTCGAGATGGAGCGCGGTGCCGACGGCGCCATGACCGGTTACGCCTTCCCGGAGCTTCTGATCGACGTCGTGAACCTCTCCAAGGCCGGCAAGCGCGATGCCGCGCATGACCTGTTCGACGCGCATCTGCCGCTGATCCGCTACGAGCAGCAGCCCGGTGTCGGCCTGACTATCCGCAAATACGTGCTGCAGAAGCGGGGCATCATCGCCTCCAGCGCCCAGCGCAAGCCCGGCGCGACCATCACGGCGATGGCGAAGGCGGAGGTCGAGTACCTGCTGTCGCGCGTCGCCCGGGTCGACAAGCGCGCCAATCTCGGCCCGCAATCCAGCGCCGCAGGTTAGTTGCATGGCCGAGACATCAGCATCACGCCCGGCGTCGACCATTCTCCTGCTGCGCGACGGCGCAGCTGTCGACGGCAAGAGCCGCGACGAGATCGAAGTCTTCATGATGGTCCGCCATCATCAGATCGAGTTCAACTCGGGCGCGCTGGTGTTTCCCGGCGGCAGCGTCGATGCCGGCGACAAGGAGATCGTTGCCCGCACTGACCTCTATTCCGGCGGCGAGGGCCTCAGCGAAGCGGACCGCGGCTTTCGGATTGCCGCGATCCGCGAGACCTTTGAGGAAAGCGGCATCCTGTTGGCGCGGTCGAAGGCTTCGGGCATGCCGATCGATGCCAAGCGCGCCGGCGAGATTGCGGATGCCCACCGCGTCGCGCTGAACGAGCACAAGGTCAGCTTCCTCGATATCCTCGCCGACAACGGTCTGCAACTCGCGCTCGACACGCTGGTGCCTTACGCGCACTGGATCACGCCCGAGGGCATGCCAAAACGCTTCGACACCTGGTTCTTCCTGGCCGCAGCGCCGCCCGACCAGCTCGGCGCCCATGATGGCCGGGAGTCGACGGATTCGATCTGGGTCTCGCCGCGCGAGGCGGTGGAGGGCGGCGAGAGCGGCCGCTTCAAGCTGCCGTTCCCGACCACGCGCAATCTGATCCGGCTGGCGAAGCAGCCAACGGTGCAGGCTGCGATGGAGCATGCCAGAGGCATGTCGATCGTCACGGTGATGCCGGTCATGACCAAGACCGAAACCGGCCGCCAGCTCCGCATCCCCCGCGAGGCCGGCTATGACGGCGAGGTGTTCGAGGTGGGGGCAATGGGCTGACACACTTCGGCGCCCGACGAAGTATTGAGGGCCACGGTCGCGCTAGGTTCCGTCCTTCTCGAATGGATGGGACGCACAGAATGGACAACCGGCAGGACACCAACATCGCCGTCGAGCTGGCGCTCCTGGTCGCGCTCGCAACGCTCTGGGGCGGTTCCTACACCTTCATCAAGCTTGGCGTTGCCACCATCCCGCCGATCACGCTGATCGCGGCGCGCACCACGATCGCGGGCCTGTTGCTGCTGGCCGTCATGTGGGCACGCGGCGTTCAAATGCCGACGGATGCCGCGACCTGGCGGCGGTTCGCGTTCCAGGCCGTACTCAACAGCGTGATCCCCTGGACGCTGATCGCCTGGGGCGAGCGCCACGTCGATGCCGCGCTGGCCACCATCCTCAACTCGGCTGGCCCGATCTTCACCTTCCTGCTCACTGCAATGGTGACCCGTCACGAAGCGACGACACCCCGAAAATTGTTCGGCGTCGTCGCCGGCATGGCCGGCATCCTGCTGATCGTCGGCGTCGATGCCTTCCATGACATCGGCGGCGGCCTCGTCGCGGAGGCCGCGATCGTCGCCGCCACCATCTGCTATGCCTGCGCCGCCATCTTCGGCCGCAGCTTCAAGGGGCTCGATCCCATGGCGCCGGCAGCCGGCTCGCTGCTGGCCGGGGCCGCCGTCCTGATCCCGGCCTCGCTCGTGGTCGAGCAGCCCTGGACGCTGTCGCCCTCGCAAAGTTCAGTGCTGGCGCTGCTCGCGCTCGCCGTATTCTCGACGGCCGCAGCCTTTGCGATCTATTTCCGCCTGATCCAGACCCTGGGCTCGGTCGGCACCACCGCGCAGGCCTATCTCCGTGTGCCCATCGGTGTCGCCATCAGCGTCGCCCTTCTCGGCGAGAGCCTGAGCCGGACCGCCTGGATCGGGCTTGCCTGCGTCGTCCTCGGCGTCGCCGCCATGACGATCCCGGCCCGGCGGCAGGCAAGCATCAAACCGTCATAGATTGGGGACAGGGCTCCCAGGCCGCAATATTAAGGATAATCGGCGGCCCGAGGCATGTTCCCCCCGGGCGGCAATACGTCGTATATTGGGCCTCCAATATCCCGGTCCTCAAAGCCCAATGTCCGCCGAATTGACGCCGACCCCTGAGAAAAAGCGAACATTCTCGCTCTCCATCGGCCAGCTCACCTTCGGCAGCTTCCTGTTGGTGCTGGCGGTGATCATCGTCACCTCGACTGCGAGCGTGATCGCGATCCGGCACATCGACACGACCTTTGCCGAGCTGCAACGGCTCCAGAGCGTCGGCGACCTCGCCGAGGACATCGACCGCCGCATGAACGAACTGCGCCTTGCCGCGCGCGACTTCGTCACCGATCCCGGCGCCGGCACCCAGTTCCAGCAGGTCGGCGAGGCGGCCTCGACGCTCAGCGACATCCTGAAGAAGACCCGCATCGAGCTCGCGCCCGAGCAGCAGGACATGATCGACGGGGTCACCGAGCGCCTCGCGACCTATCGGACCGGCCTCGAGCGGATCTCGACCCTGATCGATCGCCGCGCCCAGCTGCTCGCCGGTCTGCCGCCGCTGCGCGACCAATTCGATGTAGCCGTCTCCCGCACCGCCGACCGCGAGCTGGCCTCGCGGCTGTCGGAGGCGCAGAGCCGCATCGCGATCGGGCTGCTCGCGCGCAACCCGTCCGCGGCGGAGCAGGCCGCGCAGAACATGCGGGCGCTGAACATTGACGATGCCAGGCTTAGGTCGGCGGTGAACGATTATGCGGAGGCCATCATGGCCGTGGCCGTCCGCGAGCGGCAGATCGCCGACATCGACCGCGAGGTGCTGGGAACCGAGGGTCGGCTGATCGGCCGCGTCACCGAATTGCTGCGCGAAGTCAGCGACCGGCGCGGCCACGTGCTGTCGCGCGACTTTGCCCGTACGCTGACGGAAGCGCGATGGCAGAGCATAGTGCTCGGCACCATCGGCGTTCTGATCGGCATTCTCGCGGCCGGCTTCGTGGTGCGGCGGACGGTCCGTCCGCTCGCCCAGATCGCACGCTCCATTCGCGCGCTTGCGGCGGGCCAGAAAGACACCTCCATCCCGTCCGCCGACCTCGGCAATGAGATCGGCGACATCGCGCGTGCGGCCGAAGTGTTCCGCCGCGCGCTCGAGGAGGCCGACACGGCGCGCGAGGCGGCGGTGCGCGCGCTCACCGAGCAGCGCCTCGCCGAAGAGAGCTACCGGAAACTGTTCGAGGGTTCGGTCGACGGCATCTATGTGACGACGCCGGCCGGCGATCTCCTCAACGCCAATCCGGCGCTGGCGCGAATGATGGGCTACGACAGCCCGCAGCAGCTGATCGACAGCATCAACGACATCGCCCACACGATCTACGTCCATCCCGAGGCGCGCGTCGAATACCAGCGGCTGATGGCGCGCGACGGCATGGTGCGCGAGTTCGAGTATCAGGTGCGCCAGCGCAGCGGCGACATCCTGTGGCTCTCCGACAGCGCCACCGGCGTGCGTGACGAAGCGGGCAACATCGTCCGCTACGAGGGCACGCTGCGCGACATCACCGACCAGAAGCGCGCGGAAGACGCCATCGCCGAAGGCCGGCGCCTGCTCCAGCAGGTCATCGACACAGTGCCGGCGGTGATCAACGTCAAGGACCGCGACCTGCGCTACGTGCTGATGAACCGCTACATGGCCGGCATCTTCGGCATCGAACCGGGCGACGCGCTCGGCCGCACCACGGCCGACCTGATGTCGCGCTATGGCGCGGCCAAGTCCGACGAGAGCGACAAGCGGGTGCTCAAGCTCCGCAAGGGCCTCGGCTTCTACGAGGAGGAGTACAAGGACGCCTCCGGCAACATGCGGCAATGGCTGGTCAACAAGCTGCCGCTGCTCGATGCCGAGGGCGAGATCGAGCGGATCGTCACCGTTGCGCTCGACATCGGCGAGCGCAAGCGCGGCGAGCAGGAGATGCGCAAGGCCAAGGAATCCGCCGAGACCGCGCTGCGCAATCTGCGGGAGACGCAGGCCTCGCTGATCGAGGCCGAGAAGCTCGCTGCGCTCGGACGCCTCGTCGCCGGCGTCGCGCACGAGGTCAACAATCCCGTCGGCATCAGCCTCACGGTCGCCTCCGCGCTGGAGCGCAAGACGGCGATGTTCACTGCCGAGGTCGAGCGCGGCGAGCTCCGCCGCTCCACGCTCAACGACTTCCTCAACACCAGCCGCGATGCGTCCTCGCAGCTCGTCTCCAATCTCAACCGCGCCGCCGAGCTGATCCAATCGTTCAAGCAGGTTGCCGCCGACCGCAACTATTCGGACCAGCGCACGTTCGATCTCGGCGACCTCACCGAGCAGGTGGTGATGAGCCTGCGGCCGGGCCTGCGCAAGCACAATCTGACGCTCAATGTCGAGTGCCAGCCGGATCTGGCCATGAACAGCTATCCAGGCCCGTACGGCCAGGTGCTGACCAATCTGTTTCTCAATTCGGTGGCGCACGCCTTCCCGGACGGGCGGCCGGGGACGATCGACATCCAGGTGCGGGAGTCCGGCAAGGACAATGTCGAGATCATCTTCTCGGACAATGGCTGCGGCATGTCGCTCGACGTCCGCCGCCGCGCCTTCGATCCGTTCTTCACGACGCGGCGCGACCAGGGCGGCACCGGCCTCGGCCTGCACATCGTCTACAGCATCGTCACCAACCGGCTCGGCGGACGGCTCGATCTCGATTCCGAGCCGGGCAGCGGCACCCGCATCCAGATCATCCTGCCGCGCACGGCGCCGCTCGAGCAGGCCGCGGAATAGCTAGTCGACGTCAGCCAGCTTGTGCAGAGTCGCGCCGAAGATCTGGCTGGCCTTGCCGACCAGCGCGGTGCCCGTCATCTCTCCGCGCGTCTCCGTGAACGTGCCACTGACGCCGATGCCAACCGGGGCAGGGCCGCCGAACAGCGGATTGTCGTTGCCCCGAGGCGAGGTGTGCCGTTGCACCAGCACCTCACCTTTGAAGGTGCTGTTGTCCTTCACCACGTAGCTGCCGGTGTAATAGAGGTAGGCATCGCCGCCAAGAATCTTGCCGTCGCGAAAAAGAATGACGCCGCTGCCCTTGCCGGCTCGACCGTCGAGCAGGGTCACATGAATCGAATAGAGGCCGTTCTTCATAACGTCCCGCAGGCCGGCCGCCATCGCCCAATGGCGTAACCGGTCCTGCTTTTATGCCAAAGCGCATCCGCTCGCGCAACGCGGCAGTTTGCCGACCGGCCGCGGGAGTTGCCGCCTCGAGCCGTAGTTGTCCCGGCTTGTGCGCGACGCCCTCATGACGGTCTGATGATGGAGCGCGGCCGGTCGTTGCGAATCAGAATTGGCCCGCGAAATGCATAAAATTAGCTGCACTGGCCGCGGGGTGCTGGAGCAAGACGATGAGCAACTGGATCGATTCCGGCGGCGATGAGCCGCGTCTGTACAGTGCGCGTCCCACGAATTGCAAAAGCGAACGACGGCGCTCCGGCAGCGCAACACGCTGGCGAAGCGTGACAGGGCTGGCTTCCGTGAGGCTGGCTACCGTTTTGGCCCTGATTGCGCTCGCAGCTCCGTTCGGGCATGCGCGCGACCGCGGCCAGTTCGTCAATACCAATGCGGATTTGAAGGCCTGGTTCGACGGCCTGCGCAGCGGCAAGGGGCCGTGCTGCTCCGATGCCGACGGTTCGGCGCTCTCGGATACCGACTGGGACAGCAAGGACGGACACTATCGTGTCCGCCTCCCGCGCTATGCCTCCGGGCTCGAAGGGCAGCCGCAGGAACTCGTCTGGGTCGAGGTCCCCGAGGAGGCCGTGATCTCCGAGCCGAACCGGGTGGGGCGCACCATGGTGTGGCCGATCTACGGCTACATGGGCGTCACCATCCGCTGCTTCATGCCGGGCAGCATGACCTAGCCGCATCGGACGGCATGTCGTCCGGTGCGGCACGCGCCGCGTCAGGTGTATTTCTGGTCGCGCTCCAGCAGCTCGATGGAGATGCCTTCGGGGCCGCGGATGAAGCAGATGCGCACGCCGGGCCGGATCGTGGTCGGCTCGCGCGTGAAGGTGACACCCTTGGCCTTGATCTCGGCCGCGACGGCATCGATGTCCTTCACCGTCAATCCGATATGGTCGAGGCCCTGATGCGGGTGCGGAGGCGGCGGGTTGACGGGGCTATCGCCCTCGAGCGGTGCGATGAAGATCCTGGCACCGCCAAGGTTCACGTCGATCCGTCCCGGCGCATGCACGATCTCGCCGCCGAGAATGTCCCGCAGCCAAGCCGCGGTGGCCTCTGGATCGGGGCTGCGCAGATGGACGTGATCCCAGGTGACGACGACTGGCATTTCAATTCTCCCAACGCGATCGTTCGATGTTGCGGCGCATGTTAACGGCCCCGGCCGGTGATCGCCACCGTCCTTGCCGATTCGTAGGGAACCTTAGTTCGTGTTCTGGATTGAAGTAAGCTGCGGCCGAGTCCGTGTCGCGAGTCCGCCGTCGAACGTGCTCAGCCGCCATCGGTGATGCAATCATGAACGCCAGGCTCGACCGGATCGGATTGGGGCGCTTCGCCGGAACCGGCGAGCGACTGGCGCGGGCCGTGACAATGGCGAGCGTTTCATTTGGCCGAAGCCTGCTGTGGCTGATGGCCGCCATCATCGTCGGTTGCGGCGTCTGGATGCTGCTCCCTCTCTCCAAAGGCAATAGCGCTGAGCCCCTGAAGTCGGAGCTGGCAGCAGTCGAGCCGGCTCCTTCGGGCGATCCGGCAGCATCGGCCTCGCTGGCTTCCGAAGTTCAGGTACCGGCCATGGCGGACCTCGGTCGTCTCAGGATTTCATCACAGACCTGGCGCCGCGGTGGCCTTGGCTCAAAAGCCCTGGTGACGTTCACGCTGCGAAACGACAATGACTATGCCGTAAACAACGTCGAGATCGTCTGCGCCTTTGCGCGGCGCGACGGCAGTCATCTCACTGATCGCAGCCGCGTGCTGGCAGATCGGGTCAGCATGAAGAGCCGCAAGACCTTTGCGCGGATCTCCGTCGGCTTTGTCAACGTCAATGCCGATCAGGCGAAATGTTCGCTGGTTGCGGCACGTCGCGCGTAAGGACGGCATGTTCCGGTAGCGGAAAAGTTACCCTCCCTAGTGCTTGGCAAAAAAACCTGGCGTCGCCATTTGAACCGAACGGCTGGGCCAGGAACCAATTAAATGATCGCCTGTTGAAGGCGAAGAGCCCACGCGGGGATGCGGGGGGCGGAGCTCGGCCAATGCCCATCTTTCGGTATTTCGTCTTTGTCGGTGGAGCCTTGCTCGCACTGCTGTTTGCAGCGAACTATGTTCTGCCATCGCAACCGGCTGCGCAGGCTGTCGCCACCGTAAGCAATGATCAGCCCCTGATCCGGATCCGCTCCGACCGCCATCTGCCCGAGCGTGTCGTGCTCGACACGACCCAGCCTACGATTGTGGCGCCCGCGGTGAAGACCGCCGCAGTCGTGCCTCCCCAGCCGCCGGTGCAAGAGGGCCTGTCGCTGGCCGAGCTGTCGGCCAAGGCACGAGTGCGCGAGACGTTCGCCCAGTTCACGCCGCCGAAGGCCGATACTGCCGCGGCCAGGAAGCCCGAGGCCAAGCCGCAGGTTGCTCAGGCGCAGGTTTCCCAGGCCCAAGCTGCTCCAATCCAAGCTCAGCCCAAGCGCAGGGTCGCCAGGGCGCATTCGGCGCCGCCTCCGGGCCGGCCGATGATGCAGGTCGCCCAGCAGCCGCATTTCGGCCTCTTCAACACGACCTGGTGACAGCGCCTTCGATCCGTCTCGAGGGAGGGGGCTTTTTATTGGCCAGCCTCTCTGCTAATTCGAGCCCGTCCGAACGCCGCCCGGTGTGCTGGCTCGTCAGCAGCAAGCCGGTCGGCCAAGTCTCGGTTTGCGGCCCGGTAGCCCCGGCCCAAGGCGCTCGTAGCTCAGCTGGATAGAGCATCGGATTTCGATTCCGAGGGTCGGAGGTTCGAATCCTTCCGAGCGCGCCAATCCCCTGGCGTTCCAGATATGTTCCGAAATGACGCCGATGCCGGGTCACCGTCGCGAGGGGGGTGCTGCGTCAATCAGTCTGCTGCCGCCCCCGGGCCAGCGTGTCCGAAGGCGTCTCGTGGAACGTCGCGCGGTAGGCTGCGGCAAATTCACCGAGATGATGGAAGCCCTGGGCACGCGCGCACGTCGCGACGGTGGCGCCGCCACCCCTCAGGAGGCGGACGCGGGTCGCCCACTGCCTCTTGAGGCGAATGTACTGGTGCAGGCTCATGCCACGCACCTTGCTGACTGCGCCGCCGAGCGTCCGGATCGAGACGCCGAACTCGCCGGCGAGATCGGCGGTATAGATCGGCGCGGTCGGGCGGGTTGCGACGTAGTCGTCGATCCGCTGCACGAGCTTGATCGCGCGCTCGCCCTGGACCGAGGCGCTCAGATCCGACATCGAATCGATCCGAAACAAATCGTCAAGCGCGAGCAGCAGACCTTCCTGGAGATGGGCGGCCATCTCGCTGGTTTCAAACAGAATGGGCTGCACGGACGCGGTTCGCAGGATGTCGAGCAGGAGTTGGCGCGTGTGGAGCAGGGCAGGCCGGTTCGCGACACGGGCCCGCAAGTCGTCGGCGTGATCGAACCAGCCCCGGTCTCCCAGCTCGGGGGAGAAGATGATCATGGCATGATGATTGGTCTGAGGCTCGACGAAATGGCATTCATCGTTGCCGCGGAGCGCAACGAAGAAGCGTGCATCGAGATCCAAGCCTTTGAAGTTGACCTGGAGGTCGTCGGTCATGGACAGGATCACCATCCCGCCCGGCATCCGATAGGCGGTGTCGAGGATGCGCGCGAACGATCTCATCATGATGATGCGGCATGCCGGCAGGGAGACCACGGCGCGGGCCGCCGCGAAGTTCGCAACGTCGAGCGGAATGCTCCTCGCGTCCTCCATCGTCTCGATCGGCCGAAACGCATCGACGTCGGCAACGCCGATCAGTTGGAGCGCGGAATGGAGCGAGGGCCTCGAATAACATGGATTTGGCCGGCTGCTGAAATGTGACAATCAAATGAACGTCGGTACATCGCCATCAATGGCGGAACATCGCGTTCCAGTAAATCGAAGTCCAGGCCTAGTATTGCGGACATCATGCCACGACATCCGCAAGATCAATGCCACCGTCAACGTTCTCGGCTCATCGGTTGGCCGGAGGCGAGGTCGATGAAATGCAGGCGCGTGCAGGCCGGGCAGGCGAAGGACGCAAAGCTTCGTCCCTCCTGTCTCAGCTGCTTCTCAAGATGCGTCTGCACGTTCATGCCCGTCTGAGGGCATCGAAAAACGATCAACTCGGCCATCACCGCAGAATGACGGTGCGGGCCGATTTCATCCTTGATCTAGATCAGTTTTGGAATCGCTCCAGGCCGGCGACAACCGCGCAAGACATGATCTCGAAAAAGCGAAGGGGCCCGAGGGCCCCTTCAGATGTCACCAGCGGCGATAGCGTGGGCCATAGCCATAATAGCGTGGCCCGTAAACGCGTGGTCCATAATACCGCGGGCCGTAATACGGCCGCGGACCGTAATACCCATAATAGTTCGGACGCCGCCAGCAGCGTCCCCAGGCGTCGCAGACCATGCGAACCTGCTCGACGCCGGAGACCTGCGGTGTCGCAGGCGCGGGCGCGATGGGCATGGCGGACGCCGCCGGCGATGTCGCCAAGGCACCCAACGTGGCACCGAACAGGGCTGCGGCGACGAGGCCGATCTTGAGAGTCATGATGTCTTCCTCCGCTTACGCGATACAGGATATCGAAGTTGTTCTGATCAAATTGTGGCGGAAGCGAAATGTAATGCTGATGAACAAATTCAGCAAATCCGCCCGGCTGGCCGGCTTTGGCCGCATCGCCGGTGCCGGAGACCTTGATCCTGCGCAATTCGCAAGTCTGCCTCGGCTCTTAGTATTGCTGGTGTGGCAGTGGCGTGGTGCTTGCTGCCGGGCAAGGTGAACTGGATGCGGGTCATTCCAAATCTGTCGATCTCGCCGGAGAAAGTCTTCTTCGTCATCTCGAAATCGCGCCGGTCCGACAGCGAGGCGGCCGGAGGGGGCGTCATCGTGGACTTCGGCGACGATGACATGAGCTATGGCCGCAGTGGACGCGGCGGGACCACCGACCGTGCGGAGCTCGTGGGCTTTATCCGCGATCTCAATGTCGACGAGCAGATCGACCTCGTGGCGCTGACCTGGCTTGGTCGCGGCGACGGTGATCTCTCCAATTGGCGCGAATTGCATATCCAGGCCGCGCAGGCGCACAACCAGCGCACCGCTTCCTACCTGATCGGCACGCCAATGCTCGCTGACTATCTGGAGGAGGCGATGGCGCAATTCGGCAAGTCCTTCGAGGAATTCGAAGAACATCTCTGATGCCGGACGCGGCGTCGATAAGTTTCAAGGAGAGTTGCAATGGACAAGATGAGAATCGACAAGGGTGACTGGCTGGTCGTGTGCGATGGGCGCAAGGCGCTCATTCTGGAAAACCTTGGCGACGAGATGTTTCCGAACCTTCACACCAGGGAGGTGCACGAGCAGCCCAATCCCGCGACCAGCGCGCAAGGGACCGACGCGCCGGGCCGCCTGCATGCCGCTACCGGCGGCGTGCGCAGCTCGGCCGAGCAGACCGACTGGCATGATGAGGCCGAGCGCGCCTTCCTGCGAAGCCTGGCGGGCCGGCTCGATGCCGCCGTGAACTCCGGCGAGACCACGGCCCTGACCATGGTGGCCTCACCACGTGCCCTCGGCATGATCCGGGCCGATTACTCGGAGGTCATGCGCAAGGCGCTTCGGGGCGAGGTCGGCAAGGATCTCGTCAAGCTGCCGGTCTACGAGATCGAGAAGCAATTGCTGCTGTCGGGCGCCGCCAAATAGGGGCGCCCGCAAAGACCGCGCCGGCGTCCTCAGTAGCAGGGGTGCCGGCGGCGGTCCTGGCCGACATAGGCGGCCGCGCTCTGGTAGCAATGGTTGGTCGACGGGCCGTCGTAATAGGCGAAGGTGCCGGGGGTGATGCCGGGACCGTAATTGTGCAAATAGCTGATCGGGTAGGGCAGCGGGTTGACGTAGCGGTGATGCCGGTGGTGTCCCCGCGCCTCCGCGAGGCCAGGGGCTAGGATTGCGGCCGACAGGGCAGCAACCGCGGCTACAAGCTTCAACTTGCTCATCTTGATTCTCCGGGACCCGCGCGAATAGGTCGGCCATCTATAGCCACTTCGAGCCTCCGGGGCACCCGTCCGGCGCCCGGAAATCCGGGATAGTCCCGCAGATTCCCGGGTGGGTGTGACAGAATTGCCCGAAACGCCGTCCCTGCTTGCCCATTTTTGGCCTTTTCGGGATGCTTAACGAATTCCCCACACAAGTATGACCAAAGACTATTCAGTTAAGAATCCTGTCGCCGGCCTTTTGGGGTCCTTCGAGGCCGGTCCATTCCTGAAGGCTTTCGCCGTCACGCCGCCATGCGCATCACGCTTCTGAGCCTGCTGTTGCTCTCCATCGCCGCCGCCCCGGCGCGGGCCGAGTTGCGTATTACCCGCGACCACGGTGGCTATGTCGAGGAATACAAGGCCAAGTACAAGCGCGTGCGCGAGAAGGGCGAGCGCGTCATCATCGACGGCATCTGCAATTCAGCCTGCACGCTGGTGCTCGGCATGGTGCCGATGAACAAGATCTGCGTGACGCCGCGCGCCAGCCTCGGCTTCCACCAGGCCTATTACGACAAGGCCTTCACCTTCGGCATCAAGGTCACCAGCTCCGAGGGGACGTCTGACTTGATGTCCTACTACCCCGATACGGTGAAGGACTGGATCCGCCGCAATGGCGGGCTCACCACCGACATGAAGAAGATCAAGAACGGCGTCGAGCTCTGGAAGATCATCGACCCCTGTCCGGACGAGTGGTGAGCGGCTGACCTGAACCGCCGTCGTCCGTCGCAGCGCAGCATCGTCCGGACGAAATTCGCATTGCCGCATAGCCCCCGGTGGGGCAAGAGGGCGGCAATGGACCACAATCAAGAAGCCCTGACCGCCCGCGCCGCGCCGATCCTGTTCGTCCTGCTCTGGAGCACCGGATTCATCGGCACCAAATACGTCGTCAACAACGCCGATCCCTTGACCTATCTCGCCATTCGCATGGCGATCGTGGTCGGCCTGATGGTGATGATCGCGGCGATCGCGCGGCCGAAATGGCCGGATCGTATCGGCATCGCGCACAGCGCAGTCGCCGGCATTCTCGTCCACGGCTTCTATCTCGGCGGCACGGCGATCGCGATCGCGCATTCGATCCCGGCCGGACTCTCCGCGCTCATTCCAGGCCTTCAGCCGATCCTGACCTCGACCATCGCCAACCGCTGGCTCGGCGAGCGGGTGACGCCGCTGCAATGGGCCGGGCTCGTGCTCGGCCTCGGCGGCGTGGTGATGATCCTGCACAACCGTCCCATGACCGGCGAAGCCGGGCTTGGCTGGCTCGCCTCGGTGGTTTCGCTGATCAGCATCACGCTCGGCACGCTCTATCAGCGCCGCTACTGCAACCAGATCGACTGGCGCGCCGGCAATCTCGTGCAATATGCCGCTGTCACCATTTTCTTCGCGATCGGGGCCTTCCTGTTCGAAGACCGCGTGGTGCACTGGACGCAGGAGTTCGTGCTCGCGCTCGCCTGGCTCGCCGTGGCACTCTCGATCGGATCGATCGGGCTATTGTACTGGCTGATCCGCCACGCCGCGGCGACCTCGGTCGCGAGCCTGTTCTATCTGGTGCCTGCCGTGACCGCGCTGATGGCTTATTTGCTGTTCGGCGAGAAGCTCGATGGGCTGGCGATTGCCGGCATGGCGATGTGCGCGGCCGCGGTGTTCGTCGTCAACCGGCGCTTCTAGGCAGACAGGGCAGGACGCCGGAATACATCCCTGACGTGCGGGACGCGCTCGTGTTAGGTTGGGCTGATTTCAGCTTCCCTTTCACACGGTGATTTCATGAAGAAGGCGCGGCGCGCACTGCTCGGCAGGTCCTTAAGGCCTGTCCGGATTGCCTGCATCAATTACGCGGAGGAGATGATAAGCGACCGGATGATGGCGAGGCTCACGGCCGCGCTTCAGAAATGCTACGACGATCACTTCCTGCCAATATGGGGCTACCCCGTCGATCTCGACGTCACCCGCAAGCCGAAGCCGACGGACTGGCAGCTCGTCTATTTCGACGATGCCACCCACGAGAACTTCCTCGGACGGCACGAGTTGACCCATCGGGGGCAGCCGATCTCGAAGATCTTCGTCAAGGCGCTGGGTGACGAGCCCGTCAGCATGGCGGCGTCGCACGAGCTGTTCGAGATGGTGCTCGATCCCATGGCCAATCTGTGGGCCGACAAGACCCGCCACACCCAATATGCCTACGAGGTCTGCGACGCCGTGGAGGAGGAGTCTTTTCTCGTCAACGGTTTTCCGATGTCGAACTTCGTCTATCCGTCCTGGTTCGAGCCGTTCGGGCATCCCCGCGGCACCAAATTCGACCATATGGGATCGTTGAAGGAGCCGTTCTCGATGACCGAAGGTGGCTACGTCATCAAGAAGGTCAACGGCAGGCGGCTGATCAAGCAGTTCGGCTCGCCGGAAAAGCGGCGGCGCTTCAACGCTGAGGACCGCCGCGGCCATCGCAGCGAATTCCGCGATCCGAAGGGAGAGCATCACCCCGGCCGGCGTGCAGCCAAGCGGCGAGGGTAGGGTGTCGCTGTCTCCGGGTGCGTCCGCACCCGGAGACGTCTCCAAGCGTTAGGCTCAGCGCTTGGCCTTTTTGGCCTTCTTCTTCGACTTGGTGACTTTCTTGGCGGCCTTCTTCGGAGACTTCTTGGTGGCCTTTTTCGCGGCTTTCTTTGAAGACTTCTTCGCCGCTTTCTTCGTGGACTTCTTCGCAGCCTTCTTGGCTTTCTTCTTGGCAGTCTTCTTCGGGGCTACTTTCTTCGCGACCTTCTTGGCGGCTGTCTTCACCTGCTTGACGGCGGTGACTGCGGCGTCCTTGGTCGCTTCCACCGCATTGGTGATCGTGTCCATCGCCTGCTCGGTGATCGGCTTCTCGTCGTCCCTATCGTCCCCCATTGTTTGAATAGAGCGATGACGATAGCGGGTTTCGAAATTGTGTCAAAGCAGCGCTCAACCTTTGCGGATCTTGGCGTAAGCGGCGAGCGCGCGCTCGCGCCCCCTGGCATGATCGACGATCGGCTGCGGATAGGTCTTGCCGGGCGTAATGCCCGCGCTCGCAAGCTCGATCGGCGTCGCCCGCCACGGCTGGTGGATCAGCTTCAACGGCAGGTCTTTCAGCTCCGGCACCCAACGCCGAACGTAGGTTCCATCGGGATCGAACTTCTCGCCCTGGAGCTGCGGGTTGAACACGCGGAAATAGGGCGCGGCGTCGGCGCCGCAGCCGGCGACCCACTGCCAGTTGGCGGGATTGCTGCCCGCGTCCGCATCGACCAGCGTATCCCAGAACCAGGCTTCGCCCTCGCGCCAGTCGATCAGCAGGTGCTTGACCAGGAACGAGGCCACCACCATCCGCACCCGGTTGTGCATCACCCCGGTGTGCCAGAGTTCGCGCAGACCGGCATCGACGATGGGATAGCCGGTGCGCCCGCGCTGCCAGGCGGTGAGCGCCTTCTTGTCCGGTTTCCAGGGGAAGCCATCGAAGTTCGCTTGGAGGTTTTCGGTGGCGAGGCCGGGATGATCGTGGAGCAGGTGGCGGCAGAATTCGCGCCAGCCGAGCTCGCTCAGGAACTTTTCGATGCCCGGTCCGAGTGCCGGATCTTCATCCGCGGCGAACCGCGCCGCGTGCCAGACCTGGCGCGGGCTGAGCTCGCCGAACCTTAAGTGCGGCGACAGGCCTGAGGTGCCTTCGCGATCCGGGCGGTCGCGATCGCTGACATAGTGGCGCGCGGTGTGCTTGAGGAAGTCGCGCAGGCGCGTGCGGGCCGAGACCTCGCCCGGTATCCAGCTCTCGCACAGGCCGCCCGCCCAGTCTGGTTTGGTCGGCTCAAGCTTCCAGCTCTCCAGCCTGTCGCTCGCAATTGTCGCGGCCGGGCGAAGCTCTTTCGGAGCAGACAACGGTTTTGGCGGATCGCCGAGCGACAGCACGCGCCGCCAGAACGGCGTGAACACGCGCAGGCCGCGGCCTTCCTTGGTGCGGATCGCCGAGGGCGGGACAAGGAGGTCGCCAGGGAAGCTCTGCGAATCGACGCCGAGCCTTGCCAGCGCCGCTTCCAGCTGCGTCTCAACGGCCTGATGCGGCGCCTGCGCGATCCCGTTCCAGTAAACGGCCCGGGCGCCGCTCTCTCGCGCCACATCGGGGATCACCCTGGCCGCAGGTCCCCTGCGCAGGACCAGCGATCCGCCGCGCGCGGCGATCTCGGCTCCGAGCGCCCGCAGCGACTGCGCCAGCCACCAGCGCGTTGCGGCGCCGGGTGGACGGCCGGCGCTGTCGTCGAGGACGAAGAGGCAGAGTACCGATGCGCCGGTTGTCGCGGCGGCGTGGAGCGCGGGATGGTCGGACAGACGAAGATCATCGCGGAACCAGACGATGATGGGCGCGCTTGGCGTGGTCAGGGAGGGCCTCGTTTACCAATTGGAAACCATGCCGGGTGCGGCGGTGGGAACCGCCGTTAATGCGGCCGTAAGCCGATTGCACGAATATGCAGGAATTACGGGGGTCATTCCATTCATGTCTAATCTTCTAACGGCGAAGTTCCTGCCGCAGTTCAAGCTCGGCACCAAGGCGGTCCTGTGTGCCGTGCTGCTGATCGCCGTGAACACGGCACTCGTGGTCGGCGCCGGCTATTGGTCGCTGACGTCCGCCTTCAATGATCGCGCATTGCGCGACATCGAGGTCAATCTGCGCACGCTGGCGCTGGCCTTTACCGAGACCGTTCCGGCCGCCAAGGTCACGATGCGGGATGGCGCGGTGGTGCGCGCCGAGATCCCCAAGATGCCCGACTTCAATGATCACGCCATCGTCGATCGTGCCGTGTCCTATGTCGGCGGCAATGCGACCCTGTTCGTGTTCGACGATGCGAGCGGGCAGTTCGTGCGACGCTCGACCAATGTGAAGAAGGAAAACGGCGACCGCGCCGTCGGCACCCAGCTTGCGGCCGACCATCCGGGGCAGGCGCCGCTGCGCCGGGGTGAGGCCTATAGGGGGCCGGCCACGCTGTTCGGCAAGTCGTTCATGACCGCCTATTTCCCGGTCGCGGACGCCACCGGCAAGGTCGTCGGCATTCTCTATGTCGGCATTCCCATGATCCAGTACGAGAGCATGCTGGCCCACGCCATCGAGAGCATGGCAGCGGCCGCCGGGCTCGCCGCGCTTCTGGTGCTGGTCCTGACCCTGCTGGTCGTCCGCCGCGTCACCCGGCCGCTGACCTCGGTCACGCGCTCGCTCACCGCGCTTGCCAACGGCCAGAGCGACGTCGCGATCGAATGCGAGGATCGCGCCGACGAGATCGGCGAGATCGCCCGCACGGTCGCGGTGTTCAAGAGCAATTCGCTGGAGCGGGCGCGGATGCGCAGCGAGCAGGCGGCGGCCTCGGCCGCAGCGGTCGAGCAGCGCAAATCCGACCTGCGCAACTTCGTCGAGGAGTTCCGCGGCAGCGTCGGCGGCGTCCTCGACAAGGTGCTGACGTCGTCGGGCGAGTTCGAGCGCGTGGCGCGGCAACTCACCGACGTCGCGCGCTCCACTGCCGATCTGTCGGCTCAGTCCGCCGGCGCTTCCGAAAATGCCTCCGCGCATGTGCGTTCGGCAGCGTCAGCCTCCGACGAGCTGTCTCAATCGATTTCCGAGATCACCCGGCGCGTGCAGGAATCGAACGAGATTTCCGCCGAGGCAGTGCAGCAGGCCGAGGCGACCGACCAGCGCATCGCGCAGCTTTCCGAGGCGGGCGCGCGCATTGGCGACGTCGTCAAGCTGATCACCTCGATCGCCGAGCAGACCAACCTGTTGGCGCTGAACGCCACCATCGAGGCCGCGCGCGCGGGCGATGCCGGCCGCGGCTTCGCGGTGGTGGCCCAGGAGGTCAAGACGCTCGCCGGCCAGACTGCCAAGGCGACCGACGAGATCTCGAGCCAGATCGAGAGCATGCAGCTCGCGACCGAGGAATCGGTTGCCGCCATCAAGGCGATCAGCCAGACCATCGAGCGCATCAGCGGCATCGCGGGCTCGATCTCGGCTGCGGTCGAGCAGCAGAAGAGCGCGACCCACAACATCGTGGCCAGCGTTCGTGCCGCGGTGTCGGGCACCGCCGATGTCGCCGTCAACGTCCGTCACGCCGCCGAGGGCGCGAGCGAGACCGGCGAGACCTCGAGCCGGATGTTTGTCTCCGCACAGGCTCTGTCGGGCGAGAGCCTGCAGCTGAAGGCTGAGGTCGACAGGTTCCTCGACCGCGTGCACGCGGCGTAAGTTGTCACCGTCATTCCGGGGCGGTGCGAAGCACCGAGCTACGGTGCGCAATTGCGCACCTGAGAATCTCGTCATTCCGGGTTCGGTCCTGCGGACCGCCCCGGAATGACCGTTCGTTGTTATTTCGGCTGCGGCACGATGCGGATATAGGGCTTCGGCTCCTTCCAGCCCTGCGGGTAGATCGTCTTGGCCTCGTCATTGGAGACCGAGCCCGCGATGATGACGTCCTCGCCCTGCGACCAGTCGGCGGGGGTGGCGACGCGATGCTTGGCGGTGAGCTGGAGCGAGTCGATGACGCGCAGGATCTCCTGGAAGTTCCGCCCCGTCGTCATCGGGTAGACCAACACCAGCTTGATCTTCTTGTCCGGCCCGATGACGAAGACGTTGCGGACGGTCTGGTTGTCGGCGGCGGTGCGGGTGAGGGGATCGCCCGAGATCGCGGCCGGCAGCATGCCGTAGAGCTTCGAGACGTTGTAGTCGGTGTCGCCGATCATCGGATAGTTGGGAGCTGCGCCTTGCGTCTCCTTGATGTCTTCCGACCATTTGGCGTGGCGGTCGACCGGATCGACCGACAGGCCCATCAGCTTGACGCCGCGCTTGTCGAACTCCGGCTTCAGCTTGGCGAGCGCGCCGAGCTCGGTCGTGCAAACCGGCGTGAAGTCCTTGGGATGCGAGAACAGGAGCGCCCAGCTGTTGCCGATCCAGTCGTGGAACTTGATCTTCCCTTCGGTGGTCTCGGCTTCGAAGTCGGGTGCGGTGGTGCCGATCGGAAGTGTCATGGTTCTACCTCATCGCATTGAATTTACTGGAAAATTCAGTTCTGCCGTCATCCTCAGTATAGAGGCCTTACAAGACCAAGTGAACGCCCACTGAACCGGCTCAAGTAAAATGTGAATTCCTTCCTTCAAGGCCTGATTTTCTAGCAACTTATTGTTACAGCGGCACCTGCGGCGAAACAGCTCCACCCGGGGTCACACGGTCTCGCTCGCCCCGATTAAGCCTTTTATGACTTTCATCACGCTCGCCCGGCGCTGCCAGAACCAAAACGGTCCTGACAGCGACCAATTGGCAACCATCTCGAAAAGTCGCGATCGCCGTATCGAATCGTTAACCACCCCTTTACGCCGGCATGAAAATGCTGGTCGATCAGAAGAAGTCTGGAAGTGAACTATGTCTGCCGCTGCGCCTAAATCTGTTGAGTCGCCGTCCCTGGAACCGTCCTGCCGCGATACCGCGGCCCATGCGCTGAGCATCGTGCGCGATGGCGTGATCACGGGCGAAGGCCCGACCACCAAGGGAAGGGTGCATTTCTCCCGCTCGCTCGATGCCGATGACACCGCCTGGTGCACGCGCATCCTGACCGCCACCGCCGTCAACGACCAGCCGGTCAGCCGCACTGAGGCTGAAGTGCTGTTCGAAATCAACGAGGCCGCGACCGAGCGCACCGATGGCGGCCGCTTCGACGACCTGCTCGCCAAGGCCGTTGCACATTATGCCGCAAGCGCCTCGGGCCTGAAGGTGCCGCCGCGCAGCGTCGCGCTGTCGGCCGACACCGACATCGAGAGCTGGGCGCCGTCCTATGCCTCCAAGGTCAACAGCGAGATGCTGGAGTGGATCGCCGGCCAGATGCGCGGCAAGCGCCACAACAACCGTCGCCTGATGGCGATGGTGGCGACCTTCCTGGGCGCCACCGCGCTGCCTCTGGCGGGCCAGCTGCCGAACGTGTTCGACATTGGGATGTAAAAATCTGGGCATGTAACAACCGAGATCTTCTCGCGCCCGGTGCGGGGCGCGAGCGAAAGCGGCGGGGTTATTTCCCCGCCGTTTTTTGTTTGCCGGCGTCCGGCTCGAGCCCGAGCGTGCGGCCAGGGAAGCCGGCGGCGTCGAAATAGCGCTGGCTGCCGACGCGCTGGAAGTTCAGCACGGTGGTCAGGCCGCCCTCGGCAGGCTTGGACTTCTGCGTGCCGGTATAAGCCTTCGGCACGACGCCGTTGGGCAGCGCCTCCGACATCACCCGGCCGACCAGGCCGCCGTTCTGGGCGGCGCGCAGGCCCATGAGCTGGACGGCCGTCATGCCGACGTCGGCATTGCTGACCGGCAGCTCGTCGACGAAGCCGGCTTTGAAGTCCGGCCCGATCGCCGCCATGAAGTTCATGGTGTCGCCGCGGCTGAAGCTGCCATGCATGCCCTGGCCCTGGCGCAGCACGGTGTCGGCGACCTGCACCGAGCAGTTGGTCGGCGCCTCGCCGCAATCGCTGGCATAGGAGCGGAAGTTGACGACGATCGACGGCGTCGGCGTTGCCGACTTGCCGCGCAGATTGATGCTCGACAGCGGCAGCGTGCCGGGGAAGCGGCCGAGCGAGTCGTCGACGAACAGGCCGGAGACGTAGTCCTGCTCGAGCAGCGCCTTGACGGTTTTCGCCGCCAGCTTCTTGTCCCTGTTCGGCAGATAGACCAGGTCGGAGCCGCCATTGGTGGCGACGACGAGATCCGGCTTGGTGGGATCCTTGCCGAGCACGCCGTTACCGGCCTTGGGATGCTTGTTGCCTTCGACCTTCGCGTTCTTGTCGTTGGGGTCGAACAGCGGCAGGTCGAGCGCCTTGGCGAGGTCGAGCGCCAAAAAGCCCATCGGCAGGAAATCCTTCGGCGTGTCGTCGTAGCTGACCTTGGCCGAGGGGCTGGTCTTGCTCTCCTTGGAGATGGTGGAGAAGCCGTGGTCGGCCGACACGATGATGTTGGTCGAGGCGGCGAGCCCGAGCTCGTCGAGCGCCTTGCGGAGCTGGGCGAGGTTGGTGTCGGCGTTCTTGATGCCGGCCATCGAGGTCGGGCCGTTGATGCCGGGCTTGATCTGGTTGAGGCTGTCGCCGGTGTTGTGCTGGCTGCCGTCGGGGTCGCGTGACCAGAACACCAGCACGAACGGCTTGTTGCGCGCCTTGAACATCGGCAACACGACCTTGGTGGCGACGTCGGCGAAATAGGCCTGCTGCGCGACGTTGGCAGACGTCGTGCCGGGCGTCTTGGCATCGCCCGCCTTGGAATTGTCGCCGCGCGGCGGCGTGGCGGTGGGCAGGCCGGCCTTGGTCAGCGCGTCCTTCACCTCGTCCGATAGCCCGACGCCGTTCTTGCCGCCGGTGGAGTCGTCGAACACGACAGAATGCAGGCCGGCCTTTTCGGGCTTGTCGGTGTGGTCGAACTGGTAGGTCGGGCCGACCTTGCCGATCGCCGCGGTGCTGAGGCCCTTGTCGCGGGCCAGCTTCAAAATGGTCTCCTCGTTGAGATAGTCGCCCTTGAAATGCTCGTCGATGTCGCCGAGCACGGCGTCGTTCTCGATGAAGGGGACCACGGTGTCGCCGGCGGGCACGGAGGTGTAATTGGTCCAGATCGTGTTGGAGAACACGCCGGTATCGCCGAGATAATGGCCGGTCGACATCGCCGAGCCGTTGGCCATGGTGAAGGTCGGGAAGAGCGAGTGCGAATTCTTGAAATTGACGCCCTTGTCGCGAACCTCAGCCATGGCGGGCGCCGTTTCGGGGTTGACCTTCAGCGCGCGCAGGCCGTCCGGAATGAACAGGATCAAATTGCGGGGCGTGTTGTTCTGGGCGGAGGCAAGTCCGTTGACAAGTCCGGTGGACAGCACTGTCAGTCCGGCGGACAGCAACACCAGTGAACGGCGCATCAAAATCTCCCTGCGGTGAGGCGGCCTGGCCGCCGACCGCGGCCTCCGGTTCGTTTAGTTTCGCTGGATGTCAGTTTTGTTACAAGAGCGGAGAGCCATGCAAAGAAGGGCAGGGGAGGTGATCTCGTGTCCCGGACGCGCTGCAGCGCTCTTGCGCTGCTGCGCAGAGCCGGGACCCAGGAGGCCACGGCACTCGCTGCCAAATGGGCCCCGGCTCTGCAGCGCATCACTTCGTGCTGCGCCGCGTCCGGGGCACGAGAGTGCGGTGTTTGGCGCGCAACTGTCTCAACATCGTCATTGCGAGCGCAGCGACTGGTCCGCCGAAGCCTCCGCGAAGGCGGAAGCAATCCAGACTGCCGCTGCGGTGGCAGTGCCGTAGGGTGGGCAAAGGCGCACAGCGCCGTGCCCACCAATTCAATCGCGACAGGCAAAGATGGTGGGCACGCTCTTCCGCTTTGCCCACCCTACCGATGTCCGAGCTTGTGATACGCAGCTGAAATCACAGACACACCCTCGCATCCTCGCGGCTTGTTTCGCCCGAGCTTTGCTTCATCGCTTCGCCCTCAATTGAAAGAGGGCGCAGGGAAGACCGGGTGCCGGCTGGCCCCCGCGGTCCACTGTGCGAAAGGCAGTAGCGAAATCTGCACAGCGGCATACAGGTGAAGCCAAACAACCGGCCTTCCCTGCGCAGTGGTTTGACGGCTTATGTCGTGCTCTCCCCGGGGAGCGATGCACTATTGCCCCCGTCGCCTTGCGGATGATCGATGCGCGGACCCGGTTGGGCCGCCACATCACCGCTGAGACTTGACGCACAGACCCCGGGCGTCAGGACCACACGATTTTGCCCTACGCCGATCACACCGGTCGTGTGCGCGACACCCTCGCTCACGGTTGCCCGCCCTGCGAAGCTCTTCGCGCCAATGCAATCAGCGTCCACCGCCGTCCGGCCCGCGTTCGTGACGATCGCGATACGCCCCTCTTCCTTGGGCCGGGTTGCCGCGACACATACGTCATTTCCGAATTTCGGTAAAGTGGAATATTTCTCGCTGCGCGCATTGACCCAGGGCTCGCGTGTTTTGCCCGTCGGGCAACGCAACGGATTGTGTCCGGCGTTCAATCCGGCGCGGTCAGCACCGGTGAACTTTGAGCAGGCGCCTGCGCGGGTTTTGGCGCCGTCGGACGGCGGTCGGGCCTGGCAAGATCGCGGCGTAGCGACAATGGCGCCGCGTGAAGGGCAAACGCGATCGCGATCTGCGTTCGGTTCGAAAGCCGGTATTTGCGCATGATGTTGCCGATATGCGCCCGGACCGTGTTCTCCGAGATCTTGAGCTCGTAGGCGATGTTCTTGTTCTGCAGCCCCCGCGCGATCAGCATCATCAGCTCACGCTCGCGCGGTGTCGGTGTAATCGAATCCTTCGGATCCGGGCTCATGATGGGCTCCTCGCTGGTCTTCGGGCTGAATTGGCCGCCTTCGGCATCTTCTCACTCCGTTTTGAGCGCCTCGATCGGGCTGAGCTTGGATGCCTTGTGGGCGGGATAGAAACCGAAGACGATGCCGGTGGCGATCGAGAAGACCAGGGCAAGGCCGATCGCCTGACCATCGATCGAGGTGACCCATCCTGCCATGCGGGCGACCGTCATCGAGAGCGTGACGCCGCCGGCGACGCCGATGGCGCCGCCGAGCAGGCAGAGCACGAGCGCCTCGCAGAGGAACTGCAGACGGATGTCCCGCATCCGCCCGCCGAGCGCGCGGCGGATTCCGATCTCCCGCGTGCGTTCGGTGACCGAGACGATCATCACATTCATGATGCTGATGCCGCCGACCAGCAGCGAGACCGAGGCGATGGCGACGAGCAGCAGCGCGACGGTGCGGATCGCCCCCTGCTGTGCTTCCATGGCGGCGGCCGGATCCTGGACCTTGAAGTCGTCCTCCTGGCCGGCGGGGATGCGGTGGCGCTGCCGCAGCAGGTTCTCGATCTCCGATCGCGCCCCCGCCATCTGTCCGTCGCCGGCCACCTTGGCGATGATATAGGCAACCGAATCCCGATTGATGTTGCTGGCACTGCCGAGAAAGCGCAGCTTGGCGGTGGCGAGCGGCACGAAAGCGACGTCGTCCTGCGCCGGTCCCTTGCGATCGAGCACGCCGACCACTTCGAGCGGCACCTTCATGATCCGGATCTGCGCGCCGATCGGGTCGTCGCCGGGCGCGAACAGCTCGCGCGCGACCGTGCTGCCGAGGATCACGACCTTGCCGGCGCCGGCCTCCTCGGAGCCGGAAAAATAGCGCCCGCTCGCGAGCTGCCAGTCGCGCACCATGAAATGCCCCGTCGTCGTGCCGTTGATGGTCGTATTCCAGTTCTTGCCCTCGTGGATGACCTGCGCCGTTCCGGCGATCGAGCCGGCCGCAGCCTGGATTTCCGGAATCTGCTCGAGGATGGCCTGCACGTCACTCTCGGTCATCGTCAGCTTGCTGCCGTCCTTGAGACGCACGCCGCCCTGATAGACCGCGCCGGGGGTGATCATCAGCACGTTGGCGCCGATCGAGCGGATCTGCTCCTGCAGGCGAAGCTGGGCGCCGGCTCCGATCGCAAACACGGTCACAATGGAGGCGACGCCGATCACGATGCCCAGCATGGTGAGGAAGCTGCGCAGCGGATTGAGGCGCAAGGCGTGCAGAGCGATCTGGAAGCCCTGGAGCATCGTCATGACACGGCGCTCCGTTTCGGCAGGATCGGGACCAGGGTCTCGTCACTGACGAGCTCGCCGTCATGCAGGCGGATGGTGCGGCGGCACTGCGTCGCGATGCCGGGATCATGCGTGATCATCACGATGGTCTGACCGGTCCGGTTGAGCGCCGCGAACAGCGCCAGGATCTCGGCGCCGGTGCGGCTGTCGAGCGCGCCGGTCGGCTCGTCGGCGAGCACGATCAGCGGGGAGGCGATCAATGCGCGCGCAATCGCGACACGTTGCTGCTCGCCGCCGGAGAGCTGCCGCGGGAAGTGATGGGCCCGGTGCAGCATGCCGACGGACTGAAGGCTCTGCTCGGCGCGCGCCAGACGTTCCTTGCGAGCGATGCCGCAATAGACCAGCGGCAGCGCGACATTCTCGATTGCATTGTGGCGGGCAAGCAGATTGTAGGACTGGAACACGAAGCCGATGCTGCGGGCACGCAAGGACGAGCGGCGATCTTCCGACAGGCCGGCGACGTCGGCGCCCCGGAGATAGACGGCGCCCTCGTTCGGCAGGTCGAGCAGCCCGATCATGTTCATCAATGTCGATTTGCCGGAGCCGGACGGTCCCATCACGGCGACGATCTCGCCTTGCGCGATCTCGAAACTGACATTGCGCACCGCAGTTACCGCGACCCCGTCGGTGCGATAGATCCTGCTGACCGACTGGAGGCTGATGAGGGGCGGGGAGGCGGTCATGATCCGAACCTGATTCCGAGAAATTCAAAGCCCGCCGGACGGATCGCCTGGCCGACGGCCACCTGGCTGCCCTCGTCGAGATCTCCGCTCTTGAGTGCGACTTGTTCGATGCCGGCCGCGCCCACCGTTACGGCGATGCGCTGGAGCGCGCCGCTCGTGGTGCGGACCCACACCCCGCTGCGCGTGCTGCCTGAGTCCGGCCGCGTGCCGGAGGGCTGGAAGCGCAGTGCGGCGAGCGGCACCTTCAGAACGTCGTCCTGCCGCTCGATCACGATCTTCACCAGGGCGGTCATTCCGGGGAGCAGCGCGCCGTCCAGGTTCGAGGTCGCGAGGACCACGGTGTAGGTGACGACGTGCTGCTGGTTCTGCGGCGCCTTGCGCACCTGCCGCACCACCGCCTCGAAGCGGCGGTCCGGGTAGGCGTCCACGGTGAAATGCGCGCGCTGGCCGGGGGCGATGCGGCCGATGTCGGCTTCGTCGACCTGCGCGTGGATCTCCATGTCCTCCAGGCGATGCGCCACCACGAAGGTGGTGCGCGATTCCAATCCGACCGCGAGCGTCTGGCCCTCGTTGACGAACCTGCCGACGACGACGCCATCGATCGGCGAGCGGATCACGGTGCGGTCGAGATCGGCCTGGGCCGCGGCGAGAACGGCCGCTTTCTCCGGCACGGCCATGCGCGCCTGCTGCAGCTCCGCCTCGATCCGGCGGACGTCGGCCTGCGCGCCCTCCACCGAATAGGAGTTGAGGGACATCAGGACCTCGGCCTCGCGCTCCTGGGCGAGGCGCGCGGTGAACTCGGTCTGCGCGTCGTCGACCGTCGTCGTCGCCACCACGTTTTGCGACTGGAGCGCCAGCTTCCGCTGCAGGGTCTTCTGCGCCGAGCTCTTGACCGCCTGGGCGCTTTCGAGCTTGGCGGCGAGCACGTCCCGGCTGCCTCTGGCATTTTGCAGGTCGATCTTGGCGCGATCGAGCTTGGCCCTGGCGATGTCGACCAGGGAATTGGCGACGGCAAGGGACGCCTTGGCCTCGTCGACCTTGGCCGCGAAGCTGCGCGGATCGATCAAGGCGAGCGGCTGATCCTTGATGACGGTGTCGTTGAAATCGACATAGACGCGGGCAAGCTGCCCGGACAATTGGGAACCGACCTCGATCGTCTTGACCGGCTGAAGGGCCCCAGTGACGGTGACGGTCTGCTCGATGCTGCCGCGCTGGATCGAGGCATAGCGGAACATTGGCGCATCGGACCCGAAAGTCGGGACGTCTTGCCCAGTGGGCACGAGCAGGCGCCTGGTCGATTCCAGGGCGTGCGACGCCCTGTCCGCAGCGCTCCCGGCCGCGCCGGTGATGACGGCGGGCCCGGCGGCGTAAATCGCGGCGAGGCTGCATGCAGTTCCGAGCAAGGCAATGACTGGTACAAATCGCATATCAAAAACCCGCCTCTTTGAAATGGCCTCGATGGCGGCACTGACAAAGATCGCGCTATGGTTGTAAATCTCCCAAAGCGATATCGATCGTCCATATGTCGCCGCTGCCGGGGCGACGGTCGGGCTCGATTCATCATCCAGTAGTAAAGCCGGTGTCGTGCTACTTTTCGTGATTTGATCGAAATGCATACCGAGCGTATCGATATGACGCGCGCGGTATCGAACTCGATAGACTGACTGAACGTCCCGTCTGCTTTGGCGAAGCGGACGGTGCCCGGCGTTCGAGTCGGCACATGAGTGGCGATGCATGACGCAGTTGGCGATACTGCTTTCAAGATACCGGACTGCACGACACCGGATTGTCGTATTTTTGCGATCAAGCGCTGCGGACGGCGGCGAGCTCAAATCCTTCCAATCACGAAGCCCGATATGTGAACGCCTTCACTCGTCACGAGCGCGTGTTGGCCCTAAGACGTCGAACCGGTGGACCGATGCTCTTCGCCCGATCCCCGCGAATTCATCCAAGCACATTGTTTTCGCTTGCAAGAAGAATGGATGGCTCGTTGCTTGCTCATCGAGCCCCAAGCCGGGGAGTCCGTTGCCATGAATTCAGGTCAAGCCATAGTTTATATCGTTGACGACGAGATTCAGATTCGAACTGCGATCGGAAGTCTCTGCGAGGAGACCGGACACCAGGTGAAGTTGTTCGCCTCGACGGAAGAATTCCTCGCGGAGAATATTTCGCCCGGGCCCTCGTGCCTCGTGCTCGATGTCCGCTTTCCCGGGACGTCGCCGACCGGGCTCGAGCTTCAGCGCCGGCTCGCCGAGACGGGCGTGCCTATCCCGATCGTCTTCATCAGCGGCCATTCCGACGTCCGCGTCTCGGTTGAAGCCATGAAGCGTGGCGCGGTCGAGTTTCTGCCAAAACCGTTTCGCGAGCAGGAGATCCTCGATGCTATCAGGCATGGCATCGAGCGCGATCGCAGGCGGCTGGAACGCGAAGATACCGTGCGTGAAGCCCGCCAGCGCGTCGACACGCTGACGGCGCGAGAGCGCGAGATCATGCTGCTGATGGCCGAAGGGCTGGTCGCCAAGCAGATCGCGGCGCGGCTTGGCGTGAGCGAAGTGACGGCGAAGGTCCATCGCGCCAGGATGATGCGAAAGCTGGAGCTGCGCACGCCGATCGAAGTGGTGCGGCTGATCGACAGCATGGGGCGCGAAGCGGAGACGACACGCGCCGGCATGGGATAGAATCTGCTCTTGCGCTTCCATGTGCCGACATTTCGCGCAACGTCTAGTCCGTACCGATTAGCATGAACTGCAGTCTGTCGCGCAGGCCACGATCGGTTCACAGTATCCCTACGATGTCGGCCTCTTCCAAGACGGCATCCGTACTCAGTCAGACAACTTGGCCAGAAAGGGATACTCCATGCGTAAATTTCTTTTTGCTTCCGTTGCATTGTTCGCCCTGTCCTCCGCCGCGCAGGCCGCCAACACCTCCACCACGGTGCAGGTCGGCGTCGTGAACGGCTCCACCGTTTCGCAGCAGGGCCTCACCAACGACACTTCGTCGACCAGCCAGCTCGGCATCATCAACAGCGCGACCACGATGCAGGGCACCAGCTCGGCCTCGCTCAACAACGGCAGCACGGTGAACCAGATCGGCGTGCAGAACACGGCAGCCACCGGCCAGGTGGCGTTCGGCAACAACGGCAGCTCGATCACCCAGAACTCGTTCGGGCCTCCCGCGCTGCAGAACAACGCTGCCGCTGTTGGCCAGCTCAGCGGGTTCGGCATCAACAGCAGCACCGTCTCGCAGACGGCGCACTGAACCACGCAACCGTTTGGCCGGACGCATCCAGTTGCGGTGCGTCCGCGCCATCCTCGAAATGCACCGCAACCGGCCGGCCGATCAATTGCGATGGCTCGCTTATTCTCGCGGAGGAATTGACATGCGGATCACCTATTTCATTGCAACGGTTGCAGCGTTCGGTGCGCTGACGGCCGCCGATGCACAGGCCGGCAACAGCGCCAGCGTGCTGCAATTCGGAACCACCAACACTTCGTTCATTTCGCAGAGCGGCGGCACCAGCAACAGCGCTACGACGCTGCAGTTCGGCGCCACCAATAGTGCGACCACCTTGCAGACGGGCTCGCTCCTGACCGTCAACAATTCGGTGATCGGGCAGGGCGGCACCACCGCGACGGCGTCGAACACCGCGCTGGCCGGCCAGGTCGGCGGCTCCAATTCGAGCCTGATCGGGCAGATCGGCGCCAACAACACCGCCGGCGTCGGACAGCTCGGAATCCTGAACGGCTCGACGATCATCCAGCAGGCTCCGTGAGCAGATATGAAGTGACGAGGCATGTCATGAAACATCATTTGGGATGCGCGGGCGCCGTCTTGCTCGCTCTGTGCTCGGTCGGCGCCGGCTCGGCCGGCGCCCAGACCGCCGACATCAAGACCATCGTCTCGGTCGGCGGGCCGCCCGTCGTGCTCAATCAGAACAGTCAGCTCAACATGGCAGGCGTGTTCATGATCGGCGGCAGCACCAGTGCGACCGTGACGCAGAACGGCACTAACAATGCCACGGGCGTTCTGCAATTCGGCGGGACGAATTCCGCATCGATCGGGCAGGCCGGAACGAACAATTTCGCCTTCGTCGGTCAGACCGGCCAGTCGGCGACCAGCCTGATATCCCAGCTCGGCGCGATGAATGCGGGCACGGTGGCGCAATTCGGCACGGTCAACAATTCCACGATCGTCCAGACCGGCCCGTAACACGCGAGCGAGCTCATCGGCGTCGGCAAGCAGCGGGGAAACGCGATGCGATGCGGCAGACGCGTTTTGAAGCACGCTTTGGCCGCGGTGGCGTTGCTTGCGGCCGTCGCGTCGGCGACGCAGGCGAGCGCCGGGTCGGTCCAGCGCAGCGTGACGAACCGGAACGTGACCATCGAAACGATCGTGCAGTTCGGCAACGACGTTCAGCCGGTCACGATCGAGGAGAACAGCCGCATCAATATCGCGCGGGTCATCCAGATCGGCGGCACCGGGACGGTGGACGCGACCATCATCCAGAACGGCACGCGCAACTATGCCAATGTGATCCAGGTGGGCGGCACCACCAATACGGTGATCGGTCAGTCCGGTGTGAGCAACACCGCCGATATCACCCAGATCGGCAATTCCACCAACGCGCTCCTGCTCCAAATCGGAGACATGAATACGGGAGCCGTAAGGCAGTTCGGGCGTTTCAACTGGCTGGCGATCTTTCAGTTCAGCCGATGATGGAGATGTGACATGAGGTTGCTCCTGCTCGCAACCGGAATAGGACTCATGAGCGTGGTTGCGGCGGCGCCGGCCGGCGCCGGCGACGGTCACACCACGGTGGTCCAGGACGAGAACGGCACGTCGGTGATCACCCAGAGCGGCGATCCGGCGCAGGCCGAGGTCAAAATCGAAAAGGAGCCCGGGCGCACGACAGTCTATCGCCGCAGCGGCGGCAACACTGCCATCGTGACGCAAGGCACCGGACAAGGCACCGGAACGGCGCAGGACATGCTCGACTGGCTGCGCAAGCAGCAGGGCCATTGACGCACGAAGGCCCACCGTCCGCTTTCGGACGGTGGGCCTGACGTCGCGCGGCTCTACCAGCGATAGCCGCCGGTCAGCGTGCCGTTGTTGTTGCCATCAGGGCCGACATCGCCCTGAGTCGAGCTCGGGGTCGGATGGTTGCTGCCGTTGATTGCGCCATAGGGCCCGGCGACATCAGGATAGTACGCCCGCGGCTGAACCGGCTCGTAAGGGGACGCGGTGCGGTCCCAACCTGCGCGCGGGCCGTTCCAGTCGTAGCCCTGCGCCGAGGCAGCCGCAGTGCCGGCGACGAGTGATGCCGTGATCAGGCACAGGAGTTTTGACTTGTTCTGCATTCGAGATGCTCCTTGCTTGTGTCGGGAGCCAACGGTTGCAGTGCGGGAGCGTTCCGAAGCTGTTGGCCGCCCGCGATCAACTCCGATCAACTGGTTATGAGGCGCGTTTTTCGGAACGAAGTGCCTGTCAGCCGCGAATTACGGTCGACTTGCCGCAGCGGTTCCGCGGTTAATCCCGTGTCTTAACCAATAATTAATTATACGTTTGCGGGTGGGCGACGGCCCGGCCTAGCGTAGCTGCGGGGAGCCGCAATCGCTTAAGCCAAACGAGTTGGTGCGTATCATGACGTATAGAATGCATGGGGCCTTGCTCGCCTCGCTCAGCGCAGCCGCGCTGCTCCTTCCCGCCAATGACAGTTTTGCCAGACCCGGCGGCGCCGCGCCGCATGGGGTGACGGCTGCGCCGTCCGGCGCAATGGCGCGTGCGCCGATCGGGCCGGGAGGTCGGTTCCATCGGCGAAATAATCCCTGGGTCTATTGGCCCGGGGGCGGCGGATTCTTCTACGACGGCGCCGGCTACAGCCAGCCCTTCGTCGATGCCGGGCAGCCGGTCTCCACCGATGTGCGCTACACCTACACCTATGACGTTCCCTGGGACTGGACGCATCGCTTCCCGCCGAACGTCGTGCCGTCCGACCGGCCCTATGTGCCGAGCTGCCCGACGGAGCAGGTGACGGTGCCCGGCCGCGGCGGCAGCGAGCACACCGTCAACATCATGCGCTGCTACTGAGCGCTTTTGAGCATGATCTTTTCGGAAAACCGCTTCACACTTTTCCGGATCATGCTCTAGCCCAGCTCAAAGCTGGTCACGCCGAAGACGCGCTCGATGCGCAGCGGCGCGATCAGCCCCGTGTACATCCGCGCGGTCTCGAACACCGGCTTGAGCCCGAGCGCCTCCGCGAGCGCGATCGCCTCGGGATTGACGGCGGGGACGTCGAGGAAGACTTCGCCGATACCGGCACTCGCAAGCAGGGCCTGGACGATCGCCTCCGCCGCCGCGCGGTCGTCGGCGACGAGCGGGCCGATCTTGTGGCCGGTCCGGCACGGCCGGATCACGCCCCACGCGGCGAGCTTGCCGTCGCGCACCAGCGCTCGGCCGACATGGCCCGACGTGTTGATCCAGGCGCGCAGGAAGGCGCTGCGCCGCGCCGGGAAGACGGTGGCGTCGTCGGCTTCCACAAGCGCAAACGGGATCGTGTCGAGCGCAACGACATCGGCGGGCGGCCTCAAGGGTGCGGCGACGATGCCGCCATAGCGGATATTGGCGTAAGCGAGCTGGAAACCGGATTTCCTGTAATTGTCCTGCTGCGCCACGACGCCGTCGAGCCCGATCACGCGCGAGCCCGCATGCGCGATCGCCGCGTCCCAGATGCGCAGGCCGTGGCCAGAGCCGCGCAAGTCTGCGCGCACGATATAGAAGCCGAGGAAGGCGAAGCGGTCGTCGTAATTGACGCAGGAGATGGTTGCGGCCGGCTCGCCATCGATCTCGCCGACGAAGAAGCCTTGCGCGTCGGCGACCGCGAAGCAGCCAGCATCGGAGAGGCCCGGATTCCAGCCCTCGGCCGCGGCCCAGTCGATGGCGAGAAAGATCTCCTCGGGGCGCAAATTGCGGATCTGCAAATCACTCATCTCGCATTGCTCATGAGGTGCGTCCTTCGACCATGGACCTGCCGACGGATCTGGCTGTAGAAGGCCTCATGATAGGCCGAGCCTGTGGCTCGCCTCAACTCAAAGGGATGATCGGCCATGGCAGCAGAGAAGGTTGCGCTCGTTACCGCCGGCGGCAGCGGCATGGGGGCAGGGGCTGCGCGACGGCTGGCGGCGGACGGGTTTCGCGTCGCGATCCTGTCGTCGTCCGGCAAGGGCGAGGCGCTGGCGGCCGAGTTGGGCGGGCTCGGCATCACCGGCTCGAACAAGGAGAACGACGACCTGAAGCGTCTCGTCGACGGCGCCATGGCGAAGTGGGGACGGATCGACGTGCTCGTCAACAGCGCCGGGCACGGGCCGCGTGCGCCGATCACCGAGATCTCCGACGAGCAGTGGCATACCGGCCTCGATACGTATCTGCTGAACGTGATCCGTCCGACGCGGCTGGTGACGCCGATCATGCAGGCGCAAAAGGGTGGCGCCATCATCAACATCTCGACCGCCTGGGCGTTCGAGCCCAGCGCGATGTTCCCGACCTCGGCGGTGTTCCGCGCGGGCCTTGCCGCCTTCACCAAGATCTTCACCGACACCCATGCGGCCGACAACATCCGCATGAACAACGTTTTGCCGGGCTGGATCGACAGCCTCCCGCAGCTAGATGCGCGCCGCGACAGCGTGCCGATGAAGCGCTACGGCAAGGTCGAGGAGATCGCGGCGACGATCTCGTTCCTGGCCTCCGACGGCGCGGCTTACATCACCGGCCAGAACATCCGCGTCGACGGCGGACTGACGCGCTCGGTCTGAGGCACCCAGAGCCGAATCGCGCTCTGGCGGCCTTGTCGTGATACGACGCGGGTGCGCGCTGCGCGCCGGTGATGGTGGTTGATGCGTGGCTCTCAGGCCACACCCGTCATCCGTTCGCACGATCTGAGGCGCACACTACGTCACAGTCCTTGCGAACTTCGCCGCAGCCCAAGACGAGCAGCGGCGCACGCCCTATGCCCTCACTGCGCCGGTTGCCTTTGACCCGCGCGCATTCGAACGCGAGGTCAATCGCGTGGGGCAAGGAGACTGGAATGAACAAGTTTTTGCTGGCGATCGCTTCGGTTGTCTTGGGGACCGCATCCGTTCAGGCGGCCGACCTCGCGGCGCACTACACCAAGGCGCCGGTGATGGCGCCGGCCTATAACTGGACCGGCTTTTACGTCGGCGGCAATGTCGGCGGGCAGTGGGGCAGCGCGAACCCCGCCACCACCACCCTGTTTCCGGTGGCCGCCTATTTCGCGGACTCGAGCGTGACTGCCATCGGGTCGGTCGGCGCCCAACACATCAACAGCTCCGGCGTGACCGGCGGCTTCACCGCCGGCTACAACTGGCAGGTCAACAACGCCGTGCTCGGCCTCGAGGGCGACATCAACTATTTCGGCTTCAAGGGCAGCGCGAGCAGAACGGCATTGTATCCCTGCTGCGCTCCGACCACCTTCACCGTCAATTCGTCGGTCTCGGCCGATTGGCTCGCCACCATTCGCGGTCGCATCGGCTTTCTCGCGACACCGAGCTGGCTGATCTACGCCACCGGCGGTGCCGCCATCGCCGAGGTGAAGGGCAACTTCAGCTTCACGGACACCTTTGCAAGCGCGACCGAGTCCGGAACGATCCGCGACACCCGCGTCGGCTGGACAGCAGGCCTCGGCGGTGAATATGCCGTGGGCAACGGATGGTCGTTGAAGGCCGAATATCTCTACGTCGATCTTGGTCGCAGCAGCATGACCAGCAACAATTTGAATGTCGGTGTGGCGCTGCCGGCCCAGACCTTCACCCACTCGGTCGATCTGAAGTCGAACATCGTGCGCGTCGGCGTGAACTACAAGTTCGGCGGACCGGTCGTTGCCCGATACTGAGCATCCGTTCAGACTCTGGCGTGGAAAGCCCCGGCTCGGCCGGGGCTTTTCTTTTTAGCCAGCGTGCGATGCCACCAGATGCGCGAGCGCGGGCAGGATCTTGTAGCGGGCGATCTCGTGCGGATACTCGCCGCGATTGGCGAGCAGAACGATGGCGATCCGCCGCGCAGGCACGAGCCCAATATAGCCTGAGGCGTTGTTGAGGCCGCCTGGCTTGTCGACGACGGTGGCGTCCGGAAGATGCACGGTCTCCCAGGCCATGGCCTGTCCGAATTTTTCGTCGACGCGGACGGACTCACGCTGCGTCATCCGCAGCGCCTCGCGCAAATGCGGATCGATCGCCCGGCCGTCGACGCAGGCCGCTGCGAAAGCGGCAAGATCCCGGGCGGAGGAGAACATCTGGCCCGTGCCGGGAAAGTCGAAATAGCTCTGCTGGCTGCCGATTGGGCCGACCGCCATGCCCTGGTCGGAATAGCCCTGGACCACGCGCTGCATCCAGGCTTCGTCCATGACGGCGCGATTGTCTGCACCGCGCTCCGGGATGAAGGTGGCTTCCATGGCGAGGGGCCGGAGGATGCGGTGCTGGATCAGCGCGTGGATCGGCTTGCCGTAGCAGCGCTCGAGCACGAGCTGAAGCAGCACATAGCCGGCATGGGTGTAGATGCGCTGCCGGCCGGGCGCGATGCCGGGCGCTGGCGCGAAGGCATTCAGCATGGCGATGAACTGCTCGCGCGTGTACTGCTCGTTCGGCCAGGGCGGATGGTCGGTCGGCAGCAACAGCCCCGAGCTATGCGTGACCAACTGGCCAACGCTAACGTTGCGGATATAGTTGCCTTCGAGCTCGGGCAGATATTTCGGCAGGGGGTCGTCGAGCCGCAGCTCGCCGCGCAGCACGCCGAGCGCGACAAGCGCCGCCTCGAACGGTTTTCTTAAAGAGGCGAGGTTGAACAGCGTGTCCGGCGTCACCGGCCGCTTCGTGACATCGTCGGCAAGACCATAGCTGAAGAACTCGACATGGCGCCCGGCATAGAGGGCGGCGGCGAGGCCGCCCGCATGGTCCGGCGTCGCGGTCGGCGCCAGCTCGTTCGCGACGATGTCGCGCATTTGCGCGATCATGTCAGAATCTGCCGAGGCGCGGCGCGGCCAGGCGAGGGCGAGTGGAACGAGCGCTGCCCGGGAGAGCGCGCGCCGGGTGAGGTGCGATGAAGTGACAACGGCTGGCACGGCTTTGACGCATGTGTGATGCGCCCCCGGGGCCTTCTTAGCGTGAAGAGGCGGACGTCCCAATTCACGATTGCGCGTTGTCGGTTCCGCCTTGCGGGGCTCGCGACAAAATAACTTAGCCCTTCAGCTAACAATCATTGACGCCGGATAATGGCGGCTCTATAGTTAGCTTCATGGCTAACCAATTATCCCCCCTCGACCAGGTCTTCTCGGCGCTCGCCGATCCCACGCGGCGGGCGATCGTGATGCGGCTCTGCGCGGGGGAGGCGTCGGTCGGCGAGCTCGCCGATCCCTTCGACATGGCGCTGCCGAGCTTCATGAAGCACATCCATGTGCTGGAGACGAGCGGGCTCGTTCTGTCGGAGAAATCCGGCCGCGTGCGCACTTGCCGCCTCAGCCCGGATGCGCTCCTCGGTGCGGAGGACTGGTTCCAGCGGCAGCGCGCGATCTGGGAGGCGCGGCTCGACCGGTTCGAAGCCTACGTGACGAAGCTCAAGAAAGAGAAGGAGAGGGCGGCCGCCAAGCGGCCGTCCCGCACAACAAAGAAGAAAGGTTCTGAGTGATGACGAATTCTGCCAATCCCGCTCTGTCGCAATGGTCGCTCGAGCGCGAGATCGTGATGTCGCGCGTGATCGACGCGCCGCGCGATCTGGTGTTCGAGGCGTGGTCCGACCCGAAACATCTGCCGCAATGGTTCGGGCCGAAGGGGTTCAAGGTCGAGACCTTCGAGATCGACGTGCGGGTCGGTGGCGTCTGGCGCTTCAACATGATCGGCCCCGACGGCACCGTCTATCCAAACCGCATGCGCTTCCGCCGCATCGAGCGGCCGTCCCTGATGGAGATGGATCACGGTCTTGACCAGGACGAGGACCCCGGCATGTTCCGCTTCACCGTCACCTTTGCCGAGCAGAGCAATGGCAAGACCGTGCTGATGATGCGCCAGCTGGCCTCGAGCGCCGAGCAGCGTGACGGCATGATCGGTTTCGGTGCAGTCGAATACGGCTACCAGACGCTGGACAAGCTTGCAGCCTATGTGGCGGGCATGAAGGGGTGAGGACAGATGCGGTCCCGGCTGAGGACAAGCCGGGACCGTTCATGCGCGCACCGTCAAAGTTCGGTTGCCGAAGCGCGATCGACGGCGCAATTAGCGCCGTGGTGTAGTGCCGTTGGACCGTGGAGTGGTCTCGTTGCGCATGCCTGGAGCGCTGGAAGCGCCTTGTCCACCGCGTTCCGTATGGGTGATTCCGCCACTGCCGGAGCCGGAGCCATCTCCGGCGCTTCCTGAGCCAGCACCGCTACCGCCTGCACCGGCGCCTGCGCCTGCGCCCGCTCCTGCACCTCCCGCACCGCCGCCGGCGCCACCAGCACCGCCAGCGCCACCGCCCGCACCGCCACCGGCGCCTTGTGCGATCGCTGCGCCGACCGAAGCACCGGCCAGCATCGCGGCTGTGAAGATCGTCAGAATTGTCTTACGCATGTTGTTTCTCCTCGATGTTCATGTCGGACCAATCACGCCCGCCGCCAACCGTTCCTGCACGCGTTGATGTGGAGGGGCTGTGTCGGCGAAGGTGCTTGGCGGCGCTATCGCAGGTTAGTTTCGGGTCCCAAGTCCGGAACATCGTTCGGGATTAATGCCGGAGGCCAAGGCACCGCTGGAGACATCGTTGAAGGAAGAGCAACGCATGGCCGCCTGAATCGATTGCAATGTCGGGAAGGTGACGATGGAATCTGTCGCAGCAGCGCCAGGCGGCGTAATTATTCGCCTGCTTCGCCAGGATCGAACCATCGGCGCGCCAGCCGGTGGTGTTTCAGGCCTTCAGCCCCGGCCGTGCCCCGCCCGGTAGGAACGATCGTCGTGCTCCGGCTTTGCCAGTGATGACGCACATTATCTTCAGCGACTATCGCAATCCCGCCGCGGAGCAGGCTTACGAGATCGCCTGGGATTTTCTCGCCCGCACCGGCGCCATCCGCGACGAATTCCAGGCCTGCGTATTCCTGGCGCAGCGGATTACCATGATGGTCGAGCAGGGAGAGACGAACCGGATCCGCATGGCCAATCGCGCCATCTCGCTATATCAGCGCTACGTCGCGGAGAGCGACGACGTCATCCGCAGCGGCGGCCGTCGTGCGGAAGGGCGTTGAGCGCGGCACGCGAACCAGCCTCGCGCCGCCTCATTCCCTGGTCTCGTCCGTCACGATGTCGCCAAGCTTCTGCCAGCGCTGGCCGTCGAACTGCACCATCTGGAACTGCTTGTTGACGCGATAGTCGGTCGGCGAGGTCGTGACCGAGATTCCCGGCAGCGTCAGGTCGAGCTCGACGTTCCTCAGATTGGCCGCCTGCCGCATCACGTTGTCGCGGGTGAGGTCGTCGCCGCATTGCTTCAGCACCTGAATCAGGAGCTGCGCGGTGATGTAACCGTAGACGTTCAGGTTCGAATCCTTGTCGCCCTCGGGATAGTATTTGGCCATGAAGGCGAGATAGCGCTTCATGCCGGGATCGTCCTTCCATTCGGGATCGGCGGGATCCTTGACGTAACCGACGCTGACGACGCCCTTGGAATTGTCCAGGCCCGCCGGCTTCAGCACGGCGCTGAGCGAGGATGCGTTGATGTCGATGATGTGCAGCGGCTTCAAGCCGATCTCCGCGACCTTCTTGATCGCCTGCGCCGCCTGTTTCGGGGTCGTCGCGCTGAACAGCACGTCGGCACCGGCATCCCTAAGCCGCAGGATCTGCGAGTCGATCGTCGGCTCGGTGATCTCGTAGGACGTCTCGGCCACGATCATGTTCGCCTTGTCGCCGAGGCCGGCCTTGAGGCCGGCGAGATAATCCTTGCCGAGGTCGTCGTTCTGGTAGAGCACGCCGATTTTGGCATTCGGATGGTTCTTCAGCAGGTACTGCGCGTAGATGCGGCCCTCGACGAGGTAGGAGGGATTGAAGCCCATGGTCCAGGGAAAGTTCTTGGGATCGGTGAAGCGCGCCGCGCCGGTCGCGGCAAACAGCTGCGGGATTTTTTTGACGTTGAGATATTTCTGAACGGCGACGTTCGGCGCGGTGCCGATGATCTGGAACGTCAGCAGCACCTCGTCGCTTTCGACCAGCCTGCGGGTCTGCTCCACGGTTTTCGGCGGCGAGTAGGCATCGTCATACTGGATCAGGTCGACCTTGCGGCCGTTCACGCCGCCCTGGTCGTTGATCATCTTCATATAGGCGGCCTGGGTCTTGCCGATCACGGCATAGGCCGAGGCCGGGCCGCTGAGCGGCACGGTCTGACCGACCTTGATCGCCGTGTCGGAGGCGCCGGAATCGTATTTCTTCTGCGCCTGCGCTGCCGAAATCGAGAACGCGAGAAGCAGCGCGGAGGCTGTGATGCGTGCGAGAGAAGTGCTTGTCATGTCCGGTCCCTCCCGATTGCTATTCGCCCTTGAGACCGGCGTCGCGGATCAGCTTGGTCCATTTCTGTGTCTCGGCGTCGATGAACTGGCCGAACTCGGCCGCATTGCCGGCGCGCACTTCGAGGCCCTGAGCGGTCAGCTTGTCCCTGATCGCAGGTTCTGCCAGCGCGCGCAGAACTTCGGCCTGGAGCTTGTCGACGATCGCGCGCGGCGTCGTCGAGGGCGCCATGAAGCCGTACCAGCCGGCGGCAGCCACGTTGGGAAAGCCCTGCTCGCGCAGGGTCGGCGCCTGCGGGTAGAGTGCGCTGCGCGCCGGCGAGGCGACGCCGAGCACGATGAACTTGCCGCTCTGGATGTAGGGCAGGGCGGTCGGCAGCGCCGTCAGCGTGGCATCGACGCGGCCGGCAAGCAGCTCGGTGTAGGAGGCGGCATCGCCCCGGAACGGGATGTTGAGACCCTTGACGCCGGCGTCGCGAAACAGGAGCTCGCCGGCAAGGTGCGGCTGCGAGCCGGCGCCGGGCGAAGCGAAGGTCAGCCCATCCGGCTTTGACTTGCCGTAGGCAATCAGCTCGGGAAGCGTCTTGAACGGCGCGTCGGCGCTGATGATGAGAAACAGCGGCGCGACCACCGCCATTGCCACCGGCTGCAGATCCTTGCGGTCATAGGTCAGCTTGCCGAACAGCGCCTCGGCCGTGGCGTAGGGGGCCGCGACGTAGAGAATGGTGTAGCCGTCGCCCGGCGCATGCGCGAGCATGTCGTTGGCGATGCGGGTGCCGGCGCCCGGCTTGTTCTCGACGATGAATTGCTGATGCAGGCTGCGGCCGAACTCCTCGGCGAGTAGGCGCAGCGAGATGTCGTTGGAGCCGCCGGGCCCGTAGGGCGAGATCAGCCGCACCATTCGCGACGGCCACGCATCCTCGGCGCGTGCCTTCAGGCCCGGGCCGGCGGCCAGGCCACCTGCGATTGTGCCCAGCAGGGTTCGTCGCGTGACTTCGAGTGATGCCACGATCTTCTTCCTCACTTTTGTTGTCAGTCTTCTTGTTACGCTCAGATCACCTTTCGCTCGGTGAGCCGTTCGATCTCCTGGTCTGAAAGGCCGAGCCAGTCGCAATAGACTTCGTGATTGTCCTGGCCGATGTCGCCGGCGGCGTGACGCATGCGCGTGGGGTCGACGGTGAAGCGCGGAACGGCGTTGGTCATGGCAACCGTGCCGAAATCCTTGTCAGGGACACGCGTGATGACTTCGCGCGCCTTCACTTGCGGGTCGTCGGCGATCTGGTCGATGGAGTAGATCGGGGCGAGCGTTCCCTGCGCGGCGTTGAATCTCGCGAGCACCTCGTCGAGCGGATGCGCGGCGCACCAGTTGGCGAAGATGTCGTTGAGCTCGGCGGCATGCTTGACGCGCCGGTCGTTGGTGGCGAAGCGCGGATCGTCGATGAGGTCGGGCCGCTCGATCGCCCGGCAGTTCGCCGCAAACAGCGCGTTGGTCGAACCCGCGAGCGTCACCCAGTGATCGTCGCTGGTGCGAAACACGGCGGCCGGCGCCGAATAACCGTTGGCGTTGCCGATCCGGCTGCGAATGGCGCCGAGCTGATCGTGCTCGATGGCGAGGACGTCAAGCAGGCGGAAGGTGGCTTCGGTCAGCGAAAGATCGATCTCCTCGCCGGAAGCATTCGGGTCGCGCGCCCGTTTCCACAGCGCCGCGAGCACGCCGACGGCGCCGAACAGGCCGCCGATCGAATCTCCGATCGGGTATCCTGGATGGGTCGGCTCGCCGTCGCTCTCCCCCGTGATGTAGGTGAGCCCGCCCATGGCCTCGAAGATGCGGGCAAAGCCGGGTCGCTCGCGATAGGGGCCATCCTGCCCGAAAGCGGTGGCGCGCAGAATCACGAGGCGCGGCTGGACCGACCACAGCACCTCCTTCGACAGGCCCCATCGATCGAGCGTTCCCGGACGGAAATTCTCGATCAGCACGTCGAAGCGCGGAAGCAGCTGTTTGAACAGCGCAAGCCCGTCCGGCGTGCGCAGATCGAGCGTGGCGAACTTCTTGTTGCGGTTGGCCGCCTTCCACCACAGCGGCTTGCCGTCCTTGAACGGCGGAAAAGCCCGCACGCCGTCACCGTGCCCGGGCATCTCGATCTTGAGCACGTCCGCGCCGTAGTCGGCCAGCAGCGTTGCGGCAAAGGGTGCTGCGATGATCGTCGCGATGTCGAGAACCTTCAATCCCTCGAGTGGTCCAGCCATGTCATGTCCCGGCGCTTGTGATTTTCTTGGTTTTGCGCGGCGGCGTGAGCTCTGCCTGTCCGACGATGGCGCGGATGCTGTCGGCGAGTGCCGCGATGCGCGGCCCGATCTCGCCCTCCAGCTGGCCCGGCTGCAGCCGGAACGCGGGGATGCCGCAATTGATCGAGAACGACTGCTTCGATTCGCTGGCGTGAAACAGCGGCGCGGCGACCGCATGGATAGAGGCCATGTACTCGCCCCAGCAGGTGCAGAAGCCGCGGCTTTTGCCTTGCGCGATCCCGGCGCGGTATTTGTCACGAAACGCCGACCATAGCTCGGCGTCTTCGGCTGCGATGTTCCGTTCGAGCCGGTCCGCATCGGCCGGCGGCAAGGTCGCTGCGGCGGCGCGTCCCATCGCGGTCATCACCACGGGAATCGGCATGCCGATGTCGGGCACGTGCGGTCCGACATCGCCGGAGCGCGCGGTCTCGACATAGATCATCGAGGTGGCGTCGAGCAGGCCGATCGAGACCGTGCCGCGGACGCTGAGCGCCAGTTCCTGCATCATGGGCCGGGCCACTTGGCGGAATTGCATTCCGGCAAGCAGAGGATGCGCGATCCGCAGCGCCCGCGCGCCGACGCGGTACTTGGCTCGCTCGGCGTCGTAGCGGAGATAGCCGAGCTCGGCCAGCGTGTGGGTCAGCCGCGCGACCGTCGGCCGCGGGATGCCGGTCAGCGTCGACAGCTCCATGTTGCCGAGCAGCGTGCTGCCGGCCTTGAACGCCTCGAGCACGACGAGCCCTTTTGCCAGCGTCGTGGCGAAGGCGGCGTCATCGACACTCTCCGCCAGCACCGCGGCGGCGGAGGAAAGTGGATGTCGAGGTTTGGCGGAATCTATCCCGGGCATCCCTAACTATCGGACGGAGAGACTTCGAATGTCCAATAAATTCGACTATTTGGCACTAAATGTCCGCTATGTGGACGATGTGGCTACGCCGAGGTTTCGCTGAAGCATGCGCTCAACTGATCGAACACACAGATTTTTGTCGTGATTGCATGTCGTCCTGTGACAGGATTATTACGTCGGCATGTCAGATCGATAATTCTTGGAGCAGTTCATGTTGCAGTGGCAGGCGCGGTCGAATCCCCTCGCGTGGTGGTGGGGGTCCCTCACGCTCGTGAGCGGCGCCAACATCCTCGTTTGGTTCATGCTGTACCGCGAGTTCTACCCGACGCCTTTGGGAAGCCTCGGTGGCGGCTCGGACATCGGGCTGATGTTCCTATTGTGCGCCGGCTATGTGTTCGGCTGCGCGTTCCGCTCGATCCTGCCGCGCGCCGACGTGCAGCGCATCTGCCTGTTCGACACATGGCTGTCGAGCGTCGTCGTCGGCCGAACGGTCGCGACCGTGGCCGAGCTCTGCTTCGTCGCGCAATGGGCCATCATCCTGCACCAGCTCGGCAAGATGACAGGCGCCGAGACGGTCGTGAACATCGCGCTCGTGATCGTGCCCATCATCATCATCGCGGAGTGCTTCTCCTGGTACGCGGTCGTGACCACCAACTTCCTCTACAACGCGATCGAGAATTCGCTCTGGGCGGTCACCTTCTTCCTGGCGGGCATCGCGCTGTGCCGCCTCATGCCGGAATTCCAGGGCCTGGTGCGCTGGGCGCTGATGTCAGGCATCGTCGGCATCGCCTGCTTCCTGGCCTTCCTCGTCACCGTCGACGTACCCATGTATTTCAGCCGCTGGCGGGCAGGGCACGCCGAGGGCAATAGGTTTCTCGGCTTCCTCGAAGGCCTGCACGACGTTTCGACGCGCTGGGTGGTGACCCACGACATCGCGCATTGGAAGGGCGAGCTGACCTGGATGTTCCTGTATTTCAGCGCCGCGGTGTGGTCGAGCCTCGCGCTCTGCGCGCTCTATGCGATGGAAGGCTATCTCACGCGTTATCTGGCCTGAGCGATCAGGCCTCGCCGAGATCGAGCTGCGTCAACAGTCCCTGGCGGAGCGCCAGGCGGACCAGCTCGATGTCGGAGCCGACGCCGAGCTTGTCCTTGATCAGGGAATGCAGGTTCGCCACCGTCTTCGGGCTGACGTGGAGCGTCTCTGCGATCTCGTCGGTCGTCTTCTCCGCGAGCAGCAGCCGCAGCACCTCGAACTCTCGGGCGGTGAGGACGTCGGCAGCCGAGCTTTCGCCGCCGAGCCGGCTCAACGCCAGCTCGTGGTCGATGTCGGGGCTGATCGCGATCTTGCCGGCGAGCACGTCCATCACGGCGCGCACCAGCGTCTCGGGCGGGCTGGTCTTGGTGACGTAACCCCTGGCGCCGGCGCGGATCGCCTGCACGGCGAAGCCCGCATTCTGGTGCATGGTGAAGATGAGAATCTTTGCGCCCTTGTCCCACTGCCTGATCCGCCTGACGGCCTCGATGCCGCCGATGCCGGGCATGCTGAGGTCCATGATGACGAGATCGGGCGCCTCGGATTTGTACAGACGATAGGCTTCCGCGCCGTCGGCCGCTTCAGCGATGACGCGCAGGCCCGGCTGCTTCTGGAGCACGGAGCGATAGCCCTCGCGGACGACGGAATGGTCGTCGACCAGCAGGATGGACGCGTCGGCCGCGCTCATGCCGCATGCTCCAGCGCCTGCCGGTCGGGGGCGGCGAGCGGAATGACGACGCGCAGCGCCGAGCCCCCGTTGAGGCCGACTTCAAAGTTCATCCGGCCGCGCAGGGCCGCAACGCGCTCGCGCATGCCGAGCAGGCCCATGCCGGATTTGACCGACGCATCGTTCGGCCGGCCGTCGTCGTCGATGGCAAGCGTGATCTCGTTTGCCGCCATCGTCAAATGCAGGCCGACCTTGATGGCGCCGGCATGCTTGGCGGCGTTGGTGAGCGCCTCCTGCACGATGCGGTAGAGGTTGGCGCTGATCGCGGCGGGCAGGGTCTCGAACGCGCCGTCGAAATGGATCGTGAAGCGCGTCTCGCCGCGGCTGCGTCCGTTCCAGCCCGCGACGAGGCCTTCCAGGCTCGCAACCAGCCCGAGCTCCTCGACGTCGGGCGGGCGAAGCCGGAACAGCGCGCCGCGCAGCGTCTCCATCATGCCGGTCGCGGTCCGCGCGATACCGTCGCATTCGGACAGCAAAGCGGGGCAGTCCTGCGCGGCGGTCTGGCGGGCGGACGAGGCCAGCGCGCGGATCGCGGCCAGCGACTGGCCGAACTCGTCGTGCAGCTCGCGGGCGAGATGGCGGCGCTCGTCGTCCTGCAGCGCGATCAGCTTTCGCGTCAGCTCGCTGCGTTCGGCAAGCGCATTGTCGAGGCTTTCTGCGAGATGGTTGAAGCCGTCGCGGATCGCGGAGAGTTCGGCGAGATCGAACGGCGGCAACCGCGCCGTGAGGTCGTTGGCCGCGATCCGCTCGAGGCCGGTGCAGATCAGGCGCGTCGGCCGCAGCGCGCGCGCCAGCGCGGCATAGACCAGCAAGCACAACAGCGGCAGCGCGATCGCAAGCGCAATCATCAGGCGGCCGGCCTCATGCCACGCCTCCGCCGTCTGCACGGCCGGATCGACCGACACCACGGTCTCGCCGAGCTTGGCTCCGCGCACGATCACAGGCCGTGCCGCTTCGCGGCCGGGATCGAACAGGCTGCGATAGAAGGCCGCGAAGGCCTGCGGCGGCGGGCTCGCCGGGGCCGGCGCACCGCTGCAGAACCGCTGCAGCATCTCGCCGCTCGCGCCGCGGAAAGCCAGACACAGGCCGGGCGTCATCACATAGGCCGCGACGGGGTCGAGATTGGGAAAATCGCGCGGGCCGGCCACCCATTGGATCTTGCCTTGTTGCAGCTCCAGCGATTTCGCCACGATCGCGGCGATGCCGTCGATGCGCGCGTGCACCGCGCGGTCGGCCGCGATCAGGAAATAGGCGGAGATTGCGGCGAAGCAGGCGGCCGTGATGGCGGCCACGCGCAACGTCAGACGGACCTTGAGATCGAATCTCGGGCGGTTCCACATCGAGGACACCTGGCGCGAACGGGTTTGTCGCAACCGCATTAAACGGCAGAACGCCAGTCGCGGAAAGCGCTACGCTCTGCCGCAGTGCAATGTCGTGAAATTTTCCCGGCGCTCGCCGGGACGCTCGCCGTTGCAGGGGCTCGGGCTGGCCGCCGAGATTTGCGAACCGCTTCCTGCTGCGAGGCCCGCACATGCACCTCTTCCGGTTGATTCTCTCTGCTTTGCTCCTCGCTGTCCTCGTGGCTGTCCGGCCTGCCGACGCGGGCCCGGAGGCGGCCGCGGCAGCACCGGCCGGCGTGTCGATCGAGGATTTCCAGTATCTGGATACGTCCGGCGAGCCGGTCGACCAGACCGCCGCCCACGAGAAGCGGCTGGCCGCATTCATGGTCGCGCTGCGGCGGGATGTCGGGGCGGACAAGCGCTATCAGCTCACGCCCGCGGGACAAGCCGACGCGAAATTCAAGGTCGTCGGCGGCGTTCAGAAGACGAGCACGCTGGTGCAATGGGCGCGGGTCGCCGTGATCGATACCGGCGCCAGGAAGGTCCTGTTCGAGAAGCTCTACACGTTCCGCGGTGACAACGACGAGGCCTGGGACCGCGCCGAGGCGTTCCTCGCCCGCGAGGTTATCGCGGCGCTCGCGCAGCCTGCGCCGGTCGCGCTTGCCGTGTTCGATTTCGAGCTCGAGGACATGACCGCCGCCTCGGGAGGCACCTTAGCCGCTTCAGACGCCTCGTACCTGGCCGAGGTCACTGGCGGCGTGCGTGACGTCCTCGGCCAATCCGGGCGCTACCGCATCGTCGACGTCGGCAGCGCGAGCGGCGATGCGGCGAAGGCGGGCGCTTTACGCGACTGCGGCGGTTGCGAGGCGGCGATTGCGCAGAAGCTGGGCGCCGATCAATCGCTGATCGGCGTGGTGAGGCGGGTCAGCCGCACCGAATACACGCTCGGCTTCCAGGTGCGCGACGCCAGCACCGGCGCGGTGCTGGCGCGTGGCGACAGCGGCCTGCGCCTGGGCGCGGACTATTCCTGGAAACGGGGCGCCGTGCGGCTGGTGAGCGATCGGCTGATCGAGAGCCAGCAGGCCGCCGACGGGGCTAAAGAGCGATGAGATTCATCGCTCTTTAGATCTTTTGTTTGAGCATGATCTTATCGGAAAACCGCTGCACACTTTGCCGGATCATGCTCAGAAAGTAAGCTGCACCTTCATCGATTGCGAGCGGTCGCTGGCAAGCTCGAAGGCGGCGACCGCGTTCTCGAACGGCATGGTGGCCGTGATCAGCGGCTTGACGTCGATCAGGCCTTCGCCCATCAGCCGCACCGCAAGCTCGAACTCGGGGTCGAAGCGGAAGGTGCCGCGGAGCTGCAATTCCTTGGCGACGATGGAATTGATCGGCAGCGTCATCTCGCCGCCGAGGCCGAGCTGCACCAGGGTAGCGCCAGGGCGCAGCAGGTCGAGCGCGGTGCGCAGCGCAGCCTGATTGCCGGAGGCTTCGAACAGCGTATCGAACACGCCCTTGCCGGCACGCCAGGGATCGAGCGCGGTGGCATCAGTCGCGACGTTGATGGCGTGACTGGCGCCGAGCTTTTTGGCGACCGCGAGCGGCGCGTCAGCGACATCGGTCACCACGATCTCAGCGGCGCCGCCGAAGCGCGCGACCAAAATCATCAGCGCGCCGATCGGACCGCAGCCGGTGATCAGCACGCGCTTGCCGAGCAGGGGGCCGGCCTGCCTGCCGGCATGCAGGCACACCGCCAGCGGCTCGGCGACCGCAGCTTCCGCCAGCGAGAGCTTGTCCGCGATCGGCACGGCCTGCGTGGCGTCGACCGTGATGAACTCGCGGAAACCACCTTGCACATGGGGAAAGCGCATCGCGCTGCCGAGGAAGCGCATGTCGAGGCACTGGTTGCGGATGCCCTCCTGGCAATGCAGGCACTGGCCGCACGGCTTGCTCGGATTGACGGCGACGCGCGTGCCTGCCGTCACGCTGGTGACGCCGTCACCGACGGCGGCGACCACGCCGGCGATCTCATGCCCCAGCGCCATCGGCTGCTGGATGCGCACGACGCCGAAACCGCCATGATGGTAGTAGTGCAAGTCGGAGCCGCAGATGCCGCCGTTGGCGATCTTGACACGGACCTCGCCCGGGCCGGGTGCCGGATCGGGATAGAGGTCGATCCGCAGGTCTTTCGGGGCGTGAATGACGACGGCGCGCATGGTCTCGTTCCCTGTTTCGCGGGTTACATCGCGGCGATCATGCCGCCATCGACATAGATGATCTGGCCGTTGACGTAAGTGGAGGCATCCGACGCGAGGAAGATCGCCGCGCCCACCAGCTCGTCCGGCTTGCCCCAGCGCTTCGACGGGATACGGCCCATCAGCCAATTGTTGAACTCGGTGTTGTTGACCAGCGCCTCGTTCATGTCGGTCAGCATGTAGCCGGGGCCGATCGCGTTGGCCTGGATGCCGTGCTGGGCCCATTCCACCGCCATCGAGCGGGTCAGGTTCTTGATGCCGCCCTTGGCGGCGGTGTAGGGCGCGATGGTGGGACGCGCGAGCTCGCTGCCGAGCGAGCCGATATTGATGATCTTGCCGTGCTTGCGCGGGATCATGCGCTTGGCTGCCTCGCGCCCGATCACGAAGGCGCTGGTGAGGTTGGTCTCGATCACCTTGCGCCATTCGTCGGTGGTGAATTCGACCAGCGGCTTGCGATGCTGGATGCCGGCATTGTTGACGATGATGTCGACGGCAATCCCCTTTTTGTCGAAGTCGTTGAACGCGGCGACGATCGCCGGCTCGTCGGTGACGTTGAACGCGGCGCCTTCGGCCTGATGCCCGGCGGCGCGAAACTCGGCGACAGCCTGCTCGACTCGCTTGGGATCGACGCCGTTGACGATGATCCTGGCGCCTGCCTTCGCCATGCCCTCGGCGATGGCGCGGCCGAGCCCGCGGGAGGAGCCGGTCACGAGCGCGGTGCGGCCAGAGAGATCGAAAAGGGACGTGCTCATCTCGAGAATCCTTAAGAGTTGGAGCGGCGCACGCTCAGATCGGTGCGGTCGAAGACGGCGGGTAGGAGGTCGACGCCAAGGCCGGGTCCTTCCATCGGATAGACAAAACCGTCCTTGATCACGGGCATTGTGGTGACGAGTTCGTTGTACCAGCCTTTGTAGAACGCACGCACCGATTCCTGGATCAGCGTGTTGGGCTGGCTGAACGACATGTGGATGGCGGCGACGAAGCCGATCGGGCCGATGCAATCGTGCGGCGCGAAGGGACGGTGATAGGTCTCGGCCATCGCCGCGATCTTGCGGCCCTCGGTGAGGCCGCCGGTCCAGCACAGATCCGCCATCACCACGTGCATGGCGTCGCGGTCGAGCATGTCCTTGTAGGGGAAGCGCGAGCCGAGCGTCTCGCTGGCGCAGACCCAGACGTCGGTCGAGCGCGCATATTCGGCGAGCGCCTGCGGCGAGTTCATCCGGATCGGGTCCTCGTACCAGGTCGGTTTGTAGGGTTCGAGCGCGCGCGCGATCTGCTTGGCGGTCGGCAGATTCCACAGCGAATGGAGCTCGACCATGATCTCCATCTTGTCGCCGACGGCTTTGCGGATCTTCTCGAACGGCTCGATCGCCTGCTTCATCTGCGCTGCGGTGATGTAGAGGCCCTTGTTCTCCTGGGCCGCCGGATCGAACGGCCAGATCTTCATCGCGGAGATGCCGCTTTCCAAAAGGCTTTCAGCCAGCGCGTCGGCGCGGTGCATGAAGCCGTCGAGATCCTCGTAAGGTCCTTTGGAGGCGCCGAGATTCCAGTTCGCGACCGGGCTGATATTGGTCGAGCGGACATATTGCGTGCCGGCGCAAGTGTTGTAGATGCGCTGCTTGTCGCGGCAGAGGCCGCCGAGCATCTGGTGCACCGGCTGGCCGCAAACCTTGCCGAACAAGTCCCACAGCGCGATGTCGATCGCGGAGGCCGCGCGATATTCCACGCCCGTGGATGACTGCGCCATCGGCAGGTTCAACATGTCGCGATGGATGGCCTCGATGTGCAGGGGATTGCGGCCGATCAGGCGGCCGGCAAAGGTGTCGTGGATCTGCGCTTCGACCGCGCCCGCGCCATAGAAGGTCTCACCGAGCCCGATCACGCCCGTGTCGGTATGGACGCGCACCCAGATGACGTTGGAGAACTCCTCGGTGCGCAGGGTTTCGATCGACGTGATCTTCACGGCAACAATCCTCCCGTCGGGTCCATAGCGCCCGCTTTGTTTGTCATTTCTGCGCCGCCATTGCCGGCGGGACCCGGGGGAGTCTTACGCCCGCTTGTAATATATCACAACATGTTTTAGGGATATCACAAACAAGGTGCCGCCGCGCGAGGCGAGAACGCGGGCTGACGGGAGGACGACATGGCACGGCGCAAGCGCGCGCTCGAAGTGGTGAGAAACGACGGCGACGGCGAGGGCAGGCCCTCCCGGCGCAACCGCCTCAACTTCTTCGAGCTGGCCTATCAGAAGATCGAGGAGCTCCTCGTCCATTGCGAGCTCAAGCCCGGCCAATTCATGACCATGCTGGAATTGCAGGAGATAACGGGCTTCGGCCGCACGCCGGTGCACCACGCGGTCAATCGTCTCTCCGCCGATACGCTCATCATCATCCGTCCGCGTCACGGGCTGCACATCGCGCCGATCGATCTGGCGCGTGAACGCATGCTGCTGGCCCTGCGCCGCGACATGGAGCGTTTCGTGATCCGCCTCGCGGCCGATCGCGCCAGCCTCTCGCATCGCAATCAGGCGCTTCACATCGAGCGCCTCCTGCGCGAGCGCCGCGCCAACCTGACGCTCGACGAATTCAACAGCATAGATCGCCGCATCGACGCGCTGGTGCTGGAGGCGGCCGGGGAGCCGTTCCTGGTGCACACGCTGCGGCCGCTGCACACGCTGTACCGGCGCATCGGCTACATCCACCACCGCTTCATGCCGGGGCAGGCCGACCTGTCAGGCACGATCGATCATCATCTCGCCATTCTCAACGCGGTGGCCAACCGCCGCGTCGATGACGCCGTGAAGGCGAGCGATGCGCTGATCGACTACATGGGCGAGATGTTCACGGGCATGGAGGTGGGGATCGACCCGCGCCTGCTCGATTGCAGCATCGAGCCGCTGCTCGGGGCGTAAAGAGTTCTAGGGAGAAGACCAGACATGTCAACGATGGTGATGCCAAAACCGACCGCGAGCGAAGCCGCGGTCCGCTACCTCATCACGAACTACAGCCCCAAGGGCAACAAGGTCGGCTGGCTGATGATGGCCTCGATCCTGGTCGAAGCCTGGGACCTCTATTCGATCGCCTTCGTGCTGATCTTCATCAAGGAGCAATACAATCCCGATCCGCTGATGCTGGGCCTGGCCGCGGCGGGCACGCAAGGAGGCGCCCTGATCGGCGCGCTGCTCGGCGGCTGGCTGTCCGACAAGATCGGCCGCCGCGTCATGTTCCTGGCGACGATGGTGCTGTTCATCGTGCTGGCGCTGGCTCAGGCCTTCGTGCCCGATGTGTTCTGGCTCGTCGTGATCCGCTTCCTGCTGGGCATCCCGCTCGGCTCGGACATCTCGACCGGCTACACCTACATCATGGAATCCATGGCCAAGGGTGAGCGCGAGGTTATGGGCAACCGCTGGCAGTTCATGTTCGCCGTCGGCGAAGTCCTCACCATCGGCGTCATCGTGATCTTCCTGCTGATCGACATGCAGCACGAGATGCTGTGGCGCGTGACGCTCGGTCTCGGCGCGCTGCCGGCGCTGATCATTCTGATCATGCGCCACGACGTGCCTGAGACCGCTGTCTGGCTGGTGCAGAAGGGACGCTACCGCGAGGCCAAGCAGGTCGCGCGCGAGATGTTCAATGACAATCTCGACATGCTGCCGGACCGGGACGTCGAGGTGCCGAAGGTCTCGACCCGCGCCTTCCTCGCCGACCTCAGGAAGGATCCGATTCGCTGGCGCGCCACGGTGTACGGCTGGATCGCCTGCTTCGCGCAAGCCAGCGAATTCTCGACTTTCGCGTTCTATCTGCCGGTGCTGTTCGTGATGGTCGGCGTGTCGAGCGTGCTCGGCATCAATCTGGTGACGATGGCGCTGTTCTCCTTCGCCGCCCTGTCGGGCTGGGTCGGTCCGCTGCTGACGCCGAAGATCGGCCACCGCGGCATCTCGATCGCGGGCTTCTCGATCGTGCTGGCCGCGCTGCTGGTCGCGGCCTTCGCGCTCTACACCGACAACAAGATCCTGCTGCCGTTCGCGGCCGCCGCGATGCTGTGGGGCCATTATTGGGACGCGTCGAATTGCATGACGATCCCGACCATGGTCGCCAAGCCGAAATATCGCGGCACCGCCAGCGGCTTCGCCTACATGTTCGTGAAGCTGCCGTCGTTCCTGGCGATCTTCCTGTTCCCGACGGTGTTCGCCGCGATCGGGCAGGCGAATGCCACGCTGATGGTGGCGATCTTCCCGCTGATCGGATTGCTCGCCGCAATCTTCATCCTGCCGGAAGTCTACGGCTACGAGAACGACTGACGACGCGCGGGCCCGGTCGCGGCGTCATCGCCGCGATCGGATCCCGACGGGGCTACGGGCTCAGGAAGACGGGATCAATCCCGACGCCATGGCCGAGCAGGCCAATCGCCTGGAGCTGGGCGCTGTGCAGGTCGATCTCCACGATCGCGAACAGGGTCAGCAGCACCACGGCCGAGACGAGGAGCAGTGGGTGGGACCTTTCCGCCCCGCCCTGGCTCGGCGCGGTGAAGCTCTGAAACGCGCGACGCAGGGAAAAGCTCTGCGGCAATGCCTTTGACTGGATCTGCATGATGAACCTCCTTGCCGCGCCCTAAGAGGCCGCGCGACAAGTTGAAGGATAGCTCCGGCCTCAGCGGCGACATTGATACGCCGCAAAGAGCTTGCGTTTATCGGATCGCAGCTGCCAGCGCCGCGACCAGGGCGGGCGGCGTGACCAGCAGGCCGAGCTTGAGGAACGGCCAGGCGCCGACCTCGATCTTCTCCCGGCGGAGCGCGACCAGCCAGAGGATGGTGGCGAGCGATCCTGTCACCGACAGATTGGGGCCGAGATCGACGCCGATCAGGATGGCGCTGACGACCGGGGCGGGCAAATGATCGTTGGCGGCGACCGAGCCGGCGACGAGGCCGACGGGAAGGTTGTTGGCGATATTCGTGGCGATTGCGGTGGCGATGCCCACGCTCCAGGCCGCCTGCGGGACCGATTGCGCCACCGCCTGATGCAGCAGCGCGCTGAGCTGCGCGATCACGCCGGTCTTGATCAGCGCCTCCACCATGACGAACAGCCCGCCGACCAGCGGCAGCACGCTCCAGGACACGCCGCGCAGCACCGGCAATGGCGATTGCCGGCTGAGCAGCAGCACGATCGCGGCCGTCACGCCGCCGCAGATGAAGGTCGGCAGGCCCAGTTGCTTGTCCAGCGCCGACGCTGTGACCAGCACGACGCCGATCGCGACGATGCCGATGGCCGTCAGCTTGCCGCCGCGGCCGAGCTTGGGATGCGGCACGCTGCGCGCGATCGTCTCCTCTTTCAGCGCCCGGTGCTGGGTCAGGCGCAGCACGATATAGGTCAGCAGGATCGAGGCCGCCGAGGGCAGGGCGAACAGGCGCAGCCATTCGGTGAGCTCGGGCATGCGGGCGCCGAACACGACGAGATTGGCGGGGTTGGAGATCGGCAGCACGAAGCTTGCGGCATTCGCAATGAAAGCGCAGACGAACAGATAGGGCAGCGGTTTTGCGCCGGCCGCGCGCGTCGCGGCATAGACGGCCGGCGTCAGCACGATCGCGGTGGCATCGTTGGAGAGCAGCACCGTCACGAGCGTGCCGACGAGATAGATCAGCAGGAACAGCCGCTGCGGCGAGCCGTCAGCATATTCCACCGCGAGCGCGGCGAGATAGTCGAACAGGCCCTCGAGCCGCGCCAGCTCGGCGATCAGCATCATGCCGATCAGGAAGAGGTAGACGTCGACGCCTTTTTCGATGCCGGTGAGCGCGTCCCGCCATGGCAGCAAGCCTGATAGCACCAGGGTGCTCGCACCGATCACGGCCCAGACCGCCTCGGGCAGGCGAAAGGGACGGATGATGACGCAAGCGGTCGCGACGACAATGATGCTCCAGGCCCAGATGGCGTCAGACGGCGGGGTCGGCAAGTGGATCTCCAGAATCCGTTCCTGACTACCGTGCCCGGAACGGGGCCGCCAGCCTCAAAAATTCACTACCGCCAAGTAATCCAGACTGCTTCTGCGGAAAGATTCTGGATTGCTTCGCTTCGCTCGTAACGACGGAGTTTGGGGTAGCCTCCAGCACCCATAACGATCACCGCGTCAGTGACAGCTTCTCCGTGATCGCCTTGCGCAGAATCCGCGACAGCGATTCCACCGAATACGGTTTCTGGATCAGCTCGAACCCGCGATGCGCGTTTTCGGCGAGCACGTTGCTGTAACCGGAGGTGAGCACCACGGGCAGGCCCGGATAGCGCTCGCGGATGATGCCGGCGAGCTCGACGCCGTTCATGCCGGGCATGATGACGTCGGAGAACACGAGGTCGACGGCGAATTCGTTCTCGCCGAGGATCGCGAGCGCCGCGTTGGCGTTGGCGACGCGGCGGACGACATAGCCGAGATCTTCCAGAAGCTCGGTCGAGAACTGGCCGACATCGTCATTGTCCTCGACCACGAGCACGCGGTAGCCGCGCCCGGTGGTCGCAGCCTCGTGGGTCAGCGCCGCGGCTTCCTTCTCGGCGGTGGGGCTCTGCGCCTGGGGCAAATAGATGGTGAAGGTCGCGCCTTTGCCTTGCGTGCTCGTCACCGCGATGTCGCCCTCGGACTGCTTTGCGAAGCCGAAGGCCTGGCTGAGGCCGAGGCCGGTGCCCTTGCCGACCTCCTTGGTGGTGAAGAACGGCTCGAAGATGGAGTCGAGATGGTCCGGCGCGATGCCGCTGCCGGTATCCGAGACCGAGATTGCGACATAGTCGCCGCCGCGCGCCGATTGCGCGCGCAGGCTTGGAATGCCAGAGACGTTGCGCACGGCGATGGTGAGGCGGCCTTCGCCGTCCATGGCGTCGCGGGCGTTGATGGCGAGGTTGATGAGCGCGGTCTCGAACTGGGCGATGTCGGCGACGGTGAAGCAGTCGGCATCGTCGATCTCGACGACGATCTCGATGCGGCCGCCGACCAGCGGCCGGACCAATTGCGCGACGCCCTCGACCTGGCTGCCGACGTTGAAGATCTGGGGTTTCAGCGGCTGCCGGCGCGCGAACGCCAGAAGCTGCGCGGTCAGCTTGGAGGCGCGCTCGACCGTCTCGGAGATGGCATCGACATAGCGGCGGCGGCGCTCTTCCGGCAGCTCGCGCCGGCGCAGGAAGTCGGTGGCCGAGCGGATGATGGTGAGGAGGTTGTTGAAATCGTGCGCGACACCGCCGGTGAGCTGGCCGATCGCCTCCATCTTCTGCGACTGCCGCAATGCTTCCTCGCCGCGGCGGCGCTCGGTGATGTCGACGGCCTCGGGCACGGCGCCTGTGATGTTGCCGTGGCGGTCGAGCACCGGGCGCATGCCGAAGTCGAAATCACGCTCGCCGACGGGAAGGCGCAGCCGCATCTCAAGCCGCACAGCTTCGCCCTTGAGCACGGTGTGGAAGGCGTCCTGCACCAGCGCACTCATGCCTTCCGTCGCGCTGAACCAGGGGGTCTCCCACAACGGCTTTCCGATCACATCTGCAGAGCTGGCCTTGATGCCGTCGAGTGTGGTTCTGTTGGCGTAGAGCAGCTCGCCCCTGAGATTGACCAGGCCCTGATACTGGTTGCTGGTTTCCAGGATCGCGCGCAGCCGGGCCTCGTTGAATTCGAGCTCGGCGGTGCGCTCGGCGATGCGTTCTTCCAGCGTCTCGTTGAGCCGCCTGAGCTCGATCTCGGCCTGCTTGGCGACGGTGACGTCGTGGGCAACGCCGATGAAGCCGATATGCTTGCCGGTCGGGTCCCAGCGTGGCTGCGATTCCGAGCGCAGCCAGCGCCATTCGCCGCTGGCGTTCTTGTAACGCGCTTCCAGCACGAAGGGTTTGAGTGACGCTTCGCCTTGCACGGATTGCTGGAGCACGTGCGGCAGGTCGTCCGGATGCAGCACCTTGCGCCAGTCGAAGTCGATGGCCTGATCATAGGGCAGGCCAACGAAGTCGACATAGGCCTGGTTGGCGAAGGACCGCTTGCGATCGAGCTTGGTCACCCAGATCGGCACCGGCGCGCTGTCGGCGATCAGCCGGAAGCGATCCTCGCTCTCGCGCAGGGTCTCGCGCGCGAGCATCTGGCCGGTGATGTCGATATGGGCGCCGACGAGGCGGATGGCGCGGCCGTCCTTGTCGCGCTCGATCTTGGCGACGACTCGGATCCAGCGGGTCTCGCCGTCATTGGGGCGGATGATGCGGTATTCGGCGGTGTAGTCTTCGCTCGTGCCGGCGAGAGCCTCGAAGAAATGCTTGACCGTCGCTTCGCGATCCTCAGGATGGAGGCGATTGACCCAATCCTCATGTGACTCGTCGGCGGCCTCGAGCGGCAGGCCATGAATCATCAGATATTCGGGCGAGCGGCGGTTCTTGAATCCTTCGCGAAAGTCGACCTCGACGCCGCCGACCTTACCGATGCGCTGGATGCGCGCGAGCTCGGCCTCGCGCTCCTGGAGCGCGCGATAGGCGTTGTCGCGCTCGCGCGCGACGTCTTCGAGGTGCTGGCGCAGCCTTTCGGCGGCGATGGTTTCGGGCAAGGGATCGTTCAAGGCGTCGGCCGTTGTCATGCGGTTGCGCACGTGCCGGACCGATATTCACACAGACGGAGCGTGATGGCCATTGTTTAGAGGAAATAGACTGTCTGGAAGGGCCGGTGCCGAGCCGGGACGTGCGGAAAGTGCAGTCAGGCAACCCCGGGTCTGGCATTTTGTTCCTGAAGTTGGAACGATGCAGCTGCGGATGCGTCTTCGCGAGGCGCCACGACTCTCATTCGTCAGACTCCTTTCCGAAGAGGCTAAAACTTGAAGCTCTTTGTCTGCCAGGCCTGCGGCAACGTCCTCTATTTCGAGAACCGTGCCTGCGAACGCTGCGGTCATCGGGTCGCCTTCCTCCCCGAGAAGGAGACGATGTCGGCGATCGAGTCTGACGAAGAGGCCTGGAGGACACTGGCGGGCAAGGGCGAAAGCCGGATGCTGTGCCGGAATGCCGAGTACGATTCCTGCAACTGGCTGACGGATCCAGGCGAGGGCAACGGCTATTGCCGCGCCTGCCGCCACAACGGCATCGTCCCGGATTTGTCCGACCCCGCCCAGCTTGCCGGCTGGCGCGAGCTGGAGGTGGCAAAACACCGTCTGTTCTATTCCCTGATCCGCTGGAAGCTGCCGCTCCAGACCCGGCAAGACGACCCCGAGCATGGCCTGATCTTCAATTTCCTCGCCGACGATCCGAACAGCGGAGAGAAGATCCTGACCGGCCACGACAACGGCCTGATCACGATTGCGCTCACCGAGGCCGATGCCATCGTGCGCGAGCGGCGCAGGCTCGAGATGGGCGAGCCCTACCGCACGCTGCTCGGACATTTCCGCCACGAGGTCGGGCACTATTTCTGGGACGTGCTGGTGCAGGGCGGCGGCAAGCTCGATGAATGCCGCGCGGTATTCGGTGATGATTCCGCCGATTACGGCCAGGCCTTGCAGCGCCACTATGCCGAAGGCCCGCCGCCGGACTGGCTGCAGAATTACGTCTCGGCCTATGCCACGACCCATCCCTGGGAAGACTTCGCCGAGACCTGGGCGCACTATCTCCACATCGTGGATGCTCTGGAGATGGCCGGCGAGTTCGGCATGGAGGTGCGCCCCAAGGTCGACCGCGACGGAGAGTTGACGGCGCGCATCCGCTTCAACCCCTACGAGGCAAGGGACGTCGAGGCGCTGGTTGGCGCATGGCTGCCCTTCACCTTCGCCATGAACAGCGTCAACCGCGCCATGGGCCTGCGCGACCTCTATCCCTTCATCCTGTCGCCCGCGGTGGTCGGCAAGCTCGGCTTCATTCACGGCCTGGTCCGGGACGTGGCCAAGGCCAGGAAGGCCCAGGACGCTGCAGGACGTCCCTAGGGTTTGCCAAGCCCGTTTGGTCTTGCGCTGGTACGCCAGAGCGGGCCGGATTTAGACCGTTGCCTCCGGCCCATTTTGATGTACCACGGAAGCCACACGGCCCGTCCCTCATAGGCCCCAACGGCCAGGGAAGGGTCCCGCCCAAGGTCGAGACTCAAGAAAAGCATGTTCAAACGCATCCTGATCGCCAATCGCGGCGAAATCGCCTGCCGGGTCATCAAGACTGCCCGCAAGATGGGAATTCAGACGGTTGCGGTCTATTCCGAGGCCGATCGCGACGCCCTCCATGTCGAGATGGCCGACGAGGCCGTGCTGATCGGACCGCCCGCGGCGGCCGAGAGCTATCTGGTGATCGAGAAGATCGTGGAGGCCTGCCGCAAGACGGGCGCTGAGGCCGTGCATCCCGGCTACGGCTTCCTATCCGAGCGCGAGGCGTTTCCGCGCGCGCTGGAGGCGGCCGGCATCGTCTTCATCGGCCCGAACCCGGGCGCGATTGCGGCGATGGGCGACAAGATCGAGTCGAAGAAGGCGGCGGCCAAGGCCAAGGTCTCGACCGTGCCCGGCTATCTCGGGGTCATCGAGGATGACAGGCACGCCGTCAAGATCGCCGACGAGATCGGCTACCCCGTGATGATCAAGGCTTCCGCCGGCGGCGGCGGCAAGGGCATGCGCATCGCGCATTCGACCTCCGAGGTCGCGGAAGGCTTCAACCTCGCCAAGGCCGAGGCCAAGGCCTCGTTCGGCGACGACCGCGTCTTTGTCGAGAAGTTCATCGTCGATCCCCGCCACATCGAGATCCAGGTGCTGGGCGACAAGCACGGCAACGTCATCTATCTCGGCGAGCGCGAATGCTCGATCCAGCGCCGCAACCAGAAGGTCATCGAGGAGGCGCCATCGCCGCTCCTCGACGAGGCCACCCGCCGCAAGATGGGCGAGCAGGCGGTCGCGCTCGCGAAAGCCGTGAATTACGACTCCGCCGGCACCGTCGAGTTCGTCGCCGGACAAGACAAGAGCTTCTATTTCCTGGAGATGAACACGCGCCTCCAGGTCGAGCATCCCGTCACCGAGCTCGTCACCGGCATCGACCTCGTCGAGCAGATGATCCGCGTTGCCGCCGGCGAGAAGCTCGCGCTGGCGCAGAAGGACGTCACGCTGACGGGCTGGGCGGTGGAATCGCGCCTCTATGCCGAAGACCCGTTCCGCAACTTCCTGCCCTCGATCGGGCGTCTGGTAAAATATCGTCCGCCGGCGGAAGCCAGCCAGGACGGCATCACCATCCGCAACGACACCGGCGTGCAGGAGGGCGGCGAGATCTCGATCCATTACGATCCGATGATCGCCAAGCTGGTCACGCATGCGCCCTCGCGCGCGGCCGCGATCGAGGCGCAAGCGACCGCGCTGGATTCGTTCTATGTCGACGGCATCCGCCACAACATCCCGTTCCTCTCGGCGCTGATGCATCATCCGCGCTGGCGCGAGGGGCGGCTCTCGACCGGTTTCATCGCCGAGGAATTTCCCAAGGGCTTTGCGGTGCGCGTGCCCGAAGGCGAGGTCGCGCGGCGGATCGCCGCGGTCGGCGCCGCCATCGATCACGTGCTCGGGGAGCGCAAGCGGCAGATCTCCGGCCAGATGGGCGGCCGCGTCGTGCAGCGCGAGCGGCGCCGCGCGGTCTGGCTCGACCGCCAGGAGATCCAGCTCGAGGTCGGCCGTGAGGGTGAGGCGATCGCGGTGCGTTTCGTCGATGCCGCCGGCAAGGCCGGCAATGCGCATCTGCTGCAATCGCCGTGGAAGCCGGGCGATCCGGTCTGGCAGGGCACCATCGACGGCCATTTCGTCGCGGTGCAGACGCGGCCGATTCCCAATGGCATTCGTCTGGCGCATCAGGGCGTCGAGGTGCCGGTCTATGTCTGGACCGAGACGGAAGCAACCTCCGCCCGCCTGATGCCGGTGACGACGGCCTCCGACAGCGGCAAGAAACTGCTCTGTCCGATGCCCGGTCTCGTGGTCTCGATCGCGGTGACCGAGGGACAGGAGGTCAAGGCCGGCGAGACGCTCGCGGTGGTCGAAGCCATGAAGATGCAGAACGTGCTTCGCGCCGAGCAGGACGGCACCGTGAAGAAAGTCCACGCCAGCGCGGGGGCAACGCTTGCGGTAGATGCGCTGATTTTGGAGTTTGCGTAAAGCGCGCGAGGGGGCCTTCCGAAGGTCCCACCAACGCCGTCATTGCGAGGAGCCCTTCGCGACGAAGCAATCCAGTCTGTCTCCGCGGATGCATTCCTGGATTGCTTCGCTTCGCTCGCAATGACGGAGTATGCTGCGGGCCCCGTGACCTAATCGAGACAGCACCATGGCCTTTCGTTCCCGCCGCGAAAAACTGCGCTTCGTCCTGTCGGGCGCAACTTGTGTCCATCCCGGCTCGGTGTACGACGCCATCTCGATCCGCATCGCCGAGGACCTCGGCTTTCCGCTCGGCATGTTCGGCGGTTCGGTCGCCTCGCTCGCGGTGCTTGGCGACCCCGACATCACCCTGATCACGCTCACCGAACTCGCCGAGCAGATGCGGCGGATGTCGCGCGCCTCCGCGCTGCCGGTGCTGGTCGATGCCGATCACGGCTATGGCAATGCGCTCAATGTGCGCCGCACCGTGCAGGAGCTGGAGGCGGCGGGCGCCGCCGGTCTCACCATCGAGGACACGCTGCTGCCGGCCGCCTTTGGCGAGGCGAAGACGCAACTGATCTCGCTCGAGGAGGGCGTCGGCAAGATGAAGGCCGCGCTTGGCGGCCGCAGCGATGGCTCGCTGGTCATCATGGGCCGCACGGGAGCTGCTTCGATCACCTCGATCGAGGACGCGATCCGCCGCGCCAAGGCATATGAAGCCGCCGGTGTCGATGCGCTGTTCTTCACCGGCATCAAGTCGCGCGCCGAGCTCGAGGCGGTCACCGCTGCGACGCGCCTGCCGATCGTGCTCGGCGGCGCGCCGGAAGAGCTGAACGCGATCGACTACCTCGCGAGTCAGCGCGTACGCATCGCGCTCCAGGGACATGCGCCGTTCGCAGCCGCGACGCAGGCCGTCTACGCGACGCTGAGGGCGCTCGCTGAGGGTACGCCGCCGAAAAGCCTCAAGGGGCTCGCATCGTCGGAGCTGACGGCCCGCGTCATCCGCGAGGCCGATGCTAGGGCGCGCAGCGCCGACGTCCTCGGATTGAAAAAATGAGCCGGGCGATTCTCCAGGTCATGATCCGCGGGCGCGTGCAGGGCGTCGGCTATCGGGCCTGGGTCGAGCACCAGGCGACAACGAGCGGCCTCGAAGGCTGGGTCCGCAACCGCCGCGACGGCGGCGTGGAAGCGCTGTTCGCCGGCCCGCCGATGCACGTCGCCGACATGGTCGCGCTCTGCCGCCACGGCCCGCCATCCTCGCGCGTCGACAGTGTCACCAGCGAGACTGCGAGCGTCGACGAACTGGACCTGCGCAGGGCAGGGGAGAAGTTCTCGGTGCTGCCGACGGTGTAGGCGCGTTGTCTGCGCGCCGTCGCCGGCCGCGGCGGTGAAGCAGGCGCCGAAGGCAGTCTTGTAGGGTGGGCAAAGGCGCCCTTGCGCCGTGCCCACCATGACTTGCGCGATCGTGGTGAGATGGTGGGCACGCTCCGCTTTGCCCACCCTACGAGTGTTCACCTCTTGAGAACCTCACCTTGGCAGCTTGGCGATCGCTTCGCTCAGCTCATGGATCTCATAGGGCTTGCGCAGGATCGGGAAATCCCCGCGCACGCCGGCGGCGACCTCGCTGTAGCCGGTGGCGAGCAGGATCGGCAGGCCGGGGCGGATCTGGCGGAGATGATGGGCGAGGGTGAGGCCGTCCATCTTGCCGGGCATGACGATGTCCGAGAACACGAAGTCGACGCCGTTGTTCTCAATCTCGCGCAGGGCGGCTTCGGCATCGGCGACCCGGCGCACGTGGTAGCCGAGCTGCTCCAGCAGGCCGATGCTGACGAGGGCGACGTCCGGATTGTCCTCCACCAGCAACACCGTGCCGCTGCCTTGGAACGCCGGCTCCCCCGTCGCGTCGGACGATGGCACGTCTTCTCCGCGCGGCAGCAGGATGGTGAATGTCGTGCCCTTGCCGAGTTCGCTTGCGACACTTACCGTGCCGCCGGCCTGGTGCGCGAAGCCGTGCACCTGAGACAGGCCGAGGCCCGTGCCCTTTCCGATCGGCTTGGTCGTGAAGAACGGCTCGAAGATCTTGTCGAGAACGTCACCGGGAATGCCGAGCCCGGTATCGGTGACGTCGATCGCGACGAAATCGCCGGCGAGGGACGCCTCGGCCAGCACGACGTTGCGCGCGCTGATCGTCACCGTGCCGCCGTCGGGCATCGCGTCGCGGGCATTGATGACGAGGTTGAGCAGCGCGGTCTCGAGTTCGGAGACGTCGGCCTTGATCGGCCAGACGTCGCGGTCGGTGTCGAAGGCCAGGCGCACGGAGCTGCCGACGCCGGCATCGAGCACCTCGCGAATCGCCGTGATGCGTTCGGCGAAATCGATCGCCTGCGGATTGACGCTCTGCCGCCGCGCGAAGGTGAGGAGCTGGTTGGTCAGCGCCGCGCCGCGCTTGGTGGCGGTCTCGATGGCGGAGATCGCGCGCTGAAGCTTGGCCGCGTCGTCGGCCCCTCGCTTCAGCATGTGGAGGCTGCCGCTGATGATCATCAGGAGGTTGTTGAAGTCGTGGGCGACCCCGCCGGTGAGTTGTCCGAGCGCGTCGAACTTCTGGGACTCGGCGAGCTGCTTCTGCATCGCCTCGAGCTTGATCTGCGTATTGCGGCGTTCGGTGATGTCGCGCGTGATCTTGGCGAATCCGACCAGTTCGCCGTCCTCGTAGATCGGATCGATCACGACGCTGGCCCAGAAGAAGGTGCCGTCCCTGCGAACGCGCCAGCCTTCCTCCTCGTAGCGGCCCTTTTCCCTGGCGATGCCGAGCGCACGGGCCGGCTTGCCGTTGGCGCGGTCGGTTTCGGTGTAGAAGCGGGAGAAATGCTGGCCGAGGATCTCCTCGGGTGGATAGCCCTTGATGCGCTCGCCGCCGATGTTCCAGCTGGTGATGATCCCGTTGGGATCGAGCATGTAGAGCGCGTAGTCAGCAACTCCCTCAACCAACAGCCGGAAACTGCGTTCGCTCTCGAACAAGTCTCTCTGTTGACTGAACTTTTTCACCATTCCCGGACCCTGCGTCGACCGGAGCAAACGCCACAGATGGCGGATGGTTCCCTGAACTTGGGACATTTTTAGGCAGATATCCCCGCGTCGTATATGGATCGGCGCCCACTTGACAGGGGAACGGTATTGTCAGATATTTCTGTCATGACAGAAATAACCGGAAAGAAGAAACTCCCCGTCGCCGTCGAGCGCTTCATCCTGCATTGGGGCGACATGGGGGATGAGTGGGGCGTCAATCGCTCGGTCAGCCAGATCCACGGGCTGCTCTACCTGGCCGAAGCGCCGATGACCGCCGAGGATATCGCCGACACGCTCGGCATGGCGCGCTCCAACGTCTCCAACTCGCTGAAGGAGCTGCTCGCCTGGAATCTGATCCGGCGGGTGCCGATCCTTGGTGATCGCCGCGACCATTATGAGGCCGAGACCGACATCTGGGAGGTCGCGGCCAGAATCGCGGCGCGGCGCAAGGAGCGGGAGCTCGATCCGGCGATCGCGGCGCTCAGGGCGTGCGTATCCGACGCCGCCGGCGATCCGGCCATCAATCCGGTCGCGAGCAAGCGGCTGAAGGAAATGCTGGCCTTCACCGAGCTCGCCGACCACTGGTTCATGCAGATGCTGAAGGTGCCGCGGCCGCGGCTGGTCGCCTTGATGCGGCTTGGCGAGAAGATCGCCAACCTGCTGCCGCTGGGCAAGACCAAATAGCCTCGGAGGAGGGTACGATGACGTCGGCAAGATTATCAGGCTGCAACGCATCGACCTCCGCTCATACCAGACTGCTCGACGATCGCCGGTTCCGCGCGCTGCTGTCGGACGAGGATTGGGGCCGCCTGCCGCTCGCGACCTGGCGGCGCTTCTCCAAGCGCGTCGCCGATGGCGACAGCGTCGTCTATGTCGGCGTGGTCGACGAAATCTGCTTCAGCGACATTGGCTGGTGGGTCGCACAGGCCGCACGCGTGATCGGCGGGCCGCTGCCGACCGGCCGTGACACCGGCGTGCCGATGATCGTGACTGTTACCGAGGATGCCGCAACTGGCGGTCAGACCTGGACGCGCATCTGCGCGCGCAAGCGTGGCTTTCCGCAAGTGATCCATTCCGCCAAGCGGTTTGCCGGTCCGACCGGGCTCGAAGAATATGTCGGCTTCGGCGTTTCGATGGCGCTCCGCATCGCGGTCGAGGACCAGGCGCTGACCTTTCGCAGCGCTGGTTATGGGCTTCAGCTTGGACGCCTGTGGATCCCGTTGCCGCGCTGGCTCACGCCGGGCGATCTCACGGTGACGCACCGCGACCTCGGCGAGGGCGCGTTCCGCTTCACCCTCGATGTCATTCATCCGCGTTACGGCGCGCTGATCCACCAGTCCGCCACCTTCAGGGAGGCCGTGTCATGACACAGCTGTTGTGGACGCTCATCGCCATCCAGATCGCGATGGGCGTGTTCGACACCTTCTACCATCACGAATTCACCGAGCGCCTGGCGTGGCGACCATCGCAACGCTTCGAGCTGAAGCTGCACAGCATCCGCAACATGCTCTATGCGCTGCTGTTCCTGCTGCTCGGCTGGCTGGAAGTCTACGGCGTGCTGGCACTCCTGATCGTCGCGGTGCTGATCGCCGAGATCGTGATCACGCTGATGGATTTCGTCGAGGAGGATCTGAGCCGGAAGCTGCCGCCGAGCGAACGCATCAATCACACGCTGCTCGCGATCAACTATGGTGCCATTCTCGTCCTGCTGCTGCCGGTACTGATCGACTGGGCGATGCAGCCGTTCGGCGTGATGGTCGTCTATCAGGGCCTGCTCAGCATCGCCGCGACGGCCTGCGCCGTTGGCGCGGCGCTCTGCGGTATCAGGGATTTTGCGGCGATGCGCCGGCTCGGCCGCATGCGAAGCGTGCCCGCAGACGGGCTCGTCGAAAGGCTGCCCGGCCGCAAGACCGTGCTGATATCAGGCGCCACCGGCTTCATCGGCAGCCGGCTCGCCGCGAGCCTCAGCGGGGCAGGGCATCATGTCATCGCGCTGATCCGCAACCCCGCCAAGGCCGAGATGCTGCCACCACCGGTCACGCTGATCACGAGCCTCGATCAGCTTGCGTCAGACACGAGGATCGACGCCATCGTCAATCTCGCGGGCGAGCCGATCGGCAATGGCCTCTGGACCGAGGCGAAGCGCGCGAAGATCATCGGCTCGCGCATCGACATGACCGGCGAAATCGTCAAGCTGATCGCGCGGCTCGAGCGCAAGCCCGAGGTGCTGGTCAGCGGTTCCGCGATCGGCTGGTATGGCCTGTGGGCCGACCAGGTGCTGACCGAGTCGGCGAAGTCGCACGCCTGCTTCAGCCACGAACTCTGCGCGGCCTGGGAGACGGCGGCGCGGCCGGCCGAGGAGCTCGGCGTGCGCGTGGTCTGTTTGCGCATCGGCCTCGTGCTCGGCACGGAAGGCGGCTTCATCACGCGCATGCTGACGCCGTTCGAGTTCGGCCTTGGCGGCCCGCTCGGCACCGGGCGGCAGTGGATGTCCTGGATCGAGCGCGACGATCTGATCCGGCTGATCGCCTATGTGATGGCAACGCCCGATCTCGCCGGCCCCGTCAACGCCACCGCACCAATCCCGGTGACCAACGCCAAGTTCACCGAGGAGCTCGGCCGCCGACTGCACCGGCCGGCGGTGTTTCGTATCCCCGGCGGCCTGCTGCGCCGGGTCGGCGGCGGCTTTGCCGACGAACTCCTGCTCGGCGGCCAGCGCGTGCTGCCCAACAAGGCGCTGAGCCGCGGTTTTGTCTTTCGGCACGAGACGCTGCGCAGCGCGTTCGAGGCGATTTTGTGAGACTTCAGGTGGCGGCTACACTTCGAAACGTCGCCGCCACCGCACGCAGCGCAGCAAGCTTCGCGGGATCGCTGACCTTCGAATGCAGCATCACCTTCGAGCTGCCGAGCTTTGGCAGCTTGTGCGCGGGCCCGATGTCGACCAGCCCGGGCGGCGCGATCCGCCGCGCTAGCGGCGCAATCGCAAGTCCGGCAAGTGCTGCGGCGACCACCGCCGTGACGCCGCCGCCGACGAAGCGCTCGCGCCAGGCGATGCCGGCCTTGTCGAGTGCGCGCGCCGCGACGGCGCGGACGCCGCAGGGTGGGGCGAGCGTCGCAAGCGGCAGCGCCTCACCTTTCGGCAGGGTGAAACGCCGTGCTGCGAACCAGCCGAACTCGTCCTCGGTCAGCTTCTCGCCGCCGCGCCGGCTGCCTTCTTGGCGGACGATCACCGCATCGAGCTGGCCCGCGTCATAGGCATCCTGCATTTCGCGCGAGAAGCCGATGGTGACGGCGAGGGTGAGATTTGCTGACATTGCATGCAGCCGCTCGAGCAGCGGCACCAGTTCGGGGCCCGCGGCGTGATCGGAGATGCCGAGCGAGAGTGACTGTGCGGCTGAAACCTCGCCCGAAAGAGCGCGGTCATGCGCCGCGATCAGCGCGCGGGCGCGATCGAGGAAGCCGGCGCCGTCGGCGGTGAGCCGGACCGCGCGCGGCGAGCGCTCGACGAGGCGTTTTCCCAGCAACGTCTCCAGCCGTTGCAGCTTGAGACTGACCGCGGCCTGCGTCGTGCCCAGCGCTTCGGCGGCACGGGTAAAGCTCTGGAGGTCGGCGACCAGCAGGAAGGCTTTGATGGTGGCGATGTCGAGCGTCGGCGTCATTATGAATACTTATCATTGATATCAACATAGATAAGATACCAAAATGATGAGCGGAGGTCTAGTTTCTCACCAACGCCGCGCTAACCGGCGCAGCATCTTGAGGAGAGCCACCATGCCCCTGATCACCGTGTCCTACACCACCTCCCGCCAGTCGCCGACCCTGAAGGCCGACATCGCGAACGCGGTGTCCGAGCTCACCGCAAACATCCTGCACAAGGATCCGAAGGTGACCGCCATCATCGTCAAGTCGGTGGAGGCCGATGACTGGTTCGCCGGCGGCAGGTCGCTCGCCGAGCAGGGGCTCGCCAGCTACTGGATCGACATCCATGTCAGCGAAGGCACCAACACCAAGGACGAGAAGGCAGCCTATCTCGCCGCGATGTTCCAGCGCATGGCCGAAATTCTGGGCCCGCTGCATCCCGAGACGTACCTGCACGTCGACGAGGTCAAGGGCGACGCCTACGGTTTTGGCGGCCTGACCCAGGAGCGCCGCTACATCGCCGGCAAGCTCGAGGTTGCGCTGAAGGCGGCATAAGGCAACTGGCCGCGGGTGAGCCATCTCACCCGCGGCCGGGCCGATGGCGCGCGGTCGTCGGTCGATCTGCGAAATGAAGACGACGATCAGCCCTTGAGAACGCGGGCGTGCGTCTCCAACAGGAAGACGTCAGGCGGCCACTTCGGGCAGCAGCGCGCGGGTCGGCCCGAACAGCTCTTCGAAGGCCTGCCGGAGCGCGACGTCGACATCGGCCATGGTCACGAGCTGGCCGAGATCGACCAGCGAGGTGACGCCGTAGCGGGCATCGGTGACGCCGCACGGCACGATGCCGGCGAAATGCGATAGCTCAGGCTCGACATTGATCGCGATGCCATGGAACGAGACCCAGCGCTTCAGCCGCACGCCGATCGCCGCGATCTTGTCCTCGTGGTCCGCACCCTTGTCGGGCCGCTTGACCCAGACGCCGACCCGGTCCTCGCGCCGCTCGCCGCGGACGTTGAAGGCGGCGAGCGTGCGCAGAATCAGCTCCTCCAGGCTCGCGACATAGGCCCGGACGTCCGGCCGCCGGCGCTTGAGGTCCAGCATGACATAGGCCACCCGCTGGCCCGGCCCGTGATAGGTGAGCTGACCGCCCCGTCCGGTGGCGAAGATCGGGAATCGGGGATCGAGCAGGTCGGTGGCCTTGCCCGAGGTGCCGGAGGTGTAGAGCGAGGGGTGTTCGAGCAGCCAGACCAGCTCCGCGGCTTCGCCGGCCGCAATGGCGGCGACCCGGGCTTCCATGGCGGCCACCGCCTCGGCATAGGGCACCGGCGTGTCCGAGATTCGCCACTCCACCGGTTCGCCGCCTGCGGCGGAGAACGACGTCAAATCGAGCTCTTGACGCTGGTTTTGGCGGGGGTTTTGAGGCGAATTAACCATTGGCTAACCATAACGTGGTGATCATCTCGGGAGCAAATGCCAGTCTCAAGTTGCGGCGGTCCTGACAGTGCCCACCCTCGATAAAGTTACCGTGGATCTCATGGTCGTCCTCGGAACGACCACCATGCCGATCCATCAAGTGTTACGTCTTTCCCGCGGCGCCATCATCGAGCTGGACGCAACCGAGGCCGACGAGGTCAAGGTTTTGGCCAATAATCTGCCGGTCGCTTCCGGCGTCGTCCTGGTCGACCGCAACCGGATCGCGGTCGAGGTCAAGCAGATGCTGCCGCGTTCACCGGGCACGAGGTAGCGGCCTGGGCAAGCGGTAGCGGCCCGGGCACCGGGCCAAGGCCGATTCGGGTGAGGGGCCCGAACTTTCCTGCAAAGCTTGTGGAATTCAGGGCCTTTGCAGGCTTGTACCCCTCTGATGGATTTGTTAGATCGGCGCCGTTGATCCGGCCGGCCCTCAAGCCTCAAGCCGGCATCCCCAAAGCGCTCGTGGCGGAACTGGTAGACGCGCTGCCTTGAGGTGGCAGTGAGTAAAATCGTGGGGGTTCGAGTCCCTCCGAGCGCACCAAGGCTCTTTCTTTCATTGAAATCATTGAGTTTTCCAGACGAAATCCCCGGGATTGCGTCGTTGCGGTCGATTCCGCCGCACTGGATTTGTGCGACCTAGCGAAAGCTCGCCAGTCGCATCGGCGCAAGCCTATTGCGGCTCGATTCCGGCGGCTTTGATGATCCGTCCCCATTTGCCGATCTCGGCTTTCAGGAACGCCTCGAGCGCTTCCGGCGTCGCACGCTGGGGCTCGACCGGGGCCATGCTGAGCTCGGCAAACCGGCTGATCAGGGCGGGATCCTTCAGCGCCGTTTGCAGCGCGCCCACGAGATGGTCGATCACGGGTTTCGGTGTCCCCTTCGGCGCGTAGAGACCATACCACGTCGTCACGTCGAACGCGGGAACGCCGGCTTCCGTCGAGGTCGGCACGCCGGGCAACGTCGCCACGCGCGTCTTGCTGGTGATCGCGTAGCCCTTGATCGTGTTCGCCTGGATATAGGGCGTGGGTCCGGTCGCGGGATCGCAATAGACGTCGATATGGCCGGCGATGACGTCGTTCAGCGCCGGTCCGCCGCCCTTGTAGTAGATCGGGGTGAGCTTGGTATCGGTGGCGCTCATGAACATCAGGCCGCAGAGCTGCGAGGCCGAGCCGAGACCGACATTGCCGAAGGTGATCTTGTCGCCGGCGTTGCGAATGGTCGCCACCAGATCGCGAAGATCCTTGGCCGGAAAGTTCGGTCGCGCCACGAGGATCATCGGGACGTCGGTGACGAGCCCGATCGGGGCGAAATCGCCGACCGGGTCGAACGGCAGCTTGGCGTAAAGGGCGGGCGCGGTGGCTTGACCGACATGCATCAGGAGGACCGTGTAACCATCGGGGGCGGCCTTGGCGACGCGGTTGGTGCCGAGCGTGCCGCCGGCTCCGACGACATTCTCGATCACGATGGACTGTTTCAGCGTCGCGCTCATGGCGCTGCCGAGGATGCGGGCGATGACGTCGCCGGGGCCGCCGGCGGAGAACGGCACGATGACCGTGACCGGGCGGGCGGGGTAGTCGTCCGCGATCGCCGCGTCGCGAGGGCAGAGCAGGAGGAACAGGATCAGCGATCGTACGAGAAACTTCATCGAACACTCCCTGGCGGCATTTCTTAGTCGTCGGAAGGCGCCGCCTCCTTGGCCGCCGACGATTTTTCGATCATGTCGAGCGCGGCCACCGCAGCCGCATTGATGTGGTCGACGCAACAACGCTCGGCGAGGTCTGCATCGCCGTTCTGGATCGCGCGCCAGATCGCCGTGACCTCGCGAAGGCTCTTGTTGATCCGCTTCGGCTGCGACATCGAGGTGATCCGCAACAGCTGGATCCGGTCGTGGAGCGGCTTGAGCGCGCGCTCGATGAAGGCATTGCGGCAGCCACCGATCAGCGCGGCGTAAAAGTCGGTCTTGGCCTCAAGACACCCGATGAGATCCTGTTTGGCCGCCGCGGCCTTCAGGCGTGTCAGGGCGTCCCCGATTCGGCGTGCCACTTCCGGGTCATGCAGCCTGGCGCATTCGCGGCCGGCGAAGCCTTCGAGCACCGCGCGTGCGGCGTAGAGCTGCCGGGCCTCTTCGAGGCTGATCGTGGAAACCACGGGGCCGCGGTGCGGGACCATGTTGACCAGCCCGTCGGCTTCGAGCGCACGCAGCGCTTCGCGGATCGAGGGGCGGCTGACGCCCATCATCTCGCAGAGCTCGCGCTCGACCAGGCGCTGGCCCGGCTTCAGCGTTCCCGACATGATCGCCGCGCGCAGCTTTTGCGCCACCATCGCCCGGACGGTCGGGACGTCCTCGATGCGGAGTGTCGACTGCAATTCGCGACGTCTTTCCATGTCCGGGCCTTGGTTGGAATGATTCAATATCGATTTACAGGCAGAATCATCATTTCGGCAATTTGAACGTGGGCGGGCTGGTCGAGAGCGAAGACGATCGAGCGGGCGATATCGGCCGGATCCAGCGCCATCCTGAACTGGTCGAAATAGTCCTTTTCCTTCTGCTGATCGCCGCGGTAGCGGGTCAGGATGATGTTGGTCCGGGTCAGGCCGGGCTGCAGCTCGGTCACCCGGATTGCGGTTTCCGCGAGCTCGCCCCGGAGGGTCTCGGTGAACATGTGCACGCCCGCCTTGCTGGTGCTGTAGGCGGCCATGTCAGGCACGATCCGGACCGCGTTGATGGAGCTGATGTTGACGACATGACCGGCGTTGCGCTGGACCATGCCCGGCAGGATCGCACGCGTGACACGCATCAGGCCGATCAGATTGGTCTGGATGATGTTGGACCAGTCGTCCGCGGAACCAATGTCGAAGCGCGTCCGGCCGCCGATGTCGTGGCCGGCATTGTTGATGAGAACGTCGACCGGCTTGAAATGAGCGGGAATGGCATCGGGCAGGCGATCGACGGCGTTTGCATCGCTGACGTCGAGCTGGATCGGAAACACCGCGTTGCCTGCCGCAGCTGCCAGCTCCTGAAGAGCCTTGGCGTCGCGGTCGACCAGCACGACGCGGCGGCCGCTGTCCAGCAGCGCCTTGGTGATGGCGCGTCCCATGCCGCCGGCGGCACCCGTCAGCACGACGGTCTGGCCCGATGGTTCAGTCATCGCAGCACTCCCATTCCAATGCTCTCATGCGACCGACCAGCCGCCGTCGATCGGCAGGCTGGCGCCGGTGATGTCGTTTGCGGCGGGGCCACAGAGAAAGACGACCATGCCGGCGACGGCATCCAATTCGATGAAACGCTGCGTCGGCTGGCGCTCACCGAGATATTCGCTCGTGACGTCCGCGACGGGACGGCCGCTGTTCGATGCCATCGTCGCGATCTTGTTCAGGATAGCCGGCGTCGGCAGCGTGCCGGGGCAGAGCGTGTTGCAGGTGATGCCGCTGCGGGCGGTCTCGATGGCCACAGCGCGGGTCATGCCGAGAATTGCCGTCTTGGTGGTGACGTAGTCGATGCGGTCCTCGACCGCGCGGGTCGAATAGATCGACCCCATGTTGATGATCCGGCCCCAGCCGCGCTGCTTCATCGCCGGCAGCGCCAGGCGGATGAGGTGGAACGGCGCCGACAGGTTCACGGCGAGCGCCTCGTCCCAGCGATCCGGCGGAAACTGCTCGATTGCTGAAAAATGCCTGGTGACCGCGTTGTTGACGAGGATGTCGATGGCGCCGCAGCGGTCGAGCAGGTCCGCCATCATGGCCTCGATCGCCTCGCGTCGGGACAGATCGACGCCGGCTGCGACGACCTCGACGCTGAAGCGGGCGCGAAGCTCATCCGCAACCTGTTTCGGCTGAGCGAGGTCGTGCAGGACAATGTTGGCGCCCGCGCCGGCCAGGCCTTCCGCCACGGCGAGGCCAAGGCCTGCGGTCGCACCGGTCACGAGCGCCCATTTGCCCTTCATTGCAGCCACGCTCCGCTATGTCTTGTCGAGCTCGGCGAAGACTTCCTTCGCGTTCCGGAACGCGTCCACGCCGGCCGGCACGCCGCAATAGATCGCGACCTGCATGAAGACTTCGCGGATTTCCTCCCGGGTCGCGCCATTGGCGAGCGCGCCGCGGACGTGCGTCTTCAGCTCGTGCGGACGGTTGAGCGCGCAGAGCATCGCCAGATTGAGGAAGCTGCGGGTCTTTCGTGTCAGGCCCTCGCGGCCCCAGACGTAACCCCAGCAATACTCGGTGGTGAGGTCCTGCATCGGGCGGTTGAACTCGTCCGCGGAGGCGATCGCCTTGTCGACGAACTCGTTGCCGAGCACGCTTTTGCGAATTTCGAGGCCGCGGTCGTAGGTCGCCTTGTCCATCTTGTTCTCCGTTTCTTGTTCGGGCGGTATCAGCTCTTGGGCCAGAACGGTTTTGCCAGCGCCAGTTCGGGCGGGAACACCGTCACCGGCACACCGGATTGCCACTGCACGATGGTCATGCCGGCGCCGACGCGGCGGCCTTTCTCGTCGAACTTGATCTCGCCCAGCGGGTAATATTTCGAGGGGCCGCCATCCATGGTGCGCAGCGCTTCGCCGACGGCGACGCGATCGGCCTTGCCGGCCTTCTCCAGCGCGTCCTTGATCACCCACATGTCGCCATAGGTGGAGATCGCGTTCTGCGTCATCCACGGCTCCTTGTAGCGGGTCTTCAATTCGGCGATCAGGGCCTCATGGCCCTTGGCGCCCCAGCTTGCGACGCAGGTCAAGACGCCCTGGAGCAGCTCGGGGCTGACGGTCTGCAGCATGTCCGGCTCGGCGATCGCGATGCCGAACGAGATCGTCGGAATTTTGCCCTGGCCGAGGCCGAACTCGTTCATCTTCTCCAGCAGCAGCTTGGCATCCGAGATCACGGTCGGCAGGAAGAACAGCAGGTCGGGCTTGGCCGAGCGGATCTTCTGCACCAGCGAGGTTGCGTCGGCCAGCGGCGGTGTGAACGTCTCGTCGACGATCAGCTGCAGCTGGTTCTCCGCCAGCAGGCCCTCGCGCATCGCCTTGGCGGAGGCGATCGAGGCCCCCGTGTTGTCGGTCAGGATCGCGACCGTCTTCGGCCGCTTGCCTGAGGTCGTCTCCGCCAGCTTGACGATCTGGGGCAGCGCTTGCCGTGCCTGCGAACCGGCGGTGGCCGCGGTCTGGAACACGTACTTGAATCCGCGCTCGGTGATCAGGTCGGAGTAGGAGAGGGTGAGCATGGGCAGGTTCGCGCGCTCGGTCACCTCCGTTACCGCGAGGGTGAACGAGGACAGATAGGCGCCGCTGGCCGCGACGAGATCGGTCTCCTGCGCCACCATGCGCTGCGCCGCGTTCTTGGCCTTCTCGGTGGTGTCGCCGGAATCGAGCACGACGAGCTTCATCTTGGCGCCGCCGAGCGCCTTGATGCCGCCTTGCGCGTTGATGTGATCGATCGCCATCTCGGCGCCTTCGCGCATCACTGTTCCCGGACGGGCATAGAGGCCGGAGATCGGCACCAGCAGGCCGACTTTGACCTCGGCAGGCTGTTGGCCCCAGGCGCGGGATGCGATCAGCGTGCCGGAGGCGCCGGCAAGCAATGTTCGCCGCGAGATCGTGAACTTGCTGTTTGCAGTCATGACAATTCTCCTCCCTGAAAAATTGCGCGACGCTGTCAGGATTTCTTCGGCCAGAACGGCTGCGCCTGCGCGAGCTCGGGCGGATAAACGGTGACAGGCACGCCCGATTGCCATTGCACGATGACGACGCCGGCGCCGACTCTGCGGCCTTTCTCGTCGAATTTGAGCTGGCCGCCCGGATAATATTTGGAGGGGCCGGCATCCATGGTGCGGAAGGCCTGCGCGACCGCGTTGCGTTCGGCCTTGCCGGCCTTCTCCAGCGCTTCCTTCATCAGCCACATGTCGCCATAGGTCGAGATGACGTTTTGCGTCATCCAGGGCTCCTTGTATTTGGCCTTGAGCTCGGCGATCAGGGCCTCGTGGCCCTTCGAGCCCCAGTTGGCGACGATGGTCATGATGCCTTGCACCGTCTCCGGGCTCACGCTCTGCAGCATGTCGGGCTCGGCAATGGTGATGCTGAAGGACACCGTCGGAATCTTGCCCTGGCCGAGGCCGAACTCGCTGATCTTCTCGAGGCCGAGCTTGGCGTCCGACACCGCATTGGGCATGAACAGCAGCAGATCGGGCTTGGCCGAGCGAACCTTCTGGATCAGCGGCGTCGCATCCGATAGCGGCGGGGTCCAGACCTCCTCGACCACGAGCTGGAGGCCTTCCTGCGCGAGCAGCTTTTCCTTGAGCGCCTTGGCCGTGGCCACGGACGTCGCGGTGTTGTCCATCAGCATCGCCACGGTCTTGGGCTTCTTGCCCGAGGCATTCTCGGCGAGCTTCATCAGCGTCGGCAGGCCGAGTTCGGACTGGCGGCTCGCGGTCGCCGCGGTCTGGAAGATGTATTTGAAGCCGCGGTCGGTCAAAAGGTCGGAATAGGATAGCGTCAGCACCGGCAGTTCGGCGCGCTCGGTCACCTCGGTGACCGCGAGCGTGAAGGAGGAGAGGTAGGAGCCGGTGGCGGCGACGAGGTCGGGCTCCTGCGCCACCATGCGCTGTGCTGCGTTCTTGGCCTTCTCGGTGGTGTCGCCGCAGTCGATCACGACGAGTTTCAGCTTGGCGCCGCCGAGCGCCTTGATGCCGCCTTGCGAGTTGATGTGCTCGATGCCCATCTCGGCGCCCATCTTCATCACCTGGCCGGGGCGGGTGTAGATGCCCGACAGTGGCACGATCAGGCCGACCTTGATCTCGCCAGGGGCCTGCGCGCGCGCCACGCCGGCGAGGCCGACGGCGGCGGCGCCCGACAGCACGGTCCGGCGCGTCAGGCCCGTCGATATCCCGCCCTTTGATGTCTTGTTCATTTTGTCTGCTCCCTGGTCTTTGTTTTTATGGTCGTCACATGCCGAGATAGGCCTTCCGCACGCGGTCGTCGGCGCGCAGCGTGGCGTTGTTGCCTTGGAGCACGACGTGTCCGGCTTCGAGGACGTAGCCGTGATCGGCGGATTCCAGCGCTTCCGCGACGCGCTGCTCGACCAGCAGCATGGTCAGCCCGGCCTGGCGCCGGATCTCGATCAGGCGCTCGAAGATGAAGTCCGCGGTCGAGGGCGCCAGCCCCATCGAGGGCTCGTCGAGCATCAGTAGCTTTGGCGAGGAGGCGAGGCCGCGGCCGATCGCGAGCATCTGCTGCTGGCCGCCGGACATCGTGCCCGCGAACTGATCGCGGCGCTCCTTCAGCACCGGCAGCCATTCGAAGATGCGCTCGATATTGGCTTGCCAGTCACGGCGGCCGCTTTCGGTCATCGCACCCATTTCCAAATTCTCCATCACCGTCAGGGACGGGAAGACCTGGCGCCCCTCCGGGACGTGGGCAATGCCAAGATGGGCGCGCTGCGGCGGCGGCACCGCGAGCAGGTCGACGCCGTCGAAGGTGATCGCGCCGCCGCTGGGCTTGACGATGCCGGAGATGGTCTTGAACAGCGTGGTCTTGCCGGCGCCGTTGGGCCCGACGATCGCGACGAACTCGCCCGCGCCGACATTGATCGAGACGTCGTTCAGGACGGGCTTTGCCGAATAGCCCGCGCTCAATCCCTCAATTCGCAGCATGGCCCACCCACTTTTTGCCGAGATAGGCCTCGATCACGCGGCTGTCGCGTGTCACTACCTCCGGCAGGCCCTCGGTGATGACGGCGCCGTGGTCGAGCACGAGGAAGCTGTCGACCAGGCGGACCATGGCCTGCATCGTGTGCTCGATGATGGCGATGGTCATGCCGTCGCGCGCGAGCTGCTGGATCACGGCGACGACCTCGTCCGCCTCGCCATGGCCGAGGCCGGCGAGCGTCTCGTCGAGCAGCAGAATGCGCGGCTGGCCGGCAATCGCGCGGGCGAGCTCCATCAGCCGCAGCTCCTTGGTCGAGAGCTCGCCGGCGACACGGTTCGCTACGGCAGAGAGCCCGACGCGGGCAACCGCGTCGGCGGCCAGCTTGCGGGCCTCGTCGTCGGAGCGTGCGCGCACATAGGCGCCGACCACGACATTGTCGAGGATCGACATGCGCAGGAACGGCCGCATGATTTGGAAGGTGCGGCCGATGCCGGCCTCGCAGATCACGTGCGGCCGCTGGCCCGACATGTTGCGGCCGTCGATCAGCACCTCGCCCTGGCTCGGCTTCAGAAAGCCGTTGAGGAGATTGAACAGCGTGGTCTTGCCGGCGCCGTTGGGCCCGATGATGCCGAGGATCTCGTTCTTGTGCAGCTTGAAGCTGACGTCCTGCACCGCCTTGAGGCCGCCGAAGGACCGCGAGAGGTTACGCACTTCGAGCACGACCTCGCCGGTCGCCGCGCGCGGTCGCGCGACTGGCTTCAGGGCCGTCACGTTGGCAACTGCTGGTTCCAGAGTTTCGCCGGCCGTTGATTTGGAAACACTCCGCTTGCGCAGGAGATCGCGCAGCTTCCAGAACAGTCCTTCCGGGGCCAGCAGGATGACGCAGACGATGGCAATGCCGAAGATCACGCCCTGAATGCCGGGGATACGCGCACCGGCCTCCGCGTGCAGGATCTCGGCGAGGGGGATCAGGATCACCGAGCCGATCACCGGACCCCAGACAGTGCCGACGCCGCCGAACATCGCAACCGTCAGCGCCTGCGCCGACACCAGCATGCCGAACACCGATTGCGGGGTCACGACCAGCAGCACCTGCGCGTAGAAGCCGCCGATCGCAGCGGCGATGGCCCCGCTCAGCGTGATCGCGCGCAGCTTCCAGGCCAGCGTGTTGATGCCGGCTGCCTCGGCCGCAGCCTCGTTCTGCTTGATCGCGAGCAGCGCCATGCCGAAGCGGGATCGCTCGATCAATTGCGTCAGCACGATGGTGGCAAGCATGATGGCCAGCCCGAGCAGAGTGTAGAGATGCGGGTCGGCGAACTGCATATAGGCGATCGGCGCGTCGCGCTTGATCGGAAGCGTCACCTCCTGGAAGCCCAGCCACTCGAACACGTAGAGAATGGCGAGCGGATAGGCCAGCATCGCGAGCGCGAAGTAGTGCCCCTGGAGGCGGAAGGTCGGAAAGCCGATCAGCAGCCCGGCAATGCCGCCGAGCATGGCGGCGACCGGGATCAGCAGCCAGGGCGAGATGTCGAAATAGATCTGGCCGAGCGCGGTCGCATAGGCGCCGATGCCGAAGAAGGCGGCGTGGCCGAACGAGATCAGGCCGGTGTAGCCGCTGAGCAGATTCCACGACAGCCCGAACACCGCCCACACCGGCACCAGCGTCAGGATGAGCTGGTAGTAGGAGTTGGTGACGCCGAGCGAGATCCCGGCGTAAGCGAGCGTGAAGAGCAGGGGAGGCAGAAAGGAGCGCATCCGGAGCATGGTCACGTCCTCTCCACCATGCGCCCGAAGAAGCCTTGCGGGCGGAAGAAGATGATGAGGAGGAAGACGGCGAAGATCGCGGCGTTCTGCAACTGCGTCGGCAGGATCAGCGTCGACATCTGCTGCACGAGGCCGATCGTCATGCCGCCCCAGAAGGCGCCGATGATGCTGCCCATGCCGCCGAGCACGACGCCCGCATACATGACGATGACATATTCGAGGCCGACGAAGGGGTGGAACGGATAGTTAGTGGCGAGCAGGCCGCCGGCAATCGCCGTGATGCCGCAGCCGAGCGCGAAGGCGGTGCGGTGGGCGCGGTCGACGTCGATGCCCATATAGGTCGCGGCGGTCGGATTGTCCGCGGCGGCGCGGAGCGACTTGCCGATCCGGGTCCGCGTGATCAGCAGCGAAAGCAGGATCATGATCGCGAGCGAAACGACCATATCGATGCTGCGGGCCTTGTTGAGGAAGATGCTCATGTCGAAGAAGGGGCCGAGCTCCCAGGCCGAGCTCGACAGCGGCGTGCGGATCGAGGCCAGCACCGAGCCGAACACGATGAGGCCGCCGTTCTGCAGGATCAGCGCGATGCCGAGCGTGAGGATGAGCTGGGCGTAATGGCCTTCGCCTTCGAGCGAGGCGGTGCGCGTCCCCGAGACGTGCGAGATCAACGCCCGATGGACGAAATAGCCGAACACGGCGAGCACGGGCCCGGCCAGCAGGATGGCGACGAACGGCCCCACCGTGTTGCCGAACGTCGCTTGAACGCCGGCCGCGGTGAAGAGATAGAAGGCGGTGTACATGCCGAGCATCATGAAGTCGCCATGGGCGAAGTTGATGACGCGCATGACGCCGAAGATCAGGCCGAGCCCGACGCACATCAGGCCGTAGACCGCGCCGATCAGAAGGCCCGCGGCGAGCGCTTGAAAGAATCCTTCCATCAGCCCCGTCTCCGCGTAGCTGACGATTCTAAGCTGGTCTCCAAGTCGACCATGTTTCCCCCGTACTCTCCGGCAATTCTTATGATGCCGATCGTAAAGCCCGTTCGGTTGCGTTCAGGCGGCATTGCGCGGCGATGGCGCCGGCATTGCCGAGCTGCTCGCAATCGTCGATGAGTTGCTCGAGCCGGCGCGCGCGGTCCTCGCCGAGGGCGCCGGCTGCCGAGCTGCGGAAGCGTGCGCGAATATGCGAAGGTGTAGCGGCGATGATGTCGGGCAAAGCGTGCCGGATGGTCCGGCCGTCGCGCAGCTGCACGGTCACCTCCGCGCCCTGCTTGCCCGGGAAGGCGGCCGTGAAGCCGGCATCTGCCTTGAGCTCCGTGACCGCAACCAGGCGGATGATGTCGGCATCATCGAGCTCGGAATAGTTCTCTTCCTCGATCTCGCCCCGCGCCAGCGTCGCCGCGACACTGAACGGAATGCTCATCTTGGCCTGGAGCGCGTTGCGATAGGGCCCTGCGGAATCGCAGCCGGGATAGCGAACGGCGGCATCCGGCGCGCGAATGATGACGCGATCGATCTCGTCGGTGCCGGCGAGCTCGTGCGAGACGCGGAGCGCCGCTTGAGCTGCGGTCTGCGCGAAATTGCAGGCCGGGACCGGCTTGTTGTAGACGGCCATGATCTCGCACTCGCCGTTCGGGAACAGCGCGATGCTGTCCGGCGCGGCTTGGCGGCGATAGGCGGCGAACAGGCCGGCTTCGCCCTCGAGGATGGTCTCCGAGCCGAAGGCGCCGGCCGCGGCAAGGCCGATCGCCTTGCTGGCGGCAAACCCCGGATGGAAATACATGTCGGAGCCGCCGGCATGCGGCCATTCGTTGAGTCCGCTGGACGTATTGGCTGCGATCGCGATAGCGCTGGTTGCCTGGTCCTCGGAGAGGTCGAGCGCGAAACTCCCCGCGAGCGCCGCGCCCGGAGGTGCCACGAGGCCGGTCGGGCGGTAGAGACGCGCGAGGTCGGAGGTCAGCAGCGCGCGGCCGATCCGCGCGCCGGTCTCATAGCCGATGATGGCGGCTGCCAGCAGTCTGGCGCCGTGCAGCGGCGTCTGTTCGGACAGGGCGAGAAGGGTCGGCCAGATCACGACGCCGTGGTGTGCGATGCTGGCTGCATGCATGTCTTCGCGCACGAGGCCGTGCCCCATGACGGCATTGGCGAACGCCGCGTCGGCGGGCGAGGAGAGTTGCGAGGTCCCGATGATCGTTGCAGGGCCGCCGGCTTGCGCGATGGAAACCGCCTGACGGCTCCAGGGATGGTGGCCGGCTTCGAACGCACAGGACAGAAAGTCGAGCAGGCAGAGCTTTGCCTTGGCGACGATTTCGGGCCCGAAATCGCCGAGATCGACAGCAAGTGCGCTCCGCGCCATCTGGCGCGCGAGCGATATTTTGCCGGATACGGTCGGGCCGATCGTCATCGCGGGTTGCTCTCCCCAACAGGCTCGCGCGCTCAGCCGCGCATCTCCACTCCGGCCCACTCCTCGAGTACCTTGGCGATCGAGGTGAAGTCGGATGACGCGCCATATTTGGCGTTGGTGATCGCGAGCATCTGCCGCACCACGGCGCCGCAGACCATCGGCACGCCCATCGCCTCGGCCTCGTCCACGCAGAGACGGACGTCCTTGTAGGAAAGGCCGGTCGTGAAGCCGAAATCGAACGTGCCGGGCAGCACAGCGCGCGGGAATTTGTCCTCGGACGCGCTGTTGCGGCCGCTGCTGGCGTTGATGATGTCGATCAGCACCTTCGCGTTGACGCCGCCCTTGACGCCCATCGCGACGGCTTCCGACGTGATCACCAGCGCTGCGGCCGCCATCAGATTGTTGGCGAGCTTGGCGGTCTGCGCCACGCCGGGCTTGTCGCCGGTGTAGAACAGCTTGCCGAAATTTTTCAGGATCGGCTGCACGGTTTCGTAGGTGGACTGCGGGCACGACACCATCACGGCCAGCGTGCCGTTGACGGCGCCCTTGATGCCGCCGCTCACGGGCGCATCGACCAGCGTCATGCCCTTGGCCTTCAGGCCTTCCGCGACGAACTTCGCCGCGCCGGGTCCCGAAGTCGAGAGATCGATGACGATCTTGGCGCGGTTGCCGCTGCTGATGCCGTCCGGGCCGAGCGCGACGGCCTTGACGATGTCGGGCGTCGGCAGGCTCGCAAGCACGATGTCGGCGCGCGAGGCGACTTCGGCCGGCGAGCTGGCGAGGAGGGCGCCGCGCTTGACCAGCGGCTGGGTTGCCTCGGCCTGCGTGTCATAAACGACGAGCGAATAGCCCGCGTCCATCAATCGTCCCGCCATGGGACCGCCCATGCGGCCCGTGCCGATTACGCCGAGCGTTTCTCCCGCCATCGTTCACTCCCTGTCGCGCGCGATCCCGTGACGGGCGCGCCTTCTTGATCTTCTGGTCGATCGTTTCGCGGTCGGTCTCGCCTGCCGCAATCGTAATCGTTGCGGCGAGGGCACCCCGCGCCAGCGGGCCGGATTGTTATGATTGTCAGACAAGCTGTCAAGCATAACATTTGGGGTCGACAGTTTGCCGCGGATCGGCATAAGGTCCGGGAAAACGAGGAAGACGCCCCGCGTGCCGCAAGACTCAATTCCAAGCGTGAGCAGGACGCTCGCTGATTTCGTCGCGGCCTCGTCGTGGGCGGAGGTGGAGGCGCAGAGTTTTGAGGCGCGACGATCGATCCTCAATTTCTTTGCGACCGCGCTCGGCTCTGCACGCGATCCGGTGGTCGCGGCCGCGATGCGCACGCTGTCGCAGTTCAGCGGTGCCGCGACTGCGACGGTCATCGGCCATTCGGAGCGAATGGACGCGATGTGCGCCTCGTTCCTCAATGCCATCTCGGCGAATCTGCTCGACTTCGACGACACCCACCCCGACACGATCATTCATCCGGCAGCACCGGTGGCCGCTCCCGTGCTGGCGCTCGCGGAAGCGCGCGGCATGACAGGGCGCGAGGTGCTGACCGCGTTCATCCTCGGGGTCGACGTGGAATGCCGGATCGGCAATGCGGTGTCGCCGCGCCACTATGCGCGCGGCTGGCACATCACCTCGACCTGCGGCATTTTCGGCGCAGCGGCGGCGTGCGCCAAACTGCTGGGGCTGCCGGCGGAGGGGATCGCGAATGCGATCGGGCTAGCGGCGAGCCAGTCGGCCGGCAATGTCGAGAACCTGCCCAGTGCCGCCAAGAATGTCAGCGTGGGCAATGCTGCGCGGAACGGATTGTTCGCCGCGCTGCTGGCGCAGCAGGGCTATGAGGCGGCCCCTCGCGCCATTGAAGGCCCGCTCGGTTGGGCGCGCACCATGGGCGACGAGCCGGATATTGCTCGCCTGCTCGACGGTCTCGGCAAGACCTGGGAGATCGCGAAGAACACTTACAAGCCTTACCCCGCCGGCATCGTCTTCCATTCGGTCATCGATGCCAGCCTTGTTTTGCGCGAGCGCATCGGTCGGCAGGTCGATCAGATCGAGTCGGTGACGGTACAGGGCTCGGCGCTGCTGCTTGCCCGCGGCGATCGCCCCGTCAACAACGAGCGCGATGCGCGCGTCAGCATCCATCATTGCGTGGCGTGCGGATTGTTGCTCGGCGCGGCCGGCGTCAAAGAATTCGGACAGACGACCGTGGTCCGGCCCGATATAGCCCAACTGCGGCAGAAGGTGAGGGCGGAGCTGGACCGCGAGATGCCGGATGGCGCCGCGCGCGTGACGTTGCGCCTGTCATCCGGTGAGGTCTTCACCGAGACCGTCATATCGCCCCGTGGCAGCCAGGCGGCGCCGCTCGCAGATGGGGACTTCGAGGCCAAGCTGCGCGAGGGCGTGCGGACCGGTCGAAGCGATTGGGATGCAGACCGTGTCATCGAAGCGGTCTGGCGACTCGACGCGGTCGATGACATCGCCGGCTTCATGCAATCACTGCGGCCGCCGTCGGCGTCGCGCCGGACGGCTTCCACTAGAATCTCTCAAGACCTGAAAGGGACGATCATGAGCAAGACCGAACTGTTCGAAAAGGGCCTCAAGGTTCGCAAAGAGGTGCTCGGCGAGGACTACGTCAACAAGTCGATCGCCGGTGCCGACGAGTTCACGCGCACCATGGCGGAGTGGTCGACCGAATTCTGCTGGGGCGCGCTGTGGACGCGGCCCGGCGTCGACCGGCGCACGCGCTCGATCGTCAATCTGGCGATGCTCGGCGCGCTGAACCGGCCGCACGAGCTGAAGCTGCACGTCAAGGGCGCCCTGAAGAACGGGCTCACCAAGGAGGAGATCAAGGAAATCCTGCTCCAGGTCGCGGTCTATTGCGGCGTTCCGGCCGGCATCGATGCCTTCCGCAATGCGCGCGAGGCCTTCAATGAGGTCGACGCGGCAGGTTCTTGAGCGCGAGTGCCATGGCTGACCCGGAATACGAGCTCTTCGCCATCCGCTACGCAACGCGCGATGCCCAGCGCAGCGAGCACTTCATCGGCGGCGATCCGCATGAGGGGCCGATGCCGATGGACTATTTCATGTGGCTGGCGCGGGGAGGCGGGCGCACCTTCGTCATCGATACCGGCTTCAACGGGGAAATTGCCAAGCAGCGCAGGCGGAATTTCCTGCGCTGCCCGGTCGAAACGCTTCGCGCATTCGATGTCGATCCTGCCGACGTCAAGGATGTGATCCTCACGCACCTGCACTATGACCATGCCGGCAATTTCGACCGGTTTCCGAACGCGCGGTTTCATCTTCAGGAGCGCGAGCTTGCCTACGCCACCGGACGCTATATGCAATATCCGAGATTGTCGCATTCGTTCGAGGTCAAGGACGTCTGCGGGATCGTGCGGCTGAACTACGCGCGCCGGGTGCTGTTCTACGACGGCGACGCCGAGATTGCGCCCGGGTTGACGGTCCACGCGGCCGGCGGCCACTCAGCCGGTCTTCAATTCGTCCGCGTCAACACACGCCGCGGTCTTGTCGTGCTCGCCTCCGACGTCAGTCATTTCTACGAGAACATGACCAGCGAGCGTCCGTTCACGACGGCGTTTCACGTCGGCGACATGCTGGTGGGCTTCGACAAGCTGCGCGCCGCGGCACCTGACGCGGACCACATCGTTCCCGGCCACGATCCGCTCGTCATGAAGCTCTACCCGGCGCCACGCCCGGACCTGAATGGCATCGCGGTTCGTCTCGACGTGGCGCCGGCAGACGCCAAGGGCGAGGGCGTCTAGGGAACGCGGCGCGACCGGGCCCAGCGTCGTGCTCGCGGAACCAAAGCCCTTCCATTGGCATTGCAGCCGCTGAGCTCGTCGCGGAGGACCGACTGACGGCTTGCGGTGCAGCGCTTGACGGTGGAGACCAATGAGGGACAGCGCTTCGGAAGTCGCCGACATCACGCAGGCCATTCACCTTTGCATCGACATGCAGAACATTTTCGCCCCCGGCGGTTTGTGGGCGACACCGTGGATGGAACGGGTCCTGCCGGCGATCGTCTCGATCGTTTCGCGCCACCAGGCCAGAACCATCTTCACGCGTTTCATCACGCCGCAGGATCCGGAAGATCGGCCCGGCCAGTGGCGGAGCTATTTTCATCGCTGGCGCGAGGCGACCCGCAATCGTCTTCCGCCATCCGCGCTCGAGCTCGTGCCGGCCCTGAACAAGTTCGTTCCGCCGGCTGCCATCATCGACAAGCCGGCCTATTCCGCGTTCAGCAATCCCGCCCTCGCGACCCTGCTGGTCGACAAGAATGTCGGCACGGTCGTGATATCAGGGGCAGAGACGGACGTCTGCGTGCTGTCGACGGTCTTGAGCGCCGTCGATCTCGGCTTCAGGGTCGTCATCGTCGAGGATGCGCTGTGCAGCTCGTCCGACGTCGGGCATGACGCGCTCATGACGATGTACCGCACCCGCTTTCACGGCCAGGTCGACCTGATGACCGCGGAGGAACTGTCGGAGTTCTGGCACGAGTAGGGGGCGGCCGCTGATCCGGGTCGCGCCCAGGGCCGAAAAATGCGCCGCGGCCGATTCACATAGCCTAATGCGCGGCAGCTCCGAAGCGGTCACATTGCGCGGGCTGGAAAGGGGGCTGAGATGGCGATGGATCGCATCGAACAGGCCTTTGTCGCGACCGCGATCACGGGTTTCCTCGTGATGATAGTGGCATTTGCCTGGATGATGATGAGCTGACGCGGGGAGGCTTGCTGTCTTGCGCGTCGCGTTACCCTACGCCGCGGTTCTGCTCTGCCTGGCGGTGACCGCCTGGCTCGCCTTCGCGCATCTGTTTTGATCGTCGATCGGCTGCGAACCCGCAGATCAGTGCTCGGCTCCGGATTTCCGGCTGACCCGGCGCGGCGGGTTGCGGCGTTCCTGCTCCAGTTCGTCGCGCAGGCGCATGGCATTCACGAGATGGTCACTGCGGCGCAGCAGCGCCATGGCCTCGCGAACCAACTCGCGCGAATGGCTCAGCAGTTGTTTGTCGACAGTCGTATCGGGCGCGTAGATCATCGAATGTCACTCCATGTTTGCAAGAGATGCTTGCAAAGCATGTTCGTTTGCAGCCGCGGTCACGGCGCCGCTGCGCCGCCCTTCGCCGGCTGATCGCCGACGAGGCTCGCAAGGTTCTGCACCATGGCCACGACGTCGATCGGCTTCTCCCAGAGCGGCACGTCCTGGAATTCCGTCTCGATGCTGATCTTGTCGTAACCCGTGGTGAACACGAACGGCACGTGGCGTGCCCTGAGCTCGCGGGCGATCGGAAAGATCGGCTCGGCGTGGATGTTCACGTCGAGGACCGCGGCATCGAGGGCACCGCCATTGTGCAGCATCTCGACCGCATCCTCGATGTGACCGACGGGACCGGCGATCTCCGCGCCGAGCGTGCGCAGCGCGTTGCCGATGTCATCGGCCAGAAAATATTCGTCCTCGACCACGAGGATGCGGCGGCCCATCAGCGGCGCGCGTTGACGAGACGACGTGGGCGATACCGGCATGATCCCTCCAGCGTTCCCTCCTCACCGTCAGTTACCATTAGGAACATAAGGCCGGAGGGCGCCTTGGTGCAACGAAACAGCCAAAGGCGGGTTCCATGAGCCACCGCGATATCATCGTCATCGGAGGCTCGGCCGGAGCCACCCAGCCGTTGAAGCAGATTCTGAGCCGTCTGCCCGCGGACCTGCCGGCCGCCATCTTCGTCGTCCTGCACATTCCGGCGCAGGGCATCGGCATCCTCTCGACGGTTGCCAGCAGCGCCGGCCCGCTTCCGGTCCGGCAGGCCGAGAACGGCATGAAGATCGAGCCGGGTCACGTCTATCTGGGCGCGCCGGATCATCATCTCCTGCTTGCGGAGAATCACGTTTTCCTCGGGCGCGGGCCGCGTGAGAACATGGTGCGGCCGGCGATCGACGCCCTGTTCCGGTCGGCGGCCCTCCATCACGGGCCGCGCGTGATCGGGGTGCTGCTGAGCGGCCTGTTGTCCGACGGGGCGGCTGGCCTCAACGCCATCAAGCGCTGCGGCGGGATGACCGTGGTCCAGGACCCCGCGGACGCCATTTCCGATGAGATGCCGCGGCGGGCGATGGAGGCGACCACCATCGATCTCTGCGTCCCCGGCGCGGGTATGGGCGACGTCCTGTCCGACCTCGTCAGGGAACAGGCAGGAGCCGCTTTGCCGATCCCGCCCGAGATCAGGCTCGAGGTCGAGATTGCTGCCGGAGACCGGATCGGCAGCGACAAGCTCGTCTCCATGGCTCAACCGGTGGCCTTGACCTGTCCGGCGTGCGGCGGCGTCATGTCCGAGGTCAAGGAAGCGCGCCCGCTGCGCTTCCGCTGCCAGGTCGGTCACGCCTATACGGCCGATGCGCTCGCCAAGGAGCAGGAGGGCCGGGTGGACGAAGCCCTCCGGGTCGCGCTGCGCATCATCGAGGAGCGGGCCGAACTGGTGCATCGCATGGCCGCCGACGGCCGGCGGAGCGGGAGGCCCGCGATCGCCGAGATGTACGAGGCGCGGGCGGCCGAGTATCGCGAATATGCCGACATGATCCGGCGCGTCGTGCTACAATCGCTCGACCCTCCGGTGCGCAAGCCGGAGGCTTGAAGGCGCCCCATGGCCATCTCCCTTGCCAAACGGACGGCCCAGCTCAACGCCGAGCAGACGCTCCTGGTGAAGGCCGATAAGGACATCGAGGAGGGCTGGCAGCGCATCCGAAATCAGGAAGACCGGGTGCGCGAACTCATGGCGGGCGGCCACGATACGCGCCAGGCCGAACGGCTGGTCGACCTGCTCAAGGAGACCCTGATCGAATGGGAGCGCCACCGCGTCCTGATCGAGCAGCGTGTCAGGTATCTGGAGCAGGAGGTCGAGGCGGGGTAGCCGGGGCCGGCCGGCTAAACGCGGCACGGGCTCGACCCGGGGTTATGTGCTGCTTGGCATCGCGGGTCCCTGCCGCCGGATCGAACAGGTCCGGGCACATTTTCGCCTTTGATCTGTTGGGGTAATATCGATTTCTGCTATTTGCAGGGGCCGGGCGCCCGTTGGCCCCGCGTCGGTGAACGAAAGCTGCCTGAGCCATGAATGAAGTCGGCGACCAGCCGGTCGATGGAGAGCGTCGGACGAAGACCCCGCTGATCATCGGCGTGGGCGCCTCGCCGGGGGCACTGGACAGCATCGAGCGATTCTTCGCCAAGCTGATCGTCGGGGCCGATCAGGCCATCGTGCTGGCGCTTCAGCATCATGAGGCTTTCGACGAGCCGCGGCTGCGCGAGGTCGTGCGAAATTCCAGCGGCGGCAAGGTCGCCGAGATCGCCGATGGCGATGCGGTCGAGGGCGGCACGATCTATCTGTGCCCGCCGGCGATGATCACCACCGTCCAGGATGGCCGGTTCGCGATGCGCAAGGCCGAGCAGGCGCCCGGCGAGCGCGCCACCATCGACAGCTTCCTGGTGTCGTTGGCGGAAGAGCGCGCCGAGCAGTCCATCGGCGTCCTCCTTGCCGGCACCGGCGGTGACGGCACGCTCGGCACCGCGACGCTGAAGGATCATGGTGGCCTCGCCATCGCCGAAAGGATCGCGAGCCAGGAAAATGCCGAACCTCTCATCGACGGCAACACGCCCGCTTCGATCGCGGACTACGTGCTGCCGCCGGAGGAGATCCCGGAGCACATCCAGGTCTATGCCCGGCATCTGCGGCGCCTGGAGGAGAAGCAGGGGTTCGACGAGGTTCTGGCCGCGGCCGCAACCTCGCTGTCGCGCATCGCGGACATCCTGCGCAACAAGACCGGCAATGATTTCCACGGCTACAAGCAGAACACCTTCCTGCGCCGGGTGCAGCGGCGCATGCAGGTGGTCCAGATCGAAGACATTTCCGCCTATGTCGATTTCCTGCGCAACGACAAGGACGAAGCGCAGCATCTGTTCAACGACCTCCTGATCGGTGTCACCGAGTTCTTCCGCGACAAGCGCGAATTCGAGGTGCTGGAGACGCAGATCATTCCAAAGATCTTCGAGAGCAAAGGCGCGGGCCAGCAGGTCCGCGTCTGGGTGCTCGGCTGCGCCACCGGCGAGGAGGCCTATTCGATCGGTATCCTCCTGCGCGAGCACATGGCGCGGATGGATTCGGCGCCGCAGGTCCAGATCTTCGCCACGGACATCGACGGACGGGCGCTCGCGACCGCCCGGGTCGGGCGCTATCGCACCAATATCGAGGCCGACATGACCGGCGAGCGCCTGGCGCGCTGGTTCGTCCGCGAAGGCGACACCTATTGCGTGGTCAAGGAGCTGCGCGAGATGTGCATCTTCTCGCAGCACAACGTCATCAAGGACGCGCCGTTCTCCAAGCTCGACCTCGTCTCTTGCCGCAATCTGCTCATCTATCTCAATGCCGAATTGCAGAACCGGGTCATCCCGCTGTTCCACTTCGCGCTGCTGCCGGAGCGGTATCTGTTCCTCGGCAATTCCGAGAACGTGACGCGGCATCCGAAGCTGTTCGAGCCGGTCGACCGCCGCGCCCGCATTTTCAAGAAGCTCGAGACCGGCGCGCGGCTGCCGCCGGAATTTCCGATCACGACGACAGCGGGCAGGGTGCCGGTCGAAGTGCCGACGGTCCGCGCTCTCGGCCCCGACGTCGGGCTGGAGCGCCGCGCGCAGCGCATCGCGGAGCGTTATGCACCCGCCTATGTCATCACCGACGAAAATTTCCACATCCTGCACTTCTCGGGACGCACCGGCCGCTACATCGAGCCGACGGCGGGCGCCGCCACGCTCGACCTGCTTCAACTGGTGCACCGCGACATCCGTCTGGAATTGCGCACCGCGCTCGGGCGCGCTGCCGAGACCAACGAGCCGACCCATGCAGGCCCGGTGCAGCTCGGTGTCAACGGTCACCGCGTCCTCGTCGACATCACGGTGGAGCCGATCCAGGACGGGCCTGGTGGTCACCGCAACTTCGTCGTGCTGTTCAAGGACGGTCCCCTCCGCACAATCGAGGCTGACCGGAACAATCCCAACGTCCTGGTGCGCACCGAGCATGTCGAGCGCCTCGAAGGCGAGCTGCGCGCCACGCGCGACCGCCTCCAGGCAACGATCGAGGAGCTCGAGAGCACCAACGAAGAGCTGAAATCCTCCAACGAGGAGTACCAGTCGCTCAACGAGGAGCTTCAGTCGGCCAATGAAGAGCTCGAGACCTCGCGTGAGGAGTTGCAGTCGGTCAACGAGGAATTGACGACGGTCAACGGCGAGCTGGCGCACCGTGTCCAGGAATTGACGCGGGCCACCAGCGACCTCAAGAACTTCCTCGAGAGCACGCAGATCGCAACGGTATTCCTCGACAATGATTTGCGCGTGATGAACTTCACGCCGGCGATCACGCAGATTCTGCACCTCGTCGAGACCGACACGGGCCGGCCCATCGCTCACATCAAGGCACGTATCCCGATCGAAGAGCTCTACGACGACGTCCGCCGCGTGCTGCGCACGCTCGCAAGCATCGAGCGCGAGCTGAGCGCGCCGGACAGCGGCACGCGCTACATCGTGCGCATCCTGCCGTACCGCAGCATCGACAATTTCATCGCGGGCGTGGTCGTCACCTTCATCGACGTCACCGCCATCACCCGCGCCGAGGAGCGGCAGCGTTTGCTGCTGGCAGAGCTCCAGCATCGTGTCCGCAACACGCTCGGCGTGGTGCGCTCGATCGCTCGCCGCTCGGCGGAGACGAGTTCGACCGTGGACGAATACGCCTCCCATCTCGATGGCCGGCTGAATGCTTTCGCTCGCACCCAGGCGCTGGTGACGCGGGATCCGGAAGGCGGTGTCGATCTCGAATACCTCGTCATCGAGGAACTGCTCTCCTATAACGCCCGCGAAGGCGAGCAGATACGGGCCTCGGGGCCGAAGGTGCGCTTCCAGCCCAAGGCTGCGGAAACCTTCGCGCTCGCCATCCACGAACTCGCGACCAATGCGCTCAAATACGGCGCCCTGAGCCAGCCGAGCGGGCGCATCGAAGTCAGTTGGCGGGTCGATGAGCGCGCTGAGCCGGCAGAGTTGGTGTTCGAATGGCAGGAGCGCGGCGGGCCGCCCGCGGCGCCGCGGCCGCGAAAAGGATTTGGTAGCGAGCTTCTGGAGCGTACCCTGGCGTTCGAGTTCAAGGGGCAGACCACGATGGCATTCAACCCTGTCGGGCTGCAATGCACGATCACCATTCCCTTGACCAACCGCGCGTTCCATACACCGGCGGTGGCTGATTAATGCCGTTGTCGAAGCCAGATCGCAGCCTGGTGGAGCCGGTCATTCGCCGGCTGAACCTGCTCAGGCCGTTGTCTGCCGAAGCCCGCGCGTCGCTCGAATACGCAATGCTCGAGGGGATCCAGCGCGCAGGAGCGGGCGAGGACCTGATCGCGGACGGCGATCCGGTCGACAGTGTCCGCCTCGTGCTGTCGGGCTGGCTCTGCCGCTACAAGACTCTCGAGGACGGCCGGCGCCAGATCGTCAATTTCATTTTTCCGGGCGAGAGCTGTGACGCCCATGCGTTCCTGCTTGCGGTGATGGATCATTCCATCGCGACGCTGACGCCGGTGGTCTACGCCGAGATCAAGCGCGCGCGTTTCGAGAGCCTGCTGGCCGGCGCCCCCTCGCTCGCCGAAGCGTTCTGGTGCGAGACGCTGGTCAACAACGCAATCCAGCGTGAATGGGCCATCAATCTCGGCCGGCGCGTCGCGGTGGAGCGCGTGGCGCATCTGTTCTGCGAGATCTTCGAGCGGCTCCGTCCCGTCGGCATGGTCGAGGGGAATTCGTGCATGATGCCGGTGACGCAAATGGATCTTGCGGACGCCACCGGACTTTCCGTCGTTCACCTTAATCGGACCCTTCAGGAACTGCGCGCGTCGGGGCTGATCATCCTGCGCGAGCGGATGCTGACGATCCCTGACCTCGATGCGCTCAAGAACGCGGCCCTGTTCTCGCCGAGCTATCTGCAAATCTACCGAGGGGCTGAAGCGACGCTGTGAAGCCGGCCTTGCTTCGCGCGACGCGTCGTCGGCGACACGCGGTCGAGCAGGAGCCGTCCCGTCGCGATCATCGCGGTTTGCGACGTAGCTCTCGCTGCGCATCATCGCCTGGCTCGCTTGGAAAAGGCTCGTGAGTTTGTCGGCCGAGAAACGTATCCGGCCGGGGAAGCTTCAATACCTCCCACGCATCGCAGATGGTCTTGCGAACCTGCTCCGCGTGCTTCTCATCCGACTGCAGGGGATGGTGAGTTTGCTTCGCCATCGAGCTCCCCGGATCATGCAGGCGGGAGCGCCATCGGTCTCTCAGCCACCAGCGCCTACGGCAGAGCCTCAGCCGGTGATGAAGCAACGATACACCCATCGCGGCGTCTCGGCTAAGCAAATCGGGGATTTGCCGGTTAATTCCCGTTCCGGCCCGGTTCTTGGTTGAAGAACGCTCGGAAAGGTTGGGAATGCTTGATCCAGGTTAGTCAGCGAAGCTTTTTGTGCGATTGGCTCGACTTGAGTAACTTATGCAAGGGCGCGCTCATGAGCCTTGTTGCATCATGGCGGATGCCTGACGCCCTGTTTGTCCGCGCCACACGCGCTATCGAAGAGAGCCGCACCCTCCGGGAGCAGCACAGACGGGCTGTGGGTCGCTACGGCGAAACCGTGAACGATTTGCGTGTGGCCATCATGGACAGCGCCATGCTTCGTTCGGAGATCAAGGCGCGCCGGGACAACGAGGAACCGTAGATCCGGTCCTTTCGAGAGGCGAGCAACCGTTCATCCTCCGGAACGTTGGTCCTCTGCCGATCTGTGCCGGCTCGGCGCCCACGAACGTCAGAACGCAACGGCGCGCGCGACCTCATGCATCGGAGAACGCCTGATGACGACGCGACCTCAGTTCCAGCAAAGAGATCCTTTGGAAACACGGCTTGCCGCGGAGGCGGAGCGGCTGCGCGAAGAAGCCGGGTTGCTTCCGCCCGGCGCAACGCGCGACGCGATGTTGCGCAAGGCGCATCAGGCGGAAACTGGCTCTCAAATGAGCGAGTGGCTGCGGTCGCCGGGCCTGCAGCCACCGGACTAGCGTCTGCTGAATGCGGCGGTGCTAACGCCGCTTCGCCGTTTTGCTGCGCCGGTTGTAAGGCGAGCGGTTGACGGGCCGCAGCGAAATCCCCTCGCGTTGCGCCTTGCTGCGAATGGCCGCGACCGGACGTTGCAGCTTGATGCTCATGACGCCGGTCGGCGTGTTGCCCTTCGCCAGCTGCTTCAACTTGCTCACGTCCGCGGGCGTCCACGGTTGCCGCGCGCGGCGTTTGTACGCGGGATTGGCCTTGCGCGGTCCCTTGCGGCCGATCGGTGAGCCCGCGCGCTTCCATGCTGCTTTTGCCATGATGGTCCTCCTTCAAGTCCTTAAGAACATACGAATCAGCATTTCGGTTCCGCCGCAATCAGGCGACAGAGCGAGGGGCGCGCACCGCTCGCGATCGCAAAACGACGCGGCGTTAACTTATTGAAATGCTGGAACCGTCTGTTGCGGCGGAAGCTACCAACGTTGCCGGCTGGGCCGCCTCAACCGGCAAGCGACTTGAGTGACAGAGAACTGGCCCCGGCGCCGGATCCCCCGCCGGGGCCGATTTCAGTCGATCCGAATCCGCTGTGGAAAGTCCAATGACCGCAAAACGCAACCGCAGGAAACAGACCCAATCGCTCCAGGAGCGGTTGGCGACATTCGCTGAAAAGGCTCGCGAGCGCGCAAGCAGCCTGCCACCCGGCAAGGAGCGCGAGATGCTGCTGCGGCGCGCGAAGCAGAACGAGATGACCTCGAACCTCACAGACTGGCTGAGCGCCCCGGTCTATCCAAGGCGAGGCGGTGACCATGCGTAGCTTCAAGCATTACCGCGCGTTCCAGATCGATCCGGACGGGCACGTGTTCGGATGCATCAACCTGGTCTGCGACGACGACGAGCAGGCCAAGCGCGAAGCCGCCGCGCTCGTGCTGGTCCATCACATCGAGCTGTGGCGACTGGACCGGCGGATCGCGCGATTCGATGTGCCGCCGGAAGCGGCTCGCCAGTAAGGGTTGAGGAACCGCGTGCAGCGCACCGGGTTGGTCGGATACCGACTTCGCCGGGAGCCAGCATGACGGACGTCGAAATTCGCAAGGGGATGCCGCCCGTCAAGCTGTCGCGCGGAGAGTTCGAGCGGCGTTACAAGAGCCAATTCGTCGATCCGGCCTTTGCGCCGCTGCAACGCGAGCTCGATGCGATCGTCGGCAGCGCCTGGGACGCCTACAGCCGTTCGCGCAAGGCGCCGCTGACGCGAAAGGCGGGCGCGGGTTTCTCCGATCCCGACTACGACATTGCCATCGACTGGCTGGACGCGCGCGCAAAAATCCTGGAAGCGCAGCGACGGCACGACGATGCGGAGGAGATGCCGCGCATCCTCGTCATCAACGGTTCGGCCCGCAGCGAGCACACCTGTCCCGGCGAGATGTCCAAGACCTGGCGTCTGGTCAAGCTGGCCGAGCCTGTCTTCACAGAGATGGGGTTCGCCGTCGACATCCTCGATCTGTCGCGCCTCGCCTCCGAATTCGGCAAGACCATTTATCCCTGCAAGTCCTGCGTCGGGACGGCGATGCCGCTCTGCCATTGGCCATGCAGCTGCTATCCGAACTATTCGCTGGGGCAGACCCACGACTGGATGAACGAGATCTATCCGCTGTGGGTTGCCGCTCACGGTATCCTGATCGTGACACCGGTGAACTGGTATCACGTGCCTTCAGGGCTCAAGGCGATGATGGACCGCATGGTCTGCGCCGACGGCGGCAATCCCGATCCCACCTCCACGCACGGCAAGAGGGCTGATGAGGCCAAGGCGATGGAGCTGAAGGGCTGGCCCTATCCGCGCCATCTCGCCGGCCGTCATTTCGGCGTCGTCGTTCACGGCGATGCCGTCGGTGCCGAGGGCGTGCGCCGCGCCTTGTCGGACTGGCTGACCGACATGCAGCTGATCTCGGCGGGCCGCTTTGCCGAGCTCGACGGCTATGTCGGTTACATGGAGCCATATGCCATCTCGCATCGCGAGCTCGATGAGGACACGGAATTCCAGCAGGAGGTGCAGAACGCGGCGCGCGCGCTGGGCAACGCCGTCCGGCTGGCGCGGAGCGGGCATCTTCAGGAGCCCGGCGTCGGTCTTGCCGACCCGAACCCCAAATGACCGGTGCGCGGCTTGATTGCCTGATCGTCGGCGGCGGCCCGGCCGGGCTGATGGCAGCGATCTATTTGGCGCGCTTCCGCCGCAATGTCTGTGTCGTGGATAAGGGCGCGAGCCGGGCCGCGCTGATCCCGCGCAGCCACAACGTTCCCGGCTTCGTCCACGGGCTATCGGGCGCGGATCTGATTGCCCGCATGTCGGCACAGCTGGAAGAGCTCGCCGTCGCTCGCGTGGAGGCCGAGGTCACCGCGTTGCGACGGCACGATCACGGTTTCGAGGCGATTTGGAACGGCGAGGCGCATGCAGCCGCCACCGTCATTCTCGCCAGCGGCATCGTCGACACCCATCCGCCATTCCGGGAATGGCGCGCTGCCGTCGCGGACGGGTTGTTGCGCTATTGTCCCGTGTGTGACGCCTTCGAGGCGACCGGCCATCGCATTGGTATCATCGGCCCGCTTCACCGTGCCGCCGGCAAGGCGCTGTTCCTGCGCGGCTACTCGCGCGACGTGACGCTGCTCGCCATCGGCCAGGATGACGACCGGAACGCAACATCGGAGCTGACCGAGGCCGGCGTCGAGGTCGTGTTCGCGCCCGACCTGCATCTGCGGCGGAGGGGCGGGGGCATCGAGGCCGCCTTCGCCGATGGCCGGACGCTGCAATTCGACACGGTCTACCCGGCGATGGGGGCCGAGGTGCGTTCGCAACTCGCGGTGTCGCTAGGCGCCGAGCATGTCGGGGAAGGCTATCTGAAAGTCGACGACCATCAGCGCACCTCGGTCCGCGGACTCTACGGCATCGGCGACGTCGTCACCGACCTGCATCAGATCTCGGTCGCGTTCGGCCACGCGGCAGTCGCCGCCTGCAATATCCACCACAGTCTGCCGCGGCGTCTGGCTTGACGGGGAACGAAGGGCGCGGCTTCGCCTTGGTTGAGCGGGACGCGCGACATCGGCGCGCAATGCCGGCCTGAAGGAAGAGCTCATGCTGGAAGAGAAACTGAAGGAAGCCATCGTTGGCGAGTTGCAGCGGCAAGCCGCCAACCGGCCGCAGACGCTCAAGATTCAAGGCGCGGACGATGCGAACAGTTCGGAGGAGCTGATCGTCAATGGCAAGATCGATCTTGCCGCCCTGGTCATGGTGATCGCGGGATCAGTCGCCGGCGGGCCCTAGCCATACTCCTCGCCGATGCCGTATTCCCGGTAGATCTCCAGCGGGTCGAGGTCGGGAAACAGGCGGCATTTGGCCTGGGCGAGGTGCAGGGTCACCGCCGCCGGCTCCTTGCCGTTCGCCAGCATCTTGCGGATGTCGTCCATATGTGCGTTCGGCTGGTGCTTCGGTTCGAGCTGCTCCAGCGCGACCAGGGCGGTCGCGAGGGCCTCGGTCAGAACCCAGTCGTCGTGGCCGGTGATTCCCTTCTTCGGCATCGGCAGACCCCACTGTGGCGGCAGCACCCAGTCTATCGCGACTTCCGCCAAGAAAGCCATTGAGCCATTGCTGCCGCGGGTCGGGAAATGGGTCGACGGCGCTCTCCAGCTTGCATTATGGCCGCGTGTGGCTAAAAGGCGGCGACTTGCAGTATCTTTGTTGAAACAATCTTGGCGTAGACGGGCCTGCACAGCATCCGGGCCGGCTGTTCCGGTCTTGGCCCCTGATCCCGTATCGCAACGATCCGATCGCGCTTCCCCTTCAAGGCTCGAGCCAGCATGATTTTTCTCAGCTTCGTCTACCGTTTCATCACCAACTTCGCGTTCATGGCGGTGGTCTATTTCAGCCTGAACTTCATGGAGAAATATCCGAACCGGGCGATCCTGGCGATCCTGGTGCTGGTCTATGCCGCCATGCGCGCAGTCTCGACGCTGCGCGCGTTCTACTTCTTCCAGAAGATCGAGAAGCTGGAAGCCGAGACGCGGCGCCTTCAGGGCCCGATCAATGACGGCTCCGGAGGAACCAGCGCGCGCAAGCAGGTCGTGGCCGACGTCGCGCGGCTGCGGCGCGACGGCGAGCTCAAGTCCTATATGGACCTGTTCTTTCTCGCGCTGATCGTGCTGCTCTGCGTCGCCGCCATCATGCGGCAGTAACTCACGCGCGTTTCTTCGCGCTGGTCGCGAGGCGGGTCGGGCGGGGTGCAGTCGTCTTGGCCTGTGCGGCATGCTTCGGTGCGGCCTGCGCCGCATGTGCCGTTCGCCGTCCCTGCGGCTTGGCCTTGTTCTTGGCTGCATGCGGCGTCTCGGCCGCCATCGCCAGCCGCGTCGCGGCCCGCCGCGACAATGTCGTCGACAGCAGCACCTCGACCGAGCCTTCCGGGATCGCAAAGAGAGCGCGGCCGGGCACGGGCAGGGTGGCCGCGACATTGGTCTGCGCCATGGTCCGGCGCGGCAGCAGCGGCTGATGCTCGGTCTGCGCATTGAGGTCGGCGAGCGAGGGCGCCGGAAGCGCCTTGGTCTGCGTGAACACGAAGCCCGGAACGGCCGGCCAGCGCGCGATCGGCACGGTCTCGGTCGGCGGATGCAGCAGCCACTCCACCGGCGTGGTCGGTGTCGCCGGGCGGTCGGCGGTCGCGGGCACCACATGCACGATGCGATAGCCGCGCGCCTTGAGGTCGCGGATGATCTTCGGCAGCGCCGCCACGGTGCGGGCCTGGATGTCGTGCAGGAGCAAGATGCCCTTGCCTTTGGCCTCCAGCCGCTGGATCGCGAGCTGATAGACGCGGTCGGACGACACATGGCGCCAGTCGTCGGCCGGGAAGTCGGCGCTCCAGACCTGGATGCCGCGCGAAATTAGATGATGCTCGACGCCTTCGGCGCGCATCAGGCCGGGAATGCGGAAGAACGGCGCCAGCTTGGACGGATCGGTCATCGCGGCCGAGGTCCACTCGATGCCGCCGTTGATCTCGGCCTCGGCCTTCTCAATCGGCATCCGGTCGAAGGTCAGCGGATGGTTCATGCTGTGGGTGCCGACGGTGTGGCCCGCCGCCACCAGCTTGCGCACTCCGTCCGGGTTCGCCTTGGCCTGGCTGCCGATGATGAAGAAGGTCGCCTTGATGCACTCGTCGTCGAGGATCTTGAGGACCTGGTTGGAATATTTCGGCAGCGGACCGTCGTCGAAGGTCAGGACGACTTCATGGTCCTTCAGCGGCAGCGTCTCGCGATACTGCATGGTGCCGATCAGCGGATGCTCGTGCGGATCGACCACGAGGGTGCGGGACGTGCCGAGCGCGTCGGGATGGCCCGGGCAGTCGGCCGCAAGCGCCGGCGATCCGATGGTCGAACATCCAAGGAATCCGCTGAGGCAAAGGACGATCCACGATCGCGTCCGCAAGACAACGCTACTTCCGATCATGAACCCCGTCTGCCCTCATAAGCGATTGCCGCCATAGTAGGTCGGAGACATCAGGAAACGGTTCAGGCGCAAAGAACCTTTCCCATGGCAAAGTCCCCATCCATTTGCATGGGGTAGCATGAACAGAGTGTTAATAGGGTCCAAATCACCCCATTTTGCGCCGGCGTGACATTCCGGCATCAGCGCGCATCGGCATTCTTTTGCGGCACGCCGGCCGGTGCGACGTGAACCACGCGAAAACCGTTCTCCCTCAGATACCGCAGGAAGGCCGGCATGATCGCGGCCGTGCGCGCCTTGGGGTCGTGGAAGAGGACGATGCCCTTGCCGCTCGCGGCGAGGCGCTCCGTGACGAGCTTCAGTTCCTGCTCCGGCGTCATCTCGTTCCAGTCGCTGGCCCACAAATCGGCCCCGAACACGACGATGCCGCGCGACTGCAGCAGGTCGAGCTGCGCCGGCGTCCCCTGGAAATAGGGAAAGCGGAAGAACGGCGTCGAGGGCGTCGTCGTCGACGTCCCGTGCAACGCCATCTCGGCGGCCGCGATGCCGCGGTCGATCTCGCTCTTCGCCTTGTCGAACGGGATCCGCGCCATGAACGGGTGCGACCAGGTGTGGTGGCCGATGGTGTGGCCTTCACGGGCGATGCGCTTGACCATGTCGGGATGCTGCGAGGCGTGCAGGCCAATCAGGAAGAAGGTCGCGCGCACGCATTCCTGCGCCAGCGCCGCCAGCACCTTCGACGTCGTCGGCGGGTTCGGCCCGTCGTCGAAGGTCAGCACGACCTCGTGATCGGCCAGTGCAAGCGTCTGCGGAAAGCTCTTCAAGCCCACGCGCGGCGTGGTCTTGGCATCGACGCTCAGCACGCGCGAGGTGCCGAGTGCGTCCTTGCGCGGGCATTCGGCGGCTTCAGTCGAGGCGATGCCGGCGAGGGCGCCGAGGGCCGCGCCCAGCGACATCGAAGTCCACCTCAGTCGAAGCATCTTTGTCATTGCGCTCGCAGTTGGCTTGTGGGTATTGCCTGACCGTCAGCTCAGACCACCTGATCCAACCTGTCAAACGGCGAGGCGCGCCATGGATGAACATATGGACGTTGCCCGATCCGCCGCGGATTCGGTACTCGACCACGTGCCGATGCGCAATGAAGACGGCGATATCAGGCACGAATTCGTCGAGGAGATCGCGCGTGCGATCGAGGCCGGCGACAGTGCGTCGCTGCGCGCCTGCGTCGCCGAGCTGCACGAGGCCGATCTCGGCGATCTCATCGGCGCTCTGGAGCCCGACGACCGCGTCCGCCTGGTCGAGCTGACCGGGCGCGACTTCGACTTCGCCGCGCTGAACGAGGTCGACGAGGCCGTCCGCGAGGAGATCCTGGAGGAACTGCCGCCGGAGACGGTCGCCGAGGGCGTCCGAGAGCTTGAATCCGACGACGCGGTCGAGCTGCTGGAGACCCTCGACCAGGCCGAGCAGGAGGAGATCCTCGAGAAGCTGCCGCTCAAGGAGCGCGTCGCGCTCGAACGCAGCCTGCTGTATCCCGAGAATTCCGCGGGACGCCGGATGCAGACCGAGTTCATCGCGGTGCCCCAGGATTTCACCGTGGGCCAGGCGATCGACTACATGCGCGAGACGCCGGATCTGCCCGACCGCTTCTACGAGATCTACGTCGTCGACAAGGACCAGCACTGGCAGGGCGCGGTGCCGCTCGACGTGCTGCTGCGCGCGCGCCGGCCGGTGGCCTTGGCCGAGCTCACCGACGAGGACCGCCGCCGCGTCTCCGTCCTGGAGGACCAGGAAGAGGTCGCGCGCATGTTCGGCAAGTACAATCTCGTCGCAGCCCCCGTGCTCGACACCCAGGACCGCCTGGTCGGCGTCATCACCGTCGACGACGTCGTTGACGTCATCGAGGAAGAGGCGGACGAGGACCTCAAGGCGCTCGGCGGCGTCACCAGCGACGAAGAGCTGTCGGACACCTTCCTGACCATTGCGCGCGGCCGCTTCAACTGGCTGCTGGTCAATCTCGCCACCGCCTTTCTCGCATCCTCGGTGCTCGGCCTGTTCGAGGGCCAGCTCGAAAAGATGGTCGCGCTCGCCGTGCTGGCGCCGATCGTGGCGAGCCAGGGCGGCAATGCCGCGACCCAGACCATGACGGTGGCGGTGCGGGCGCTGGCGACGCGTGAGCTCGGCTCCTCCAACGCCTGGCGCGTGGTGATGCGCGAGGCGCTGGTCGGTCTGATCAACGGGCTCGCCTTTGCCGTGATCACGGGCATCGCGGCGGTGGCCTGGTTCAAGATTCCCGGCCTCGGCATCGTCATCGGGCTTGCGATGGTCTGCAACCTCATCGCCGGCGCGCTCGGCGGCATCCTGATTCCGATGGCGCTCGAACGCGTCAGGGCCGACCCGGCGGTGGCCTCCGGCACCTTCGTCACCACTGTGACCGACGTCGTCGGCTTCTTCTCTTTCCTCGGCATTGCGACGCTGTGGTTTGGGTTGAGGTAGCGGGGCGAGGCCACGCTCTCTCCACGTCATTGCGAGCTCAGCGAAGCAATCCAGAATTCCGCGGAGACAGTCTGGATTGCTTCGTCGCAAGGGCTCCTCGCAATGACGGTGGTAGGCACCTCAGCACCCTCACTCCCGTGTCCCGGGCGGGCAGCAACGCCCTTCGCGTTGCTGCGCAGAACCGGGACCCAGAAGGCGGCATACTCTGCGGAGAGATGGGCCCCGGCTCTGCGGCGCACCGCGAAGGCGCGCTGCCGCGTCCGGGGCACGAGACCGATGGACGGCGACCATCTTTAATCCCAACTTAAGCGACCTGCCGCATCATCGCCCCGCTTGGGGGAATGGACATGCGTTTGCGGCTGAAGGCGGACGGACGGATCGTCGAGTTGCGGGACGGACAGGAGTTTCCGGTCCAGCCTGCGGCCAATGCCGCGCCGGCCGAGGCCAACTCGCTTGCGGTGCGCGATTTGCGCCGCCGCGCCTGCCTCACCCAAATGGAGTTCGCCGCCAAGCTCGGCGTTCCCGTCGAGACCATCCGCAATTGGGAGCAGGGCAAGCGTGCTCCGCGGGGACCGGCCCGCGCGCTGCTCGCGGTGATCGCGCACGCCCCGGATACGGTGTTCCAGGCGCTCGCCAAAGCCTGACGCCAAGGGCCTGACGTCAAGGGCTACGAGCCCCGACGCGAACCTCCTGTTAGCATTGCGCCAAATATCCCGCCGGACTGCCGCGGCTTCCGTTGGCAGCGTCATGGGCCGGGTCCATAATGAGGCCTGATGACGTTTGGGGCTGCCGCAACGGAAGAGGACTCCTCATGCTGTTCGTCGAGGCCAGTGGCGCAAGAATCCCGGCGATCGGGCTCGGGACCTGGGAGCTGAGCGGAAGGCCTGCGGCGCGTCTGGTCGAGCAGGCGCTGCGGCTCGGCTATCGCCACATCGACACCGCGCAGGTCTACGACAATGAACGCGAGGTCGGCGACGGCTTGCGCGCCTCGGGCGTGCGCCGCGACGAGGTCTTTCTCACCACCAAGGTCTGGACCAACCATTTCGCGCCCCATGATCTCGAGCGCTCGGTCAAAGAGAGCCTGGCGCGCTTACGGCTTACCTCCGTCGACCTGTTGCTACTGCACTGGCCCAATCCGCACGTGCCGCTGGCGGAGACGCTCGGCGCACTGTCGCATGCCAAGCGCATGGGCCTGACCCGCCACATCGGCGTCTCCAATTTCACGGTGGCTCTGATCGAGCAGGCGGTGGCGCTATCGGGCGAGCCGCTGGTCTGCAACCAGGTCGAATATCACCCCTATCTCGACCAGGCGAAGGTGAGGGCGGCCTGCGATCAGCATGGACTTGCACTCGTCGCCTACAGCCCGATCGCCAAGGGCCGCATCAAGTCCGACCAGAGGCTGGCCGAGATCGGGCGCACCCACCGCAAGACGCCGGCGCAGATCTGTCTGCGCTGGCTGGTGCAACAGAATGTCGCTGCGATCCCGCGCACCTCGCGCATCGAGCGCCTGTCTGAAAACATCGAGATCTTCGATTTCGAGCTGTCGGAGGATGAGATGAGCCGGATCGCCGCACTCGCCAGTCCCAAGGGTCGCCTGACCGACTTCGGCTTCGCCCCGAAATGGGATTGAGGGGGGGCTGGGGTATGCTAGGACCGCGACGGCAACCCAAGATCGGTCGATGGAACTGCGGAAGATCATACGGACGGACATTGCGGCGTCGGCAATCGCGCATCTGACGCTGGTGGCGCTGATCATCGTGATCAGCGAGGTCCATCCGTTTCACGCCGCGCCGCCCGAGACTGTTACCGTCGACATCGTCACGCCGGAGCAGGTGAAGGAGGAGATCAAGGAGCAGGAGACGAGGGAGGCGGCCAAGGAGAAAGTGCCGGAGCCGCCGCCCGATCTGAAGCTGCCGAAGCTTGATTTCACCGACAAGTCCGAAGCGGCGGGCAAGCCTGCGGCCAAGCAGCAGGCAGCGGCACCATCGCCGCAGCAAACGCCAGTTGAACCGCAGCAGAAGCAGCCGCCGCCGCAACCCTCGTCGGCGCCGAAGCAGCGTGAGGCCAACGTGCAGCCGCAGCCTGAACAGCCGCAGCCCTCGCAACAGCCGCCGCCGCAACCGCAGCAACCGCCGGCCCAGCCAATGCAGCAGCCATCGATGCAACCGCCGCCACAGGCCGCGCCGCCGCCGGCCTATCAGGCTCCGCAGCCTGACGTCACCGTCAAATACGGCGTCATGCTGGGTCTGCCGCCTGAATTGCCGCCGCAGCCGCCGAAAGACGCCCCCAAGGACGATGGCGGCGATGCCAAGGATTCGATCGCAGCCAAGCTGCCGGCTGAAATCATCGCCGCGCTTCGCAGCCACTTGCGGAGCTGTGCGAAATTGCCGGCCGGACTTGCGCCGACCGACAACGTTCACATCAAGCTGCGCACGGTGTTCGCCACCGACGGCACGCTGGCGCGCGAGCCGATCCTGCTCGAGGCCCCGCCGTCCACAAAAGGGGTGACCCTCGTGAAGTCCGCAATGAGCGCGCTTCAGAATTGTCAGCCCTACAAGATGCTGCCAGCCAATCTGTACGAGGAATGGAAGGTGCTGGACCTGTCGTTCAGCCCGCGGGATTTCGGCGGGTAGCTCGGGTAGCTCTTGTAGCCCGGGTGAGCGCAGCGATACCCGGGACACCACTCGCAAAGATCCCGGATGTCGCGGAGCCTGTCATCGGGCGGCGCGTCGCGCCGACCCGTTGGCTCATCCGGGCTACGCGATCGCGCCTGTGTCGCCCCGCTGTTAATCCAGCCGCGCAAAAATATTCCACTTTACCGAAATTCGGTTTTGTCGTATGTGTCGTGCATCCCGGCTCATCCAAGAGGGGCGATCTTGTGTCGTCACTGTCGCGAGCCGGGCTTGCGGTGGACGCGGCAGCGTCGGCATGAGAGGTGCGGGCAGGGCGGGTAGTCCCTGTGAGCCCGCAACCGCGTGCAGACGAGCGGCGCTGCTAGGTTCGTCTCGTCTGTAAGTTTCCGGCTTTGTCGACAGGGCTGGGAAAACTGCGGCGAAATGGCGGCCGTGCGTACGGCAAAACCGTGTGGTCCTGGCCGTCGTTGCTACGGTCAAGCTTTTCGCGAAGGTGCGAGCGAGCCCAACCGGGCAGACTGCATCATGCAATTTGCGGGGCGAGGGAGGCCAGAAGGAAAGTTCGGCTCCCGGGAGAGCACGGCATAAGCCGTCCGACCATCGCGCAGGGAAGGCCGAGTGATCGGCACCACCTGTATGCTGCTGTGCGGTTCTTTCTGCGTGTGCGTTTCGCGCAGCGGACCGCGGGTGCCAGTCGGCACCCGGCCTTCCCTGCGCCCTCTTGGATTTAGAGGGACGAAAGATGAAGCAAAGCTCGGGCGATTCAAGCCGCGAGGCTGAAGAGGCACGTCTGTGATTCAGATTGCGAACCGGAAGGGCGAAGCAGTTGCCACACACCCTGGCATCGTAGGGTGGGCAAAGCGAAGCGTGCCCACGACTTTGCGTATCGTCGTCGGACTCGTGGGCACGGCGCTTTGCGCCTTTGCCCACCCTACGGCACCGCGCCGCGTCGCAGAGCCGCGCTCAATGACCGCGCTTTCCCATCTCCTCACCATCCACGCCCTCCGGCGCCATCGCCGCCCATGCGCTCGATGCAAACTGCCGTCGCCAGGTCACGATCACCACGGCTGCCGTGGTCACGAACAGCAGCCAGGGGCTGACGAACCAGCCGAGATAGCCGAGTGCGAAGAAGAAGGCGCGCTGGCCGCGGTTGAAGTGGCGGCCGGCGGATTCGAACAGGCGCGAGGTGCGGATGACATGGGCTTCGGCCGCTGGTGTGTCGCGCTGGTCCGCGGGCGGCATGCCGCCGAACAGGATCGCGACGTAGTTGAACAGGCGGTAGGCCCAGGCGAACTTGAAAAAGGCATAGACGCAGATCAGCACGAGGCCGACGCATTTCAGCTCCCACATGGCCGGCGAGGTGCTGAGGTCGATCGGCAGCTTGCTCAAAATCGTGATGGCGTCGTTGGTGGCGTGCAGCAGCGCCAGCGCGCCGCCGAGCGCGAACAGGCTGGTGGAGGCGAAGAAGGCGGTGCCGTTCTGAAGCGAGGCCATGATCTGCATGTCGACCATGCGGGTGTCGCGATCGAGCAGGCGGCGCACCCAGACCTCGCGATAGCGGTTCATGCGCGCCGACAGGCTGTCGCGGCCATAGGCCGAATGCTCCAGCGTCAGCGCATAGACCAGCCATTCGATGATGAAGAAGCCGACGGCGGTGATGTCGACCCAATGCCTGCTCATGTCTGTCTCCTGGCGCGGACCGCAACGATTGCCACGCATGGCGAGACGCAGCAATGATTGATTGGCGGCAGGCGATGGCGTTAAAAGCGGCTCGATCTAGGACGTCTCGGGAAGGACTGATGACATGGCTGCGCTGAAACTTGCGATCGGCAACAAGAACTACTCGTCATGGTCGATGCGGCCCTGGCTCGCGCTTCGCGCCAACGACATCCCGTTCGTGGAGACGCTCATCCCGCTCTACACCGACAATCCCGCGGACAAGGAGCAGATCCTGTCCTTCAGCCGCGCCGGCAAGGTGCCGGTGCTGGTCGACGGCGACGTCACGGTGTGGGATTCGCTCGCCATCATCGAATACATCGCCGAGCGCTATCCGGAAGCGAAGCTGTGGCCGGACGACGTCACCGCGCGCGCGTATGCCCGATCGGTGTGCGCCGAGATGCATTCCGGATTCGTCGCTCTGCGCAACGAATGCGGCATGAACCTGCATCGGCCGATCCGTCCCGTGGCGCTGTCGGCGGACGCCAAGGCCAACATCGCCCGCATCGAAGAGATCTGGCGCGAGTGCCGCACGCGCCATGGTGCCAAGGGTCCGTTCCTGTTCGGCCGCTTCGGTGCCGCGGACGCGATGTATGCGCCGGTCGTGCACCGCCTGCGCACCTACGCGATCGACGTCGCGCCGGACACCAAGGCCTACATGGAGACGATGATGGCGCTGCCGGCGTTCCAGGAATGGACCCGCGACGGGCTGGCCGAAACGCTCGTCATCGCCAAGTTCGAGGACGCCTGATCGCCGGGTCCGATCGGGGCGGCCGGCCGCGTGCCGGCCGGCGGCGCTCATGGTCCGGCAATTGACCGGGGGCCACGGATCACCCGGGCTGCGACCGGCCTGCGACACGCCGCCTGAACGCGCGGCCCGGCTGGTATCATCCGGCCCGCCGGTTCCATCTCTATCACTCTGAAAAGACTGCCATATGTGCGTGTTTGCCATGCTGGCTTGGCGCTGGCCAAAACCGCCGGCCGCGTGCTATACAGCGCCTGGGTTTCTGGCCGGCCGTCGCAGTGGGACCATGGGCGAGGCAGGCGTTGTTTGAGTGGAGAGGGTGTTGAAGCACAAATTCCCGATTGGAACGCGCGTATTGTTCACGGCCAGCAACGTCGCGCGCCCCGCTGCCAGCGGCTCGTATGAGGTCATCCGTCTGCTGCCGACCGACGGCGACGATTGCCAGTACCGGATCAAGAGCTCGACCGAAGCCTTCGAACGCGTCGCCAAGGAAAGCCAGCTCGCGCTCTCCTGAAGATCGACGCCATCAGCGCATTCGCGCCTCCTGCGGAATTGGTATCCTGCCGCCGTCAAAAGGCCCGCTTCACCTTCAAAAGGTGCGCCGGGGCAGTTGCCGACCCGCGGTGCTCGCTTGACCATTCGCTCTCTGCTCGCGTGAGGGACGTCGCGCATGAACTGGGCATGGGCCACTTCGCTCGACCAAATCTGGCGCTCGCCGGCCTTTCCGATGTGGATGACGCTGGCCGCTGCCGGATTCTTCGGGTTGATTCTCGTGATCACGCTGCTGCGCGCCGATAGGTCGGTCGCCAATGGCGCGCTGACGGTGATCACGCTGCTGTCCATCGCGATCGCCGGAGCTGCCACCGTGCGCGTCTATGGACCGGCGGGGCAGGACGCCCCGACCGAAGCGCGTGCGCAAGGTGCGGTGATCGCAAGCCTGCCGGCGCTGTCGTGCCTCGACGATCTCGCCGGCGATGCGGTCGCCATCGGCTGCGAGAAGGCGCTGTTCGGTGCGCCGGATGCCGTGGCTGCGGCTGTCTCCTACACCGCGGCCCGGATCGACCGGCTGATGGCGCTCGGTGATGCCGCGACCGCCGACAAGAGCCTGACGGCGGATTTGAAGGCGCTGCGCAAGGCGCTGGAGCACGATCGCTACGGCCTCGTCGCGCAGGTGCTCGTCGCGCGCGACGGCTGCACGCAGTTCGACTGCGCCGCGTTCCGCGCGCTGACGGACCAGCAGCAGGTCGCCGCCAACATGGATTCCCATCTCTACGACACGCTGGTCGCGCGCCATGTGCCGACCTGGAACGCGCCTGCAGCGGTGCCGCCAATGCCGGCCACGGCGGCGCTTAGCGGGCTGCCGCCCTCGATGCCGACGGGCAAGCCGACCAGTGCGGAGTTCCCGAGCGCCTCGTCGACGCCGCCGGTGAGCATCATGAATCCGGAGCCTACGGCGACGACGCGGCAGGCGGCGCCCGCCGCAAACGCAACGGCAGCGCCGCGCGCGCCAGCGGCTGCCTCCGCACAAGCCGCGGCGCCTGCGGCACCACCGGCCGCGAAGAAGCCGCCGGCTCCCAAGGCTGCTCGCGCTCCCGCAGCACCGGTTCCGCTCGCTCCGCCGCCGGCCACGGCGGCCGCTCCCGCGGCTGCGGATAACGAGTAGATCGGCATTCCAAATGCGGTGCTGCCCGGCTAATGCTTGGGCATGCCGCTACATCTGATCAAGCTCGCCGTCGGCTGCGACTCCGTCAAGGAATTGAAGGAGTGGATCGCCGAACGGATGCAGACCGCCAAGAAGAAGGGTCTGCCGCAACATCACATCCACATCACGCGCATGGTGCCCAAGCGCGACGCCGAGATCCTCGCGGGCGGGTCGCTCTATTGGGTGATCAAGGGCGAGATCGCCGCCCGGGAAAAGATCATCGGCATCGAGCCGTTCCGCGACAAGGACGGCATCGGGCGTTGCCGCATCGTGATGCAGCCGAAGGTGATCTCGGTGTCGCCGCGGCCGATGCGCCCGTTCCAGGGCTGGCGCTATCTCACCGACGATTCCGTGCCGCCCGATCTCGGCAAGTCCGCCGCCGGCTCGATCGCGGCGATGCCGGAGCCGATGCGACGCGAGTTGCGCGATCTCGGGCTGCTCTAGACCGCGATATTATCGATCAGCCGGGTGTTGCCGAGCTTCGCCGCGACTAGGATCCGCAAGGGGCCGTCCTTGCGTGAGGTGATCTCGGCCAGCGTCTCGGCATGGCGGACTTCGAAATAGTCGAGCACGAAGCCGGCGGCCTTGATCATCTCGGCGCCGCCGGCCATCGCAGGCGCGATGGCATCGCCGGCCTTGATCCGCCGCGCGCTCGCTTTCATGGCACGGTAGAGGACGGTGGCGGTCTGCCGCTCCTCGGGCGACAGATAGACGTTGCGCGAGGACATCGCGAGCCCGTCGCGCTCGCGCACGGTGCGGGAGCCGACGACCTTCACGCCGAGGTCGAGATCGCGCGCCATCTGCGTCACCACCCGCAACTGCTGAAAGTCCTTTTCGCCGAAGATCGCAAAGTCCGCCCGGCACTGCGTGAACAGCTTGCCGACGACGGTGGCGACGCCGCCGAAGAAATGCGGGCGGAAGCGGTCCTCGAGGCCGGCGAGCGCCGGCCCATCCGGCACGATTCGGGTGGCGAAGCCGTCGGGATACATGGCCTTGACGTCCGGATGCCAGACGACGTCGACGTCCTCGGCCGCGAGCTTGGCGATGTCGGCCTTCCAGGTGCGCGGATAGGCGCCGAAATCCTCGGTGGGGGCGAACTGGGTCGGGTTGACGAAAATCGAGACCACAACGCGGCTGGCGCGCCGTTTGGCGAGGCGCACGAGGGACACATGGCCGTCATGGAGGGCCCCCATGGTCGGGACCAGTGCGATCGTGGCCTTTCGCTTGCGAAGATTGTCGACGGCGCGGCGCAAGGTTGGGACCGTGCGGACGATCAGGGGGCTCGGTGACATCAGGACTCGACAGGTTGGGAATCGGCGCGGCACGATCTGGCGCCCGGGGCGACTAACCTTAACAAGCAGGGATCGTGGACGCCATGCATGCGGATGCGGCACAGCATCCCGCGCAAGGCAGCGCACGACAGCGCGAGATTGTGGGCTGGATCACACACGAAAATTGGCGCCGCGATTCATGATGAAGCACGGCGCGATACGATTTGCATGACCTGTCACGCATTTCACTTGACCGCAGACGCGGCCAACTCGAAGATTATTCGTCAGGGGTATTGAGGATCGCCATGCTTGTGCAGGCTAGCCAAGGCCAATCCGGCTCGGCGCACGTTGTCGTGCTCGGCAACGAGAAGGGCGGCTCCGGCAAATCGACCACCGCCCTGCACATCGCGGTTGCGCTCCTGAAGGCCGGACAGCGCGTCGCCACCATCGACCTCGACTGCCGTCAGCAGAGCTTTACCCACTACATCGGTAATCGTGCCGCCTGGGCGCGCCGCACCAAGCTCGACCTCGAGCTACCGGTGCATCGCTGCATCAAGCTCGGCGAGACCATGCAGATCGCCGAGAACGAGAACTCCGAGTTCCAGCAGTTCATGGAGGCGGTCTCGGCAGTCGAGAGCAACTTCGACTTCATCGTCATCGATACGCCGGGCACCGATAGCTACCTCATGCGCCTCGCGCACTCGATGGCCGACACGCTGGTCACGCCGATCAACGACAGCTTCCTCGATTTCGACGTGCTCGGTACCGTCGATCCGGCGAGCTACGCGGTGACGGGCGAGAGCCACTATGCCGAGATGGTGCGCGACGTCAGGCGCAAGCGCCGCCAGCTCGACGGTTCGACCACCGACTGGATCGTCGTGCGCAACCGCCTGTCGATGCTCGGCTCCCGCAACAAGCAGCTGGTCGCGGAGGGGTTGAAGGACCTGTCGCTGCGGCTCGGCTTCCGCTATGTCGACGGCTTCGCCGAACGCGTGGTCTATCGCGAATTTTTCCCGCGCGGCCTGACCGCCCTCGACGAGATCGACGAGGCCACGCTCGGCATGCGGCCCAATCTCGGCCATCTCACCGCACGGGAAGAGGTGACGAGCCTGCTTCGCCAGCTCAAGCTGCCGCTCGACGAGCGCGGCCGCCGCCGCGCCGCCAACCGGGCCGAGTGGTTCAATCAGATCGACAAGCCGCTCGAAGTTCACGACATCCTGGGCGCCTGAGCGGTATATCGCTACTTTCGATCGATCAGAATGCTTGGTTCCCGCGGGAACCCTGGTCGCGTTCGGCCGTTTTCATCCCGCATTACCGTGAAATTGAACCCGATCGCCACTGGTTGCGTCCGATGGTCAGCTGCACCCTGACGTAGCTTGGGAATAGCGGGTGCCTAAAAAACGTGTGCGCCGCACAATGAAAGAGCTGCCGGTTCACAATATTTGGCCTTCCTGTCACGCGCCTGTGACATATATTAGCGAATAGGCGACCAGGGGACGAAGAGCCCCGGAAGAACACGATTTTCAACAGGGATTCAGGCCGCAAGAGCCTGAGGCTGAGGACGAAAATGAAGCGTGGAATTGCCGTTTTGGTTTCGGTCAGTGCCCTCTGCGGCATCGCCTATTTCACGGCGAGCAAGTGGGCGATCAAGCACGAGACCGTCACTTTCTACGACGCTTCGCGTGACAACCGTCCGGTGCCCGTGCAAATCGCGGTGCGACGCGACAAGGAAATGCAGGCCAATGCCGGCATGATCACGCTGCCGGTCGCAGTGATCAATCACGGCAATACCGTCAAGAACACCGAATACGGCTTCCTCGCCAACATCTTCGCTGCGCGCGGCTACATGGTCGTGAGCCCGCAGCACGATCTGCCGACCGATCCTCCGATGGTCACCAAGCCCGGTGAGCTCTATGTCGGCCGGCTGCCGCAGATCCTGCGCGGCGTCGCCAACATTCATCTCGCCATGCAGGAGTTGAAGAAGGTTCAGCCCAACGCCGACTACGCCAGGGTGACGATGGTCGGCCACTCCATGGGCGGCGACATCACGATGTATTTCGCCAAGCAGTATCCGGATGAGGTCAAGAAGGTCGTCACGCTCGACAATTTGCGCGTGCCGTTCGTCACCGCGGGCAAGTTCAAGATCCTGTCGTTCCGTTCGCAGGATCCGCAGTTCAAGGCCGATGCGGGCGTGCTCCCGACCGACGAGGAATGCGAGAAGGCGGGTATCCAGGTCGTGAAGACCGAGTTTCAGCACAACGACATGCGCGACACCGGTCCGGATGTCGCCAAGAGCTCGATCCAGAGCATGCTCGACAAGTTCCTGAGCGCGACCGACAGCGAGATCGCGCCGGTCGACACGCAATCGTCGCCGCCCAACATCCTCGAGCCCGGCCCGGTCGCGCTGATGGCGCCCGCCAAGAGCTAACATCGAGAGCCGACGCTCTCACCCCCGATTGTACTGATTTCCAAAGCCTCCGCCGGCCTCCGCCCGCGGAGGCTTTGCACATTGACCGGGCTGCCCGCGCTGACCACATTAGCTGCTTACGCAGGGTCAAGCGATGTCGGGCGAACCCATCAAGCCGCGCGGCGGCGATGCCGTCTCGGCGCAAGCAGGCGGCGCGGTGCCGCAGGCCGGAACGTCGACCGCGGAGGACATTGCCGCTTTCGTCGCCAAGGCGCGGGCGCTGTCACCCCATGCGCCGGGCGCGAAGGGGCGGCTGATCTTCGCGTTGGATGCCACGATGAGCCGGCAGCCCACCTGGGACATGGCCTGCGCGCTTCAGGCCGACATGTTTCGCGAGACCGCGGCACTCGGCAGTCTCGATATCCGGCTCGTCTACTATCGCGGTCTGAACGAGTGCCGCGCCACGGGGTGGATCTCGGACAGCACCAGGCTTGCGGCGTTGATGAGCAGGATCGATTGCCGCGGCGGCGACACTCAGATCGGCAAGGTGCTGAGCGAGGCGCGGCGCGAAGCGGTCGCGTCGGGCGTGCGCGCCGTCGTCTTTGTCGGCGATGCCATGGAGGAGAATGTCGACGAGCTCTGCGTCAAGGCCGGCGAACTCGGCATGCTCAAGGTGCCCGTGTTCGTGTTTCAGGAAGGTCATGACGCGGTTGCCGAGCAGGCCTTTCGTGAGATCGCGCGCCTGACCGGCGGCGCCTGGTGCCGGTTTGATCCGGGCGCGGCGGCGCAGCTGCGTGAGCTTCTGCGGGCCGCCGCGGCCTATGCCGCCGGTGGTCGCGAGGCATTGTTGAAATTGGCGAAGACCACGAGCGGAGCGGCCCAGCTGATCGGTCAGATGAAGTAGCGCTCAGGCCGTCGCGGCTCGCGGCGGGCGTATGCCATGCATTTTGCCGCGAGGGCGACTATATTCCTGTTATGACCCTGATCGCCGGCGCTGTCGCAATTATCACGCTTTACCTGCTGCTCCAGATGTTCCGCGCCGCCAACCCTGCGGTGCTGGCGCGCGCCATCAGGTTCGGCGGCGGCGTGGTGGCGCTGGCGGTCGCAGCATTCACGGGCTTGCGGGGCGAGCTGGCGGTGGCGATCCCGCTGGGGATTTTCGGCGCCGGGCTGCTGGGTTGGAAGCCGCTGGCAAACGCCGGCTTCGGCAATGTCGGTGGGCTGTTCGGCGTCGGTGCCGCGCCCGCGTCAGGCCAGGCCTCGCGCGTGCGCTCGCAATTCCTGGACATGCGGCTCGACCACGACACCGGCCAGCTTGGCGGGCAGATCGTCGCCGGGCCTCACGCCGGGCGCGATCTCGGCGAGTTCGATCTCGCGGGCCTGTTGGCGATGGTCCCGACGTTCGACGCGGAGAGCGTGGCCCTACTTGAAAGCTATCTGGACCGCCGGTTTCCCGCTTGGCGTCAGAACGCGCAGGGCGACGCGGCAAGGGGGCAGCGCCGCACGGCGGCGAGCGGCAAAATGACGGCGGAGGAGGCCTATCAGATCCTTGGCCTGCAGCCGGGGGCGGGGCGCGACGACATCAGCCGGGCGCACAAGTCCCTGATGAAGAAACTCCATCCCGACCAGGGGGGCTCGAACTATCTCGCTGCCCGTGTAAACGAGGCCAAGGATACTCTGCTTCGTACGCATAACGGCTAACTCCGGCACCACGCTACAAACGCCCGTACCGCGTGAGCTCCACTTGCTCCGTTTGCCGTCGCCCCGATGCCCGCCATTGTCGGCGTGGTCGATCCCTTGAGGGAAGTTTTAACCGTAATTTATTGACGAGAGGTTGTCGCGGAACAGCCTTGTCATGAGCAGCGCCCGCGTGACCGCGACCCCAAAACGAAAATGCCCGCGCTAAGCGCGGGCATTTCGTCTCGAACGGGGAAGGAGATCAGTTGCGGACGGTGATGCAGGAGATCTCGGCGCGCTTCAGGGTGCGGCAGACGGCTTCGGCCTGGTCGCGCTCGAGGCCGGCGAAGCGGGCGCGGTAGAGCTTGCGATTGTCCTTTGCCACGACTTCGGTGAACGGATCAGCCTTGCTGAGCAGGCCGCGGGCCGAGCTGCGCGCGGCGTCGATGCGGTGCTGCGCTTCGTTCTCGCTCTCGAGCGCGCCGACCTGGACGATCCAGCCGCTGTGGGTGACGACCGGCTTGGTGGTGGCGCTCATCTGGACCGGCGTCGGATCGGCGGAGGCGAGCTTTGGACCCGCCGGGGCGGGCGCGGCGGCCGTTGCGGCCGGCAACACCCCGAGGACGCCGTTCCCGGTGCCGAATCCCGCGGGCTGCCGCGGCATTTCGGTACGGGCGATCTCGGCCTTTGGCGCTTCCGGTTGGCTGACGATCTCGGGCTTGTTGATGAGATCGGCCCGGGCGACGACGGCGCCGGAGGTTTCCGCGACGTCGGAACGGGGCGGAATGGCGTTGGTGACCGGCGGGGCGACCTGGGTGGGGGCGGCGGAGGCGACCTTCACGGCGCCGGCCTTGACCTGAACCGTCTTGACCCGAACCGGCTTCATCGGCTCGGACGAGCCGGGAATGATGGAGAGCGGCTGGCTCGAGATCACGCCATTGGTGAGCGGCGCGGGCTCGATCCTGGATTCCGTCGGCCGAACCTCGGGTTTGGGCTGGGCCGGCGGCACCGCGGCCGTCGCAGCCGCCAGCGTCGACAGACGTGCAGCCAGACGCGACGGGGCGGCTTCGGGAGCAGGAGCGGCTGCGGCCTGAACCGGCGCAGCGGGGCGTACCGGAGTATCCGATGCGTCGGCGACCTCGACATTGGCATCAGCGCCGTTACGCTCGCTGACCGCGACAACGGTGTGGGCGGTTGCGCCCTTCTCGAGATTCTCGGCGAGCAGGTTGCGCATGATGGCATCGCGCGAGCCGCCGCTGCGGCCGCCGAGCACGACACCGATCAGGTGGCGGTTGCCGCGGCGCATCGAGCTGACGAGATTGAAGCCGGAGGCGCGGGTATAGCCGGTCTTGATGCCGTCCACGCCCTCGACGCTGCCGAGCAGGTGATTGTGGTTGCGGATCGACTGTCCACGCCAGTTGAAGGTGGAGGTGGCGAAATAACGATAGTAGCGCGGGAAGCGCTCCTGGATGGCGCGCCCGAGCGTGGCCTGGTCGCGCGCGGTCGTGACCTGCTCGTCGTTGGGAAGGCCGTTGGCGTTGCGGTACACCGTCTTGGACATGCCGAGCGCGCGGGCCTTGCGCGTCATCATCTGGGCGAAGTCGTCCTCGTCGCCGGCGATTGCTTCCGCGATGACCACCGCGGCGTCGTTGGCGGACCGGGTGACGAGACCCTTGATGGCATCCTCGACACGGATGGTCTGGCCGGCACGCAGGTTCAGCTTGGTCGGATCCTGATCGGCGGCATGCTTGGACACCGGCATCTCGGTGTCGAGTTTCATCTTCCCGGACTCAAGGCGCTCGAACAGCAGGTAGAGCGTCATGATTTTGGTCAGCGAGGCGGGGTGCCGGATCCCGTCGGGGCTCGTTGCCTGCAGCACCGCGCCGGAATTGCCGTCGACGATGATGGACGCGAATTTCGGGCTGGAGCTCTCGGACACATCGCGCTGCACCCGGTGGTGCGCGTATTGGCGGCGATGGCGCCGCGCCTCGGCGGCATCGGTGGTGAAGATGACCGCGGTGGTGACCGTAAGAAGCCCGAAAACGCCAACCCGCACCAAGCGCGAGGAAGACAAGTTTTTACGAAGCATGGAACCCCGTCCCCGTTTCTGACTTGATCACCGGCTCGTGAGGCGAAATTGTGCCCAATGGACCCGGGATCATTACCTGCTCAGGCTGTCCCTCCGCTGGTGTTCGCCGCGGGGGACGTTCGGCCTGAGCCGCTATTCTGGCTAAGGTGATGTTCTTAAACGGCTTTTGACCGTTTGCGGAAGTTGAACACGTCCAGGGAATCAGGGTAGGGGGCCGGGGTTTCCAAAAGCTTAAGGAATTGTTGCGGGAAACCCCGGGAATCTCAGCGATTTCAATCTATTTTTGTGCGTCGCACAAGATTCTTGACTTTTTTGTGCGTTGCACTAATTGTGGGCAGAGTCAGGGAGCCGGGGCTTCCCGACGAGAGCCAGGGAAAAGGATTCCGAAATGTTCAAGGTTGAAGACTTTCAGAACTACGGGAAAGAGCACTTCGAGCAGTACGTCGCCTCCGCGACCTCGGTGCAGCACGGCCTCCAGGCGATCGCCAGCGCCTATGGCGACTATACGAAGAAGTCGTTCGAAGACACCAAGTCCTTCGTCGAGAAGCTTTCCGGCGTGAAGTCGCTGGACAAGGCCATGGAAGCGCAGACCGACTTCGCCCGTTCCTCCTACGAGACCTTCGTTGCGGAATCGCAGAAGATCGCCGGCCTCTACAGCGACCTCGCCAAGCAGGCGTTCAAGCCGGTCGAGACCATCGTGTCGAAGTTCACCCCGGCCGCCCAGTAACGTTTTCAGGACATCCTGGAATCGAAAAGCCCGGCTGAACCAGCCGGGCTTTTTGTTTGCGCGCGGTCGATCCGTCAGCGCGCCACGCGCAGCTTCGACAGCGAGGTGCCGATGTCCTTGAACACGGAGACGGTCTGGCTGGCCGATGTGACCAGATAGAACTTGTCGGTGCTGCTGGCGCAATATTGCAGCACGCTCGAGGTCGGATCGCTGCCCGTGTTCACCTGCACCGTGTAGATGGTGATGTTCTCGGCCTTGGCGTTGTCGCACAGCTTTTTCTGTCGCGTGTCGATCTGCGAAGCATTGCTGTACCAGCGGTTCTGCGTGTTCAGACCGTCGGAGAGCAGAACGATCGCGTCCTTGTAGGGGTAGTTCGCATCCTTGGCCGGCGCGTTCATGGGATTGCCGGTCGACAACGTCATCCAGCCCCAGGCCAGGCCGATGCCCTGGTTGGTGTTGCCGGTCGGCTTCATGGCATCGATGCGGCTCTTGAGCGCGCTCCAATCGTAGCTCAGCGGCATGATCGGTTGCAGATAGGACGAACTGCCGGAGTTGCAGTAGGAATACTGCTCGGCCGGGAAGAGCGTCCCCACATTGCCGCTCGCCGGCGAGGTGTTCTTGGTGTCGTAGTCCTGATCGCGATCGACCACGCAGCCGGTCCAGGTGCTGTGGTTGGCCGGCGCCCACTTCCAGTTATTGCAGTTCCAGTTGTTGCCTGCGGTGCAAGTCCAGCTGCCATTGGCGGCATCCCATTCGCTGAAGTCGATCCAGTCCTTGTTGTAGTTGCTGGCGCCGACGTTGACGTCCTTGGCGAACGGAACGATCGAGATGTAGACGTCGCCATCGGCCTTCGCGAGCGCGCTGAGCTGATCGACCAGATTCTTCGCGGCCGTCTGCATCGCCGGCATCTTGCCGTCCTGAGCCATGGAGCCGGTGTTGTCGAGCACCAGGGCCACGCGCATGCGGACGTTGCCCCAAGCGCTGGTGGACGTGGTGCCGATGCCGAGCGTCGGAAAGCCGGCGATCTTCATGAAGCTGGTCGTGTAGGTGCCAGTTCCGGTGAGCTGGATCGTGGAGCCCATGCTGGTGCTCGCGGTATAGGTGGCGGCGACGCTGACCGATGGCAGGGTGGCGGTGCCGGTAAACAGCGCGTTGAAATAGGCTTGCGCCTTCGTGCTGATCTGCGACGTGGTGATGGTGCCGGACGACAGATCCTTGGAGAGCATCAGAGCGGCCGAGTCGAGGGCCGCCTGCATGGACGTGCGGGCCTGGACAGCGCGGCTATAGTCCACCGCGGCACCGACCAAGCTCAGGACCGGGACCAGCGCGATGGCGAAGATCATGGCGATATTGCCTTGCTCGGCGGCCGCGAAGCGGGCGAGCCGTCGACCGATCAGGCTGACAAGCGGCGAGCGAAACATGACGATCCCCGAAATCCCTGGTTTTGCCCGATTTCGCGCCACGCCGTTGAATGCTTGGTAAATTGCACCGTAGAAGTCCGGGGGAGCCCGGGCGAAACGTCGCAATCGTGTTAAATGACCGGGTTCCTGGTCAAAACGTTCTAACCGACGTCGCGGAAATTTTTGTCAAATCGGTCCGGGTTGATTAACCTTTGCAGGATCGCCCGGACGGGAATCGGGACTGTCGCAACCGCATCGGCCGGATTTCTGCGCGCTTGCGGCGAGCCGGGGGCAGGCCCATATTGCTGGCGAACGATCCGGCTTGGACCGGATTTGTCGGGAGCGGCGATCCAACAAGGCGGCGCGCCTGCGCCAGGCTCCGACGGGCGGGGTCGCGCGGTGACCGCCATTCGCTTCCATGGGGAATTTGAACGCCTGAGCCATGCCGCAATTGACTTCCAGACTCGACCTGTCCGCGCCAGCCGCTGCCTACGCTCCTCGCTTGAGCAATGACGAGAACCGTTCGGGTAACCCCTCGGGTCCGAACACTTCGGTCATCACCAAGGTCAAGCCCAAGACCAAACGGCCGAACCTCTACCGGGTGCTGATCCTGAACGACGATTACACGCCGATGGAATTCGTCGTCCACGTGCTGGAGAAGTTCTTCAACAAGGACATCGAGGCCGCGACCAAGATCATGCTGCATGTCCACCATCATGGCATCGGGGAGTGCGGCGTGTTCACCTACGAGATCGCCGAGACCAAGGTGACGCAGGTGATGGATTTCGCCCGCAAGCACCAGCACCCGCTGCAATGCGTGATGGAAAAGAAGTAATCCCGCGTTCGAGTTCTTTAGAGTGGTTCTGTTCGCGTGGTGTGTGATGGCAGCACATCTTGCTGCATGATCCGGCGACCATCGGCACCAGCGTCAACCCTGCCCAAATGGGTAGTTCTGCCCAAATCGGAACGGGTTTTGCATCCGAAAATACCGCGGGTGTGTCGCCGCCTGAGTCGCGGAACCGGTCTTTCGCCGCGATCTTGTATAACTATATGTGACAAAGGTTGTTGTTGCCTGACCGGGCGATGGCGATCATGATGGTGGGGGCCATAGAGGACGCGAATGCCGACTTTTTCCCAAAGCCTTGAACAATCCCTGCATCGTGCACTGGCGATCGCAAACGAGCGTCATCACCAATACGCGACGCTCGAGCATCTCTTGCTCTCCTTGATCGACGACTCCGATGCAGCCGCCGTCATGCGCGCCTGTAGCGTCGATCTCGACAAGCTCCGCACGAGCCTGGTTAATTATCTTGAGACCGAATTCGAGAACCTGGTGACGGATGGCGCCGACGACGCCAAGCCGACCGCCGGCTTCCAGCGCGTGATCCAGCGCGCGGTGATCCACGTGCAATCCTCCGGTCGTGAAGAGGTGACCGGCGCCAACGTGCTGATCGCGATCTTCGCCGAGCGCGAGAGCCACGCCGCGTATTTCCTGCAGGAGCAGGACATGACGCGCTATGACGCGGTCAACTACATCAGCCATGGCATCGCCAAGCGGCCGGGCGTCTCCGAGGCGCGGCCGGTGCGCGGCGTCGACGAGGAGACCGAGGCCAAGGGTAACGAGGACGCCAAGAAGAAGGGCGAGGCGCTCGATACCTATTGCGTCAACCTCAACAAGAAGGCGCGCGACGGCAAGATCGATCCGGTGATCGGACGCAATTCCGAAATCAACCGTGCGATCCAGGTGCTGTGCCGCCGACAGAAGAACAACCCGTTGTTCGTCGGCGAAGCCGGCGTCGGCAAGACCGCGATCGCGGAGGGCCTCGCCAAGCGCATCGTCGACAGCGAAGTGCCGGAGGTTCTGGCAGCCGCCACGGTGTTCTCGCTCGACATGGGCACGCTGCTCGCGGGCACGCGCTATCGCGGCGACTTCGAAGAGCGCCTGAAGCAGGTGCTGAAGGAGCTCGAAGCGCACCCCAACGCCATCCTGTTCATCGACGAAATCCACACCGTGATCGGTGCGGGCGCGACGTCGGGCGGGGCGATGGATGCCTCGAACCTGCTCAAGCCCGCGCTTGCCTCGGGCACGATCCGCTGCATGGGCTCGACCACCTACAAGGAATACCGCCAGCACTTCGAAAAGGACCGCGCGCTGGTGCGGCGCTTCCAGAAGATAGACATCAACGAGCCGACGGTCGAGGACGCCATCGCGATCCTCAAGGGTCTCAAGCCGTATTTCGAGGACTACCACCGGCTGAAGTACACCAATGAGGCGATCGAGGCCGCTGTCCAGCTCTCCTCGCGCTACATCCACGACCGCAAGCTGCCGGACAAGGCGATCGACGTGATCGACGAATCCGGTGCGGCGCAGATGCTGGTCGCCGAGAACAAGCGCAAGAAAACCATCGGCATCAAGGAGATCGAGACCACGATCGCCTCGATGGCGCGGATCCCGCCGAAGAGCGTGTCGAAGAACGACGCCGAGGTGCTCAAGCATCTCGAGCAGACCCTGAAGCGCACCGTATTCGGTCAGGACAAGGCGATCGAGTCGCTCGCCGCTTCGATCAAGCTGGCGCGTGCCGGCCTGCGCGAGCCGGAGAAGCCGATCGGCAGCTACTTGTTCTCGGGTCCGACCGGCGTCGGCAAGACCGAGGTCGCAAAGCAGCTTGCTGCAAGCCTCGGCGTCGAGCTGTTGCGCTTCGACATGTCCGAATACATGGAGCGGCACACTGTATCCCGCCTGATCGGCGCGCCTCCCGGCTATGTCGGCTTCGACCAGGGCGGCCTGCTCACCGACGGCGTCGACCAGCATCCGCATTGCGTGGTGCTGCTCGACGAAATCGAGAAGGCGCATCCCGACCTCTACAACGTGCTGCTCCAGATCATGGATCACGGCCGGCTCACCGACCACAACGGCAAGCAGGTCAATTTCCGCAACGTGATCCTGATCATGACCACGAACGCGGGGGCTTCCGATCTCGCCAAGCAGGCGTTCGGCTTCACGCGCTCCAAGCGGGAAGGCGACGACCACGAGGCGATCAACCGGCAGTTCGCGCCGGAATTCCGCAACCGCCTTGATGCCGTCGTCTCGTTCGGCCATCTCAGCGTCGAGGTGATCGGCACGGTCGTGGAGAAGTTCGTGCTGCAGCTCGAGGCGCAGCTCGGCGATCGCGACGTCACCATCGAGCTGTCCGAGCCGGCCAAGGCCTGGCTGGTCCAGCATGGCTACGACGAGCAGATGGGCGCGCGCCCCATGGCCCGCGTGATCCAGGAGCACATCAAGAAGCCGTTGGCCGACGAGGTGCTGTTCGGGAAGCTGAAGGGCGGCGGCCATGTCCGCGTCGTTCTGGTCAAGGACGAGGCCGACGAGACCAAGGACAAGATCGGCTTCGAATTCGTCGAGGGGCCGGTTACCCCGAAGCAGGAGAAGCTGCCCGGCACCCGCAAGCGTCCTCCGGGCAAGTCCAAGCCGGGTGGCCCCGGCGGCTCCAAGGGGCCGACCTCCAAGGGTCCGCTGGTCAAGGCTTGATCTAGCGCATCATGAATCGAAAGGCCGGCTGCGAAGCCGGCCTTTTTGTTTCCGAGGGTGGGTGTGACCCTTACGTTCCGGCTTCGGGCGCGGCCGCTGGCGGGTGCGGCTTGCGCGGAGCGGCCGGCCGTGCGCTGCGGGCGGGGGCCGACGGCTGCATCGTCACGATGACCGGATTGGGCTTGTGATCGGTTGCCGCTCCCGTCGCGGCATCGACGCCCATTCCGACGACCCCGCCGAGCAAAAGATTGCCGGCGAAGCCGGCGGCCCCGGACGTCGGTATGTCACGGCTGAGCGGCACGACCTGCGGCTCATAGCCTTCCTTCTGAAAGGTGATCGAAATGTCGGCGTTCCGCTTGACGACCACGGAGCAGGGTGTCGTGCAGGTGGTCGGAACCTCCATTCCGCTGACGACGGCTTCCACGCCTGACGGTGTCGATGAGATGCTGATGTTCTCGGTCGTGCCGCGCGTGACAGACGCGCAGCCGCCCAGCATGACGCTGAGCGCCATAATTCCCAATGAACGCATGAAATGCCCCTTGTTCCCCGCTCCACTGAAGCGCAACCGTAGCGCGAGCGCAATAGGTCACAGGTCGGGATAGTTAAGCCACGCAGGGGTTGTGCACGAGAACAGCGGGCACCTGGACGTGGGGCCGTGCTATTCGCCGCGCAAGCGCTGATCGTCCTGCACGCGGACGTGCTCGGCGCCGCGCGCGCCGGCGGGAGACAGCCGCATCATGCTCAGCACGGCGCCGCACAGCGCAAATCCCACGCCGGCAAGGAGTGCCAGCCTGGTCCCCTCAACCGGATACCGTCCGAGCAGCAACGCCACCAGCGCAGCGCCGGTGGTCTGGCCGAGCAGGCGCGCCGTGCCCAGCATGCCGCTGGCGCCGCCGGCGCGCTCGCGCGGGGCGGCTGCGATCATGGTGCGGTTGTTAGGGGTCTGAAACAGACCGAACCCGGCGCCCGCCAGCGCCATGCGCCAGATCACGTCGAACGGCGTCGGGTCCGCGGGCAGGAAGGCGAGCGCGGCAAGGCCGCCGGCGAACAGCGTGAGCCCGATGCCGCCGAGCAGGCCGGCCGGGTAACGCTCGACCAGGCGGCCAGCGAGGGGCGCCGCGAAGGCTACCGCGATCGGCCATGGCGTGATCAGGAGGCCCATATGCACCGCCGAATAGCCGAAGCGGCTCTGGAGGTAGAAGGGGATCGCGACGAAAGCGAGCATCTGCCCGCAGAACGAGGCGATCGAGGTCGCAATCGACAGCGCGAACACCGGGATGCGCAACAGGTCGACCGGCAGCAGCGGCGAGGTCATGTGGGTCTCGCGGTAGATCAGCAGCGCGCCGGCGACGACAGCGATGGCGAACTGCACGAGGCAGGTGATCGCGGCCTCGCCATGGCCGACGCTGTCGACGGCCGCGATCCCGACGCCAAAGGTGATCGCGGAAAGCCCTGCGCTCTGCCAGTCGAACGAATGGCTGGCGGGCTTGGTGTGCGGCAGGCTGCGCAGGCCCAGCAGCAGCGTCACTGCGCCGAGCGGCACGTTGATGGCGAACAGCCAGGGCCAGCTTCCGACCGCGAGGATGCCTGCGGCGAGCGTCGGGCCGACCGCTGCGGAGAAAGCGACGACGAGTGCATTGAGCCCGATGCCGCGGCCGAGCTGGCTGCGCGGATAGGTAAAGCGCACCAGCGCCGCGTTGACGCTCATGATGCCGGCCGCGCCAAAGCCCTGGATGATGCGCGCGATCGTCAGCAGCGGCAGCGTATGCGCCAGCGCGCAGAAGGCGGACGCCAGCGTGAACAGCACCAGCCCGACCAGATAGACGCGGCGATAGCCGACGATCTCGCCGAGCGAGGCCAGCGGCAGCAGCGAGATCGTGATCGCGAGCTGGTAGCCGTTGACGATCCAGATCGAAAAGGCCGGACTCGCATCCAGGTCGGCCGCGATCGTCGGCAGCGCGACATTGGCGATGGCGCTGTCGACCACCGCCATGATGATGCCGAGCGCAATGGTGAGCACCGCCTGATTGCGCTGCGGCTGCGGCAGGCCGTCGGCATGCTCAATCGGGGCGGACGACATGATGGAGGCGCGCTTGATTCGAGCCGTGGTTCGTCTCCGAATAGGAAATTGCCGGATCGACCGCAACCCGGCAGGACACATACAGTTCCTGTGCCGGAAGCAGTCCTTCCGGCGTGGGAAGCATGGGTCGGGAGCGCTTTCCAGAGCGCTCTAGGGCCGGGCGGTTAGGCGATTGGCCCTCGCTACACCGCCGGCGGGTTCCGGTCGGTGAAGGTCGTGCGCTGGTGCCAGTAGGGATAGGGCAGCGTGACCTTGCTCGCCGCGTCGAGCTTTGCGATCTGGTCCTTGGTCAGCGACCAGCCGACCGCGCCGAGATTTTCGCGGAGCTGCGTCTCGTTGCGCGCGCCGATGATCAGCGTCGACACTGTCGGACGCTGCAGCAGCCAGTTGAGCGCGATCTGCGACACGCTCTTGCCCGTTTCCTTCGCGACGTCGTCGATGGCCTCGACGACACGATAGACGTGCTCGTCCGGCACCGGCGGGCCGAAATCGGCCGTCTTGGGCAGGCGGCTCACCTCGGGCTTCGGCTGCCCCCGGCGGATCTTGCCGGTGAGGCGTCCCCAGCCGAGCGGTGACCAGACCACGGCACCCAGCCCCTGGTCGAGGCCGAGCGGCATCAACTCCCATTCGTAGTCGCGCCCGATCAGCGAATAATAGGTCTGGTTGGCGACGTAGCGCGGGAAGCCGTGCTTGTCGGCAACAGAGAGCGATTTCATCAGGTGCCAGCCGGAGAAATTCGAAACGCCGACGTAGCGGATCTTGCCGGCGCGCACGAGCACGTCGAGCGTGCCGAGCACCTCTTCGGGCGGGGTGAAGGCGTCGAAGCCATGAAGCTGGAACAGATCGATGTAGTCGGTGCCGAGCCGGCGCAGCGAACCGTCGATGGCTGCGAGCAGGTGTTGGCGCGACGAGCCGATGTCGTTGGGGCCGTCGCCAAAGCGGAAGGTGGCCTTGGTCGAGACCAGCACCTTGTCACGGCGGCCCTTGATGGCTTCGCCGAGCACGCGCTCGGACTCGCCGAGCGAATAGACGTCCGCAGTGTCGAACATCGACACGCCGGCCTCGAGACAGATGTCCAGCAGGCGCCGGGCTTCGGTCGCATCCGTCGTGCCCCACGCCGCGAGGCGGCCAACACCGCCGAACGTTCCGGTCCCGAGACTCAAGGCGGGCACCATGAGGCCCGACCGGCCCAAGCGTCGGTATTCCATCGATATGCTCCTCGGCTGACTGCTGATTGATCCGTGCGATCTTGTTGCTGAAGTTAGCGCAAGCGAACGCCTTGTCCTATCATGCGCTCACATACCGGCCCTGCTTGGGAGCGGCCTAGTCGTGCAGCAGCATGTCATCGAACGCTGCATCGCCAACCTGCGAGCGGACCGCTTTCGCCTGAGCCTCGCTGCTCGTTACAGGTGAGGGAAGGCAGGCGCGTTCGCTATCATGCGTTTGCCGCGGCAACAGCGTCAGGCCCCAGCCGACCAGAACCAGCACCGCGAGTCGGATCGCGATCACGCTCAGCAACAGCTCCGATCCGCTTATCGTGGTGCGAGTCCTCATGTGCGCCAGCCTGATGCAGGCGGCAAGGCCTGACAATCTGGAATTGGCGAGCCTTGTCTTCGCCCCGGGCGAAGGCTGCGGCCAATGGCTGTCCGAATCTCAATGCCGCAATTGGCTGTGCCGGAAGTCGCGCGGCGACATCCCGAACTGCTCGCGGAAGACGCGACCGAAATGCGAGAGGTCGTTGAAGCCCCAGGCAAAGGCGATCTCGCTGATGTGGCGATGGACGAGCATGGGCGAGGCGAGGTCGCGCCGGCATTTGGCAAGGCGTTCGGCGAGGACGAAACGTTGGAACGAGGTCTCCTCGTCGGCGAGAAGGTCGTTCACGTAGCGCGGCGAAATGCCGAGCGCGGCCGCGGTCTCCGACAATGAAAGGTCGGGGTCGGCGAGGTGGGCACGCACGTGCGCCTTGAGCCGGTAGATCAACGCGGAGCGGTGGGTCGAAGACGGCAGCGACGTCTTGCCGAGCCGCTCGCTCAACGCCATGGCGAGAAGATCGACGGCCTGTTCCGACAGAACGGCGGCGTTGTCCGACGAGCCGATCAGCGCTCTGGCAAAGCCGGAAGATGAAATCGTAGGCGAGCCGCTCGAGCGGTGCCTCAGTGCCGAACGACATCGCAGTCAGCGTCTCGGTGCCGCCGAGCCGGCGCTGCAACATCTCGCGCGGCACCTTGAAGATGGTCTGGGTGAAAGTGTCGTTGAACTTCAGCTCATAGGGGCGCCTCGTGTCGTAGAGTGCGAATTCGCCGGGATGAATCACGGTCTCGCGGCCGTCCTGCACCACGCCGCCATCGCCGCGATTGCCGAGCGCCACCAGGACGAAATCCTGATCCGAGCGCGCAATGCGGGAGGGCGTACGGAACACATGCTGGCGGTCGGAGCGGACCTCGGAGCACACCGCCTTGCCGAGCGAAGCCTGCGTGACCGAGCCGCGAAAGGCGCTACCGAGATCGGACTTGCAGTCGAGCCCGACAAAGACGTCGCAGACGATGTCCTGCCAGAGGGCGAGCCGCCGGTAGCCGGGGCTGCCGTCCGTCGTGAACTGGATTGGCATCTGGAGAGCCTCCCTTTTCCCATCCAGCAAAACCGCGCGTGGGCGGATCCAGCCTGACCGAAGGCAAATCGCGTACCCGGCAGAAATTCCGTCCGGTCGAGTTTTTGTTCCGCCGCGGTCGAGCGTCCGGTTGCCTGCCTTGGCTCAATAGACTGCATCGGAGATGGCTTCCGATCAACCGGCAATGGAGGCGGCAATGGGCATCGAACATCCGAAATACAAGGTCGCGGTGGTGCAGGCGGCGCCGGCCTGGCTCGACCTCGACGCCTCGATCGACAAGTCGATCGCGCTGATCAGGGACGCCGCCGAGAAAGGTGCCAAGCTGATCGCCTTTCCCGAGGCCTTCATCCCCGGCTACCCTTGGCATATCTGGATGGACTCGCCGGCCTGGGCGATCGGGCGTGGCTTCGTGCAGCGCTATTTCGACAATTCGCTGTCCTATGACAGCCCGCAGGCCGAGCGGCTGCGCGACGAAGTGCGGAAAGCGCGACTCACCGCCGTGATCGGTCTGTCCGAACGCGATGGCGGTAGCCTTTATCTCGCGCAATGGCTGATCGGACCTGACGGCGAGACCATCGCAAAGCGCCGCAAGCTGCGGCCCACCCATGCGGAGCGCACCGTTTACGGTGAGGGCGACGGCAGTGATCTCGCGGTGCATGCAAGGGCCGACATCGGCCGTCTCGGCGCGCTGTGTTGCTGGGAGCATCTTCAGCCGCTGTCCAAATACGCGATGTACGCCCAGAACGAGCAGGTCCACGTCGCGGCCTGGCCAAGCTTCTCGCTCTACGATCCCTTCGCGCCGGCGTTAGGGGCCGAGGTCAACAACGCCGCCTCTCGCGTCTATGCGGTGGAGGGCTCCTGCTTCGTGCTGGCGCCGTGCGCAACGGTCTCGCAGGCGATGATCGACGAGCTCTGCGACCGTCCGGACAAGCACGCGCTGTTGCATGCCGGCGGCGGCTTTGCCGCGATCTACGGCCCCGACGGCAGCCAGATCGGCGACAAGCTCGCGCCGGACCAGGAGGGGCTATTGATCGCCGAGATCGATCTCGGCGCCATCGGCGTTGCCAAGAACGCGGCAGATCCGGCCGGGCATTATTCACGCCCCGACGTGACGCGGCTGCTGCTCAACAAGAAGCCCTACAAGCGCGTCGAGCAGTTCGCGTTGCCGGTGGATACCGTCGAGCCTACGGACATTGCCGCGGCGGCGAGCTGAGCGTTGCCGTGAGGGCGGACGTGTCGCGGCTCTCGGCTACGCGACGCAGTGGCCGAGTAATTCCGGATGTGCGGCGCAGATGTGATGCGCGCCGGCGTCCCTGAGCTCGGCCTCGCTGCCATAGCCATAGAGCACGCCGATGGCTGTCATGCCGTTGGTGCGGGCGCCGACCACGTCGTGGCTGCGGTCGCCGATCATGATCGCGCTGCTCGCATCGACCTTGGCCTCGTCGAGCGCGTAGCGCAGCAGGTCGCGCTTGTCGACGCGTGTGCCGTCGAGCTCGGAGCCGAACACACGCTCGAAGTAGGGCTTCAGGCCGAAATGATCGACGATGCGGGTGGCGTAGACCGCGGGCTTGCTGGTCGCGACGAACATGCGCGGTGTGGTCGCGGCCAGCGTCGTCAGAGTGTCCACGATGCCGGCATAGGCCTCGTTCTCGAACAGGCCGATATCGCTGAAGCGCTCGCGATAGAGCAGCAGCGCGCGGTCGGCGAGTTCGTCGGTTCCGGTGAGCTTCTTCAGGCTGGCATGCAGCGGCGGGCCGATGCACCAGGTCAGCTCGTCCTCGCTCGGCACCGCGACGTCCAGCCGCTCCAGCGCGTATTGGATCGAGCGCGTGATCCCCGGCTTCGGGTTGGTCAGCGTGCCGTCGAGATCAAAAAAGATTGTCACCATCCGGGCGGGACCTGCGTTGATACTGCCGTCTGTTGCTAGTTGGCTGGGGTTCCAAGTCAAGGTCCGATTTTGGTCGATTGCGTCGATGCCATGCGAATAGCTCGGGTTATCGCTGTCTTGTGCCAGGCCCTCGTGCTGTCGCCGGCGCTCGCAGAGGAGACGGCGCCGCCCGTCGCGCCTCCGAAGGCGGAGGAGCCCGCGAAGCCGCCGGAGAAGCCGGCTGACGCGCGCGAGAGCGATACGCGGGAGTCGATCTGCCTGATCGTGGAGGCGGCCGCGCGCGATGCCAATCTTCCGCTGGAATTCTTCGCCCGGGTGATCTGGCAGGAGAGCCGCTTCCAGGCCGATGCGGTGGGCCCCACGACACGCAGCGGCGAGCACGCGCAGGGGATCGCGCAGTTCATGCCGGGCACGGCAAACGAGCGCGGGCTGCTCAATCCGTTCAACCCGGTGCAGGCGCTGCCGAAGTCGGCGGAGTTTCTGAGCGAGCTGCGCAACCAGTTCGGCAATCTCGGCCTTGCCGCAGCCGCCTACAATGCCGGCCCGCGGCGCCTGCAGGAATGGCTCGCCGGCACCGGGGGCATGCCGGAGCAGACCCGCAACTACGTCTTCGCCATCACCGGCACGAGCGTCGATGCCTGGGCCAAGGCGGGAGCGACCGGCAAGGGACCGCCGAGTTCGCCGCCGACCAGCTGCCGTGATCTGATGGCGCTGCTCAAGCGCGCGCCCAACGCCTTCGTCGCCGAGCTCGAGCAGCATGTGGAGCTTGCGGCCGCAAAGGCATGGGGCGTCCAGCTCGCCGCCGGCTTCGACCGCAATAGGGCGCTGGCGATGTACTCCCGCGCCGTGACGCGGCTCAGCACGGTGATTGGCGAGCGCGATCCGAGCCTGCTGTCATCCGTGATGCGCAGCCGCGGCACGCGGGCGTTCTACCAGGTGCGCATCGGCACTGAGACGCGCAGCGAAGCGGATGATTTGTGCAACCGGATCAGGAAGGCGGGCGGGGCGTGTTTCGTGCTGAAGAACAGGGGAATGAGCGGGTAGACCGCCAGTGGGGTGTCACGCACGTCGCTCGCATGCCAGCTCCGCCGAGCGCTTCCTTGACGGCCGCCTCCGCAATGGCCGTTATGCGCCGACGATTCCTCTTTCGCCGGCCGTCCTGTGGCGCTTCCTCCGCTCGATTCACCGCAATGGAATAGCCGCTGGCTTGCCTTTGGCTGGGGGCTGCGCTCGATCACGCAGACGATCCTCACCATCGTGCTGTTCGTGACCTATCTCGGCATCGGCGCGCTCGCCCATGACACTCATTTCAGCCTGGCCTGGGCGCTCGCCTCGACGTTGTTCGTCTGGGCGGGGCCGGCGCAGATCATCCTGATCACCACGCTCGGTTCCGGCGCCACCATCATTCAGTCGGCGATTGCAGTCACGGTCAGCGCGATCCGTCTGTTTCCGATGGTCGTCTCGGTGCTGCCTCTGATGCGCACGCCGACGACCAAACGGCGCGAGCTGATCTTTGCTGCGCATCTCACCGCGGTGACGCTGTGGGTCGAATGCCACCGTTTCCTGCCGCAAGTGCCGCGTGAGCGGCGGATCGCCTTCGTTCACGGGCTCGGCTGTGGCCTCGTCTCGGTCTGCCTCGTCGCCAACACGGTCGGCTATTTCCTCGCCGCCAACCTGACGCAGACGCTTGGAGCGGCGATCCTGCTGCTGACGCCGCTGTCCTTCCTGTTCTCGACCGCGCGCAACAGCCGCGAGGTCGCCGATGTCGTCGCGCTCGTGCTGGGCATATTGCTGTATCCGCTGGCCGCGAAGATGAATTCCGGCGTCGATATCCTGGTCAGTGGGGTGGCGGCCGGCACGATCGCCTATGGCGTGCATTGGTGGCGACAGGTGCGCGCATGAGCTTTGCGCAAGCGATCGGCGACTGGCACGCGCTGGCGGTGCTGTTCGTCGCCGGCGTCGTTCCCAACCAGATATGGCGCATGCTGGGCCTGTGGTTCGGCGGCGGCATCGACGAGGGCTCCGAGCTGCTGGTCTGGGTGCGGGCGGTTGCGACCGCGATCCTCGCCGGCGTCATCGCCCAGATCGTGGTCGAGCCGCCAGGTGCGCTGGCTAGCGTGCCTGATGCCCTGCGCTATGGCGCGGTGGCGGCCGGCCTCGTCGCCTTCCTGCTGGCCCGTCGCTCGATCTTTGCGGGCGTCGTGACCGGCGAAGTCTTCATGCTGGCCGGCAAGTGGTGGTTGGGCTAAAACCGCCGGCGAACAGCCAAGGAACAGGAAATATGGTTCGCGAACAGGAGCTCCGCGAGGGCGAGGTCGCCATCGAGCTGCCACCGACGCAAGATGCCGGTCTCGTCTTCATCGGCCGTATCCGCACGCCCTGGGCGTCGCGGCTGGAGACGCCGCGGCAGGGACGTCAGGATGGTCCGGTGTGCCGCCTCGAGATCTTTGAGCCGTTCGTGCCGGCCATCAAGGGCGTCGATTTCTACAGCAATCTCGAAGTGCTCTATTGGCTCGACCAGTCGCGCCGCGACATCATTTTGCAAAGCCCGAAGAACAACGAGAAGACCCGCGGCACCTTTTCGCTGCGCTCGCCGGTGCGGCCTAACCCGATCGGTACCTCGATCGTGAAGCTGGTCGGGATCGAGGGAAATGCGATCCTGGTGCGCGGGCTCGACTGCCTCGACAACACGCCGCTGATCGACATCAAGCCGGATCGTTGCGAGTTCACGCCTCTGGCCGCGCCGCAGAAGGGCGATTTCGAGACGGAGTGACAATCAGCTCTTCAGCGCCGCGATCAGCTTCGCGGCGTGCTCTTCCAGCACCTTGGCGTCTTCCTTGCGGCTTGCGGGCGGCAGCATGGCGACGCCGTCGTGGCGCGGCATCACGTGCATGTGCAGGTGAAACACCACCTGTCCGCCGGCGGGCTCGTTGAACTGCTGCACGGTGATGCCGTCGGCGTCGAAGGCCTTCATCGCGGCTGCAGCGATCTTATGCGCGCCGCGGGCGACATGGGCGTAGTCGTCAGGCTTGATGTCGAGAATGTTGCGGGCAGGGGCCTTCGGGATCACCAGCGTGTGGCCAGGCACGCGCGGCATGATGTCGAGGAACGCGAACACGTGCTCGTCCTCGTACACCTTGGAGCAAGGCAGCTCGCCGCGCAGGATCTTTGCGAAGATGTTGTTGGTGTCGTAGGCGGTCATACGGCGGCTCCTCGAATTTTGCGCTTACTGTCACCAGCCACGGCAAACCGTCAAGGCGCCTCGTCGACGCCTTTGCGGAACGGGCCGAGCTCGGCGAGCTCCCGTCCGGCTTCCGCGACATAGGCGCGTTCGCGCTTGAGATAATCGTCGATGGCGCGGCGCAGGCCGGGATCGGCGATGAAGTGGGCGGAATGGGTGGTGCGCGGCAGGTAGCCGCGCGCGATCTTGTGATCGCCCTGCGCGCCGGCCTCGACATGTTTCAGGCCGCGACTGATCGCGAAATCGATCGCCTGGTAATAGCAGACCTCGAAATGCAGGAACGGATGATGCTCGACCGCGCCCCAGTTGCGACCGAACAGTGTGTCCGAGCCGATGAAGTTGATCGCGCCAGCGATCCAGCGATTGTTGCGGCGGGCCATCACCAGCAGCACGTCCTCACTCATGGTCTCGCCGATCAGCGAGAAGAACTCGCGCGTCAAATAGGGGCGCCCCCATTTGCGCGAGCCGGTCTCCATGTAGAATTCGAAGAAGGCATCCCAGGCATCTTCGGTGATGTCTTTTCCTGTCAGCCAATGGATGGTTATTCCGGCCGGCAGCGCATCGCGCCGCTCGCGCTTGATCGACTTGCGGTGGCGCGAGTTCAGCGTCGCCAGGAAGTCGTCGAAACTCGCAAAGCCCTCATTGTGCCAGTGGAACTGCTGGTCGGTACGCTGCAGGAAGCCGTGCTGGGCGAGCAGCTTCGATTCGGCTTCGCGCGCGAAGGTGACGTGGACAGAGGAGGCTTTGCTGACGCCGCACAGCGCCACCAGCCCGCTCGCCAGCGCCTCCATGATGCGCACGCGATCGACACCGTCGCGGACCAGCAGCCGGGGCCCGGTTGCCGGGGTGAAGGGAACCGAGACCTGGAGCTTCGGATAATAGCGCCCGCCGGCGCGCTCATAGGCGTCCGCCCAGCCGCGGTCGAAGACGTACTCGCCTTGGGAATGCGATTTCAGATAGCAGGGCACAACGCCGGCGACGCGGCCATCGATCTTGGCCACGAGATGCCGCGGACCCCAGCCGGTGCGGATGGTCGCCGAACCCGATATCTCGACGGCCGCAAGAAATGCGTGCGATACGAATGGGTTATAGGCAGGTTTTGAGAGGCTGAGGGAATCGCCTCGAAGGGCGGATGAGGTTCCCGGGCCATGCCCGTTGCAGGCCTTTTCGTTAAAGGTCTTGCCGGGATTGGCGCAGGCGTCCCAATCCTCCGGTGGCACTTCGCCAATCGAAGGTACGGCCTCGAGCGTGATTTCGGATGATGCCATCGTTGCCCAAGATCGTGCATTGCAGCAGCGACTTCAAGAGGTGGGGGAGGCACGCTCTCGTGCCCCGGACGCAGCGCAGCGCTTCTTCAGCGGTGCGCTGCAGAGCCGGGGCCCATGTCGCTGCGGATTCGTGGAGAGATGGGTCCCGGCTCTACGCAGCAGCCTTGCACGTTGCAGCGCGTCCGGGACACGAGCAAGCCCTACGGCACGAACCCTTCAAAAATCATCTGATCCGCATGCTGCCCAACCCGCGTCCGCTGCTCGCCCGTGCGCACCGTCCAGCCGAGCAGGGCGCAGCCGAAGGCGTTGCGGGCGATCCAGGGGGCGGGGGCCGGGAGGTCGTCGACCCGAAAGGCGACGAAGTGGGGTTGAGTCCGAAAGCCGTGGCGCAGATACAGCATGCTGTCACGCTGCGCCTGGCTCAGCTTGGCCCAGTAGTCGTCCTCATAGGTGTGCTGCGCGACGATGCCGCGCGGACGGGAGGGCAACAGTTCACGCAGCGCCAGCACCTGGTCGGGATCGAAGGACATGCCGACGGCTGGCCCGTCATAGGATTCCAGCACCTCCGCCATCCGCTTCACCAGCTTGCGGTCGCCGCCAAAATGGCTCTTCACCTCGATCACCAGCGGGACGCGGCCGGCGACGAGGGCGCAGAGGTCGCTGAGCGACATCATCCGCTCAGGCGTGTCCTTGAACTTGATCGCCTTCAACTCCGCCGCGGTCCTTTCGACCACCTCGCCGGTCGCCTCGGTGAGGCGGCCGAGGGCATGGTCGTGATGCACCATGGCCTCGCCGTCGGCGGAGAGCTGGATATCGACCTCGATCGAGAAATTGCCTGCGATCGCAGCTTGCACCGCGCCCGGCATGTTTTCGACAATGCCACGGGAGATGTCGTGCAGGCCGCGATGGGCGACCGGCCGGGCTGTCAGCCAATCCGGAGCGCGCATGCGCGTCAGGCGACCTCGAACACGCCGTCGACCTCGACCGCCGCATCGGCGGGCAGCGAGGCGACGCCGACGGTGGTGCGGGCATGGCGCCCCTTGTCACCGAAGGCGACGACCATCAAATCCGAGGCGCCGTTCAGCACCTTCGGCCCGTCCAGGAAATCCGGCGCCGAGTTGATGAAGCCGCCGAGGCGCACCACACGCACGACCTTGTCGAGGTCGCCGAGCGCCGCCTTGACCTGGGCCAGCAAATTGACCGCGCAGCCGCGCGCAGCCGCAGCGCCGTCCTCGATGGAGACGCCGGCACCCAGCTTGCCCTTGGCGATCAGCTTGCCGGCGGGATCGAAGCAGACCTGACCTGAGACGAACAGTAAATTGCCGGTGCGCACGAACGGCACGTAGTTGGCGACGGGCGTGGGGGCTTCGTGCAGCTTGATGCCCTGTTCCGCCAGCTTCTGCTCGACCGTGCCCGCCATGTCCGACCTCGTTGTCCAGAAATCATTCGCCCCGGCGCGTCCGCAGGCGGCCGGGCGCGCCCTGTTTCGCCCATCGGGCCGCCACATGCAAGCAACCGGAAGGGCTGTATTTGTTGAGGTCGGACAGCAGGTTCAGCGCAAGGGCCGCAACTTTACGTGAAACGGCCTCAGTTGCGACGCAATGGAACGGTCATTAAAATGTCGAATCTGCGCTTCCCCAAGGATCTGCGCTTCCCAAGGAATAGACATGGTGCACCTTTTCCGGCTCGGTGTGATGGCGCTCGCGGCGGCTGCTTTCGGTCCCGGCGGCGGGGCCCAGGCCGCCAACGGTCCGTTTTTGGCGCATCAAGCACTCTATGACCTCAGCCTGGTGAAATCGCGGTCCAACTCCGTCAACAGCGCGCGTGGCCGCATCCTCTACAACTTCACCGGAAGCTCGTGCGAGGGCTACACCTCCGAATTCCGCCAAGTGTCCGAGCTCGACAGCGGCGAGGGCAAGGTTACGCTCAGCGATCTCCGTTCCAATTCCTGGGAGGATGCCGCCGGCAAGAGCTACCGCTTCAAGATCGAGACGCGCATGAATGAGGCGGATGCCGGCCGGGTCGACGGCTCGGCCGAGCGCGACGGCGACCACATCAACGTCAAGCTGAAGCTGCCGGCGCCGAAGAGTTTCACCCTCGACGGCAAGATCGTATTCCCGACCGAGCAGATCCACCGCATCATCGCGGCAGCCAACGAAGGCAAGTCGCTGCTCGAGCTCTCGGTGTATGACGGCTCCGACGACGGCCAGAAGGTCTACAACACGCTGACCGTGATCGGCCAGCCGATCCCCGCCGACCGCGCCGGCTCGCCGGATCCGTCAACCTCCGACGAGCACATGAAATCGCTCAAGCGCTGGCCGGTCACCGTCAGCTATTTCGACCGCGAGGCCCAGCAGAAGGAAGGCGAACAGACGCCGGTCTACGCGATGGCGTTCGAGCTCTACGAAAATGGCGTCTCGCGCCAGCTCGTGCTCGACTACAACGATTTTGTCATTTCCGGCGCGATGGGCAAGTTCGACGTCAAGGACAGCAAGCCCTGCAATTGAGGGGGCGCCTGCCGTGCACTCTATTCTATCACCGTCACCCTGAGAGCTTGTGACCCTATGAGTTGCGGGCGCGCTATTTGGCTCGGTGGGACGATAGCAATCGGGCGGTAGGCCTCAAGGTTGGTGGGATTTGCTCA
>NZ_JADPKR010000066.1 GCF_023074055.1 Bradyrhizobium sp. 141
TGCCAGTTCAGCCTTCGCCGACGCGGCGAGGGCCTCCTTGGTCCAAGTCCCATACGGCGCACGCATGTGCCGCACAGAGGCTCGCGGGCAGGCCATTCCGATGACCTTGTTCGTCGCGAGGATCTCGTATTCCACCTCATCCGGCATGCATTTGGATAAATCCGGGTGCGTCATTGTGTGGTTTGCGATTTCGTGCCCTTCTGCAATGATGCGCTGGATCAGCTCCGGCTGACCCGCTGCATATGCACCGATCACGCAGAAGGTGGCGGGGGCCCGATGCTGCGCCAGCACATCCAGGATAGCCGGCGTGCAATGCGGGTTGGGACCATCATCAAATGTCAGATAGACGCAGTGCTCTCCGCCGGCGTCGGCGTAGTCGCTCCGCGCTTCAGTCTGGTCGTTTGCGGACGTCACAGTTCTGGCCCGTTCCGTTCAATCATCTCACCGCCCGGCCATTCGCTCATTGACCTCGCAATCGGCAGGACGAGGACGACCACGTCCTCCACGCGCGTCGGAGGCACAGTGAGATAGATATCCGGGCGAGCGGACCGGACACGGAGCCCTGGCAGAACTGTCGCTAACCCCTGTCGCCCGAGCAGCCTGGTAATATGTTTCTGCAGGGCGGATCGGACCGTGCCAAAGCCGAACGGCACCCCAAGATCTCGCAATACGGGATACATCACGCGGATGGAGTGGCTGATTCCGAGCCCCTCGAGATCCGGGCGTACACCGTACAATCCGAGTTCAGCCACAAGCAGATCGACCTCACCCACTTTTATGAAGCGGCGCAGTGCGCCGATGTGAATCGCGACGCCACGATCATCATAGCCGATTGCCCGAATCTCAGGCCTTGCGCCGGCCCAGCTTCGATGACCTTCAAAGGGCTTTGCATTGAATGCCCCGGTCGGACCATAGGTCTTCCGGAAGAAGTCGGACAATTCAATATGGTCAGCAAGTTGAAGCTCATTCTCCCAGCACAGCCTCCAACGAACTGGAGGGCGCGCCGAAACACCTCGTGTGGATCCGGGCGCGATCATTTTCATAGAGAGTAGTTCCTATTCATTATCTGGCTCCTGACGCAGGCCAGCAGTTCGCTACGCTCGAAAGGCTTGCTCAAGAACTGGAGTCCAGCTTGCAGGACTCGACTCATATCGTCTTCGGAGTTGTCTGTGAGCAGAACGGTGGGAATCGCGCCTCCGGATGCAGCCAGATGATGGAAAAGCTCAAAGCCACTCATCACGCTCGACTGCATGTCCGCGATCAAGCACGACGTGATCAAACGGCGGCCCGATTTCAAGAACTCGTCTGCGCTCTCGAAGGGTTCGGGTACGTAACCCGCGGAAAATACCATATCTGTCAGAGCTCCAAGCACTGACCGATCTGCATTCACAATGGATACGACGTCGAGCGTGTGCACAACTCGCATCAGACTCGCCAAGGACGCCTTCGCTTGCATGTTCCGCACGATTTCTCCGCAGCAAGGACGCAATCGGATGCGCCAAAACATATTTGGCACCCGCAACCGAAGGGGTCCAACTGGAGGGAAATCTACTGCCAGGTTGAGCGTTCGCTCAATTCTACGGCGGTAGACGGCCGGTATAGAATGGGTTGGCGAAGCCATACGAAGGTTTGCTCGTCCTATATGCCCACGCACATTTGCGGATCCCCACTTGCTAGCTCGCCGAGATATGACTTGCGCAACACGCGCGAAACTGCGACCGCACGGTCCAGATGTCTTGATCGATCCCTGGCGCTGGGCTGAGACGCGCTACGATTTGTAACCACTCTGATAGATCTGACATCTCGCTAAACTATTCTTTGCTATCCTCATTCGGTACAAATGGTAAAATCGATTGTATCGATAGAACACATTCATACCGTGGATCACTCAAGATTATGCGTTTCAAGGGCCTCGATCTGAATCTCCTCGTTGCGTTTGACGCCCTGGCGACGCAAGGCAATCTCACTGCGGCGGCAAGAAGCATCAACCTCAGTCAACCTGCCATGAGTGCTGCCGTCGCACGGCTTCGCACTTACTTTAGCGATGAGCTATTCACGATGAGGGGCCGGAAGCTTGTCTCAACGCCGCGGGCTCAAGCGCTCGCAGTCCCGATTCGCGAGGCTCTCGCTCACATTCAGCTCTCCATCATTTCTCCGGACGGGTTCACTCCATCTCAATCGAATCGGCGATTCAGGATCATCCTGTCCGACTTCATGACTGTCGTGTTTCTTCGACGAATCGTGGACCGCGTCGCTCGGGAAGCTCCGACAATCAATTTCGAGTTGCTGCCGCCCGTAGAGGAACCCGATGAACTTCTCCGGCGCGGTGAAGTCGATTTTCTCATGTATCCGGAGATGTTCATGTCGAGTGCGCATCCCAAGGCGGCACTGTTCGAGGACACTTTCGTTTGCGTGGGCTGCCCCATGAACAAGCAGCTGGCGCAGCGACTTACGTTCGAGATGTACACGTCGATCGGGCACGTGGAAGCCCAGTTCGGGCGCTCCCTGAAGCCCTCCTTCCACGAATGGCTCTTGCTCGAGCATGGTTTCAAGATACGCACCGAGGTCGCTGTGCAGGGTTTTGGTATGATTCCGCCTATGTTATTGGGCACCAACCGTATAGGGAGCATGCCCTCAAGACTGGTCAGCCATTTCGCAAACACGATGCCCCTGCGGGTCATCGAACCTCCGCTGCGACTTCTCACATTCACCGAGGCCGTCCAATGGCCGGCCATTCATAATACTGATCCTGCAAGCATTTGGATGCGCAACATGTTCTTGCAACAGGCATCCATGATGGTCTCTCCGTCCGAGACCAACCAATGTCACGGCCCGTTCTAGGATTGTTCGGCCGTTTGCGACCTACTCTTCTTTAACCAGATCTACGCCAGGCTCGAAGCTCCGGTCCTCGCTGGTGTTCGGCCTGTCGACATTGGCGCGCTTGAGCGTAGTTTGATCGCGTCGGCGGCGCTATTGATCTCACGCTGGCGTGACGATCTTGCGCGTCATACAGCTCGTTCGGCGGCGCTCCGCAATGACTTTCCGCTGATCCGACGGGCTGCATCGCACTGTTCTACATGAGCTGAGCTCGGAGCATGTTCCGGCCAGTCAGGTGAACGATATCCGGCCTCGGCACTAAAATCCCTTGAATCGTACACCGCGTCAGGTTGTAGACTAAGACCTGCGATCGAGGCTGCAACGTGGACACTGGTAGCGCACCCGCACCGCTCTTCGCCTGCCGGTGGGCATTCTCCTTGCCGTCTACTGTCCCGGCGATTGCAGTAATGCCGAAGCCAGTAGCTAGAGTCTCTTGGCGGGCCGACCCACAGGTCGATGCCGGCTCGTTCGCGTCGAACCAACTTGTTCTGCCGAACGCCAACGCTGTCCACAGTCGCGCCCGGAAAGCGCAACGCCAGCTGGCGTAACTCGGGAGAGCGGAACCTGCAAGTGAGAGGTGTGCGCAAGGCTGGCATGGAGGTTGGGACACGTCATCTCAACGGCGCTTGTCTTACTCTTATTGTACTCGGTCCCGCATGACGGAGCGCAACCGCAAACTCGCTGACCGCAGGATCAACCTGGATCCACCCGCCATGAGCTTGCGGCATTGTCCCGCTGCGCGCGCTTAGGTGATGAGTGTTTATGATGAGAGGACGGCAACTATGCCAATGTCCGCCCACGAAAGGGCTCGCCGCTCCCTTCGCCAAGCCGTGCTCCGCCTCCAGCTTTCGACCATTTCGGGCGACATGGTCAATCCAGCCATCGGATCGTGGGTGCAGGGTCATCCTTTCGGATCTCGCGACAGTCGTGTTATTTTCGAAAGCGCCGTGGCGGGTGGCGCGCGGGATGCCGCCGCCGCCAGACCCGAGTTACGGCCCCTCACCGCTGCCCCCGAAGAGCTACTTCGGTGCGGTAACATGATTTGCCTATCTTACCCAAAGCATCTATGTCCAGCGCTCGCGCACCAAAGCGATACTGTTCGAGGATGAAAGCGAGTGAGGGTGTTTCCGGACGAGCAAGCCCGCGACAGCTGGACTGTGGTGCGCAACACTGATCCGGCTCGCGTTTGGATATGCGAGTTATTGCTGTAGGAGCTATGGCACGTCGTTGTTTTCCCGGGCGTGGCCGCGCGGCGCCGGAGGCCCGTCGACCCGTTTTGAGCGCCTCCACGTCCAACGGATACTGGAGCGATCCTTCGAGGCGCGGTCCTCAATCGCGAGTAACGTTTCGCCAGCCGCGCGAGGTGCGCTTGCGTTGAGATACATGCCGGGATGGTTTTGCGGCCCGCCTTCTCTCATTCTACCGACGCTTTGCGTCGCAGACTTGCGCCGTTGAAGAGCAGCCATCATCTTGTGGCATTCCAAAACCCGATGTTGCCATGCGCGAACAACGCCTTCGCGCCCACAAAGCCATCTCGACAGGACTAGCTGCGTGTACAAAACGCTGTTAGGCGCCGAGCGGGCGGCCACGCCACGATGTGGTGGCAGGACTAATCTGCGATGATTGACCAATCAACGCCCGGCTCGACGATAGACATCGCAGCAAGGATTGCGACCGAAAGAGGCCCATCTGATCAGATCAGTACTGTGTCTGGGCCGCCGTTCGTGAAGCTGTGTCTCAAGATCAAGCGGGACTGCATGTACCTGCTTTCGCTTCGCGTGGCGATCAGACAGCAGATGGCCACTGCTGCAGCAGCATACAGCGGAAATTGCACAGTTTCGGTTAGGGCAGTGTTGGACAAAAGAGAAGCAAACGCCGTGTTGCACAACGGCACCACACGAACGTACCTGTCACATTCTTTCGCGCACGTCGCCGCTCCGTCTCCTTTTTGCCCCACCACAGCCAAACGGCTTCGTCACGTGCGGCGCGGGTGCGACAATCAAAGGAGCTTACTCTTGGATAAGCCGAGCGGAGTCTACGATCCGGAGGATCTCGCGAGCTTGGGAAACCTTTTTGATCGAGCAATCGCGTCTTTACCGACATGCATGCGAACCAGCGAGAATCGCGTGGCGATCGCCAGACTTGTGATGCAACGCGCAGCGAGGGACGAATTGGCGTCGCTGGCGAACTTGATGCTTGCACTTGTCTCGGCCACTTGATCAACAGCATGCGCTCAGTCCTCCCGGGGGTTCGCAGCAAGAGACCATCATCTAGATCATTGAAATAACTTGATTCTCACGTGACGTCAGGTTGTAGGCTTGCAAATTGAGGACCATGACAAACGCCACACCACGACGGCGCCGATGGCGCATTGGAGAACTTGCAGAGGCGACCGGCGTAACGGTACGCACTCTGCATCACTACGAACATACTGGGTTGTTGACGGTCGCGGAACGTACCGATGGCGGTCACCGCATGTACGATCGTGAAAGCCTACAACGCGTCTCTCAGATTCGGGCGCTACGTGAGCTCGGCTTCTCGCTTCCTGAGATCCGCAAAGCCATCGAGGGACGGACGTCTCTCACGGACCTATTGCGCAACCATCTGGAGCGAATTGAACTTCAAGTCGCGCGGGCGACATTATTACGGGATCGATTGCGCAATATGACGACGCAAGGTGAGACAGAAGTCAGTGTCGACGAGCTGCCGGCCACGTTAGATGCAATGTCGCGGATTGAGGAGCGTAGCCCCTCGGCCATCTGCACGTGCGCCTCTAACGCTAGCCGCGAAGATCGGTGGCGGAAGATTCGGGACGAGCTACGTAGCTGCATGGATCGGGGCGAGCCTCCATGCAGTGAGCGGGCAAATGCGGTCGCGCGTCAGGCCCGTTCGCTGCTGACTGAGATCGCAGGAGTTGACTCGACTGTCTCGATGATACTTAAGGTGCTGACGCGATTGACCGAACCACACAATCTCGCCGGCTGGGATGCGAGCCTCATGCGATACCTGGATCTCGCCCTCGCCGCGCTGGAGGACCAGTTGGGAAAGAGTTGACGCACGCGGTTGCCCGCGACTCGGTTACTGCAATGTCTCTAGACCCAATGAAGTGATGCTGATCCTTGTCTGACTGAGGATCGTTGGCCCGTAGCAATTCGCCTCAGAATCTGCGTTGTCGGCACTCTTGGGGTCCTTCGCTCTGTGGATCTTGGCAATCAACCTCGACGAGCACGCTTCGAAGTACTTGATTCGTACGTAGCGTCAAATTGTACCTTCTAAAAGCATCGACGCAGCGGCGGGGCGACGGACAGAGCGCCGGCTAGGCCGATGGAGACTCCAATGATCGGCATCACTTTCGGAAGTTCCCGGTGAGAGCGCTAGGCGAGAACAAGTCGGTGGATGATCGTCTCTGGCCATTGCCGGCGACTGCGCAAACGGCACGCTCTTTACCTTTATGCCGGACTCGACGACGAATGCTGCAGGGGCAGCCGCTGTCGCCAAGCTCAAGGGTTCGAGCCTATCTGCCGCAGGGGCACGCTCTACGCTTATGCCGCAGTTCAAGCATGGGCAGGCTCGGTCAAACGGGCGGGCACCTTCGATGCCACGCGGGTCGCTGCGGCCCTACCTCGGGCTCAATCGAAACGGCCATTGCCACGGTTCGATTCGACTCCAAGGGAGACAATGCCGCTCCTGGGTTCATCGTTTACCGCTGGCGCGACAATACCGTCGAAGCGGTCGCGCAGACCTGACCGCCGCACCAACACCGCACGGAGCGTTCAAATGATGAACCATCCTCGACATAGCGATTATGCGCTGCTCACGTGCGTCGCAGTCGCAGCATTTCTCGCCCTCGCGGCAATGCTATCACAGCTGTCGTGCACGCCCGAACGGCCGCCCGAAGAGTACGTTCCCATTCGCCTGGTACCACTAGAGTGAGCATCACTTCCACATTCGTAAGGCCAACGAACATCGGTGACTTCTTCCAGCTCGTGAAACTGATGCGCACCTCGCTCTCGGGAGTGAGCTGCCAGGACCTCTTTAGAAGGAACGTAGCGTGTGGCAAGATGTCAGTCGTGCGCAGTCTGTCTGCGGATTACGCGAGTTCAAGCCAAGCGTTAGCAGCGCTGTTCGGCCGAGTGGACGTGGCGTTCCCTCCCCTCGTGAAACAGGTATTCGCTGGGATAACGCCGTGCGCCGCCTGATCCGTGCTGATCCCTGCCGGACTTTGAGATGGGCTCTGATCCGGTGCGGCGCTTAGATCTGAGCCCGCCTATGGCACCCCACCCCTTAACATTCATGCACGCCTTGCGCTCCCGGCTCCGAACACAGCGCGCGCATCACGTAGGCTCGATGAAGGCCGTCAACTGCTCTCGCCGACAAAAGGGAGAACACCAAATTGGATGCAAAACTGCAAACTATGCTTTCCTCGCTCTCGCCGGTGGCTCGCGAATTGGATGCACTGCCGTCCGGGCGGCCCACCCCGGACAATACTTGCGTGAAACTGAACACGAATGAGAACCCATTTCCTTTGCCAGCCATCGTGATGCGAAGCGCAATTGCAGCTCTTGAGGTGCAATACCGCTATCCAGAAGACGACAATATCAGCTTGAGACAAGCGGCCGCAGCGGCCTATGGGATTGCCACTGATCGCGTGATGGCTGGCAATGGATCGTCTGAACTCCTCAGTCTCATTTACAGAGCCTTTCTTGCCCCGGGCGACGGCATCGCAATGATGTCGCCCGGCTTCTCATTCAATCGCAAGCTTGCCATGTTGCAAGGGGCCCGGTTCATTGAAATTCCCTGGTCTGAACCCGACTGCTTGCCGATGGACGAGCTGCTTTTCGGTCCGGCTAAACATGCCAAGTTCATTCTGCTGGCCAATCCGAACAATCCGACCGGAACCTTTGTTCCGCTCGCTGAGATCGAGCGCCTCGTTATACGATCTGACCGATTGATCGTATTGGATGAAGCTTATGTCGATTTCGCACCTGAGGACGGCCTACGCCTCATTGAGCGCCATTCGAATCTTCTGGTCCTGCGCACGTTTTCCAAGAGTTATTCCGCCGCTGGCATTCGCGTAGGCTTCGGTTTCGGCCATCCCGAGCTGATTGGGCGGCTTCGCAACATCCAGAATGTTTTCAACATGAATGTGGTCGCTCATGCCGTGGGCATGAGCGTCCTTGCGCATCGCGACGCCTACGAGGAGAACCATCGCCACGTCAGGCTTGAGCGTCAGCGCGTAGCGGCCGCCCTCTCAGAATTTGGGTTCTCCGTAACGCCTTCCCACGCGAACTTCCTCCTCGCCCGTGTGCCGGTAGGCCAGGGTGGCAGATGGTGGCAGGCGGCGTTGCAAGACCAGAGCGTCCTCGTTGCCTTCTTTCCGGATGCCGGCCTGCAAGAGTGCATTCGGGTTAGCATCGGTACAAAGCGCCAGATGGATGCGTTCCTTGCGGCTGTCGGCAGCATTCTTAAGAAAGTGGGATGCCGTGGCTAGTGACCCCTTCCACTCAGGTCACAGATCCCCGTTCGTAATCGATCCGGACTCACACATGATGCAGCTTCGCGACGCAGCCGGATTCAGTTTTTGTCCGGTCGGCGCATTACGAGCTGTTGAGAACGGCTTCGCAGCATATGCACCGCAGTGCCAGCGAGCGCCTCTTGCACCCAAAAACCCGGCGGACTCCGGTCCTCTGTATAGGAGATAACTGAGTGAGAAACGTTCTTCCCTCAAACCTGACCTGCGGCATCTTTGATCATCTTGACGAGGACGGCCCCGATATCGCCCGGCAATACGCGGACCGCCTCGCGCTGGCGGAGGCCTACGACCGGCTCGGTTTCTATGCCTATCATCTGGCGGAGCATCATTGCACCCCGCATGGACGCGGTCCATCGCCGAACTTGTTTCTGTCAAGCGTCATACAACGCACACGGCGACTTCGCGTTGGTCCATTGGTCATGCTGCTCAACCTCTACCACCCGTTGCGGGCATTCGAGGAGATCTGCATGTTGGATCACCTGAGCAGCGGCAGGGTCGAGGTCGGTCTTGGTCGCGGCTCCCTACCGATCGAACTGAGTTATTTTGGGGTTGGAGCCGATGTTGCCTCAAGCCGTTACGAGGAAGCTTCCCAAATCTTCGTTAACGCGATGAATGGCGGGCCGCTCTCGTACGAAGGGCAACATTTTGCGCTGAGCGACGTTCCTTTGACGCTTTCGCCTCACCAGCGTCCTTGTCCCCCGACATGGATTGCTACAAATCGGCCTGAGTCCGCGCATTGGGCGGCGGCGAATGGCGCTAATCTGGCGTGCATGGGGCCCTCTTCTGCCGTTCGCAAGGTAACTGATCGCTATCGCGCTCATCGAAACGCCAAGCATGACGCCAACGGTTCAGCACCATTTCTCGCATTACTCCGCATGGTCGTAATTGCCAGCTCTGAAGCAGCCGCCCGCTCCCTCGCCGCGCCAGCCTACGAAACATGGCTCAAGAGCTTTAAGTTCCTGTACGACCTCAATGACATCCCGCCTCCATCCAACCTGCCCCTAACCTTGGATGCCGCAATTGAGAGTGAACTGTGCGTTGTCGGAACGCGCGCTTCGGTGCGCCAAACTCTTCTCGATCATGTGGAAGAGGCAGGCGCCAACTATCTCCTTTGCCAGCTCGCCTTTGGATCTCTGTCACTGGATGCCTGCCTCAACACAGCAACTGCGATTCACTCCGAGCTCATAGCGGCAGACCACTGACGGTGAGCCAACAGCGATTCCAATAAGTTCGTCCTTGACCAGGCAATAAATGGCAACACCGAGGCCCATGAGCACCGCAGCCGGATGCATTTGTAAGGCCGCTCTTATGGTTCAAATGGCTCTTACGCGCATGAGACCTTTTCGACTACATCACCAAACAGTAGGCTCAACGGCAAGAAATGCTCTGTCTCCCAGTTTGCGTGCGTTGACATTGCCCGAGCAGTGGTTTGCTTGGACAGGTGAGTTGGCTCACGCTCATCCCGCTTTGGCGCTCCAGTTCGTCGATCGCATTCCGCACGAACCCAAGATGTGGCTTATCGCACGGGCGGGCCTGTCGTGACGCAGTCCCGGCAGCGCTCCGACCAGACGGAGGAGATCGCGCGTAAGCTCGAGATCGTGCTGGCGGAGTTGGCTTCGCTGCGCATTCTGCTGGCTGCGCACGGAATTAGCACCCCTCCACCTCTGCATGAGGACTGCCTCACTGTTCAGCGATTCGCAGCGATGAACCACATAAGCCCCGAAGGCGTGCTCTCTCGGATCCGCCGCGGCAAGTTGCGCGCGGAGAAGCGCGGTGGCCGCTGGTGGGTGAAATGCACGGTTTGCACAGCATAGCCGTGCAGTGGCGAGGACAGTAAGACAGACGAAATGAACCAATCCGAGATAGGGAATCCAGCACATGGAAATGATCTGCGCGATTAAGTTGCTAGCTTTTCTGAGCTCGACCAGACGGCCGATGGAGAATCAAGAGATCGATCGAGGTCGACGTGGCGCACGACCAACCCGCCATCGCCAGATCGGGAGGCTCGATGTCGATGCACCCACGCAATCACAAAACGGGTGGGCGCCCCGAGCACCGGGATATCGGATGACCACCTTTGCGTGACCGGGATCACTCACTCAATTCGGCCTAAGAGCGATCCGAGTGAGAAAGCGGAAGAGCACGGACGCGTGGCAGAAGTCCAACTCCGATGCCGCTGCATGTATTGTGGCAAATGGAAAGCGGCGCACACCCTCCATGTCAGTTTTGCACGTGAGCCACCGCACGCTACCGGGTTACGGCCTGGAGCACAGGAAAGATAAATGCCTTGCTCGCAAATCGCACACTTTGCGAGTTCCCCTGAGCATATCTTGAACGTCCGTCTCACGCCCGCTGGGGCGTAGCAGCGGACATGTATTCCAGTCATTCGCCTGTTCAGGGTCGCCTCGCGCGCCGGTGTCAAACGGGGACAGGTCTGATTTCGCTGGGATGGTCGCCAGATTCTGGCTGGAGAAGGAGATGGCCAATGATGTCACCAAGACTGATGTCAGTCCTCGGGTCGATGGTAGCAGTCGAGCGCATGTTTTGGAAACTTCGAGAATTGATCGATGGCGACAGCGCGATCTCACCTGAAGTTCGAGAGACGCTTCATGTAATGTTAGATGCAAAGCTTCTTTCCGCAAAAGATAAGATTTTGAGCGACGCGCGCGCTGCGATTGACGCAACTCCTGATTTGCCGCAGGCGGTCCGCGACCGAGCATACAGGTCGCTCGACTTTGCAATGAAAATGTTCATGACCAGAGCCGCGCCGCCCTCAGGATCCTTTTAACGAAGTCGGTATCTGCAGCGCTCATCCAAAGATACATTGATGCATGCCCCGCTCCAGCGATCGCTTGCCCGGACACTTGGCTGTGCAGGGTTGATGTTAGCCGAAGCGCTTCGATTGAGCTCCGGAGCAGCTATGAAGCTGATGGGAATGGAGCGACAGCACCTCGCTAGTTGATCAATCTAATCTGTCCTGGCGGCCCGCAGGCTTGGGTGGGCACCTGCCGAAATACTGCAGGCTCTGTTTTTCTCGAGCATCCCGAACCAGGCTTCTTTGGCCGTCTTTAGCGGTCCGCTGCGTCGAGCCAATGTGCGAGTCCCCCTCAGCTCGGTAACTTGATCATCGAAAGGACCCGCCAGTTGTCGTCATTAGTCAGCGGCGTAGGCTCGACTCTGCTCGCGGGAAGCAGCGCTTGAGTTGATCCAGCTCAAGCGTCATGATTCGCGTTCCCGAGATGGCTTCGATGCCTGGCTAGGACCTTCACCGAATGGACGGTCGCATGCTGAGCCATTCTTCGGCATGCGCCTGATCAATTGAATCAAGAGGATCGGCTCACGCACTCAATGTTGATGGATCCCTCTTGGCCCATCCGCAGCATGGATACCTCGCATCAAAACAATAGATTTTACCAATATTCTCCAAATCCACATAGCTAACCGCCGGCTATCAAGGATGATTGAGGAAAAGGCGCGTCATGACGTATTCGCTATTTTCAATGCAATTGGCGGATGACGTGCAAGCGCCAGCACGTGATCAGCTCTTGCGCCCAGATCGAGGCCCGTCTTGGTCGCGCTATCGGACTAGGGCGCAGTGCAACGTGTTCTATTGCATCAGCGAGCCACTGACGCGCGGGAGCTGCTTGGATGCATCAATCTGGCCCGAACATCAGCCATGAGGCAGCATGGGCAGCTCGCCCTCAGATCTCTGGCCAGCCTTAGCGAGAACGGCGCAGCCCAAGCCAATAGCGACAAGGGCGATCTAGCGTCGCTGGGTGCAGCGCTCTGGCAGGCTGATCCCGGATGGCCGCGGTTGACGCGCATCTGTCCGGTGGCGCGCGGTGAGCCCTTTGCGAGTCAACAAGGAACTGGAAGGTTTTCGATGCGGGCTCGTGGCCGCGGCATATGCGTGCGCCGTATGGGAGTTGGACCAAGGAGGCCCTCGCCGCGTCGGCGAAGGCCGAACTGGCG
>NZ_JADPKR010000116.1 GCF_023074055.1 Bradyrhizobium sp. 141
GAGGCCGTAGACGCGCTCCGGATTGAGCGTGCCCGCCGACAAACGCTGACCGCGACCCTGCGCACGCTGCTCCGAAAGGCCGCGCAGTTTCGGTTGCAATTCGGCGACCGCCTGCGTCAAAGCTTGAGCGAAGGTGCCATGGCCTCGCTGCGGGATACCAACCTCGCGGTGTCGGTGGGTCGCTTGGCACGCGGCGAAGGGGAGCGCCTGACTCCCGATGAGCGCATCAAGGCACAGGAACGACAGCGCGCGTTGAGGCACGAACAAGCTGAGCGGCGCTTGGCTTTGGGAGATGGTGAGCAGGCCTCGGCACGTGAGCGCGACCTGCGTCGAGAGGAGATTGAGCGCCATCGTATCGAACAGGAGTTACTGAGGGTCCGCGCCGTGATGCGGCGAGATCGTGGACGTGGGATCGGCCGCTGAGCGGCCGATCCACGGGCCGGCGCGCTAGTCCCTGCCCCACCCATCGTTCCGAACCGGCTTGCGGGACTTGGGCTTGCGCTTCTGTTCGGCCTTCGGGGTGAGGTTCGGCGGCACCGGAGCCGGAGCCGGCTGAGGAACGACGGGAGCGGGCTTGGCCTCCGCGTCTTTCTTGGCGCGCGCGTCGATGATGAGATCGCCGATGGTACGGTCGAAATTCGGCCCGTCATCGACGTTCGGTGGGACCTTGCACCGACAGGTCAGACACCGGTCAACGCGCACCCGGATCCGCTCAAACGCGCGTTCGTCCTCGGGCGTGATTTCCTTGTTGTCACGCTTGAGGAGCCGCACGCGGTCCCAGGTATCGATCTCGAAATCCTCGATCTCGCATTCCCAGAGTTCGATCCGCACGTCTTCCGGAACGGGGACGCCCGCAACGTACGTCGCGGTACTCAGAAGAAGGGCATTCTCCTTGCGGCACTCCCATGAAAGGTGACCGGCTCTCCTGACCTGTACGAGATATCGACAATCATGAGGGCGCAGCGGGTTTGAAGCTTCCGGCGCAGCGGAGGCATTCTGATCTTTGCGGTCTTCGTTCTGATTGGAGTTGGACATGTGAGGCCCCGGCATTTCCAGTTGCGAGGCCGTCTATGAATATCGCTCTTTGCCGAAAGTACAGAGCGGAGACCATTGGATAAGTGGGCCGGACCGGCAGACAGTATCTTGAAAAAGCTGAGAAATACTGCTACAAGGAGCAAGAACGACATCATAAAGACGGGAGAGACCCGTCACATGTGGAGGGGCATTCGCCACCCCAGTGAAGTCGATGGACTTCACTGGCCACATGTGAATACATTCTTAAAAGTAACCTAATGGAATTTGGCGGCTCGCCAAAGCCCGAATTGGCGGCAATTCACAGTTTCGTGAAGGAGCTGCCTAGGGTGTGGGCAGCCGCGGGGTGGCGTCTTCTGGGCTGTGATAATGACGCTTATCGGAGGTCAAGACGGAGTCGGTCATGGTGGCGCTGTTGGAGCAGATGCTCCGGGACGTGCGCCGGGAGATCGCCGCGATCGAGATGCGCTCGGCCGCGCGGACTGCTGGGCTCCTCGCCCTAATCCGGGATGGGGCCGACACCGCCGAGCAGGACCGGCTGATGTCGGAGGACATGCGCACCCTGGACGGCCTGCGTCAGGAACAGCGGGTGCTGAAGGAGGCCCTGGAACGCCCCGACCTCCCGGCGAGCGCCCAGGATCTGCTCGATCTCGCCGACGCGAAACTACGCCTTGTCCTTGAGGCCCGACTCCAGCTCCAGGACCTGAGGGGTCAGGGATGACCGTCGCGCCCGTCCCGGCCTCATCGCTCCTCGATGACGCGCTCGCGGACGCAGATCGGGAGATCGCCGAGACTGAGCGGCGGCGCGAACGGCAAGTTCACCTCCTCCACGGCCTCGACCCCGGCACGAAGGCGCGGACCTGCGCCGAGCGCCTCCTGTGCGAGATCGACTGGACCCTCTCAATCAACCACACGCACCGAACGCTCATCCAGAACCTGCTGGCGACCGAAACCTCCAACGACGTGGGTTCCCCGTGACCACCCTTCCTACCCCTGTCGCAGAGACCGCAATCGGCCCCGCGCTCGACTTGGAAGCGGTCGCCGCCCGCGCCGCCGGACTCGCTCGGCAGGCGCGCGCCGCTAACACGCTCCGCGCCTACGAGGCCGACTGGCGGGAATTCGCGGGGTGGTGCGCCGCCCGCGGCCTCGAACCGCTGCCCGCCGCCCCGGCCGTGGTCGGGCTCTACCTCGCCGACTGCGCCGACCGGCTGTCGCTCGCGACCCTCGCCCGGCGGGTGAGCAGCCTCGCCGCCCGGCACCGCCGGGCCGGGCTCGGCCTCGACGTGCGCCACCCGGCCGTGGCCGACGTGCTGGCGGGCCTCCGGCGCGAGCGCGGCTCCGCCCAGCGCCGCGCCGAGGCCCTGACCGTGCCGCGCCTGAAGCAGGTGCTCGCCGGGCTCGGCGACGGCCTCGCCGACCGGCGCGACCGCGCCCTGCTCCTGGTCGGCACCGCCGCCGCGTTGCGGCGCTCCGAGCTGGCCGCCCTCGACGTGGCCGACATCGCCGTCCTGCCCGAGGGCCTGCGGGTCACGATCCGGCGCAGCAAGACCGACGCCGAGGGTCGCGGCGCGGTGCTCGCGGTCGGGCGCACGGGACAGGCGACGTGTCCGGCCGCCGCCTACACGGCGTGGCTTGCCGCGACCGGGATCGCCGAGGGGGCGGCGTTCCGCGCCGTCGACCGTCACGGCCGCCTCGGCGGGCGGCTGTCCGGCAACGCCGTCGCGCTGATCGTCCAGCGCCGCGCTGGCGCCGCCGGGCTCGACGCGGCGGCCTATGCGGGCCACTCCATGCGGGCGGGGTTCGCGACCTCGGCCGCCCATGCCGGGGTTGGCGAGATCCGGATCGCTCACCAGACCCGTCACGCCTCGCTCAGCACCCTGCGCCGGTACGTCCGTGAGGGGGCCCTGTTCGCCGACAATCTCGCTGTCGAGATCGGATTGTAGCGCTTCCAGGGCTCTCGTCTGGGACGCCCAGGAGTCCAAAGCGTAAGGCCCGACAAGGAGTTGCGGCTCGGTTATTGAAACGGTTATATTTTCCGCCATATCCTTCCAAGGGCGCGACGTGCTGCCGGATGGAGAGGGCCTTATGGACGTGGAAGAAGACCAGTCGCGCCAGATGGCGATCATCGAGCCCCTGCTGCTCGGCATCCACGACGCCTTGTACGAGGCGGTCGCCACCTACAACGGTGACGGGTACTCGGATGCGGTTCGTGCGCAGCACAGTGATCGCGCTGCCGCGTGCTGCATCTACGACCACGCCGAACGAGCGCTGATGGACCGCTTCGACGGCACGCCTGGGGTGAACTTCCTGGATCGCCGGGGGCTTCACCTGCTCAACTACCGGGATCAGGCGCTGATCCGGGTCAAGAAGGTGAACGGGTTAGGCCAACACGCTAACTACCAGACCCTGCAACAGCAGGATTATGACGACGAGATGCCCCTCCTCGATCTGCCCGAGGCGGCCGTGCGTCTGTATGCGGGCTACCAAATGGATGCCGCCGGGGCCGCGATCGAGCGGGTGATGATTGTCAGGCAGATCGGCAAGGACGTGATCTGGACGGCGCAGGTCACCGCTACGGAAGCCCAGGCTGCGTGGGTGGACATCACGCCGGAGCGGATCCCTGACACTGGTCGGACCGACTTTGAGGCGGCGCGTGCGAGACGAGGACGCTAAGTGACCGACGCGGTCTTCAACGCTGACATGCTGAGACTCGCGCGTGAGGCGCGCGAGATGACCCAGGCTGATCTGGCGAGAGAGGCGTCTGTCACGCAGGCGCTCATCTCGAAGCTCGAACACGGCCTGATCGGCCAACCCTCCGACGAGGTGCTGGGCAACCTCGCGAAGGCACTCCGCTTCCCTACAGCCTTCTTCCATCAGCGCGAGCGCGCGATCGTGTTCCCCGCCTTTCACTACCGCAAGCGCACGAAGCTCGGCGCGAAGCCACTCGCGCGGATCGGTGCGGTCATCAACATCCGGCGTCAGCACGTGGCGAGGCTCTTGCGCTCCTACGACCTGGAAGTCGCCAAGCCGATCCCTCAGATCGACCTGGACGAGAGCGGCCTCACGCCAGAGAAGGTCGCCGAGCGGCTGCGCGCGTACTGGATGCTGCCGCGTGGGCCGGTCGCCTGCGTGGTTGATACGATTGAGCAGGCGGGCGGCATCGTCATCATGACGAGCTTCCACACCAAGCTTCTGGACGGCATCAGCTTCCGTTCGGAGGGCATGCCACCGCTCTTCTTCATGAACAAGGATGTTGCCGGGGACCGCTTCCGTTTCTCGCTCGCGCACGAGCTTGGACACATCGTTATGCACACCGTGCCTGACGACGATCAGAAGATGGAAGAGGAGGCGCACCGCTTCGCTGCGGCTTTCCTCATGCCTGCCTCGGATATCAAATCATATTTGATATCTCCTAAGATTACTGCTCTCGGTAGAGTGAAAGCGTACTGGAAGGTCTCTATAAAAAGCTTGATTAAAAGAACTTACGACCTAAAATTAATTACTGATTCTCAGTACAAAAACATGAATGTTCAGTATAATAAATCTTTCAACGAGGGTGAGCCATACGAAATACAGGTAGAAGAACCTTGGCGCCTTAGAGATATCATCAAGTATCACTGCAACGAGCTTGGATACAGCTTGTCTGACTTGGCGCGCCTTCTGGCTGCGAACGAAGCCGACGTTGAGCGCGCGTATCTCCCGCGCCAGGGCCTACGCCTCGTGGTTTCGAACTGAGTTTTGGGTCCCCTTCTACGTGACGAGGACGCGTGTCCAGTAGGCGTTGTCTCCGCCGCCCTCGACTACGAGAACCCCATGGGTGAGGATATTCACGACGCTGCCACAGCGCTTGCCACGGCATATGCGAACGGCGATGTCTACCGTGCATCGGGCATGGTCCAGCGGGAACATAATGTCTCTGTACAAAAAACTACAAGATGTCCGCAGCGAGGAAGACGTCAAAGATGTTTACATTCAGGCGTTAGGCTTGAAGAAATATACCAAAGGGCTAATTGATATTCGTACGAAGGAAATGTGGTTCGAGGCTAAACATCACGGCAAGGACTCAAGTTATAAGATGTTCACCCAGCTTCTGCATTATGTGCAGGATGGGTTGAATAAAGGGGACGAGTTACCACCGTTCCTGGCAGTAATGGATACTGAGAAGGCGGCTCTGATGAAGACCGCTGATGTTATTCCATTTTTGAAAAAGAAGACGATAAAATGGGGCAAGTCGGCTACTAAATTCCCGAAGGAGGCGCTCGACCAAGTATCCGCGTTCATTGGAACAAGGATGGTCTCGTTCAGGATAGCGACGCACGAAGATGAATTCATCAGTACTGTAAAAGCCGCTCTGACAAAGGGCGATATTATCCGCATTTCGATCACGCCAGATAATTTGAAGCAAGTTTTCGATAAATGGGTCGAGATGATCGGTCGGGAAATCGGCGGTGCTCCGGTAGATAAATATGCCCTTCTCTTTTTCGCCGACATCATGCATGACGGAACCAAGGCGACTCATGAAAACTTGCCGGCCGAACTTCTCCATCAAGGAGAAGCGCCCGTATTTTCCCTCGACGGTAAACTTTATAAACTAGGTAATCGTGAGGGTTACCGTCAGTTCTGGTCAATTTATCACCGCCCACCAGATGAGGAGTATCGCAATTACTTATTAGAGCGTCGCGACTCCCTAATCCCGCTAGACGAGCGTAGCTTCAAGGGCGCTTTCTATACTCCACTCCACGTGGTTGATAAAGCCTACGATAAGTTAGCCGACGTTCTTGGGAAGAACTGGCAGAAGAACTACATAGTTTGGGACATGTGCTGCGGCGTTGGGAACTTGGAAACCAAGCATTCCAACCCGCGAAACGTTTTTATGAGTACATTAGATCAAGCTGACGTCGATGTTATGAAAGCTACTAGAACCTGCGTTTCCGCCACTCGGTTTCAATATGATTATCTCAATGATGACATTACGGCTGATGGCAGAATTGACTATAGCCTCACCAACAAAGTGCCGCCCGCTCTGCGGCAGGCAATCGCCGAAGGTCGAAAGATCCTGATACTTATCAATCCGCCATATGCAGAAGCTGCAAACATAGATAACATCACAAGTTCTCGTGGGAAAAATTCAGAGAGCAAAAAAAGCGTTTCAAAGACGCAGATTGCTAAAACGATCAGTGATTTTGGATACGCTTCGCGCGAACTATTCGTGCAATTTCTAGTGCGGATCGCCAAAGAGATACCAAACGCTACCTTGGCTATGTTCAGTACCTTGAAATATGTAAATGCTCCAAATTTTGAGCCATTCAGGTCGTTTTGGAATGCATCTTATCTCGGCGGTTTCTTGGTGCCTAGCAAAGCATTCGATGGTCTAAATGGGAATTTCCCTATTGGCTTCCTTATTTGGGAAACCGATAATTCCGCAAAAAAGAAGACACCAATTACAAACATAGTTGCGGAGGTTCTTAATAAAAAAGGCGAAGCAATTGGCGAAAAGCAATTCTATAATCTACCAAGTGAGCGATTTCTGAGCAATTGGATTAAGCGGGCAAGGTCTAATAAGGATGACGCCCTGCCCTTGAAAGGCGCGCTCGTGCCAACGACTAGTATTAAAGATGTGCGTGGCACTAAATGGGCAGACGGAGCGATCGGCGGAATGATTGCGCCCGGTGGTGATGTTCAACACGCAAATCTTACCGCCTTGCTATCATCAGGGTACTGTAGCGCAGGCGGTTTTTTCGTCACCAAGGAAAATCTCTGGAAATCGGCAGTTGTGTTTGCGGTACGGCGTCTAGTTAAGCCGTCGTGGCTCAATGATCGGGATCAGTTCTTACAGCCTGATGAGCCTCTTACTGAAGAATTTAAGATGGACTGCTTAGTCTGGATGTTGTTCAGCACACAAAATCTGACGGCTGGCGCGAACGGATTGGAGTGGAATGGTCGCCAATGGAGTCTGGTCAATCACTTTATTCCGTTCACCGAGGCTGAAGTTAATGCACCTGACCGATTTGAATCAGATTTTATGGTTCAATACCTACATAAAAAGAAGTTTTCGGTTGAGGCTTCCGCAGTCTTACGAGCAGGTAAAATCCTTTGGCAAACGTATTTCTCCATCACCGATGTATATAGCGTTCGTCAAAGCCTCAAACTCAATCGCCCCGATGTTGGATGGTATCAGATCCGATCCGCTCTTGGTCGACGCGAGGAACAGAAAGACAAAATCGAAACCGAATTTGCTGTCTTTGACTCAACCTACGAGACGCTGACATCGAAGCTAGCACCGATGATTTATGATCTTGGCTTCCTAAAAACTTAGCGTGCAGCAGCGGCTCATGCTGGTAAGCAAGCAGGCGAGATCTCGGGACACGAGGCGGAGAGAGAACGTTCGTCTCCGCGCTGTCAATCTGCATAGGTATGGGCGCTTAGCGTACGTTTTCGAACATCCTCTGCGATGACCCCGAGTTGGCGTAGACGAAATACCAAAGGTCCAAACCGGGTGAACGACGACGCCTTCACAGATGAGCTGAGATCGGCCCTGGAGGCCCTGATCTCGGAAGCCCGTGCAGCAGGCCCAGGGCGGGTTGTGACCGCGGCCGAGCGCGCTGCGATAATCTGGGTCACGGACCGCCAGGAAGCCCCCGAGGCCGCCCGCCGCGATCTGCCGGTACCAGAGACCGCACGCCGCTTGCAGTAGGATCCCGGCCGCCCTGGCTCCTGTGGTGGGCGACGCGATCTCTCGTTCATGACGGACACCCGTACCCACGACGATCTACGAACTTACAGCCTCCCAGATCCGGACTGGTGCACAACTGCGGTTCAGCCGGCGAGCCGACGCCACCATGGGCGTGCTTTCCAGGCTTCCAGCTCGGCGCGGGCCTGGGCGGTCTCCGCTTCGGCTCTCTTCTCCAAAGCACTCAACTCTACCCGTGATTGAGCCGCTGCGGCATCGGCCAATGCTAATCGCGCTTGCAGCTCGCGCTCGCGACCCCCGGCCTCCTCAACGACCTGGGCGAGTTGCCGAGCGAGAGCGGCGACCTCCCCGACTAAGTGATCGGATTTCTCAGTCTCGGCGCTCCTGTCAGCTACCGCCTGCGACAGAGCTTGCTGCGCCTCTGTGAGAGCCCGCTCGAGCCGTTCGATATGGGCGGTTAGGAAGGCAACGAAGGTCCTTTCGAGAGGGCCTTCGACAGGAGGCTCAGCATCGATTTCGCTTTCATCGAGAGGGGTTTCGACACCTCTCTTGAGAGCCCGCTCAAACTCTTCGATAGGGATCTCTATCCGGGTCCTACCGTCGTTACCGGGGAGCCTACGCCAGCCCTGTCGGCGCACGAGCTGCCGAGCTGAAGCCGGTTTCAGAGAGAATGCTTCCTCGATCTCCGCATACGTCATGATGCGGGACGAAACCCCCTTCGACACCTCGCTCATGACAGCCCCTCGGTCACTCGGAATGAGACGGACGAGAGGGTGTGTCCATAACTCTTTCGAAAGGGTATCTGACCGCCCTTTCGAGACCCCCGTCGAGGGAGGGCTTACCGTAGCCGTGTTGACTGCCTGTGTCGGTACGGGGATGGTGGGCGAATGCCGGACTCGTGCCGGTTCGAGGAGATAACCGCCACGACGGCAACGTAGAAAAAGCAACGGCCCCTCAGGCGCCAACCTGAGAGGCCGTGGACCGATCTCATAGAGACCGGCGGGGGATCAAACACCTCCCGACAGTCTCACGAGCACCCTTAGGGGTCAAGACGGGACGCCAATCCCGTCAACGGTCTTGCTCGTTCTGTGGAAGGGTGTCGCCCGCTAAGGCGATGCTCGCTGCTGTGCCGTGGCCCGCAAGGGCTGGGACATGTTCGCTGAAGAACTTAGGCGCGCCGTCGAGGTTGCGCCCCGGGGCGCGCTGCCCGAGGTGGCGGCGCTGCTGTGGCGCGCCTTCGGGGCGGGCCAGGTGAGTGAGGCCGAGGCCGAGGCGCTGTCGGCGCTGATCGAGGGGCGGACGGTCATCCCGGCCGCGCCCGTGCCGCCGCGAAGGCCTGCTAGCTCCCGGCCGCGGAGCGACGCCCCGCCGGGCCGACCGTCCATCTTCCCCCCGAAACGCCATCAGCGCTCGCCGGATCGCGCTCGGTCACTAGAGCGACGGCGGACCTTGGCTGCCTCTGGTCCAATGCCCCCGGCGCTCGCGGCCCGGCACACGACTGGCGAACTCGCCGCGTTACGGATCATCGCCGACGAGGTGCGGGCGCGCGGCGCATGTGAACTGTGCGTGTCGGCCATCGCGGCGCGAGCCGGGGTGTCGGCCTCGACGGCACGCAACGCGATCCGGACGGCTGCCCGTTCCGGGCTTCTCCACGTCGAGGAGCGCCGCCTTCTCGGCCGGCGCAATGATCCCAACCGCATCACCATCGTGGATGCCGCTTGGCGGGCTTGGATCGCGAAGGGCGGCCGAACCGGGGGGGGTGCCTTCAAAAAACTCGAGCCCACGGACAGAGGATCTCAGAAAGCGCAATCTTGGAGCGGTCAGCGGCCAGCGGAAACGTCGCAAAGAGCTGCCGGGAGGCAGGGTCGGGCGAGGGCAAGGCCACCTTCCGATTCCGGACCGGGTCCGTCACGGCGAGTGCCATCCATGCGGTAGGCTCATGCACCCGATCGTCATTCCGAACGGCCCGCTGCGCACTCAGTAGCCGTCGAGCACGGCGTACTCGCCACGCGGGCCGAACCGCGGCGCGCTCAGGTCGATGCGGACGCACAGGCGCGTGCGCCTGTCATCGGACTGGCAGTTCGTCAGCACCACGCGGCCTGCGCGGCGTTGCCAGTCCTCGGCCCGCGCCTGGAGCGTCGGCAATGCGACGCGCAGGCGCTCGACTTCGGCGGCGAGGCGGGCGCGTTCCGCCTGACCCCAGAAGGTAGACGCGGCGACGCCGGCAAACTGTGCGCCGGTGGCGCCCAGCACGACGAGGCTCAGAACTGCGGTGAGGCGAAGTGTCAGCCGAGCCGTTGCCTGTCGAACCCCGTGCGTCGCTGCGTCGATCTCACCGCGCGCGTCGTGCAGCGCGGCCACGACCTCGCTGCGCAGTCGGTCGGCCCCGAGCGCGGAGACCGTCGTGTCCAACGACGCGACGCGGTCGGACAGCGTTCCGAAGGCCGGCCCGAGGGCCGACACGTCGAGGGTGAGGGTACGAGGTTTTGCAGCCGCCATCTCGGCCGCCTGTGCGGCCTTGAGCGTCCCCTGCATGTCCTGCCCGAGTCGGTCCACGTCGCGGCGGACTGCCTTGAGCGTGTCGAGCAACTCAATGACGGGGTCGGTTGAGTTCGCGCCGTCCATTGTCGGCAGGGTCCTACGAGTGCTCCGTCTCGGTGGGCGGAACAGGATCCTGTCTCATGGAGAAGATGTGCAGGCGGCCGAGAAGGTCGGTGACCCTTCGGAGGTCCACATCCGGAAGACCGTCGTTGTCGATGATCGAGACCAGCTGCTTGGCATTGGCAGGGCTGTCGTAGGCCCATCGGATCACAACAGCGCCGACGACCTTCGCCTCCCGTTCATCCCTGGCTTGGATTTCTGCCTCCACACGTGCGGTCTCAGCGGCAAGCGCCGTCAGCCTCTGTTCCGGGGTGCGCTTGATGCGCTTCGGCTTGGTCTCGGTCGTGTCCATGTTCGAAGCTCGCTTTTTGAGAGTTGCATTCGAGGGGCGGGCAAAGCTAGGGTTGAGTCCCGAAGGGCGCGGTTACGTCTCGGACTGCGTCCGACACCCGCGGTCCTCAGGGGCTGCGCCCCGCCGGACGGCTTCCCCCCAGTCCGGCGCTTAGGCGCCGGACGTCAGGGTTCCTCACCCTGAAACCGAGCCAGCGTCGGGCCGCTGGACCACGTATGTGCGCACAGGGCGCGGTGACGGGATGGCGCTGTACCGCTTCGAGCTGAAGGTGATCGGCCGCTCCGGCGGGCGTTCGGCCGTCGCCGCAGCCGCCTATCGCTCCGGCACCCGGATGGTCTGCGCCCGCCGCGGCCAAGTCTTCGACTACAGGCGGCGCAAGGGCGTCTCGTCGCGCGAACTCCTCGCTCCCCCAAGCGCACCGGCATGGGCTCGCACGGATCGCCAGAAGCTCTGGCAGATGGTGGAGGCGAGCGAACGCCGGGTCGACAGTAGGCTCGCGAAAGAGGCCGTACTCTCGTTGCCGCGCGAGCTGAGCGTCGAGGATCGCGTCCGGCTGGTCCGCGCGTTCGTCGAGCGGGAGATTGTCGCGCTCGGTCTTGTCGCGGACATCGCGCACCACGACGGACGGACGGGAAAAGACGATCCGGACGGCGGCAATCCGCACGCTCACGTGCTGATCTCGACTCGTCGCGTCGGTCCCGATGGGTTCGAAGGCAAGGAAAAAGCTCTCGACGCTCGAGACACCCTGTTGCATCTCCGTGAAGCGTGGGCTTCGCATCTGAACGAAGCGCTCGAGCGTGCCGGAGCGCCGACGCGGGTCAGCCACCTCTCGCTCGCGGCACAATGCGAGGACGCCAAGGCTGAGGCTGCCGATGCGCGCGCCAGCGGTGACACGGAGAAGGCGGACGAAGCCGACGCAGCGGTTTTCGTGCTTGATCGGAAGCCGGAGCCGAAGCTCGGGCGGGGACACCACCTCCGAACCCGCGCTGGCATTCAGACCGACCAAGGCGAGGCCGTAGACGCGCTCCGGATTGAGCGTGCCCGCCGACAAACGCTGACCGCGACCCTGCGCACGCTGCTCCGAAAGGCCGCGCAGTTTCGGTTGCCA
>NZ_JADPKR010000011.1 GCF_023074055.1 Bradyrhizobium sp. 141
GTATGCACTGTGTCCATTCTAAGCCTAACGGTCGAAACCGAACCGCAGACTCGCAGATCACACCGTCATCCGGTAGGTGGCCGCTGAACAGCGCTTACGGATGAGCGGGGGACGGAGCCATTCAAGTTCGAGCGCTGCTAACTGTGCAGACGCAGCTACAAAGAAATGAGGGTGTTCTCGGCGCGGTCGCATGCGGTCATTGTAGATGACCAATCCGCCGTGTTGATGCAGTGCCCTTCGGCGTCCTTCAGGCACCTTGCTCTCCCGGCTTGCCTAGGATCCGCCATTGGCCAATCGGAGAAGTGGCGGCCGCTCGCTAAGGGCTCGCGTAGGGAGAGCCATAGTTCTCGCAAGTTTGCGCTACGTAGTTGTCCGGGGAGCAATCGGCTTTCGGAGTGCTAGCGGACCAAGGGCGAGTATGGCAGGACGTCTGCATGTGACCGACTTTGTTGAAAAAGGCGCCGGTTGCGACTCAGAGATACCAATGATTCAGTCTGTCTAGCTGGCAGGACTGAAGATCATGATGGGGCGTCGGCAAGTCAATACTTCGGTCGATCGATAGGTTCGTAGAGCTTGAGGATCTACGACGGGAGTTGGCGCCGTTCTACAGCAAAATCGGACGACCTTCGATCGATCCCGAACTGATGATCAGGATGCTCCTGGTGGGCTATTGTTTCGGCATACGATCGGAGCGGCGCCTCTGCGATGAAGTCCACCTCAATCTGGCGTACCGCTGGTTTTGCCGGCTGGGTCTGGACGGGGCTGTCCCTGATCACTCGACGTTCTCGAAGAACAGGCACGGCCGCTTCCGAGAGAGCGCTCGTTTCCGTCGCGAGTTCGAGACCGTCTTGCGGCGCTGTATCCGGGAGCATCTGGTCGGCGGCGAAGGGTTTGCAGTTGACGCGAGCCTGATCAAGGCGGATGCCAATCGGCAGAAGGGGATCGAAGGCGATAAGGGGCTTCCACCGGAGGCTGCGGGCCGAGCAATCGACGAGTACCTCGCTGTTCTTGATGATGCTGCGTTCGGCGCCGCGACGGAGGTCACTCCCAAGTTTGTATCGCCCTCCGATCCGGCGGCACGCTGGACCGGAGCACACGGCGGCCAAGCGTTCTTTGCCTACTCGACGAATTATCTGATCGATGTCGAGAACGCGATCATCGTCGATGTCGAGGCGACCACGGCAATCCGGCAGGCGGAGGTGTTGGCCGCCAAGCGCATGATTGAGCGCTCGCTTGACCAGTTCGATCTCTATCCAGGCAAGCTCATGGGCGACAGCGCCTATGGTTCTGCCGAGATGCTCGGCTGGCTCGTCTATAAGCACGGCATCGAGCCGCACGTGACGGTCTTCGACAAGTCGGCCCGCAAAGACGGAACCTTCTCGCGCGAGGACTTCACCTACGAGCATGCCGGCGACATCTATACCTGTCCCGGTGGCAAAATGCTGACCACGACCGGAACACTCGTGAACGATGGCGCGACGATGCTCTACCGGGCGAGCAAGCACGCTTGCGCAAGTTGCGCCCTAAAGGCTCGCTGCTGCCCAAAGGACTTGGTTCGTAAGGTGCCGTGAGGGCGCTCGCGACATGGCGCGCGAGATAGCGCGTTCCCTGGGAAGGCCGCACTTCGCGTCGGCTCCGCAAGAAAGTCGAGATGCTGTTCGCGCACCTCAAACGCATTCTCAAGCTCGACCGCTTACGCCTACGAGGCTCAAATGGCGCACATGATGAGTTCATCCTCGCAGCCACCGCCCAGAACCTTCGCAAGATGGCCAAGCTGATCCCGATGCAAATCGCCAAGCCCGCATAGCGGCCGGCAAACATGCTGGCGCCAAATACATCGAATTCTTGCAACCCTTTTTCAACGGTATCGACCCATGGCGGACTTGCGGTGCTATTGTTTGCCAGGGGAGGATCATCCCTCCGGTCCGGGAATGAAGCAGCGCCACAAAGGAGTCATTCTTCCATCGGCGTAGGACGGCCACCACCAAACCATCGACCTACCGCTGAGGTTCTGCCGGTTGAGCACGACAGAGTTTGGCACGTCAAACCACTGCCCGGGTTCGTTTGGCCGATGCGGATGTTTCAGAAGGACTCTATAGCCATTTTTTGCCATATCCCACTCGGCCTCCGCATATTGGCCGTCCCCACCATCACAGCACGGCTCACCTGCCTTGTTCTTGAGACTTTCGAACCAAGCGTTCAGTTCTGGTCGCATCAGGTCATGTGAACAGGCTGTGTTGATGCCGAAAAATGTGACCGTACACAATCCCACCGTGCGCGCTACGATCAACCGATAAAGATGCGCCGGGCGTCCATTGGAACTGGTCATGGAAAACCTCCGTTTCCCAGCCCGTTTGCGTAGGTCGTCGGAACCGCGCGAAGGTTCAACCGGAAGTGCATGCCGTTAGAGGTGCCGATCACTTCCTCGGCAGGGCATTTATTTTGTTTGCGTGACGCCGAGTCATTTCGCCTCTTTGACCAACCTCGGACATATCTGCACCGGGGCAAGTAGCCCTTTGCGTTTCCGGTAAGGCCGCCGCCTCACCGGACCGATTGAGCCTCGACCACCTTAGTTGAATGTTTGCAGCCTCAATTTGAGCCATCCGTCTGGTTGGCGTTCGAAGATGTGCGTCGCTAAACCACTGAAGGGAGACGGCTTGCCCTCCTTCTCCCTCCCCGTGGCGCTCCACTTGGCTGTGCCGAAAACAACCTAGTCGTCTCCACCGGCGTCGATCATCTCCAACTTGTGATCCGTCACACCGCTCGCGAAGAGTCCGGCAAAGAACGTCTCGATCTCTGCCGGACCAGACGCGACCTGATATGTGGGCGGCATCAATTTTGCCGTCGCGACATAAGAAGCCCCGATGGCCTTCTCGTCATGCTTGTTGAATGCCGCATCCCAAGCGGCGTAAGCCTTCTCCACGTCCCCCTTGGCGTCCCCGGCCGACGAAATTCCCGGCGTGCCGAGCAGACAGACGACTAGTGCTGACATTTGAACCATCTTCATAGGATCTCCTCCAACAAATTGATGCATTTCCCGATTGCTCCGATAATCAATTCAGTCGTCTGCGGCGGCAAAAGCGCGATCGCGCGTCGCTATAACCACCCTGGCCGGCTATTGGACGATCCGACGCGAAAACATCGGCGGCCTGCAACGATTGTCGACCATGGCCGCTTCCGAGCTATCCGTTTCCACACAACCAAGACCTGAAGCCGACACCACCCCCGCCTCCAATGTGCTAGGCTGAAAGCCGGTCAGATGCCCCCGGGGGCCCCATGAAGCGGCGCGAGCTTATCACGCTGATTGCCGGCGCTGCGGCATTTCCGCTCAAAGCCAGCGCACAGCGGGCAGGCCGGCGGTACCGCGTTGCGGCATTGGGGCCGGTACCGCCCAGATTTTTCGATGAGCTGAGCAGAGCCGGCTTAGTCAGAGGCAGCAACCTTGAGATCGATAGCCGCGGCGACAGCGTGACTGCCGCGTCGTATGCCAGTGTGGCCGTTGAACTGACCGAGGCAAGTCCAAATGTCCTGATCGCGGTCGGGGCCGAAGCAGGGCGTGCAGCACAGAAAGCGACGCAGCGCATTCCAATCGTGGTGATCGCGGACGACTTGCTGGGCAAGCTTGTCGCCTCAATGCCGCATCCCCAAGGTAACACCACTGGTGTTTCCATCTTTGCCTTCCAGCTCGACGCCAAGCGACTGGAGTTGCTGCATGAAGCACTGCCCAGTGTTCGGCGAATAGCCGCTCTCGCCGACCGCCTGCCCATACCAAATCTGAGCGCTCTCGAAAGTGCCGCCAAGAGGCTCGGCGTCGAGATCGTTCCGTTTGCCGCACGATCCGAGGAAGATCTCATCCGTATGATTGACGCCATGAAGTCCGAAGAGTTCGAGGCAGTCAACCTGGTTTGGCATCGCCGATCTTGGCATCGAAATTCCAGTATCTGATCCGGATCGGCTGGCCCTCCGCCGCCTGCCCGCCATTCTGCAGTGGCCCGAGCAGGCGGAAGAAGGCGGACTGATGGGATACGGTCCCCGCCTCAGCGCGGTCTTCGACCAATGCGCGCGTCAGGTCGCAAGACTATTGCGAGGTGCAAAGGTGGCCGAGGTGCCTGTTGAGCAGCCGACCAAGTTCGAACTGGTCATCAATCTCAAGACAGCAAGGACACTAGATGTCGAAATCCCACCAGCGCTGCTTTCCCGTGCAGACTCGACGATCGAGTGAGTTCGCGACCCTTCATGGTATCGATTGACGCAGCTTCGGCGAATTGAAGTAGGCCCTGTCGGCTACGCCGGGAAAGTTCCTATCTAAAGTCGGCGAGCCTCATTAATTTCTGCCGCATACCCTAACATATGACGTAACGCTTAGAAAGTCAGCAGGCGTAGACTTGTTTGCATCACAGTCCGGACCGTGGCTTTTATCTTTGATGAGAACGCCGATTGCGCTCCCGCCTTCCTCTCATGGAATGGAGCGGCGCAGTGCAAAAAGCGGCGCCGCGTCAAACAAATTCGGTCCCTCGAAGTGCGGCTTGCTGACGAAGCGGAGCGCCTCCGTAAGGAAGCCAAATCGCTTCCCCCGGAATTCGCAAAGAGGCGCCTCTTCACCTGCTCTCGCTGCGCCACAATCGGTGAAGCTAGAACGCCTCGAAAACCTCCCGAGACTAAGTCGATCTGAACGGGCGCAGTAGGTCAGCTTGTGGCGAACGAAAACCGCTCCTAGTCCAATCGCAGACTTCTCAGCCGCTCCCCAGACAGCCGAGGTGGCCTCGGCCGTGTCATATTCTGCAAAGTTAGGAACGAGGTTTCGGCTTCCACATTCCTTGTGAGATGCAATCGGGAGCCTCAGCATGGCAATGCAAATTGTGATGGATAACAGCGGCGACAGCCGGCACTTCTTCGATAATGCTAGTGCAGACGCCTTGGCAGAGGCGGAGAGGCTGTTTTTGGAATTTACCGGCAAAGGGTACACAGCAGCGGTCCGGAAGGAGCCGGGTCAGGTACTCAAGATCACCTCTTTCGATCCGATCGCCGAAGAAACATTGTTCTTCCCGCGCCTTGTTGGCGGGTGATCACCAGGTGAACAACAAATACGGTTCGCTGTGCCGCTGGAGCCTTCGAAGCCTGGCGCTGTCGAGGCTGTATCAAGCAGCTAAGGGCGAAAAAACGGTTCACGCGCGCTCAATGAGGCTTCTGCGGTCATGGCTTTCGCCTCAGCAGCGGGTCGAGTTTGACACGAAGGGATACTTCGACATCGTCGGTTGCGATACGGGAAAGCGGTACCGCATCCGGCGGGGAACGTCCGCTAACGTCAACGAGATCGATGAGTACGGGCGGCTCGGAACCGGGCGGTGCTTCGTCCCATTGGGTGGCTTGGCCCAGGGTGACGTCATGCTTGCTCAAAAGTTGGCTCTCGAAACCGACGAGAAGCGCGCCTTGAGCGTCGCGAACAGGTTCCCGGGACCGATCGGGTGGCGCCTACTTGATAGTCGTTCCTCAGAGGAAAGAAGATCGCGCGTACGACTTTATCCCAGCTAGATTCGGCTTGAGAATCTTGCATTCAAGCGGCTCTTCACCTTAGTGCATCTATGCGTTAGGCGACGGGTATCCGATCCCCAGGCTGACCTTGAGCCACATCGATCACGTGGCGGTCAGGTCCGACAGTGATCACGATCGTGTAGCTTTTTTGAGCTCCGGCCTGGTCAGTCGGAGGTGCAAGGTGCAATTGGCCTCCGTACCAGTCGCCCGGCAGGAGGGTATTGTCCTTGATAACGGCCTGCTCGAGAACCGCCATGTTGCGCTGCCCTGTTTCGATTGTGGCAGAAATCATCGCTTCGTTCTGAGCGGTCGCGTTGCCTTGCGCAATTGCCGCGGCCGTCGGGCTGTAGAACGTGCCGGTTCGTCCGCTTGGCGTCGTGTAGCTGCCGTAACCGGCTCGAGAGGCGCTGTATGCGTTGGCGCCGGCGGCGACGCCTGTGAGGAGGGCAGCGGCAACCTGCCGGTTCTTCTCCTCCTGAACCAGCATCTCGTATGTGACGATCTTCATTTCGAAGTCTGACCCGGCGGCGTGCTGTACCGCTTCGACTTGTCCGACCCGAAATTCGACAGGCTGCCGGCTCATATTGTTGATGCCAACCACGAAGACGGGCCGGCCGTTGGCTTGTAGCTGACGGGCTGCCGGTCGCACGAGGACCACGGAGCTTTTCTGCCGAGAGACGAGGGCAGGTTGCCCGTCCCTCATCAGAGCTTGTTGCTGCGGGTTGGACGCTTTGAATGAAACCGTCTCGCCGGCCGTCATGCAGCCAGCGAGCGTGGCGCAGGCCGCCGCCATCACTAAAATGCGCATGCTGAAATCCCCCTCGAAAGGATTATGCAAGCGCAACCGCTGCGGGAGAGCAATAAATACTTCGCCGAACTAGTAAAATACGGGGGCGCCGTTTGGGATTAATGGGGTCTCTGGTTTTTATCAGCCATCCGGACCTTCTCTCTTAGCCTCTCTAGGCCCTCCATTGCTTGGAGCAATCACCAGATCAGATCGGAGACCATGTGTGCCAGAGTGGGCTTGCGCGGCTTCGGGGCTCGAGATTTCTGTTTCATGGCGAAGCGGCTCCCTGCCAGGACCGACGGAGATTGCTGGGTCCGCAAAGACCATGCCAGCGGAGTGCGACCGGGATTTCACGCAGAGAGCGCTTTAGGCGGGCGCAAGGACTATCGGGCGGGCGGCCCCTTCCATCCATAGGAGGGGGACGGGATCTGGCCAGTGATGTCGACGTCCTTTTCGTCAGAGAGGCGCCAGGCCGCCACGCCGAAGCAGACGGTCAGGACCACGGCTGTTGTTAGCAGCAGCATCGAGGCGCGCATCGTGTGCGCGGAAAGGATGACCAAGGGCAGGACCTCGTAATCGCCCGCGCTTATATTTCTCACGGCCTGCGGGCGCGTGCCGCCGATCTCATCACGCGGGAGCTCGGTCCAGAGACGGAGATCGAGGCCACGCGCAAGCTTCAGCAGGAGGTGACGGCCGAGCGGTTCACGCGCCTTGACCGGGCCCTTCTGCGCGATGCGCCGGAAGGCGCCCTTGAACTCAGCGCGATGCCGGCGAGGGATTCAGTCTGGCAAGCCGCCCGGATCGGGCGGCTGCGAACGCTGGAGCGGATGGGACTTGCGGAAGAGACCGGTCCCGGCCAGTGGCGGATCGATGCCGCCCTCGAGGCAAAGCTCAGGCGCATGGGCGAGCGGGGCGACATCATCAAAACCATGCACCGCGAGCTTGCCGCGGCCGGCCTGTCGCGGGCTGCCGGCGGCTATACGATCTTCGATGCGGGACCGAGCAGTCAGCGGCTGGTCGGGCGCGTCGTCGGTGAGGGGTTCGCCGACGAACTGAGGGAGCGCCGCTATGTCGTCGTGGATGGCATCGACGGGCGGACGCACTATGCCGAGATCAACAGCCTCGACGGCCAGGATGAGCCACCGGTCCGGAACACGGTTATCGAGCTCAGCTCTCCCGCTGCAGAACCGCGCCAGATCGATCGAACCATCGCGAAGGTCGCCGCCGCCAATGACGGCCGTTACAGCGATCAGCTTCATCGCCAGTTCGACCCGCAGGCCTCAAGCGAGTATGTCGCATCCCACGTGCGGCGTCTGGAAACGATGCGGCAGCAGGCCATGGTCAGCCGGCTCAGTGACGGGACTTGGGCTGTCGGTGAAGATCACCTCGATCGGGCGCTTCAGTATGAAATCCACCAGCGCGCCCCCCATCCCGTGCGGGTTGCCGTGCTGTCATGGCAGAGGCTTGAGGATCTCCCTCAGGCGGTGGGCGCGACCTGGCTCGATCGTCAGCTTGTGGCCAAGACGCGCGAGGCGCCGGGGCCGACCGGAATGGGGGCTGAGGTCGAGGCGGCGATGCGGACGAGACGGCAATGGCTGATCGAGCAGGGGCTTGCGCGCGAGCAGGATGGTCAGATGCGCTATGCGCGGGATCTGTTGCGGACGCTTGAGGCGCGTGAACTCAGCCGGGCAGCCGCAGATATTGCTACGCGAACGGGACTTGAGCATCTCGACGTCAATGCCGGCGACACTCTCACAGGCGTCTACCGGCGCATGCTGACCCTGAACAGTGGCCGCTATGCGCTGGTCGAGCGATCCCGTGACTTCGCACTGGTGCCGTGGCGGCCGGTGCTGGAGAGGGCCCGCGGGCAGCTGGTCACCGGCAGCGTGGGCGGCGAGGGCATATCCTGGTCGATCGGCATCAAGCGCGGGATCGGACGCTAGCTAGGGCGCTGGGCGGCTGGCTGGAGGCAGCTCGTTTCTTCGGCGAGGCGGTTCGCGCAAAGCTCTCGCAATTGCGCGCAACGTGCTGAAGTTCTTGATGCTTATACTATGCCCGCGAGAATAGCGTAGCTCGCGGTGGCCTCCGCGCCGGCGGACCGGTGGCTGCAAGCGTGGACAATGACAGCCGGGAAAGTTGGCGCTGACAGTACGTTGCGGCTAGGGGGCGCGCCTCCAGAGGTTCGCTCGCCGGCAACCAACGGCATTCAAGCGACGAGCGAATAACTTGTACTTCGGCCTCCGCCTTCGTCCTTGGCGAGAATGCCCTGATCAACGAGGTCCTGGATGTCGCGCAAGGCAGTGTCGGGCGAGCACTTTTCGAGTCTGGCCCATTTGCTAGATGTCAGCTTGCCCTGGAACCCGTCGAGCAGGCGGTTCAACATGTCGCGCTGCCGCTCATTGATCCGGGCTGTGGCATGCCGCTTCCAGAAGTCGGCTTTTGCAAGCACCGCTGCGAGAATGGTCTCAGCTCCAGTGAAGGCGCGGTCGAGGCAGCCCAGGAACCACTCAAGCCAAGGCGTGACGTTGAGGTCGCCCTTCTGGGTGCTCTCCAGCATGTCATAGTACGTCTTCCGCTCGCTGCGTATCTGGGCCGACATGCTGTAGAAGCGCTGCGGAATTCCTTCAGAGCGGGCAAGGGACATGTCGGCGATGGCGCGCGCGATACGTCCGTTGCCATCCTCGAAAGGGTGGATGGTCACGAACCAAAGATGCGCGATTGCGGCTTTGATGATGGGGTCAATCTTCTCCTCAGTGTTGTACCATTCCAGAAACGCGGTCATTTCAGCATCGAGCTTTTCCGCGGTCGGCGCCTCGTAGTGGACACGCTCACGACCATAATCGCCCGAGACGACCTGCATCGGTCCGGCCGACGCATCCCGCCAGGCTCCTACCGCGATTTTCTTCAGGTTGCTGCGGCCCGTCGGAAAGAGCGACGCGTGCCAGCCGAAGAGCCTTTCCGCAGTAAGCTCGGCTTCAAACTTCCGCGTGGCGTCGAGCATCATCTCGACAACGCCTTCGACATTGCGGTCGGCCGATGGCAAGGCGCCCGCGTCCATACCGAGGCGCCGCGCAAGCGAAGAGCGCACCGCCTCCTTGTCGAGTTTCTCTCCCTCGATTTCGCTCGACTTCAGGACTTCCTCCGTCAGGGTGGTCAGGACAGCTTCTTCCTGCTGTGCGAACCCCAAGGTCTGCATCCGGCCTATGAGCTGGCCTTGCCTAAGCCGGACAGCCGCGAGCAGCTTCGCCAAGGCATCGATATCCCAGGAAAAGTGAGGCCAATCAGGCAGTTGGTGGATGTATTCTGACATTCTCCGCACTTCTTGCGGAGAATATGGCGGCTATTCTCCGCATGCGCAAGGGAATTCACCGCAATTTATGCGGAGAATAGGGCGGCTATTCTCCGCATCGAGCAGGCCCCTGGGCATGGTTACGGCTTCCCTAACCACCTCGCTCCCGGCGCTTCCCCGGCCGAAAATCCGCCGACGCGCGAATGTCGTTGCGACGATTGCCTAGCCGTGGCGCCTGAACGAGACGGGGTGTGCCATCACCGCGATAGTTGAGGGGCCGTTCTCTCGCGCGAAATTATACTCGTCTCCGGCAAATGAGCATAACCGGCTCGGTCTTCGGACTCTCGCTGGTGCCGCAAATTCGAGAAACGATGCGCCAACGAGTCCGTTCGATTCGTCGCTCGCTTCCTTGCTTACAGACCTCGGTGAGCCGAGCAATCAGCTGAGCCGGACGATTGATCCAGTTTGGTCAGGCCGTTCACCTTCTATTGAGGCGCTTCCTCAACCACGCTGAACCTGGCCCATCATCGCTCTCTCACTGATGAGTTTGATCGACACGGATCTCGTTGCTGACCGCGATTTTTGTTCCGGTTGAACGCTAGAGCTTCTCCCGCTTTTCATCTCGCCGCGCTCGCTAACGCGAGTGAGTGGGGCGGAAGATGTTTCCAGCAAAAATCAACATCGGACAGATTACTGTCGTATTCGGCATCGTCATCGCGTCGGCGTGGGGAGCAACGCAGTGGATTGCGGCTGCTCTCGGTTTTCAGGAGCGGCTCGGCGCGCCCTGGTTCCTTGTTGTCGGCTATCCGGTCTATTTGCCCTGGCGCTTGCGGTCGCTGGAAGACGAGAACACGAAGCTGAAGCGGCTTCTGGCAGACGCCATGTTGGACAATGCGGCGCTGAAGGATCTCGTGGGAAAGAAGCGGTGACGCCCGCGGGGAAGCGGAAAGCTGTCGCTCATCTGGTGGATGCCCATGGGATGAGCGAACGGCGGGCGTGTAAAGCCATCGGCTGCTGCCGCATGACCATGAGATACCGGACGACCCAGGCTGACGATACCAGCCTTCGCCAACGCATGAGGGCGATCGCCCAGGAGCGCCGCCGCTTCGGCTATCGGCGGCTGCATGTTCTGCTCAGGCGGGAGGGCTATCTGATCAACCACAAAAAGCTCTTCCGGCTCTATCGGGAAGAGAAGCTGACGGTGCGCCGCCGTGGTGGCCGCAAGCGGGCGATCGGGACCAGGGCGCCGATGCTGGTTCCGATGACGCCGAACGACCGTAAGCGTCGTTCTCAGGCCACGGCTTTGAGGGATTGCGCGCGATAGGCCCAGGGAAGCAGCTGATCGATTTCGCTGTTTGGGTGATCGTCGAAGATTC
>NZ_JADPKR010000022.1 GCF_023074055.1 Bradyrhizobium sp. 141
CTGGCTGAATCAGTTGGATGACGTTATCGTTGGACACGGCATATCGCTCCTTCGGTGGAGAAGTGGAGGCGTCAAGCACCCCCACGATATGCCGCCTTCCCGATTCCCGCCGTCACCAACTTTCGGCGACAGCTCCCGGGCCGAGGCTCTTCATCACCGCCCGCCCGGGCCGCAAACGATCGCCGCCAAGTCAGCAGCAGCGAGCGCGAGATGCCGTATCGCCGAGCTGTCGACGAAACGGCTCGTGGGGCCTGCAAACTCTCCAGGACGATCTTGACCTTCTCATCGTCGGTCCATCGCCGACGCCGGCCAGTCTCAACAACCTCGAACCGTTCGACCTGAGCACTGCACTTATTGCTGTCCATAAGCGCTGTTACACAGCACTCGCCTTAACCGGACAAGGCGGCCGTCACCGGAGGGAGACGGCAAGGCGGCCTTCACCCGCCTTCACCCGACGGATACGTATCGCAGCTTTGCATGGGAGAAAGTCTGTGGCGAACCGGATCGCGAGCGCCGGGCGGTTACTTCATCTTCCACACGGGCTGACGTTTCTCCGCAAACGCTCGGGCGCCCTCTACCGCGTCCTCAGTCTGTAGCAAGTGCTGGAGCATCGGCTCTCCCATCCTGTATGACTCTTCGATCGGGAGGTGCCGTCCCTTTGTGACGAGCTGTTTTATGGCCTGAATGGCTAGCGGTGAACACAGAGTGATCGCTTCGGCGATCGTATCTGCTTCTTCCATCAGAGAGTCTCTGTCTGGGTGAAGACTGTGCACGAGCCCACAACGCAGCGCGTCCTGGCCGCTGATCCTATTACCGGTGAGCTGCATGTAGAGCGCTTCGCCCAAGGGAATCATCCTCGAAAGGTTGTGGCAACCGAAATAATTCGCCATCAGATTCCAGCGCGGCTCAGGCAAGCCGAACGTAGACTTAGACGTAGCTATGCGAATGTCGCACTGAAGAGCGAGCTCAAATCCGCCAGCTACGCAGTGGCCGTCGACGGCGGCGATTATAGGCTTCCATATCTCTAGATCCGCGAGACGGCAAAGCTCGTTCGTCCTGCCTTGGCTACCTTTTTCGTCAAATTCCTTTAAATCCATTCCCACCGAGAAGGCCCGACCGCCGGCGCCTGTGAGTACCGCGACCAGCAGCTCATCGTCACTCTGAAATCGCCGTAGCGACTCCATGAGCATCTTCTCCATTTCCATGTTGTGGGCGTTCAGCACCTGTGGTCGGTTGAGTGTTATGTAAGCGACTGCTCCCTTTTGGTCCCAAACGACTGCCGGGTGATGGTCTGACATTTGATCGCGCCTCCTCAATTAAGTTCAATCCCTCGGACTGGATAGGTTCTCGTCAGGAGTCAATCGCGCGCTCCATCCGGAGCTGGGCAATCATCAGGGCGTCGTAGCCAAGTTCGTGCAGGACCTGCTCGGTGTGCTCACCCAACATAGGGCCAGGCGTTGCCGACGTGGTGATAGATTCACCGTTGATATTGATGGGACTGCCGACGGTTTTCACGTTTCCGCACTTCTGATGCTCAAATTCCACGATCAATCGCCGTGCCAGCGTGTGTGGATGGTCCAGTGCAGCTCCGACGCTGAGAACTGGCGCGTGCGGAATACCCGCCGCGGCGAAGATTTCGCACCATTGCGCGACCGTCTTCGTCTTCAAGCGCTCGACGAGCGCTGACTCCACCGCTTCTCGCCGTTGCACACGACCGGCGGAGCTGGCCAGTTCAGCATCTTCCGCGAGCTCCGGTCGTCCAATAGCACGGCACAATGGTGGCCAGAAATCGTCCCCAAACACCGCGATAGCAATGTATCCGTCGGTTGCAGGAAAAGCGCCGTAGGGAGCGACTTTCGGATCGCCAGAACCGACTGGCGGGAACAGGAGACCATCCGCCAAATAGCAGCCCGTGAAGTACGGGAATGACGTGAGGAGAGTATCAAACATGCTCAGATCAATGACGCAGCCTTTGCCGGACTTCGACCGGCCAACCAAGGCCGAGGCAATCGCGACAGCCCCATAAACTCCGGCAAGAATATCCCCGATCGGCACACCAGCCCGGACCGGCGGCCGCCCCGGCTCGCCGGTCAAGCTCATGACCCCGGTCATTGCCTGCGCGACGAGATCGAAGGATTTATGTTCCCGCAGGGGCCCCGTCTGTCCAAAGCCGGAGATGGAGCACACGACGAGAGCAGGATTGAGTTCGCGAAGCCGCTCATAGCCAAAACCCAGCGCCTCGAGCATGCCCGGACGGTAATTCTCGACAAGAACATCTGCGCGCCGCACCAGCTCTTCGAGGGCGCGCTTGGCTCCGTCGCGTTTGAGATCGAGAGCTACGCTGCGCTTGTTCCGATTGAGACCAGCAAAGTAGTAGCTTTCCCCTTCACGAAAAGGGTCAACTTGACGACCGAGATCGCCTACGCCAAGCCTCTCAACCTTTACGACTTCCGCCCCCAGATCCGCCAGGATGGTGGTGCAAGAAGGGCCCGCAAGGACGTGCGTGAGATCGACGACGCGAATACCTTGGAGCGGCTGACGCGCGACATCCTGCTGTCGGAGCGTCGAGACTGCTGGCTTGCCAAGATTTGGCTGTTGACCCTGCGGCATGGGGGAGCTGTCTGTCATGGTTAGATCCCATCGTTTCTTTGGTTGTACTGAACTTGTAAGATATTTCATTTTCTTGTTGCTGCAGAACCAGGATCATTTGGGCCAATTTTCATCGTTCAGGCGTGCTTTTCGGCGAAGTTCAACCGCCGAAGGGGGTGATCGATCGCAGCTGTCACACTTCGATGGCCATGCCGTGTAACGAGCGCTATGCGGATAGCGCAAAGAACATCAACGATCCAACACCTCGCAGTCGATATTTCTCGCAATGCGACTGGAAAGCGCTTTCCTTACGCCGACTGTGTGAGTTTCTGTCTTTCGAGCGTACCTGCTGATTCCTGCTTCACTCAAGGCGCGCCGCAGCTCTAACAAGAAGCAGTCCGGGTACAGTGAACGGGGACCTTGGGCTGCTCGTACCTAGCGCACCTCGAAGAGCGGAACGGGCGGCTGCCCAGGGGCGGGCTTAAAGACTGCTTTGACTTTCCTGCCGATGGACAGCGCAGTCGGATCGGCATCGATCACGTTGCTCAATATAATCGGCCCCTCGTTGAGTGCTACATACGCGAGTACGTATGGCGCTCTTCCACGGCGGTTTACCGAGAACGCGTGAATCTCGCCCTTGCCTTCTGAATCTCGCCAGTCGATCTTCGTCGACGAGCAATGCGGGCAGCTGCCACGAGGATACCAGTGAGTTCTGTGGCAATCTCGGCACCATGGCAGCACGAACCGACCGATGGCAGCCGCATCCCAAAATGGCTTGGTTTCTGGGCTTTGCTCGATGAAATGCATGCTGTTCATCGGTGTCCTCCCTTCAAGAAAACAGATCGATTTGGAACCGGTGGCCAGGAAGTCAATCTTCGACCTCTGCAGGTCCCGACAGGCTGCCCCCGCTGTTCTCAATTTGGCCGAGCAAGCGATAACCTCACCTCTTCGGTATCAGATCCATACGAAGTTGGTGCGAGGAGGATCCATACGTACCAGGTAGCGCCGCTTGGCAGATGCGCTAAGAGTTCTTTTGCGATGCGGTTCCTAATCATGTCGATACGATCGCGCCGGCCCGGGAAATCGTGCGACCACACTCGCACGTTTATGTCCTTACAATTGACGTCGAGAGCTCTCGCAGGATCGATCTCCAGCATGATATGCTGTGGCTCAAGAATAATGCTCTCAGCGCAAGTGAGTACATTTGCGGCAACGGCCGGCAGGTTCTTGGCAATGGCAACAATGGCCGTTTCGCCAACTACTTGTTGATTGTACCGGATTTGGATAACGGGCATTCGGATTACTCTCGCTCAAGAATGAGGGTGGCGCTGCTGTGGCGGGTGCCCATCCTGCCTCCTGTCCCGTGCGCAAGCGCGAGTGTGCAGCCCCTAACCTGGACTGCTGGGTGCGCCTCGCCACGCAACTGGCGGACGGCTTCGATCACTTTAGTCATTCCGCCCCTACTCGGGTGATTACTGCAAAGACCGCCACCATCCGTATTGAAGGGCAGACGACCGACCCCTGAAATGAGGTTTCCGTCGGCAACAAAACGACCCCCCTGCCCCTTTTCGCAAAACCCGAGATCCTCCAACGCGACGAGGACGGTTATGGTGAAGCTGTCGTAAATCGAAGCGTATTGGATATCGCTTGGCCTCACGCCGGCTTCGGCAAAAGCAATCGCGCCTGAGTGCCTGGCCGCTGAAGCAGTTAGCTCGACTGCACCGGCTGATTGTCCCTGAACGGCCTCCCCCGCCCCAACTACCTTCACCAGCGGACGCTTGAGGGTTTTGGCGACTTCCGGACGGGTCACCACGACGGCGCCGCCGCCGTCAGAGACAACACAGCAGTCAAGCCTGTGCAGGGGGTCAGAGACCAAAGGCGACGTCAGCACATCTTCTACGGTTACAACCTTTCGGAGCAACGCGTGAGGGTTGTGTTGCGCATGGTGGGACGCGGCGACCTTGATCCACGCTAGCTGTTCGCTGGTGGTGCCGTACTCGTACATGTGACGGCGCGCGCCGAGCGCGTAGATGTCCAGCAGCTCATACTGGAGCGGTACCTCCCACATCATATCTGGCCTAGCCGCGCTCAGAAGAAGCTGCTCGCTGCGAGGCCGCCCCGCCAGAGTAACCAAAGCAACGTTGCATTTTCCGGCGGCGATGGCTTGGGCAGCGTGCGCGATATGCAGCAACGACGAATTGCCGCCCGTATCGGTTGAGTCGCAATGCCGCACCTTCAGATTCAAAAAGTCAATCATGGTTAGGATCGGCACATCGTCTACGCAAAAATAGCCGTCGACATCGCTTTTGGTCAGTCCGGCATCGGCGAGCGCGCCGGCGGCGCATTCGGCATGAAGCTGGACGACAGACTTGTTTGGAGCGTCTCTCGTAGGGTGCTCGTAAGCACCGACGACATAGCATTGCAGGTTTTCAAGCATCGCCTTGCTCATCCATTATGTCTTCTATGGTCAGCTGGCTGGGCGTTAGTTCACACGCGCGGCACCAGCGTATCCACTAACTCAGCACCGCCGCTAGCACTGGACACAGAGTAAACTGCTCTGTTGCATGTCTTCGATATGTCGCCTCATCAAACGGGGGCCCATCATGAGTACCGTGCCGACTTCTTGAGCTCCTCCTCGGAGAAGAAGATCTCGTCTGCGTGCTCTACAATGCCGCGCACTTGCTAGCCGTCGCGCGGCGGCCTCCAACCGTCCGTCTCCATCATGCGCATTTCGCGTACCCCGCGCGCACCGGACACGCCGAGAACCTTGCCCGTTTGATCTCCAGACAAATCGCTCACCATGTATAGCACAACTGTCGCAATGTCTTCCGGATCCAAAGCGGTCTCTCCGTAGTCGGGCAGGTCCGCAGTCAAGCGGGTCAGCGCGCTGGGATTGATCGTCCAAACGCGGATGTTGTACTTTTGCCCCTCGATGGCCAGCGTGTTAGAGAACCCCCACACTCCAGCTTTTGCGGCGCTGTAGTTCGACTGGCCGAAACTGCCGATCAGACCTGCGCCCGCTGACGTATTGACGATAACACCGCCACCATTGTTGCGCATCCAGCGGAACACCGGCAACGTAGCGCAGTAGGTGCCCTTGAGATGCACCCTAATGACCTTGTCCCAATCCGCTTCATTGGATTTAGCAAAGGTCTTGTCGCGCAGGACACCGGCATTGTTGACCAGGATATCGGCCCGGCCGAAATGCTTAATCGCGTCGCCGAACAGCGACTGCCCGCCCTCGGCCGTGGAAATGTCGGCGCTCTTGAATATCGCTCGTCCGCCTTCTGCGTTGATTGCCGCGACTACCCGTTCAGCCATTGAGGGGTTGGCGCACCCCCCATCGCGCGCGACGCCAAGATCATTTACTACAACCGACGCCCCCTCACGCGCGAGTAGCTTTGCATAGACCTCACCTAGGCCACCGCCAGCGCCTGTGATTAGCGCCACCTTGCTGTCGAGTAGTCCCATATGGTCCTCCGATGTACTGATCCTAGCGCCAGCTCGGCGCAAACGGACCATGACGACGACTTTGCGGCGCACCTGAAATCACTCAAGCACCGTCCAGCCATTCTTAACCACGATGACGCCGCGCGCTTTCTTTAGCTTCAAACGAGATCACATTGCCGTCCTTCCACATCTCGATCGTCAAAATATCGCCGGGATAAACGGGCGAGGAAAATCGCGCGGCGTGCCGCCTGAAGGCATTTGGATCATAGTCGGCATAGGTTTGCAGAATTGCGCGGCACGTGATTCCATAGGTGCACATACCGTGCAGGATGGGCTTGGGAAATCCGGCACGTCTGGCGAATTCCGGGTCGGAATGTAGCGGGTTACGGTCGCCGCAAAGGCGGTAGATCAGCGCCTGGTCTGGACGCGTGGAGATCTCGATTGTTCTGTCCGGCGTGCGTGTCGGCACTTTGTGTGGCTGCGCCCGGTCGCGAGAGGGCCCGCCAAACCCGCCATCGCCACGCGCGAAGAGCGCGGCCACCACGGTTGCGGGCGGTTCGCCATCGGTGCTCTTTACAACGGTCTGATAGCGGACGACTGCACCCTTTTCCTTGCCTTTGTCGTAGATCGCAAGCACGGAGGAATCGGCTGTGCCATGCCCGGGGACAGCGAGCGGCCGGTGAAAAGTAATATCGCGTTCGCCGTCTACGGATCGATCAAACTTCATCTCACCGGGGTCAGCCGCGGAAGCAACCACGGAGGCAAAGCTCGGCGCGACCTTGAGTGGACGCGGCGTCGCCGCCGCCTCATTGACGAAAGCCAGCTCTCTTTCATTGAGGGGATCGGCGCCCATACCGATTGCATGAGCATAAAGCATCACCTCCTGATCGCTGTAGCAGTATTTTCGGCCAAGAGTCTTCATGGCCATGAGCTGTTCGTAGTTTATTGGCATACGCGGCTCTTCCCACCTCGCCCCGAGATGCTGGTTCATCGGCCGTCCTGGATCGGAGGGCGGGCCGAAAGCCTCGAGCGCCATGCGGACAACAGAAGCAGTCCCTCGGCCTGCTCTTTACGCTCAAATGGATGTATGGCGGACGACCACGCCGAAAGGCCGCAAAAATGGGTCCGTAATCGCAGAGATTCTGCGATGGATCGCCGAAGGCCGCTGGATTCGTCCTCAATATCACAGCACGTCTTCGCAGCCTGCTTGGACACTGTGGCGAACGCTCGTCAGCCGGTGACTGACGCCCTCGTGGCGTGAGCGGCTCCTGATTTGGCAGGCTCAAAAATCGCGACCGAGTTAGGCACTGGTAGAAGCTCACAGGCGATTGCTCGGACTCAACTGCGAGCTGGATCGTGCTTGGGCTAGCTTCGCACTATCACGATTCGACGAAGCACTTACGGAACTTCCGCAGTCCGGTCGCCGGCATGTACGACTCCACGTGGTCCATGTGGTGGCCACCGGTCCTCACTCCTAGCTTAGCTCATGAACACTCGATTTCCATTGGGTAATCCAGGATGACTTCTGCCCCGCTATCGGTCACGAGCACCTGTACGCCGATTCCAACGCTCACATCCGGCTCGGGGAGGGCCACCTGAACCAAATGGAAGACCATTCCGGCTCTCAAGACCCGCGGATCGCCATGCTTGAGTTCTATGACCGAATCTTCGAGCCAACCTGGACAGATGCCGATTCCAACCGAGTAGCCCGTCCGGTGGGCCAAACCGTTAGCCACGCCCGCGCGAGCCAGAGCGCTGCGGCGGGCAGCATCGACATCGTCGCTAGTTGCGCCAGGTCTGACAGCGGCTATAGCCGCATCTAGTGCACGTATAGCCGTTTCGGCCGCTTTGCGGACTCTATCGGTGGGCTTGCCCATGGACCACGTCCGCAGCAGGACCGCGCAGTATCGCTTGCAATTGGCAGCCCCCGCAACTTGAACCAAATCGCCGCTCTCGATGCGACGGCCGGACCAAGTGGCATGTGGAAGCGCGATACGGGGGCCAGACACGATATAGGGCGCACCCGCCTCATACCCACTGCCGGCCAGGATAGCCGCATGATTGAACGCAGCAGCTACTTCATTCTCCGTCCGGCCAGGACGCGCAGCTTCCTGAGCAGCCCTAAATGCCGCGTTGCGCGCTTCGGCCGCACGACGGATATACGCGACTTCCTGCCAAGATTTGGTGGCACGTATGTCGCCCAGTACCTGCGACCCATTCACGAAAAGCGCCTGAGGCAGCAAATCGCGCAGCCGTTCGTAAGCGCTCACTGGAAGGAACCAGGAGTTGGCGTCAATACCGATCGTCCTTTTCGCGGCGCCTAGATCGGACAAGGTCTTCGCTAGCACCTCGGCCGGGATTTCGGTGTCGTGCCATATCGCCATGTCTTTATAATAGGACAACCGCTCGACATTGGCCTGCTCGTACCGGCGCACAACGAGAATTGGCTTACCGGTATGCATCACGACAAGTGCTTGAAAGACATAGTACCCGCGTGTGATGAAGCCGGAAAGATAGTAGATATTTTCTGGCGAATTGAGCACCAGGAAATCTATGTCGCGCTCGCACATTGCCTTTCGACATGCTGCGAGTCGCTCGTCGTATTCAGCCGGCGTGAACGGTAGCTGATCGATTGTATCAAGCGGTAGCAGCTCTGGGCGTGAGCTCATATTACTCTGTCTTTCCGATTTTGCCTGCTCAGGCGAGTTCAGGTGCGATGTTCAGTGAGCTAATCAGTGGAAGGGGTGACAACTTGCTCTCGCAGCCGCGCCTCGGATGGCGAGGAGGTCTAGGACGATCACGCCCGGCTGAGGCCGCTGGCGCAATATGTGACCAGCTCCCCCTCACCCGACAATCTTCAAGCAACGAGGAACGATCGGAGAATGGTAAAGAGAAGTTCTGACGAAAGATCGCAAAAAGGGCCATTTGGACGCAGAAATACTGAGACCGTGTAGCTCTTGCGGAGTCACTCGCATGCCGGCCCTATAAGCTGCCAGCAGACTAACTCTGGACCAACGATGTGAAGCCAGCCCCCCATTTGGATGCAGGCTGCGGTTTGCGGCAACATCATGAACTTGGCCGGTACAGCTTACCTGATCCAACCTCGCCCTTGGAGCTTACACTCCGCCGGCCAACCCCGCTCCGTTCATGTGCGGATGGCCTGAGTCGAAGCTGTTCCTGCGCGGTGTTCTTGTGCTGCAGACGGTCTTTGATTTGGAAAGAAGCGGAGTGCGTTGCCCGGCATGATCCGCTCGATGAGGTCAGGTGTTTCCTCGTGCGCGATCCATCCCTCATTGACCAGTTCGGACACCGCTTGCGCGATGCCGCGGCGGGCGAGACAAGCATGGCCATAGATTAGCTCAACAGCCATATAACCGCCGCCAAACGTGAAGATCTTCTCAGCCGGAACCGACAGCAGAAAGTCCTTTAAGAAGCGGACCCCCGCCGCCGGATTGACACTCCATGCCCAGCCAATGTCGATGGCCACGTTCGGATAATGTTTGGCCAGCGCAATGAACTCCTCCTGGTATGGGTAGCCAATGTGCGTCAGAGCGAATTGGGTATCGGGAAAAGCAGCCGACAAAGATCGGCGGCATTGCTCCGAACCCGGGCGAGCTGCATCGTGCCGCTGCCGGCCAAATATCCCGTGTGAAGTTTGACCGGCGACCCGCGCTCACCGGCCTTGCGAACACAGTAGCGAAAGAGGAAGTCCTGCAGCGCCTTCAAATCCTCGGAACCTAAAGCATGCCGCACCTGACCGACATGATGCAGAAACAGCCCCGCTGCATGTGCCCTGGAAACCGGTTCGAAATCAAGCGCGCGCGAATATGCAATTTGGCATCTCATCGCCGCGGCTTTCGGCCCATACATCCCAAAGTAGGAATCAATAACATCCAACCATTCTTCGAGCGTCGACGGCCGCTTGCCGGTTTCAGTCTCTACGCGATCAAAGTCAGCGATGCTGCATCGGCAAAACTCGAGAATGCTAACGTCCTGCGTGAGTAGCGCCGGATGTTCGGTTTCCATGAAGATCCGTTCCATTGAACTGACCTGGCAGCTTTCGACGTTGGCGCGACGCATGATCGCAGCGTAGAAGCCTGGCCGAACGGTCTCGCAGTAATGTTCAGCGATCCGTAACACGCTTTCTGCATTCAAGTCGTCCTCGCCATAAACACCGCGTAGCGTGTGGCGCAGCGCCTGGGCATAACCGGTATGGCGAATGCGATCCCAATATGGGGCGACAATTCGGAATTGTGCCTCGCTCGAAAGATCCGGCGTAGCCAACCGTTGCAGCTCAGAGAGCGGCATTCCTGCAAGCACCAGATCGTCGGCAACATAGTCCCGGAACAGATAAGTCCAGTCGTTGCAGGGGAGGAAACATGAATGCAGCACGCCAGATACGCGTATGCTCTCCTCAACTGTAACCGGTATGAGCTCCCACGTCTGCGGTGATCAGCGGGCGCGAGCGTAGCGGATCGGCATCCAGTATTGGCGCATGGCCTCGACGGCCGCTGGAATATCGGCGTGGGCATTGCGCAGAAAATCCCTGGTCTCGCGCCCGCTTCGTGGCGGTCCGAGCAGCGGCCGGCCCTGATCGTCGCGACAGTGCAGCAGGATGGGCAGAAGCAGG
>NZ_JADPKR010000083.1 GCF_023074055.1 Bradyrhizobium sp. 141
ATCTGATCTTCCTGCATTCCCGACGAAGTTCGATTGCGAGACGCTGGAGGCGCTGCTTGCAGCGCTTTCATATCGCAAAGGAGCTTCCCATGACGGTTCTTCGACAACGGATGACTGAGGACATGCAGGTGCGGAATCTGTCGCCGCATACACAGGCATCGTATCTCCAACAGGTATCGCTGTTTGCACGTTACTTCCGTATGTCGCCGGATGCGCTGACCCCCGAGCACATCCGGACTCATCAAATCTACCTCACGAACGAGAAGAGGCTGGCCCCCAATTCAATCCATACGGCTGTCGCGGCGCTTCGGTTCCTTTACAGGATTACGCTCAAGAAGGACTGGACCTTTGGAGAAGACATCCCGCTTCCAAAAAAGCCGCAGAAGCTACCCGTCGTCCTGAGCCCTGAAGAAGTTGTGCATTTCCTCAGCTGCGTGGATTGCAACAAACATCGGGTGATCCTGACCACCTGCTACGCGGCAGGCTTGCGCATCTCGGAGGCCGTCCGGCTGAAGGCCGCCGCCATCGATAGCGCCCGTATGGTTGTTCGCGTCGAGCAGGGTAAAGGTCGCAAAGATCGGTACGTGATGCTGTCGCCCATGCTGCTGGAGATCCTGCGCAGCTACTGGATCGCCGTTCGCTCGAAGGAGTGGCTGTTCCCTGGCATTCACGATGATCGGCCAATCACGAAGGACGCCGTAGAAGCAGCCTGCCAAAAGGCGCATCGGTTGTCCGGTCTCTCTAAACCCGTCACCCCACATTCGCTTCGGCACGCATTCGCTGTACATCTCCTCGAATCAGGT
>NZ_JADPKR010000090.1 GCF_023074055.1 Bradyrhizobium sp. 141
ACTTCTTGCGTGATTTCGTCATATCCGTGCTCCGTCGGTTCAAACAGAGCAGGACGCTTCACACCTTAACGTTTGGTCCTATTTCCGGGGTCCACTTCAGAACGCGCAGGTTAGAGAAACACCGCGTTCGCAACGGCGACCGGCCCCATCTCACATCTTTGTAGTACTGTCCATGTCCGGATTATGACGCCGATGTCGCGAACACAACCGAGTGTCGTCACCCCGTCCAGTGGACATGCTGGCACTTATGGGTGTTTCACTCTCATCAATCAAGCAACACCACATTCCGCGTGTGGCACGCCGATTGCCGAGAAAGGTTGAAAAGGGCGCTTGCCCGCTGCTAACGGCCAACTTTCCGCGACCACACTGATCTGGTCCAGAGTCAATCCAGCGCGGGCGAGGCGGGAGCCGATAATGGAGTTGTCCAAGCCACAGACGGTGAGCACCGACAGCGTCACCGCTCCTTTACGCTTTCCGGCCTTCCGGCGCATTTGGAGTGCAGGTTTGCTGGCTTATCTCGGAATCCTGATCCAGTTTGTTGGTGCGGCTTGGGCGATGACGCAGATGACCTCGTCGGCCGACAAGGTCGCGCTGGTGACAACGGCTTTGATGCTGCCGGTGGTGCTACTGTCGATGCCGGCCGGCGCCATTGCCGACATGCATGACCGCCGTATCGTGACGCTAGTTGCGCTCGCGATTGCACTTTGCGGTGCCACCGCGCTGACGGTACTCGACTGGTTCGGTCGAATCACACCAAATCTTCTGCTTGCACTGTGTTTTGTGGTCGGCAGTGGCATGGCGCTGATGAACCCGGCCTGGCGCTCTTCCATCAGTGAACAGGTGCCGGCAGAAGCGTTACCGGCAGCGGTTGCACTCGATGGCATCAGCTACAACATCGCACGCAGCTTCGGACCCGCCATCGGCGGCATTGTGGTTGCAACCGCTGGCGCGGTCGCGGCCTTTGCGCTGAACGCGCTACTCTATCTGCCACTCGTACTCGCGCTATTCCTCTGGAAGCGTGTGTTGGAGCCGTCGCCGTTGCCGCGCGAACAGCTGACCCGCGCCATTGTCTCGGGAGTGCGCTATATCACCAATTCCCCGTCGCTAAAGATTGTGCTGACCCGCACCATGGTAACCGGCGTCATTGGCGGTTCGATCTCGGCTCTGATGCCGCTGGTGGCGCGCGATCTCCTGCAAGGTGGTGCGCAGACTTATGGCATCATGCTCGGCGCCTTTGGGCTTGGTGCCATTATCGGGGCACTCTGTATCGGTGAGATGCGCAAGCGTATGAGCGGGGAGGCTGCGGTACGCGCGTGGACACTGTCCATGGGTGGTGCCATCGCGGCTGTAGCGCTAAGCCGCCAGCCGGTTCTGACTGCTACCGCACTGGTCCTGGCCGGGGCGATGTGGATGATGACGTTCACAGTATTCAATATCGGCGTGCAGCTCTCCGCTCCGCGATGGGTCGCAGGCCGCTCTCTTGCCGCCTATCAGACTGCGTTGTCTGGCGGAATGGCCATCGGTAGCTGGGGCTGGGGTCGCCTCACCGACGCCGCCGACATCGAGCTCGCGTTGTTGGTTTCCGCCGCACTCATGGTACTCTCGCCGCTGCTGGGGCTCTGGCTGCCCATGCCGCGCATCAGCGCACGCGATGAGGACGCTGAGCTATTGGACGATCTTGAGGTGCGGCTCCCGCTCACCGGGTGTAGTGGGCCGCTTGTGGTGGAGATCGAATATCGCGTTGCGCCGGAGAGCGCGCGGGCTTTCCACAATGTGATGCAGGACGTGCAGCTATCACGTCAGCGCAACGGCGCCTATGGCTGGTCTGTCGCGCGTGATATCGTCGATACCGAACTTTGGACGGAGCGCTATCACTGCCCGACGTGGCTCGATTATTTGCGCCAGCGCAACCGATCGACACAATCGGAGCGAGCCATGGACCAGCAGGCAGTGGCTTTCCACGTCGGTCCCGCGCCCGTGCGCATCCGCCGCATGCTGGAGCGGCCGTTCGGAGCGATGAGCTGGAAGGAAGATGTGCCTGATCGCAAAGGAGATGGTCCATTGCCACCGCGGCAAGAGACATTGGGAGTGGCCCCTTAGGAAATAGGAGAGCTGACGTTCTTGATTTAAGCGGACTCGCACAAGCCTGCAACCCGAGAAAACCACCAACTGGCTTTTCTGCCTGCGCTCCTCCTCGAAGGCGTGGGAGGCTCGATGACGACCTTTCCGCGTTATGGGCGAGACCTCGCAGAAGGTGAGTGGACGCGTGCTGGTCAACGACTTGGGGACCATCGATCTTGAGCCAACAATTTGTAGCGATACAGTCGAGGTCGGGCTGGCGTCGGGCTTGTTTGCCGGGAATCGAGATGGGCCAAGTACTTGTGAGCTTCTGGTTCGACGCAACATGGCGCGTGGTGGTCTTGCCATGGCTACCCTGTCGCCCACTCGGTCGGCCGACGAAATCGCTCGGCGTGCGAGCTTGCGGGGCGCGGCAACCGACAAATGCAGGTTGATGAGACGGCTAATGGGAGCTTAGCAAGTCGGATCGCCTTCGCTATAGCGCTATAGCCGAGCACAACGCTGCAGAAGCAGAGCTTTGAAGGCTTCGATTACAAAAGAAGCCATGGATCATCCATAGCGAAAGGCGAGCGTGCCCGACGCTGACCGCGCGCACATTGGGCCGGTAGCGTACACGGAAGTGGGCGGCACGATTATCCGCGAGCTGTTCCCGGATTGACGTGGCAGCTTCTAAGAGCACATTCTGACGCAGGAGCACGTTTTTCAATGCCGGCAGCTTAAAACGGCGAGTTTTCCTGTCGGGATTACTGTTGCGCGAATACCAGCGTCAGTTAGTCTCAACCATTACGCTGGCGGGGGGCCACATATTCCCGAACAGCTCCAGGGGTCTGGCACACAAGGTATTCGTGCGTCCTGGTTTCCTTCGGAACACCGACCGTCATTGCAAGCTCCTGACTGGAGCCTTGTAGTCTGAAAGTGCCCCCCACAAGGACGCAAGCATCGCCGCGCGCGCAGAAAGCCGCTCCCCCAGTCATGAGGATCGAACCGACTTTCGGATCGTCACGGAAGCGATTAATTGTCGCGGCCGGGAGAGAGCATTCTCACCTCCAGTCGGGATACCGACAACGGTAACGCTAACCGTCAGGGGTGCCGAGCTTGGGCACGTTCAAGGCCATTCTGGTTTTGTCGCATCAGCTGCACACCCGTCGCTTCGCTGCTTAGTTGCACTGGCTCCCCAAGGGCCCAATGCGATAAGCGCTGGAAGAGTTGCGCCTAAGTTGGCGGCAAATTAGCACTCGGCACGCACTGCTGCGATGCCACTTCTCGCGTGTTTACTCCAGTATGCTCACTTGAAGGTCTGCCGCTCAGCCCATTGCTCGAACTTACGCGCCGCGTTCAGGACCGGGTCCACAAATTCCTTGGGCTCAGCGGGTGCAGGCTGCGCTGTCTACCGTCCCGCCCACCTTGGCGCCCGCTTTTCGACGAAGGCGCGCGGCCCCTCCCTATAATCCTCGTTTTCCGCATTCTTGCGTGATGCGACATCGCTGGCTTCGCGCAAAGCCGCATCATCGAGGTCGTAGGCCTGCTTCGCGACGCCGAGGCTTGCGCGAACCGCAAGCGGCGCACTTTCGCAAATCGCCGCGGCAAGCTTCAGCGCCTCCGGCATCAGCTGAGCGCTCGGCACCAGGCGGTTGATCAATCCATAGTGGAACGCGCGCTTGGCGTCGAAATGCGTCCCGGTCATGATCAATTCAAGCGCAATCGCCTTCGGTAGCGCGCGCGGCAGCCGGTAGAGCCCGCCGGCACTGGCGATGAGGCCGCGCTTGACCTCTGGCAGGCCGAACGCTGCTTGCTCGTTCGCAATGATCAGATCGCAGGCTAACGCAATTTCCGTGCCGCCGGCAAGCGCAAAGCCGTTTACCGCGGCAATCCAAGGTTTTGTACGCGGCTGATGCACGAAGCCGGCGAAGCCACCGGTCTCGGTGCTGAGGCCGCCGTCACTTCCCGCCGAGATTGCCTTCAGATCGGCGCCGGCGCAGAACGCCTTGTCGCCCGCGCCGGTGAGAATCACGACCCAGATGTTCCGATCCCTCTCGGTGTGGAACACCGCATGCTCAAGACCCTGCGCGACATCGCGGTTCACCGCGTTGCGCGCATCAGGTCGATTGATCGTGACCTGCACCACATGCTCGGCCACATGGCGGGTGAGAACCGCGTCTTTCGTTTTCATACGTATCTCCTGATGGTGTTGTTGTCGTCGTTTGACCTCGTCTGCCGCAGATCATGCAGTCATCTCGTTCTGGGGCGCTCGCGTAGCAATCGAAGTGGACTCTTTCAGCGCTTCGCTCCTGCGCCGGAACAGAGCTAAGCCACGTTCTATTTCCGTTTCGTTGAAGATTCGCGGCATTCTAGTCGAGGCTTCAGCGGAGGCGGAAGAAGGGGGCATAACGATGGTGCGAGCTATTGCCCCGTCCCCAGTACAGATCACACCAGCGCGTCGTTCTCACTGACGCGGCGGAGGTGATAACCGGCATCGCCAAACGTGCTCTCGATCATGGTCAGCCGCTTGAAATAGTGGCCGACCTTGGCCTCCATGGTCATGCCGATGCCACCGTGCAGCTGTATCGTTTGCTGGCCGATGAATTTGCCGCTCCTGCCAATCTGCACTTTTGCCGCGGCCACCGCTTTCGCGCGCTCGGAGGCATCATCGAAATCAGCGGCCATGGAGGCGAATATCGACATTGAGCGCGCCTGCTCTAGCGCCACGAACATGTCGGCGGCGCGGTGCTGCAAGCTCTGGAACGAGCCGATCGGCACTCCGAACTGCTTTCGTGTCTTCATATATTCAATCGTAATCTTCAGCGATTCGTTCATCACGCCGACGGCTTCCGCGCAAAGCGCGGTGCGGGCGTCGTCGACCACGCGCTCGATCACCGGCAACCCGTTCTCGGGATCGCCGATCACAGCGTCGCTACCCACCTCGACGCCGGTAAAGGTGATGTCGGCGGCATGCAGGCCGTCTTGGGTGGGATAGGTCCTTTTGGAGATGCCCCTGGCGTTGGCGGGTACTAGGAAAGCGCCGATACCGCTTCTATCGCGCTGGGCGCCCGTATTGCGCGCGGTGACAATCAGCGCGTCCGCGTTCTCGCCGTTGATGACGACGAACTTTTCGCCGTCGATGATCCATCCGTCGCCATTCTTCTTCGCAGAGGTAGTGACGTCGTTCAAATCATAGCGCGAGCTCTTTTCGAGCTGAGCGAACGCAAAGGTCTTTCTCCCCTCGATGATGAGGGGAATATGCGCGGCTTTCTGTGCGGCTGAGGCCCCATGGCGCAGGAAGCCGCCGCCGATCACGACAGTCGGCAGATAGGGCTCGAGTACCAGCGCGCGTCCCATGGACTCCATCACGATCAAGCTCTCCACGGCGCCGGCGCCGAAGCCGCCGTCGATTTCGGCAAAGGGCAGACCAAGAAGGCCCTGCTCGGCGAACATGCTCCAGATCGCTTTGCTCCAGCCGCCCTTCTCCTTCATGTATTTCTTACGCTGCTCGAAATCATAAGCATCGGTTAGCTGTCCAGCAACGCTTTCCTTGAGGAGCCGCTGCTCTTCGGATAGTTCGAAATCCATTTCTTCAGCACCCTCTAACGACAAATCTGGATTGGACGCTCGACCTCGCCTCGCTTGAGGGCAGAGGGAGAAGATTTAGAGTCCCAGCACCGCCTTGGTAATGATGTTGCGCTGGATCTCGTCGGAGCCCCCGTAGATCGAGACCTTGCGATTGTTGAAGTAGCTTGGCGCGATCTGCATGGTCCAGTCCATCGCTCGGTGCGAAGAATCGGGATGCTCGTCATAGGGCATGGCGAACGGCCCGATCACTTCCAGCAAGAGTTCGGTCGTGGTCTGCTGGATCTCCGAGCCCTTGATCTTGAGCATGGAAGACGCCGGATTCGCCTTGTCCCTGCCATGCTTACTTTCACCAGCGACAACGCGCAGTTGCGTGAGCTCCAGTGCCTTCAGCTCGATCTCGCAGGTCACAAGCTTCTCCCGGAACGTGGGATCCTGGATTAGAGGCCGGCCGCAGGCTTCGATTTTCGAAGCCAGCTCCTTGATGCGTCGGATGCGCTCCTTGGAGACTCCGACGCGCGCAATGCCGGTGCGCTCGTTGCCGAGCAGGAACTTTGCGTAGTCCCAGCCTTTGTTCACCTCGCCGACAAGATTTTCGATGGGCACCTCGACGTCGTCGAAAAACACCTCGTTGATCTCATGGCCGCCGTCGATGGTCTGGATCGGGCGCACCGTAATACCCTTGCTCTTCATATCGATCAGCATAAAGGAGATGCCGGATTGCTTCTTGGCGGTTGGATCGGTACGGCAGAGGCAGAAAATCATGTCCGCATATTGGGCAAGCGTGGTCCAGGTCTTCTGGCCGTTGATGATCCACTTACTACCCTGGCGCTCAGCTTTCGTTTTCAGCGAAGCAAGGTCGGAGCCCGCGCCCGGTTCCGAAAACCCCTGACACCACCAGTCGTCGACATTGGCGATGCGCGGCAGATAGTACTTCTGTTGCGCCTTGTTGCCGAAGGTGTAGATTACCGGGCCGACCATGTTCACGCCGAAGGCGAGCGGGGTCGGCGCCGGATGCATCTGTAGCTCCTCCCTGAGGATGTATTCCTGCACAGGGGTCCAGCCTGTGCCGCCATACTCCTTCGGCCAGTGGCTGACGCCCCAGCCCTTCTTGTTTAGGATGCGCCACCAGGTGACCAATTCCTCTTTCGGGATATGGCGGCCTTCGACCATCTTGCGCCGCATCCCCGGTGGTGCGTTGTCGCGCAGAAACTGCCTCACTTCCTCTCGGAACGCCTGCTCTTCTTTTGTGAATGCAAAATTCATCGCATGCTCCTGTGAGCAACTTTAGTAGCCACTCATCTAGATCGTCATTGCGGGGTTCGCGCGAGATCAGCACCGTAGCAGCCGACAAAGTCATCCCGTGAGACGCCAATCCGAGTGGCTTCAAACTTGGGCCGAACTGACAAGCGTGTCGGCGCCAGCTGGGGAGGGGCAAAGAACGCGCTCGATTTTTCAGCGTCTTCTGGAGCGATGCGAAGCATCGAACTCGCCTTGAAATCCCCGCAAACCAGCAGGACGTTGGGTCCCATCTCGGCCAGTACCGCTAAAGTGTTTTGAGAGGAGTCCGACTTGTCGACGCCGTGTTTGCTATAAGAGATTATTTGTCTCACTAAGGACATGCGCTCTCCATCAACCAATTGGCAAAACCGAAATGGCACGCCGTGGTTAGAGGAAGGAGAGCATTGCTCGTCGTGCGCGTGTGAATGCACTCAATCCTCCCCTCACTCAGCGTTTGCCGCCTCTCAATAGCAACGGCCGTGCCAGGGCGTTCAAGCGCACTAAGCTCCTGATTCCCTTCAAAAAGAGTTCCCAAGCCGCAAACAACGGCCGGTGTTTTGAATCCGACAGCCGTTGTACCGCTGTTAGAGACCAAACAAGGATCAGCGGACGTTCGCGCGCGAAAGACCGTAGTTTCCGGCGACAGTTGCGAAAGCTGTCAGAGCGAAAATTTGCTAGCTTCTTGACAAAATCGGCCAGGCTCAAGCAAGAAGGAATATCGGACAACCAGCAGGAGCTTCAGTCATGAGCTCTAGCCCAAGCGATACCGCAGTTGACGCGCTTACGCCGAAGGGTACGGGACACGCAGGATCATTTTCGACGGCAGTACAGCAGCACTCGCCGTCCTCGAACCACCTACGGCGGATCTTACGATCTTCCTTCGAGAAACAGTCGAATTTCCTTTTGGGCGATGCGAACACAAGTCGCCGCGCCCACTGACCCATCGCGTCGGCGTGGAGCTATCGATCGACCGCAAATGGGTTCTGCAACGCAATATCGCCAGGTCCGGCGCGAGGTCTGGCTGCAGTCTTCCGAAATCGAGCGGCCGATCGCGGCTGATCTCGATTACGCGCCGCGGCTTGGCGGATCAATGCGCGCGAGACCTGACCGAACAGCTGGAATGGGCCATTGACAATGGCTTTGACGTAGTCGCGCAACTTTTTTTTCGCGGCGCCTCAGGAGCCGTGCCACTTCCGGCCGAGCCGAAGTGCTTTTGCGGGGGCGCACTCCGGGTTATGCGTCACGGGCTCGGAGCGCCATTCCTCGCCGGGCGTGCGGTCACGGCGTTCGACGTAATACCTGTTTGCACGCCTCAATTTCCATCCGCTACTTCGTAGACGCGCAACCAAGGCGAGGTCATCCGATGAGCCGCCATTCTTGGGGTATCAGGAGATGGTAATGGAACGGCTCATAGAGCCCGGCAACGCCATCATCGCGACGGCCGCGTAGATCTCCGATTGCGCGCGTTCAGCTTCACGCCGTCATCATGTTCGGCAGTTAGTGATACTTTGCCGCGAGCACGACCGACGGCTCGTCGTCACGAATGTCAGGTTTAAGCAAGCCTGCAGGCAGAGGCCTGTTTATTCTGGCGCAGCATCAGCAAGTCGTCTTGCGCTTAGTCATTGCGAGGAGTGGGCCATATGTACGCCCCCGAACTTGCCAGCGAGCTGGCATACGGCACGCGACCCGCGATCTCTACTTCTGGCATCATTAGCATTACAGTTGCCTTCTTGATTTGAAGTGAGCGCGTTGAGCGGCCGCCTGATGAGCTCTGCGCCAGAAAGACCATGCGATGATGTATGCGGGTTGAATATGCTTTCGCGCCAGTCTGACGGCGATGCGGCGGATTTCCTGGATTGACCAACGGATCAGTGGCGGCGCGGTAGTGTTTTGGCTTTTGCCGGGTGGCGTCGTTTTGTTTTTTTGGGCGGTGGCGGATTGGCGCGATGCCGGATCGCCGCCATCATGGCGAAGGCGAGCATCACCAGGGACACGTGACGGTGCCAGCCATGCCAGGATCTGCTCTCGTTGTGATCGAGCCCGAACTCGTTTTTTGCGGTCTCGAAACTGTCCTCGATCGCCCATCGATGGCCTTCGACCGCGACCAGCGTTTCAATTGATGTTCCCGCTGGGCACCAGGTGGTGAAGAAGGCGAGGTCACCATCGGCGATGCGACGACGGATCAGTAGACCGCGCGTCCACAAACCATCATTTGCACTGTTGAATGGCTCGGCCTCGAGGTCGGCCAATTCGAGATAACACCAATCGTGCAGCCGCGGTCCTTTGGTTCCGGCTCCGGCCGACAGGCGCTTCCAGTCGGATGGGCGCCGCGTCCGGGCGATGTCTTCGGCCTTGCCGGCGACCGGCTGTCGCTTGCCCCAGGATCGGAAGACATGAGTGCTACTGACCCGAGCACGTAGCCTTTGCCGGCCCGGCGGAGTTGCTGCTCGATATCGCCGACACCGTAGACGGTGTCACCAGCAACCCACGTGAATGGTACAGACGCGGCTATGGCGCGTGCGATCATTCTCGTCGCAAGCTTTGGTTTGGTCGCAAAGCCGACATCGGCAGGCACGTATGCGGCTTCCAGACGATCCGGATCGTCAGTCCATTCCTTCGGAAGATACAGCGCGCGATCGATGAACGCATGACCATGGCGCGAAACGTAGGTAGCGAAGACTCCGATCTGGCAGTTCGTAATCTTGCCTGCCGAACCCGTGTATTGCCGCGCCACTCCGCATGACGCTTTGCCCTGCTTGAGAAAGCCGGTCTCGATGCGGTCCTCGTGATCGACCGTCATCCGCCAAATGCTCGATGACATAGTCGCGCGCGATATCGCGCAGCGCACACCCAAGGTAGGAGCCGGATGCCTTAATTGGGCTCGTCCGGATCTGTGCGGGGGGCGCTCAGCTGTTGCGGCCAGGGATGGAGGATACGGGGTTGAGGAAGCCAGTCATCCGCCAACTTCGTCATACGATCCCAAGTGAAGCCGGCTCGTTGGCTGCGGC
>NZ_JADPKR010000099.1 GCF_023074055.1 Bradyrhizobium sp. 141
GCCGAGGAAGCCGCAGGTGCCCTTGATGGTGTGGACCAGGCGGAAGATGTTATCCAGGATCTTGGCGTTGTTCGGCTCCTGCTCGAACTTCACCAGCTGATTGTCCACGGTGTCCAGGCTCTCGCTGGTCTCCGTCAAAAACTCCCGCAACAGATCATCCATGAAAACAGGCCTTCATACAGGAAGGGCGCGCACGAGGTGTGATGCGCCATTTCGGAATGGGGCCAGCTTCACCGCAAAGCGTTTAATATTGGTTGAGTATGTGCAAAAGAACGGAACCAACAAAGAGATAAGGCGCTCCGGACAAGCCGAAGCGCCTCGTAAAGATTCGATTAAGAGGCCGAGCGCGAAGCGCGCGTTTACGAAGCGGTAATGATGATGGCTTCGCCTTCCGGCTTGAGCGTCACGGTGAGCCCGCAGGCCTGCGCCAGCAGCCGCGTATAATAAGGCTGGATCGCATGCGCATCCGCGGCAGGCCCGCGCTCGCCGCTCAGCAGCTCGGAGATGTTCTGCGGCAGGCGCGCGTTATGGCCGGTCGCGGTGATGCGAAAGCTCATCGTCTCGCCCTCGCCGATCGGGTCGATCGTCAGCATACCGCCGCGCGGGATCGTATGCTGGGCGACGACCAGCATGTTGAGCAGCAGCTTGACGCGGTTCTTCGGCATCAGGATCCGCGGCAGGTTCCAGGTGATCGAGCACTTGCCATCCTCGATGTGGCCGCGCGCCATGGTCTGGGCATCGCCGAGATCGATCTGCGCGCCGGAGGAGCCGGCCGCGCCGAAGGCAAGACGGCAGAACTGGAGCCGGGCGGAAGCGGTCTTGGCGCTCTTGCGGATCAGGTCGAGCGCGAACTCGCGGTCTTCGGGCTTGGGATCGTCGTCGAGCACTTCGAGCCCGTTGACGATGGCGCCGACAGGGCTGATGAGATCGTGGCAGACCCGCGAGCACAAGAGCGCAGCGAGTTCGAGCATATCGGGAGCAGTGGCAGTCGCGGGCGACGAGGCGTCAGACATATAAAGGGGTCCTGGAGGGTTCCTGGAATTGCACGGCGCTGGACGCCGCGAATCACGCATGCTTGACGGATGCTGCGGGTTCTAACATTCGCCGGCCCGCGGCAGCTAGCTTGCGATCACGTCGAGGCGGTCATAAGCCAAGTCGAATCGATCGGGGCGAATCAGTCGAAAGGAACGAATTGCCGATGATTGAGGCATCCAGGTGAAGCGGATCATCGACGGCGCGGCCGCATCCGGCCTGATGGAGCCGCTGACGGCGCTGGTGGTGAAGGCGGGCGAGGCGATCCTCAGGGTCAACCGCGCGGCAATGCGGGTCGACGGCAAGCAGGACGGCTCGCCGGTGACCGAGGCGGACCTTGCCGCCGACCGCATCCTCGCGGAGGGCCTGGCCCAGCTCGCAGGCGACTTCCCGACGCTCTCGGAAGAGCGGACCCAGCTCGCCTCCCCGCCATTCGAGGGCAGCTTCTTCCTGATCGATCCGCTCGACGGCACCAAGGAGTTCGTCGCCGGTCGCGACGAGTTCACCGTCAACCTCGCCCTCGTGACATCGGGCGTGCCGCTGCTGGGCATCGTCAGCGCGCCCGCGCTGGGCCTGCTGTGGCGCGGCATTGTCGGCCGCGGCGCCGAGCGCGTGAGGTTTGACGGCGCTATCATCGGCGCGGCCGAGCCGATCCACACCAGCAAGCTGCCTGCGCGGGGAGAGCCCTGGATCGCGGCGGTGAGCCGCTCGCATGGCGATCCCAGGAGCGAGGCGTTCATCGACAACAGGCCCAATGCGGTCAGGCGGACGGTTGGCTCGGCCGTGAAATTCGGCCGGATCGCGGAAGGCAGCGCCGACATCTACCCCCGCTTCGGGCCCACCTGTGAATGGGACGTCGGGGCCGGCGCCGCGGTCGTGACCGCCGCCGGCGGCAGGGTGACCGACGGCAAAGGCGGCGAGCTCCGATTCGGCCAGCGCAGCGACACCGGCTTCATCATCCCGGAGTTCATCGCCTGGGGCGACCCACAGGCGGCAGAACCCTGAGGCGGTGGGCTGCTACTGACTGAGCTGTTCCTGAAGCGCCGGCCAGCGCTTGCCCACCTCATAGAGGAACCGCTCGGGGTCGGCGGCAAAGGCATCACGATTGGATTCCCGGCTGAACAGGTACAGCCGCTGCGCCACGATCGCGAAGAAACGGGGATTGCCGGCGACGGTGACGCCGCGGGCGATATCGGCGGGATCGTAGCCACCGCATTGCGGCCCATAGATTTCGGGATAGGCCAGGAAGGACGCGCGGTTGCCCTCGTTGCGGAAGCGCCAGACCGCCCCCCAGAGATTGGCCTCGAACTCGGCCGTCCCCTGCACCGCTCGGCCGTCGACGAAATAAGCGACGGGATCGAAGCCCTCGATGGCGACGCCGGTGAAACGGTTGACGACGACCCGCTCGGTGGTGGCAGCCTCAGCCGGCGACCCCGAGCCGGTGATCCACATGCCCGACAGCAGGCAGACGAGCAGGCCGATCAAGGCAATTCCGGGGCGCAAAGGGCTATCTTCCTGCCGTTGTGCCGTCATAGTTGCTGCGGATAACATCCGAGTCGAGGGGACATCCGGCGCAACCTAGAGCCGCGCCTGTTGGCGTCAGGTTAAGGAAGCGACCGGTTTCGGTACCAGGGGTTCTTTTATGACTTTCGCATCACGCCTTGCTGCGCTCGCGCTCGTCGCGATGGTGGGCTGGATCGTGCCGGCCTCCGCCCAGCAGGCGCCGCCGCCCAATTTGCCGCCGCCGCAGCGGACCCCGACGCCCAGCACCTACGGGCCGGACGAGCTTGTCGGCGCCGGGCACCGTTTCTTCGGCAACGTCTCGCGCGGGCTCGCCTCGATCATCGAGAAGGCGATCAGCCAATGGGGCCTGCCCAACGGCTATATCCTGGGTGAGGAAGGTTCCGGCGCCTTCGTCGCCGGCCTGCGCTACGGCGAAGGCACGCTCTACACCAAGAACGCCGGCGATCTCAGAGTCTACTGGCAGGGTCCCTCGCTCGGCTTCGACTGGGGCGGCGACGGCGCGCGCACCATGACGCTGGTCTACAATTTGCCCGCCACCAACGCGATCTACCAGCGCTTCGCCGGCCTCGACGGCTCGGCCTACATCATCGGCGGCTTCGGCATGACGGCGCTCACCGCCAACAACATCGTGCTGGTGCCGATCCGCTCCGGGCTCGGCCTGCGGCTGGGCGCCAATATCGGCTATCTCAAATACACGCCGCGTGCGACCTGGAACCCCTTCTAGGCCGCTTCTCCCATCCGGGCTACGATCAAGGTTAACGACAGAGCGGGGCTGGCTTTTTGCCGGCCCGCCATGGCATGGTCGTTGGTAAATTTTTCCTTAGCTCCGGGAGTTCTGCCCCATGGTCGAACCGATCATGTACCTGGCGATCGGTTTCCTGCTTTCGATGCTGTGCGGGCTCGCGATCGTGCCGCTGGTGCATAACCGCGCCGTGCGCCTGACCACGCGCCGGCTCGAGGCCGCAACGCCGCTGTCGATGGCGGAGATCCAGGCCGACAAGGACCAGCTCCGCGCCGAATTCGCCATGTCGGCGAGGCGGCTCGAGATGAGCGTCGAGCAGCTCAAGAACAAGACCACGAGCCAGCTGGCCGAGCTCGGCAAGAAGAGCGACGCCATCAACCGCATGAAGATCGAGCTCGGCGAGAAGAACGCCACGATCTTCGCGCTGGAGGCGCGCGAGAAGGCGGTGAAGGAGCAGCTCCGCGCCACCGAGGAGGAATTCAACACCAAGACCGAAGCCCTGCGCGCCGCCGAGAATGCGCTGACCGACAAGCAGAACGAGCTGGCAAAAATCAATTCCGAACTGTCCGACCGCTCGATGATGGCGGAGAGCCGCCAGGTCGAGCTGGTCGCCGTGCGCGCGCAGATCGAGGAGTTGAAAAACCGCGTCGGCGATGCCGAGAAGGAGTTCGCGGCGACGCAGGCGCGGCTCGCGCAGGAGCGTTTGGAATCGGAGACCGCCTCACGCGAGCTCGGCGATGCCCGTGGCCGGGTCGAGAATCTGAGCCAGCGCGTCACCGAGCTCGATCGCCAGCTGATCGGACAGGTGAAGGAAGCCGAGATGCTGTCAGGCCGCGTCACCGACCTCGAAGGCCGCCTTGCCACGCAAGGCAAGCTGCTCGCCGAGCGCGACTATGAGAACAACCAGCTGCGCCAGGCCAATGAGACCAACGAGCGCACCATCAAGGAGCTGCGCGTCGAGATCGCGGGCTTGAGCGGCGGCAAATCGTCGGCGGCCATGGAGGCGCTGCGCGCCGAAAAGACCGCGTTGGAGGAGCAGCTCCGCACCGCCCGCGACGAGCGCGCAAAACTGCAGCGTGACATCAACGCGATCCAGCAGCAGGCCGAGAGCTCCTGGGCGACCGAGCGCATGGAGAACGCGCTGCTGCGCGAGCGCATCAACGATATCGCCGCCGAGGTGGCAAAGCTCGCGATACAGCTCGAAGGCCCGAACTCGCCGATCGAGGCGCTGCTGGCGGCCGAGGCCGGCCAGCCGCCGAAGCCGGCGCCGCGCCCGGCCAACGACGCCGCAACCAATGGCGCAGCCGCCAGCCTGCCCGAGGGCGGCGGAACGCTGGCCGAGCGCATCCGGGCGCTGCAGGCCCACGCCTCCCGCGCCCGCCAGCAGGGCGCGTAAGCGGCCAAAAATCCGGCTTCCGTCGCCAATTGCGTGAGGGAGGCAAGGTTTTCCGGCCCCGCGGCGCCTGGAAACTTGACACCTTAAGCCCGCACTTCTAAATCGCGGGCTCCGATGCGCCGGCCGGCCGACAAGGTCCGGCCGTCTGCATGATGGTCCCGGGCGCATAGCTCAGCGGGAGAGCGTTCCCTTCACACGGGAGAGGTCCAAGGTTCGATCCCTTGTGCGCCCACCATTAAGCTCTTTGAATCAGCCGCTTAGCGATGCAGTTCTCCAAATATGTGCCCCAAAAAAGCTGGGGCACAACAAGGGCACGAAGCGAGAAATGATGGTCTACGGAACGGCTCGGCTGCTCATCGCGCGACCGTTCGATGTTCTCCTCCACCCAACCGGTGTAGGCGACCTCGTTTGTCTCGATGCGCTCTTGTCTGCGACGTTCCTGCACTGTTTCTTTCTCTGCCTTTAGTCCTTCTCAGGCGGTGAGCGATCACTCTGCCCAGCAGCAGGACTTCGGCTGCGCGCCTAAAGAAAAACCCGCCAGCCAACTAGGGCTGACGGGTTCTCGTTTGCCCATGCGTATCCGCAAGCGATGGCCGGCGGCAGTGATGCCCGCCGGCCATTGTTCACGTGAAGGTGAGACCAAACGGCCAGCGAGCTTTTGCTGGATGCACGATCTGGCGCTGCCCTGACCAGAGAGCGGCCAAGGGATTGCGCGCTGCTTCCGCGGCGAGGTATAGTTTGCACCTGCACTCTCGAAGCCCACGTTCGCGCCGCTCACCGCCGGACTTCCCCATGAAACCGAATAACGAACGCCCCTATGCAACGCCTGAAGCTGCGGCGCGAAAGCTCGTCAAACTCGCGAAGAGCGTCGAGCCGATCAACGGCCGCATTCACATCGAAAAGATCAATTATCCCTTCATCTCGAAGGACGGTTGCAGCTGCAGCAGTCCCGAATTCGGCGCCGGCGTCAAATACGTGGTCGAGAAGGGCTGGCTCGACCTCCATGAGAGCGGCACGTATGTGAAGCTGCTGACGCCGGGCGAGGAACTGCTAACAAGCTAAGGCCTACCTGCGCAAATTCGCGAAATCGGATTTTGTCTCCGGCGTCGAGGTTGAGCCGGTATTGATGTATGGCGCCTGCGGGCGACATGGGGATTGCGTTCAGAAAAAACAGGCCGCCAGCTGAGACGTCCTTACGTAGGCGGCGCACTAGCGTTCAGAAGCTGAGCGACGGCGGCCACGATCTGCGCAGGCGCAAATGGTTTGTTTAATAGGATGCTGTTCGGCACGCCGTTGGCGGATCATTGATCGGCCGCGGCGCCAGTCATGTAAATGACGGGGATGTCGGGATTTAGCTCTCTGGCGCGGTGCCCAACTTCCCATCCGTTGAGCATGCCGAGCAGATTTATGTCCGTGATGAGGGCTCGATACTTGTTTATGTCGCCCTTCAGACGGGTTACCGCCTAATACACAGGCTTCTCGGCGCCAGGAACCCGCATAATACCGGTCAGTTAATCGCTGCCGGCTCGCCGCCGCGGATGATGGTGACCGTGCTTACCGCTCTACGATGGTGCGACATATCGCCCGCCCCAGCCAGACGATGACCGCCCGAAAATCGATCTACACTCCGCTGCATCAACGATTATTGACCGAGGCCGCGCATAGCGTTCGGCTCACGTTCGTCGAGATCGAAGACATTTTGGGACGTAAGCTCCCAGCATCGGCTCTCAAGTTCACAGCGTGGTGGAGAAACGAAAGCTCCATGAAGGCCGGGCACGCTCAAGCGAGGGCTTGGATGGTTGCGGGCTTTCGTGCGCATGCTTCGATCAAAGACCGCGTCGTCGAATTCCGCGGGGTTTGATCGAGCTGTACCGTTTAGCGCTTGTCGAAGATCTTCGCACGCTGGAACAGCACGGTTTGAAGCCCGGTGATGATCAACTTGTTCAACGTCTCACAATCGTTCGGCGACAGGTGAGGAAGCTGGCGCGAACTCTTCCACTGCTCAATGGCGGCGGAGACAGCGGCGCGCAATTCGTCATCAGTCGGGCTGGCCATCGGTCGACCTCAATGCGATCGCTTACAGCTTGGCGCCTTTTGAAGCGGATGCAATTAAACCTTCGGTTCAGGAGTTGCTTCAGCGCGGGCGAACCGACGATGCGATTGGATCGGCTCGCTACCCTATATCCGCTGCGGATGTGATCTTGCGACCTTAGAGATCGATCGCAGTCGCTCGATCACTCTGGTAACTGAGCAAAGAACTTCCCGCTCATCCTACTCGCTCGCCCCCGCTGTTTTTGAAAGCGCTGCAAGCGAGCGTAAACCGCTTGGCGGGTGCGGCGTAGCCGTTCGCCGGCTTCCTCAGCTGTGGCACCTGCGCCAAAGAGCGAGAGCAATTCCGGCTCTTCGTTCGGCAACCACGGACCCGTCGAGGTGCGACTATTCGCCATTCGTCGGGCCTCCAGGTCCTCAAACGCGCGGCGGCGATGGCCGCCGCGGCGGGTCTGGAATGCGAGGGCCGCTCCACCCGCGGCGACGCCGACAAACGGCTGGGCTCAGGCTCGCGATTATCGCGCACCACCCACGCCGCTAGGCGAGCATAGCTTCGCCTAAGGGTCGGCACGAACCAAGCAGATGCGTCTTCGTGACCCATGCCGCAAAACAATAACCATGAACCATTTAGAAAAGATGGCCGGGTGTTCCCGATCCGTAACTGATCGTAAACCATGCGATGGCAACAAACGGCTATGGAAACCGAACGCCCGCTTGAAACGATACTTCAAGACATCCCTCGGCAAGAAAAGCTCAGGTCGCTTTTTAATCAGTATCACCGGCAATTTCTCGATCGTCTTCGTGACCGCGATTGGGTGTCTTCCTCAAAGCTTCCCGACAGCCCCGGAACAGCGCTCGCTCTTTTACGAAACGGATGGATGGAGCGACGCTCAACGGGCGAAGGTGTCGAATATCGTATGACAAAAGCCGGTCTGTTGGAGCTTAGCCGACCGCGATAACTCAAAGCGGAGAGGAGGCAACGCAGTGTTAACAGCCATGGAAATGATCGTCGCTGGCTACGTGAAGATGCGAGACCGACGTGCATTGGCAGATTTGCTAGCCCATCGCCGCAAGGTGCTCGCCGAACTGCAAGCCGTGTCGGGCATCAATCCTCGGAACGCGGTCAAAGCGATCCAAGAGGAACTTGCGCTTGTCGAATCTGGTCTCGAAGAACTCAAACCGCCGCCCGGCTCATTGCCCGAGAACGAGTGGAGCTAGCGAGAAAGCCCGCCGCCGCGGCACCTCGCTCGCTTGACTACGAGTAGTAACCGGGCGGAAACCAATCCGAACTACGCTAGTTGTAGCGCTCATTAACGGACGGGGCGCGATACGCATGGGCAGGAGAAGCCCGCTCCCGGAAGGTGAGCTGGTTTCTTTTTCGATTGAGCAAGAATGCGCGTTAATAAGATCACGTGGGACAAAGTCGGTCGGGTAACGGAGCCGGGTCGATACAAATGCTTCTTCGGATATCTAACCGTCACTTCAGAGGACATTGAGGTGTGGACCAGCTATCCCGACGCGACGTTCACTTTGATTGCGGGGCCGACGACTGAGCAATCGGTGGGCGAAGATTACCGTCTAGGCGCGTTCGACATCGGCAATCCTCAACAGTAGGACGGTCCGCCCTCGTCGCCTAGGGCACGGCCTCGACGGGGCTGCCCCGCGGGTCGTGGACGGGACCGGTAGCGGTCAAGAGCATTTGGCCATGCATCGTGATCGGTTGATCTGTGACTGCGCAAGCATCTTTATCCAAACCGCTTTGCCACTTCGGTAACGATCAAATCCCGCTCCAGTAAATGAGCCTTTTGGGTCTCAATCAGGGTGTCAAGCACGGAAAGCGCGAGAGCGAGATCGCGTCCCTCGCGCTTGAGTTGGGTTATCACCATCTCTTGCTGGCTGATGTGTTGCTAAGCCCCATTCTAGCGGCGGCAAGGAACGGCTCGGCGGCATATCGAAAATGGGAAATCCGACGCTCCGCTCGCTGCTTGTTTGTGGCGCGACGTCGGTCTTGCGACGCGCGAAGGGCAACGAGAAGGAGCCGCGGTGGCTAATCGCGCTTTTGGCGCGACGGCCTTTCAAGGTAGTCGCGGTCGCGCTTGCCAACAAGATCGCGAGGATCATCTGGGCGCTCCTCACCAAGGGCGGAAGCTATCGAAATACTGGCGTGGCAAGCGGCGCAGCACGTGCCTGAGCCGAACGACGACCAGAACAGACTGCCCGGCACGTAGCCGGACAGAGGCGCGGTGCATAATTAGACGATGACCCCACGGGAGGAAATCCCGAGGCGAGAGAGGCCGGCGCGACAATGCGCTTAAAGCGCGTCAGATTGATCAGCCCCTCGCATCGCGAACTTCATCGAGGCCAGCGGTCCACGACCGCGCTGAAAGGCCGGACATATGACCGCACCGTTCCCGGAGGACGAAATGTCTAAAAAAGCACTTGCCCGCGGAGCCGTTCCACATATGTCGCGCCATAATGTTGCCCCGAACGAACCAAGCCGCGTACCAACTCTGAAAAGTGGGTGCAGGCGCTTCGTGATAAGTGCGCGGATCATCGGTGATTGAAATTGATCACAAACCCGACAATCGTCGCCGCCAGTCTCGGTTCGACTAATGGCCGGACACACGTCCGCCTTGTGAGGAGCGGTTCATCTGCAGGGTTTGCAATAAGCGCGGCACCATCCTAAGGGAACGAAGTGACCCAACCATGCCCATGAGAAAGCGTACGGACTAAGGACTGCAATTCATCTCCACATCGTGTACGCGTCTATAGCGCATCACTGCGCGCTCAGTAGCTAACCTGGTTCTGGCCGTCAATCGAGCTTTCTATCGGGTGCCGACTTCGAGACCGTTCCAAGCGATATCGCTACTAAGGCCGATCTCGTGGTTTCTCATCTGTCGCAGACCTTATCGAGCACCGCCCGCACCGCGGCGTTGTCTCGGCTTCGAACGTCGGGCTGGTCCCGAGAAAGAATGGATGTCAAATCGACTAGGCTTGCAGAATTCGATTGGTTAAGGCCACCGCACAAACCTGTCCATGGGCTGCGAGATACCAGATACCGGTGTTTCCAAGTCCCTTAGTGTCTGTCCGGGAACATCTTGAATCATCGGAATCATTTATGATTCAAGGGTGGCGGTCCGATTCGAAGGGGCGCCCATGTGGACGAAGGAGAAC
>NZ_JADPKR010000042.1 GCF_023074055.1 Bradyrhizobium sp. 141
GGAGAGGCCGATGATCGGCATCGAGCCCAGATTGTTGTCGGAGCGGATCACCTCGGCGAACTCGAACCCGTTCATGTCGGGCATCTCGATGTCGGTCAGCACCACGTCGAAGCTCTGGGCGCGCAATGCGGCGAGGCCCTCCTGCGCGGTCGGCGCGGTGCGGACGCGGTAGCCGGCCGCTTTCAGGACGGGGGCCAGCATGTTGCGGAAGAAGGCTGAGTCGTCGACCAGCAGCACCGACTGCGAGTGCATCGACGGCTTCATCTCCTTGCGGGTGAACCAGTCGGCGAACGCCATCGGCAGGAAGTGGCCGACGTCGATCACCTCGGTGGCCTGGCCCTTGATCACGGCCGAGCCCAGAATGCCCTGGCTGGAGCCGCCGACCTCGATGTTGAGCCGTTCCTCGACGATGTCGATGATCTCGTCGACGACGAGGCCCATGGAGCGGCCGTCATCGGCGAACACCAGGATCGGCTGGGCGCCCTGGCTTGCGATGGTGACGCCTTCCATGGCGACGAGCGGCATCAGCTGCTCGCGGTACTGCACCATGTAGCGGCCGTTGCTGAACTCGATCTTGTCGGCGGGCAGCTCTTCGAGGCGCGTGACGAGCCCGAGCGGGACCGCCTTGGGCTGGGACGAGCCGGCGCGGAACACCAGAAGCGAAGTCGTCTGCTCGCCCGAGCCGATGTGATGCGCGCCGTTCTCGTCGCCCATGTCATGGGCCGAGGAACCGGCGGCGCCGAGCGCCTTGGCAATGCCGTTGGGGTCGATGATCATGATCACCGCGCCATCGCCCA
>NZ_JADPKR010000106.1 GCF_023074055.1 Bradyrhizobium sp. 141
GCTGTTGCGGCCAGGGATGGAGGATACGGGGTTGAGGAAGCCAGTCATCCGCCAACTTCGTCATACGATCCCAAGTGAAGCCGGCTCGTTGGCTGCGGCGCCGAAGCGTTCGCCGCCAGAGGTCGGTCACATAATAGCGGAACGCTGAGAGCGCCCGCCCGTTTGCAGGAACCGCATAGTAGGCGAAGTGGCCGGTGATGACCTGTCTCAGCCATTTACCCTGGACGGGGATCGGTTGGTGCATTCGACGCCGCAGCTCTGCCTTGATGTCCTGAAGCTTCGTCCGCAGACGGTCGCGACGGGTCTTCCTTTCGAGCAGGAAGTTTCCCCGGCGTGACTTACCGCAGATGTGGATGAAGCCCAGAAACATGAAGGTCTCCGGTTTGCCGAGCCCGCGTGTCTTGCGATTGGTCGCCGCATAGCGACCGAACTCAATCAGGCGGGTCTTGTCCGAATGGAGCGTCAACGCGAATGCCTCAATCCGTTCACGCATCGCATCAAGGAAGCGACGAGCGTCGTCCTCATGCTCGAAGCCGGCCACCAGATCATCCGCATAGCGCACGATAATCATATCGCCGTGGGCCTCCTGCCGTCGCCAGCGTTCGGCCCAAAGATCGAAACAGTAGTGCAGGTAAACGTTGGCGAGCAGCGGCGAAATCACCGATCCTTGCCCCGTGCCCCTGTCGTCCACGGTTACGACCCCGTCTTCGAGGATACCCGCCCTCAGCCATTTACGGATCAGGCGGATGATGCGCTTGTCACCGATGCGGTGCTCCAAAAACTGGACTAGC
>NZ_JADPKR010000122.1 GCF_023074055.1 Bradyrhizobium sp. 141
ATGGCATTTGCCATCGCTTCACCTCCACCGATCAGCTCATGCCAGGCTGTATCGCAGGCGAACCTCGCGATGGCGAGGTGGGGGCCTCATGCCGGTTACCCTCAACTAGATGCTCATGCGTATCCACGAACGAGGTCTGGTCGACGCATTCGCAATCGCTTGGTAGTGAGGTGTCATCGCTTGCCCCATGTCTATCGAGACGGCGCCAAGGAACGCCTTGAGCCGGCCGTCCTTGTGGACGCGACCACCAGACTAGGCTCAGGCATGTCCACTGAGAGGAGAAGGCGCTCTCGTTGAGGGGGGCTCTCCAGCACGCGGGTCGTTTAGCAGTTACGGAATGGCGCTAGAGTTGAGCTGCGCCGCCGCCCACAGAACGGGCGGCGACGGATGCTTCCGAGTCTACTGGGACTGCCCAAAGTACCGCGCTCCCGCATCAACGCCCCCCAAAGGAGGCCTTGCGCTTCTCGCTGAACGCGCGCACTCCCTCCTTGTAGTCGAGCGTCAGTTTCGCCATGATGTGGTTCCTAGCCTCGTAGTCCAAGGACTCCACCAGACTGGAGTTGACGGCATGCTCCAAGTTATCCTTTATCAGGCGGAACGCGACCGGAGCCCCTTCTGCAAGCGAGGCCGCAAGCTGGAAAGCAAGGTCCGGCAGGTCGGCGTCGGGCACGACGCGGTTAACAAGTCCGAGCGCTTCCGCGCGTTCTGAAGTGATGCGCTCAGAAAGGAGCAGAAGTTCGCGAGCACGAGCGTATCCGACCACTCGCGACAGCAACCATGTGATTCCGTAATCGCCGGCCAGGGCGATACGCGCGTAAGCGGTAGTCATAATTGCTGACTGCGCGGCAATGCGCATGTCGCAGGCAAGTGCGAGAGCGAGGCCTGCGCCGGCTGCTGGTCCCGCGATCGCAGCGACAGTCGGTTTTCTCACCGTAACCAACGCTCCAATTACAGCTCGTTGTTCGTCGCAAAGCGCGGCAACACGCTCATCGAATGTTGCTTCGGCGGCCGTCGCACTCTTGCTCATGCTTTTCACATCCCCGCCTGCGCAAAACGTAGCTCCTGCGCCTGTCACGAGGATCGAAACAACGCGCGGATCGTCCCCGACCCGCTGGATCAGTCCGCGCCATGCGCGGATCATAGGATCCGTAAGAGCGTTTCGGGCCTCTGGCCGATTAAGTGTGAGAACAGCCACTCCGTCACGGATTTCTGCCAACAGTTCATTTGTACCGGTGTCGAGTTCCTGTCTCTCAGTCATGCTGATTTCCGATCTCTTCGTTGTGCAAATCTGGGCAACTCTATCTTACCGTCTCGCGGGTTGATTGCTGCGGGACGTCGACGCACCACCGTGGTTCAGCCGCAACGGCCTCCGCGTTGTTGCACTCGCGAGGCCGATCGTGACCGGCTCATTGCAGCACAAACAGCGTTGTCTTTGGCGATAGTAGCGGAGCCTGAATGTGGTTTTCTGCAAAACACGGTCCGCGCGCGCTCGAATTCGTCTCTTTTGGTAGCGCTGCCGTTGTACGGCGCGGACCTGCCGTCAGCATCGCAATTGTGACGGCGACATTGAATAAGTTCAGCCTCCACGATCGTTGGACCTACGTATCGCATGGCCGACGATGCTCGACTTTGGGGCTCTCTTGCCGGGCAAATCGCCGGCGAGTTTGAGCCTGATGGTGATCAGGATAAGCAGAACCGACACGGCTGCGATCGTTGGATCAATCTCAAATCGAATGCCTTCCCAGATCCGTACCGGAAGCATTTTCGCACTTGTACCCGATAGAAAGAGCGCGACGACCGACATCGTCGAATGATGTGACGAACGCCAAAAAGGCGGCTGAAATGATTGCTGGACGCAGTACGGGAAGCGTCACGAACCAGAACGCGCGTACAGAGCCGGCGCCCATCGTCAAAGCCGCGGCCTCCAATGATTCGTCGGTGCTCTTCAAGCCAGCGGAAACTGTAACCATGACAAACGGCACTGCAAGAACAATGTGCGCTAACGCAAGGCCCCCGACGGTGCCGAGCAAATTGAACCGGGCATATAGGCCATAGAGTGCGATAGCGAAGATCAGAACGGGGACGATCATCGGCGAGATGAGCAGTGCAGACACTAGTCCTTTGCCAGGAAAGCGCCCGCGAACGACCGCATATGCCGCGGGGACGCCGACCGCCACTGCGCCGATCGTAGCAAGTACCGCAACCTTGAGACTGGTGATGGTTGGCGCAATCCAGTCATCGCGCGAGAAAAACTTCTCAAACCAGCGAAGAGAGTATTTCTGCGGAGGAAAGTGGAGGTATGCCTCACCAGAAAACGCGAGAGGGAAGATAACTAAAATTGGGGCCACGATGCACCCGAGAACAACCCAGGACCAGCACTTTACAAATGTGTGGTGAGAGCCCGGCAAGAGGTACCCTCCGGAAGTCACGTGATGGGAAGAGCATCGCGACGAACCGCTCTCGCCAAACCAGGAGGTGAATTGGTCCACGCTGAAAGACTTGGCGGACTAGCTGCGCAAGAAGTCCAGACGAGGGTTCGACACTAAGTGTTCGCTCGTAGAGGAGCGTAAGAACTCCCGTTACGACGAGCAACAAGACCGACAGCCTTGCTCCGCAGCAGCGTCTGCGTGTGCTCCGAAATGCCGATTGCGAATCAACCTGCTCGGTGTCTCAGCGCAGCGTACGGTTTACGCCCGGCGTCCCGCGCCGAGTCAGACGCTCAGGCGGTGGCACAATCTCCCATTCACTTAAAGAGTTTCTCGGCCTCGGCGAGGGCCTCGGCATCGTTAAGCACGTCTCCGGGACGATTCGCATAGCCGACAACCGAGCCCGCGAAGTCCGTTTTCATGTATTTAGCGTTAAGCTCGAGCGTCTTAAGCAAAGCGACGGTAGTGGATTTGTCCGGATCAGCGACGATTGTGACTGCCCACATCTTCTTGCCAGCCATACGGGGCTTGAAGTCCAGTCCGGGCGCCCGCATCCAAGCTGCCTAGTGATCCAGATAGTGTTTGGCGTGCGTCGGCAGAGCGTACCAATAAGTTGGCGCAACAAATACGAGGTCGGTCGCCGATAGCGTGGCCTCGGCTAGCGGACGCAGATTGCCGGCCGGCAAGTCATATTGGCTATCGCCATGGCGAATGTCCTCAAAGGGATCGATCGGCAGATCGATGTGGCGTAACCAGACCTGCTTCCACTCGATAGGCAGGCTCCTCGCTGCGTGTCGCGCCAGGATCTCCGCGTTACCATTACGACGAGTGGACGTCATCAAGAAGAGGAACTCTCGGCTTGCTGGCGTCGTGTCTGTAGTTGTCATTGTTTCAGATTCCTTCAGTGAAAAACTCAAGCGGCCTTGGTGTGCGGCGCGAGTGAAGCAAAGCCTTTGCCTTGTGCGGCCAACCGCTCTAGCAGCGGCGCGGGCTCAAGCGAGGAATCGTTGGTTTCCTTGGCATAGAACGTAAGCCGGTCGGCGATGTGCGCCAAGCCGACTTGGTCAGCCCAATACATCGGACCGCCTCGATAGATCGGCCAGGCAAAGCCATACAGCCAAACCAGATCAATGTCGCCGGGCCGCGCCGCAATGCCCTCTTCGAGGATCCGCGCCCCCTCATTGATCATCGGGTATATCAGTCTCTCGAGGATTTCCTCGTCGTTGATGGAACGGCGCTTGCAACCGAGCCGGGTGAGCGTCTCGTCAATCAGCTTCTCAACCTCGGGATCTGGCATCGGGACCCGTGAGCCGGCTTCATATTTGTAATAACCCTTCCCCCACCTCTGACCGAAACGACCTGCTTCGCACAGCGCATCCTCAATCGGCGCCTTCTCGCCGCTTTCTTTGCGCATGCGCCAGCTGCCCTCGAGACTCGAAAGATCGACCATCGCAAATGGGCCCATCGCCATGCCGAATTTGGTCATGACGCCATCGACCTGCTGGGGCAGCGCCCCTTCGTAGAGCATTTTTTGGACCTGGTTGTTGCGCTGATCCCACATGCGATTTCCGACGAAGCCGTGGCAAACCCCAACCACAACAGGAACCTTCCCGATCTTCCAGGAAATGGAAACTGCGGTCTGGAGCGCATCCGGCGCAGTTTTCGCACCGCGCACGACCTCGCAGAGCTTCATTACATTGGCCGGCAAGTTGAAGTGCATGCCGAGGACGTCCTGCGGCCGCTTGGTCATCTTCGCCATTTCGTTAATATCGTAATATGAGGTGTTGGAGGCAAGTACCGCGCCGGGTTTCGCGAACGTGTCGAGTTGGCTGAACACTTCCAACTTCAGCGCCATTGACTCAAAGACCGCCTCGATGATCAGATCCGCGTCCCTGACGTTGTCGATGCCTACTGCGCCGCTGACCAGCGCCATGCGTTTAGCAGGTGCATCCGCGGGGATACTGCCGCGCGCAGCCGACGTTTCCCAGTTCTTCTGCATCACGCCCAAACCGCGCTTCAGTTGCTCTGCGTCCACGTCGATCAGGGTCACAGGAATGCCGGCATTCACAAACGACATCGCGATGCCACCGCCCATCTTGCCTGCCCCGATTACGGCGACGCGCTCGACCGGACGCGGTCTCGTCGATGCCGGTATGTCAACGATGTTGCGAGCCTCACGCTCGGCGAAGAAGACATGACGCAGCGCCTTGGACTGGTCGTTCGCCGCAAGCTTGCGAAAAGTCTCGCGCTCTTTCCTCAATCCCTCTTCAAACGGCAAGTCGATCGCGCATCCCACCGCTTCAGCTGCGGCGAACGGCGCTTCCAGACGGCCCGCTCGCTTGGTCATCGAAGCAATCGCATTGGTAAGAATCGACCGATCGGCCCTTGCGGCAACAATCTTTGAATTATCGTCGCGTAGCCTTCGAAGCGGCCGCCTGTCCGCCAAGACTTTGCGTACGAAGGCCTCTCCGCCCGCGTCTGGACTTTCAACAATCTCGTCGATCAGTCCATTCTTTGCTGCTTCGCACGCGGAGATCGGATCGCCGCCGACGATCATCTTCACCGCAAGCTCAGGTCCAACCGCGCGTGGCAAACGCTGAGTGCCACCGCCGCTGGGTAAAACGCCAAGCTTGACCTCGGGAAATCCGAGCTTTGCACCCTCTGTTGCGACGCGGAAATGGCAAGCTAGGGCCAACTCGAGCCCGCCACTTAGCGCATCGCCTCTGATCGCTGCGACAATCGGCTTTGGCGAGTTTTCAATAACCGCCAACAATTCGTCCGAGTCCGGCGCCTCAACTGGCTTACCAGGTTCGACGATGGCGGCGCTTGCAAGAAAGGTGGGGCCTGCGCAGGCCAATACGACGCCCTCCACTTCGGGGTCGTTGATCGCAGCCTTGATGCATTTGAGAAGACTGCGTTGGACCTCGGCGCTCAGTTCATTTGCCGGAGGATTGTCAGCAGTGACGATCGCAATACGTTCACGACGTTTTAGCTTAACCAGTTCGCTCATGGCACTTTCCTTATAACCGTTTTGAATTGTTTGCGTTGCGCGATCGCGCGAGAACTGCCGTACCTCTGTGGAACTCTTGCTCATTCCTTAATGCGGCCCCTGCGCCGATTTCGGCCGCTGGACCATCAGAACCGCAATCCGCCGTCTCGAAACCTTTAAGATCGCCGACGCGGCGTTTGCCTCGCTCCGCAATGGCAGCCTACCTGGCGCTCCATCCAGTTCAGCACCCGCTTATGGGCAGGCTCTTCGGCAATCCAGGAAGTGATCCTACGATGCACGCAGCCTCTCTGGTGGCCGCGTTGCCAACTTTTCCCAGCAACGCCATCAAGCAATTCCGGGCTTCTTCTGAGTAATCAGGCAGTCGACCGCGGTCAGCCCTTTGCCGTCGGCCGTGAGGATGATCGGGTTGATATCGATCTCGCCGATCTCGTCGACCAAGTCGGCGCACAGCGTGCCGAACTTGACGATGCACTCTGCGAGTCCGTCCAGATCCGCCTTTGCGCCGCCCCGGGCGCCGCGCAGAACGCTCACGGCCCGCAGTTTGCCGATTGCCGCCTGGACATCTGCAGCATCGAAAGGCGGCATCAAGACACGCACGTCCTTCAGCGCCTCGACCCAGATGCCACCCAGACCGAAGGCGATGACTGGCCCGAACTGGGGATCAAACGTGGCGCCGACCATTACCTCGGTGCCTGGCTTGGCCATCTCTTGCACAACCACGCCGGCGATCTGCGCTTCGGGACGGCACAGCCGCACCGAGGCGACGATCTGCTCGAAGGCCGCCGCAGCTGCTTCAGGTGAGGAGATGTTCAGCACGACACCGCCGACGTCGGTCTTGTGGAGGATTTCGGCCGACTCGACCTTCATCACCACAGGGAAGGTCAAGTGCTGCGCTATACGCGCCGCTTCATCCCCCCCGGTTGCCAGCGCTTCACGAGTAACCGGAATGCCATAGAGTGCCAGCAGACGCTTGCCTTCGCGCTCGGTCAAAACCCCGCCTTCCGCCTCGCGCAGGAGGTGCACAGCCTCCTCGTATCGCGCGCTGCGCTGACCCCAGTGTTTTGACAGCTGATTGCTCGACTTGCGCCCACGCAGAAATTCAGCATAGCCAATGAGCGCAGAAAGCGCCTTCAGGCCAGTTCCCATACCCTGCAGAAAGGGCATGCCCTGAAATTCAGCTTTGAGCTCAATCGATGAGCTGTCCTGGTCGGGCGCAGCGTAAAAATGCCCCCCAGAGAAGCTCATCACCGGAAACACGACCTCCGGCGCGGCTTCCGCCGCACGCTTGAGAGAGAGACCGACACCTGAACCCATATCAAGAGGTGAAGGGTAGCTACCGCCCCAAGCTACCACGTCGAAGTCGCCGCTGGTACCGAGTACGTTGAAAAACTCCTCCATTCTCTGAATATCGTACCCGACTTGCCCCGTCACATCGAGCGGGTTGCCCACGCTGCCGAACTCAGGCAAAAGGACCTCCAGTCGCGCCCTTGATGTCGGAGACACCGGCGCAAATTCTATTCCGCAAGACTCTGCAAGGTCAGACAGTATGCTGTTGGCTCCGCCGGAAACGGATGCGAACGCGACGCGCCGGCCGCGTGGCCGCTTGGGCGAAGACAGGGCAACCGCAGTCTCGATGAGATCGTCGATCGTGTCGACGCGGACTACGCCGAGCCTCTTCAGCAAGACATCGATGGCCACATCCGAACCCACCAGCGAGCCGGTATGAGCCAAGGCCGCCTGGCGCGCCCCCTCGGAGCGGCCAACCTTGATCATCGCGATCGGCTTTCCTCGGTCGGCCGCACGCTCACACGCTTTTATGAATTCAAGAGGACGTTTAAGCTGCTCACAGTAGCAGGCAATGACCCGGGTAGCATCATCGTCCACCAGATAATTGATAAAATCTGCCACATCGACGCAGGCTTCATTGCCGGTAGTGACCACCCGCCCAACCCCGATCCCCCGGGCCAACAATGGCATGAGCAGCGCGGAAACAAGCATTCCACTCTGAAGCACGGCACTTATGCCGCCAGGCTTCATGCTTCGAAACGGGACACCATTTGCAATCAGGCCATTGGCCGCATTCAGCAGGCCGTTGCAATTGGGACCAACGACAGGAATGTTTGTCCGCTGAGCCCATTCGACCAAACGCCGCTGCTTCGCGACACCTTCGACTCCCTTATCCGCGAAGCCGCTCGAGATGATCTGGATTGCACCTACGCCTACCGCCTCGCAATCCTCGAGGACATCTGGGATTGCATCGGTTCGGACGGAGAGCACCGCAAGTCCGACGCGGTGCGGGACGGCCCGCAAGTTTGGATAACACGGAACGCCGTGGATCTCCTCGTATCGCGGGTTAACCGCCGCGAGCTTGCCTGAGAATCCCCACTTTTTCAGGTTGTTGAGGATATCCGTGGCGAACCCCCCCTTCGGGGAGGCTCCAATAATCGCGACCGATTCCGGCCAAAACAATCGATCAATCGCATTGACCGACCGCAAACTAGAAGCTGCGCTCATGTTCATGATCTAGACTCTTATCTTCGCGGCCCCGCAGGAAAGCTGCATTTACGAGCATCGCCCCGCCAAAAAACTGCAATTTTTGTAGTAGCGCATCGTTTTCCATAACGTCTGCCGGTTCGCTGCGAATTGACTCCAGAGGCTCGCCGTTACGTCGGATTTGTATCCGTGTACAAGTGCATCCATAGGTCCCTCGCCGGAATCGGACGCATGTCGGCTCATCCCACTAAGATGCTCGCCTGCCTGCCAACCATCCGCAGCAAATTCCAATTGCAACACACATTTCAGCGCCGGATGACCTTGGGCTTTCTCGCGCAAGGTCGCGCGAAATTGGCCTGACCAGGCTGAAACGCCCGCATGACCTTGGCAACGCTGCGCAGTTGCAGGAACAGCTGGAAGACGAGACCGAGCCGCCCTTGCACGGCCATGTCGGGATCCTTAACGACCACGCCGCTCGGGTCCCGCATCAGTCCGATTGGCAGCATAACCGCAAGTTCGCCGCGTTCGGCTTTAGCCAGCAGGCCGGCGGTCAGCCGGCTGCGGATCGTATGTAGCTCAAGCTCGGAGATCGAACCTTTCAGCCCGAGAAGCAACCGTCCGTTGGGAGTGCCCGGATCATAGACACCATCGCGGTCGGCGATCAGACAGCCACGCAGACCACAGATATCCAGGAGCGGATACCAGTCGGTACAATTACGCGCCAAGCGCGTCACGTCGATCGACAGGATGAGCCCCACTTCACTCAGGCCAACACGGCCAACGAGTTCTTTGAAGCCGTTACGATGCGCTGTAGACGCGCCGCTCAACCCGAGATCGGTGTCAATCACGTCGATGGCCGCCTCACGCCATCCGAGTTCGCGGGCGCGCTTGCGAAGCGCGTATTGAAGGCGCAGGCTCTCTGAAGTGGACCCCGGAAATAGGACCAAACGTTAAGGTGTGAAGCGTCCTGCTCTGTTTGAACCGACGGAGCACGGATATGACGAAATCACGCAAGAAGG
>NZ_JADPKR010000123.1 GCF_023074055.1 Bradyrhizobium sp. 141
ATCGTCAACGGTCACCCAAACAGCGAAATCGATCAGCTGCTTCCCTGGGCCTATCGCGCGCAATCCCTCAAAGCCGTGGCCTGAGAACGACGCTTACGCCCTGCCGCTTTATGCTCCATGAGTTCATAGCCGTTCACCGGCGCGTCAGGAGCGCTCCACAACGAAGTGGGGCGGCAGCAAAGAATAATGGACTGTGGGTCGCAAACTCGCCACGCTGAGCGTGGCCGGCACGCCGCCGCGCCATCTTTTGCTGGCCCGAGGCAAGCCACACCCGTGTCTTTTCTTTAGACATGGGCGGCTTCAAGCGCGCAGTGAGCCATGGAGGCTGCCCGGTTTGATCTTCGTATTCCAAGTAAAACAGCGTTGAGCCAGGTTGAAGAGTCAACCGTAAGGCTCCCCGTCGAGCAATACTAAACAAGTAGATGTTTGATATTGAGTGCGGGGTCTTTGAGCGCCTCAGGTGTGGGAGCAAGCCGCCTGCCGATTATCATCTCAGCCATGCGTATTTCCTTCGCGATCGCACTCAGGCTGCCGAATCCGCATGCGCCCACCAGGCGTCCGTCGCCGCAAAGGTAAAAGAAGAGCTGGCCGTTCGCGCCGAGGTCCCTGCTTACCCGGACGTCTTCTTCACGACAGAGCCCGGCGATTTGGAGTGTCTGATCGTACTGATCCGACCAGAACCAGGGCACATCATCGTAGGGACGGTTCGCGCCTAGTATGTTGGCAGCAGCAGCAGCACCCTGTCGCTGTGCGTTCCGCCATGCTTCCAGCCTGATCCGCTCACCATAGAGGCGATGCGGGAACGAACAGCAGTCGCCCGCTGCGAAGATGTCTGGATCCGAGGTAGCCAGTGTCTTGTCCAGTACAATCCCATTATCGACGGCGAGCCCCGCCGCCTGCGCGAGTTCGACGTTCGGCACGGCGCCCACCCCAACGACCACCAGATCGGCCAAGCACGTGCGGCCGTCCGCGAGCACGACCTTTGAGCGTCCTTCGGTCGCGTCGATACGCTCGACCGTGGCACCGGTCTCGATGCGCACGCCCGAACGCTCGTGCTTGGCCTTAATAAGTTCGGCCATGGGCGCTGGCACTGCTCGCGTCAACAACCGCGGGCCAGCCTCCAGCACGGTCACCGAAGCACCTCTCGCCACCGCGCTTGCTGCAACCTCAAGCCCGATGAAGCCGCCACCGATAATGACCACCTCGCACCGTCGGCTAATGATCCGGCGGATAGCCAGCGCGTCCACATACGTGCGCAGCGTCGCCATTCTGCTCGCTGCAGCGACCGGTATGCTCAGGATTCGAGGGCGAGCGCCGGTGGTCAGCAGCAGTCGTTCGTAGGCCAGTTGTGCTCCGTCTGAGAGCGTGACCGTATTTGCTGCGCGATCTATCGACTGGACGTTCCGCCCTTGGAAATAGTCAATTCTCAACTCAGCCAGGCGCTCGGGCGTGACGAGCAGCTTGGGTCCAGGATCAGTCTCCTCGATCAGGATCGCCTTTGAAACCGGCGGCCTCTCATATGGCAGCATATTTTCGTTGCCGATCAGGACTATGAGGCCTCGCCAGCCGCCCTCGCGCAGAGCGATCGCGGCGGAGGTGCCGGCAGGGCCCGCCCCGATGATCACCATTGCGCCTCCGTTGCTCAAGCGACTGAACCATGTTCGAGAGAAGCTTGCGCGTCGGCCGCCGTACGCTGAAACAGGTCGCGTACTAAGGACTTGATCAACAGAGCTTCCTCCCAGCGGTCGGTGGTATCGTTGCCCTCACGATCGGTAATGGCATAGGGCCGCGGACCAAGTTCGCATGCGAAAGAGAGAAGCGCATCCGCACCTGCGCGCTTTCGCCAGCTCCTGAAACCGTATTCCCACCAGCGCAGGAACAGGTCGAGCCAAATCTTGTGCTGCGAAAACGTAATCTCAACCTGTATCTGCTCGCGGGACGCGACGCGGCCGTGAAATGCCCATGTCCGGTCAAGCACCTCGCGTACCAAAGCTTCGTCTTGGTCAGAGACCGGATACCAGAACTCGCGGCCCACCAGGACGTGTGAGAGATCCGCCAGCATTTGCATCTCAGGGACCCTATCCATGAGATCGAGTGTGAATAGAAGGTCTGTCGTCATCCTGTTGCGGTGCGTCTCGAAATAGATCGGCATGCCGGCCTCACCGGCTACCTTGATCCAGCCCTCCAGTAGTGGAATGCAGTCTGCGATCCGGCGGGGACGGAGGTCGGGCTGGACGTTTAGATGTAAAGCGCCAAGTTGCCGGCCGATATCGATCGCGGCTTTCAGGTCATCGATCGTCTGTGGGAAGCACATGCCCTCGACGGCGAGCCCCGTGCCGGCCAGGGTACGGGCGATTAGGGCGACGCGCGCGGGATCGATACAGGATGTACTGATGCCGTCGAATCCCGCTTCCTTGATCATCGTCAGGTTATGTTCGATAGAGCGCTCGATGCCATCGGGATGGCGCCGTTCCATCGCCCAGAGTGACTGCAGTACGATTAGGCTCTGAGTCGACACTATACTATCTCCCGCGCTGGTCCTGCTCAGATCTTGACGAAGACGGCGTCGCCCTCGACCTTGACCTCATAGGTACGCAAGTCGATGCATGCGGGCAGCGCGCGTGCCTCGCCGGTCCGGTAATCGAAGGCTCCGAAGTGCTTAGGGCATTCGATGATATGGCCGTCGACAATTCCGTCCGCGAGATGAACCTTCTCGTGGGAGCAGTGGCCATCGATCGCGAAATAGCCGCCTTCCGGAGAGCGAGCAATCACAAACGTGCGCCCTCCATGATCGAACCGGAGCGCCGCTTCCGGCTCCAATCCATCGGCAGCGCAGGCCACCACCCACTCTCCTTCGGCAGTCAATTGGGATTTCCTCTGATTTGGATTGTCGTAGCGGCCCGCATTGACGACGAGGCCGCAGTCTGCGTCCGGTGCCGAGTCCCCCCGGCAGAATGCGGCCGCCGTTGTGTAAGGCAGTCGTGCGGAATGGGCGGCCCATACACCGATAGACCCCTGCACTACCCGCGCGCGTACTTCTTAGCCTTAATCCGCTTGTGCATGGCCTCGTCGGCTTCCGGCGAACCGTCATGCGATGTGCCGAACCACTCGTCTAGCGGGATTTTCATGTCCGTGCCGTAGTTCACCTCAAAATACTTGTGGTGCAGGTAATGATAGTAGTGGTCATTATTGATGCATTTTTCGTCACCCGTCACGATCCGATCGAAGCCGGAATGGCCGCTCGCCGGCGCGAGCGCCGAACGCGAAAGGTAAAATACAGCGTGCAGTGGGTTCGAGGGCACGAGGAAAAAGATTAGCACGCCGGAGAAGTAGACGATGTGCTCAAATGGGTGCATCGACAGGCCGGACCAGGGACCCGGATTAACGTTGCGGTGATGAACCTCGTGAATAATTCGGTATAGCGGGCCCTTATGGATCAGGCGGTGGATCACATAGAAATGCAGCGAATACCACATCGGCACAAGCAAAGTCAGCGCGATGAAACAGGCCGGCCGTTGTCGGAAATCGACGTAGGGGATGTACTCGTTGGCAAACATCCACCAAGTGAGCACCTCATACGCAGTCCAAACAGGCACTCCGCTGCACATTGTCCAGAACACATTCTCGGCGCTCTGGCTTCCAAACAGAAACGTTGAGTTGTTCGTATCGGGCCACTTAGCATTGTATTTAAAGTCTATCTGCTGGCACCGCTGGATGTAGAGCACAGTGTGGAAGCTACCATAGAACAGCAGTGTAAGCGCAGCATTCCGCAAAATGATGAGCGAAATCCACCCGAGACTAAACTCCCGCATCGTTTCCAGCGAAGGTGTCAGATACCAAGAGACGAGCGCGGTCGCAAAGTAGATCGCGTTCCAAGGCCACAGATAGCCTAACAGCCAGCGCAGGAATGCTTTCGGCTGCACCGGCCAGACGAAGATCGGAGCGCGCGTCGGCCGCGTGTTGGGCGTCCAATACCCCCTTTTATCACGTGTGCCATACAGGGTCTCGTCCAAATCTCTCTCCATTGTGTTGCGGCAGTACGAATACACGCGGTGGCCCCGCCACAAACGGTTGATCAATTGGTTACACTATCTTCGGCGACCACCAATACCAAGTTCGATGCACGTTGCTAGCTGTAGCGGTTTGCCTCCCGAGGCGCGGATTTGTGCTGGGTCAACCCGCTGATCTACGGAAGTTGTGACTGTAGCGATATTTTCGACCTGATTTATTGCAACAATCCGCGATTGACGCTTAAATTATGCTATTTGGCGCAAGTTTTTGATGGATTTCTCTGGCCGGGCCCAATCGCGCATATAACTCACTCCCGAAACGTCAGTGCTCCGGGTAGAGTTCGCATAGTGAACAGCAAACGTTTGAGCTCGACAAAACGCAGGGTGGATGAAATCACTTCCCGGCCGCAAAGACGTAACATGAGCAATGTCACGTAGAGAGCACACGATCAAGGAGCGCACGTTGGATGCGGAGCCACGGCCTCAATCTGGTACGCACCCGGCCAGCACCCCAGCGAGGCGCGATCTTGCGGTGAAGATCACTCAGTCGGCAACGACGGCCTTGTGCTGCTGGTTCGCCTTCCAATTCCAGGGCAGCAGCGGGGACTTTGTTGGCGGGGGAGTCGGGGAGGCGGGTCAGTACGCCCGCAAGCCAAGCTTCGGGATCGACATCGTTCATCTTACAGGTCGCGACAAGTGTATAGGCGGCGGCGCGATGGCCATCGGCATCTGAACCGGCGAAGCCGCCTCGCCGCGCAGGGCCCGTTCGGCGGCGTTGCTGCTGACAGACGGGACCGTCGTCGAGGAAGCGGGTGAACGCCGCCCAGCGGTTGAGGAGATAGTTGATCGCGTTCGCGGTGTCGTTGCTTGATGAGAGCAAGGCTTGCTGCAGGTGCATCGAGGTTTCGAAATCGATGAGGAGCGTCATCGCGCACGACGCGCCGCTGCCATAAGTCGCCCAACAGCTTCACGTTCTTGATCTCGGCCCTAAAGCGGGCTGCGCGCTTGACAGTGTTTGCGCGCAGAATGATGCTATAGAAGTAAGCGTAGCGCTGCGGCCCTTTCGATTGGCGCTTGACGCCTATTTTGATCGCAGCTTGTGCCGTCTTGGCTTCCAAATTCCGGACAATGCGTTGACGGCGGCCTCGAGCGCCTTCCGGTCAACGACGTCGGGATCGAACTGTTCGGGCCCCCAGAGGCGCATACGTTCGTGCTCTGGATGTGCGGGGTCGCTGATGGCATCGAGGTATTCGGCATAGCCGGGCGCACCGCCGACGTCCTCGGGAGGACAACGACCGGCGGTCTCGAGCAGGAGGGGAAGTCCCTCTGTCGTCGTGTTGTCGAACCATTTTTCGAGCTTGATCACATGATCCCAGCTGTCGCCGAAGTCATAGAGATAATGGATCGTCTTGGCGCCGGTCTCTTGAACGATATTGGAGAGCCGCGCCTTGCGGGCATCGATGGGCTGGGGGCCAAAATCACCATCGGGATCAGGGATGCCCCAACGTCCTTCGCCAGCCAGGAACTCGAAGAGGTGGCTGTTGGTCCAGCCAAATGCCGCCTGAAGCGTCAGATGCAGCCGATCAAGGCGTAGCGTAAGCGGCACGACAAGGCATCGCATCACCTCCGGTTTCACGTCCTTGAGGGTCACTCTGATCCGGACAGCGGTCGTGTTGAGGCTCATGCTGCCAACCTTGGATCGTGAGCATGCATCATGTAAGTCGATGCCCAGGGGAGCAGCTCATCCAGTTGTGACGCAGGCCAACCATTGACAAGCTTCGCGAGGACGTCGGAGAGCCAGCGCTCTGCACTGACGCCATTAAGCTTACAGGTCTCGATTAACGAAGCTAGTACTGCCCAATTTTCGGCCCCCTCGTCACAGCCGGCAAACAGGGAGTTCTTGGCGTTGAGCTTGATCGGCCGCATCGCACGCTCGACCGCATTCGTGTCCATCTCGATGCGCCCGTCATCAAGGTAGAGCGTCAGGCCGTCCCAATGACGCAGCGCATAACGCAAAGCCTTCGCCGTGTCGCTCTTCTGTGCAAGGTGATCAAACTGCGCCTCAAACCACTGCTTCAAGGCTGCGGCTAAAGGCCGGGCATGCGCTTGTCGGCCTGCGCGGCGCTCAGCATCAGATCGGCCACGTAGTACTTTCTCGACCGCGTAGAGTTGGGCGATGCGCTCGAGGGCCTCGCGGGCAACCGGAGCCGGTGCCGGAGAGGCCTCGCGCTCGATCTTCACAAACTGGCGTCGCAGATGCGACCAGCAGAAGGCAAGCGTCGCGGACAGTGCGTCCGAACGCGTCTCTCGGGTCATGGTCTCGTAAGCCTCATAGCCATCGCAATGGATGATGCCGCGATAGCCCTCAAGCAGCCGCAAGCCATGAACGGCCCCACGGCCCGGTGCATAGGCATAAACCACGCCAGGTGGGTCAGGTCCGGCCCAAGGCCTGTCATCACGCGAGAGCGCCCAGAAGTAGCCGGTTTTGGTTCTGCCGCGCCCCGGATCCAACACCGGCGCCGGGGTCTCATCGACACAGAGCTTCGAGGAGGCGAGCAGAAGCTCTCGCAGACGATGCCACAAGGGCTTCAATTCCTGGGCGGCATAGCGGACCCAGAAGGCGAGCGTGGAACGGTCGATGGCGATACCGTGCGTCGCCAGCATCTGCGCCTGGCGATAGAGCGGCAAATGCCAATGATACTTGGCGTCGATCACTTGCGCGACGAGCCGCTCGGTGGGCAATCCACCCCTGATCAGTCGCTCGGGAGCGGCGTGCTGGAGGACCACACCGTGACAGGCGCGGCAGGCCAGTTTGGGCCGGCGGTCACAATCACCCGGTATTGCACCGGAACGACGTCGAGCCTCTGACTCTCATCGCGACCAATCTCAACGAGATCGCCTTTGCAGGAGGGGCAGCAGGTTTCAGCCGGCATCAGGGTTTCGACGATGCGGGGCAAATGCTCCGGCAGCTTGCCACGATTGGCCCTGTGCTTGGCAGTTCTCTTCTCGCAGGTTCTGGGATTGGCGCGATCTTCGGCTGCTTCGAGAGCCGCGACGGCCTCTTCGATGTCTTCTAGAACAAGCTGAAGTTGATCAGCGTCCAGCTTTTCCGACGATCGACCGAACTGCGCATCTTTCGCAAGCTTGAGCAACCGCTCGAGCCTGGCGCAGCGATCCAGCAGAGCCGCGGCAAAGACACGCAACTCGGCTGGATCGCTCGGCAACTCATCAGGCAAATCACTCATTGGCCCGAGTCTGCCATGCTTCGCGCCTCGATGCAGCGAAGATTTTATTCCCTACGCAAGTGCTTTCGGTTGCGGGATTCGAGGTGCATGCATGCGTGTCCAATCCATGCCGGCCAGAAGCGCGGACAACTGCGCGGCATTCATGCGCATCATGCCGGCCACTTCAGGAGGCCATTTGAAGCCGCTGCTATCGAGCCGCTTCCAGTACATCACCAGGCCGGTGCCATCCCAGACGACAATCTTCACCCGATCGGCGCGCTTCGCCCGGAAGACCACCGCCACGCCCTTCATCGGGTCTTGGCCCAGCGTCTCCTTCGCCAGGAGCGCCAAGCCATCCGCACCCTTGCGCTTATGTGGTGCACCACATAAGCGCAATTGGACTAAACCGCTCCGCGGTAGGCAGCGATGGCGGCGGCCTGAAGAAGGAAGCGGCACAGAGTGCGCGGCAGCGGCATTAACGATCCTTCGCTGTGCGTCGCGCCGTCCGACCCGTCGCCTCGCTGAACAGGTGGCGGGGGATGTTGATTATCGCAAAACGTCGCCGGTCTTCCGGGTGCGTTTCAAAATCTGCCTCCACAAAAATCTCGACGGTCTCCTCACTGGCATGAACTTCGACGCGTACCGGCGCGTCTTCAAACTCCACTTCATATCGGCGACCATTCTTTCCTCGGATAATCGCGTGCGCCATTTTTATGCTACCTCCGGCCCTGCTTCTTGAGCTTTTTCACTCGGTGCTTCTGATAATCCAGAACGGCCGCTGCAAGTGGCATCGAGCGCGGCACGCGCACATGTGTGAGGGAGACGACAAGCGCTCTGCCTGTTTCTTCCGAGCGAGACAAATGGCAGATGATGCCGCCCTCGTCACCGGCGTATGACAAATCCCAGACGACGTGGTGCATCCGATCAGCATCGGCAACATTCTCGGCTTGCAGATATTCGATCAACGATGGTGCCAGTTCAACGTCGAATGGCGCAGCTGCCTTGAGTGCGGCGAGAAGCCGGGTGGTCTTCTCCGGATTGTCGAGCATAGGTCGTCCATCTTTAACGGGCGAATCAGAGAGCTGACGATCAGCGATGATAGGGAATATGGCTCAACAGAGCCATATTCGCTATCCGTCGCACAACTCGCCTTCCTCCCATTGCTGGTTGACCCGATCCAATGGCGATGACCTCACGGGCATTACACCGCTTCCTCGCTAATACAACGCAGTCCGCCCCTCTCCGGCGCATCACCGCTTCGCGGTAGGCGATTCGTGGCAAGCTTTGGTGCCACCATCTGATCTTCCTGCATTCCCGACGAAGTTCGATTGCGAGACGCTGGAGGCGCTGCTTGCAGCGCTTTCATATCGCAAAGGAGCTTCCCATGACGGTTC
>NZ_JADPKR010000008.1 GCF_023074055.1 Bradyrhizobium sp. 141
CACCAACTTGACGGCACCTTTGCCTGCCTTCCGGCGTGGATGACTGACGAGGCTGCGTCCCGATTCGAGATCAGCGTTGAGCCGCATTTTCCCCTGAATGTTCTTCGCTCCCTACGCAACGAGGTCGATGCGCTTCTAGGCTTTCTGGCGTCCGAATCAAAAACGGAGCGACTAGAGAATGACGCAGCGATCCGAGAATTTCCAGCCAAGCCTGTTCGAGGCCGAGCGACCGTGCGTCGAACTGCGTGCAGCTCAAAAGAGCGAGCTCGCGATGGTCATCGAGGTGCTGCTGCGCGAGATCGCGGCGGCGCTGGCAAAGGCGGCAAGCGGGGGGAGCGGCGATGACCACAATCACGACTGAGCATCTCGCCCGCAACGCCTGCGTCTACATCCGGCAATCGACAGCAGACCAGCTCGCGCATAATCAAGAGAGCCGACGGCGCCAATACGGCCTCGTCGATCGCGCCAAGCAGCTTGGCTGGAGCAACGTCGAAGTCATCGACGACGACCTCGGCCGGTCCGGCGGCGGCATCGCGCGTCCCGGCTTCGAGCGGCTGCTTGCAACGATCTGCGACGGCCGTGTCGGCGCTGTGCTCGCGATCGAGGCGTCGCGCCTTGCCCGTAATGGCCGCGACTGGCATACGCTGATCGAGTTCTGTGGATTGGTCGGCACGCTCATCGTCGACGAGGACGGAATCTACGATCCTCGCCATCCCAACGATCGGCTGCTGCTTGGCATGAAGGGCACGATGAGCGAGCTTGAACTCTCGATGTTCCGCCA
>NZ_JADPKR010000002.1 GCF_023074055.1 Bradyrhizobium sp. 141
CGTCGGGCTGGGGCGGGATGCTCCCGCCTCACCCAGCCGGGAGCATCCCGCCCCAGCCCGACGATCCCCGGCCAGACACCCTCAAGCCGGTTGGAAAGTCCCGCTAGGTCGGACCAAGCCTCCCCCAGCCAGACTGGGGAGGCCGCTTAACGCCGGCCGTTCAGGAAACTTTTTCCATGACAGGCGCCGTACTTGAGCCACAATCCCGCGGCGTTCTGATAAGAGACAAGCTTGAATCGCGGGGGATGCCAGAGGGGGCTGCCGGCGGTTTTCATGGGGTCAGAGGAAGGCGATCTTGCAGATGACGCAGCCTTCCCCGGACATTCGAGAGACATCGAGAGAGCTTTACCCGTCCAGCTGTTCGTAATTTCGGCCGGCCCCATCCGAGGGGCCTTCTGAGCGCGGACGCCTGTGCGGCTTGCCTTTTCCGGCGATCCCCCTTCAAGAGGGCGACCAGGACAAGGTTCGAAGCGGGCTTCTTGGGTCGTTGATTGGGGGACTTGAGTGAACCACAGGACGTCACGCGGCGCTTACGGGCGTGAGACCGGGATCATCGATCTCGGCCACGAGCCGCCGCTGTCCGTCGATGGTTCTGAAGCCGCCGTGATCGACCGCCGCCGCGTCTCGGTGCAATGGTTTAGCGGGACAATCTTGACCGGACTCTGCGGCGCAGCCCTGATCGGCGGCGCCGTTTTCGCATCTCTCGACGGCGAGATGACCTTCGCCAAGGTGCCGGAGCGGGTCGAGGGCGCACTGCGCGGCGCATTCGGCGCCGCCGATCGCGCCGCCACGCTGCACAAGAGCGACCGCCTGCCGCCGCCGAACGAATCCACGGCGTCCCGCAACATCGTGCGCGTTTCCACGGTCGCCCGCGTCGGCAACCGCGACGTGATGCGGGTGCGTCCCTTCGTGCGGATCGCCGGCAATCTGTCGATGACGACGAGCGATCTGTCGGCGAAGATTCCGCCGTTCAACGCCCAGCGCCTGCTCACCGATGTCGGCTCCGATCCGAAGACGGCAGCGGAAGACCCGAACAATCCGGAAGCCGTCGAGCCCGACGCGGAAGTCTCTTTCGTCACCAAGGACCTGTCGCCGGTGCTGCCGAAGGCCAAGATTTCCGCAGTGGTGGCGCTCGACGACATCCTGATGCGGGTGCGCGACGCCGCCAATTGGCGCGGCAATGGCGGGGTGCGCTACGCCTCGCTTGCCAATGCCGCCGCCGACATCTCCGGCGCGACCTCCGACATCAGAACCGCCTACGCCGCCGAAGCCTCGCCGTCCGATCCCTATGCCGGCTTCGAGACGCGCGTGGTGCCGGAGAACGTCACGCTGCTGCCCAAGACCAAGGAGCAGATCACCGGCGGCAATCCCAACGGCGAACGCGTCCATCTGGTCAAGAAGGGCGACAGCGTCGCCGGCGTGCTGCGCGATCTCGGCGCGAACGCCGACGAGATCAAGGCGATCACCGCGACGCTCGGCCCCCGCGGCCGCGACGGCGGCCTCAAGGAAGGCGAGAAGCTCCGCATCCTGATGGCGCCTGCGAGCCCCGGCGCCCGCCTCCAGCCCTACCGTGTCGTCGTCGCCAACGAGACCATGGTCGAAGCGATCGCGGCGCTGTCCGATCTCGGCAAATACGTCGCAGTCGACGTCTCCAGCATGAACACCGTCGCGGACGCTGCGGCCAACGCCAACAGCGACGATGATGACGACGATGACGGCTCCGGCGTGCGGCTGTACCAGAGCATCTACGAGACCGCGATGCGCAACAAGGTGCCGATGCCGGTCATCGAGGACATGATCAAAATCTACTCCTACGACGTCGATTTCCAGCGCAAGGTGCAGCCGGGCGATTCCTTCGACGTGTTCTACGCCGGCGAAGACGAGGGCCTGACCTCGAGCGAAAAGAACGACGTGCTGTTCGCCTCCCTCACAGTTGGCGGCGAGACCAAGAAATACTACCGCTACCAGAGCCCCGACGACGGCGTCGTCGACTACTATGACGAGACCGGCAAGAGCGCGAAGAAGTTCCTGGTCAGGAAGCCGGTCAACAACGCCATCATGCGCTCCGGCTTCGGCGGCCGCCGCCACCCGATCCTCGGCTATGTGAAGATGCACACCGGCGTCGACTGGGCCACCGCCTACGGCACGCCGATCTTCGCCTCCGGCAACGGCCTGATCGAGAAGGCCGGCCCCGAGGGCGGCTACGGCAAATACATCCGCATCAAGCATTCCAACGGCTACGAGACCGCGTACGGTCACATGTCGGCCTTTGCCAAGGGCATGGAGGCGGGCAAGAAGGTGCGTCAGGGCCAGGTGATCGGATTCGTCGGTTCGACGGGCCAGTCGACCGGCCCCCATGTCCACTACGAGATCCTGGTCAACGGCCGCTTCGTCGACCCGATGCGTGTGAAGCTGCCGCGCGGCCGTTCGCTCGAAGGCCCGATGCTCGCAGGCTTCGAGAAGGAGCGCGACCGGCTCGAGGGCATGATGAGCGGCCGCGGCGGCGCCATCGCCCGCATGTCGGATGCGACCGGCGGCCCGCTGCAGGTCACCAACCGGTAGTAGAAACCGGCAATCGGCCTGATATCTCCAGACAAGATCCGAATTTTGACGTATCGAGCGAGGTCGCTTTGCTGCGTCGCTCACAACGTCAAGTTTCGTTTGCCAAAGCGGCGTGAGGGGCGAATACTTTCCCAAAAACGGGAGATCTCGCCATGAACGACAGGCTCGCCTGCGCAGCCTTCGTCGCTGCGCTTTTCGTCACCACGAGCGCATCGGCCGACAGCTGGGAGGTCACAAAGCTCGTCCCGGGCTCGGCGTTCCATGGCGTGCACGGGCTCGCAATCGACAAGGCCGGCCATCTGTTCGCCGGCAGCGTCGCCGGCGCGGCGCTCTACGAGGTGGACATATCAGGCGGTACCGCCAAAGTTGCAATCCCCGCCCCGATCGGAATGGCCGACGACATCGCGTTCGCGCCTGATGGCACCATGGCCTGGACGGGATTTTTGGCCGGCGATCTCTATGCGCGCAAGGGCGAGGGCCCGATCAAGAAGCTCGCCAGCGGCCTTCCCGGCATCAACTCGCTCGCCTTCCGCAAGGACGGCAGGCTCTACGCCACCACCGTTTTCCTCGGCGACACGCTCTATGAAATCGACGTCGAGGGCGTCAAACCACCGCGCCAGATCATGGAGAAGATGGGCGGCCTCAACGGCTTCGAGTTCGGTCCCGACGACAAGCTCTACGGTCCGCTCTGGTTCAAGGGCCAGGTCGCCAAAGTCGACGTCGACAAGGCCGAGCTGACCGTCGTCGCCGACGGCTTCAAGGTCCCGGCCGCGGTCAACTTTGATTCCAAGGGCAATCTCTGGGTCGTCGACACCGCGCTTGGCCAGTTGGTCCGGGTCGACCCCAAATCGGGCGCCAAGACCATGGTCGCGCAGCTGAAGCCGTCGCTGGACAATCTCGCGATCGACGAAAAGGACCGCATCTACGTCTCCAACATGGCCGACAACGGCATTCAGGAGGTCGATCCCGCGACCGGCCAGGCGAAGCAGGTCATCATCGGCAAGCTCGCGCTGCCCGGCGGCATCGGTGTCACCTCGGAGAACGGCAAGGATACCATCCACGTCGCCGACGTATTCGCCTATCGCACAGTGGACGGCGCCACCGGCGAGGTCACCGAGAAGGCGCGCATGTACGCCGCCGGCACCACGCTCGAATATCCGATGAGCGCGACGGCGAGGGGCAACGATGTGGTGCTGTCGAGTTGGTTCACCGGCACCGTGCAGATGATCGACGGCAAGACCGGCAAAACGCGCGACATGCTGCACGGCTTCAAGGCGCCGCACGACGCGATCGTGCTCGCGGACGGCACCATTTTGGTGGCCGAGCTCGGCACCAAGTCACTGGTCAAGGTAAGCGGCGAGCACGGCAAGGATCGCACCACGCTGATTGGCGACCTCGAGGGCCCGGTCGGGCTCGTCGGCGGGAAGGCTGACGAGGTCTACGTCACCGAAGCCTTTGCAGGAATCGTCTCCAGGATCGATAGCAACGGCGAGAAGACCGTGCTCGCCAAGGAGCTGAAAATGCCCGAGGGCATGGCGCGCGGGAGCGACGGCAAGCTGATCGTGGCCGAGGTCGGCGCCAAGCGGCTGATCGAGATCGAACCGGAGAGCGGCAAGATCACCGAGATCGCGGCCAATCTCCCGATCGGTCTGGTGGGTGCGCCCGGCGGACTGCCGACGCATATTCCGACCGGCGTGGCGGTCGGGGCGACGGGGGTTATCTACGTGACCTCGGACGTGGAGAACGCGATTTACAAGGTCACGAAGAAGTAAGTCCCGGCACTTTCCAGTTGGTCGCCGGACTTGGCGAGCCCACGCGCGGAAAGATGCCAACAAGCGACGGCCCGACCATCGTCCAGATCACGATCAGAATAGCAAGTCGCCACCTTCCGCGCCTGCTATGCAACCGCGTACTTACCATCGGCAGCCAGTGTCACTTCAATCGTATCATTGCCGGCCTCAATCGCGGCCTTCGCCGCGGTCTTGGCGGCGGCCGCCGATGCTGCATCAGGTACCGGTCCGTTAGCATCAAATTCCGTAGCGCCAGTATAAGTACCGTTGTTATTCAGAGTTAGAGAAATTTTCATGGCTTCTTCGTTGATGTTGAACTCTACGAAGCTAATCGCGCTTTGCCTGCTCGTTATGACCTCGGACATCACTCCCTCCAATATCGCTACTTCGCCGCTCACTAGAGTTTAAGACAGAGCATTACCTGACGCCGAACCGATCCGAGGCCGGAGCTCGTGAGAATGCTTCGCACATCTGTGAACCCTTTCGGCAAACAGGCGTTCGCGGCCTTGAGATTGGTCCGATTGACTGGTGAATTGCCGCCGCCTGGCCTTAGAAATGCGTCCAGAATTCTTGTCGATGAGTCCGGGCTATAAACTCCGCTGATTACAACTTCTTTCTGCAAGGCGGCTTCATCGGCCGCCTCTCCCGATTTTCCGACAGCTTCAATCAATCCCGCGGTGAGCGTGCCGGCCCGATAATAGTCTTCGAGATCATGTAGAGCTGCCGAGAGCGGATAGGCCGTCGATGGTGCGTCGCGTAAGGGGATAATGCGCTTGGCAATCTCGTCCCGCTTGGCTCGCATGTGTCCTTGAGCAATCTGGATCGTCTTCGCGATGACAACCTCGCTGTCGTAGAATCCACGAGCCGCGCTCACCCCGGAAGCGGCGCCTGCCAGAATTTGCGCGGAACGAAGAGGCGTCGTGAGCGAACTCGCGATCGTGAGGCTTTGCGCGACCACCGACGTGCCAAAGCCGAACTTCTGCCGCTCATTCGTCAATGCCGTTTCATATTCGGAATACTCAAGATCGATGATGTACATCCGTCGCGCAATAACTTCATTGCGATAGAATACCCGATCGCCTTCGGCCGTCGGACTCTTCGAATCCACAGAATAATAACGTTCGACCATTCCCTGGATGCGGTGCTTGCCATCGGCGCCTGTATCACCGTCCAACCACGCGCGCGCGAGGGATACTTCCTCTGCCGGGCTGTACAGCCTATCGGGCCCGCTATCCCAGGTCTTGCATCCCGACAAAACAACGCCGGTCAGCATCAAGACGCTGAACGCTACACGTCGACGCAACTGCCCCACGCCACGCATCGCACGCCCCCTCAACTCCCCGTTAAAGATTGTGGCGACGATGTGTCAGGTTGTTCAAGAAGATTCGCACAGCCGGAGCGTTAAAGCGTCTTACGTGTTTCATTTGCACAACACTCTTTTTGCGTGCAGTGCGTCAAAATTGTAGATGCCATGCATACGCCGGTAAGGCTGCACCGCGATGATTGACACGATCCGGACAGCCCCCGGCTTCGCATCGGCAATCACTGAGCGAACCAGCCGCAAAACAAATCGCCCCGGAGAGGCTGACCTCTCCGGGGCGGCTTATCGTTTCAGCCTTCGAAGCCCGCCTTCAGTTCAGCTTGCGCTTCGCCACCGGCGCCTCGAACTGCGCAATCTCGGCGGTCTGCGGCGCCTTGCCGTTGAAGGTCAGCACGTTGCCTTCGGACGAGATCGCGACCGTACCGCCGTCCCTGACATCGCCGGCCAGGATCATCTCGGCGAGCGGATCCTGGAGATGGCGCTGGATCACGCGCTTAAGCGGCCTTGCGCCATAGGCGGGATCCCAGCCCTTGGCTGCGAGCCAGTCGCGACCGGCGGCATCCAGCGTCAGCACGATCTTGCGGTCGGTCAGGAGCTTCTGCAGCCGCGCGAACTGGATCTCGACGATCCGGCCCATCTCGCTCCGCTGCAAGCGGTGGAACAGGATGATCTCGTCGACGCGGTTCAGGAATTCGGGGCGGAAATGCCCGCGCACCATTCCCATCACCTGCTCGCGCACGGCCGAGGTGTCCTCGCCCTCCGGCTGGTTCACCAGGAACTCCGAACCGAGATTCGAGGTCATGATGATCAGCGTGTTGCGGAAGTCGACGGTCCGGCCCTGGCCGTCGGTCAGGCGTCCGTCGTCAAGCACCTGCAGCAGGACGTTGAAGACGTCGGGATGCGCCTTCTCGATCTCGTCGAACAGCACCACCTGATAAGGCCGGCGCCGCACCGCTTCGGTGAGCGCACCACCCTCGTCATAGCCGACATAGCCCGGAGGGGCGCCGATCAGCCGCGAGACCGAGTGCTTCTCCATGTATTCGGACATGTCGAGGCGGACCATCGCGGTCTCGTCGTTGAACAGGTACTCCGCGAGCGCCTTGGTCAGCTCGGTCTTGCCGACGCCGGTGGGGCCCAAGAACATGAACGAGCCGGTGGGGCGGTTCGGGTCCTGCAGGCCTGCGCGCGAGCGACGCACGGCGGTTGCGACCGCACGCACGGCCTCGGCCTGGCCGACGACGCGGGTGCCGAGCTGCTCCTCCATCTTCAGGAGCTTCTCCTTCTCGCCCTCCAGCATCTTGTCGACGGGCACACCGGTCCAGCGCGAGACCACCTGCGCGATGTGGTTGGCGGTGACCGCCTCCTCCATCATCTCGCCGGAGCCTTCGCGCGCCTCGATATCCGCAAGCTGCTTCTCGAGCTCGGGGATCCGGCCATAGGCCAGCTCGCCGGCCTTCTGGAATTCGCCGCGCCGCTGCGCATTGGCAAGCTCGACACGCAAGCCGTCGAGCTCGGACTTCAGCTTCTGGGCATCGGAGAGCTTGTTCTTCTCCGCGCTCCAGCGCGCCGTCAGCGCAGCGGACTTTTCTTCGAGCTCGGCGAGGTCCTTCTCCAGGGTCTGGAGCCGGGTCTTGGAGCCTGGATCGCTTTCCTTCTTCAGGGCCTCCTGCTCGATCTTGAGCCGGATGATCTCGCGGTCGAGCGAATCCAGCTCTTCCGGCTTGGAATCGACCTGCATCTTCAGCCGCGCGGCGGCCTCGTCCATCAGGTCGATCGCCTTGTCGGGCAGGAAGCGGTCGGTGATGTAGCGGTTGGACAGCGTCGTCGCGGCCACAAGCGCGGAATCGGTGATCCGCACGCCGTGGTGCTGCTCGTACTTGTCCTTCAGGCCGCGCAGGATCGAGATGGTGTCCTCGACCGAGGGCTCGCTGACGAAGATCGGCTGGAAGCGCCGGGCCAGCGCGGCATCCTTCTCGACGTGCTTCTGATATTCGTCGAGCGTGGTCGCGCCGATGCAGTGCAGCTCGCCGCGGGCGAGCGCCGGCTTGAGCAGGTTGGAGGCGTCCATCGCGCCGTCGCCCTTCCCGGCGCCGATCAGCGTATGCATCTCGTCGATGAACAGGATGAAGGTGCCCTCGCTCCCGGTCACTTCCTGAAGCACGGCCTTCAACCGCTCCTCGAACTCACCGCGATACTTGGCGCCGGCGATCAGCGCGCCGAGGTCCAGCGACAGCAGCTTCTTGTCCTTCAGGCTCTCCGGCACGTCGCCGTTGACGATGCGCAGCGCAAGGCCTTCGGCGATGGCGGTCTTGCCGACGCCGGGCTCGCCGATCAGGACGGGGTTGTTCTTGGTTCGGCGCGAGAGCACCTGGATGGTACGGCGGATCTCCTCGTCGCGGCCGATGACCGGATCAAGCTTGCCGTCGCGCGCAGCCTGGGTGAGGTCGCGGGCATATTTCTTCAGCGCGTCATAGGCGTTCTCGGCGGTCGCGCTGTCAGCCGTGCGGCCCTTGCGCAGCGCCTCGATCGCCGCGTTGAGGTTTTGCGGGGTGACGCCGCCCTTGCTCAGGATCGTACCCGCCTCGCTGCTCTTCTCCAGCGTGAGGCCGAGCAGCAGCCGCTCGACGGTGACGAAGCTGTCGCCGGCCTTCTCACCGGCCTTTTCGGCCGCGTCGAAGGTGCGGGCGAGCTCGGGCGCCAGATAGATCTGCCCGGCACCGCCGCCGGAGACCTTCGGCACCTTGTTCAGGGCGTCCTCGGTCGCCTTCAGAATTGCACGGGAATTGCCGCCGGCGCGGTCGATCAGGCCGGAAGCGAGGCCCTCATTGTCGTCCAGCAGGACCTTCAGCACGTGCAGGGTGGAAAACTGCTGGTGCCCCTCGCGCATCGCGAGCGACTGCGCAGACTGGACGAAGCCCCTGGAGCGTTCGGTATATTTGTCGATATTCATCTTTTCTGTCCCTCGGCCTGCCCTCGGGGCCCCTAAGGCACCCCAAACGGCATCTTCATTGGGTTTCCAATTACCGCATTGACGTTTCTCAACCGGTAACGGTCGCATTTTGCCGACGTTGCCGCCGGCCTGACGCAGATGTGGGAAGCAGGTTGCGGATGCGAAAGAGGCGCGTTCACAATTTCGTGCGCTCGTGGGCAGGCTTGGCTCAGGCCGGCCGAATCCCTTAAGTAGCGGCATGACCCCTAGCGCAAAGTCAGCCAGCCACATTGCCGAGATCACCGGCCTCTACCGCTACCCGATCAAGGGCCTGACGCCGGAACGCCTGTCGCGCGCCCCTTTGCGGGTCGGTCAGACCCTGCCCGCGGACCGCCGCTACGCCATCGAGAACGGCCCGAGCGGGTTCGACCCTGATGCGCCGGAATGGAAGCCGAAAATCCAGTTTCTGATGCTGGCGCGCAATGAGCGGCTGGCGGAGCTCGACAGCCGGTTCGACGACGCCACCAATCTGTTGACCATCCGCAGGGACGGCCAAATCGTCGCCAGCGGCGATCTGGAGACCGCAGCCGGGCGCGCCGCCATCGAGCGCTACTTCATGGAGAATTTTCAGCCGGAGCTGAAGGGTCCGCCCAAGGTCCTGTCAGGGCGCGACCACAGCTTCTCCGACGTCGCCCGCAAGGTCGTCTCCATCATCAATCTTGGCAGTGTCCGCGCCATCGAGGCCATGCTGGGCGGCACTGCCGTGCATCCGCTGCGCTTCCGCGCCAATCTCTACGTGAAGGGCTGGCCGGCCTGGTCGGAGCTCGATCTCGTCGGCCAGACGCTTGCAATCGGGCAGGCCCGGCTGAAGGTGGTCAAGCGCATCGTCCGCTGCCCCGCCACCAATGTCGATCCCGAGACCGGCAAGCGCGATCTCGAGATACCGCCGACGCTCTCGCGTACTCTCGGCCACATGGACTGCGGCATCTATGCCGAGGTGATCGCCGATGGCGACGTCGGCGTCGGCGATGCGGTTGCGGTGGAAGAGCCGAAGCTGCTGTGAGCCTGCGCCGTTGCCGTAGGGTGGGCAAAGGCGCCCTTGCGCCGTGCCCACCACTTCTCTGAGCTGGCAGAAGGCGTGGGCACGCTTCGCTTTGCCCACCCTACGAGACCGTCGCTACGGCACCGTCGCTGTCGTTACCTCAATTCGGCATCACATACGCATAGATCTTCCCGCGCGAGACCGGCGCCTCGCGGACGCGGTTGCCGTTGTTGCCGGAGATCATGATCGGATTGCCCTGCGCGTCGATGCCGGTGATGACGCCGACATGACCACCGCGGCCGCCGCGCGACATCACCGCGATGGCGCCGACCTGCGGACCGGAAACTCGCGTGCCGTAACGCGCGAACGAGCTCGCCATGTCGGATCCCGTGCCCTGATGGCCGGTGTGCTGCAGCACCATGTTCATGAAGCGCGCGCACCACAGGCTGCCGCGCCCGGTCGGATTGCTGCCGACATAGCGGCGCGCCTCCGAGACGAGGCCCGATCCACCGCCAAAGCCGCCGCTATTCATGCCGTTACTCGCCATGCCGCCGTTCGCGCTCGTGGCCATTCCATCGCTACCGCGCATGGCCATTCGACGGCTACCGCTCGTGGCCAATCGACCGCTGCCTCTAATGATCGTTTCACCATTGCCGCTCATGGCAACGCCGGGGCTATTGGCGTTCGGGTCATAGCTGGCAAAGGTGTTGCCGAATCCGCCCGCCTGCAACTGCGCCGCGCTGCGCTCGAAGCGCGAGCTGCGTGCATGGTGGCGGTAATGATGATGCCTGGCGTGGTGCACGTAAGCGTGCCGCTCTGCGCTATGACGATGATGCGGCCGCGCTGAGGCCGGAGAGACGAACGCGGCAACCGCCGCGAAGAAGATCACCAGCGCGACAACACAACGCGACAGGCGAGACGCAAACAACTCAAACATTCTTCATCCTCGTTGACACCCCACTTCCCGATCGGCCCGTGCGGTGGCCGACATCTGCTTTGCGTATCAGAATCCTGATGTGGCGAGATCAAGACGCGTTCTGGAAGATTTTGCGCGCAGGTTAACGGGTGTTAGAACTCACATGCGTGAACTGCAGAACGGCATTCCAATGCCGCAACACACTCAGGAAGAAAACCCGATGCCTTACGCCGTCACGGAGGACAAGTGCCGTCTTTACTTCGAAGAAGCGGGCAGCGGCACGCCGATCATCTTCCTGCACGAATTCGCGGCCGACTACACCAATTGGGAGCCGCAGATGCGCTACTTCTCGCGCGGCCACCGCTGCATCACCTATTCCGCGCGCGGCTACACGCCGTCGGACGTGCCTGATGGCGAGGTCTACGGCTACAAGCACTTCTACACCGACGCGCTCGCGGTGCTCGATCATCTCGAGATCGAGCGCGCACATCTCGTCGGTCTCTCGATGGGCGCCTATTCCTCGCTCCAGATCGGATTGAACGCGCCGGGGCGCGCGCTTTCGATGACGCTCGCCGGCGTCGGCTCCGGTTCGGAGCTCGAGAACCTCGACGCCTGGCGCAAGCAATGCCGCGCCAATGCCGAGCAGTTCGAGACGCTGGGCTCCGCGGAGGTCGCGAAAGTCACACGCGAGGCGCCGAGCCGGATTCCCTTTCTGGTGAAGGATCCGCGCGGGCACGCCGATTTCTACGCCGCCCTGGCACGGCATGACGCCAAGGGTTCGGCGCGCACGATGCGCGGCTTTCAGGGCGGCCGCCCCTCGATCTACACAATGACCGATGCGATCCGGTCCGTCGCAACGCCGGCGCTGATCATCTGCGGCGACGAGGACGATCCGTGCGTTGGGCCCAGCCTGTTCCTGAAAGAGCATCTGCCCGCGGCGGGTCTGGCGATGTTTCCGAAGTCGGGCCACGTGCTCAATCTGGAAGAGCCCGCGCTGTTCAACGAAAGCGTGGAGCGGTTCGTGACGCTGGTGGAAGCGGGAAGATGGCCAATGCGCGATCCGCGATCGCTGGCTGCGCATTAGCTGTCATTCCGGGATGCGCCGAAGGCGTAGGCCCGGAATCCATCGGGCCGCAATTGCTGTGGCACGATGGATTCTCAGATGCGCAATTGCGCATCATAGCTCGATGCTTCGCATCGCCCCGGAATGACCGAAAGAGACTATTTCCCGCCGCCCCTGCTCAGCAAAAACACGCCCTGCTCGCCGAACATATTCCACACCCACCACGGCAGGTTCAGCGGCACCGGGCGGCCGTAGAGATCGAGCGCGACCGAGCGCTCCATCTTGACGTTGATCTCGTCGCAGAGCTGCACGAAATCCTTGATGGTGCAGAAATGGATGTTGGCGGTGTCGTACCAGGTCGCCGGCAAATTCTCGGTGCGGGGCATGTGGCCGCCGATCAGAAGCTGGAGCCGCATCTTCCAGAAGCCGAAATTCGGGAACGAGACGATGGCGCGGCGGCCGATGCGCAGCAGATTCTCCAGCACCACTCGCGGCTGCCGCGTCGCCTGCAGCGTCTGCGACAGGATCACGTAGTCGAAGGCGTCATCCGGATAGTTGACGAGGTCGGTGTCGGCATCGCCCTGCACCACCGCAAGACCCTTGGCCACGCAGCGGTTGACGCCCTCACGCGACAGCTCGATGCCGCGGCCGTCGATGCCGCGGGTCTCCAGAAGCTGAAGCAGATCGCCCTCGCCGCAGCCGACGTCGAGCACCTTCGAGCCCGGCTTGACCATCTCGGCGACCAGCCGATAATCGGCGCGAAAATCACCGGACTGCCCGGTCGCAACGCCGCCCAGCGGCAAGACTTCCTGCACCGACATGCTAGCTACCCTTCAGTCCGCGCGCCTTGCCTGCCGATTGCAGGAAGGCGCGGGAGATGTCGAAGAATTCGGGAACGTCGAGCAGGAAGGCGTCATGCCCGCGATCGGTCTCGATCTCGGCGAACGACACCCGCGCGCTCGAGGCGTTCAGCGCGTGCACCAGCGCGCGCGATTCCGAGGTCGGAAACAGCCAATCGCTGGTGAATGAGACCACGCAAAAGCGGGTCTTGATATCGGCGAACGCCTTCGCCAGCACGCCGCCATGGTCGGCGGCGATGTCGAAATAGTCCATCGCGCGCGTCAGATAGAGATAGGAGTTGGCGTCGAAGCGCTCGACGAAGGAGGAGCCCTGGTAGCGCAGATAGCTCTCGACCTGGAAATCAGCATCGAACGAGAATGTCGGCAGCTCGCGGTCCTGCATGCGCCGGCCGAACTTGCGATGCAGCGCGGCATCCGAGAGATAGGTGATGTGCGCCGCCATCCGCGCGACCGCGAGCCCGCGATGGGGATGGATGCCTTGATCGGCATAGCCGCCACCATGCCAATCGGGATCGGCCATCACGGCTTGGCGGCCGAGCTCATGGAAGGCGATGTTCTGTGCCGAGTGCCGCGTCGAGCAGGCAATTGCGAGCGCGGAGAACACGCGGGCAGGATAGGCCGCGGTCCATTGCAGCACCTGCATGCCGCCCATCGAGCCGCCGACGACCGCGAACAGCGCGTCGATGCCGAGCCGGTCGATCAGCATGGCCTGCGCGCGCACCATGTCGGGGATGGTGATGACAGGGAAATCCAGGCCCCAGACCTTGCCGGTGGAAGGATTGATCGATGCCGGCCCGGTCGAGCCCATGCAGCCGCCGATCACGTTGGAGCAGATGATGAAGTAGTGCTTGGGATCAATCGGACGGCCTGGACCGACCAGCGTCTCCCACCAGCCGGGCTTGCCGGTGACGGGATGCACATTGGCGACATGCTGATCGCCGGTCAGCGCATGGCAGATCAGAACGGCGTTGGAGCGATCGGCGTTGAGCTCGCCATAGGTCTGGTAGGCGATCTGGAACGGGGTGAGATCGACGCCGCAATCGAGTCGCAGCGGCTGCTCGGTGCCGAAATGCGCGACCTGCGAGCTCGGATGATCCACCTCGTGCGACCGCTCGTCGGCGCTGATCGCGGGACTCGGTATCGACTTGACGCCACCCATCTGACCATCGACCTCGTTTGCGATCAGACTTGAGACCGCAGTGACATCAGGCCATGAAAAACCCGGCCTGAACGATAGGTTCGGCCGGGATCGGAAGCGTCCCCGGCCTGTTTAGCGAGTTTTTTAACGTGGCTGCAAGCCGGCCGGCTCAAATGACCACGGAACGGGCAAAAGCTACCGTCTTGGGCGGTTTTCGTCAAGTCGCGGCCCGGATCGACCGGATTTGCCTCCGGGCCGTGGGCCGAAGCATGCCGTCATTTCTCTTTGCTTTCGCCGCCCTGACTGCCTAATCAGGACATCAACCGCAGCGGTGACGGCACTGGCCGCTCCGCATTGGAACGCCTCAACAGCCCAAGCTCTTCAACAGCCCAAGCTCTTCAACAATACAAGTCAGACATGTCCCAACGTCCGCCCGCGCCACCATCGCTCCAGGAACTGCGCAAGGAGATCGATGCGATCGATGAGGGCATGCATCGCCTGTTGATGCAGCGCGGCGACATCATCGACCGCCTGATCCAGGTGAAGCAGACCCAGGAGGTCGGCTCGGCGTTCCGCCCGGCGCGCGAGGCCGCCATGATGCGCGACCTCGTGCAGCGCCATCGCGGCATCCTGCCGCTCGACACGGTCGAGAGCATCTGGCGCGTCATCATCTCGACCTTCACTTATGTGCAGGCGCCGTTCTCGGTGCATGCCGATGTCTCGGTGAGCGAGCCGGCGATGCGCGATTCCGCGCGCTTCCATTTTGGTTTTACGGTGCCCTACGTCGCGCATTTCAGCGCGCAGGCCGCGGTCGAAGCGGTGGCGAAATCCAAGGGCGATCTGGCGCTGGTCTCGGCGACGTCCAGCCGCACGCCATGGTGGCTCTCGCTCGAGCAGGAAGGCGCGCCAAAAATCATCGCGCGGCTGCCCTTCGTCGAGCGCGCCGATCATCCGGCGGCGATGCCCGTGTTCGCGGTCTCGCGGGTCGCCGACAGCGCGCTGGTGACGGAGGTCGAGACCTTCAGTGTCCGCGTCTCCGGGTGGAACGCCGAGGTCGCGCGCGCCCTGTCGCCGCTCGCCGAGATCGTGGCGGTGCCCGACGCTGCCTTCGACGGTGCGGCGCTGCTGGTCTCGGTCACGGGCGCGACCAGCATCGACAAGATCAGGGCCGCCCTGATCGAGGCGGGGGCCTCGGTGCGCTCCACGGCCCTCGTCGGCAGCCACGCAACGCGCTATACGGTGCCCCCGACCGGGGCGAAATCGTAAACCGCGCGCCACGCCCCGCCATTTTCGGAGTTGAAGATGTCCCGCCCCGTGCCGAATCCCGGCATTCTCGATATTGCGCCCTACACGCCCGGCAAGAGCCCGGTCGCCGAGCCGGGCCGCAAGGTGTTCAAGCTCTCGGCCAACGAGACGCCGTTCGGGCCCTCGCCCAAGGCGATCGAGGCGTTCAAGCACGTGGCCGATCATCTGGAAGACTATCCGGAAGGAACCTCGCGCGTGCTGCGCGAGGCGATCGGCCGCTCTTTCGGGCTCGACCCCAACCGCATCATCTGCGGCGCCGGCTCGGACGAGATCCTCAACCTGCTCGCGCACACCTATCTCAGCCACGGCGACGAGGCGATCTCCACCACGCATGGTTTCCTGGTCTACCCGATCGCAACCATGGCGGTCGGTGCCAAGAATGTCGTCGCGCAGGAGACCAACCTCACCTGCAACGTCGACGCCATCCTGAAAGCCGTGACGCCGCGCACCAAGCTGGTCTGGCTCGCCAACCCCAACAATCCGACCGGGACCTATGTGCCGTTCGACGAGGTCAAGCGGCTGCGCGCCGGCCTGCCCTCGCACGTGCTGCTGGTGCTGGACGCCGCCTATTGCGATTACGTCTCGCGCAACGATTACGAGATGGGGATCGAGCTCGTCGCCACCACCGATAACACGGTGGTGACGCACACCTTCTCCAAGATCCACGGCCTCGCGGCGCTGCGCATCGGCTGGATGTTCGGCCCCGAGCACATCATCGACGCGGTCAACCGCATCCGCGGCCCCTTCAACGTGTCGACGCCGGCGATGTATGCCGCGGTCGCCGCGATCGAGGACACTGCGCACCAGGCGATGTCGAAGCAGTTCACCGAGACCTGGCGCAACTGGCTCACCGAGGAGATCGGCAAGCTCGGGCTGAAGGTGACGCCGAGCGTCGCCAATTTCGTGCTGATCCATTTCCCGACCGACGGGGGCAAGACCGCTGACGACGCCGATGCCTTCCTCACCAAGCGCGGGCTGGTGCTGCGCGCGCTGAAGAACTACGGCCTGCCGCATTCGCTGCGCATGACCATCGGCACCGAGGAAGCCAATCGCCTCGTGGTCGAAGGCTTGCGCGACTTCGTGGCCGGCAGATGAGCGCGGATCCGCACTTCCAGCGTGTCGCGCTGATCGGCTTCGGCCTGATCGGCGGCTCGATCGCGCGCGCTGCGAAGCTTCAGGGCCTGGCAGGCGAGATCGTCACCACCGCGCGCTCGGAGAAGACCCGCGCGCGGGTGATGGAGCTCGGCATCGTCGACCAGGTCGTGGCGACCAATGCGGAAGCGGCGAAGGATGCCGATCTCGTCATCCTCTGCATTCCCGTCGGCGCCTGCGGACCTGTGGCGCAGGAGATCGCCGCGCATCTGAAGCCGGGGGCTGTTATCTCCGACGTCGGCTCGGTGAAGGGCGCGATCGTCAGGGACATGGCGCCGCATCTGCCGAAAAATATTCATTTCGTGCCGGCGCATCCGGTGGCGGGCACCGAGCATTCGGGTCCGGATTCCGGTTTCGCCGAGCTCTTCATCAACCGCTGGTGCATTCTCACCCCGCCCGAAGGCGTCGACGCCGCGGCCACCGATCGCCTGCGCGCGTTCTGGGCGGCGATGGGCGCCAAGGTCGAGGTCATGACGCCGGATCATCACGATCTCGTGCTCGCCATCACCAGCCATCTGCCGCATCTGATCGCCTACACCATCGTCGGCACCGCCGACGAGCTGGCGCAGGTGACGGAATCCGAGGTCATCAAGTTTTCCGCCGGCGGCTTTCGCGATTTCACCCGCATCGCCGCGTCCGACCCGACGATGTGGCGCGACGTCTTCCTCGCCAACAAGGAGGCCGTGCTGGAGATGCTCGGCACCTTCACCGAGGACCTCGCCAAGCTCACCCGCGCCATCCGCCGCGGCGACGGCGAGGCCCTGTTCGACCACTTCACCCGCACCCGCGCCATCCGCCGCGGCATCGTCGAGATCGGCCAGGATTCGGCGGCTGCGGATTTCGGCCGGCAGCACGGGCAGCTCGGCAACAAGCCTTAGCGCGCTCACACTCCGTCGTGGCCGGGCTTGTCCCGGCCATCCACGCACATCCGCGATTACAGAGAGACGTGGATGCCCGGGACAAGCCCGGGCATGACGACGGAGCGTTTGGCGGCCGTGCCGCGCTAATACAACGGCGGGATCTGGCCGACCTTGACCGGGCCGAGCAGCACGGCGCCGTCGACGAATTTCAGCGGGAAGCTTCTCGCCTTCTTGCCTTCCAGCGTGCTCTCGGTGCCGATCGAATTGATGCCGGCGGCAACGCCGGCATTGGCGTTCTGCTTGATGACCTTGCCGAGGCCGGGCACGGCGCGATCGAGCGCGCCGAAGAGGTTGTTGAGATCCTGCGACTTCACGCCGGGCGCAACGCGGTCGAGCGTCGCCTGCGGCACGCCCTCCTCCAGCATCTTCTCGATGCCGAGCGCCGGGATCACGCGCTCGAGGCCCGTCACGGTCATCTGCAATTCGCCGTCGAGCCGGCCGTTGGCCGAGAGGGCGAGCGTGCCGGCCGCAACCGCGATCATCTCGCCCTGCTGGATCCGCGACTGCACGATCTCGATGTGACCGCCGGCGGCCTGGATCTCACGGAAGCGCTGCGGCCAGGGTTTTGGCGTCAGGTCGGACAGGCCGGTGACCTTGGCGCGCGTGTCCGCCTCGAACGGTTCGGCGAGCAGGGGATGAACGCCCTGGATGCTGCCCTGGGCGACATGAAGCACGGTCTCGATCACGGGATGATCGGCCGGCGATCCCTCCGCGAGGCGACCGTGCAGCTCGACCTGCTTGGCGCGCGCAAGCGGCACCTGCACGCTGCCATCGAGCCGGTTGAGGGTGGGTTCGTCGAACACGATGGAGGCGCGGTCCGGCACGGCCGGCAGGCCGACCACGCTGCTACGGCCCTTGCTCCAGTTCACCACGAAGGTGTTTTGCGTGACGCCGTCGGTCAGGGTCGCGGGTGCGGAGAATTCGGCGATGACGAGCTTGGGATCGTACACCTGAGCGACGACCAGGATGTTGTCGAGCTTCGCCGTGAACGGCGTCTTGCTCGCATTCTGCGAGACCAGAGCGACGCTGGCGCCGGAGCACTGGACCTCGAAGCGGAACGGGAAGCCCGCGATCGAGCGCTTGGCGCAATCATAGATGCGGCCGGACTTGGCCTCCTGCGCCCGCCAGGCGTCGGCGGCAATCTCGGCCTGCGACGCCGCATAGAACCAGAAGCAGCTCCACGCCACGGCGAGGATCAGGACGAGAACGGGTGCGATGAAAAGGCCCCAACGGGAACGGCGGCCTGCGGCAACGGTCATATTGGACATGCGGCGACCCTTTGACCCCAGATTCAGGCAAATGTAAGCGAGGCTCGCCTGCGACGAAAGGCGGAGAATTCGCTTCGCTTGGGGGCGCGGTTCTGGTAGCCGTGCCCGAAATGTCGGAAATCACCCTCCCCTCCGTCACTACAGCCAACGGCGACCTCTGGGTGTTCGGCTACGGCTCGCTGATGTGGCGGCCGGGCTTCGCATTCGAGGAGCGCGTCCCGGCCAGGCTGGTCGGCGAGCACCGCGCGCTCTGCGTCTATTCCTTCGTGCATCGCGGCACGCCCGAGAAGCCAGGCCTTGTGCTCGGGCTCGACCGCGGCGGCGCCTGCCGCGGCATCGCCTTCCGCGTCGCTGAAAAGAACCGCACTGAGGTCGTCGCTTATCTGCGTGCGCGCGAGCAGGTCACCTCGGTCTATCGCGAGGTGATGCGCTCGGTATGGCTGGAGAACGATGCTCGGCAGCGCGTCTCCGCGCTCGCCTATGTCGTCGACCGCGGCCATGTCCAATATGCCGGCCGGCTGTCGCTCACCGAGCAGCACCGCCATGTCATCCAGGGCCACGGCCAGTCCGGCGCCAATCGCGACTATGTGACGGCGACGGTGAAAGCGATCGAGGCCGAAGGCTTTCGCGACACGCAGCTGCACCAGCTCGCATTGATGTTGCATGGTGATGCGCATTCCCTGCACGCGCCGACGCCGACCGAAGATCGAGAGAACCGCTAGCTCTCCGATGGAGCATAACTCGGCGCGGAGCCGATCAATTGCTCCTGCTCCTTCCGGCCCGCTTCGACGAGACGGCTGGTCGCGTCCTCGATGGCCGTTTGCACGCGGGAGAGAAACTGGTCCTTCGGCAGGCCCGGCGGCAACGGATCGAGGAACTCCACCACCAGCGTGCCGGGATAGCGCATGAAGGTGCGGCGCGGCCAGAACAGGCCGGAGTTGAGCGCGATCGGCAGACACGGCACGCCGCAGGACGAATAGATCTGCGCAAAGCCGGTCTTGTAGTCGGGGGGCGCACCCGGCGCGCGGCGCGTGCCTTCGGGAAAGATGACGAGCTGCCGGCCGCTGCGCACCGCCTCGCGCGCCCGCCGCGTCATGTCAAGCAGCGCCTTCACGCCGGCATTGCGGTCGATCGCGATCATTCCGGTCTTGACCAGGAACTGACCGAACACCGGGATCTGCATCAGCTGGCGCTTGAGGATGAAGATCGGCCGGTCGAAGAAGCCCGGCAGCACGAACGTCTCCCAGAACGACTGGTGCTTCGCCACGATCACCAGCGGCCCCTGCGGAATCTTCTCCACACCCCGGAATTCCACCTTGATGTTGCAGACCACGCGCATCAGGACCAGCGTCGCCTTCGCCCACCACTTCGCAACCGTCAGCATCGCGCGCGGCGGCAACGCGAAGGTCGGCAGCGCCACGATCGCGAGGCACACCAGCACGGCGTAGAACAGCACGTTGAACACCAGCGAGCGCAGGAAAATCAGGAACATCGATGGTCCGATCAATTTGCCGATCAATTGGCCTGTGCAGTGTTGGGCCGCTTCGGCTGCACGCTTGCAGGCTGCTCCGATATCTCGGGCGAAAGGTCAATCCCGAAATTCTCCAGCCTTACCCTGAGCTCGGCCGCGACGTACTTGACATATTCCGACAGCAGCAGCCGCAAGGTGGACGCCGAGGTCCACCACGGCTCCTCGCGCCATTTGTCGCCAACCACCGCGAACGGGATCAGCGTCGTCTGCGGCATCGCATGCGAGAACTCCACCAGCGCGCGCGGCATGTGATAGTTCGAGGTGACCACGATCAGCGATTGGAAACGGCGCCTCTCGGCCCAACGCCGCGCCTCCGCCGCATTGCCGCGGGTCGAGAGCGCGGTCCGGTCGAGATCGACGCAACAGGTCATGAAGGACTGGTTCTCCGGCAAGGTCCGGGAGATATCGCTCGCCGTGGAGGTCGGATGCACGCCGGAGATCAGCAGCCGCCTGCCGTAGCCGGCAGCGAGCAGCTCCATCGCATCCGACACCCGCGAGGAGCCGCCGGTCAGCACCACGATGCCGTCAGCCTTGCGGCTTGGGGCGATCTCGGCGCCGCGCAATTGCGACAGGAACGCGATGAAACCCGCCGCAGCGCCGACGAAGGCGAACGCGATTGTCGACACCAATGCCGCGCGCAGCCAGCCGCGCGGCAGGTTCGGCGATCGATCGGCGGTCGGCGAGGTCATGTGATGTCGGTGATCCCTTCCCTGAGGTGATTTTATGACGTTTTGAGACGAAGTGGAGTCCGGTTTCTTCACCCTCTTCCCTTGCGGGAGCCGGGTGAGGGGTTCTCTCTGCGAACTCTCATCGACGTTTGTACGCTTGGACAGAGACCCCTCATCCGGCGCCATAGCCGAAGCTTCGCTTCGGCGTTCTTAAAAACGGCGGCCGGAGGCCGCCTATGCCACCTTTTCCCACAAGGGGAGAAGGGAAGACGACAGACTCAATCCACATCATTCAGCGTCGCAAACAGCGTCTGGCGCGCGGCCACTGCGGTGATGGCGCCGATCAGCACGGCCTGGACCGCGAGCACGATGTAGCCGGATGGCCGCAGCGAGAAAGTGCCGAGCAGCGCGGCGAACTGGTCGCCGACGGGGGTACCGGAAAACCAGCCGGCGATCGACTCGGAGAAGCCGAACACCAGCATGGCGGCGCCGCCGCCGATCAGGCCGCCCTCCAGCCCCAGCCTGAGGAAATGACGCAGGAAGTGGTTGGCGATGTAGCGGTCGCCGGCGCCGACGAAATGCAGCACCTCGACGATCGGACGGTTCGCCGCCATGGCGCCGCGGGTCGCGAACGAGACGGAGATGATGGTGGCGATGATGACGAGCGCGAGAATGCCGAGGCCGGCGAGCACGGTGGCGTTGGTCATCGAGCGCATCCGCTCGATCCAGGCACGGTGATCGTCGACGCTGGCGCCCGGCGCGACCTGGGTCACGCGCGCGCGCAAGGTGCCGAGATCGAGCGACGTGCCGGGCTGCACACGCGCGATGATCATGCGCGGCACCGGCAGATCGTCCATCGACAGCCCGGTGCCGAGCCAGGGCTCGAGCAGCTTGCCGCTCTCCTCCCTGCTGAACGGCTTGACCTCGACGATGCCGGCTTGAGCGCGCATCGCCTCCGTCACCGCTGCGGTATCGCGTTCGAGATCGCGGCCGGCCTGCGGGCGAACCTGGATGGTGATCTCGCTCGCAACGTCCGACTGCCATTCGGCGGCGGAGGCGCTGACCAGCAGCACCGTGCCCGTGGTCATCGAGGCGAGAAAGGTCATGATGGCGACGACGGCGACCAGCGCGCGGCCGTGGATCGAGGCGCGCGGCACGATCGGCGACATGTTGCGCGCCTTGGCCGGGAGCTGCGGACGCTCCTGTCCGAGGTCGACCAGTACGCCGCGCTCGTCGGTCCTACTCATAGACGTGCAGCCGTCCCTGGTGCAGCACGAGCCGCCGTGCCTCGTACTGGTCCATCAGGCCGATGTCGTGGGTCGCGATGATGACGGCGGTGCCCGATTTGTTGAGCTCGATGAAAAGCCGCAGCAGGCGGCGTCCGAGCGTCGGATCGACGCTGCCGGTCGGCTCGTCCGCGAGCAGCAGCTGCGGCCGCGAGATCACGGCGCGCGCGATCGCGGCGCGCTGCTTCTCGCCGCCCGACAGGATCGGCGGCAGCGCGTCCATGCGCTCGCCGAGCCCGACCCAGCGCAACAGATCGATCACTTCCTTGCGATAGCTCGACTCGCTGCGCCCCATGACGCGGAACGGCAGCGCGACGTTCTCATAGGTCGTCATGTGATCGAGCAGGCGGAAATCCTGGAGCACGATGCCGATGCGCTTGCGCAAATCGGCGATCTCGTCCTTGCCGAGCTGCGAGATATCATGACCAAACAGATTGACCAGGCCCCGCGTCGGGCGATGCGACAGGAACAACAGGCGCAGCAGCGAGGTCTTGCCGGCACCAGACGGGCCGGTGAGGAACTGGAACGAATGCGCCGGGATCTGGAAGCTGAGGTCGCGCAGAATCTCCGGCCCCAGACCGTAACGCAATCCGACATTTTCGAACCGAACCAAGCTCAGCTCCGTTCGAGAGGGGCGCGGGTCGCACTGCTGCGCTCCGCCATACGCGATCAACGGGTTTTGCGGCCGTTATGGTTTCCGGTTCGTTAACGGTCGCCCTGTAACATACATGGTCAAGTCCTCGTTCATGCATCAAGGCTCGTCCATGCATATCGTCTGCCCCCATTGTATGACATCCTACGCCATCAAGCTTGCGAGCCTTGGGGCGAACGGACGGGCGGTCCGCTGTTCCCGCTGCAAGGAGACCTGGATCGCCCATGCCGAGGATGCCATCGAGGAGGCATCCGTCCCGGCCATGGCCGCAGCCAGCCAGGCCGACGACCAGTCCGACCTCGCCGAGCAGTGGAACTCCTATGCCAAGGACGACGGCGCCGCTGATGCGCCTGTCGTCGACAGTCCCTCGATCGCCAGCGACTGGCCCGATGAAGAGGCCAAGGAAACCGAGGACGAGTGGTCAGCGGCGGCCCGCGAGGCCGAAGAGGAGGTCGTCGGCGCGCAGCACCAATCCTGGTTCCGCGGCCTGTTCGGCCGCCGCGGTGCGCGGGTGAGCCGTCCGGTCGCGACCGCGGCGCCGCGAAAATCCCATTTCGGCCTGCCGACTGCCTGCGCCGCCATGGGCGCGCTGGTGCTGGCGCTGGTAATCTGGCGCGGCGACATGGTGCGCCTGCTGCCGCAGACGGCGGCGTTCTACAAAATGGTAGGGCTCGAGGTGAACCTGCGCGGCCTCGCCTTCAAGGACGTGAAGCTGTCCAGCGAGACCGTGGACGGTAAGCAGGTGTTGGTGATCGAGGGCGTGATCGTCGGCGAGGGCAAGAAGCCACTCGACATTCCGCGGCTGCGCTTCGCCGTGCGCGACGGGCAAGGCGCGGAGATCTACGCCTGGAATACGGTGCTGGAGCAGACCGTGCTGCGGCCCGGCGAGCGCGCTTTTTTCCGCTCTCGCCTCGCCTCGCCGCCGCCGGAGGGCCGCAATATCGACGTTCGCTTCTTCAACCGGCGCGACATCGCCGGCGGCAGCGTATAATCAGCTTGCAGAGTCCTGTACGGGAAGGTTCGTCCCAGAGGTTGATCTGATGCCGAAAATCCTGATCGCCGACGACGAGGATTCGATGCGCACGCTGGTGGCGCGCGCCATCGCCATGGACGGCCACGAGACCGTCACCGCACAGGACGGCGCCGAGGCGCTGGAGATCCTGACCCGCGAGGACGGCGCCTTCGACCTGCTGCTCACCGACATCCAGATGCCCATCATGGATGGCATCGCGCTGGCGCTCTCCGCCGCGCGCGATTTCCCCGATCTGACCATCCTGCTGATGACCGGCTTCGCGGACCAACGCGAGCGCGCCTCGAACCTGAATGCGCTGGTGCACGACGTCGTGACAAAACCGTTCTCGGTCGCCGACATCCGCACGGCGGTGGCGGACGCGCTCGCGGCGAAGAAGGGGTAGCGCGAAGCTGCCGCCTTATACTCCGCTGTCATGCCCCGGCTTGACCGGGGCATCCAGTACGCCGCGGCGGACGCGGTGAGGGCGCGATCTCCAATGCAGGCCTCTGGAATACTGGATCGCCCGGTCAAGCCGGGCGATGACAGTGAGCTAGGGGTGAGTTCGCCTCAAAAATCCTTCAGCAGCCGCTCGATATAATCGAGCTCGATCTGCGGGCGCGAGCTGTCGCCGAGGCGACGGCGGAGCTCTTCGAGGATGCGACGGACACGCTGGGCGTCGATCTCGCCGGGGATCTTGACGGAGTAGTCGTCGCTGAGATCGCGACCGTGAAGCGGGCGGCCCAGCGGATCGGTCTGATTGCCGCCGCTCTGCTGACGACCGGCCCGATTGCCGGGACCATCGCCCTGCCCGTCGCCATCGCCCTGCTGCATCGCCTCGGCCATCTTCTGCGCGCCCTTGCGCATCGCATCGAGTGCCTTGCCCTGCGAATCCACGGCACCGTCGGCGTTGCCCTCGCCAAGTTTTGAACCGGCATCGCCCATGGCGCCGTCCGCGGTGTCGAGGCTGCCATCGTCATCGCCGTCGTCGCCGTCCTGATCGCCGTTCTGGCCCTGGTCGCCCTGCTGGCCTTTCTGCCCCTGCTGACCCTGCTGCCCCTTCTGACCCTTTGGTCCCTTCTGCGCGAGGCCGCGCTTGGCGAGTTCGTCCTGAAGCTTCTTCAGGCGGTCGCGCAGCGACTGCTGATCCTGCTGGAGGTCCGACATCGACTGATCGCCCTGCTTGCCGCGCGAGCGGTCACGCCGGGAGTCCTGACCCTGCTTGAAAGTCTTGTCGCGCAATTGCTGCTGCTTGCGGATCATGTCGCTGAGCTCGTTCAGCGCCTGCTCCATCTCGCTCTCGCCGGACTGCCCGGGCTGCGCCATCTGGAGATTTTCCATGATCTGCGCGAGCTGCTCGAGCATGCGCTGCGCGGCCTCTTTATTGCCCTCGCGGGCAGCCTTCTCGATCTGCCGCAACAGATCGTCCAGATCCCGCTGGGTGATGACGGAACGATCGCGATTGGAGGATTGGCTTCTCTCCGTGGCGCGCTTGTATTCCTCGAGCTTCTGAATGGCGTCGGATTGGTTGTTCAGGCTCTTCCCGGACTCCTTCTGCCTGAGGCTGTCGCCGGAATCCTGCATCGCCTTTTCCGCGCTGTCGAGCAGCGCATCGGGATCCTGATCCTGCTGGGCCAGCGCGGGGGGAACGCAGCCCAACAGGACGGCGAGACAGGCGATCGAGATCGCCTTCAAGACTGGCACGCGTGCTAGCTTCCGCATTTCCGGTCCCGCGTAAACTGGTTGGCCTTGTCGTCCCCCGCCTTGTTGGCCCGGTTGTTCGCCGACTTCCGATAGGCTTGAAGCTGCTCGCGCAAGACGTCCTGCTGCTGCGCCAGCTCTGCGAGCTGCTCCGGCGTCGCATGCTGGGTCTTCTGCCGCAGCTCGATCGCCTTGTCGAGGATGAGCTGGACCTCCGCGGGGAACGGTTGCCGGGCACCGAGCGGATTCTGCTCGGCACGCCGGGCGAGGTCGCGCACCTTGCCGGCCATGGCCTCACGAAGCTTCTGCGTCAGCACCCGGAGCTCGTCCTCGCTGGCACCGCGGTCCAGCGCCGCCTTGAGCGCGTCCTGCGCCGAGCGCAGCGCGGCGTTGACGCTGCCGGCGACACCGTCGTCCTCGATGGTCGTCGCGAAGGCCCACATGCTCGCTACAACGTTGCGCAGCGCATCGTCAGTGCGGGCAGCCTCGAGCTGGCTCGCAAGGCTGCGGAGGCCGAGATAGCAGCCGGCATCCGGCGTGAACAATTCGGGTGCGATCATCAGCGCGTCGAGCGCGGTGTAGACGTCGGAATTCCTGTTGGCGTCGAGCGCGAGGATGCGGCGTTGCTCGATCAGTGCGCGCGCGAGCGAGTTGGTGAACAGGCGCTCCGGCAGGCGCATGTTGAAGGGTTCGCTCTTGGCCTCGTTGCCGGCCTCGTCTTTGGCGGTCAGCGTCAGCGTAACGTCGGCGCCGGCATACGGATCCTCGCTGAGGTCCTTCACCGTCTGGCCGACGCCGTTGCGGGTGCGCGCGTTCGGCAGCACGAGCGGGAATTGCGGCGGTTCGAACAACGGCCGCGCCGCGGCCTTGCCGTCGGAATCCTTGCGGCCATCCTTGACGGCATCTTTGACGTCGGCGGGACGCAGGGCAATGTGCGCATCCGCGCCGGTGACGCCGTAATCGTCCTCGATCTTGTAGGAGAGCTGCAGCCCGCCGCGCGCCTGGCGCTCGGGATCCTTGGCAAGCGCGATCGTCGGCGCACGGTCCGGCGTGGCCGCAAACGCCCATTGCGGCTGGCCGGACGGCGCGCGGACACGCGCGGTGCCGTCACCGGTGATGGCAAAATGCTTCTCGTTGGTGCCCTTGGGTGCAGCCTCCGCAGGAGCGACCTCCTTGAGACCGCCGGAGACGGCGACATCCAGACTGCCGCCAGAGGAGCGCACGATCAGGGTCGAGCCTGCGGGAACGGCGAGCGGGCCGGAAGCCGGCAGCGCTGCAGCCTCCTTGTTGGCGGCCGACAGGATGATCGGCGGCTTGCCCGTGTAGAGCGGCGGGGTGACCCAGGCATCGACACGAACATTTGCCGGCGCCAGCACGCCGTTCCAGTCGAAGGCGGCCCCGAACCGCATCGCGCGCTCGTCGCCGGCGGCGAAGAAGGTCGCGACCAGCATCACCATGACGAGGGCGCGCAGCGCCCAGGGATCATGGAGCGCGAGTCGCGGACGGGGCAGACCGGCGCGGATGCGCTTGATCGAGGCCAGCGTACGCTCGCGCTGCGCCTGCCACAGCGCCTGTGCGACCGGATCTTGCGAGGACAGTGTGTCGGTCAGCGTCGTCGCCGGGCGGTGACGGATGCCGGAGCCACGATCGAGCCGGGCCAGCGCCTCGTCGCGACTCGGCCAGCGGAAGCGAATTAGGGGCAACAGGACGGCAACTGCCATGGCGGCGAAAACGACGAGACCGATGGCACGGGCGATGAACGGCAACGCCAGCCACAGGCCGGCCCAGGACACCACCAGGAACAGGCCGACGACGGTCAGAAGCCGCGCCAAATTTGGCCAGGCACGCTCCCACGCGATGGCATAGATGGCCCGATCGAGGGCCTGCGCCAGCTTCAACCGCGACAGAGCGTCACTGTTGCGGATCGGGTCTGACGGGTCGGGGGTGACGCCGTTCAATCAACTCTCCAGGTTGCCCGGTAGAGAGGAGCCTATCACAACGGCAGCACTGAGGCATCCGTTCCCGTACGGGAGACACCCCTTTTCCCGCATAACACGAGGACGTGACTGGCCCCGCCCAACCCCGTAATTTCCGCGCGCCGCCCGAGAGAAACGCAAGGGAAGTAAGGGAAACGCCATGGACAAGAAGATGCACGACAAGGGCCTGGAAGTCCGCAAAGCGGTGCTGGGCGAGGCCTATGTCAACAACGCCCTGAAGAACGTCGATGATTTCAACCGTCCGTTCCAGGAGATGCTGAACGAATATTGCTGGGGCGCGGTGTGGGGCCGCGAGGAGCTGCCGCGCAAGACCCGCAGCATGCTCAACATCGCCATGATCGCGATCCTCAACCGCCAGCACGAGTTCCGCGCACATCTGAAGGGCGCGCTCACCAACGGCGTCAGCCGCGAGGAAATCCGCGAGATCCTGATGCAGGTCGCGATCTATGGCGGCATGCCGGCCGCAGTCGACAGTTTCCGGATCGCGCGCGAGGTATTCGCGGAGATCGACGGCAAGGCGTGAGCCGAACAAACAGCTTTCAACGTATTGCTCCGTCATTGCGAGCGGAGCGAAGCAATCCAGAAATCCCTCCCCGGACACATTCCTGGATTGCTTCGTCGCTTCGCTCCTCGCAATGACAACAGGAAGGAAACACCATGGACATCGGATTCATCGGGCTCGGAAACATGGGTTTCCCGATGGCGCGGCGGCTGATCGAGGCGGGACACAGGCTCGTCGTGTTCGACACGCGCAAGGAGATCATGGGCAAGCTCGTGGCGCTCGGCGCTACGCAAGCGACATCGCCGAAGGATGTCGCCGATCAGGTCGAGACTGTCATGGCGAGCCTGCCCTCGCTGCAGGCGTCGCTCGAGGTCGCAACCGGGGCGAACGGCGTGATCGAGGGCAGCCGCGCAAAACGCTTCATCGATCTCTCCACAGTCGGCTCGGCGATGGCCGCGAAGATTCACGGCCTCCTCGCCAAACGCAACATCGTGCAGATCGACTGTCCCGTCTCCGGCGGCGTCGGCGGCGCCGAGAAGGGCACGCTGGCCGTGATGGTCTCCGGGCCGAAGGCGGAATTCGAGCTGCTCAAGCCCGCGCTCGACGTGATCGGAAAAGTGTTCTTCATCGGCGAGAAGCCCGGTGCGGCTCAGACCATGAAGCTCGCCAACAATTTCCTGTCGGCCACCGCGATCGTGGCGACGTCGGAAGCCGTGGTGATGGGCGTGAAGGCCGGGCTCGATCCCGCCGTGATGATCGACGTCATCAATGCCGGCTCCGGCATGAACACGGCGAGCCGCGACAAGTTTCCGCGCTCGGTGCTGCCGCGCACGTTCGACTTCGGCTTCGCCACGGGGTTGATGGTGAAGGACGTGCGGCTGGCGCTGGAGGAGATGAAGCAGCTCGGCCTGTCGATGGAAGTCGCCGACGCGGTCGGGCGGTTGTGGGAGACCGTGATAGCTGCGGAAGGCGCCGAGTCCGATTTCACCGCGGCCATCAAGCCGATCGAGACAAAGGCCGGGGTCGTGGTGGGCGGAAAGATGGACGGGTTGGCGGGACAATAACGCGCGGTCATCCTGGATCGGTGCACGCCGATCCAGGATCCCGCCCCATTGCCGACCGGTCGGGTCAGCGATTATCGTCCCGGCGTCCGTCCTTGCAGAAGCTCGGATCGATTGCGCTTGCGCGATAGTCGAGCGGGCCATCGAACTCGTCCTTGTACTTGACGAGGACATCGGGGCAGACCGCCTCCGCCGTCTCGAGATTGCCGCCACAGCTCCAGTTGGCGGCATCGTTGACGTCACCCGTTCCCTTGTACTTTGCCGTTTGCGGATAGGGGCACAACGGCCGCGACAGTGCCGGCGCCAAACTGCGACCGATGACCTGGTCCGGCGCGACGCCTTGCTCGACCCAATTTACGAGCGCGGCAAAGTCGGCGCCATTTTGCGGCCAGGGCCCCGTAGTGCCGAGGCCGAAGATCGGCAGGCCACAATGGCCGACGCCGGGTGCGTGATACAGGCGGTAGAAGCTCTGCACGCCCTCGAAACCGGTTCGATCGTGATTCCTCTGATAGCGCTCTGCCATCTGCCGGTAGTAGTTGAGAACACCGCGCGGATAGATGAACTGGTCGTTGGCGCCGAGGAAGGTCATCAACTTCCCACCACGGGCGCGGAAGGCGTCGAGCGGGCCGAATGTGTCGGTCACATCGGCGATGTTGCGGGAGCCCGCTTCCGCCACTCTGGGATAGGACAGCCCCTTGCCCCCGAGGCTGACGGTATTCCACTTGGTCGATGGCGGCGCGAAGCTCGGATCGATCAGGTTCCATTCGAACTGGGTCACGCCAAGCGGAAACGGCGTCGGACCGTCGAGGATCGAGAAGTCGCTGCCGCGATCCAACCCGAACCAGATACGATTGCCATGCTTGTTGCGCGGACCGTCCCAGATCTTGTCGACCGCCACCGCCTCGTCCGCGGTCAGGCAATTCGGTGACGCCGGGGCGCTCGGCCGCCCACATATGTTAGCCTTGGCGCTGAAGCGGCAGGTGCGGGGATCGTTGATGATGCCGTCGACCACGCCGTCATGGGCGTCGCAGGCCGCGATTGCCGATTTCTGCGCTGCGAGCAGCTTGGCAGGAGGGATCACTCCGCTCGGGCTCTCGCCTGCCTGCTCGAACATTGCGATCTGGCCCCACATCTGCGCGGTCTGGAAGCGCGTCCAGTACATCGCGGGAGCGCTGGCGAGGACGCCGTCGAGCTGGCTCCCGAGCTCCTGGGCCAGCAGATATCCCTGCCGACCGCCCGTCGAGCATCCGTTCCAGTAATTATAGCTGGGCGGCTTGCTGTAATAGGCGGTCGCAATGCGCTTCGACCACAGGATCTGCTGCTTGATCCCGTTGCGGAAGAAATCCTGGATGAACTGGAGATTGTAGGTATGGTCGGCATTGACGCCGGGCGTGCAGTCGCCGCCGGCATGACCGCCATCCGTCCCCGACCCGACATAGCCGGCATTCACGGCCGCATCTACGTTGAGATTGCCGGCGCATCCGCCGCCGCCAAGGCCTTCGGTGCGACCGTTCCAAGCGCCCACGGTCCCGCCTGCACCGCCGTCCGCGGGGCTGAGCGGCAATCCTATCGCGATCGTGATGTTCTGGCTCGGACTCGTGCCGTAGACCAGCGTGACGCCGCAGTACTTCGTGCTGGCAGGAGCCGCCGTCGTCTTGATAGCGCTGGTCGCCGACTTGATGGAGGGATTGTTCGCCAGCTCGAACCGCGGATCCGTCGCCAGGCCCGCGCATGTCGGTGCCGCAAGTGCCGCGGCAGCGTTCGGCAGCGCGACCGCGCCGGCGACCAGCGCAATGGTGGATGCGCAAACGCGCAATAGAATTCGTGAACACTCCATGATGCCCTCCCCGATCTGTTGGTATTTTCGGGAAGTCGTAGCATCACGATGCGAGGGTGCCGTAGAACAAGGTCGTCATCGGCTGGAACAAAACCTTCCGGCGACAGATTTTTTCCGGGGACCACGGGCGCACCGGAGAAGCGCAACAGCACGCGTCAGGAGCGCGCGCCCTTCGCTGCCCTCGCAAGCCTTGCCGTCTCGGACGGCGCTTCTCCAAAGCAGTCGCGATATCTCGACGCGAAATGCCCCATATGCGCAAAGCCCCACTTCAGCGCGACGTCGTGGACCGACAGCGCATTCAGCGGTGATGACAATTCCGCTTGCACCGCCTCGAGGCGAATCTGCCGCAGATAGGCCAGCGGCGTCACGCTCCTGAAGCGGTGAAATCCGTACTGCAGGGATCGCACGCTGATGCCGGCCGCCTCCGCCACCTCGCTCAATGTCAGCGCCTGGTGCATGTTGGCGCGCATGAAGTCGATCGCCTCCCTGATCTGGCGCGGCGTGGCGTCTTGCTGCCGGCGCTGGCGATCGCTGAAACCATGCGGGAAATTCAGGAAGACCAGCCGCAGGATGGCTTCGCCGAGCAGCGCCATGGATTTCTCGGATCGAAGCGCCTCGTCGCGCATGCCGGCTCCGACGGCTTCGGCCAGCGCCGTGAGCATGCGGCCCGCGGGACCTGCAAGATCGAGCCGCGGGTTAAGCTCCATGCTGCGCAGCGATCCACCCTCGAAAATGCCGGACAGCACCTTCCGCACCGTCGCGACCTCGAATTCCAGCGTGACGTGCGCGTGCCTGCCGCGGCCGGCATAGGCGATCGCGCTGACTTCCGGCACGCTCAATGCCAACGCGTAATTGTGGTCGATGGCCACGGTCCGATCCCGCACCCTGCCGCTCACCGTCCCCGAACTCGGCAGCACGAGCCCGAGCCTCTCCTTGCGGTGCGAGAGGCGGCAGGTCCAGTCGATCTCGGACTCGACATCCCACCAGGAGAATCCGCTCGTCGCGGCAAACTGGCCGCGCCAGCGGAATGCGCTTCGGCCGCCGTCCAGATCAATCCGCGCATGAGGAACGAGCCGATTGAACGTGCTCAGGAACCTGTCGAAGCTCTCATCGCGGCTACTGAGATCGGTGAACATCGGACCATGTCCGTTGGAAGCGGGACAACCGGCGGAACTCAATCCCAAACGCGCAACCTTGTCCAGCACGCGCAGCTCCTGCGTCAGGAGACGCTTCGCTGGAGAATCTCATGGTCTTAGGATGACCTCTGACCCGTACCTTGGCAAACCGCGAGAAACTCGTACGATGGAACTGCCGTTCTTCCATCTCTACGGTGAGCCCCCCGACCCTCGCGCGTTCAATTTCGTCCATGCCGAGACCATCCCGTCGCGCTGCTCGCTCCATGACTGGCGGATCAGCGTTCATCGCCATGCCAATCTTCTGCAGATCCTCCTGATCGAGCACGGCGGCGGCGAGGTCCAGTACGAGACCTCGATGATCCCCTTTCACGCCCCCGCCATCATCGTGGTACCTCCGACAATGGCTCACGGATTTCACTTTCAATCGTCGACGAGCGGCTGGGTGGTCAGCTTCACGGAGGACGTGGCACGAACGTTCGGCGACGCTGCGGGAGACACGGTCGCGCGCCTGAAGCGGCTGACGATGGCCCCCGTGGTTTCGATCGCGGAGAACGACATGGCCCGCCTATCCGACCTGAGTGCGCGCCTCAGCGAAGAGCGCCTGCTCTCCCGCGAGGGATTCAATGTCGCCGTGAACAGCTACCTTGCCCTGATCGCAGTTGAAGTCGGGCGCCTGGCGATAGGCCGGAGCGGCACCGCAGCCCATTTCAACGACGCAGTGATCGAAAGACTGCTCGAGCTGATTGAAAGTCATTTCCGCAGCCGGCGGCTGCTAAATTTTTATGCGGCGAAGCTCGCGATGACGTCCGACGGCCTCAACAAGCACGTGAAGCGCATGACCGGCGTGACGGCCGGACAGCTGATTAGGCGACGGGTCGTCACCGAAGCAAAGCGGCAACTGGCGTTCTCGGATCAGCCGATCAACGAAATTGCGTATGATCTCGCCTATGCGGATCCCTCGCATTTCGTGCGTTCCTTCCGCAAGGAAACCGGTGTCACCCCGCGGACCTTTCGCACCAATGCCGGTCGATTGGCCTGATCGCCTGGCAATCCCAAATCGCGCCGCGATTGCGCGTTGCCGCCGGTTGTTTTTCAGGTTTTGCGTCCGCTCACAGCCACGGCGCCGGCGTATCCATCGCGATCAACTGCTCGACCTCGATGCGGGGACGGACCACCGCGTACTGATCGTCCTTCACCAGCACCTCTGGCACCAGCGGCCGGGTGTTGTAGGTGCCGGCCTGCACCGCGCCATAGGCACCTGCGGTCATGATGGCGAGGAGATCGCCGGGCGCGGGCGTCGGCAGCGTGCGATCGAGCGCGAGATAGTCGCCGGTCTCGCAGACCGGGCCGACGACGTCGGCCGTGATGGTGGCGGCGCCCGTGGCGGGCTGCTTCACCGGCAGGATGTCGTGATGCGCCTCGTACAGCGTCGGGCGAATGAGGTCGTTCATGGCAGCGTCGATGATGACAAAATTCTTGCCGTCACCGTGCTTCACGTAGATCACCTTGGCGACCAGGATGCCGGCATTGCCGACGATCATGCGGCCGGGCTCGAACATCAGCGTGCAGCCGAGATTGTGGCTGACGCGCTTGACCATGGCGGCATAGGCGGCCGGCGCGGGCGGCGCCTCGCGGTCCATGTAGTAGGGAATGCCGAGACCACCGCCGAAATCGACGTGGCTGATGTTGTGACCGTCGGTGCGCAGCGTCTGCACGAATTCGGACAGGATGCGGAACGCGGTCTCCATGCCGGAGAGCTCGGTGATCTGGCTACCGATATGCACGTCGGTCCCGGTCACCTCGATGCCCGGGAGTTTCGCGGCGCGGGCATAGACCTCACGGGCATGCACGATCGGGATCCCGAACTTATTCTCGGACTTGCCGGTGGAGATCTTGGCGTGGGTGCCGGCATCGACATCGGGGTTGACGCGCAACGAGATGCGCGCGGTCTTGCCCATCTCGGTGGCAAGGCGAGACAGCAGCTCGAGCTCGGGCTCGGATTCGACGTTGAGGCAGAGGATGTCGGCGGCAAGCGCAGCACGCAGTTCGGTTTCGGTCTTGCCGACGCCGGAGAACAGGATCTTGTTCGGCGGAATGCCGGCGGCCAGCGCACGCTTCAATTCACCGCCGGAGACCACGTCGGCGCCGGCGCCCAGCTTGGCCAGCGTGCGCAGCACCGACTGATTGGAGTTCGCCTTCATGGCGTAGCAGACCAGCACCTTCTCGCCGGCGAAGGCCTCGGTGAAGACGCGATAGTGCCGCTCCAACGTCGCGGTCGAATAGCAATAGAATGGCGTGCCGACGGTCGCAGCCAGCTCGGACAGATTCACCGCCTCGGCGTGCAGCACGCCGTTGCGATAGTCGAAATGGTTCATGGCTTAGGCTCGGTTGTCCCGGCTTATTTCTTGCCGGGAGGTTCGTCCAGGAGCGGGTCGAGAATAAACGGTTTCTTCCGGCCCTTGGCCGCCGCGGGCTCGGCATCCGCACCTGAGGCTGAGGTGGGATTGAACATGCTCGACGTCTTCTGGGCTGCGGTCTCGGTGTCGACAGGCGCGGCGCCGTTGGCCGTCGGCGCGTTGGTGGCGGTCGGCGGCAGATCCAGCGGACCTTTGCGGCCGCAGCCGGCAAGCGCAAGCGCTGTCAGGCTCAAGACAATGATGGCCCACCCCGAGCCGGCCGGGCGAAACTTTGACGTCACGACGAAATCCCCACTACGCGGGCCGCACCATACAGAGATTGGCACGCTCTGGCGAGAGCCCGGATGACCATGAAACATCAGCGAAATTTTACCCTCAGCCCAATTTTCGCTCTTTTTCCAGCCGCTTCACCCAGGCCTTGGCCTGGGCCGTCACGTTCTTCGGTGCGGTGCCGCCGAAGCTAGTGCGGCTCTTCACCGACGATTCGACCGAGAGCACGCCGAACACGTCCTTGGTGATTTTCGGTTCGATCGCCTGCAGCTCCTTGAGCGGCACCTCGTGCAGCGCCACGCCGCCCTCGGCGGCCTTGGCGACGATGCGGCCGGTGACGTGATGGGCCTCGCGGAACGGCATTTTCAACGTCCGCACCAGCCAGTCGGCGAGGTCGGTCGCGGTGGCATAGCCCTCGCCCGCGGCCGCCTTCATCTTGGCTTCGTCGGGCACGAGATCGCGGACCATGCCGGTCATGGCGCGGATTGCCAGCGAGAGCGCGGCAAAGCCCTCCATGGCGCCCTGCTTGTCCTCCTGCATGTCCTTTTGATAGGCGAGCGGCAGGCCCTTCATCACGATCAACAGACCGTTGAGCGCGCCGATGACGCGGCCGGTCTTGGCGCGCACCAGCTCGGCGGCATCCGGATTGCGCTTCTGCGGCATGATCGACGAGCCGGTGGTGAACTTGTCGCTGAGCCGGATCATGCCGACCAGCGGCGAGGTCCAGATCACGATCTCCTCGGCAAACCGCGACATGTGCACGGCGCAGATCGAGGCTGCCGACAGCGTCTCCAGCACGAAGTCGCGGTCGGAGACGGCATCGAGCGAATTCGCCATCGGACGGTCGAAGAGAAGCGCCTTCGCGGTGGCGTGGCGGTCGATCGGAAACGAGGTGCCCGCGAGCGCGGCGGCGCCGAGCGGCGATTCGTTCAGCCGCTTGCGCGCATCCTGAAAACGGCCGCGATCGCGTGCGGCCATCTCGACATAGGCAAGCAAATGATGGCCGAAGGTCACCGGCTGCGCGGTCTGCAGATGCGTGAAGCCAGGCATCACGGTTGCGGCATGCTCCAGCGCGCGTTCGACCAACGCATGCTGGAACGCCGCAAGCGCCGCGTCGGTCTCATCGAGAACGTCACGCACGTAGAGACGGAAATCGGTCGCGACCTGGTCGTTGCGCGAGCGCGCGGTGTGCAGGCGGCCGGCGGCGGGGCCGATCAGCTCGGACAGGCGGCTCTCGACATTCATATGAATGTCCTCGAGCGCGCGCTTGAACTCGAAGCCGCCCTTGCCGATCTCTGACAAAATCGTGTCTAGACCCTTGCCGATATTTTTCGCATCAGAGCCCGTGATGATGCCCTTCGCGGCGAGCATCGCAGCGTGGGCCTTGGACGCGGCAATGTCCTGGGCGTAGAGGTGACGATCGACGTCGATGGAGACGTTGATCTCTTCCATGATCTCATCGGGACGTTCCGAGAACCGGCCGCCCCACATCTTGTTGCTCATGATCCCCTGCTCACGCCTTGATTTGCCGCACGTTTGCTGGCCGGTGCCAGCCGTATTAAGAGGCCCCTGATAGCCATATCTGCGACCGGATGACAAACGATATGCTCGACAAGACGCCCTCCGCCACGCGCCGGGTCCCCCTCGTCATCGCCACCGTGGCAGTCGGAGGGCTGGCCGGCTTCGCCGCGCTGTACGGACTGGGCCTGAGCCGCGCCCCTTCAGGCGATCCGACCTGCAAGCCGGCGGTGGCCACGGCGCAAAAGATCGCCCCGCTCGCCCATGGCGAGGTGGCGGCGCTGACCATGGCAGCCGCCCCGCTCAAGCTGCCCGACCTCGCCTTCGAGGACGTCGACGGCAAGCCGAAAAAACTGTCCGATTTCCGCGGCAAGACGCTGCTGGTGAACCTGTGGGCGACCTGGTGCGTGCCATGCCGCAAGGAAATGCCGGCGCTGGACGAGCTCCAGGGCAAGCTGTCGGGCCCGAATTTCGAGGTGGTGGCGATCAATATCGACACCCGCGACCCCGAGAAGCCGAAGTCCTTCCTGAAAGAGGCCAACCTGACCCGGCTCAGCTATTTCAGCGATCAGAAAGCCAAGGTTTTCCAGGATCTTAAGGCCATAGGCCGGGCCCTGGGCATGCCGACCTCGGTGCTGGTCGATCCGCAAGGCTGCGAGATTGCGACAATCGCGGGGCCGGCGGAATGGGCGAGCGAGGACGCGCTCAAGCTGATCCGGGCGGCGACCGGCAAGGCCGCAGCGTCACTCTAAGAATGGTCAGGCGGTGACGTTGAGGTTGCCACCGACGCCGGCACCGACATTGGCCAGCGAAGGCTGACCGGCGCCCATCAGCGTCAGGACGGTGGATTTCTCCATATCCATGTTCTGCTTGGTCAGCGTCGCCGAGATATTCGACTGCAGCGCGCCTTGCTGAGCGGCCAGCATGGTGCTGACCATTGCCATCATGTCCATTACGCGAACCCTCGTACCGGCCGTAACCTAGGCGCGAGAGGTTAACGGGACATGAAATGACGAAGCGATGCCAGCCGAGGCAATGGTGCCGTAGAGTAGGCAAAGGCGCACTTGCGCCGTGCCCACCATCTGTCCGCAAATGGGTTGAAGCGGTGGGCACGCTTCGCTTTGCCCACCCTACGGCACTTGCGTCCGAGGCACGAGACTGCCTCTACCTTGTCGGAACCGGCTTGGCGCCGCGGTAATCGTAGAAGCCGCGCTGGGTCTTGCGGCCGAGCCAGCCGGCCTCGACGTATTTCACCAGCAGCGGGCACGGACGGTACTTGGAGTCGGCCAGGCCTTCGTGCAGCACCTGCATGATGGAGAGGCAGGTATCGAGCCCGATGAAATCGGCGAGCTCGAGCGGCCCCATCGGATGGTGCGCCCCGAGCTTCATCGCCGCGTCGATCGCCTCGACATTGCCGACGCCTTCATACAGCGTGTAGATCGCCTCGTTGATCATCGGCAGCAGGATGCGGTTGACGATGAAGGCCGGGAAATCCTCGGAGACCGCGACCTGCTTGCCGAGCTTGGCGACGAACTCCTTGGACGCCTCGAAGGTCGAATCGTCGGTGGCGATGCCCCGGATCAGCTCCACCAGCTCCATCAGCGGCACCGGATTCATGAAGTGAATGCCGATGAAGCGCTCGGGGCGATCGGTCGCGGCGGCGAGCCGCGTGATCGAGATCGAGGAGGTATCGGAGGCAACGATCGCCTCCGGCTTCAACACCGCGCAGAGCTCGTGGAAGATCTTGCGCTTGACCTCTTCCTTCTCGACCGCGGTCTCGATCACGAGGTCGCAATCGGCGAGATCGTCGAGCTTTTCGGCGGGCGTGATGCGCGCCATCGCCTTGGCCTTGTCGTCCTCCGAGACGGCCTTCTTGGAGACCTGTCGCGCCAGATTGCCGTTGATGGTGGCCATCCCCGACTTGAGGCGGTCGGCCGAGACGTCGTTGAGCACCACGTCGAAGCCGGCCAGCGCCGCAACGTGCGCGATGCCACTGCCCATCTGACCCGCGCCGATCACGCCGACCTTCTTGATCACTGCCGCCATCTTGTCATCCACCGGAACGGCGCGCATGTCGCGCCTGCCTACCCCGAGCCGGGAGGTCCGATTTAATCAGAACCTTGGCTCGAAACCTAGATTGGATCGCTTCGAAGGCGTGCCCCACGCCAAAGAAAACGCCTCAGAAATGAAACACCGGCCGGAGTTTATAGCTCCGGCCGGTGTTTTTGGCTCGTTTTACTTGCCGAGCTTGCCGAGCTCGGCCGTCAGCTCCGGAACCGCCTGGTAGAGGTCGGCGACCAGGCCGTAATCGGCAACCTGGAAGATCGGCGCGTCCTCGTCCTTGTTGATCGCGACGATCACCTTGGAGTCCTTCATGCCGGCCAGATGCTGGATGGCACCGGAAATGCCGACGGCGACATAGAGCTCGGGGGCCACGACCTTGCCGGTCTGGCCGACCTGCCAGTCGTTCGGCGCATAGCCGGCGTCCACCGCCGCACGCGAGGCACCGACACCGGCCCCAAGCTTGTCAGCGAGCGGCTCGATGTACTTGGCAAAATTCTCGCGGCTCTGCATGGCGCGGCCACCGGAGACGATGATCTTGGCCGAGGTCAGCTCGGGACGGTCGCTCTTGGCGACTTCCTCGCCGACGAACGACGACAGGCCCGGATCGGCCGCCGCCGCCACGTTCTCGACCGCGGCGCTGCCGCCTTCGCCCGCTGCGGCGAAGGTGGAGGTGCGCACCGTGATGACCTTCTTGGCGTCCTTGGACTTCACCGTCTGGATGGCGTTGCCGGCATAGATCGGGCGCTCATAAGTGTCCGGGGCGACCACCTTGATGATCTCCGAGACCTGCATGACGTCGAGCAGGGCGGCAACGCGCGGCATCACGTTCTTGAAGCGCGACGTCGCGGGCGCGACGATCGCATCATAGGACGGGGCCAGCGAGACGATCAGCGCGGCCAGCGGCTCGGCAAGATCGTGCGCATAGAGGTCGCCGTCGGCGAGCAGCACCTTCTTCACGCCGGCAAGCTTGGCGGCGGCATCCGCCGCGGCCTTGGCGTTCTGGCCGGCAACCAGAACCTCGACGTCCGCGCCGAGCGCGGCAGCCGCGGTCAGGGCCTTGTTGGTCGCATCCTTGAGCGACGCATTGTCGTGTTCGGCAATCAGAAGCGTCGTCATCAGAGCACCCCGGCTTCGTTCTTGAGTTTCGACACCAGCTCGGCGACGTCCTTGACCTTGACACCCGCCTTGCGGCCCGCCGGCTCTGTCGTTTTGACGACCTCGAGCCGCGGAGCGACATCGACGCCGTAATCGGCAACGGTCTTGTCCGCGATCGGCTTCTTCTTGGCCTTCATGATGTTGGGCAGCGAGGCGTAGCGCGGCTCGTTGAGACGCAGATCGGTGGTGACGATCGCCGGTCCCTTCAGCTTGACGGTCTGGAGGCCGCCGTCGACTTCGCGGGTGACCTTGAAGTCGGAGCCTTCGACCTCGAGCTTCGATGCAAACGTCGCCTGCGACCAGCCGAGCAGCGCGGCCAGCATCTGGCCGGTCTGGTTGCTGTCGTCGTCGATCGCCTGCTTGCCGAGAATGATCAGGCCCGGCTGCTCTTCTTCGGCGATCTTCTTCAGGATCTTGGCGACCGCGAGCGGCTCGACGCTGCCTTCGGCTTTCACCAGGATGCCGCGGTCGGCGCCCATGGCAAGACCGGTGCGGATCGTCTCCGACGCCTGCGCCGGTCCAATGGAGACCACAACGACCTCGGTGGCCTTGCCGGCTTCCTTCAGGCGCAGCGCTTCCTCGACCGCGATTTCGTCGAACGGGTTCATCGACATCTTGACGTTGGCGAGTTCAACGCCCGATCCATCGCTCTTGACGCGGACCTTGACGTTGTAATCGACCACCCGCTTTACCGGCACTAAGACCTTCATCGATCCTCTTTCACTCAATTTGGGAGGGGCGTTATCAACTGGCGCGGAACCTAAAGGCCTGATCTGCCCCGGTCAACGCGCGAACGGGCCTAATTTTAGCCTTCTGAAATGCGGCGGCTCGATGGGTCAGCGGTTCTGGCCCGGAACCCACAGCACGTCGCCGGCACCGTTACCGTTGGCGGCTCGGCTGGCCACAAAAAGGAAGTCCGACAGGCGGTTCATATATTGAATGCCAGCTGCGCTGACCGGCTCGCCGGGCCGGGCCGCCAGTTCCACGATCACGCGTTCCGCCCTGCGGCATATCGTGCGCGCCACATGCAGATAGGCAGCGGCCGGCGTGCCGCCGGGAAGCACGAAGGAGGTGAGCGGCTTGAGCTTGTCGTTGAGCGCGTCGATGTCGCGCTCGAGCCGTTCGACCTGGCTCGCCACCACGCGCAGCCGCTCCGCCTTGCCTTCACGTTCGGGTACCGCGAGGTCGGCGCCAAGATCGAACAGATCGTTCTGGATGCGGCCGAGCATCGCGTCGAACTCGGGCATGTCGCCGGTATGGAGCCTGACGACGCCGATGGCGGCGTTGGTCTCGTCGACGGTGCCATAGGCTTCGATGCGCACATCGTATTTCGGACGCCGCTCGCCGGTTCCGAGCGCCGTCGTGCCGTCGTCACCGGTCTTCGTATAGATGCGATTCAACGTGACCATGGAGACCTCTTAATTTTGGGGCATGATCCTGTCGGAAAACCGCTTCCCATTTTGCGCTAACGCGGCCCGTCGGGTCCGGATCATGCCTATCGCCCCATCGCCCAGACCGCGAGCATCGCGAGGACGATCGCCACGAACTGAAGCAGCACGCGCCAGCGCATCAGCTTCTGCGAGGTGTTGGGCGAGCCGCCGCGCATCATGTTGATAAGACCGAGCAGCAGCACCAACGCCACGGCGCCGGCGGCCGCCGGCAGGATGAAAGTAGTGAGAAGAGATGCCATTAGGGGGTGATAACACCGCGCGCGCCGGTCCGCCATGGTGCTCCGGCAACCGCCGCCGTCATTCCGGGGCGATGCGCAGCATCGAGCGCGGAATCTATCGGGCCACGTCGCAAGCGGCGAGATGGATTCCGGGCTCGCGCGACGCGCGCCCCGGAATGACGGCGGGGCGCTTCGCGATCTGGCTTTTGGGGCAATAATGTCAGAAGGTAGCGGGATGACCTCCGATTTGCGCCGCTTGCCTCCCCTCACCTCTCCCCGCGCACGGGGCGAGCGAGCGGCACCTGTCTTGTAGGTCGCGCATGAAAGCGATCCGCTACATCTACGTCGTGGTGGAGGACGCGTTCTACACCTTCCTCGCCGATGACGGCTGGGCGATCGCTAGCCATATCGCGCTGTCGACGCTGATGGCGCTGTTCCCGTTCCTGATCGTGCTGACCTCGCTCGCCGGCTTCTTCGGCTCCAAGGAACTCGCCGACCAGGCCGCCAGCCTGATGTTGCAGATCTGGCCCAAGCAGGTCGCCGATTCGATCTCGGGCGAGGTTCACGACGTGCTGACCACGACCCGCACCGGCATTCTGACCATCGGCGCGGCGCTGTCGGTCTATTTCGCCTCCAACGGCGTCGAGGCGCTCCGGGTCGCGCTCAACCGCGCCTATGCGGTGGTGGAGATGCGGCGCTGGTACTGGCTGCGACTGGAGTCGATTGCCTACACGCTGATTGCAGCTTTCACCGCCCTTGCCATGGCGTTCCTGATCGTGCTCGGTCCGCTCCTGATCGAAGCGGCGCGACGCCATATCCCGCTGTTCGTCGAGTCGAACGAGAGCATCCTCACCTGGCTGCGCTACGGCATCACCATCAGTGCGCTGGTGGTGGCGCTGATCATCCTGCATGCCTGGCTACCGGCAGGACGGCGCGGCTTTCTCCAGATCCTGCCCGGCATCGTCTTCACCATCGTGGCCTCGCTGATCTCCAGCGTCGTGTTCGGACAATATCTGGCCCGCTTCGCCAACAACTACGTGACGATGTATGCGGGGCTCGCCTCGGTGATCATCGCGCTGGTGTTTCTGTACTTCATCGCCGCGATCTTCGTTTACGGCGGCGAGCTCAACGCCGCGATCATCAAGTCGCGGCTTCCTCACGGCGTGTCGCTACAAGCAGCGCAGTCGCTAGCGCCCGCGGAGACACAGGCTTGACCAGGAAGGCGTCGGCGCCGGCCTCGCGCGAAGCCGCCTCGTCCTCGCCGCGACCGGAAACTCCGATGATCGGGATCTGAGCCAGCGGTGCCGGCATCGTGCGGATCCGCCGGATGGCTTCGACGCCGTCGATGCCCGGCAGCACCATGTCCATCAGCACCGCATCGAACGCGCCCTGCTCCAGCCGGTTCACGGCGTCCTCGCCGCGCCCGATGAACTCGGCATGATGGCCAAGCTCGGTCAGAATGGTGTTGAGCACGACGCGACCGAACGGATTGTCCTCGACGCTGAGGACGCGCAGCGCCGCGACCGCATCTGCGTCCGCTTCGCCCTTCGTCTTGCGTGATTTGCGAGGTCCTGCCGCATCGAGCGATACCGTCAGTGTAAAGGTTGCGCCGCTGCCGCGCCGCGGCGCAACGGTAATGTCGCCGCCCATAGCACGCGCCAATTGCTTCACCGAGGAAAGGCCGAGGCCAGCGCCGCCGAAGCGCGAGGCGATCGTGACATTGGCCTGGGTAAACGGGCGGAACAGCCGCTTGATCTCGGCCATGGTCAGGCCAATGCCGCTGTCGGACACCGCGAAAGCGACGCCGACCCTGCCTTTGGCTTTGGCTTTGCCCTTGGCGGGATGCCACGGCTCCACAGCTAGCGCCACACCGCCCTGATCGGTGAATTTCACGGCATTGTCGATCAGGTTCTCGAGCGCGGCGCGCAGGCGGACGGGGTCGCCGACCACCAGCCCCGGCAGTTTTCCAGAGATTTCGACCTCGGCCTTTAGACCCTTGGCCGCGGCCCGGCCGGCCAGCGAATCGCCGGCATTGCGGGCAAGCGTTCGCAGGTCGAACAGATCCTGCCGCAGCGCGCTTCCCCCCTTCCCGGCCCCCTTGCCGGTTCTGGCGGCATCCACGAACAGGGTGGCAAGGCTCGCCAGGTGCTCGGCACCGGCCTTGATGGTGTCGGCCCAGCGCCGTTCCCGTTCGCCGAGATCGGAGGTCGCGAGCAGGTCGCTGATCGCCAGAATGCCGGTTAGGGGGGTGCGGACCTCGTGGGCAAAGGCGGCGAGCGCCGCCTGGACCACATCAGGCGCGACCCCCTTGGTGCTGCGCTTGCGCAACGGGGCGATCGGCCCGGACCGCTTCCGAGGCGGTCGCTTGGACGTCCGCGTGGTGCGCGCTGCGCGCTTTTTCGCCGCCATGAATCCCCTTCGAAGTGTCCCCTTCGAACCCCGGGCTGTCGGCCAAGCATGGCACGGCGGAACCCCCGGAGTCACGGCGACGTTTCGCTAACCCCCAGAGAAACTTAACCTAATCCCACCAGCTGACGGATGCCGGCAGGCGTGACGCCGGCCGCGCGCAATTCGCGCAGCCCCGTCGAGCGGCCCGATTTCGACAGCTTCCGCCCCTCGCCGTCGCAAACCAGCCGGTGATGGCGGTAGGCGGGTTCGGGCAGGCCGAGCAGGACCTGGAGCAGGCGGTGCACTGAGGTGGCGTGAAACAGGTCCTGGCCCCGCACGATTTCACTGACACCCTGGAGCGCGTCATCGACGACAACGGACAGATGGTAGCTGGTCGGTGTCTCCTTGCGGGCCAGGATCACGTCGCCCCACGCCTCGGGGCGCGCCGGGACGATGCCGCGCTCGCCGTCGTAGCCCTCGCCGAGTTCGCTCCAATTCAGACCGGCGGCACGCTGACAGGCGGCCGCCATGTCGAGCCGCAGCGCGTAGCGCACGCCTGACGTGATCAGGCGCGACCGCTCGTCGGCGGGCAGCGATTTGGAATCGCCGGGATAGAGCGGCGCGCCGTCGGGATCACGCGGCCACGGGCCATCCGCTTCACGCGCGGAAACGAGCCTTGCGATCTCGGCGCGGCTTTCGAAGGCGGGATAGACGAGGCCAAGCGCGGACAGCTCTTCCAGCGCGGCGCGATAATCGGCGAGATGCTCCGACTGCCGCCGCACCGGCGTCTCCCAGTCGATCCCGAGCCAGGCGAGATCCTCGTAGATCGCCACCTCGAATTCCGGCCGGCAGCGCGTCGCGTCGATATCCTCGATCCGCAGCAACAGCCGCCCGCCGGTCTCGCGCGCCCGGTCGGCATTCAACAGCGCGGAGCAGGCGTGGCCGAGATGCAGGTGGCCGTTCGGGCTCGGGGCGAATCGGAAAACGGGTGGTGCCATTACCTGAATCTCGTCATGGCCGGGCTTGTCCCGGCCATCCACGTTCTTCGGTATCACACCGCGAGCGTGTCAAGGTCAGGACAGATCAGATACGAGCACGGTGTCCCATGCTAAACATGCGCGGTCGCTGGAGAGACGTGGATGCCCGGGTCAAGCCCGGCCATGACGCCGGAGAGGCTTTTCCAATTGCAATGACCATCCACCTCGAAACCCAGTCCGATCTCGAAGAGGCCGTCCACGCGCTGATCAAGCGCGACCCGCGCCTGAAACCCGTGCTTGCGACGGCGGGCATGCCGGCGTTGCGGCGGCGCGAGCCGGGTTTTGCGGGTCTTGCCCACATCGTCTGCGGGCAGCAACTCTCGACCGCCAGCGCCGCCGCGATCTGGGGGCGGCTGTCGGCGGCGTTCGATCCGTTCGACCATGAGGTGGTGCGCCGCGCCCGCGCTGACCGGCTGGGGCGGCTCGGCCTCTCTGCCGCCAAGATCAAGACGCTGAAGCATCTCGCGCGCGAGATCGGCGCGCAGCGGCTGAACCTCGACGTGCTCGCCGAGGAAGATGCCGACGCCGCGCATCACACGCTGATCGCGCTGCCCGGCATCGGCCCCTGGACCGCGGACGTCTATCTGTTGTTTTGCCTCGGCCATGGCGATGCCTGGCCGGCGGGCGACCTCGCCGTGCAGGAGGCCATCAAGATCGGCCTTGGCCTTCAGGCGCGGCCGACGGAAAAGCAGATGGCGCCGCTCGCCGAACCCTGGCGTCCCCTGCGCGGCGCGGCGGCGCATCTGTGGTGGAGCTATTATCGCGCGGTGAAGAAGCGCGAGGGCGTGCTGGCAGGGTCAAACTAGCCGCGCAGCCGCTCGCGATCGGCGCGGGCGCATTCGGCCACGAAGTCGATCACGGCCCGCACCGCAGGGAGTTCGACGAGGTCGGGATGAGCCAGCAGCCACAGGTCCGCCACGCTGGCGAGCTTCTGCGGAGCGACGCGCACGAGGTCGGAATAGCTTTCCGCAACGAAGCACGACAGCGCGGAAATTCCGATCCCGGCGCGGACAGCCGCCAGCATGTCGCCCTGCGACGAGCAGCGCATCACGATCTTGCCATGGCGCGTGATCGCATCGCTCCAGCGCGCCAGCTGTGCGTTGGAATCCTGGTCGGCAAAGCCGATCACGCTGTGCCCCTTCCACTCGCCGCTGCGCTCCGGCAGGGACCGGCCGGCGGCATAGTCGCGCGAGGCATAGAAGCCGGTGCCGAGACGGCCGATCTTGCGGCCGACCAGATTTTCCTCGCCGCTGTCGAGCGGCCGCAGCACGACGTCGGCTTCCCGGCGCCGCACACTGGCCGGAAACGGATGGGTGATGATCTCGAGGCGGATGTGATCGTGCGCGCTCAGAAAGGCGTGCAGCCGGGGCATCAGCCAGTGTGAGGCCAGCGTCGCCCCGATCGACAGCTTGACCGTGCCGCGGGCCTTGCGCCCGCCGGCGCCGACGGCGGCCTCGGCGCGGAGCGCGGCGGCCGCCATCGCCTCGACATGCTCACGCAAAGTACGGCCATCGGCAGTGAGCACGAACCCCTCGGCAGCGCGGGCCAGCAGCTTGGTGCCGAGCTGCGCCTCCAGCGCCGCGATCTTGCGGCTGACGGTCGGATGGCTGGCGTGCAGCCGCCGCGCCGCGGCGGTGAAGCTGCCGGTATCCGCCACCGCGACGAAGGTCTTGCAGAGGTCCCAATCCACCGGCAGCTCCGTTCAAAGCTGAATACACGCATGTTCAATCTTGAACGATCCTGCGCGCGCCGTCCAACCCTATAGTGGGGTCAAACCGCGAGGCGGGAGCACCCCGCCAGCGCGACAATCGACATGGAAGCGCTCACCGTCGGCCGGAAGTACCGGCGATGCGCGTCGTCAGGAGGATCGGATGGCACTGCCTGCCCTGCTCAAGAACAGTCTGGAGCTGCCGGTCGTCGGCTCGCCGCTCTTCATCGTCTCCGGACCGGAGCTGGTGATCGCCCAGTGCAAGGCGGGCGTCGTCGGCTCCTTTCCCGCGCTCAACGCCCGTCCGGTCGAGAAGCTCGACGAATGGCTGAGCCGCATTGAAGACGAGCTCGGCGAATACAAATCGCGCAATCCCGGCAAAAAGATCGCACCCTACGCCGTCAACCAGATCTGCCATGCCTCGAACGACCGGCTGATGAAGGACATGGAGACGTGCGTAAAGCACAAGGCGCCCATCATCATCACCTCGCTGCGGCCGCCATCGGAGATCGTCGAGGCCGCGCATTCCTATGGCGGGCTGGTGTTCCACGACGTCATCAACGTCAAGCATGCACGCAAGGCCGCCGAGCAGGGCGTCGACGGCCTGATCCTGGTCTGCGCCGGTGCGGGCGGACATGCCGGCACGCTGTCGCCCTTCGCGCTGGTGCGCGAGGTCAAGCAATGGTTTGGCGGCGCGATCCTGCTGTCGGGTGCGATCAGCGACGGTTTTGGCATCGCCTCGGCGCTGACGCTGGGCGCCGACCTCGCCTATATGGGCACGCGCTTCATCGCGACACAGGAAGCCAATGCCGACGATGTCTACAAGTCCGCGCTGACGCAGCACGCCGCGCACGACATCGTCTACACGAACCTGTTCACCGGCGTGCACGGCAATTATCTCGGCCCTTCGATCGCCGCAGCCGGGTTAGACCCGGACAATCTCCCGGCCGCCGACAAGTCGAAGATGAATTTCGGCTCCGGCGGCAACACGAAATCGAAAGCGTGGCGCGACATCTGGGGATCGGGCCAGGGCATCGGCCAGATCACCGATGTCCCTCCCGTCGCGGAGCTCGTCGACCGGATGAAGGGTGAATTCGATCAGGCCCGGCAGGATTTCCTGATGCGCGCAAGCGCCTGACGTTTCGCACCACAAGAAGAAAACGGGAGGACACCATGAAGCTGGCAGCCGCACTGATCGGTATGTCGTTGCTGACGCTCGCCGGCGGCAGCGTCCATGCTGAAGGCACGGGCGAGATCCGCATCGGACAGACCCTGCCCTATAGCGGTCCGGCCTCCGGTTTCGGCGCGATCGGGCGGACGCAGGAAGCCTTCTTCGAGAAGGTCAATGCCGAAGGCGGCATCAACGGCCGCAAGGTCAAGTTCATCACGCTGGATGATGCCTACTCGCCGCCGAAGACGGTCGAGCAGACCCGCAAGCTGGTGGAGCAGGACGAGGTGCTGATGATGTTCGGCTCGCTCGGCACCGCCACCAACAGCGCGGTGCAGCGATATCTGAACAGCAAGAAGGTGCCGCAGCTGTTCGTGCTCTCCGGCGCGACGAAATGGGCCGATCCGCAGAAATATCCGTGGACCATGCCCGGCATGGCCGCCTACGAGTCCGAGGGTGTGGTCTATGCCAAGCACGTGCTGCGGGCCAAACCGGACGCCAAGATCGCCATCCTCTCCCAGAACGACGATTTCGGCCGCGACTATGTCGCCGGCTTCAAGCGCGCACTCGGGGAGAAGGCCGCGGGCATGATCGTCGCGGAGCAGACCTACGAGACCAGCGCACCGACGATCAGCTCGCAACTCTCGACCCTGAAGGCCTCAGGCGCCGATGTGCTGTTCGGCGTCGTGCTCGGCAAGTTTACCTCGCAGATGATCAAAGGCGCGGCCGAGATCGGCTGGAAGCCCGAGCTGTTCTTCGTGCCGACCTCGGCCTCGTCGATCTCGTTCCTGGAGCCTGCAGGCCTCGACAACGCGGTCGGCCTGATCTCGTCGAGCAACCAGAAGGACACGATGGACCCGCAATGGGCCGACGATGCCGGCGTGAAGGAGTACTTCGCCTTCATGAAGCAGTACATGCCGAATGCGGACCTCTCCAATTCCAACTACGGGGCCGGCTATCACTATGCGACGCTGCTGATGACCGTGCTGAAGGCCTGCAAGGACGATGTCAGCCGCGACAACATCATGCGCCAGGCCGCGTCTCTGAAAGAGGTGAAGTTGCCGCTGCTGCTGCCGGGCATGAGTGTGAGCACCGGCCCCGACGACTATCTGCCGTTCCAGCAGCTTCAGCTCCGGCGCTTCAACGGTAAGAGCTGGGTGGGATTCGGCGACGTGCTGGATGATCGCTGACGCGAGCGGAGCAAGGACAGACCATGATCATCAGTGGCGAACGCCTGATCGGCTATGACGCGATCCAGGCGCGGATCAAACGCGCGGCCAGCGGGCTTCGCGCCCTCGGCCTTGCCGAAGGCGCGCCGGTTGCCATGATGCTGCGCAACGATTTCGCCCTGTTCGAGGTGGTCGCGGCCGCGGCCGCGCTGGGCAGCCCGGTGGTACCAATCAACTGGCATCTCAAGGCCGAGGAGGTCCGTTACATCCTGACCGACAGCGGCGCGAACATCCTGGTCTGCCATGCCGATCTGCTGCCGCAGATCCGCGACGGTGTGCCGGCGGATGTCCGCCTCCTCGTCGTCGCGACACCGCCCGAGCTCGCGGCAACCTTCGCCATTCCGCCGGAGCTGACCGTGGTCCCGGCTGGACTGACCGATTGGGACCGCTGGCGCGACGGGCATCCGGAAACCCAGGAGCCGCCGCGCCGAGCGGCGGCGATGATCTACACCTCGGGGACCACGGGCATGCCGAAGGGCGTGCGGCGCATGCCGATGCAGCCCGAGCAGGCGGCCGCTTCCGAACGCGTCGGCGCGATCGCCTATGGCATCAAGCCGCGCGAGGACCAGGTCGTGCTGATCAACGGACCGATGTATCATTCGGCGCCGCATTCCTACGGCATGATGGCATTCCGCAATGGCTGCACGATCGTCCTCCAGGCGCGATTCGACGCGGAGGAGCTGCTTGCGCTGATCGAGCGTCACGGCGTGACGCACATCCACATGGTGCCGACCATGTTCGTTCGTCTGCTCCGACTGCCCGAGGCGGTCAGGCAGCGCTACGATCTCTCGTCGCTGCGTTTCGTCGTGCACGGCGCCGCGCCCTGTCCGCCCGACGTGAAGAGGGCGATGATCGACTGGTGGGGACCGGTCATCAATGAATATTTCGGCTCGACCGAGACCGGCATCCCGGTCTGGCACTCCGCGGAGGAGGCCCTGAAAAAGCCCGGCACGGTCGGCCGTGCCATCGACGGCGGCATCGTCAGGATTTTTCGCGAGGACGGCAGCCTCTGTGGTGCCAACGAGGTCGGCGAAATCTACATGCGCCAGACGGCGGTGCCCGATTTCGACTATCACGGCAAGGCGCAGGCCAGGGCCGAGGCGGGACGCGACGGTCTCGTCAGCGTGGGCGACGTCGGCTATCTCGACGAGGACGGTTACCTGTTCCTGTGCGACCGCAAGCGCGACATGGTGATATCAGGCGGCGTCAACATCTACCCCGCCGAGATCGAGAACGTGCTGATCGCGATGCCCGGCGTGCGCGATTGCGCAGTGTTCGGCATTCCCGACGCCGAATATGGCGAGCGGCTGTGCGCCTGCATCGAGCCGGAGACGGGCGTCCTTCTGTCCGCGGCGTCCGTGCAGGGCTGGCTGCGCGAGCGGCTGGCCAACTTCAAGGTGCCGAAAGAGGTCCGGTTCATGGACGCCCTGCCGCGCGAGGCGACCGGAAAGATCTTCAAGCGCAAGCTGCGCGATCCCTACTGGGCGGACAGGAAACCGGGCTGAACCTGGGAGCTAGCCCACAAACGGTGTTTAAAACTATGTTGCTGTTGCAAAGCATCCGCGGCTGAAAGACAAGATCCCGGCAGGGAAAAGCCGGGACCTCGACCATGACATCGACCGACTTCGTCGTTGCGCGCAACGATCTCGAGCAATTCAAGCTGATCGACACCGTCATTCCGGATGCAGCCGCATTGCCGCAGGACGCACTGCTGGTGAAAGTCGAGCGCTTCGCGCTGACCGCCAACAACATCACCTATGCCGTGATGGGCGACGAGCTGAAATACTGGCAGATCTTTCCGGCACCGGAGGGCTTTGGCAACATCCCGGCGTGGGGATTTGGCGAGGTCATCGCCTCGAAACATCCCGGCGTCGCTGTGGGCGAGCGGTTGTTCGGCTATTTCCCGATGGCGACGCATCTCGTCATCGAGGCTGCGGACGTCAGCAAGCGCGCGCTTCGCGACGGTGCCGAGCATCGCAAGCAGGTCTCGCCGGTCTACAATCTCTATTCCCGCGTCACCGGCGATCCGGCCTTTGCCGGACACCAGGGCGACCTTCAGGCGCTGCTGCGGCCATTGTTCATGCTGTCGTTCCTGGTCGACGACTTCCTTGCCGAGAACGCGGATTTTGGCGCGCGTGCTGTGCTGCTCTCCAGCGCCTCCAGCAAGACCGCGTTCGGGCTCGCCCATCTGCTGCATACGCGCGGCCGCAAGGTGATTGGACTCACGTCCGCGGGCAATGCCGGCTTCGTCGGCTCGCTGCCCTGCTACGACGAGGTCGTCACCTATGATCGCGTCCGCGCGCTGCCGACGGATGCGCCGGTCGCTTTCGTCGACATGGCCGGCAGCAGCGCGTTGCGGGCCGAACTGCATCAGCATTTCCGCGACCAGATGAAGTGCTCCGTGCGCGTCGGTTTGACGCATCGGGCGACCGATGCCGACGAAGGCACCCTGCCCGGGGCAAAGCCGCGCTGGTTCTTCGCACCGGACCAGATCCGCAAGCGCGCCAAGGATTGGGGGCCCGGCGGCGTCGAGCAGCGTTTTGGCGCGGCTTGGTCGGGCTTCGCACCTCTTTTGGAGAGCTGCCTCACCGTGGTCGAGAGCCGCGGGCCGGAGGCAGTGCAGCGGATTTATCTCGAGACGCTAAAGGGGCGCATTCCGCCTGAGCAGGGGCACATGCTCTCGCTGCTGGGGTAATCGGCTTTTGGGAGCCAAGGAAACCAGATAGCCTCGACCTCCATGATTGGAGCGTGATCTCTTCGGAAAGCCGCCGTACAGTTTCCGGATCATGCTCGCGAGGAAACGCCGCGAAGACGGCCACGAGGTCGCGCATGCTGGACAGGACGAAGGATATTTCCGTCGCCGCGCAAGGCTGGCTCGACGCGTTCGAGCGCATATTGGGCAGGCCCGATCCCGCCACGCTGGACCGCCTGTTCCTCGCCGACAGCTTCTGGCGCGACGTGCTGGCGCTGAGCTGGAACCTGCAGACGATCGCCGGCCGCCAGACGATTGCGCAAGCGCTGGCCACGCTCGCGCCCAAGGCGGCGCCCGCCGATTTCAAGATCGCGCCCAACCGCGCGCCGCCGCGCTGGGTGAGCCGCGCCGGCACCAACACCATCGAAGCGATCTTCAATTTCGAAACCGCAATCGGGCGCGGCAGCGGCATCGTCAGGCTCATTCCGGATAGCGCTGATGGCGATCGTCTGAAGGCGTGGACGCTGCTGACCGCTCTCGACGAGCTCAAGGGTTTCGAAGAGCAGCTCGGCATGTCGCGCCCGCGCGGGCAGGCCTATTCGCGCGATTTCCGCGGGCCGAACTGGCTCGATTTGCGCAACGCCTCGCGCGACTATGCGAAACGCGATCCGGCCGTGCTGGTGGTCGGCGGCGGCCAGGCCGGGCTCGCGATCGCAGCGCGGCTGAAGCAGTTGCAGGTCGACGCGCTGATCGTCGATCGCGAGATGCGGATCGGCGACAATTGGCGCAAGCGCTATCATGCGCTGACGCTGCACAACCAGGTGCAGGTCAATCACCTCCCCTACATGCCGTTTCCGCCGAACTGGCCGACCTATATTCCCAAGGACAAGCTCGCCAACTGGTTCGAGTCTTACGTCGAGACAATGGAGCTGAACTTCTGGACCGGCACCGAGCTCGAGGGCGGCGCCTATGACGAGGCCAAGGGACGCTGGACGGTCACCCTGCGCCGCGCCGACGGCAGCAGGCGGACCATGCATCCCCGCCACGTCATCATGGCGACCGGCGTCAGCGGCATCGCCAACATGCCTGACATTCCGACGCTCGCCAATTTCGGGGGTACGCTGATGCATTCCAGCCGCTACGAGGACGGCGAGAGCTGGACAGGCAAGCGCGCGATCGTCATCGGCACCGGCAACAGCGGTCACGACATAGCGCAGGATCTCTATTCCAGCGGCGCCGAGGTGACGCTGGTGCAGCGCGCAGCCACGCTGGTCACCAATATCGAGCCATCGGCGCAACTCGCTTATGCGATCTACAATGACGGCACGCTCGAGGACAATGATCTGATCGCGGCCTCGATGCCGACGCCGCTCGCGAAGAAAACCCACGTGATGCTGACCGAGCAGTCCAAGGAGCTCGACAAGGAGCTGCTCGAGGGCCTCTCTCGCGTCGGCTTCAAGCTAGACTTCGGCGAGGCCGGGACGGGGTGGCAATTCAAATACCTCACGCGCGGCGGCGGCTATTATTTTAACGTCGGCTGCTCCAACCTGATCGTCGAGGGCAAGATCGGGCTCAGGCAGTTTTCCGACATCGAGGGCTTTGTCACCGACGGCGCGCGGATGAAGGACGGCTCGACCATCGCCGCCGATCTCATCGTGCTCTCGACCGGCTACAAGCCGCAGGACTATCTGGTGCGAAGACTGTTCGGTGATGGCATCGCCGACCGCGTCGGCCCGATCTGGGGTTTTGGCGACGGCCTCGAGCTGCGCAACATGTATGCGCGTACCGGGCAGCCCGGGCTCTGGTTCATCGCCGGCAGCCTCGCGCAGTGCCGCATCAACTCGAAATATCTCGCGCTCCAGATCAAGGCGATCGAGGAAGGGATTTTGGAGCAGACGTAAATACAGCCGTCGCACCCCGGAATGACGGAAGGAGATTCCAACCAATGCCAGCCATTCTCGGCACCGGCGAGCACCGCTACCGCGTCGTCGACAATTTCGCCAAGCTGCCGGACGGCTGGCAGCTCACCGACGTCGCCTCGGTCGCGGTCGACAGCCGCGACCAGATCTACGTCTTCAACCGCGGCGCCCATCCGATGGTGGTGTTAGACCGCCAGGGCAATTTCCTGCGCAGCTTCGGCGAAGGGCTGTTCTCGCGCGCGCACGGCCTGCATATCGATGCCGACGACAATCTCTATTGCACCGATGACGGCGACCATACCGTGCGCAAATGCACCACCGACGGCAAGGTGCTGCTGACGATCGGCATCCCCGAGAAGCCGGCGCCGTTCATGAGCGGCGATCCGTTCCATCGCTGCACCCATACCGCGCTGTCGCCGAAGGGCGAGATCTACGTCTCCGACGGCTACGGCAATGCGCGCGTGCACAAGTTCACCCCCGACGGCAAGCTGATGATGAGCTGGGGCGAACCGGGCACCGACCCCGGCCAGTTCAACATCGTGCACAACATCGCCACCGATGCCGACGGCTGGGTCTACGTCGCCGACCGCGAGAACCATCGCGTCCAGGTGTTCAATGGCGAGGGCAAATACGAGACGCAGTGGAACAATTTGCACCGGCCCTGTGCGCTGTGCTGCTGCGGCGGGGCTAACAGCCCGACCTTCGTGATCGGCGAGCTCGGCCCGGGCATGGCCGTCAACCGCAAGGTGCCCAATCTCGGCCCGCGGCTGTCGATCGTTGACGCCAGCGGCAAGCGCATCGCGCGGCTCGGCGGCGAGGAGGGCCCGGGCATTGCCAGCGGAAAATTCCTGGCACCCCACGGCATCGCGCTGGATTCGAAAGGCGACATCTATGTCGGCGAGGTCGGCGTCACCGACTGGAAGACGAGCTTTTCCGACGAGGAGATACCGGCCGCGGTGCGCGCCACGCGCTGCTTGCAGAAGCTGGAGCGGGTACGGGAGTAGCTGCCACGGCAAATCACGACGCACAGGGGCAGGCGGTTCCGGACCAGCCAGGTTGGCCCTTGGGATCGCGGCTTTTTGAGCGCTTTGCCACCCCGCCGCCGCATTGCTTGCGCCTGAATAAGTCGCTCAACGGGCTTCACAATCCCGTCACGCTGCATGTAGTATGTCAGTACATGCTGCTTCGCAGCGTATATTGGAGGCCGGGAGCGTTACTTGAACGCACATGTCTCGCAAGGCAGTTGGCCGGTGTTGGTGCTGAATGCGGACTTCCGGCCGCTGAGTTACTACCCGCTGTCTCTTTGGTCGTGGCAGGACGCGATCAAGGCGGTGTTCCTCGACCGCGTCAACATCGTCGCTCACTACGATCAGGCGGTTCACAGCCCCACGCTGCAAATGCAGCTGCCGAGCGTCGTCTCGCTCAAATCCTTCGTCAAGCCGACCACCCATCCCGCCTTCACCCGTTTCAACGTCTTCCTCCGCGACCGCTTCAATTGCCAATATTGCGGCTCGCCCGAAGACCTGACCTTCGATCACATCATCCCGCGCAGCAAAGGCGGCCAGACCACTTGGGAGAACGTGGTCGCGGCGTGCTCGCCGTGTAATCTTCGCAAGGGCAATCTGACGCCGGCACAAGCCAGGATGTTTCCGCGCCAGAGCGCGTTCGCGCCGACCGTGCATCAGCTCCACCGCAACGGCCGCCTGTTCCCGCCGAACTATCTGCACGATAGCTGGCTCGACTATCTGTACTGGGATACGGAGCTGGATCCGTAAGGTTGTGCCTGCTCCAGATCGATCTGATAGGCGGAGATCCGATCGATCTCGAATGCGACGCTCGGCGGCGATTCCGCGTCGACGGCACCGACGCCGAGAAAGAATTTCGACCCGATCGCGAGATTGACGATCATGTACATGGGATCGTCGAAGCCGATCGGCACCTTGATGTCGGAGACCGGCCTGCGATCGATGAAATAGACCAGGCGATCCTCCTGCCAGAGCACACCGTAATTGTGGAATACGTTCGAGGCGTCGCCGACCGCGAAATCGAAGCCGCAGGACTGGATCTTCTGGGTCGACGGGATCCGCCAATGCGTCGTCATCACGAGATCGCCCGGCCGCCCGCCGCGGCCTTCCAGCACGTCGACCTCCGGCGGCCAGCCGCCATCGTCCGCCAGCATCCAGAACGCCGGCCAGACCGCATGGCCGACCGGCACCTTGGCGCGGATTTCGAAATAGCCGTGCTTCTGGGCGAACGTGCCCTGGGTCGTCAGGATGCCCGAGATGTACTCGTTGTCGAACAGCACCGGTTTCAATTCCGGCGGCGTGCGGCTGGCGATGATCGACAGCACGCCGTCCTTTACCCTGAACGGATCGAGCCCGAGCGGCGCCGCCGCACGACCCGCATAACGCGGATCGACATAGATCTGCTGCTCGCCATTGGCGCTGGTCTTGCGTTTGAAGTCGGAGCCGTCGCCGCCCCAATAGCGCGCCTCCGGCCAGGCCGCTCCGCCCGCATAATGCGGGACCCAGCGTCCGTTCGACAGCGGATGCTCGTCAAAATCCTCGCTGAAAGTCCGGCGCAGCGGCAGGAACACGAGCGAGGTCGGATTGACCGTCTCCAGCCGGCGGCACGCGATGGTGGAAGGATCGGCCGTGACCTGCAGCGCCATGCTGGCCGGCGCGCCATCGAGCTCATCCTGCGCCATACAAGGCGCCGGCAGCACGCCGAGGCCGATCGCAACCAGAGTGCCGCTCATCCAACGGTCGATCATCACCGCACTCGAAGATGCCATGACATGCGCAGAGGTTAGCTCAGCCGTCGTCGCGCCGGCAACCGCCGGCATCCAGCGCCAGCGGGCGATCTGAAAACCATTTCTCTCGCCTCCCCTCTGCCTCGGGACGGCACGCTCGACCTCCCCCGATGCATGCGGGCCATCATGGGAGGGAACCCGGAGGACTGGCGCTCGTTCAGATCAGAGCGCACGCGGCAAGGCGTGCCACGGTGCAACCGAGGGAGGGCCATCATGCCCACAGCCGAACATGATCACGTCTACAAGATCCTGGAACTGGTCGGGTCGTCCGAGGCCTCGATCGAGGACGCGATCAAGAACGCGGTCAGCCGCGCCGCCAAGACCGTTCGCGAGATGAAATGGTTCGAGGTGGTGCAGACGCGCGGCCACATCGAGAACGGCACCGTCCGCCACTATCAAGTGACGCTGCGCGTCGGCTTCACGCTGGAGGGATGACGCGGCGGACGCCGGGCGGAACCGCCGCGCGCGGCGCGGGGTGAACATCCGCCCGATGAGCGGATTGTAATACCCACAATCGTCTCCGGTCGAGTACGGACCCCGCGCAATCATCGCAAATATTGCAACAGGCCGTTAAGGTGAAAGTGAGAGGTTTGCACCGATTTGGAGCAAGCCTGATGGTCACGAGCCGCGAACTCGGCAAGACGCGTCTTCCGCTCTGGGCGGCAGGGTTTGTCGTGCTGATCTGCGTGGCGATCCTGGGCCTGAGTGCCTGGCGCGAATGGGTAGCGCGCGAGGCCGACCTCAGGAACGCCGAAGTCGACGTCGCCAATGTGGCGCATTCCCTGGTCCAGCATGCGGACGACACGTTCGAGCTCGTCGACACGCTCCTGGTCGGGCTGGTCCATCGGCTCGAAATCGACGGAACGGGACCGGACACGATCGCAAAGCTCCAGGCCTATCTCCCCACGCGCAAATCATCGGACCGCATCCGCGGCATCTTCGTCTATGACGCGAGCGGCCGGTGGCTTGCCACGACCGAGCGCCTCGACTTCTCCAAGCTCAACAACAGCGACCGCGAATATTTCCGGCGCCATCGCGACTCGCCGGACCCGGGCACGCTGATCGGACCTCCGATCAAAAGCCGCGCCGGAGGCCAATGGATCATCACCGCGTCTCGCCGGATCAACGATTCCGACGGCGGCTTCGCCGGCGTTGTGCTGCTCACGATCGACGTCAGCTATTTTGTCAAGTTCTACGAGCGGTTCGACATCGGCCCGAACGGCTCGGCATCGCTGCTCAACAACAGCGGCATCATGCTGGCGCGCAGCCGTGACGAGAGCGGCGCCTTCGTCGGGCGCGACCTGTCCAATGCGCCCTTGTTCAAGGGGTGGCAAAGCCGCCCCGCCGCGGCGGTCTACTATTTCAAGTCGCCGCTCGATGGCGTGCAGCGGCTGAGCTATTACCAGCGCAGCAGCCGCTATCCCCTGATGGTGCTGGCGAGCAAGTCGCAGGACGACGTGCTGGCCTCCTGGCGGCGCGCGGCAACCGCGCGCATGACCTTCGTCCTTGGTCTCGTCCTGCTGATCGCGGTGATCGGCTACTATCTCGTCCGTCAGTTGCTGCAGCGGCAACGCACGGCACAGGCCCTCGTCGCCAAGGAAGCCAATTTCCGCCTGCTGGCCGAGCAATCCAGCGACATGGTGACCCGCATCGGGCTGGATAACCGGCTGCTCTACGTCTCTCCCTCCTGCGCACGCATCACCGGCTGGTCGGCCGAAGAACTGCTTGGCACCTCGGCTCTGGCCGGCATTCACGCGGACGACATGGAGCGGGTCGAGCAAGCCATCGCCGCGCTGAAGAATGGCGAAGCCGAGGAGGCGCGGTTCGTCTATCGCCAGCGTCATCGCGACAAGGGCGAGATCTGGGCCGAGGCGGCGCTGCACGTGACCCTGGCGTCGGACAGCGGCGCGATCGACGGCGTCGTTGCGGTCGTGCGCGACATAACCGAGCAGAAGGACCTTCAGGACAAGCTTGCCTCACTGGCAACGACCGACGGCCTCACGGGCCTTGCCAACCGGCGCGCATTCGACGAGCGGCTGGCCGACGAATGGGCGCGGGCCCGGCGCGACGGCACGCAGCTCTCGCTGCTGCTGATCGATGTCGATCATTTCAAGAAGTTCAACGACCATTACGGACATCTGGCGGGTGACGCCTGCCTGCGCGCGCTCGGCCGGATTCTATCGGCTCAGGCCAGGCGCCCGGCCGACCTCGCCGCGCGCTATGGCGGCGAGGAATTCGCCGTCTTGTTGCCGAACACCGGTCCTGACGGCTGCGCCGAGGTCGGCGAGGGAATTCGCCAGGCACTGCAGGAGCTCGCCATGCTGCATGGACAAAATCCGCCGTCCCGGCTGGTGACTGCGAGCCTCGGCGGCGCATCGGCTGTTCCGACCGAGACCACGATGGACTGCAGCACGCTGGTCGCCGCCGCCGATCGCGCCCTCTACGCCGCCAAGGATGGTGGCCGTGATCGGCTGGTGATGTCGGGACAGGTCATACCTTGGCCCGCGAAGAGTGCGTGAGGAGATCGGTGACGGCCCTCACGCCAGATGGCACGAGACGAAGTGTCCGCCCGCTCCTTCCCTCAGCTCCGGCGCACTTTCCGCGCAGCGCGGCTGGGCGATGGGACAGCGGGTGTGGAAGTGGCAGCCCGATGGCGGCTTCATCGGGCTCGGCACGTCGCCCTTGAGGCGGATGCGCTCGCGCTTGAGTTTTGGATCGGGCACCGGCACCGCCGACAGCAACGCCCTGGTATAGGGATGCTGCGGGTTGCGGTAGAGATCGCTGGCCTTGGCGAGCTCGACGATGCGGCCGAGATACATCACCGCGACGCGGTCGGAGATGTGCTCGACCACGGAGAGGTCGTGCGCGACGAACAGATAAGTGAGGTTCAGCTCGGCCTGGAGGTCTTCCAGCAGGTTGATCACCTGGGCCTGGATCGACACGTCGAGCGCCGAGACCGGCTCGTCGCAGACGATCAGCTTCGGCTCGACCGCGAGCGCGCGCGCGATCACGATGCGCTGGCGCTGGCCGCCGGAGAATTCATGCGGATAGCGCCGCATGTGCTCGGCCTTGAGCCCAACCTTGACCAGCAGGCTCGCGACGCGCTCTTCGCGCTCTTTCGCGGAGGAGGCGAGATTGTGGATGGTGAAGGCCTCGCCGAGGATGGCACCGACCGTCATGCGCGGATTGAGCGAGGCGAACGGGTCCTGGAACACCAGCTGCATGTTCCGCCGCATCGCGCGCAGATCATTGCCGCCGAGCTGGCGTACGTCCTGGCCGTCGAAGGTGACCTCGCCGTCGGTCGGCTCGATCAGGCGCAGCACGCAACGTCCCGTGGTCGACTTGCCGCAACCGGATTCGCCGACGAGACCGAGCGTCTCGCCGCGGTTGACCGAGAACGACACGCCGTCGACCGCATAGACTGTGCCGACCTGGCGCGACAGCAGGCCGCCGAGCACGGGGAAATGTTTTTTCAGGCCGCTCACGCGGAGCAAGGGTTCGCTCATGACGCGGCTCCCAGGTTTGGATCGCCGAGATGACAGGCCATGCGATGGCCAGGCGAAACCTCGCGCAGCAGCGGCTCCTTCTCGGTGCAGACGTTCATGGCGAATTTGCAGCGCGGCGCAAAGCGGCAGCCGACCGGCGGATTGATCAGGATCGGCACTGAGCCGCCGATCGCCTCCAGCCGCGTCTTGTGCTCGCTGTCGAGGTCGATGCGCGGGATCGAGCGGATCAACCCTTGCGTATAGGGATGGCGGGGATTGCCGAACAGCTCGTCGACCGGCGCCTCCTCCACCACCTTGCCGGCATACATCACGACGACGCGCTGCGCGGTCTCGGCGACCACGCCCATGGCATGGGTGATCAGCATCACCGCCATGCCGAAGCGCTCCTTCATGTCCTGGAGCAGGTCGAGGATCTGCGCCTGGATGGTGACATCGAGCGCGGTGGTGGGCTCGTCGGCGATGATCAGCTTCGGCTTGCAGGCCAGCGCCATCGCGATCATCACGCGCTGGCGCATGCCGCCGGAGAACTGGTGCGGATAATTGTGCACGCGGCCTTCGGCGTTGGGGATCTGCACCAGCTTCAGCATCTCGATGGTGCGATCGAGCGCCTGCTTCTTCGTCACCGCCTCGTGGCGGCGCAGGCTCTCGGCAATCTGCTCGCCGATGGTGAGCACCGGGTTGAGCGAGGTCATCGGCTCCTGGAAGATGAAGCCGATCTCCTTGGCCCTGATCTCGTCGAGCTGATTGCTGGTCAGCGGCACGAGATCGCGGCCCTCGAAGAGGATCTGCCCCGCCGCGATCCGACCCGGCGGCATCGCGATCAGCTTCAGGATCGACATCGCGGTCACGGTCTTGCCGCAGCCGGATTCGCCGACGACGCAGAGCGTCTCGCCCCGGTTGATGGAGATGTCGACGCCGTCGACGGCCTGGAGGATGCCGTCGTCGGTGGAGAAGTGGGTTTTCAGTCCCTTGATCTCGAGCAGCGGCGCCATCAGATCACCCGTCGCGCATCGAGCGCGTCACGCAGGCCGTCGCCGATGAAGTTGATGGCGACCACCGCGATGAAGATCGCGCCGCCCGGAAACAGCGCCCAATGCGGGCCGATGTCGAGAAAGTCCTTGGCGTCATACAGCAGGCGCCCCCAGGTCGGCGTATCCGGCGGGAAACCGAGGCCGAGGAACGACAGCGTCGATTCCGCGATGATCGCGGCGGCAACGTCGATGGTGCCGGCGATGATGACCGGGCCGAGCGCATTGGGCAGGATATGCCGCACCACCTGCCGCACCGGGCTGGCGCCGAGCGCCCGCGCGGCCTCGACGAACTCCTTCTCGCGGATCGACAGGAACTGCGCGCGCACGAGCCGCGCCACCGGCATCCAGCGCAGACCCCCGATCACCAGCACGATCAGGATGAAGATGCCGCCTTCGGGACCAAATACCTGCTTCAGCCCGTCGCGGAACAGATAGATCAGCAGCAGCAGCAGCGGCAGTTGCGGCAGCGACAGGAACAGGTCGGTGAGCCACATCAGGCCGTGCCCGAGCGCACCGCGCGACATGCCGGCGAGCGCGCCGATCAGCGTGCCGATGAAGACGGAGACCAGCATCGCGGCGAGGCCGACCGCAAGCGAGATGCGGCCGCCATAGATCATGCGCGCCAGAATGTCCTGGCCGAGATCATCGGTGCCGAAGGGATGGGCGAGTGAGGGTCCTTGCAGGCCCGCGACGATGTCGATCTCGTTGATCTTGATGCGCCACACGAAGGGCCCGAGAACGACGGCGAGCACCAGAATGAGGAGCAGGAAGGCGCTGACGACGGCGAGCTTGTGGCGGCTATAGCGCCGCCACGTCTCGCGCCAGGGCGAGTAGACGCGCCGCTCAGCGGAGGGAGATGCGAGGGTCAAGCCAGCCATAGAGAACGTCCGCGATGAGATTGAACAGCACGACCAGGCACGCGAAGACGAAGGTCACGGCCATCACCACCGGCGTGTCGTTGGACAGGATCGAAGAGATCAGCAGCGAGCCGATACCGGGGATGCGGAAGATCTGCTCGGTGACGATGGCGCCGCCGAACACGGCGGGCATTTGCAACGCGATCAGCGTCACGACCGGGATCATGGCGTTGCGCATCACGTGCTTGACGATGACCCTCGCCTGGCCGAGGCCCTTGGCGCGCGCCGTGGTGACGTAATCGAGCCGGATCACATCCAGCATCGCCGAGCGCACGAAACGCGTCATCGACGCCGCCTGGAACAGGCCGAGCACCGCCACCGGCATGATCGCCTGACGGATCATCTCCAGCACCCAGCGGATGCCGGTGCCCTTGATGTCGGTGGTATAGACGAACGGCAGCCAGTCCAGCGTGACCGAGAAGATCAGGATGAACAGGATGCCGGTGAAGAAGGTCGGCAGCGAGAAGCCGACGAAGGCGAGCGTGTTGGCGATCTGGTCGAACAGCGAGTACGGCTTGGTCGCGGCATAGACGCCGACCGGGATCGCGATCAGCAGGGCCAGGATCTGCGCCGAGCCGATCACATAGAGCGTGGCCGGCAGGCGCTGGAGAATCAGCGTGTCGACGTCCATCCGGCTGACGAAGGAGAAGCCCCAGTCGCCGTGCAGCATGGCGTTGAGCCAATGCAGGTAGCGGAGGTGGATCGGATCGTCGAGGCCGAACTTGGCCCGAAGCGCGGCCTGCACTTCGGGCGGGACGTTCGGGTTGGTCGCCAGTTCGGAGAACGGATCGCCGGGCGCGAGCGCGAGCACGACGAACAGCACGACCGAGATTCCGAGCAAGCTCGGAATCGCGATCATCAGTCGACGCAGGACGTATTGGCTCATGAGGGAAGGACCCCGTCTAGAGTTGGGGAATCATTCCTCGCGGTACCAGTCGAACAGATTGTCGGTCTCGTTGGCCCAGCCGGAGATGACCGGCCGCAGCGTGTTCGAGGCCGCCTCCACCTTGAGCCGGTGCTGCGCCGGAATGAACACGGTGTCCTGGAACAGCAGGTCGTTTGCCTTGACGTAGAGCGCGGCGCGCTTGACCGGATCCATCTCGCCGTCAGCCGCGTCGATCGTCGCGTCATACTCCTTGTTGACGTAGCGGGGGAAGTTGGTGCCCTGCCACTTGTTCTCCTTCGTCGCCACGTTGCTCGAATGATAGCGGCGCATGTGCTGGGCCGGATCCGGCTGGCTCATCGGGATCTGGAACATCTCGATGTCGGCATAGAACTTCGCATAGGTGTCGGGATTGGCGACGTCCGACGAGAAGAACACCGATGCCACGACCGACTTCAGCTCGACGTCGATGCCGGCCTTCTGACAGGCCTGCTTGACGATCGCCTGGGTCTTCTGGCGCGGGCCGTTGATCGCGGTTTGGTACAGGAGCTTCAGCTTCTTGCCGTCCTTCTCGCGGATGCCGTCCGCACCGGGCTTCCAGCCGGCATCGTCGAGGATCTTCGAGGCCTTCTCGACGCTGAATTCCCACGAGGTGTTCTTGGAGACGAACTTTTCGGGGCCGTTGAGGAAGTTCGCGGTGGTGCGGCCGGCACGGCCGTAGATGGCCTTCTTGATGGAATCGCGATCGACCAGCAACGACATCGCCTTGCGCACGGCAGGGTCGGAGAAGAGCGGATGCTTGGTCTTCATCGAGGAGCGTTCGCCGTCGACCTCGGTGTTTGGATCGGTGAAATTGAGCGCGATGAACTCGGTATCGCCGCCCACGGCATAGATGGTCTTGCCCTTGCCGCCCTTCTCCAGGCGCAGCAGGACGTCGTCCTCGACCTGGATGTTCCAGCCGAAATCATACTCGCCGGTCTGAATCACCGCGCGTGCGGCCGAGACCGCGTCGCCTCCGCCCTTCATCTCGAGCGTGTCGAAATAGGGTCGGTTCGGCATGTGATAGTCTTTGTTGATCTCGCCGCGGATCAGGTCGCCGGGCTTGAACTCGAGGAATTTGTAGGGGCCGGTGCCGACCGGCGCGAGATTGTTCGGCGCTTCGCGGGACTTGGAGCCCTTGTACTCGGCGAACAGATGCTTGGGCAGAATCTGTCCGGTTGCACCGACGAAGGCGTCGGCCCAGAACGGCGTCGGCTTCTTGAAGGTGAGGCGGACCGTGAGGTCATCTACCTTCTCGACCGTGATGTCGCGGTAGGTTGCGACAGTGACGGCGGCGGTCGCCGGATCCCTGATGTAATCCCAGGTAAAGACGACGTCGTCGGCCGTAAACGGCTTGCCGTCATGCCACTTCACGCCGGGCTTCAGCTTCCACGTCACCGACTTGCCGTCGGCGGCAAGCAGGCCGTTCTGGGTCGAGGGAATTTCCGACGCCAGAACCAGCTTCATATTGCCGTCCGGATCCCAGCAGGCGAGCGGTTCGTAGAACAGGCGCGAGCCGTCCTGGTCCTTGGTGCCGGTGGCGAAGTGCGGATTGAGCAAGGTCGGTCCCTGCCACCACAACAGCTTCAGCGCACCGCCGCCGCCACGCTTGGTCGGCTTGTAGGTCGAGGCGCCCTCGGCCATGGCGACGCCGCCGAGCGCGAGGATCTGGTTGGCCAGGGGTGCGGTGAGACCGACGGCAGCCAGACGCTTGATGAAGGCGCGGCGATCCATCCGCCCATCCTTCACTTTGCCGATCATCGAACGCAGTTCTTTATCCAGCATGGTTGTCCCCCGTCTGGTTCCCATAGTGATGAGGGCGGCCGCGAAACGTGGCTGCCCATTTGGCTGGCAGTAGATGGCACACCGAATGGGGGGCGCGTCAACTGCGACCGTGTGTATGCAAACGGTCTTCTGGCCGTCTGTTGGGCAAAACTGCGTTCTGCAGCCCATCCGTTCGGCAATCCAGCATCAAAACATGCTGGATTGCACGCTGCAGTGCGAAAAATTTGTTCGCCGGATCAGACGAAGTATCGAGGCGAAATTCTACGCGACGGACATGTCGAGCGGCGGCCCAACATGATCCGGCAGCGGACAGACATAGGGCGTCTTGGCCGTCCGCTTTTTCAGGTCGGCCTTGGCTGCCTTGATCAGCGCCGGATCCGTCAGTGCCTTAATGCCGAGACCGGCCATCGCCTTGGCCGCCTGCACCATGGCCTTGTGGGCATGCGGGCTCTTGCCCTGCGCCACCACCTGCCAGGTGTGGAAGGGCGTGCCGATTGCAACCGTGGGTGCGTGAACCTGCACGGTCGGCACCACCCAGCTGACGTCGCCGACGTCGGTCGAGCCGACCAGTGGATTGCGCTTGGCATCGAGCGGCACCAGGAAGTCGGCCAGCGGCCGGTCGGTCTGCTCCATGCCGATCGCGTAATAGACCGACGCGATGTCCTTGTCGCTCAGCGTCGCGCGGATCTGGCCGGCAAAGCTCTTGTCGGCTTCGTCGAAATGCGGCGGTCCGAGCTCTTCCATGACCCGGTGCAGCGCCTGCTCCAGCGGCGTGTTCGGGAGGATGTTGGAGACCGCGGAAATGATCTTCATCTCGACCTTGGTCTCGGTCATCAGCGCCGCGCCCTCAGCGATCTTGCTCACGCGTCCGACCAATTCGTTCATGCCGGGAAGATCGCGGGCACGGATCGAATAGCGCACCCGTGCATGGGCCTGGACCACGTTGGGCGCGATGCCGCCGGTGTCGAGCAGCGCGTAATGCACGCGCGCGTCGCTCGGCATGTGCTCGCGCATGTAGTTCACGCCGACATTCATCAATTCCACCGCATCGAGCGCGGAACGGCCGAGATGCGGGGAGGCCGCGGCATGCGAGGTTCGGCCAGTGAAGATGAAGTCCGCACGCGTGTTGGCGAGCGACGGCGTCACCGCGACCTCCCAGAAGCTGTGCGGATGCCAGGTGATGGCGATGTCGGCGTCCTCGAACGCGCCGGACCGCACCATGAAGGCCTTTGCCGCGCCGCCTTCTTCGGCCGGGCAGCCGTAGTAGCGCACGCGACCGGGCACCTTGTTTTCGGCGAGCCAGTCCTTCACCGCGGTCGCGGCGAGCAGCGCGGCGGAACCGAGCAGATTGTGACCGCAGCCGTGGCCGTGCCCGCCGGCTTCGACTGGACGATGCTCGGCGACACCCGCTTCCTGGCTGAGGCCCGGCAGCGCGTCGTATTCCCCCATGAAGGCGATGACCGGACCGCCCTCGCCCCACTCGCCCATCACCGCGGTCGGAATGCCGGCGACGTTCTCTGTGATGCGGAAACCCTGATGACGCAGCTCGGCGAGATGTTCGGCGGCGGACCGCGCCTCGGTGTAGCACACCTCGGGCATGCCCCAGACCTTGTCGCTGAGGTCGATGAAACGCGCCTTGATCGTGTCGACGCCACGCCAGATGTCGCTGCGGTTGTCCATGCTTCGATCCGTGATCCCTTGGTCAAACGAAGCGGCAATGGTTAGCAGCTTCGGCGAACCCCGCCTAGCAGCGGCGAGGACATCAGCCATGCGGCGCCGACAGGGTCTCAGGGCGCGGTCTAACGCAACACGGCACCCCGACTACATTCTCGGCCTTGATGGCGTGCAACGAGCACCCCCTTGAGAGATTGTAGACCGCCTGCGAAGAACGGTTCGCGAAGCCCGTCGCCGTGAACCTCGGTCCATTCCGGTATTCGTAATCCGTAAACGCGCGCAAGGTGCTCCGCCACTGCGGCCGCATAGGCGTCGTGCATCGCATCGATGGAAGCGAGTCGCTCTTCGATCGCCTACTGACGCACGTGCCCGACAATATCTTTCCAACTCCGGCTGCACCCAACAGCAGTCACGTGAAAGAAAGACCGCGCGGGCAATCGACATGATGGGTGGCCCACCTCGAAGGCGCCTCGACTGCGGCGTGGCCGCTCGGCAAGCGAGCGCCGGCGGATTGGAAAGTGAGACGGATTCAGGGCTTGTTCCTGCCTCTGTTCGTGCAGGCTGCGCCCCAATCCGGTGCGAATGATCTCGGCAAGCCTTTAAACTCGCCCGTCCGCAGCTTAGATTGCTCGTGCTTCGCGCGTCGTTCCGCTAGACACGGCGGAGCGATGCACTCAGCCAGGAGAACTCCATGCCCGCCCTGACCGAATGGAGAGTGCCGCCGGCCAATCAGCCGCGTGCGGGCGACTACGGTTTCGATCTCGACCGCGCGCTCGCATCCGTTGTCGGCCTGCATGCCATCATCCCGCCGGACGCCTTCAGCGCCGAGACGCTGGGCACCGAACGGGCCGGCAACGGGGTCGTGATCGACGACGGCCTCGTGCTCACGATAGGTTATCTCATTACTGAGGCGGAGTCGGTCTGGCTGCACCGCGCCGACGGACGCGTGGTGGAGGGTCATGCGCTCGGCTTCGATTCCGAGACCGGGTTCGGGCTGGTGCAGGCGCTCGGCCCGCTCGACGTCGAGCCGCTGCCGCTCGGCTCGTCGGCGGAAAGCCGGATCGGCGACCGCGTCGTGGTCGGCGGCGCCGGCGGCCGCACGCGCTCGGTCGCGAGCCAGATCGTGGCCAAGCAGGAATTCGCCGGTTACTGGGAATATCTGCTGGACGAAGCCGTCTTCACCCATCCCGCGCATCCGAACTGGGGCGGCACCGCGCTGCTTAACGAGCGCGGCGAGTTGATCGGCATCGGCTCGCTTCAGCTGGAGCGTGAACGCGACAGCAAGGCCGAGCACGTCAACATGATCGTGCCGATCGACCTGTTGAAGCCGATCCTGGACGATCTGCGCAAGTTCGGTCGCGTCAACAAGCCGGCGCGGCCCTGGCTCGGGCTCTACTCGACCGAGATCGACAACCGCGTGGTGGTGATCGGGATCTCCGCCAACGGTCCGGCGGCGCGCGCGGAGCTCAAGACCGACGACATCATCCTCGCCGTCGACGGCGACAAGGTCACGAGCCAGACCGCCTTCTACAAGAAGATGTGGTCGCTCGGCGCCGCCGGCGTCGACGTGCCGCTGACCGTGCATCACCAAGGCGTCACCTTCGACGTCACGGTGACATCGACCGACCGCTTCAAGCTCCTGAAGGCGCCGAAGCTGCATTGAAATCCACGCTGAAGGGATCCGCAATGACCGAGGCCGTGGTGGACGACATCGTGGCCGTGCTCCCACCACTGCTCAATGCGCTGGAAGCTCTTGGATTTTTCCAAAGGCAATTGCATCCGCCGGCCTTTGCTTCCGTCATGAACGCGATCGGCACGCCGGACGAGGCACTGCAGGCCGCGCGCACTGCGATCGGGGACTGGCCGGACCAGTTCGCCGGCTTGCGCGAGCGACTGGATCGCGCCTGCGACGAGACGCTCGCCGCCTTTGCCGGCATCCGCGAGGTCGAGCGCGGCAATGGCGATCTCGTCGCGGTCTTCCGCGCGCTGCGCCACCTGCCGCGCGCGCAGGAGGCGCTCTATCCGCTGGCGCTGCAATTTCCGCCCGTGAGCAGCTTCTTCCTCAACGCCGCCAATCGCGAAAATGCGGACCTGTTGTCGCGACTGGAAGTCGGTGCAAGCGAGCACACCGGCATCTTCCACGACCACAACGAACCCGGCAGCCGCGGCGGCTTCTCGGTCTATGTGCCCGAATATTACACGGCCGATCGCGCCATGCCGCTGGTGATGGCGCTGCATGGCGGCAGCGGCAACGGACGCGGCTTTCTGTGGAGCTGGCTGCGCGACGCCCGCAGTCTCGGCGCGATCCTGGTGGCGCCAACCGCGACCGGCCCGACCTGGGCACTGATGGGCGACGATGCCGATACGCCCAATCTACTGCGCATCCTCGAGACCGTGCGCGGCCGTTGGACCGTCGATGCCTCGCGCATGCTGCTGACCGGTATGAGCGACGGCGGCACCTTCTGCTACGTCACCGGTCTCGACGGCGCCTCGCCCTTCACCCATCTGGCGCCGGTGTCCGCAACCTTCCATCCGCTGATGGCGGAGATGGCAGACGCCACGCGCCTCCAGCGCTTGCCTGTCTTCATCACACACGGCAAGCTCGACTGGATGTTTCCCGTGCAGACCGCGCGCCAGACGCAGGCGGCGCTCGCAGCGGCCGGCGCCGATGTTACCTATCGCGAGATCGACGACCTCAGCCACACCTACCCGCGCGAGATCAACGCGGAGCTGCTGGCGTGGCTGAATGCGGGATGAACAACCCGTCCTTACCGGCGCCGCACTGCCACGGAACCATCAGTCCGGGCCGACGTTATTGCCGGTCACCGGAGGTTCGCCATGCAGACTTTTTTCGGAATGATCCTGGGCGCGCTGCTGCTTGCGGGCGGCGTCTACGTCTATGATTCCATGCAGACGTCATCGGTCGCCAATGGCGAGGTGGCGATCACCAATCGCACCATCGTGAACTGGGACGTGGCGAAGGCGGATTGGGATGCGCTGCGCGATCGCGCGCACAAGGACTGGGTCCGGATCTCGTCGAAGTAACGATGCCGTATCATGAACGAGGCGCCGTCGCGGATTCGCGGCGGCGCCTTTGTGTTGGCTACGATCAACGCTGCGCGTCAGTTCATCTTGGCCTTGCGGGCATCGGCGATGACCTGCTCGAACTCGGTCATGCTGAGCACGCCGGGTACGCGGTACTTGCCGACGATGAAGGATGGGGTGCCGCTGAAACCGAAGGCTTCAGCCTGCTCGTTGTTGCGCTTGAGCAGGGCGTCGATGTCGCTGCCATGGTCGGCAAGATCGCGTTTCAGGCGATCCATGTCGACGCCGGCGGCCGCGAGCAGCTCGTTGATACGCGGCTCGGTCAGGCGTGAGCTGACGCCCATCAAGGCGTCATGGGCCTGGTGGTACTTGTCCTGGAATTTCGCCGCGAGCGCGGTCCGCGCCGCCGTGACCGAGACCGGCCCGAGGATCGGCCAATCCTTCATCACCAGCCGCACCTTGCCGTCGTCCTGGACGACCTGGCGCAGCTCGGGCTCGAGCTTGCGGCAATAGGGGCAATTGTAGTCGGACCATTCGACGATGGTGACGTTGCCGTTGGGATTGCCGGCGACGGGCGTGTCGGGATCGCGCAGCACCTTGGCTTCGGTCAGCACCTCGTCATTATCGGCGGCTGCCCGCGCCGAGGTGATGCGGCCCGCCGCGAGGACGCCCGCCCCGATCAGCGTGAGCGCCGCGCGCCGCGTCGGCATCAAGCCCTTATTTCCGGATTCAGCCATATCTCGTCCCGTTTCGGTCCCATCTCCCCGAATACGGATCGGGACCGGGAATTGTTACGCTCATATAGAGCGTTGCGGGCACGATGTCATCGCGTGCTAGGCACGGGCAGCATCGCCATCAGCGTTCCGGTCATGGTGGCGATCAGCGTGGTCTTGCCTTCGTGCTCGGCAAAGGCCCTGGCTTCGCAGAAGGTCAGCGTGCGGCCGGGCTTGACCACCTCGGCCTTGAAGACGAAGCGTTCGCCGCGGGCGGGCGCAAGCAGCGTGGTCTTGAACTCGACGGTGAGGATGTCGGCCTCAGGTGGCATCAGAGTGAAGGCGGCGACACCGCAGGCATTGTCCAGGCCTGCCGTGATGATGCCCGCATGGACAAACCCGTTCTGTTGCGTGAAGGCCGGCGAATGCAGCATTGCCAATTCGACCGCGCCCGGCGAAAGGCGGACGATCACGATGCCGAGCGTGCGCATCGCCGGCTGACCGTCGAACAAGGCAATGGCAGCCGCGCGATAGCCCGGATTTTTCGGCTCGAACGCCGCCATGGCTCAGACCTCGGCCGGTTCGGCAAGATGCCTCAAGGCGGTTTGGCGGATGGCATCCGCGAACGGCGCCGACTTCCGCAGCCCACGATCCATGTGCACGCCGGTAATCTCGCAAGTCGCGGCGATTTCGCCGGTCTCGGCATTCCTCATCTCGTGCCTGAAGCGGATCGATTTGTCGCTGATCTCGAGCAGGTGACTGCGGATCTCGACGATGTCGCCGGCGAGCAGCTCGCGCTTGTAGGTGATGTTCTGCTGCACCGCCGCCATGCCGCGGCCGGAACTGCGCAAGTAACTGGGCGTCAGCCCAAGGCGGGCGAACAGATTCCAGTTGGCCTCGTCGAACTTGCCGACATACCACATGATGTTCATGTGGCCGACATGATCGCATTGCCACGGATAGACCGTGCCGCGATAGGTCGCCTCCTGCTCCATCGCAATTCCTCCTGCCCTGTTCTGCCTTTGGGGGCTTCTTGATACGGTAGCGTATCAGGGCTCCGTCGCGGTAGCAATACGGCACCGTATCAAGAATCGGCGAGGCTTCCTTCATGAGCGACGGCAAGGGCGATGTCTGGGTCGAGGCGGGATTTGCCGAGCTCGCCCGCTCGGGGGTCGAGGGTGTCAGGGTCGAGGTCCTCGCCAAGAGCCTCGGCGTCACCAAGGGCGGCTTCTACCGCCGCTTCGCCGACCGCGCCGCGCTGCTCGACGCCATGCTGCAACGCTGGCGCGAGGGGCGCGCAGCCTCGATCGCGCAGCAGACGCGCCTCGACGGTCAAGAGCCCCGCGAACGGCTGAAGGCGGTGATCCAGCTCTATTCGGAGCGGCTCAATCCGGAAGCCATGGCGATCGAGCTCGCGATCCGGCAATGGGCCCGCTCGGACGAGAGTGCCGCGGCGGCGGTGGCGGGCGTCGACGCCGCGCGGCTCAAGCACGTGGCCGAGCTCTATCGCGCGACCGGGCTTGCAGCCGAGGAGGCCGAGGCGCAGGCCTTCCTGTTCTACTGCTTCATCTTCGGCCAGAGCCTCTTGTTCGTCGAGCGCGGCCCGCGCAAGCGGGCGCAACTGGTGGCGAAATCGGCCGAAAAGCTGCTCGACTAGGCGAAAAGGCCGGAGCTTTGCTCCGGCCTTCGCATTGTCGCGTTAGATCGAAGCTCAGGCGGCGCCTTTCAGCTTCTTGGTACATTCGCTGTAATAGCCGCCGCCCTTCTGGATCCACTTCAGGCCGCCGTTGCCGTTGGTGGTCTTGTTGGCGTTGTACTGGTCGACGCAGGTGTGCAGGCGGGCCTTGCCGGCGGTCTCCTTGGCATATTTCGGATCGACCGCGTTCGGATATATCGCCGGTCCGGCCGGCAGCGTCGGCGCGGCGGCGGGCGCGGCCTCCTTCTTCGCCTGCTTCGGCTCGGCGGGAGCTGCGGGCGCGGCCGCAGCCGGCGCTGCAGCCGGAGTCGCATCCGCGCCGCACTGGGCCTTGCGGAAGTCATTCCACTTCGTGGTGCCGAGCGAGCCGTCCTTCTTGGCCGCCTGGTATTTCGCGCTGCACTCCTGCGACGTCAGCGCCTGCGCTGGCGCCGACACCGTGAGCGCAGCGAATCCCGACAAAGCAATCGCGCACAGCAATTTCGATTGGATGGTCATCCCTAGGTCTCCTCCTTGGACTTCCTCGACGGAAGTGAAACGAACAATACTATCCTAGCGTGCCGGCCGCTTGCGACAAGGATGCGATGCATTAGGCCGGCAAAATATAGTGATCGTGTCGTTCTCATCATTCATGTCGCGTTCAGCAACGCGAGCCGACGTTCGCAGCCCTTCGCAATTCTCGCAAGATGAGTGCAACATCATGACCCTCGCGTCCCGCCTCGCCGCAATCGCCCTCGCCTCCCTGCTCGCCAGCGGCGCCGCCTTCGCGCAGACCGCCGCGCCGGCAACCAAGCCCGATGCAGCCGCCATTGCCGACAGGAAGGCGCCGAAGGAGCGCTCGGCGGAATCGCTCGAATGCTCCAAGCAGGCGGACGCCAAGGGATTGAAGGGCAAGGAGCGCAAGAAATTCCGCCGCGAGTGCAAGAAGGAAGCGAGGGCAGGCACCGCGGCGCCCGCCGCGCCCGGCGCCCCCGCCGCCGACAAGAAATAAGTCTCTCGCGATCCTCCACGAGCCTCGGGAAGAGGCGCACGCATTGCGGCATGACGAGCCTGCAATTGTGCGCCTCTCGCTGATTTGCGATAAGGCGGCGTGAAGCAAATCACCGCCTCCCCGCCGTTCGAATGGCCCAGCCGTGCCAAGATCTTGAGCACGGCGGAGACGCTCGTCATCGGCACGGCCGGAGGCCTGGCGTTTCTGCTCGCCGGCCTTCCCGGCGGGCTGATCTCGGGCTCGATGATCGCGGTCGGGATCGCCGCAATCGCCGGCCGCCAATTGTCGCTGCCGCCGCTCCTGACCCAGACCGTGCTGGTGCTGCTCGGCATTTCGCTGGGCTCGGTGGTCTCGCGCCATCTGCTTCAACAGGTCGGCGCCTATCCCCTCACCATCGGGCTGCTTGCGCTCGCAACCTTCTGCTCGACCTTCGGCTCGAGCTATTACCTCCAGCGCGTCCATGGCTGGGACCGCACCTCGGCCTTCCTTGCCGGCAGCCCCGGCGCGCTGTCGCAGATCACGATCCTGGCGGTCGAGCGCGGCGCCGACCTGCCGGGCATCGCGGTGGTGCAGACCATGCGCGTCATCATCCTCACCGCAGCGCTGCCGATGGTGCTCGCGATTGCGGGCGTGGCGCCCTCTGCCGCGCCGTCGCTGACGACGACGATTGCCTCGCCGCTCGGCCTCGTGGAGCTGGTCGCGGCCTCGCTGGGCATGGCGCTGTTGCTGCGGCTGATCAAGTTTCCGGCGAGCTGGATGTTCGGCGCCATGATCGCCTCCAGCGTGCTGCATGGCGCCGGCTGGGTCGAGGGCGGCCTGCCCGACTGGGGACGCGGCGTGGCGCTGGTCGGGATCGGCGCGCTGATCGGCAGCCGTTTCGCGCGGATGCGGATCAAGACCCTCGCCGGCCACATCAACGCGGCACTGGGCTCGTTCACGGTCGCGATCGCCGTCTCCGCCATTTTCGTCGGCATCGTCGCGCTGACCACGCAGGTCAAATTCTCCGACGTCGTCGTCGCCTTCGCGCCGGGCGCGATGGACGCCATGCTGGCCCTGGCGCTGACGTTGCACATCGACCCGATCTTCGTCGGCGCTCACCATTTGTCGCGCTTCGTGTTCGTGACGATTGCGACGCCGGGCATCGTGCATCTGTTCGGACGCACGCAGGACGATGTCGATGATTGAAGGAGCGCGGCTCGCGTAACCGGCTCCGCTCTCGTAGGGTGGGCAAAGGCGCATGAGCGCCGTGCCCACCATGCGATGTCACTAAGAGTGGTGGGCACGCTGCGCTTTGCCCACCCTACGGCAGCTCACCCTGGCGCTTCGCCGTCCGCACAAATCCCCACGCCGCGATCGCAGCCATGAGCAGCGAGATCAGCCCGTTGTAGCCGGCGAGCGAGAGGCCGAGGAAGCGCCACTGCACCTCGTCGCAGCGCACCACCTTCACGGTGTCGAGCTTTGAAAAAAGATCGCCGGCGTTGCCGAGGTTGACGATAGGACCGGTGCAATCGGTCGGCCCCTTCCAGAACCCCCATTCGACGCCGGAATGATAGGCGCCGAGACCGGCATTGGCGAACGTCGCCAGCGCGAGGATCGCGAGCCCCGCCAGCAGCAGCGGCCGCGGCGCGCCGGCTCGTGCCGCAATCGCCGTGAGCGCACCGAGCGGAATCGCGAGGTAATAGGCGTAGCGCTGCTCCAGGCAGAGCGGACAGGGCAGGATCTCCAGCACGAGCTGGAAGAACCAGGCGCCCGCGATGGTCGCAGCCGCGATCAACGTCACGAGCAGCGAGGCCGTCAGCGCAGAGCCGCCGGCAGCCGGCTTGAACGCAGGTATCGCGGCACTCTGGGTCGTCACGGCAGCCTCTTTCCGATGGGTCGCGCCCTTAAGCCTCTAGCTCCGGTCCATGCGGCTGTCGAGAATGGGCGGGATCACTTTGGCGCGGGTTGACCCCGCATTGTCCATGGCTATAGTCCGCCGGCTTCGCGACGCTCCCCTCAAGGGCCGACCGAGGGCCCCTGTGGCGGAACTGGTAGACGCGCTCGACTCAAAATCGAGTTCCGCAAGGAGTGCTGGTTCGATTCCGGCCAGGGGCACCAGCCTTCGCTGCTTCGCAGCTACGGCCAGGCAAGCCAGGCGCAATTCCATCCATGCGAAGCGGCGAAGGCTGTCGCGCCGAAGCCTTGGCGAAGGCGGACTGTCTCAGCGGTCCCGCTCTCCCCTCCCCTAGCCATCCCCGTATCCCCCCTGTATAAACCGGTAGCTTCTTCCGTAACTCGAAGGAGCTCATATGAACGACCTGCACGCGTGGCTTTCGCAACAGCACCACGGTTTGCGGACCTTCCAGACCTTTCAGCAAAAGCTCGAGACGCTCGGCCGGCACGATCCTGCGCAGCGCGGGCTGTGCCGCCTGCTCAGCGGTGTCGTCGGCAGCTATGTCGAGGCCTTTGACGAAGCTCCGCTGCCGGTCGAGGTCGCCGATGGCGCCTATCATCGCCTGTTGAGCCTGGTCGAAAGCCTCGATCTGCACGGCGACGCCACTCGCCGCCTCACCGACATCAACCGCGTGGCGACCTGCGAATTGTGGCGCTGATCGGTAGGACGAGCGGGCACGTTTAAGGTTTCAAACAGCAAGACACGCCGCTACAGCCTCGCGGCGCCTGACGCCCGAGTCTTGTGCTTCTCTTGACGCCCCTTCCTTGGAAGGGCGCAGGGAAGGCCGGGCGCCGGCTGGCACCCGCGGTCCGCTGTGCGCAAATTGCGCGAAAACAAATGCACAGCGGCATACAGGGCAGCCCAGACATCCCGGCCTTTCCCTGCGCAGTGGTTTGACGGCTTATGGCGCGCTCTCCCCGGGGAGCGATGCACTATTGCCCCCGTCGCCTTGCGGATGGCTGATGCGCACGCCCGGTCGGGCAGCTACATCACCGCAAGCCTTGACGCACAGACCCCGGTCGTCAGGACGACACGCTTTTGCCGTACGCGGACCGCACCGGTCGTGTGCGCGCTGCTCAACCGCTCACGGGCAAGCCCGCCCTGCGATTGCTGGCGCGCCGATGCGCTCCACGTCCACCGCCACCCCGCCCGCGTATCGTGACGATCGCGAAACGCCCCTTTTCCATGGGCCGGGATGGCGAGGACATACGACATTTCCGAAATTCGGTCAAGCAGAATTTTGGGGCGGAGACTGTTGGCGTCCGGAGTTTGCTTACGACGGCAGGCGATCGCACCTGAGAGGATTGCCTTGCGGGCGTCTCGAAGGACGAGGCGCGCGGAGCCTGCCGCCCGCGGCTGTCTTAGCAAGCGAACCGCCGCGCCACGTTCGACTTCCCCGCGCCACTCCCTATATCCTGTGACAACCGATGGGATGCAGTGGACAGTTTGATGGCCAGGACACGCACGACAGACGCCGAGGACCTCCCCCGCTATTTCGTCTGGGTGCGAGGCCTCGAAGGCCCCGAGCCGCAGAAATGGACGGCCATGGATTTCGGCGTCGGCGACTGGAAGCGACCGCTCGTGCTGGCTTATCTGGAACTGCCGCAGGACGAACGGCGTTTGACGTTGTCGGCGCTGGCCCGGCGCTATCCGCCGCCGCGCGTTGATCTTTCGTGAGCCGGGCTAGGTGTGCGCTCCTAAACGTCGGGTCCGTAGAGCAAAGCGGAAGTCGCCCCACGTGATCAGGATCGGCAGCTTGTGCCCCTTAGCGGAAGTCACTTCACATTATTCGATGACCTCGTCGGCACGGGCGAGCAGCGGCTCGGCAAGCACGAGTCCAATGCCGTTGGCGGCCCTTTCTGGGTCGGCGCTTGATCTCCGCCAAAGTGGTCCACGGGCCGTGTTTCGGCAAATGTGCGCATGTGTCTGTAGTTCCTGACCTGTCGATGTGGTAGCCTTTGGTCGCAACTGAATGGGCATTCCGCGCGGAGGCTCCATGAGGCGGCGCGAATTCATCACCATACTCTGTTATGCGGCGACGGCGTGGCCACGCTCCGCGATTGGTCAAGCTGCGACCACGCGTCCTCTTATCGGATGGGTTTCAGGGGGCGGGCGGACCGCTTCCTGGACTTTCGTTGAAGCCTTCTTGGAAGGTATGCGCGACTTCAGCTACGTCGAGGGAAAACAATTCGACTTCACGCATCGTTTCGCCGACGGGTACGTGGAGGACTGCCCGTGCTTGCGGACGAGCTAGTCCGTCTCAACCCCCGCGTAATCGTTGCCCCTGGGAGTGGCCCTGCTGTTGCGGCGAGAAAAGCGACCGCGACAATCCCGATTGTCGCGCCAGCCCTCGGCGATGCCGTGCATCTGGGACTGATAGAAAGCGAGGAACGACCGGGAGGCAACGTCACGGGGATATCGCCGTATGTACCGGGACTGCCGGCTAAGCAGTTGGAGTTCGCGCGGGAAATCTTGCCCGGTGCCGGCAACATTGGGGTGCTAGCCAACTTGGTTGATCCGAAGGCACCACCTCAGTTGCAGGAGCTAAGGAATGCCGGCCAGAAAATGGGGATCATGGTAGTCGCGGCGGAAGCCGACACGCCGGGCGATCTCGACCATGCCATCCAATCGCTGGTCAGCCAGCGGGTTGACTTGATCATCGTACTGCAAACCTCGATGTTATTAAGCGAGCGAAAAAAAATTGCGGCATTGACAGCAGCGGCCCGGGTACCAACGATTTACGGATATCGCCAGCATGTCGAAAGCGGTGGGTTGATAAGCTATGGAGTAGACCTTCGCGCGTGCTTTACACGCGCCGCCTATTTCGTCGATAAAATCCTGCACGGTGTCCCGCCGGCCAATCTGCCGGTGGAGTTTCCAACCAAGCTGGAGATGGTGATCAACCTTCCTGTTGCGAAGGCGCTCGGCCTGACGATCCCTAACTCGGTGCTCATCCGAGCCGACACGCTGATCGAATGAGGCGAGGAAGATCAGAAGGCTGCAGCGCCGTGGATGAGTTTCGCTCTTGGTGGGCGGGGGATCACCTCACCGAGGCCTAACAATACCACCGATGCCTAACAATACCGCGAGGTCCAGAAGTGACACGCTTCCAGAATTCTTGTGGCTGGGAAATTGGCTGCGCCGCAAACCGACATAGGTGTGCCGCCGTACGAGTGCAGGGAAGCCAGCCGCCACTCCCGCTCAAGATGCCGTTAATTAGCGCGTTCGACCGGAAACTACTCGGCCCGGTCGTAGGTGGTGATAACTACAATGTCCTGGCCATCTACCGGGCTCTTGAACGGCTGCGTTGTCACCGTTAACTTATTTCCCGCCATCTCCGCCTGATACGTTCGGGTGGTGCCGACCCATGACTGAATCCAGGCGATATCTACGTTGTAGATGACCTTGCTGCCATCAGTTTTATAAGTTCCGCCCCACGCGTACATGCTCTTGAAAAGTTCGGCACGTTCCGCGTCCGTGGGCTCGACTTTCTCGATCTTTTTCCGATCTTGTGACACGGTGAAGGTAAGGAAATTGCCGCCCTTCGTGTAGTAGGCGTAACCCCGCGCGTGCTCGCCATACGGAGCGTGGTCGATCTTACCCGTCGCCACTTCCTTGCGAGCAAAGCTCGTCAGCTTCCACGTACCGACAATCGAGGACGCCAAATCCTCCCCCGCTGAGAGCTTCGGCATCGTCGTCAGAAGGAACGCAAAAGCTACTGCCGACATCAAAACGCTTTTCATAGTCTCCTCCCGAAGTGTTTGAAAGCGTACCAACACGCAACTTTGTCGCCGCCGACGAATTGTGCGGGTGCCAACGGACCCGTCAAGCGAAGGTATGTTCTATTTCAGAGTGCTTGCCGGCCGATGGCACCAACGCTGCCGCAAAAAACCGGGACTTCGGCGCGTCCCGCTAGCAAGTCGCAGGGAAACGATACCAATCTCTCGCGGCGCCCGAAAGGGGCCACGATGTCTGCTTGTGGCACCTTTGAGACATGCCCGCCTTCGTCGGCTTGGCGATCGGTATCTTCGCTGGCTCATGCGCCGCACGCTGCTATTTGGAAAGAAACCAAATGGCTGGTGCGCAAATCAAGCCAACAACAACCACCATCAGCGTGAGGCGGCCAAACTGACCCCAAGCGCCAAGTTCAGAGAACTCGCGGTTCGGCATTTTATCCAGCCAACGGCGGAAGCGAGCCAAGTGCGGCGCAAATCCACTGAGATCCAGCCATTCCAGCATTCGAACCTCGCTGCAGAGACATATTGGCAGAGGCGCGTTAATCGGAGCTTGAAGACACATTTAGAATTGAGCCTCGGTGTCTCCTTTTGGGCCCTTAGCCGAACAACGAGGCGTCCATTGCCACGTCTGCTGTCGGCGGTAAACCGGACGCGGGGCTGGTTTAGCCTCGACTACCGCCCGTGACCCTGAGCGGAAGTAGTTCCCGGCATTTCGTCTGCTGTGCTTATTGGGCGAGCGCGCCGCGCTGTTTCGATGGTCCCGAGTTGAGAACCGCGCCATTGACTTTGCCAACACCATCGCGAGTAAAGGCAATCCGCGTATGATCGCCGCCCTGGACGTAGAATTCATCCCTCGAAAGAACGGCCATGGGCGTCGGTTGGCCCTTGTCAAAATCAAGTATCGACCAGCCGCCTGTTGCTTCAACGACCAATTGGCCATTCGCGAGACGGACTCGAAGCTGGACGCTGTGTGCGGGGACCGCCTCCCGGGTAAAGCTGACGTTGAACGGATCACTCCGCTTTTGGCGGATGATCTTGAGCTCGATCCCGGTATAGGCCGGACCTGAAATTCGGTGAAGTGCTGCTTCCAAGGTGACACCCCTGATCGAAGCTCCCCCGACAGCCGTGATGAGGTCTCCTGCGAGGACGCCCCCCTTCGCGGCGGGGCCTGCGTCGGCCAATTTGATCACCCTAAGCCCGCCTGTTTCCGCGGCAACGGACTCGAGCCCGACCCAGCCGTCACCGTCGGCGACCAAAATCTGCCTATCCAGCGAACTTGTCGACCCGCCGAAATCGTAGCGCCCCACATATTCGGCGAGGTTTTCGGAATTGCCTCGCTCCGACGCGACAGGAATAGGGGCTTCAGGAACCTTCAACGCCGTGTACGGCAGACGCCGGATAGCATTGAAATAGTATCCGTTCTCGCTGTACTGGCTTCGCTGCATCATCATGACGAGGATCAGCTTCTGCGCCGGGTCTACCGAGAAGAACGTACCCCAGCTTCCCTGCCAGTTGAAGCTGCCGACTGCGCCCGGAATCAGGCTGAAATCCGGATCGGTGCGAACAGCGAAGCCGAGTCCCCATCCCGTTCCGAAAGCCGGGCCGACCTCGTGTCCTGCGATGTGCATGTCGGGCGGCAGCGAGTTCGTCGTCATCAGCCGGACGGTTTCAGGCTTCAGGATGCGCACGCCGTCAAGCTCGCCGCCGTTGAGCAGCATCTGGCAGAAGCGCAGAAAATCAGGAACCGTGGAGACGATGCCTCCGCCGCCCGAGAAGAACGTCTGCGGCTTGCCGACGTCGCCATCCGAAAGGGGTTGGGGCTGCGCGCCCGGCAAGGCGACGAGACGGGCAAGCTTGTCCTGCGGTACCGAGAAGCCGCTATCGACCATGTGCAGTGGCGCGAAGAGGCGGCTTTGCAGAAACTGATCGAAGGGCTGGCCCGACACGACTTCAATGACGTGACCGAGCACGTCGTAGCCGATGGCATATTCCCAGACTTCGCCCGGCTGGTGCAGAAGCGGCAGGGCGCCGAGGCTCGCGACGAAGTCCGCGATAGGCTTGTCGCGTCGGAACGGCGCCCTGGCGCCATAAAGCACGTGGATCGCCGTATTGCCAAATCCAGGATCGGCGAAATCCGGCATGGCATAAACGAGGCCGGACGTATTGCGCAGCAGGTCCCGGATCGTCATCGCACGCTTCGCCGGTTCAAAAATCTTCCGCGCAAGATCCGAGAGGATCGGATCACCGGTGACCGGATCCTTTTTGACGACCTGCATATCCCTTAGCTCCGGCAAATACTGCGCCACGGGAGCGTCAAGCTCGAGCTTGCCTTCATCGACCAGCATCATGGTGGCGACGCTGGTGATCTGCTTGGACATCGATCCGATGCGAAAGATCGAATCCGGCCGCATCGGCGTTTTTTTGTCGTGGTCCTCGAAGCCGGTGGCTTGCAAATAGGCGAGCTTGCCTCCCCGGGCGATCCCCACGACAAAACCGGAGGGATCGCCTTTTTCGCTCTGTGCCTCGAACCAGGACGTCATGCGCGCCAGGCGCCGCGCCGAAAAGCCAAGACTGTCGGGATCGACGATGGTCTGCAAATCGTCGGCAAGCGCGATACCCGCCAGACAGAGCGTGATTGCGGCCATGCACGATGCCTGAATAATTTTCATTGGGGAAACCCTTCAGACGATCCTAAACCGGGATGATCGGAGCGAAGAGCTCGGACCCAGATCACAACCATAGGTATAGCCAAACGCTCACGTCGCCGCAATGCCACTTCCGGATTTGGCCCTTAGCCGACCGTCTGGCATCAACCCGCCACTTCTGCCTTTGACCCGAAGGCGAAGTCGCCGCTGTCCGTATGCATGTCGTTAATCGGGGGCTGAGCCGAATCGTTACCCTCGCGGCAAGTCTTTCGGTTGATGAGTCGGCCCATCGCCCATGTTGCTGTACCCAATATGCCGCTGAGCGGGGGGACCGATCATACATCCGGCGGCAGTGGATAGCATTGTTGCCTGATCAGTCGTTCACGCTGATATCCGTAAAAAGGAACCCGGCCGGCGTCTTGGTAAAGACGAAGATGAGCTCGCCGCAGAAGACGAAGTAAGAGTCATTCTTGTATTGATCGCGATCGTAGATGGCCTTGCCGCGCTGGATACACGTGCGATTTTTCGCCGTGAACGAGCTCGCATAGGTCTTGGCGCGAAATTGCGCGGCGTCGCGAATTGCGCTGTCGTTCATGAACGGCAATCGTGTCATACCGGCGACGGCGGCGGAATCGTTTGTTCTCAGCGCCGCGCGAAACTTCTCGATGAAGCCATCGAATTCCTTCTGCAAGGCAGGAGAAGCGACGGCGTTCTTCGGCGCCGCGGCGACGGCTGGAGCAAGGTTCACGAGGGCGGTTGCAAGCATAATTCTCAGCAAAAATTTCACGGGTCGGCTCCGTCCATCTACCAATCAAAAGTCTTCCGAATCCATGGTGTTCTGTCGCGTCAAGGACTTTCTGGTTCACCGGCGCAGCGTTGACCCCGCCCAGGCGTGGACCGACATTCGCCGGAGCATGCGCTGGCATGTTTTGCCGCGCCTGTTTAAGGCAGAAATTGGCCCAGCTCGGACGTTCTGGTGAACTGCCAGAGCCAGAGCGGACCGCATGCGCGCCCCGGATGCGGTGCGGATTATGAGGCCGCGCTCTCGCTCAGGCGCAACCCTGCGATTGCCCACCCGCGCTGACGCGGGACCAAGTGATCCGCCCCCATGATTATGGGTGTCCCCGCATCCCCGCTCCGGCTAAACTTGCCCTTGCGCCGCGGGGGACACGCGTGTCGCGGGACCATGATCATGACCGAACAGGGCGAGACGGGTGAAGCCATCACCATCCTCCTCGTCGAGGACGACGCGCCGACCTGCTGGCGGCTGCAGGATGCGCTGGTCAAGGCCGGCTACGAGGTGCGCAGCGCCGGCACGCTCAGTGAAGCCCGTTCCGCTCTCGCCGGCGGCGCGCCGCGCGTGCTGCTGACCGATCTGCGGCTGCCGGACGGCCACGGCATCGAGCTGATCCGCGAGATGAGGCAGCGCTTTCCCGACACCGAGATCATGGTGATCTCGGCACTCGGCGACGAGGAAAGCGTGATCTCCGCGATCACGGTCGGCGCCACCGGTTATCTGCTCAAGGACGCCTTCCCGACCGACATCGCCACCACCGTGCGCGATCTCGTCGCCGGCCATTCGCCGATCTCGGCCTCGATCGCGCGTTTCATCGTGCGCAGAACGCAGGGTGCCGCACAGAGTTCGGCAGAGCCGCCGCCGGGCCCCGCGCTCAACACGGCCAGGCTGACACCGCGCGAGATCGACATCCTCTGGGGCATCGCCAAAGGCTTCAGCTATGCCGAGATCGCCAGCCATCTCGGCCTGTCCAAGCAGACCGTGCCCGGCCATATCAAGAACATCTATCGCAAGCTCGAGGTGCATACGCGCAGCGAAGCGGTGTTCGAGGCGGTGCAGCAGGGCCTGATCAAGCTGTGAGCGAGATCGCGGCCAAGATATCTGCAAAGGCACCTACGAACGCACCTACAAAGGCACCCCCGCGCCCGCGGCGCCGACTGATCGCATCGCGCCTCGTGCCCTATCTGCTGCTGCAGGCCCTGATCGTGATCGCCACCGTTCTCGGGCTGCGGCTGCTGCAGCCGAGCGACCCCGACGATTTCGCGCTGAGCGGGTTTTCACTGCAGGAAGACGGCGTGACGAACCCGGTGACGCTGCCGCATTTCACGGCGTCGCGCTATTCCCTGGCCGATCCGCCGCTCTACACCGGCGTCTTCACCTTCCGTCGCGGCGAAGCGGCGTCGGGATGGTCGGTCTATCTGCCGCGCTTCAGCAATGCGGTGGAGGTCGCCGTCGACGGCGTCGTCGTGCTCGACTCCCGGCGCGACGCCAATGCCAACCGGCCCGACCGCAACACGCCGCAGATCGCGGCCATCCCCACCTCGCTGCTGCGCGAGGGCGCCAACGAGATCACGGTGCGCCTGTTCGTATGGGGACCGTTGAAGGGCTTTCTCGACACGGTGTATGTCGGCCCGGACGCGGCGTTGCGCCCGGCCTATGAGACGCGCACGCTGCTGTTCGTCACTCTGCCGGTGGTGTTCTCGGCCTGGCAGTCGATCCTGGCCGTCATCCTCGCGATCATGTGGCTGATGCGGCGTCATGAGCCGGTCTACGGCGTGCTGGCGGCCGCGATGGTGCTCGGCGTGGTGCAGGCGTTCGCGCCCCCGCCGGTGCCGCCGGCCGTCACATCGCGGCTCGCCGCCGTGCTGCTGGCGTCCGCCCCGACAGAGAGTGCGCTGATCGTCGTCTTCGGCGTGCTGTTTTTCGGCTGGCGCTGGCCGCGCTACGCCACGCTGCTGTTCGTGCCTGGAATCGTCGTGTTCGCGGTCGGACTGATCGGAGGCCCGCCGCTGCCGCGCATCCTCTTTCTGGTGCTCGGCATCCCCACCGTCGGGCTCTGCCTGGTCCTGATGGCCTGCATCACGGCAACTGCCGTGGTGCGGCGGCAGGACGCCGCGAGCTTCACGATCGGCTGCGCGGTGACCATCGTGCTGGTCTGCTGGATCCAGGACATGCTCACGGTGCTCGAGATCGTGAGCAACGATCGCATCTTCGTCTCGCGCCTGTCCTATTCGGCGATGCTGGTCGCGATCGGCGCCGGGCTGACCTGGCGCTTTGCCCGTGCGCTGAACCAGGTCGACAGCTTTGCCGGCCAGCTCGTGACGCGCGTACGCGAAGCCGAGGAGCGGCTGAAGGCGAGCTTTGCCCGCGAAGAGGAGCGCGCGCGCGCCGCCGCGCTCGCCAACGAGCGCACGCGCCTGATGCGTGACCTGCATGACGGCCTCGGCGGCCAGCTCGTCAGCATCGTTGCTCTGTCCGAGCGCGGCCATGAGGGCGCGACCATCACCGACGCCGCCCGTGCCGCGCTGAAGGATCTGCGTCTTGTCATCGATTCCATGGACGACATCGGTGGCGACCTGATGCTCGCCCTCGGCTCCTGGCGCGAACGCGCGAGCGCACAATTGCGGCCGCACGACATCACGCTCGACTGGCGCGTGGCGACGCCGCAGGGCCTGCCGCTGCATCCCGAGCTCAGGCCGTGGCACGTCATCCAGATCGTGCGCATCCTCGACGAGGCCGTGACCAATGCGGTCAAGCACGCCCAGACCCGCCGCATCGCGGTTACCATCGACACGCTGGACGGGGACCAGGGGCAGTACGGCGTGATTAGCGTGACTGACGACGGCCACGGCTTTGCGGTGAGCGGCCATGGCGAGGCCGCGCGCGCGGGCCAGACCGCGCGCGGCTTGCGCAACATGAGAAGCCGCGCCGCGCGCTGCGGCGCGGTGCTCGATCTGAGTTCCGATGCTTCCGGGACGCGCGTGCGGCTGCAATTGCCGCAGAGTTTTCCCGACAGCGACGCGGCCGCGGGCTGAAAAGCCCCCTCTCCGAACGTGTGGGACGCGCGGAGAGAGGGAACGAGCCGGGTGACTTGCCTGCGGAGGACGGGGGGTTCGTCCGCAAGGCGCCCTGGGCCCGAAGCGATGCAGTCAACTCAATCGAATGGAAATATCAGCGCACGCCGACGCGATTGACCGGGCCGCCGCGATTCATCGGCGTTCCCGCGCGCACGCCGACACCGGGCGCACCGACGCCGGGCGTCGCGACCGCCGCCCTCGCGACCGGGGCTCCCACCACCACCGCAGTCGGCCGCACCACGCAGCCCTTGGGCACGCCGACGGTCTTGCAATAGACCACCGCCTGCGCCGGGCTCGTGCCCAGCGACACCATCGCCGCGCCGGCCAGCGCCATGACCAGCCCTGCGCTCAGCGCTCCAGCTCTCTTCGACATCCTTCGCTCTCCTGCTTCCGTTCGGCGTCCCGATGCAATCACCGGATTTCGCAGCCGAGGTGCAGCCCTGAATGGCAAAAGACGGCGCGCGGAGACATGCCATGAAGATGGGGGATGCCGCGGCCGGGAGGGCTTGCCGGTGCCATGAACATGGCATGGACCGGCGCCTGTCCTTCGCGGGATGGTCCGGCCCGATTGATCCCGGTCGGGACCAACATCGATTCCAAAGAGGTGCTTTATGAAGATTTCTGTTGTTGCCGCGCTGCTGCTCGCCGCTGCCGCCCTGCCCGCTGTCGCGCAATCCGGCCCATCGGTCCAGGAGCAAATGGCCTGCCGCGGTGATGCCAGCAAATTCTGCGCCGACCATATCGGCAAGCCGCCGCAGATGAACGCGTGCCTGCGCGAGAACAAGTCGAAGCTCTCGGACTCCTGCCGCAAGGTCGTCGAATCGCGCGGCGGCTAGTCTTTCTTCCTTCTCCCTTGGGAGAATGATGAGAGGGCGGCGCTCTGCCGCCCTCCTGAACGCGCCGCTACTCCTGCATCATCTCGCCGCTGCCGCCGAACTCGGCCGGGAAATCCTTCAGCTTGGGCAAGCCATCGCGCATCGGCAGCACGGTCTCGGCATAGTTGACGTGAACGCCGGGCGCGAATGCGAGCGTGGGGATGGTGGCGGTGAAGACGTCGATCAGGCCAAGTGGCGGATGGTTGGTCATGAGATGGCCGCCGCACTTCTTGCAAAATTTGCGCTGGCTGAGCGGCGTTTTTGCAAACGTCTCGACATTCTCCTCCCCTTCGGTGACGCGCACCGCCTCGGGCTTCCACAGGCTGAAGGCGTTGACCGGGCCACCCGACCAGGAGCGGCAGGACCGGCAATGGCAATAGCCCATCGCCTCCGGTGCACCCGTGACCTCGATCGTGACCGCGCCACAGAAGCAGTTTCCGACATGTTTCATTTGGTCGAACTCCGTTTGATGAAAGGGGAGAAATCCTCTCCCCGCGCCCCGTTCCACGAATTTCAGGAAAGGCGGGATGCGGGGAGAGGTCGGGGCGGGGGAATCACCCCGGGGACGTTGAGGGGACGGATGGGTGCGACGCTCGCGTACCTCACTCGGCGCGGCCACGCGTCCTCCGTTCGGCGGACGCGCGCAGTGCCACGCCGAGGTTAGAGTGACCGGCGCCAGGGAATAAGCATCGACACCCGTTGTTTGTACTGCCGGTACTCGTCACCGAAGAGAGCGACGAGGTCGTGCTCCTCCAGCGCGATGCCGACGAAGATGTAGAGCGTGGTGACGACCGCGAACAGCAGATGGCCCGCAGTCATGGTCGGCGCCGCCCAAAACGCAATGATGAAACCGAGATAAATCGGATGGCGGACGAAATTGTAGAGCAGCGGCGTCTTGAAGCGCGGCGGCGTCATTTCCTTCCCGACCAGATGGTTGGTCACCTGATGCAATCCGAACAATTCGAAATGGTTGATGATGAAGGTCGAGGTGAACACCAGCACCCAGCCGGCGAAGGACAGCGTGACCAGCATCACGGCAAGATCCGGATTCTCGACGTTCCATATGACCGCAGGCAACGGACGCCACTGCCAGAACAGGAGCAGCAATGACAGGCTCGCCAGCAGCACATACGTGCTTCGTTCGACCGGCTTGGGGACGAACTGCGTCCACCAGGCCTTGAACTGCTGGCGGGCCATCACGCTGTGCTGAATGGCGAACAGCGACATCAGGAGCAGATTGACGATGACGGCTTCCACCGGCGGAGTTTGGGTTCCAGTGTCGATGGTCTTGGGCACCATCACCCCCATGACGAAGCCGATGGCGTAGAGAATGGTGACGAAAAACACGAGATATGCCGCAATTCCGTACAGAAAGGCGATGAACTTGAAAATGCGAGAGCCCGTAACCTCCGGGCCGATCGAATGTACCTGGTGATCAAGTTGGGTCATAAACAGCTCCGTTGTGCCAAAGCGCCGGCACTTCATTGGTCGCTGCACCCTGCCGCATCGGCGGCCCCAAGACTTTCGCAGACAGTTGATTTTCGCCTGAGACGACTTTGATTTTTGCTTGAGACGACAAAAACGTGCGATTTCGCTTTGAAAACAACGTGCTCGACGGCGACCTGCGGGAACTCACCCGCGGCGGGGCAGCCGTGCCGTTGCAGCCGCAAGTGTTCGATCTCTTGTTCTACCTCGTCGCGCAACGCTCGCGTGTGGTCAGCAAGGATGACCTGATCAGCCAGATCTGGAGCGACCGGATCATCTCGGATTCCGCGCTGAACAGCCGGATCAATGCCGCACGCAAGGCGATCAATGACGACGGCGCGACACAGCGGCTGATCAAGACCATTCCGCGCAAGGGCTTTCGCTTCGTCGGCGACGTCCGGGAAGAAATGGCAGCGTCGATCGCACCAGTCGAAGCCGGGCCCGCCCTCCCGCGCGTCGCGGACCGCCCGGCGGTCGCCGTGCTCGCCTTCGAGAACATGAGCGGCGATCCCGCACAGGATTATTTTGGCGACGGGATCAGCGAGGACATCCTCACGGCGCTGTCGAAACAACGCTGGTTCATGGTGATCGCCCGCAACTCGTCCTTCACCTACAAGGGACGCGCGGTCCATATCAGGCAGATCGCCGAGGAGCTCGGCGTCCGCTATGTCGTCGAAGGCAGCGTGCGCAAGGCGAACAACCGGGTGCACATCACCGCGCAGCTCAACGATGCCGCATCGGGCGGCCATCTGTGGGCCGAGCGCTATGACCGCGATCTGGTCGACGTCTTCGCCGTCCAGGACGAGATTACCAACGCGATCGTGGCGGCGATTGAGCCGCAGATCCATGCAGCAGAGAATTTCCGCGCCGATCGCAAGCCACCGTCGAGCCTCGATGCATGGGATCTGCTGATGCGGGCGCTGTCGCACTATTGGCGCGTGACCCGGCGCGATCACGAGGCCGCGCGGGCCCTGCTGGAGCGCGCGATCGAGATCGATCCGAATTATGGCCGGGCGCTGTCGGTGCTGGCGGCAAACCACATGCTCGGCGTGCATCTCGGCTGGGCCGAGCTCGCCGCGGTGGCGCCGGCGGCGGAAGCCGCCGCACTGGCCGCGCTGCGCTGCGACCATGAGGATGCCTGGGCGCATGTCGCGCTCGGCAGCGTCTGCTTCTCGACACGCAGGCTTGCAGACGCGCTGTCCGAGTTCGAGCAGGCGCTCGCGCTCAATCCGAACTTCTCGCTGGCGCAAGGCTATTACGCGCTGGCGCTATCCTATGCCGGACGGCCGAAGGATTCGTTCGAGGCCGCCCAAAGGGCGATCCGGCTGTCACCGCGCGATCCGTCGCTGGCGATCTATCAGGGCATCGCCGGCTATGCGCGCTTCACCGAACGCCATTACGACGAGGCCATCGCGCTCGCGCGCGAGGCGATCCGCCATCGCGGCGATCTCACCGGCGCCTACCGGGTGCTCGCGGTTTCAGCCGGCATGACGGGCGACGAGATGCTTGCGGCGACGGCGCTGGGCGAGCTGCGCCGCACCCAGCCGGACATCTCGCTGCACTGGATCGCGACGCAGCTGCCATGGGCCAACGACGCCGATCGCGCGCACTATCTCGAAGGATTCCGGCGCGCGGGGTTGCGTTAGACGACCGTCATGCCGTCTCTACGTCGTGCGCTTGCGGCGCAGGTGGACGATGACGTCGAGCCGCGCGATCTCGTGGCCGGGAAGCGCCTCGGGGATCTTGGTGAAGGCAAGGCCGTCGGCGACGTCGACCAGCACATCCTCGCCTTCGAGATAGAAGTGCGGGTGCACCGATGTGTCGGTGTCGAAGAACGACTTGATGCCGTCGGCCGCGATCCGGCGGAGCAGGCCGGCCTCGGTGAACTGGTTCAGCGTGTTGTAGACGGTCGCGAGCGACAGATACGCGTTCGCCGCCATCGCCTCGTCATAGAGGCTCTCCGCGGTGACATGACGATGGCCGCCCAGGAACAGCAACTGGCCGAGCGCGAGGCGCTGACGCGTCGGGCGCAGGCCGGCATTGCCCAGCAATTGCAGGCAGTGCTGCACGCCGGCGTTCGGCGGGTGCTCGTGGCCGGCGACATCAGGTCCGCACTCGTCACCGACAGGATATTCGTGGCCTGGATGTCCATCGATTGTCTCACGCGTCTTACGGCTCAAGGGGGCAGGACACGCCGTTCCGGGTCCCGCCAGTTGCCATTCGATCGCAAAAGCGGCGGCTCGGCTTTGATCCGGATCAAATCCGCAGCAGAGCGCCTCTGACCTATCGCAAGGCGGTCCGGTTTATTCCGCGTGGCGCAAGAGGGCTGTGACCGCCGTCCCGCGACGCTGTGTCGCTAGTCCATCGGCCATGTCGGCCAACGACCGACATCATCCAGCTCCCTGGCAATAAGAGGCCGATCCATCAAAACAGGACGCGCTGTACATTTTTTATGCTGACACTGTCGCGACTTTCATCTTGCGGCGCCGAACGAGACTATGTGAGCTTCGATATCGGATGGGGACTGGGATGGGCCGGCCGTAGCTTTGCGCGCGAGGGCGCTTGCGAAGCGTTCACGGCCGGTCTCGCTTGAGAAAGATACGACATGCCAAAACGAGTGTTGCTTGGTCTCCTCCTGGCTTGCGGCCTCACGGCCCCGACACTGGCGCAAGAGCCAAAAACGGGGGGCGTGGTCAATGCCGTGATCCAGCCCGAGCCCCCCGGCCTGATGCTCGCGCTGGTCCAGAACGGACCGACCCAGATGGTGTCGGGCAATATCTTCGAGGGATTGCTGCGCTACAGCCCCAAGCTCGAACCGCAGCCGGAGCTCGCCGAGAGCTGGAGCGTCAGCGAGGACGCCAAAACCTACACCTTCAAGCTCAGGAAGGGCGTGACCTGGCATGACGGCAAGCCCTTTACCGCTGCCGACGTGCTGTTCTCGGTCGAGATGCTGAAGCAGACCCACGCGCGCGCCCGTAACAACCTCGCCCAGGTCGACAAGGTCGAGGCGCCCGACGACTACACCGTGGTGTTCACCCTGAAGCAGCCGTTTGGCCCGTTCCTCGGCATCTTCGAGGTCGGCTCGATGCCGATGGTGCCGAAGCATCTCTACGAAGGCACCGACTTCAAGACCAATCCTTACAACAACGCGCCTGTCGGCACCGGCCCCTTCATGTTTAGGGAGTGGCAGAAGGGCTCGTACATCCGTTTGGTCAAGAATCCGAACTATCACGAGAAGGGCAAGCCCTATCTCGACGAGATCTACTGGCAGATCATTCCCGACGCCGCTGCGCGCTCGGTGGCGTATGAGACCGGCAAGGTCGACGTGCTGCCGGGTGGCTCAGTCGAGAACTTTGACGTGCCGCGGCTGTCCAAGCTGAAGGACACTTGCGTCACCGGAGCCGGCTGGGAGTTCTTCTCGCCGCTGGCCTGGCTGTGGCTCAACAACCGCCAGGGTCCGCTCGCCGACAAGCGGGTGCGGCAGGCGATCATGTTTGCGATCGATCGTGATTTCGCCAAGGACGTGATCTGGAACGGGCTCGGCAAGGTCGCGACCGGCCCGTCGGCCTCGACCATCAAATATTACACCGACGACGTGCCGAAGTACGCCTACGATCCCGCCAAGGCCAAGGCGCTGCTGAAGGAAGCCGGCTACAAGGGCGAGAAGATCCGCCTGCTGCCGCTCGCCTATGGCGAGACCTGGCAGCGCTGGGGTGAAGCGGTGAAGCAGAACCTGATGGACGTCGGCATCAACATCGAGACCATCGCCACGGACGTTGCCGGCGGCAACCAGAAGATCGGCGATTGGGATTACGACATCGCCTTCACCTATCTCTACCAGTACGGCGACCCCGCCCTCGGCGTCGGCCGCAACTACGTCTCCAGTGCCATCGCCAAGGGCCAGGTGTTCAACAATGTCGAGGGTTACTCCAACCCTGAGATCGACAAGCTGTTCGCCGACGGCGCCATCGCAACCCCGGACTCCAAGCGCAAGGAGATCTACGAGAAGGCGCAGAAGATCCTGGTCGAGGACGTGCCGGTGGCCTGGATGCTCGAGCTGCAATTCCCGACGATCATGCGGTGCAAGGTCAAGAACCTGATCACGACGGGGATCGGCGTCAATGACGGCTTCAAGGACGCATGGCTCGACAAGTGACGGACGCTTCGCGTCTGATCTCCTGTGCTATAGCTTTCGCCGAATGATTACTGTCCGAGCCACGGAAAAGGTGCACCTCTCCCGCTTGCGGGGGAGGTCGACGCGCGCCGGGCGATGCGAAGCATCGTCACAAGCGCGGCGGGTGGGGGCTCTCTCCACGCGAAGACTCTCACTGCGGAAACACCCCCACCCCAACCCTCCCCCGCAAGCGGGAGAGGGGGCGCACCGTCGCTGCGGCGACCCTCTCGTCAAACAAGCGTCGCTCTAACTATGCTCTCCTTCGTTGCTCAGCGTGTCCTGAAGGGCGTGATCGTCCTGCTTGCGATCGTCGTCCTCAATTTCTTCCTGATCCGGCTCGCGCCCGGCGATCCCGCGGTCGTGATGGCGGGCGAGGCCGGGGCCAGCGACCAGGTCTTCGTCAAGCAGCTCCGTGAAAAGTTCGGCCTCGACAAGCCGCTGCCCGAGCAGCTCTTCATCTACGTCAAGGGCGTCGTGACACTCGACCTCGGTTTCTCCTTCCGCCAGCAGGCACCGGTCGCAAAGCTGATCGGCGAACGGCTGCCGGCGACACTGCTGCTGACGCTGACGGCATTCGCGATCTCGCTCGCACTCGGCATTCTGTTCGGCACCTTCGCCGCGCGCTTTGCCGGGACCTTTCTCGACACGGCCATCACCGTGTTCGCGCTGATCTTCTACGCTATGCCGCTTTTCTGGGTGGCGCTGATGGGCATCCTGCTGTTCTCGGTCACCATGGATTGGTTGCCGAGTTTTGGTTACGAGACGGTCGGTGCCAACCTCACCGGCCTCGCCCATGCCGTCGATGTCGCAAAGCACCTGATCATGCCGGCGATGACGCTCGGCCTGTTCTTCATGGCGACCTATACCCGCATGACGCGCGCCTCGATGCTGGAGGTGAAGCGGCTCGATTTCGTCAAGACGGCGCGCGCCAAGGGCCTTTCCGACGCCGTGATCCAGCGCCGCCACGTGCTGCGCAATGCGCTGCTGCCGGTGGTGACGCTGGCCGGCGTGCATTCCGGTACGCTGATCGGCGGTGCGGTCATCACCGAGACCGTGTTCGCCTGGCCCGGCATCGGACGCCTGATGTACGACGCCCTGCTCCAGCGCGACTACAATCTGCTGCTCGGCGTCTTCGTGATCTGCTCCGCCATGGTGCTGATTTTCAACCTCATCACCGACCTGGTTTACCGACTGGTCGATCCGCGCATCGAATTCGCCTCATGAAACAGTTCTGGAAATCGATGCTGAAGAGCCCGAGCGGCGTCATCGGGCTCGTCATCCTGGTGCTCGCGATCTCGGTCGCAGTGTTCGGGCCGATGCTGTTCCCAAACTCGCCCTGGCGCATGGTGCAGCGGCCGTTCCTGCCGCCGTTCACGCTCTCGACGGTGCCGCTCGGCACCGACGCGCTCGGTCGCGACGTGTTCGCCGGCATGATCTTTGGCGCACGCGTCTCGCTGCTCGTGGGCCTCGTCTCCACGCTGGTGGCGCTAATCGTCGGCATGCCGATCGGCGCCGTGGCCGGCTATTTCGGCGGCAGGGTCGATGACGCCCTGATGCGCTTCACCGAGTTCTTCCAGACCATTCCGAGCTTCGCGCTAGCGATCGTGCTGGTCGCGATCCTGCAGCCTTCGATCTATTCGATCGTGACCTCGATCGCGCTGGTGAGCTGGCCGCCGGTCGCCCGTCTCGTGCGCGGCGAGGTGCTGTCGCTGCGCACGCGCGAATATGTCCAGGCCGCCGTGGTCACCGGGCAGTCGCACACCTGGATCATCCTGCGCGAGATCCTGCCTAACGCGCTGTCGCCGGTGATCGTGCTGGCCTCGCTGATGGTGGCGACCGCGATCCTGCTGGAATCCTCGCTGTCCTTCCTCGGCCTCGGCGATCCCAATCTGATCTCCTGGGGCTACATGGTCGGCGCCGGCCGCACTGTGATCCGCCAGGCCTGGTGGATCACGGTGTTTCCCGGTGTCGCCATCCTGATCTCCGTGCTCGGATTGAACCTGATCGGCGAAGGCCTCAACGACGCGCTCAATCCACGCCTGTCGCGGGAGGGACGCTGACGATGACCGCCCCGCCCGCCGTCTCCATCAAGAACCTCAAGATCGCGCTGCCGAAAGGCGCCGAGCGTCCCTTCGCCGTCGACGGCGTGTCGCTGGACCTGCGGCCCGGCAAGATCGTCTGCGTCGTCGGCGAATCCGGCTCCGGCAAGTCGATGTGCGCGCATGCGCTGATGGGCCTGTTGCCTGATACGGTGTCTATCGCCTCCGGCGAGATCCAGTTCGAAGGCCGCGACCTGCTCAAGCTCGATGACGACAGCTGGCGCGATCTGCGCGGCCGCAGGCTGGCGATGATTTTTCAGGAGCCGATGACCGCGCTCAATCCGTTGATGCGGATCGGCGACCAGATGGCGGAGATGTTCGAGGCGCACGGCCTGCTCACATCTAGGGAACGGCGCGCGAGAGCGCTGGCGCTGGCACGCGAGGTGGGCTTGCCCGACCCCGAGCGCATCGTCCGCGCCTATCCGCACCAGCTCTCCGGCGGCCAGCGCCAGCGCGCCATGATCGCGATGGCGCTCGCGCTCGAGCCTGCCGTGCTGGTCGCGGACGAGCCGACCACCGCGCTCGACGTCACCACGCAGGCGCAGATCCTCAAGCTGATCCGTAACCTTCAGCGCAACCGGAACATGGCGGTGATGTTCATCACCCATGATTTCGGCGTGGTCGCCGACATCGCCGACCAGGTCGTCGTGCTCCGCCATGGCAAGGTCGTGGAGGAAGGCCCGGCCGCGGCCGTCTTCAACGCGCCGCAGCACGACTACACCAAGGCGCTGCTCGCAGCCGTGCCCTCGATGGATCCGCCGGCGCGAGAGCCCCTCGACGATCAGGCCAGGGCGGTCGAGGTGATCGGGTTGGACAAGACCTACGTGACATCAGGCGGCTGGTTTCGCGAAGACCGCCGCGTCGATGCGGCGCGCGCGGTCAATTTTGACATCCTCAAGGGCGAGACGCTCGGCCTCGTCGGCGAATCCGGTTCGGGAAAATCGTCGGTGGCGCGGCTCGTGATGCGGCTGATCGAGGCCGACCGCGGCACGGTGCGGATCGGCGAGACCGATCTCACGTCACTCTCGGGCAAGGCGCTGCGCACTGAGCGCCATCGCATCCAGATGATCTTCCAGGATCCGTTCGCCTCGCTCAATCCGCGGCGCAAGGTCGGCCACATCATCGCCGACGGCCCGATCGCGGCCGGCATCGATCCGAAGGTCGCCTTCGACCGCGCCCGCGATCTCCTCAAGATGGTGGGCCTGGATGCCGGCGCACTCGAACGCTATCCGCACGAATTCTCAGGCGGCCAGCGCCAGCGCATCGGCATTGCGCGCGCGCTGGCGCTCGAGCCCGAGATCATCGTCGCGGACGAAGCCGTCTCCGCGCTCGACGTTTCCGTGCAGGCGCAAGTCCTGAGACTGCTCGAAGACCTCAAGGCACGCCTCGGCCTCTCGATGCTGTTCATCACCCACGATTTGCGCGTCGCCGCCCAGATCTGCGACCGCATCGCGGTAATGCAGCGCGGCGCCATCGTCGAGCTGAAGCCGACGGCGCAGCTCTTCGCCGCGCCGGAGCATGCCTATACGCGGGAGTTGCTTGCAGCGGTGCCGGGACGCAAGGAACGCGCGCCGGCGGCGTAAACGAACGCGTACGGCAGCCGAATTCGAGATCGTTCCAAAACTTGCACGCCGCAAAGCGAGAAACATATTCGATCGAGCGGCATTTGCTTGGCGAGATTGTCCTTGCTGGCGGCAGCAAGGGGAAAATTGGCACCGCCCTCGCGCATTATGAGGCGGTGCGCGGCTTCGCAATTCACGCGAGAGAACAAACCGGGACATCGGACCGCCAGAGTGCCATCACGCGCTTTTGTTCTGACGTGACCGGTTGCGCCGTTTCAAAGCCGAAACGGCGCCATAGATCGGAATGGAATGATCGCCGTCATCTGATGACGGATTGGCAACTGATATTCGGAGCCGCCATGGGCGAAGTTATTCAATTTGTCTCGAAGTCCGAGCGCGAGCGAGTGCGCCTTATTCAGGAGGCACGCGCGATCTACGACAGTATCTTCCCGCCGGCTGATCCCGCCAGCGAGAGACAGGACAAGGCAACAGGCGGCCGCGCGTTTGGCCGCGGCGACGGGGGTAACCTCGCATGATCAAGATCATCGCCGTGCTCTGTAGCCTCGCCTCTCCGACAAATTGTCACGAGCAGATCGTGACCACCTCCGACTTTGCCGAGGTCTCGGTGCAGTCCTGCCTGATGGGCGCGCCGCAGCTCGCCGACTGGATGAATCAGCATCCGGCGGAGCGACTGGCTGCGTGGCGCTGCGTAATCGGGAAGCAGGGCGACAGGGGAATCTAGGCTCGCGGGTCTGCTTCCATCCAACGATTCTGGCCTGGTCCTGACGGCTGCAGACGAAGGCCGCTCGAGTTGAGATTGGCTCGAGCAAAACGGTGACGACCATACATTGCCGGAGTAACCTGCCGCGCGGACGTTGGCAGCAGGGGAAAGCCGGATGGAAGTCGCCAGCCTCGTTCTTCCCGTATTTGCGATTATCGTCACCGGCTGGCTCGCGGGCGAACTCGGCTACCTCTCCCGTTCGCTTTCCGATGCCCTTGTGCACTTTGCCTACAACGTGGCGATGCCGGCGCTTCTGATCGTCACGATCGCACAGGAGCCGGCGCGCAATCTGCTGGAATGGCGCTTCCTGCTCGCGTTTGGCGGTGGCTCCCTGATCTGCTTCGCACTGGTGTTCCTCGTGGTCCGCGCCGACGGAAAGCATGATCTTGCGAGCAGCACGATCCATGGCATGGCCGCGGCGATGACCAACACCGGTTTCGTGGCGCTGCCGATCCTGCACGCGATCTACGGTCAGCCTGCCGTCCTCCCCGCGGCGGTGGCGACGGTATTCGTGGCCGCCGTGATGTTCCCGATCACGGTCATTCTGCTGGAAAAGGACGCGCGAGAGCCGGCGCATTCGGCGGGGTTGGTGAGGCAGATCCTGCTCAATCCGATGGTCCTATCGACACTCATTGGTCTCGTCTGGGCAATCACGGGCCTGCCGATTCCGGCGCCGGTCGCGGCCTATCTGAACATGATCGCCGCCGCGCTCACGCCCTGCGCGCTGTTCGCCATCGGCCTCGGTCTGTCCGTCGACGGCCTGCGCTCCAACCTAAAATCATCGTTTGCGCTGGCGGCGGTGAAACTGGTGGTCATGCCGCTGATCGTCTACGGGCTCTGTGTGGTCTTGGTGCTCGATCCTCTCTACACGGTCGCGGCCGTCGTCTGCGCGGCCGTGCCGACCGCAAAGACCGTGTATGTCCTCGCGCATGAGCACAAGGTCGAGGAGAAGCTGGTTGCGGCCACGGTCTCGATCACGACGATGCTGTCGGTCGCGACATTGCTGGCCGCGCTCTATCTGCTCTCCGGCTTGGCGAGCGGCACGCGTTGATCTGCCATCGGCTTCCGTCTCGCCGAAATGTTGTCTATCGCGTGGTATTGTTCCAGGTGGGGACCGAGTTGGTCACGCCGACCGAGGGCCAATTGTACGAGCCGACCGACGGCGCCGTAACCGTGCCGGCCGTCTGTCCGGATGACCCGTAGGACGCCCTCGGCTGCGCTGCCGATGCTGGCGCACCGCTATAGCTCGGCGCCACCACACCCGTGCTGTAATGTCGGCTCGACCGGACCTTCTTTGCTTCAGCCGCGAAAGGCGCGGCAAGCAATCCGGTCGTGATGAGCGCGGCAATGGCGAATTTGATGGTTTTCATGGCTGATCCTTTCGCCCGCTGCACGCCCCGGTATTCAACTGTACATTCACCGGACAATTTCCATAGGTCTCAGTTCATAACTCCGTGCGCGGACGAAGGTGCCGAAGCGCAGGGAGCACGCCTCCGCCGCCTTCGGATGGACCCGAATCAGCGTTAGTGCATTGCGTTCAGTGACTTCCCTGGACGCGAGCAGCATGACCGGCCCCGAACTGAAGCAACTCCGCACCGACCTCTCCGACGCCCTCGAGCGCAAGCTCACGACGGCCGACATGGCCAAGCTCTGCGGATTGCCGGAGAAGGGCGGCGCTGACACCATCCGGCGCTGGGAGGTCAGCGGCCCGACGCCGTCGGCGACCAAAGTGCTGCGCGTGCTCGCGATGGCGAGCGAGCGCTATCCGATCCTGGAGAAGTTCGACATCTTCGATCGCCATGACGTGCGCGAGGAGGACCGACCCGCAAAGCGCGCAGCGTTCCGCGAACAGATGCGGGACGAGGCGCGACGGCGCCTTGGTTAACGAAAGGCGCGCGCGGGTTACCGGAGAGCTGCGAAGTTAAGTCTTCCTTCAGCATTTCTTAAGCCGACATTAAGCACGAAAATCATTTGCAGCCCAATAAGTTAGCTTGGGCCTCGCTGTGCCACGCATGTGACAGCATTTTCGTCAAAAGCAAGCTATCTGCAAAACCAACGCCGGCGCGAAAATGCGCGCCTGCCGGGGACCTTTAAGTGTTGGAGTTTGGACTATGAAGAAGATTCTGTTTGCGACCGTGGCGCTGCTCGCGATGGGCGCGGCTGCTCCGGCCGTCGGCGCCGATCTCGGCAACCGCAACTACTACAAGGCGCCCGCGCCGGCCTATGCCGCGCCGATCTATAACTGGACCGGATTCTATATCGGCGGCCATGTCGGCGGCGCGTTCTCCAGCGATAACAACTTCAACGGCCTCTCCACCGGCAACAACGGCAACGGCCGTTTCCTCGGCGGCCTGCAGGTCGGAGCGGACTGGCAGATCAACCCGAACTTCGTGGTCGGCGTCGAAGGTCAGTATTCCTGGCTCTCCGGCAGCGTCGGCGCAGTGTTTCCGGGCGGCGTCGCCTACACCAACGACCAGCGTGGCCTCGGCTCGATCACCGGCCGCGTCGGCTACACCTGGGGCCCTGGCCTTCTCTATGTGAAGGGCGGCTACGCCTATTCGGACAACAACGAGAGGGTGACGGTCGGTGGCGTGCCGACCGCCTTCGTGATCACCGGCGATCACCGCAACGGCTACACCGTCGGCGCCGGCCTCGAATACATGTTCGCGCCGAACTGGTCGGCCAAGGCCGAGTACCAGTACTACAATTTCGGCGACGCGAGCTTCACCGGCGGTCCGCTGGCGGGCACTGGCAAGTTTACCACCGACGACCACACCATCAAGGCGGGCGTCAACTACCGCTTCAACTGGGCAAGCCCGACTGTGGCGCGCTACTGATCGGTTACCGAAATCTTACCACGACAGAGGGCCGGCGATTTCGCCGGCCCTCTTTTTTCGCTCTGCGGAACACGCCCAACCGTTTGCGGAGATTGCGAATTTTTAACTCGCCGTGCGGATACTGCCGGCCACCAAGCAGAAACAAGAATTGTTGGGGGAATTTCGATGGCGATCCGTCTCAGCCTTAGCGGCTCACTTGGCCGAATGCGGCCTCGTTTCAAAATGCCGACCTGGGGCGTGCGCGGCAGCCTGTTCGCGGCCTTCGCGGTGATCGCGGGCATGGGCCTCGTGATCTCGGCCGGCGCGGGCCTCGTGCTGCAAAATCTCGGCGGACGCATGACCGAACTGAGCGGGCGGGACATTCCGCGCCTTGCCGCCAGCCTGCAATTGTCGGCACTGAGTGCGAGCCTTGCGGCACAGGGACCGGCCCTGCTTGCGGCTCAAACCGAGGAAGCGCTGAACGAACGCACCAAGAAGCTCAGGGAATTGCAGGAGCAGACGCAGAAGAAGCTCAACGAGATCATCGAGCTCGGCGGCGACAAGACCGTCGTCTCCGGACTCAGCGAGACGATGAAGAGCATCAACGAGGCGGCCCAGAGCCTGGCCAAGGCCGCCCGCGAACGGCTGGATATCGCCGCCCTTCACGACAAGCAATACGACGCGCTGCGCAACGCGCAGGGCGCATTCGTCGGCGCGGCCAGCCCGGCGATGCTCGACGCGCAGACCCGGGTCAACGCCATTCTCGGCTCGGCCGACCTGTCTGCCGCAGATGCCAGCGACGCCGCGCAGACCGTCGGCCAGCTCGGCAACGTCGTCGCCAGCGGCAATCTCGCCGCCGCCGACATGAGTGCGGCGCTGTCGGCCAACACGAGCGACAAGCTCGACGACATCCAGAAGGGATTCAAGACGGCGCAGGGCCGCCTGCGCTCCAACCTCGATCTGTTGCCGGACAATCAGGGCAACAAGATGCTGCGCGAAGCAGCGGAGAAGCTGCTCGCGCTCGGCACCGGCAAGACCGGCGTGTTCAATCTGCGTGAGAAGGAGCTCGATTCTGTCGACTACGGCCAGACCATCCTGGACGAGACCCGCAAGCTCAATATCGGCCTCGGCATCAGCGTGCAGCAGCTCGTCGACGGCGTGCAGAAGGAGACCAACGCCTCGACCTCCCAGGCGCAGCAGGAGACCTCGCTCGCGACGACCGTGATGCTGGCGCTCGGCTCCCTGATGCTGGTCGGCTCGGCGCTGTTCGTCTGGCTCTATGTCGGCCGCAACATCCTCCGCCGCATCCGTGAGCTTCAGCGCGCCATGCAGCTGCTGTCGGCCGGCGACCTCGACAGCGAGATCGTCCGTTCCCGGCAAAACGATGAGATCGGCGTGATGAAGGAAACGCTGACCGTATTCCGCGACAGCATGATCGAAGCACGGGCGCTTGCCGGCGAGCAGGAAAAAGACCGTATCGCCAAGGCGGAGCGGGCCGCGCGCATGGAAGCGAAGATCGCCGAATTCGAAAACACGGTGCGCTCCGCGCTCGACAATCTGGCGCAGTCGGCTAATTCGATGCAATCGACCGCGCAGAGCATGTCGACCACCGCCGACCAGTCCAACGCGCTGGTGAACGCGGTTGCCTCCGCCGCCGAGGAGACGTCAGTCAACGTGCAGACCGTGTCGTCGGGCACCGAGCAGCTGTCCTCCTCGATCGAGGAGATCAGCAGGCAGGTCGTCACTTCCGCCGCGATCGCCAAGAAGGCGGTCGACGAGGCCGGCGCCACCGACGCAACGGTGCAGAGCCTTGCCGACAGCGCGAGCCGCATCAGCGTCGTGGTCGATTTGATCCAGACCATCGCCTCGCAGACCAACCTGCTCGCGCTCAACGCCACCATCGAGGCGGCGCGTGCCGGCGAGGCCGGCCGCGGCTTCGCGGTGGTTGCCTCCGAGGTGAAGAGTCTCGCGAGCCAGACCGCCAAGGCGACGGAGGAAATCCGCACCCAGATCGCGAGCATGCAGAACATCACGACATCGGCGGTCGGCGCCATCCAGGGCATCGGCCGGATCATCGGCGAGATCGACGGCGTGACCACGACGATCGCGGCCGCGGTCGAGGAGCAGGGCGCCGCCACCCGCGAGATCGCGCGCAACATCCAGCACGCGGCCGGCGGCACCAGCGAAGTCTCCAGCAATATTGTCGGCGTCTCCACCGCCTCGGCCGAAGCCGGCGCCGCGGCCAACGAAGTGCTGGGCGCCTCCGACGCGCTGCGGCGCGAAGCCGACATGCTGCGCGGAGAGATCGACGCGTTCCTCAACAACATGCGGGCGGCGTAAGGACGCCGGCCCGTCGTTTCGAGACCAGACCGGTAGCCCGGATGGAGCGCAGCTCCATCCGGGCTACGGAAAAAGCCGCCGGTATGACCGCCATGCGGAGACCACGGCCCGTCCTTTTTCGGCTGGCGCGCCGCCCGCGGCGGGTTTAAGCCGGTAGCATGAACGCAAAAACCGACACCGTGCAGTCCTCGGCCGAGGCCCTGCGCTACCCCTGGGAACAGCATCCTGGTCACGACGAGATCGTCGAGGTGCGTCCCGGCGTGTTGTGGGCGCGGCTGAAGCTGCCGTTTCGCCTCAACCACGTGAACGTCTACCTGCTCGCCGACGGCGACGGCTATGCCATGGTGGATACCGGCTTCGGCAACGAGGAGACGATCGAGGCCTGGACCAAGCTGTTCGACGGACCGCTGAAGGGCATCGACATCACGCGCCTGATCGTGACCCACTCCCACCCCGACCATGTCGGACTCGCGGGCTGGGTCGTCGAGCGGTTCAACTGCCCGCTGGTGATGTCGCAGGTCGAATATCTGCAATCGGTCTATCACCAGAACCGCGGCACCGCGGAACGGCAGGAAGCGCAGCGGCTGTTCTTCCGCCGCCATGGCATGGACGAGTCGCTCACCGAAAAGCTGCTGGGCCGCGGCCAGGATTATCTCAAGCGCGTCTCGGTGCTGCCGCCCTCCTACCGCCGCATCTCCCACGGCGACGACGTCGTGATCGGCACGCGCCGCTTCAAGGTGATCACCGGCGGCGGTCACGCGCTCGACCAGGTGATGCTGTATTGCGCCGACGACAAGCTGTTCCTCTCCGCCGACCAGGTGCTGAGCAAGATCTCGCCCAATGTCAGCGTCTGGGCGGTCGAGCCCGACCAGAACTCGCTCGGCGAATATCTGGCCTCGCTCGCCAGCCTCACCACGACGCTGCCCTACGACGTGCTGGTGCTGCCCGGCCACGGCGTGCCGTTCTACGGACTGAAGACCCGCATCAAGCAGCTCGCCGACCACCATGAAGAGCGCTGCCGCCTGATCGCGGAAGCCTGCCGCGAGGTGCCGCAGACCTCGCGCGCCTTGGTGCCCGTCGTGTTCAACAAGCATGTGCTCGACGAGCACCAGATGGGTTTTGCCGCCGGCGAGCTGGTCGCGCATGTCAACTACATGATCGTCGAGGGCCGGCTGACGGCGGAGACAAAGGACGGCGTGCTGCAGTTCCGGACGACGTGAGCTACGGCGTCGGCACGACCGGCTGCGCAATCATGGACGGAGCGCGCGTCTTGGACAAAATGTCCATGGCAGCAGCCAGGGTCCGTGCCTTCCCTGGAGCCTCGGTCCCCGCGGGCAGGCCCGTGTTAGGCGTTTGATCCAAATCAACTATCGCCGGCGATACGCCGCTATCAATATACCCGCGCCCCTCGTGACAAATGTGTGGGGGCGCATGGACATTGGAGCTGGAAAAGCTCTAAAAATGAGCGGCCGCCGTGGCCGGGTTCCGTTGCAGGTTTTGCCGATGGATTACAACCAGTTCTTCGATTCCGCCCTCGATCGTCTCCACGCCGAGCGGCGCTACCGCGTGTTCGCCGACCTGGAGCGGACGGCCGGCAGATTCCCGCACGCGGTCTGGCACTCGCCCAAGGGCAAGCGCGACGTCGTGATCTGGTGCTCCAACGATTATCTCGGCATGGGCCAACACCCGAAGGTGGTCGGTGCCATGGTCGAGACCGCGACGCGCGTCGGCACCGGTGCCGGCGGCACCCGCAACATCGCCGGCACGCATCATCCGCTGGTCCAGCTCGAGACCGAGCTCGCCGATCTCCACGGCAAGGAAGCCGCGCTGCTGTTCACCTCGGGCTATGTCTCGAACCAGACCGGCATCCCGACCATCGCAAAGCTCATTCCGAACTGTCTCATTCTGTCGGACGAGCTCAACCACAATTCGATGATCGAGGGCATCCGCCAGTCGGGCTGCGAGCGGGTCGTGTTCCGCCACAACGATCTTGCGCATCTGGAGGCGCTGTTGAAAGCGGCCGACCCGAACCGGCCGAAGCTGATCGTGTGCGAGAGCCTTTATTCCATGGACGGCGACGTCGCCCCGCTCGCCAAGATCTGCGATCTCGCCGAGACGTACAAGGCGATGACCTATGTCGACGAGGTCCACGCGGTCGGCATGTACGGCCCGCGCGGCGGCGGCATCGCCGAGCGTGACGGCGTCATGCACCGCATCGACATTCTGGAAGGCACGCTGGCGAAAGCGTTCGGCTGCCTCGGCGGTTACATCGCCGCCAACGGCCAGATCATCGATGCCGTGCGCTCCTACGCACCGGGCTTCATCTTCACGACCGCGCTGCCGCCGGCGATCTGCTCCGCGGCGACCGCCGCGATCAAACATCTGAAGACCTCGAACTGGGAGCGCGAGCGCCACCAGGACCGTGCCGCCCGCGTCAAGGCGATCCTCAACGCCGCCGGCCTGCCTGTGATGTCGAGCGACACCCACATCGTGCCGCTGTTCGTCGGCGATCCCGAGAAGTGCAAGCAGGCGTCCGACCTCCTGCTCGAAGAGCACGGCATCTACATCCAGCCGATCAACTATCCGACTGTCGCCAAGGGCAGCGAGCGGCTGCGCATCACGCCCTCGCCCTATCACGACGACGGCCTGATCGATCAGCTCGCCGAAGCCCTGCTGCAAGTGTGGGACCGCCTCGGCCTGCCGCTGCGCGCGAAGTCGATGGCGGCGGAGTAGGCTTCTCGCCTCTCCGTAGAACCAACTTCTATCGAGCCCGTGGCTACCCCTCTCCCCGACCCTTCCCCGCAAGGGGGGAGGGAGCGAGATAGGCGTGCCTGCCTCACGTTGATCTGCCACTCTGTCCCGTCTCGATCGCGACAATCGACACTCTCTCCGTTCCCTCCCCCGTTGTGGGAGGGTCAGGGAGGGGGGTGCCGCACGGGGATTCTCTCGGCAGACCCCAAGCGACGCACCTTAACGACAACGCCAGTTCCCGCCCTCACCCGCCATTTCGCTGTCGCCTCCACCGGTCCAACGCGCTAGATTTACAGGGAAAATGAGCTTGGGCGCCGGTCAGCGCCCTGGGAGAAGCGCGCTCGCCATGCTGCACGATTGGGGCGTGATCGCCGCCGCCTTCGGCTATATCGGCTTCCTGTTCCTGGTGGCGAGCCATGGCGACCGCCGCTCGCCGGCCGGACGCGGCCGTGCCTCCGGGTGGATCTATCCGCTGTCGCTGGCGATCTACTGCACCTCCTGGACCTTCTTCGGCTCGGTCGGCTTCGCCACCCGTACCTCGACCGACTTTCTCGCCATCTATGTCGGCCCGATCCTGATGATCGGGCTCGGCGCGGGCGTCTTGCGCCGCGTGATTCAGCTGGCGAAAGCCCACAACATCACCTCGATCGCCGATTTCATCGGCGCCCGCTACGGCAAGAGCCAGGCGGTGGCGGCGACCGTCGCGCTGATCGTGATCATCGGCTCGGTGCCCTACATCGCGCTCCAGCTCAAGGCGGTGGCCTCCTCGCTCGCAACGATCCTGAGCGAGGACCAGGCCTTCTCCCACATCCCGATCCTCGGCGACATGGCGCTGATGGTGACGCTGGCGATGGCGGCCTTCGCGGTGCTGTTCGGCACACGGCAGACCGACGCCACCGAGCACCAGCACGGCCTGATGCTGGCGGTCGCGACCGAATCCATCATCAAGCTGGTCGCCTTCCTCGCCGCCGGCATCTTCGTCACCTTCTGGATGTTCTCGCCGCAAGAACTGATCGAGCGCGCCATGAAGACGCCGGAGGCGGTGCGCGCCATCAACTACTCGCCGTCGATCGGCAACTTCCTCACCATGACGCTGCTGTCGCTATGCGCGATCATGCTGCTGCCGCGCCAGTTCCACGTCAGTGTGGTGGAGAATTCCAGCGATGCCGAGGTCGGTCGCGCACGCTGGCTGTTCCCGCTCTACCTCATCGCCATCAACCTGTTCGTGATCCCGATCGCGCTCGCCGGCCTCGTCAGCTTCCCGTTCGGCGTGGCCGACCCTGATATGTACGTGCTGGCGTTGCCGATGGAGGGAGGTGCGGATCTGCTCAGCGTCGCCATCTTCGTCGGCGGCCTGTCGGCGGCAACCGCGATGGTGATCGTCGAATGCGTCGCGCTTTCCATCATGGTCTCGAACGATCTCGTGGTGCCCCTGGTGCTGCAACGCCGGCCGGAAGGACGCACCGGTGGCGCAGATTTCAGCGACTTCCTGCTGCGCTCGCGGCGGCTCGCGATCTTCGCCATCATGGTGATGGCCTATTTCTACTACCGCGCGCTCGGCAATACCCAGCTCGCGGCGATCGGCCTGCTCTCCTTTGCCGCCATCGCCCAGCTCGCGCCGAGCTTCTTCGGCGGCCTGTTATGGCGGCGCGCGACCGCGCGCGGCGCGATCGGCGGCATGCTGGTCGGCTTCGCGGTGTGGCTCTACACGCTGTTCATACCGAGCTTCATGGACACCTCGACCACGGGAATCCTGCTGCTCCAGCATGGACCGTTCGGCATCGAGGCGCTGCGGCCGCAGGCGCTGTTCGGCGCCGATCTGCCGCCGCTGATGCACGGCGTCATCTGGTCGCTGTCGCTCAACATCCTGACCTATGTGCTGCTGTCGCTGGCGCGAAGGCCCTCGTCCATCGAGCTGTTGCAGGCCGATCTGTTCGTGCCCAACACGCTCGCGCCGATCTCCCCGGGTTTCCGCCGCTGGCGCACCACCGTCACCGTGCAGGACATCCAGACCACCGTCGCGCAATATCTCGGCCCCGACCGCGCCCGGCATTCCTTCGAGGCGTTCTCGGCGCGGCGCAATGTCCGGCTGGAGTCCGGAGCCCCCGCTGACTTCGAGCTGTTGCAGCACGCCGAGCACCTGATCGCCTCCTCGATCGGCGCGGCCTCCTCCCGCCTCGTGATGTCGCTGCTGCTGCGCAAGCGCACGGTCTCGGCCAAAGCCGCACTCAAGCTGCTCGACGACTCGCACGCGGCCCTGCATTTCAACCGCGAGATACTCCAGACCGCACTCAACCACGTGCGCCAGGGCATCGCGGTGTTCGATGCCGACCTGCAACTGATCTGCTCCAACCGGCAGTTCGGTGATCTCCTCAACGTTCCCCCGCACATCGTCCAATTCGGCACGCCCTTGCGCGAGATCCTGGAATTCATGGGCGTGAGCGATCCGGATCATCAGACCGACCGTGAGGCGATGATCGAGAAGCGCCTCGCCGCTTACACCACCGACAGCGAGCCATATCTCGAGCGCCTGCCGGAACGCCACATGGTGATCGAGGTGCTCACCAACCACATGCCCGGCAGCGGTTTCGTCATCACCTTCACCGATGTCACACCCAGCTTCGAGGCGGCGGAAGCACTGGAGCGCGCCAACGCGACGCTGGAAAAGCGCGTGCGCGACCGGACCGAGGAATTGACGCGGCTGAACTCCGAGCTGGCCCTGGCCAAGAGCACGGCGGAAGACGCCAGCATCTCCAAGACGCGCTTCCTCGCCGCCGCCAGCCACGACATTCTCCAGCCGCTGAACGCGGCGCGGCTCTATGTCACGAGCCTGGTCGAGCGCCAGCACAGCGGCGAGGAGACGCGGCTGGTCGAGAACATCGACGAATCGCTGCAGGCGATCGAAGAGATTCTCGGTGCGCTGCTCGACATCTCCCGCCTCGACGCCGGCGCGATGACCACCTCGATCTCGAGTTTCAAGATGGCCGATCTGATGCGCTCGCTGGAGATCGAGTTCGCACCGATCGCGCGCGCCAAGGGCCTGGAGCTCGCTTTCGTGCCCTGCTCGCTGCCAGTCGAGTCGGATCGGCTCCTGCTGCGGCGCCTGCTCCAGAACCTGATCTCGAACGCGATCAAATACACCCCGCGCGGCCGCGTGCTGGTCGGCTGCCGCCGCCGCGGCGCCGCGCTCAAGATCTGCGTCTACGACACCGGCGTCGGCATCCCGCCCGTCAAGCGCGGCGAGATCTTCAAGGAATTCCATCGCCTGGAGCAGGGCGCGCGGATCGCGCGCGGGCTGGGGCTCGGTCTCTCGATCGTCGAACGCCTCGCGCGGGTGCTCAAGCACGGTATCGCCATCGACGGCAACAAGAGCGGCGGCTCGGTGTTCTCCGTGACGGTGCCGACGGCCAAGGCGATCACCCACACCGCCGCCGTGACCAGTGCGACGCCGCTGGCGCGCACGCCGATCTCGGGCGCGCTGATCGTCTGCATCGAGAACGACGCGGCGATCCTCGACGGCATGCGCACGCTGCTGAAGGCCTGGGACGCCGAGGTGATCGCGGTCGCCGATCCCGAAGGCGCGATCGCCGCAATCGAAACCGCCGGAAGACGCGTCACCGGCCTCTTGGTCGACTATCATCTCGATCGCGGCAACGGCATCGCCGCGATCCGCGACATTCGCCGTCGCTTCGGCGATACCATCCCCGCGATCCTCATCACGGCCGACCGCAGCCCCGCCGTGCAGGTGGCTGCACGCGACGAGAAGGTCGCGGTGCTCAACAAGCCGGTCAAGCCGGCCTCGCTCCGCGCGCTCCTTGGCCAGTGGCGCACCCAGCAGATGGTGGCGGCGGAGTGAAGCGGCCTTCCTGACGAAAGCCAGCAGGCCCACCTTCACCGCTTAGGGCGCAAGCCGCGTGAAGACGTAGTCTCGGCTCTTGGCCCCCGCTTCATGGCAGGCAAAGCAGGTGCGATGTTGGGCTTCGTCGACCGGCTTGCCGTTGACGAAGCGGCCAAAGCCCCAGCCGCCGGTCGCAGCGTATTTCCTGGAGTCCTTGACCATCACCTGAACCGTGGTGGCGGCTCCGGGAATCGTTGCGGACGCAAATTCGGGAGATTGTTTCCGCTTCCAGGCGCGCTTGACCAGAATGGTGCCGTCCGAGAACGGGAGCTTGCCGGCTTGATACGCGTCGATTGCGGTCTGGTTACCGACCACGGCGCGAAGCTCGTCGAGCGGCGCCGCCTCTTCAGCCGGCGCGATCAGTTCCCACTGCTTGTAGCCCGACGGAATCGTGACGCCGAAGATCGGCGAGGCGTCGGCCGTCGCGGGGCCCTCCGCAAGAGCGATCGTGACGAGATACTGCACGCAGCTCAGGAGAACGACGAGGAGAACCACGGCGAGCGCGACGATCGTGGAAACGGAGAATTTCTTCGTTTCAGGTTTGGCTGACGTCATGAGGTTTCTTCAAACTGGGATCAACGGGCGGACCTCGGTCCAGCCTGGCTGGACCGAGGTCATGACGGATCTTCAGGCGCCGTCGGCGTCGATGACGGCCTTGGCAAAGGCTTGCGGCGCTTCCTGCGGCAAATTGTGGCCGATGCCGCCGGTGATCAGGCGAAACTCGTATCGGCCTGAAAACTTCTTGGCATAGGCGCCGGGGTCGGGGTGCGGTGCGCCGTTGGCGTCGCCCTCCATCGTGATCGTCGGAACGTCGATGACGGGAGCCGCCGCGAGCTTCTTTTCGAGATGCTCGTATTTCGCTTCGCCCTGGGCGAGCCCAAGCCGCCAGCGGTAATTATGGATCGTGATCGCGACATGATCCTTGTTGTCCAGCGCCGCCGCGCTGCGGGCGAAGGTGGCGTCGTCGAACTTCCACTGCGGCGAGGCGAGCTTCCAGATCAGCTTGGCGAAATCGTGCGTGTACTTCTCGTACCCGGCCCGGCCGCGCTCGGTCGCGAAGTAGAACTGATACCACCATTGCAGCTCGGCCGACGGCGGCAGCGGCATGTTGCCGGCGGCCTGACTGGAGATCAGATAGCCGCTGACCGACACCAGCCCGCGGCAGCGATCCGGCCACAGCGCGGCGATGATGTCGGCCGTGCGCGCGCCCCAATCGAAGCCGGCCACGACCGCCTTCTTGATATCGAGCTTGTCCATCAGCGCGATGATGTCGGCGGCCATCGCGGCGGGCTCGCCGTTGCGCGGTGTCTCACTGGTGAGGAAGTGCGTCGAGCCGTAGCCGCGCAAGTACGGGATGATCACGCGATAGCCGGCTTTTGCCAGGATTGGCGCGACGTCGACGAAGGCGTGAATGTCGTAAGGCCAGCCGTGCAGCAGGATCGCCACGGGACCGTTCGAAGGACCTGCCTCGGCATAGCCGACATTGAGGACGCCGGCATCGATCTGCTTGATCGCGCCGAAGGACGTGGTCGAGGCCTGGGATCGCGACGCTTCCGTTTCGGCGCGCGCGAGGTCGATCACGCCGAGACCGACGGCGACGGTTCCGGCGGCGACGCCGAAGAACTTGCGACGATGCTGATCGATGATCTGCGTCATGGTCGTGCTACCCTTTGATGATTGGTGATAATGCGTCAGATCAGTGCGACCGTGACGTCGATGTTGCCGCGAACGGCCTTGGAATAGGGACAAGTCTGATGCGCATCATCGATGATGCCGCGCGCGATCTCAGGGTCGAGGCCTGGCAGGCTGACATTGAGGCGTGCCCGGAGCGAATAGGCGCCCTCGTCGAGCACGAGATCGATCTCCGCATCAACAGCGCATTTCCTGGGAAGCTCGATCCCGCGCTTGCGGGCCGCGATCTCCATCGCGCCTTCGAAGCAGGCCGACCAGCCGGCCGCGAACAATTGCTCGGGATTGGTGCCGATGCCGGTGGCGCCCGGCGGCGACAGCTTGACGTCCAGGCGACCGTCGGAGCTGCGCGATATGCCGTCGTGCCGCCCGCCGCTGGTGTGGGTCTTGGCCGTGTAGAGTATCTTTGCCGCCTGCGTCATCAGGATCTCCTCGTCGTCACGCCATTGACTAGCAGCGGTCGCGGCAGCACACCCGTTTGGACTTGTGAGAAATTGTGAGGTCACCTCACGCCTCACGAGGCCTGCATGCGCGGTCTGATGCCGATGCAGGGAGGCGCCTTGCAGGATCGCGATCATCTGGCTATCGGGTGCTGTCGAAGGGACCAAGTTTTCGCCATGACTGAGCCGGCCGGCACCGCGACGGGAACATTGTCGTTCGGGCCATTCTCCGTGACGCCGCATGAAAGGCTCGTGATGCGCGACGGCGTCGCGTTGCCGCTCGGCGCGAAAGCCTTCGACACGCTGATTGCGCTGATGTCGCGGCCGAACGAGGTCGTCAGCAAATGGGACCTGATGGCGCTGGTGTGGCCCGGCATCACCGTCGAAGAGGCCAATCTGCGCTTTCATGTCGCAGCGCTGCGCAAGGCGCTCGGCGACGGCAAGGATGGCGCCCGCTATATCACGACGCTCTCCGGCCGCGGCTATTGCTTCGTGGCGCCGATTTCGCAAACGGACATTGCGGCAGCACAGCGTCCCGCGCCGCGGCTGGAATTGCCGCCTGTGAAACTGCCGAACCGGTTGCAGCGGATGGTCGGGCGCGACGATGCGATCGCCGCCATCTCCGACAAGCTCATCGTCTCGCGCTTTGTCACGATTGCCGGCCCCGGCGGCGTCGGCAAAACCGCGGTCGCCGTGGCGATCGCGCACGACCTGCTCGAAACATTCTCCGATGCCGCGCATTTCGTGGACCTTGCCGCGCTCAGCGATCCCGATCTCGTGATCACCTCGATCCTGCTGATGCTTGGTCTGCCGGCCGACGATCCCCTGCCCGCTCTGCTCGCGCATCTCCGCGACAAGCGGATGCTACTGATCCTCGACAATTGCGAGCATGTCATCGCGACCGCTGCACCGCTGGCGGCAGACATCTTCCAAGCGGCGCCGCATGTCCATAACTCGCGACCAGCCGCGAAGCCCTGCGCGTCGAGGGCGAGCAAGTCTATCGATTGGCCCCACTCGCCGTTCCGCCCGACGGCTCCTCGCTGACGGTCGCCGCAGCCCAGACCTATCCCGCGCTTCAACTGTTCCTCGAACGTGCCACAGCCAGCGGGGCGCAGATCACGCTCGATGACGCCAATACCACGATCATCGCGAGGATCTGCCGCAAGCTCGACGGCATGGCGCTGGCGATCGAGCTCGCCGCCGGCCGGGTCGAAGCCTACGGCCTGGAGCAGACGGCAACGCTGCTCGACGAGCGCCTCAACCTGCTCTGGCAGGGCCAGCGAACGGCGCCACCCCGGCAAAAGACATTGCAGGCCACGCTCGACTGGAGCTACGGTCTGTTGTCGGATCTCGAACGCCTCGTGCTACGCAGGCTTGCGGTCTTCGCCGGGCATTTCACCATCGATGCAGCGCTCGAGGTCGTGCCGGACGAGCGCGTCGACCACACCCACCTGTTCGACGCCGTCGATAGTCTCGTTGCCAAATCGATGGTCGCGCCGCGACCGATCGGCGCGATGATGCGCTACCGTCTGCTCGACACGACGCGCGCCTATCTGCTCGAGATCGAACCTGATGACGCGGCTCTCGCCGTCCGCCACGCGACTTACTACCGGCGATGGCTGGAACAGGCCGGCATGACTTGGGCCAGGGTGCCGAGCGCGGACGAACGGGCGGCTCACTTCTCCGCGCTTCACAATGTGCGCGCCGCGCTCGACTGGTGCTTCGGCGCGGACGGCGATCTCGGCATCGGCATTGCGCTCACCGCCGCCGCAGCGCCGATTTTCCTGGCGATGTCCCTGTTGATCGAATGCCGGCGCTGGTCGGAACGGGCCCTGCTGGCGATTGTCCCTTCCTCGCGCGGCAGCGCCGAGGAAATGCACATCCAGGCCGCCCTCGGACTGACCTTGATGTTCACCCGCGGCGGCAGCGACGCGGCGCGTGGCGCCTTGAGCAGGAGCCTTGCGATCGCCGAAGCGCGTGGCGACGACATCAACCAGCTCCAGCTGCTCGGCCGAATGCATATCTTTCACGAGCGGATGGGAGAGTTCGACGCCGCGCTTGGCTACGCCCAGCAGAGCCTCGCGGTCGCGACGTCGCTGGGCGACCCCGCCTCGATCGCCCTCGCCCATTCCCTCCTCGGCGTCTCATTGCATCTGGCCGGCGATCATCGCGACGCGCTGAAGATGCTGGAGGTCGCCTGGCAGGGACCCGGCACGGAACGAATCAGCACCGTGCATGGCTTCGATCATCGCAACCGGGCCGGCATCACGCTGGCGCGCGAGCTCTGGTTGCAGGGCCGGCCCGCAGATGCGCTGCAACTGGCGCAGCAGACGGTCACCGAGGCCGCGCAGATGGATCACCCGATCACGCTCTGCATTGCGCTGATCTGGGCGGTCTCGATCGATCTCTGGAGCGGAGACCTCGACGGCGCGGACGAGAACATCGACCACTTCATCGCACATGCCAATTCGCGCTCGATGGGGCCTTATCTCGCCGTCGGCCGAGGCGTCAAAGGCGAGCTGGCGATCCGGCGCGGCGACGCCGCTGATGGCGTCGAGACGATCAGGACCTGCCTGCGCGAGCTCCACGATGCCGGCTACGAGCTGCTCACCACGACGTTCAACATCGCGCTGGTTCAGGGCTTGCTGGCGCTCGGGCAGATCGAGCAGAGCGCAGAACTGATCGACGATGCGATCCGCCTGGTCGAGCAAGGCGGCGATCATCTGTACATGCCCGAGCTGCTGCGGATGACGGGCAAGGTGCTGCTGTCTCTCCCGCAGCCCAGGGCCGAGCAGGCAGAAACCTATTTTGTGCAGTCCCTGGAATTGAGCCGTCGACAAGGCGCAAAAGCCTGGGAGCTGCGTGCCGCAATCGATCTCGCCGGGCTGATTGTCGAACGCGGGCAGCACGAGGACGCGAAACGGTTGCTGCAATCGTGCCTCGACGACTTTGCCGAGGGCTCAGAGACGGCGGACATCAAGGCGGCCAACACCCTTTTGCGGATGCTATAAGGGCGCTGTTACACCGTATCAGGCTGCGTCTCATCCTGAAGTGCGAGGCATGCGGTGCGGAGCACCGCAGGGGGAGCCTCGAAGGATGGCGGATTGGATAGCGCAGCAACGCTTACCCCGTCGGCGTGCCCTGCTTCCACTGGCCCCCGGCGATCTTGGCGGCCGCGATCACCGCCTGGGTGCGGCTCTCGACGCCGAGCTTTTGCAGGATCGCCGAGACATGTGCCTTGATGGTGGCCTCGGAGACCCCGAGCTCATAGGCGATCTGCTTGTTGAGGAGCCCCTCCGACAGCATCATCAAAACCCGGACCTGCTGCGGCGTCAGCGTCACCAGGCGGTCGCGCAGGCGCGTCATGTCGGGATCGGCCGCAGCCGAGAGGTCGGTGTCGGCGGGAACCCAGACGTCGCCTTCCATCACCTTGAGGATGGCGTCGCGCAAGGTCTCGACGCCGAAACGCTTCGGAATGAAGCCGGAGGCGCCGAAATCGAGCGAGCGGCGGATCGTGGCGCTGTCGTCGGAAGCCGAAACGATCACCACCGGGATCGCCGGATATTGCGCACGCAGATAGATCAGGCCGGAAAAGCCTGAGATCCCGGGCATCGAGAGGTCGAGCAGGATCAAGTCGACGTCCGAGGTCTGTTCCAGGAGCGTGGTCAGATCCTCGAACGATCCGGCCTCGTCGATTCTGGCCGAGGTCAGGACGCCGGCCACCGCCTGTCGCAGCGCGTCGCGGAAAAGCGGATGGTCATCGGCGATGACGAGATGGGTCGAGGGAGCGTTCATCGTTCTCTTGCTGTCGTTCGGGGGCCGGCGGACAGATCCCGGGTTTGTCCAATTCTTCCCCGAGCGGCCGTGGCATGCAAGTGCACATTATCCCTTTGCTGCAAAGGGGTTAATCCGGACGCCGCCGTGACAGCAGGCCGGCGCCCGATACCGGACGTCAGCTGCACGTCAGTGCGCAAGGCCGAAAGTCGTATTGGGGCGGGTTTCACGCCGATGTTACCTTGCGGGCAAGACCTGGTTGATCCGGCATGTCCGGACGTCTGGGGCGCGAGGAAACGCATTTCGGGGAGCGACTCAACATGTCGACAATGGCCGTATCTCAAGCAGGCGCGGGAGGGATGACGAAGGACGAACGGTTCGTCATTCTCGCCTCCTCGCTCGGTACCGTCTTCGAATGGTACGATTTCTACCTCTATGGTTCACTGGCCGGCATCATCGGCGCCCAGTTCTTCTCGGCCTATCCGCCGGCAACCCGCGACATCTTCGCGCTGCTTGCGTTCGCAGCCGGCTTCCTGGTGCGTCCGTTCGGCGCGATCGTGTTCGGCCGCATCGGCGACATCGTCGGCCGCAAATACACCTTCCTCGTCACCATCCTGATCATGGGTCTGTCGACCTTCATCGTCGGCCTGCTGCCGAACGCGGCGACCATCGGCATCGCGGCTCCGATCATCCTGATCGCGCTGCGCCTCGCCCAGGGCCTGGCGCTTGGCGGTGAGTACGGCGGCGCGGCGACCTATGTCGCGGAGCATGCTCCGAACGGCAAGCGCGGCTACTACACCTCCTTCATTCAGACCACGGCGACTCTCGGCCTGTTCCTGTCGCTGCTGGTGATCCTGTTCACCCGTTCCGCCCTCGGCGAGGCCGACTTCGCGGCGTGGGGCTGGCGCATTCCGTTCCTGGTCTCGGTGCTGCTGCTCGGCATCTCGGTCTGGATCCGGCTTCGCCTCAATGAATCCCCGATCTTCCAGAAGATGAAGGACGAGGGAAAGAGCTCGAAGGCGCCGCTGACCGAAGCCTTCGGCAATTGGCAGAACGGCAAGCTCGTGCTGCTCGCGCTGCTCGGTGGCGTGATGGGCCAGGGCGTTGTCTGGTACACCGGCCAGTTCTACGCGCTGTTCTTCCTGCAATCGATCCTGAAGGTCGACGGTTACACCGCCAACCTGCTGATCGCCTGGTCGCTGCTGCTCGGCACCGGCTTCTTCATCGTGTTCGGCGTGCTCTCCGACAAGATCGGCCGCAAGCCGATCATCCTCGGCGGCTGCCTGATCGCGGCGCTGACATTCTTCCCGATCTTCAAGATGATCACCACCAACGCCAACCCGGCGCTGGAAAAGGCGATCGAGTCGGTCAAGGTCGACGTGGTGGCGGATCCCGCCGGTTGCGGCGACCTGTTCAACCCGGTCGGAACCCGCGTCTTCACCTCGCCTTGCGACACCGCACGTGCCTACCTGTCGCAATCGTCGGTCAAGTACTCGACCACGCCAAGCGCTGCAGGCTCGGGCGTGAAGGTGGTGGTCAACGGAAAGGACGTCGCCTACGCCAACGCCAAGGACGGAAACCCGGCGGTCCTCGCCGCCGTGCAGGCGGCCGGCTATCCGAAGCCGGGCGATGCGGGCATCGTGAAGATGTCGCATCCGTTCGACATCTTCCGTCCGCAGGTGGCCGCGACCATCGGGCTGCTGTTCATTCTGGTGCTCTTCGTCACCATGGTGTACGGCCCGATCGCTGCGATGCTGGTCGAACTGTTCCCGACCCGCATCCGCTACACCTCGATGTCGCTGCCCTACCACATCGGTAACGGCTGGTTCGGCGGCCTGCTGCCGGCGACCGCCTTCGCCATCGTGGCCTCCACGGGCGATATCTATGCGGGTCTCTGGTATCCGGTCATCTTCGCATCGATTACCGTCGTGATCGGCCTCTTCTTCCTGCCCGAGACCAAGGACGTCGACATCAAGGCGACCTGATCGAAAGCACCGATCTCAACCAACACGAACCGGCCGCGGTGTCCCGCGGCCGGTTTTGTTTTATGGAAGCTTCTTGTTGACGCGTTTCTTGACGCGAACCGGCGCCCACTTCGCTCGAAAACGCTCTATTGATTGCTGCCGACGAATTGCAGCACCACCTCGCGCCGATGCGGGCGCTTGCGGTGCTCGATAAGATAGATCGCCTGCCAGGTGCCGAGTGCAAGCCTGCCGTTCAGGACCGGGATCTGAAGCGAGGCTCCGGTCAACATCGTCTTGATGTGTGCCGGCATGTCGTCCGGTCCTTCGGTGTCGTGGGTCCACCCGGCATTCTCCGGCGCGAGCCGGGACAGCGCCGTCGTGAGGTCGACGAGCACGGAAGGATCGGCGTTCTCCTGAATCGTCAGTGAGGCCGAGGTATGGCGGATGAACAGCGTCAATGCGCCCTCGCGCGCGTGCACCTCGGCGACGAATTTTGCGACTTCGCTGGTGAGATCAGTGAAGCCGCGGCCCGACGTCTGCACGGTCAGCAATGACGAAGCGATCGCGGTGGCTTGCACGGACGATGCTGCCGAGCGCGTGACGGATTTGGCTGATGTCATGAAAGGTCTCGCTGCATCGGACACTGCCGTAGGGGGGCAAAGGCGCGAAGCGACGTGCCCACGTCCTCTCTTGTCGTCGTGGAAACATGTTGGGCACGGCGCAAGAGCGCCTTTGCCCACCCTACGGCACCTCAACGCATGGATGGCGCGAAGGCACCGTCAAATCCTCCCCGACACGTCCTTCTGGACGCGGTTAGCCATGTCGATCAGCCGCCGCCAGGCCTTTTCCAGAAACGACATCAGGCGATCGACGTCCTGATCGCTCGGCAGCGGGATCTCGATCTTGCGCTCGCCCTCGGCGGCCCGGGGCTGGGCGTTCTTGGGCTCGGCTTTCTTCAACGGATCGGATTTCGGCAGCGCCTCGTCGATCTTGCCCGACGCCGTCGGGCCTGCCGCGAGCTGCCCCTTCAGCCTTTCGACCTCGGCCTGGAGCCTGCCGATCTCGGCGTCGAGCGCCGTCCGTTCGTCGGGCACCGCGTAGCAGGCCCAGCCGGCGCCGTTCTTGGTGCAGGTCGATACCGTGCCGGTGCGCGTGTCGAGCCGCAGCACGCCTTCGGGGATGGGCGTCATGCTGTAGCGACCGTTTTCGCTGTCGGGCGCGGATTGCGCGGCCTCGAGACCGCCGCTGACGGCCATCGCCGCGGCAAATGCCGCCGCCGCAAGCCAGGATGTTGTGGATGACATCACGGGTCTCATCGCGCTCTCCGCCACGACGTGCAGGTGGCAATCTGGCAAATTCTACACCCCGGTGCGACGATCTGCTGCCCAAAACGCGCACCGACATCAACGATCGCGGCGATGTCTTTGATCCCGGCAGCGCGGCGAAAGGGCGGCCGCATTCGCCGATCATGAGGCGAGCTGCTGCGGTGCGGCGTCACGCTGTGTGCAGCGCTGCCGTGCACGCCAATATCATCAAATAAATCAGTCACATAATCGAAAGCGACGCAATCGTGACTTGGCTTGACTTGATTATGGGCCATCAGTATGGTCCGCGCGGCTTTTGAGGGTGGCGGGCGTAATTTCCATTCAGCCGCAGCGTTTCGGGTCTTCGTTGCATGACACAGGGCACGGGACACGGCGAGAATGGAGATCGCGATAAATCGTCCGAGGAAGCTGCGCTTTCCGAACGGCTCGGAAGTCTTGATCAGAGGTTGTCCGAATTTCGCGACCGCCGGATCAAGACCGAGCAACCCGCAGGTGACGGTGGAGACGGAGCGGCCAGAGCCTCGGCGATGGCGCTTGGTTTCCGGTTATCCTCGGAGTTGATCGCCGGCGTCGTTGTCGGGGCGGGGATTGGCTGGGGGTTCGACCGCTTGCTGTCGACGTCGCCTTTCGGGTTTATCGTGTTCCTGTTGCTAGGCTTCGTCGCCGGCGTGGTGAATGTGGTGAGAACGGCGGGCGCGGGTCAAAACAGGCGCGGTGGTTCGTAAGCTGTCCCACCAGATGAGGAATGATCGTGCCGGCTTCGCCGGTACGGGCCGGCCCGGCCGGCAGACCGAGACCCGCCGGCATTGCCCGGCAGACCAAGAGATGCCGCGCTGATGAAAATCGACCCGATCCACCAGTTCAACATCGAGCCTCTCTTCACCCTGGGCCATATCGGCAATCACACGATCGCCTTCACCAATTCGTCGCTCTACATGCTGGTGGCCGTCGCGATCATCTCGATCCTGATGCTCGCCAGCGGCACGCAGCTGGTTCCGGGGCGCCTGCAGTCGGTCGCCGAAATCTCCTACGAATTCGTCGCCTCGACCATCCGTTCGACGGCCGGCGCGGAAGGCATGAAGTTCTTCCCGCTGATCTTCTCGCTGTTCATGTTCATCTGCGTCTCGAACCTGGTCGGCATCATCCCCTACACCTTCACGATCTCGAGTCATCTGATCGTCACCGCGGCGCTCGCGCTGCTGGTCTTCTTCACCGTCCTGATCTACGGAATCTACAAGAACGGCCTGAAATTCTTCAAGATTTTCGTTCCCCACGGCGTCCCCATCTACATCCTGCCGCTGGTCATGTTCATCGAGATCCTGTCGTTCTTCCTGCGTCCGGTCTCCCACAGCGTCCGTCTGTTCGCCAACATGCTGGCCGGCCACATCGCGCTGAAAGTGTTCGCGGGCTTCGTCGCCATGCTCGGCTTCTCGCTCGGCGCTGTCGGCTGGATCGGCGGCGTGCTGCCGCTGGCGCTCACGGTCGCGCTGACCTCGCTGGAGCTCCTGGTCGCGTTCCTGCAGGCCTATGTGTTCGCGATCCTGACCTGCATCTACCTCAACGACGCCATTCATCCGGGACACTGAGCGGTCCGGGGAATTTCCACCCACAACCCAATCTTTCTTCCAAGGAGTCTAAAATGGATCCGGCAGCAGCAAAACTTATCGGCGCGGGCATCGCATGCATCGGCATGGGCGGCGCGGGCGTCGGCGTGGGCGTGATCTTCGGCAACTACCTCGCCGCAGCCGTCCGCAACCCGTCGGCCGCTCAGGGCCAGTTCGGCAACCTGATCTTCGGCTTCGCCGTGACCGAAGCGCTCGGCATCTTCTCGCTGCTGATCGCGCTGCTGCTGCTGTTCGTTCCGCTCTGAGGACGACGTTTTTCGCGCCGTTCCAGGCTCTGGGACGGCGCGTGTGACAGCAACAGGAGAACTCCATGGCTGAGAGTCATGGCGGCGCAAAAGGTCCGGCGGCGGGCGCTCATACCGAGGCTGACGGTGGTCACCACGGTGGCGGCTTTCCGCCGTTCGAGAGCAGCAGCTTCGCTTCACAGCTGGTGTCGCTCGCGATCTTCTTTGTCCTGCTTTACGTGATCGTGTCCAAGCTCGCTCTGCCGCGCATCGGCGGTGCGATCGAGGCGCGTCAAAACAAGATCGAGGGTGACCTCGCCGAAGCGCAGAAGCTGAAGGACCAGTCCGACGCGGCGCTGAAAGCCTATGAGAGCGAGCTCGCTTCGGCGCGCACGCGGGCACAGGCGATCGGCAACGAATCCCGCGACAAGGCGAATGCGCAGGCTGACGCCGAGCGCAAGACGCTGGAAGAGCAATTGGCGGCCAAGCTCGCCGGGGCGGAGAAGACCATCGCCTCGACCCGCGCAACCGCCATGAGCAACGTCCGTGGCATCGCAGCCGATGCGGCAGGCCAGATCGTGCAGCAGCTCACCGGCGTCGTTCCCGACGCTGCGTCGGTCAATGCCGCGGTCGATGCGTCCCTGAAAGGTTAGTCGAGATGTTCTTCGAACCTGAATTTTGGGTCGCCGTCGCCTTCGTGATCCTGATGGTCGTTTTCGGCTATCTCGGGGTCTTCAAGACCGTGATGAAGACGCTCGATCACCGTGCCGACCGCATCAAGGCCGAGCTCGACGACGCCCAGCGCCTCAAGCAGGAAGCGGCCAAGGTGCTCGCCGACTACAAGGCGCGCAGTGCGACGGCCGAGCGCGAGGCCGCCGACATCATCGCCAATGCCAAGGCCGAAGCCGAGCGCATCGCAGCCGACGCAAAGGCGAAGATGGAAGACTTCGTCGCCCGCCGGACCAAGACCGCGGAGAGCAAGATCGCGCTCGCCGAGGCCCAGGCGCTGGCTGATGTCCGCGCTGCAGCCGCGGAAGCCGCCGTTCAGGCCGCCTCCACGATCCTGTCGCAGTCGGTCAAGGGCCCGGTCGCCGACGACCTGCTCGCCAGGGGCATCACCGAGGTTCGGCAGAAGCTGAACTGAGGGTTTGGCCTCACCAATCAAAAAGCCGGCGCGATGAGCGCCGGCTTTTTTGTTGGCCTGAAGACTGTCGTGTCCCGGACGCGACGCGGCATGAAAGACGCGACGCAGAGCCGGGACCCATGCATCCGCAATTTCTGGACCCCGGCTCTGAGGCGCACCGCTGCGCGCTGCGCCGCGTCCGGGGCACCAGACCTCCTACTTCTTCTTCCGCCCCTTCGGCTCGGGCGAGAGCGCCTGCGGGTCGAAGCCGACATAGAAGATGTAGCTGTCGGCGGTCGCCGCTGACGGTACCGGATAGGTCATATCCTCGACGACGAAGGTGAATGGCACACTGCCGCCCTCGGTCATATCGACCGTGGTCCGGTAGGCCTTCGAGGCAATCACCTTCTCGCCAACGCCGCCCTGCACGACCGCGATGCGCAGGGGCACCTCGACGGAGGCAGGCGCACCGGCGGGACCGGCGATGACGCGGCCCTGAATGCCGATCCGCGCCGTGATGCCAGCGCTGCTCCGGGCACATTCGCGCGCCATCTTGGTGATCGAGGCCTGGAAGCGGATTTCATTGCCAACGGCCGGCTTGCCGGTGGCCCCAACCGCGTAGGTCGAGGCCCCCGCGCGCACCGTAACCTGGGGACAATCGAGATCGTCTTCAGCCGGCTGGCCGGGCGCAGGCGCCGGCTTGGGCTCGGCCGGCTCGTCGGACTTGCCGCCGAACAGGCTCTTGAAGCGGTCGGTGAATGACTGCGCCGCGGCCGGCGAAACCGCTGCGAACGACACCGACAATGCCAGCGCGATCGCCGGCATTCGCCGCAGCACATTCCGCGATGACCGAAGCTGCTTCCCCATCAAAGCCCGTACTCCATTACAAAATCCCCGGCCGATCGCCGGTAGGCCTGCGCGTTATATCGTCAAAATCGGCGAACCCAAGGCAGCAAACGAGGCGGTACCAAAGAGACTTTGGTCACATGAACGAATGGGGTTCAGCCGCGGAAATCCTCGTGCAGGAGGCCAAACAGCAAATGGTCCTGCCAGATCCCGTTGATGCAGAGATAGCGGCGCGCCAGCCCCTCACGGGAGAAGCCGCACTTCTCCAGCACCCGGATCGACGGCGCATTGGTCGGGATGCAGGCCGCCTCGACGCGGTGCAGGTTGAGTTCGCCGAACAGCGTCGGCAGGAGGACCCGCAGCGCAGCCGTCATGTAGCCGCGATGGGCATGGGGTTGTCCGACCCAATAGCCGATGGTGCCGGCCTGGACGATACCCCGCCGCACATTGGCCAGCGTGATGCCGCCGACCATGGCGCCGTCGAGCTCGCGGAAGATCAGAAAGGGATAGGAACGGTCCGCGGCGATGTCCTCGGAATAGCGGCGCAGACGGCGGCGGAAGCCGGAGCGGGTGAGATCGTCCGACGGCCAGATCGGCTCCCAGGGCGTCAGGTAGTCGCGGCTGGACTCACGCAGATGCGCCCATTGCAGGAAATCCGACATCTGCGGCGCGCGCAACAATAGCCCGTTGCCGCGCGGCGCGAGGGCGGCGGGTCCACTGGACGGCAGGCGAAAGAGGGCCATGGTGATGCTTCCCGGGGCAGATCGGCCCGCGCGCGGCTCCTAATGCAACCGCGCCTTGGCGCGCGCCCGGGTCAATCCTTCCGCAAAAGACACCGCCGTGTCCAGACCCCTGCCACTGCCCAATGCGACAACGGCAGGCCGGCTCCGCGACAGCAGCGCACGCGCCGCGTCCCGGGTCGATTCGACGCTGACGGCGTCGATCCGGGCCACCAGCTCCTCGACCGTCTGCGGCCGGCCATAGGCCAGCACATGACGGGCAAGCTGTTCGGCGCGGGACGAGCAGCTCTCCAACGCCATCAGGAGGCCCGCCTTCATCTGCGCCTTGGCGCGCGCGATCTCGGCCTCGGTCAGCGTCTCCACCGAATCATTCATGATGTCGACCACGACCTCCATCATCTCCGGCGCATCGGCCGGATCGGTGCCGGTGTAGAGGCCGAAGAAGCCGGTATCGGTATAAGGCGCGTGGAACGAATAGATGGAGTAGCAGAGACCGCGCTTCTCGCGCACCTCCTGGAACAGCCGCGACGACATTCCGCCGCCGAGGATGTTGGTGAAGACCTGAAGCGAGAACAGCGACAAATCGCTCTGCGGCACGCCTTCCAGCGCCAGCGTCAGATGCGCCTGCTCCAGCTCGCGATGCACCACCTTGGCGCCGCCCTTGCCGAACTGGGCGGTTTGCGGCTTCGGGCCCGGCGTCCCCTCGAAACTCGCAAAACGCTTCTCGGCCTCGGCGACCACCTGCTTGTGATCGACCGCACCGGCCGCCGCCACCACCATGTCGGGCCCGCGATAATGCGTCGAGAGGTAGTCGCGCAGCATGTCGCGGTTGAAGGCGCGTAGCGTCTTGGCGGTGCCGAGCAGCGAGCGGCCCATCGGCTGGTCGGGATAGCAGAGCTCGTTGAGATGCTCGAATACGACGTCGTCGGGTGTGTCCTGCGCGGCACCGATCTCCTGCACGATGACGTTCTTCTCGCGCTCCAGCTCGTCGGGCTCGAAGGCGGGATTGGCCAGGATGTCGGCGAGCACGTCGAGCGCCAGCGGCACGTCGGCCTTCAGCACCCGCGCATAATAGGACGTGGTCTCGGTCGAGGTGCCGGCATTGAGGTCGCCGCCGACCGCTTCGATCTCCTCGACGATCTCGCGCGAGGAGCGCTTGGTCGTGCCCTTGAACGCCATGTGCTCAAGCAGATGCGAAATGCCGTGCTCGTTGGGCTTTTCGTCGCGTCCGCCGACGCCGGCCCAGACGCCAAGCGCCGCGGTCTCGAGGTGAGGCATCTTGTCGGTGACGACGGTCAGGCCGGAGGCAAGCTTGGAAATCTCGACGCTCATCCGGCAACTCCCTGCTTTGCGGCGCGGCTGACCGACAGCACGAACCGCTCAATCTCGGCCTGGTCGTTCTTCACCACCTTCATGTGTTCGGATTTGGTCATCAATCCGTCGAGCCAAGCCGGCAATTGCGGCCGCTGGCCGCAGGCCGCTTCGACAGCATCGGGGAATTTGGCCGGATGGGCGGTCGAGAGCACGATGCTCGGCACCCTCGTGTCGGTGGTGTCGCGGTCGGCGACAGCGAGCGCCACCGCCGTATGGGGATCGACCAGCTCGCCTGCCTCGCGCCAGCCGGCGCGGATCGCAGCCGCGGTCTCGGTCTCGTCGGCGCGCCCGGCGTCGAACTCCTCCCGGATTGCGGCCAGCGTCGCATCGGGCAGCACGAAACGTCCTGACTGCTTCAGCGAATCCATCAGACGGCGCACGCCTGCCGCATCGCGCCGGCCGGCCTCGAACAGCAGCCGCTCGAAATTCGACGAGATCTGGATGTCCATCGACGGCGACGCCGTCGCGTGCACCTCGCGCACCTCATAGATCCCAGTCTTCAGCGTGCGCGCCAGGATGTCGTTGACGTTGGCGGCGATGCGCAGGGTCCGCACCGGCAGGCCCATGCGCTTGGCGACATAGCCGGCAAAGATGTCGCCGAAATTGCCGGTCGGCACGACGAAATCCACCGCACGCGCCGGCGCGCCGACGGCAACGGCGGAGGTGAAATAGTAGACCACCTGGGCGACGATGCGCGCCCAGTTGATGGAATTGACGCCGGAAAGCGAGGTCGCATCGCGGAAGCGATGGTTGTTGAACATTCCCTTCACGAGCGCCTGGCAGTCGTCGAAATTGCCCTCGATGGCGAGCGCATGGACATTGGCCGCGCCCGTCGAAGTCATCATCCGCCGCTGGACTTCGGAGATGCGGCCGTGCGGGAACAGCACGATGAGATCCACGTTCTCGAGGCCGGCGAAGGCTTCGACCGCCGCGCCGCCGGTATCGCCTGACGTCGCGACCACGATGGTGGTTCGTTGGCCGCGCTTGGCGAGCACATGGTCCATCAGCCGCGAGATCAGCTGCATCGCCACGTCCTTGAAGGCGAGCGTCGGGCCGTGGAACAGCTCCAGCACGAACTGGTGCGGCGACATCTGGCGCAGCGGCACCACCGCCGGATGGCGGAAGGTCGCGTAGGCCTCGTTTGCCATGCGGCCGAGTTCGGCGTCGCTGATCTCGCCGCCCACGAAGGGACGAATCACGTCGACGGCGACCTCCCAATAGGGACGGCCGAAGAAGCCGGCGATGGCATCAGTGGAGAGCTGCGGCCAAGTGGCCGGCACATACAGGCCGCCATCCCGGGCGAGCCCGGTCAGCATCACGTCGCAGAAGCCGAGTTCGGGGGCCTCGCCCCGGGTCGAGATATAACGAGTCAAACTGCCCTCCAAAGGCCGACCGGGCCTGAGCGCGATCCATAAGCCTTTGATTTTACGAAATTACTTGTTAACAGCCAGAGGCTTTGGGCCACCATAAAGTGTTTTGCGGCATCGGGAAACCGCTTCCCACCTGTACACCTGCCCAACAAAAAGGGCTGCGGCGGCGCCGCAGCCCTCTCTTGGAAGGTCTGTCGTTGATATGTGCAGACCGGGTTTGCCTCTTTCGGGTCGCCGCCCCGCTGAAACTTGTCAGCCAAGCTTTCGTCGCCCGTCACGAAATCGTCAAGGGCGAAAACGACCGATGCGGGACGATGTTCCTATTTTTCCCGAAACGCCCGAGCTTTTGCGAGTTCGTTCGAGCGAATTCGCTCCGTCGATTGCCGTTTTGTCCCGACAGTTGCGGATAGCACCGGAACGATTGCCACCTCGGCTCATTGTGTCCGCGGATGGGTGTCGGCGGTGTCCATGCATTGCCCGGCTGCACGCTGACACCGATCCGTCCCGCCGAACCGGCTGCATCCTGGAGTAGCCGGTTCGGTGCTCCGGGCCGCAGTCCACGCCGCCAGTGCCCAGGCCGCCAGTGTCCCGACCCTCGGTGCCGGGCGGTCGGTGCCGGCGACGTCAATTCATCCCGATTTCCACCGCGATCCTGATCAGGTCGGAATGGTTCTTGGCCCCTAACTTCTGCTTGAGCAGAGACGTGGTGTTGGCGACCGTCTTGTAGGAGATGCCGAGCGCCTCGGCGACTTCCACGATCTTGTCGCCGCGTCCGAGCAGGCGAAGAATTTCGAGTTCCCGCGGCGTCATCTGCGAGGCCGGGTTGGCCTTGATCGCCGCGCCGGAAAACGTCACGGCTTCCGCGAGCTGCGGTGAGATGAAATTGTCGCCTGCGACCACCTTGCGCACCGCTTTCAGCAGGATCCTGGGATCGTCGCCCTTGGAGACATAGCCCTGCGCCCCGAGTTCGACTGCCCGCACCACGAAGGCCGGATCGTCGTTCATGCTGAACATGATGATCTTGGCGTCGGGATCGTCCTTGCGGATGCGTCGCATCAGCTCGAAGCCCGAGACATCGGGCAGGCTGATATCGATCACAGTGACGTCGGGCCGCTTGCTGACATAGGCGCGATGCCCGGATTTGGCGTCCGTCGCCTCGTCGATACGGATCGAATGGTCCGAAGCGAACAGAGTGCGGCAACCGGACAGCACCACGGGATGGTCATCGACGATCAGGACCCGGGTCCCCGGCTTGGCGGTATCTTGCATCGCGCACTCGCTTTTTTTGACTCATAAACCGGCGGGAACAAATGGAAAGAGCAAATCCCGCCGATGCGCGTTAGAATTGACCTAATGTGGCAACGACTCTCGTTCAGAACGCAACTGTTTCTTCCGCTCGGCGCGAGCTTTCTCGCAGCCCTGATCCTGGGCGGGGTGCTGCTCCAGATATTCGCAACCAGCCAGTTGGCCGACGAGAACGAGCCCGCTCGACGTTCGACCCGAACGATCGCCACCGCACTCAACAACACTTTGCGCGCGTCGGACGATCCGCAGAAGATGCTTGACGCCTTTGTCCAATCCTTGACCACCTCCTCGGACATCCAATTCCGTTCCGCGGAAGGCGCGCCTGTGCCTTCGCCAAAGAACGACACGCGCAACCTGCAAGGGGTGCCGCAGTGGTTCGTCAACCTGCTTATGCTACCGGGCACGGACGTTGCGGCCCCGGTGCTGATCGATGGCAGACGTATCGGCGATATCGTGTTCCTGCCGGACCTCTCGGCCGACCTGTTCGAGAAATGGATCGGCTTCCTGGCCCTGACCAGCCTCGTCGCCGTGCTGACGGTGCTCACTGGAATCATCGCCTACGTCTTCGCGGGATCGGCCCTGCATCCCCTGCAACATCTCGGTGAAGGCCTGACACGGATGCGGCGCGGCGACTACGCAACGCCGATCCCGGTCGGAGGGCCGCCGGAGATTCGGCAGAGCTGTGCGGAAGCAAATGCGCTGGCTGCTACGCTTGCACAATTGAGCCAGGACAATCGCGATCTGATGCACCGCCTGGTGTCGCTCCAGGATGACGAGCGGCGTGATCTCGCCCGCGAATTGCATGATGAGCTCGGACCGCTGCTGTTCAGCATCCGCGCCGGTACGATCGCGTTGGTCGACGCCTCACCGCCGGTGGGAAATCTCGGCAACCCGGCCCAGCAGGTGCTGCAATCGGTCGAGGCACTCCAGCAGACCAACCGCCGCATCCTGGATCGGCTGCGGCCGCTCTACATCGAGGAGCTGGGCCTTGCGACCAGCGTGCAGACGCTGCTCCGGAACTTTCGCAAGCAGGCACCGCATATCGTCCTGACGGATACGATCGATCCGGATCTCAACGTGATAGACGGGCCGCTGGCCCGGACCGTCTATCGCGTGATCCAGGAGGCCTTGACCAACGTGCTGCGCCACGCCAAGGCCAGCAGCGCCCATGTCCAGGCGACCGTCAGCAGTGAGGCGCTCGTCATCGAGATCTCCGACGACGGCGGCGGCTTCCCCGCCGACAATGTCTTCGGCCGTGGCCTGACCGGCATGCATGAGCGCGTGCGCGCGCTCAGCGGATCGCTGTCACTGCTGCGCGCGGATGAGCGAACCTATGTCCGCTGTCGCCTTCCGGCCGAACCGGCACGCGAGGAGCCGGTCGGCGGCTAACATGCACAACAGCCGTCGTGCGCGTGCTGTCGCGCCGGCTCGCACAGCGTGCTGCGGATCTTGCCTTCCGGGCTGAAGCAAAACGAGGCGCGAATGCGTAGCGCGCCGGCGACGGAATATTCGAGATCAACGCCATGGGGCACCGGGCGGATCTCCTCCAGCCCGAAACCCGCCAAGGAGAACGCACTGAGCCGCGGCTGCCAATAGGCCTCGAGCTCGCTCCGGCCGCGATAGCGCTGCGCGCCGTTACACGTGCATTCGAGCTGGGCATCGTCCGCATAGAGGTCGAGCAACGTCGTGAGGTCGCCTTTCCGGCAGGCGTCCACCCAGTCGACGACAATTCCCATCTGATCGAAATCGCTCACGCCGCAATCCTGTCTGCCGCGGGAAACCACAGGCGGCTTAGGACCACACTCGTGAATGTGCGCTGAATAATAAACCCCGGGCGATACCGGGTTCCCCTCGGGGGACCGTCGACGAGCTTAGCTCTGCCGCCGGCCCCTTGCCCACACCGCGAAGGCGATCAGCACGGCGCCTGCGAGCGTGAACCAGGTGATGGCATATTGCAGGTGATCGTCCTTCAGATGCACGTCGAGGGGCCCCGGGCGCGGAATGCCGTTCTCGGGCGCCGGCTGTTCGAGATCGACATAGAACGGCGCAACCGCGCCCCAGCCGAGCGCGCCTGCGATTGCCAGTTGATCGCGCACGAACCAGAGCCGCTTGTCGCGATTCTCTGCGGGCGTCAGCCAGCCGGACGGCTCGGGAAAGCGCAGATAACCGGTGAGCGCGACCGGCTGCCCGGTGACAAGCTTCTTCACCGCGCGATCCTCGACGCTACGGTCCTGCATGGTGTTCTCGACGAAGCCCGCATCGATCACGACCGTCTCGCCGCTGGGAAGCCGCGCCGGCAGGAACGCCCAGGTGCCCGGGCCGGAGGCGTCCCTGCGCACCGCGGAGCCGGAGGAATAGACCATCGCATCGGGCAGGGCTGCGTAGGTCGCGGTGAAGCTGACGCGGCGGAATTCATCGCGCGCGGGATTGAGTGCAGCCCATTGCGCCGGCGGCGGCAGCGCGACGGGCGCCTCGGCCAGACGCTCGGTGAGCGCCGCGATCAGCTCGTGCTTGGCCGTTCGCCGCTGCAATTGCCAGGCGCCCAGGGCGACGAAGACGGCCGTCAGGAACAGCGTGAACAGCGCGAAGCCGGCCACGCGGGGCTTGCGTGCAGGCTCGTTCATTTCGCGCGGTCGACCAACCGGCCCGGCGCCGCCTTGTGGTGGAATTGCAGCGCGATCAGCAGCGACTTCATCGCACGCAGCGGCAAGAGCGTGGTGGCCAGGATCAGCGGCAACCACAGCGCCGCATGCAGCCAGTACGGCGGCTGGTATTTGACCTCGACGATGAGTGCGGCCGCAACAACGATCCCACCGGCCAGCATGATGATGAAGATCGCCGGACCGTCCCCGGTATCGATGAAGGCGAAGTCGAGACCGCAGCGGTCGCAGGCGGGCGCGAGCGTCAGGAAGCCCGCATAGAGCTTGCCCTGGCCGCAGCGCGGGCATCTGCAGGCAAGTCCGCGCAGCGCGCTTTGCAGGACGGTGGTTTCGGGCTCGGATTTGCCGGCGGTGTCGTTCATGATGGCGGACTCTATCACAGTTTCCGCCGAAGCTTCCGGCGGCCCAAAAGCGAAAGGGCGGCCCTGCGGCCGCCCTTTCTGATCGATTGCTCGCGGCTCAGTGCGCGCCGTGGGCCATGGTCTCGGCGCCGTGTCCCCAGACGTAGATGCAGAGGAACAGGAACAGCCAGACCACGTCGACGAAGTGCCAGTACCAGGCGGCGAACTCGAAGCCGAGGTGCTGCTTCGGCGTGAAGTGGCCCGCATAGGCGCGGATCAGGCACACCAGCAGGAAAATGGTGCCGACCAGCACATGGAAGCCGTGGAAGCCGGTCGCCATGAAGAAGGTCGCGCCGTAGACGTTACCGCCGAACGAGAACGCCGCGTGGCCGTACTCATAGGCCTGCACGCAGGTGAACAGCGCGCCGAGCACGACGGTGAGGATCAGGCCATACTTCAGACCCTGGCGATCGTTCTCGAGCAACGCGTGGTGCGCCCAGGTCACGGTGGTGCCCGAGGTGAGCAGGATCAGCGTGTTGAGGAGCGGCAGATGCCAGGGATCGAAGGTCTCGATGCCGTGCGGCGGCCAGGTGCCCGGCACGGCGCAGGCGCCGGCCTGAGTGCCGAGGCCGCAGCCGAACACGGCATCGCGGGTGGCGTGGACGGCGTCGGCCGGAAACAGCGCCGCGTTGAAATAGGCCCAGAACCAGGCGACGAAGAACATCACCTCGGAGGCAATGAACAGGATCATGCCGTAGCGGTGATGCAGCTGCACGACGCGGGTGTGGTCGCCCTTGTATTGGGCTTCCTTGATCACGTCGCCCCACCAGCTCGCCATGGTGTAGAGCACGCCCACGGTGCCGACGCCGAACACGATCGGCGCGGCCGAGAACATGTGATGCATCCAGGCGATCGCGCCGACCGCCATGATGAAGGCCGAGAGCGAACCGACGGCCGGCCACGGAGAGGGATCGACCAGGTGATAGTCGTGATGCTTGGTGTGCGCCGTTGCCATTTGCGGTCTCTCTCCTCAATCCCGTGCCTATCAGGCACTTATCCCCTCGTTTCCGACCTCCTGGGCGCGAGCCCGGCGATCAGAGATTTCCCTTGCGTTTGTCGTCTTCGCCCGATGCCAGCGGTTTCACCACCGGATCCTTCACCGGATAGAAGGTGTAGGACAGCGTGATCGTGTTCAGCCCGTCGTTCTCGTGGTCGCTGGCGATCGAGGGATCGACGTAGAACACGACCGGCATCTCGCGCTTCTCGCCGGGCGCCATGGTTTGCTCGGTGAAGCAGAAGCAGTTGATCTTCTGGAAATAGGAGCCGACCGTCAGCGGCGCGACATTGTAGGCGGCCTGCCCGGCCGTGGTGCGCGCGGCCTGGTTGGTCACGGTGTAGAAGACGGTCGTGACCTCTCCGATATTGACCTCGATCTCGTTCTGCTCCGGCTCGAATTTCCAGGGCAGGCCGGGCGCGACATTGGAATCGAAGCGCACCGAGATCTTCCGCGCGATCGGGCCGGTGGCCGGCGCGGAGGTCGCAACCTGGGTCGTGCCGTTGAAACCGGTGGCGCGGCAGAACCAGTTGTAGAACGGCACCGCCGCGTAGGAGGCACCGACCATTAGCGCAACCACGCCGCCGCAGATCGAGGCGACCAGCGCGTCGCGGCCAAGGCCCTTAAAAGGCCCACGCCCCTTGCTGGCCGTCCGGCTCCGATTCCGCGATATGGTCGGCTCGTGATCCATGTTTCCTACATCGGCCGCACGAGAACTGCCGGTCCCTTGACCATGGTGACGGCGAAGAACAGCACCACGAGCACGCCGAGCGCCAAGGCAATGGCAATGGAGCGCTGACGACGGCTCTTCTTCTGCGCCTCGGTGAGGACGATTCCGTCTGTCTCAGGTTTGTCGGCCATCGCTGTGATCATGCGCCCCCAACCATCGGAGCCAGTGCCCGGAACACGACCTCGGCCAGCAGGGTCGCGAACAGCGCGAACAGATAGAGGATCGAGAAGGCAAACAGCTTGCGGGTCGCGCGCAGCGATTGGCTGCGCTCGCGGCGCACATAGACGTTGATCGCGAGCACCAGCATGCCGGCCCCCAGGATCAGCGAGACGATGCCGTAGACGGCGTCGAAATAACCGAGCGCCCAGGGCGCAGCGGCGACCGCGATCAGCACGATGGTGTAGAGCAGGATCTGCAGACGCGTCGCATCGGGACCGGCGACGTTGGGCAGCATCGGAATGCCGGCGCGCGCGTAGTCGTCGGAGCGGAACAGCGCCAGCGCCCAGAAGTGCGGCGGCGTCCAGAAGAAGATGATGGCGAACAGCAGCAGCGGCTCGACGTCGACGGTGCCCGTCACGGCGGCCCAGGCCACCACCGGCGGCAGCGCGCCGGCCGCGCCGCCGATGACGATGTTCTGCGCGGTCCAGCGCTTCAGCCACATCGTGTAGATCACGACGTAGAAGAAGATGGTGAAGGCGAGCAGCGCGCCCGCGATCCAGTTGACGAGGATGCCGAGCGTCATCACCGAGAAGAAGGACAGCGTCATGCCGAACGCCATCGCCTCGGGTCGGGTGATGCGGCCACGCGGGATCGGCCGGTTCGCCGTGCGCGACATTTTTGCGTCGATGTCGCCTTCGAGCGCCATGTTGAGCGCGCCGGAGGCGCCGGCGCCGACCGCGATGCAGAGCAGCGAGGTAAACGCGAGCACGGGATGGAAGTGTCCCGGCGCCATCGCCATCCCGACCAGCGCGGTGAAGATCACCAGCGACATCACCCGCGGCTTCAGAAGCGCGATGTAGTCGCCGACCTCCGCCTCGGAGATGCGGGGATTGATGTCGAGGGCGTTGTGGTCGAGGACGGACACTAAATTCAACTCGCTTCGTTATAGAGCCGCGGCGCCCGTCATGGGCGCCGCGGGAGATTGCTTACTGCACGCGGGGCAGCACTTCGAACTGGTGGAACGGCGGCGGCGAGGGCAGCGTCCATTCCAGCGTGGTCGCGCCCGCACCCCAGGGATTGTCGCCCGCCGGCACCTTCTTCATGAAGGCATCGACCACGCAATAGAGGAAAATCAGGACGCCGAAGCCGGAGATGTAGGAACCGAGCGACGAGACCAGGTTCCAGCCCGCGAAGGCATCGGGATAGTCGACATAGCGGCGCGGCATGCCGGACAGGCCGAGGAAGTGCTGCGGGAAGAACACCAGGTTGACGCCGATGAAGGTGACCCAGAAGTGCGCTTTCGCGAGCCACTCATTGTACATGTAGCCCGACATCTTCGGGAACCAGTAGTACCAGCCGGCAAAGATCCCGAACACCGCACCGAGCGACAGCACGTAGTGGAAGTGCGCGACAACGTAGTAGGTCTCCTGCAGCACGCGGTCGACGCCGGCGTTCGCCAGCACGACGCCGGTGACGCCGCCGACCGTGAACAGGAAGATGAAGCCCACCGCCCAGATCATCGGTGCCCGGAATTCGATCGAGCCGCCCCACATCGTGGCGATCCAGGAGAAGATTTTTACGCCGGTCGGAACGGCAATCACCATCGTCGCAGCGACGAAATAGGCCTGCGTCGCGCTGGACATGCCGACCGTGTACATGTGGTGCGCCCAGACCACGAAGCCGATGCCGCCGATCGCGACCATGGCGTAGGCCATGCCGAGATAGCCGAACACGGGCTTGCGCGAGAAGGTCGAGACGATCTGGCTGATCATGCCGAAGGCGGGCAGGATCAGGATGTACACCTCGGGGTGGCCGAAGAACCAGAACAGATGCTGGAACAGCACCGGATCGCCGCCGCCGTCGGGCGCGAAGAACGTCGTGTGGAAATTGCGGTCGGTGAGCAGCATGGTGATCGCACCGGCGAGCACCGGCAGCGACAGCAGCAGCAGGAACACCGTCACCAGGATCGACCACACGAACAGCGGCATCTTGTGCAGGGTCATGCCCGGCGCGCGCATGTTGAAGATCGTGGTGATGAAGTTGATGGCGCCGAGGATCGACGAGGCGCCCGCCAGATGCAGCGACAGGATCGCGAAGTCGACGGCCGGGCCCGGATGGCCGGAGCTCGACAGCGGCACGTACATGGTCCAGCCGGCGCCGACGCCGTTGGCGCCCGGCTCGCCCTCGACGAAGGTCGACATCAGGAGCAGGCCGAAGGAGGCCGGCAGCAGCCAGAACGAGATGTTGTTCATGCGCGGGAACGCCATGTCGGGCGCGCCGATCATCAGCGGCACGAACCAGTTGCCGAAGCCGCCGATCATCGCGGGCATGACCATGAAGAAGATCATGATCAGGCCGTGAGAGGTCACGAACACGTTATAGGTGTGCGTCTCGTGGAAGATCTGCACGCCCGGATACATCAGCTCGGCACGGATCGCGATCGACATCGCGGCGCCGATGACGCCGGCGATGACCGCGAAGATCAGGTACATCGTGCCGATGTCCTTGTGGTTGGTCGAATAGACGTAGCGCCGCCATCCGGTCGGATGGGCATGCTCGTCATGTCCGTGGGCGTGATCGCCGTGTGCCGCTGCGCTCGTTGCCATTTTCAAATCCTGCCTTGCGTCCCATTCGGACCTTGGGAGGTCCCGCCCTTATGTCGCTTTGAGTCCCTCAAGCCGTGCCCCGACGCTTACTGCGTCGGGCCGGCCGCGGAGGCGTAGGTGCTGGTGCCGCCGCTCGCATATTTCTTCTTCGCCGTTTCAACCCAGGAGGCGAATTCCTGGTCCTCCACGACGCGAATCGCGATCGGCATGAAGGCGTGGTCCTTGCCGCAGAGCTCCGAGCACTGGCCGTAGAACATGCCGGTCTTGGTGGCCTTGAACCACGTCTCGTTCAGCCGCCCCGGAATGGCGTCGATCTTGACGCCGAAAGCCGGCAGCGCGAAGGCGTGGATGACGTCGGCGCCGGTGACCTGGACACGAATCACCTTGTTGACCGGCACCACCATCTCGTTGTCGACGCCGAGCAGGCGGGGCTGCTTGTCCTGCGCCATCAGCGAGTCGAACTCGAACTTGCCGTTATCGGGATAGGCATAGGACCAGTACCACTGCTTGCCGGTCGCCTTGATGGTGATATCCGCCTTCGGCACGTCGAGCTCGAGGAACAGAAGCCGGAACGACGGCACCGAGATGCCGACCAGGATCAGCACCGGAACCAGCGTCCAGGCCACTTCGATCAGCGTGTTGTGGGTGGTGCGCGACGGCACCGGATTGGCCCGCGCGTTGAACTTGACGACCACGACCACGAGCAGCGCCAGGACGAACAGCGTGATCAGCGTGATCAGCACAAACAGGAAGTTGTGGAACCAGATGATGTTGTCCATCACCGGGGAAGCGGATTGCTGGAGCGTCCACTCCCACGGCGCCGGTTGCCCGAGCTCGGCGGACGCCACACCGCCCGTCGCCAGCGTCAGACCCGCCACGGCCAATCCCAGCAACTGCCGGCCCATCCGGCCCATCGACATCCTCATGCCGTTCGCGCTCCCCTTACGAAATCACCCCAGGTGCGCCGCCCTATGTCCGGGAGACGCTTATTCGATCCGCCCGCCTGACAAACCGCCGCGCAAGAATACCTCTAAGAGGAATTGGGGCCAGATCGCTAGAACGCCGAAATCAAGCCTCTCAAACCATAATTCTTGATCTATCGCAATGCAGTCTTGAGCCTGATCTGCCAGCGATCACCCGCAGGATATTTCCTAGTAAGATCAGACAAAAATACCGTTTCCCGGGATGCCGCCGCTTGACAGCGGAATTGCCCGCGTTAGGCACTGGCAGGTGGCCGCGCAGGAACCTGATTCGTGCGGGCGGCGGCGGCGCGGGGCGGCGTAGAATTTGCTTGGGAATCGCCTTCAAGACGCCGTCATTCCCGTATCAGTCCGCCAGATCAGTCCGCCAAGCGCGAGCGACCCAGGCGAGCAGAGGTACCGACCCGATGGGGCTTTCGAAATCGATGGCACGGCCGGCTACAAGGCAGCTTGAGCGCCTCCCGGCACTGGTCGGCCTGCTGGCTGCGATCGTCCTTCTGGCACTTCCTGGCCTTGCCCATGCGCAGGGCGCGGTCCGCTCCGTGCATGGCGACTGGCAGATTCGCTGCGACACCCCGCCGGGCGCCCAGACCGAGCAATGCGCCCTAATCCAGAGCGTGGTGGCGGAAGACCGCTCCAATGCCGGCCTGACCGTGATCGTGCTCAAGACCGCCGACCAGAAGAGCCGCCTGATGCGCGTGGTCGCGCCCCTGGGGGTCCTGCTGCCCTCCGGTCTCGGCCTCAAGCTCGACAACCAGGACGTCGGCCGCGCCGGATTCGTCCGCTGCCTGCCCAATGGCTGCGTTGCCGAGGTCGTCATGGACGACAAGCTGCTCGGCCAGCTCCGCACCGCCAAGACCGCCACCTTCATCATCTTCGAGACACCGGAAGAAGGCATCGGCTTCCCGCTCAGCCTGAACGGGCTCGGCGAGGGCTATGACAAGCTGCCGTAGGGACTGGCGCGCAGCGAACCTATTGTTTCCGTAATGTGAGGCTTAGCGCTCTCGCGGAACCGGTCCGAAACCATTATCTTGCCCCACATCTTCCGCTAATGGACGGACGCATGACCAACCCTGCCACGACCTCCCTGCTCGACCGCGCCAATCTCGACCGCGACCAGATTCGCAACGAGGTCGCGCGCGGGCTCGCCGGCGCCGACGACGGTGAGCTGTTCCTGGAATACAGCCAGACCGAAGCGCTGATGTTCGACAACGGGCGTCTGAAGCAGGCGACCTACGACACCTCGCAAGGGTTTGGCCTGCGCGCGGTCAAGGACGACGCGGTCGGCTACGCGCATTCCTCCGACGTGTCGCTCCCCGCGCTGATTCGCGCTGCGGACGCGGTCGCGGCCGTGCGCGGCGGCTATTCCGGCAGTTTCGCCGCGCCGCCAGCACATACCAACGTGCGGCTCTATAGCGACGACAACCCGCTGGACGCGCCGGGCTTCGAGACAAAAGTAAAACTGCTCGCCGAGATCGACGCTTACCTGCGCGACAAGGATCCGCGGGTGCGGCAGGTCAGCGTCAGCCTGGGCGCGACCTGGCAGGTGGTCGAAATCCTGCGGCCCGACGGCGAGAGCTATCGCGACATCCGCCCGCTCGTGCGCGTCAACGTCTCCGTGGTCGCCGGCCAGGGCGATCGCCAGGAGAGCGGCAGCAAGGGTTATGGCGGCCGTGCCGGCTATGCCGAATTCATCGAGAGCAAGAACTGGCGCGACGCCGCCGACGGCGCGCTGCGCGAGGCGCTGGTCAATCTGGAATCGATTCCGGCGCCGGCCGGCGAGATGGACGTCGTGTTAGGCGCCGGCTGGCCCGGCGTGATGCTGCATGAAGCGGTCGGCCATGGCCTCGAGGGCGACTTCAACCGCAAGAAGACGTCTGCATTTGCCGGCCTGATGGGCCAGCAGGTCGCGGCCAAGGGCGTCACCGTGGTCGACGACGGCACCATCGCCTCGCGCCGCGGCTCGCTGTCGATCGACGACGAGGGCACGCCGACCAATCGCACCGTGCTGATCGAGGACGGCGTCCTGGTCGGCTACATGCAGGATCGCCAGAACGCGCGCCTGATGAACATGAAGCCGACCGGCAACGGCCGCCGCCAGGGCTATGCCCATGTGCCGATGCCGCGCATGACCAACACCTACATGCTCGCGGGCGACCGCGATCCGGCCGAGATCCTCGCCTCGGTGAAGAATGGCGTCTTCGCCGCGAATTTCGGCGGCGGCCAGGTCGACATCACCTCGGGCAAATACGTGTTCCAGTGCACCGAGGCCTACAAGATCGAGAACGGCAAGCTGGGCGCGCCGCTGAAGGGCGCCATGCTGATCGGCAACGGGCCGACCGACCTGCATCGCATCCGCATGATCGGCAACGACCTTGCGCTCGATACCGGCATCGGCACCTGCGGCAAGAACGGCCAGGGCGTGCCTGTCGGCGTCGGCCAGCCGTCGCTGCTGATGGAACGCATCACGGTGGGTGGAACGGGCGCATGAGCGTGGAAGAAAAGGTCACTGTCACCGCCAAGCGGAAAAGCAGCGGCTGGGGCGGGCAGCTCGTTCAGCTCGCCGGTATCGTCGCCGCCGTCTTCATCGCCAAGGGCGCGCTCGCCGAGCCGTTCTACGTGCCGTCGGGCTCGATGGAGCCGACGCTGCTGATCGGCGATGCGCTGCTCGCCTCGAAATTTCCCTATGGCTACGGCACCTCGTCGCTGCCGATTCAAATCAGCCTGCCCGAGAGCGGCCGCGTATTCGCGGAAACGCCGAAGCAGGGCGACGTCGTGGTGTTCCGCTGGCCCGGCGATCGTTCGCAGGCCTGGGTCAAGCGCGTCGTGGGTCTGCCCGGCGATCGCATCCAGATGCGGCAGGGCCAGCTCTTCATCAACGACCGCCCCGCCGAGCTCAAGCCGGACGGCGTCGGTGCGGCCGAGGACGACAATGGCGGCAGCGAGCCCGCCTACCGTTATGTCGAGAAGCTGCCGAACGGCGTCTCGCACCTGATCTTCAAGATGCGCGACAACGGTCCGCTCGACAATACACAGGAAGTGACGGTGCCGGCCGGCCACCTTTTCGTGCTCGGCGACAACCGCGACAATTCCTCCGACAGCCGCGTGCCGCTGCGGTCCGGCGGCGTCGGCCTGTTGCCGATCGACAATCTGATCGGGCGTGCGGATGCGGTGCTCGGCTCTTGGGATCTCGGCATGCGCGGCCAGCCGGTGTGGACCTGGCTGTCCGGATTCAGGATGGCACGGTTCTTCACCGCGGTGCATTGAAGGCTCGAAGAATGACTTCACCTCTCCTGCAAGCGGGAGAGGAAGAGCAGCAGCGATGAACCGCGACGAATTTCTTGCCCTCGCGCTGCAAAATCCCGTCAATGTCGCGATCATCGACGAACTCCATCGGCTCGCCCTGCCGGATGCATGGCTGGTCTCGGGTTGCCTGGTGCAGACCGTGTGGAACGTGCTCACGCGCCGTGCGATCGATCACGGCATCGCCGATTACGACACGTTCTATTTCGATCCCTACACTTCGTGGGATGCGGAGGACGCGGTCATCCGCAAGCTGCACGCGCGGCTCACGCATCTCGGCGTCAAGGTCGAGGTCCGCAACCAGGCCCGCGTGCATCTGTGGTACCCCGCCAAGCACGGCTTGCCCTATCCGCCCCTGAGAAGCTCGAGAGAAGGCATCGATCGCTTCCTGACGCAGAACACGCAGGTCGGCGTCCGGCGCGCGGGCGATGGCTATGAGGTCTACGCGGCGCACGGCTTTGACGATGTCGCGGGACTGATCGCGCGGCCCAATCCGGGACCGAATTTTTCCGCGGCGAGTTACGCGGTGAAGGCCGCGCGCTGGAAGGCGCTGTGGCCGGAGCTCACGGTGATCGCGGCGGAGTGAGATCTCGTAGGGTGAGCAAAGCGAAGCGTGCCCACGCGTCTGTGGCCGGATCGGAAAGATCGTGGGCACGGCGCAAAGGCGCCTTTGCCCACCCTACGGCACCTACCCTTGCAGTAACGAGGGTCAGAGCTGCGTGCTACCGCACCACGCCCGACGTGAATCCCGCCTTGCGGCGCGGCGGCTTGATTTCCTTTTTCAGGAAGCAGCGCGCCTCGCGCCCGGTGTAGCCGGGGCGGGCATAGGTGAAGGCGCGGCATTTGTTGTCGGCGGTGCACGCAGCCTTGCAGGCCTCGACGCCGTCGCCCTCCTTCAGTTCGAAATTGCGCAGATCACCGCCGGGACGGTCGATCGACGTCTCCACGCCCTCGACCCGCGGCTCGATCACGCCGGCACCGCGCACACCGGAGATGCAGCAACTGCCCGGCACCCGCGTCGGCACGGTGTTCTTCAGCCAGCACACCGCCGAGCCGCCTTCGACGTCGGGATAGTTGAAGCTCCAAGAGCGGCAGCGGCGATCACGCTCGCACAGCAGCGCGCAATCCTCGGGATCGCCTGACGCGACCGGTGAGCTGAAATAGTCGCCCCCAGGCCGATCGAACGCAGTCTGGGCGCGCGCCGGCACGCTCGCGCATGCGAGCGACAGCAGCGTGACACATGTCACGACGCTGGCCATGACGGCCCTGCACAGGCGGCCCTTCCACATTCGGAACAGCTTTCGGGTTATTGACGACGCTCAGGTTTTTTCAGCCAATCATTTGATCGCCGCAAACCTGTATGGGCGATGAACGGCTGAAATCCCGATCGGCCTACCGGCCTAGAACGCGCATTCCGCGTAGGCCGGTTCCACCGAGCCCTTCCAGGGGCCGTTGAACTTGTCCAACATTTCCTCGGCCGGCGTCCGGCCGGAATCAATGATGCGGTCGAGCGGCTCCAGATGCCGCGTTTCGTCGCGGCCGAGCTGGTCGATCCGGCCGCGCCGGCGCAGGCCCGCATGCGCCAGAACGAGGCATTCCTTGGCGATCTCAAACAGATAACGGTCCTTGATCCTCGCCTTGAAGCCGAAGCGCGGCACGTCGTCGCGCAGGGCCTGACGCTCAGCGGCGCTCCAGTGCTTGACGATCTCCCAGGCGGCATCGAGCGCGACATCGTCATAGAGCAGCCCGACCCAGAACGCCGGCAGCGCCGGCAACCGGCCCCACGGACCGCCGTCGGAGCCGCGCATCTCGAGATAGCGCTTGAGCCGCACCTCCGGGAAAATCGTCGAGAGATGGTTGGCCCAGTCCGACAGCGTCGGACGCTCGCCGGGAAGGTTGTTGTTGCGGCCGTCGAAGAACGCGCGGAACGAAGAGCCCGACACGTCGATGTACTCCTCGCCGCGCTTGACGAAATACATGGGCACGTCGAGCGCGTAGTCGACATAGCGCTCGAACCCCATGCCGTCCTCGAATGCCCACGGCATCATGCCCGACCGCGCATTGTCGGTGTCGCGCCAGATCTCGGAGCGGAAGGAGAGGAAGCCGTTCGGCTTGCCTTCGGTGAACGGCGAATTGGCGAACAGCGCGGTTGCGACCGGCTGAAGCGCGAGCGAAACACGCAGCTTCTTGACCATGTCGGCTTCGGAAGAGAAGTCGAGATTGGTCTGCACCGTGCAGGTCCGGTACATCATGTCGAGGCCGTACTGGCCGACCTTCGGCATGTAATTGGTCATGATCTTGTAACGGCCCTTGGGCATCATCGGGATGTCCGCGCGCGACCAGGACGGCGTCATGCCGAGACCGAGGAAGCCGATGCCGAGCGGCGTTGCGATCTCTCGCACCTGCGCAAGATGCGCCATCAACTCGCTCTGGGTCTGATGCACATTCTCGACCGGCGCGCCGGAGAGCTCGAACTGTCCGCCGGGCTCGAGCGAGATCGCACCGCCGCCGGTGACGTCGTAGAGGCCGATGATGTTGCCCTGCTCCATGATCGGCTCCCAGCCGAGCAGGAGCTTCATGCCCTCGAGCAACGCACCGATGCCCCGTGCGCCTTCGTAAGGCACCGGACGGTGGCCCTCGAGCGTGAACGGCGTCTTCTCGTGCTCGGTGCCCATGCGGAACTCGGACGGGTCCTTGCTGCCGGCCTCGAACCACGCGACGAGCTCGTCGCGCGATTGCAGCGGCGTCATATCGATCTGGTCTCGCGCCATATCAAACTCTAATCAAAAGGCGCTTCGACCGAACGCGCACGGGTGACAGGGATGGTCCGCGAACCCACCGGTTGCACGGACGAGCGGATTTGCCGCGCGATCATCGCGACGGCATGCTTTCGTTGACGCCTGCGGGCGGCAGTTTCATCTCGCCGCACGAGCAGCCCAGGCGGTCGAGCAGACCGCTGAGCTTGACGGCATCGGCATCGGACAGTTTCGAACCGACATATTTCTCGATCGCGGCCGAATAGGCGCTCCACATCCGCTTCTGCAACTCGCGGCCGGCTTCCGTGATCTCGACGAACTGGCCGCGCTTGTCGATCTTGCATTCGCGCCGCGAGGCGAGGCCCTCGTCGACCAGGCGGTCGATCAGGCGCGAGGTGGAATATTGCGGGATCAGCATCTGCCGTTCGAGCTCGACCGGCCGCAGCTCGCCCGAGGGCGCCCGCGACAATTCGAGCAGCGCGTCATACCAGGCCAGTGGCGGGAAGCCGGCCTTCTTCAGGTCCTGCTCGACGCAATCGAGCACGCGGCTCTGCACCCGCATCAGGCGGATCCAGGCGGAAGTCGCCTCGGTCGATGGTTTGCGTTTCATGGTCCCGCTCAAGCTCGTCGCCCGTCTCTTACCTCATTTGATGCAGCTGCATCAATCTTGACTATTCCAAGCAAGTGCATGTAATCGCTGTTTCGGCCGAACCAAGCACAAGAGAAGGAAATTCCATGAAACTGTATTATTCGCCCGGTGCCTGCTCGCTGTCCCCCCACATCGCCCTCCTGGAAGCCGGCCTGCCCTATGAGCTGGTCAAGGTCGATCTCCGGGCCAAGAAGCTCGAAAATGGCGAGGATTATCTGAAGCTGAACCCCAAGGGCCAGGTCCCTGCGCTGGGCCTCGACAGCGGTGAGATCGTGACCGAAGGTCCGGTGATTGTCCAGATGATCGCCGATCAGGCATCGGCTAAGGCGCTGGCGCCGGCCCACGGCAGTTCCGAGCGCTACAAGCTGCTGGAGTGGCTGAATTTCCTCACTTCCGAGGTGCACAAGAGCTTTGGTCCGCTGTTCGCGCCGGCCCTGAACGACGAGGCCAAGGCCTTCTTCAGGGATCGCGTCATGGGCAAGCTGAAATATATCGACGGCCAGCTCGCCGGCCGCGACTACCTCATGGGCAAGCAGTTCACGGTCGCCGACGGCTATCTCTTCACGATGCTCACATGGGGCGAGCGAATGAAGTTCGACCTCTCGGCGATGCCAGACCTTGCCGCCTACAAAGCCCGCGTCGCGGCCCGGCCGCAGGTGCAGGAGGCATTGAAGAAGGAAGGCTTGGCACAGGCGAAGTAAGCGCCAGCGAATCGCAATCAGCGAAAGGCCGGATCGATGATCCGGCCTTTGTTTTTACGTAGCCCGGATGGAGCGAAGCGCAATCCGGGTAACTGCGTCCAGGAGGCGCTGTCCCGGATTTCGCTTACGCTCCATCCGGGCTACAGGCTTCTCTTCAGGCCGCCGCCTTCTTCGGCGCGAAGCGGCCGTAGAAGGTTTCGCCCTTTGCCGCCATCTCTTCGAGCAGCTTCGGCGGGGTGAAGCGCGAGCCGTACTTCGCTTCCAGCTTGTGGCAGAGCTCGACGAATGTCTTCGTGCCCATGAAGTCGATATAGGACAACGTGCCGCCGGTGAACGGCGCAAAGCCGAAGCCGAGGATGGAGCCGACATCCGCCTCGCGCGGATCGGTGATGACGTGGTCCTCGACCGTGCGCGCGGCTTCCACCGCCTGCACCACCAGGAAGCGTTGCTTCAGCTCCTCGATATCGAGCGTGTCAGGATCGAGCTGCTTCGGCTGCAATGCCGAGAGGCCCGGCCACAGGCTCTTCTGCCCCTTGCCCTTCTCCGGATAATCGTAGAAGCCCTTGCTGTTCTTGCGGCCGAGCCGGCCCTGCTTCTCGACCATCTCCACCATCAGCTTCTTCTGATCGGGGTTGATGGCGTTGGGGCCGAGATCCGCCTCCGTCGCCTTCATGATCTTGAGGCCGAGGTCGAGCGCGACTTCATCCGACAGCGAGAGCGGGCCGACCGGCATGCCGGCCATCTTGGCGCAGTTCTCGATCATCGCCGGCGGCACGCCTTCGAGGAACATCTCGTTGCCTTCGGCGACATAGCGGCCGACGCAGCGATTGGCGAAGAAGCCGCGGCTGTCGTTGACGACGATCGGCGTCTTGCCGATCTGCCGCACGTAGTCGAGCGCGGTCGCGAGCGCGAGGTCGCCGGTGTTCTTGCCCTTGATGATCTCGACCAGCATCATCTTCTCGACCGGCGAGAAGAAGTGAATGCCGACGAACTTGCCCTGGTCCTTGAAGCTCTCGGCCAGCGAGGTGATCGGCAGCGTCGAGGTGTTCGACGCGAAGACCACGTCGGGCTTCAGATATTGCTGCGCCTTGGCAAAGGTCTCCGCCTTGACCTTGCGGTCCTCGAACACGGCCTCGATGACGAGATCGACGTCCTTCAGCGCCGCATAGTCCGCAGTCGGGGTGATGCGCGCGAGCAGCGCTTCGGCATCCGCAGGCTTGGCGCGGCCTTTCTTGATCTGCTCCTCGATCACCTTCTGCGCATGCGCCTTGCCCTTGTCGGCGCTCTCCTGGTCGCGGTCGATCAGGACGACGTCGAGGCCGGCACGGGCGGAGACGTAGCCGACGCTCGCGCCCATGAAGCCGGCGCCGATCACGGCGATCTTCTTCGCCTTGGTCGGCGGCACGTCCTTCGGACGGCGCGCGCCCTTGTTGAGCTCCTGCATCGACAGGAACAGGCTGCGGATCATCGCGGCCGCTTCCTTCGAGCGCAGCACCGAGGTGAAGTAGCGCGACTCCACGCGAAGCGCGGCGTCGATCGGCAGCTGCAGGCCTTCATAGACGCAGCTCATGATCGCGCGCGCGGCCGGATAATTGTCGTAGGTCTCGCGCCGATAGATCGCGTTGCCGGCCGGAAACATCATCATGCCGGCCTTGGAGAACACCGGGCCGCCGGGCAGCTTGAAACCCTTCTCGTCCCAGGGCGCGACCGCCTTGCCGCCGCCCTTGATCCAGTCCTTCGCCGCCTTGATGAGATCGGCGGCCGGAACGATGGCGTGGATCAGGTTCAGCGCCTTGGCCTTGTCCACCGTGACAGGGTCGCCCTTGAGCAGGATCGTCATGGCGTCCTGCGGCGGCACCAGGCGCGGCACGCGCTGTGTGCCGCCGGCACCGGGGAACAGGCCGACCTTGACCTCGGGCAGGCCGAGGCGGGTCTTGGGATTCTCCGCGGCGACACGATAGTGGCAGCACAGCGTGATCTCGAAGCCGCCGCCGAGCGCGAGGCCGTTGATCGCGGCTGCCCACGGCTTGCCTGACGTCTCGATCGAGCGCAGCACCTGCGAGAAGCGGCGGCTCTGGTCGAACAGCATCTGGTTCGCCGCGGTCTCGCCCTGCTCCTTGAACACCTTCGCGTAGGCCTGGTTCATGCCTTCAAGCATCGACAGGTCCGCGCCGGCGCAGAAGGCTTCCTTGGCGGAGGTGATGACGACGCCCTTCACCGCGGCATCCGCCGTGGTCGCCTTGACGATCGCGTCGAGCTCGCTGGTCGAGGTCTCGTCGAGCACGTTCATCGAACGGCCCGGAATGTCCCAGGTGACGAGCGCGATGCCGTCTGCGTCGGTCTCAACCCTGAAGTTCTTGTACGACATGTTGGTTGCTCCTCGGTGCCGCAGCCGATGCCAGGCGCGGCGGTTGATGGTGATCTCGTAGGGTGGGCAAAGGCGCTCTTGCGCCGTGCCCACCATCACTCGCGAAGACAGCAGAGGTGGGCACGCTTCCCTTTGCCCACCCTACGGCAGCTCCCCTACCCTTAGACGCGCTCGATGATGGTCGCGGTGCCCATGCCGCCGCCGATGCACAGCGTGACCAGAGCGGTGGACTTATTGGTGCGCTCGAGCTCGTCGAGCACGGTGCCAAGGATCATCGCACCGGTGGCGCCAAGCGGATGGCCGAGCGCGATGGCGCCGCCATTAACGTTGATCTTGGCGTTGTCGATGTCGAAGGCCTGGATGTAGCGCAGCACGACCGAGGCGAAGGCCTCGTTGAGCTCGAACAGGTCGATGTCCGACTTCTTCATGCCGGACCGTGCAAAGAGCTTCTCGGTGACGTCGACCGGACCGGTCAGCATCATCGCCGGCTCGGAGCCGATATTGGCAAACGCGCGGATCTTTGCGCGCGGCTTCAGGCCGTATTTCGCAGCCGCGTCCTTGCTGCCGAGCAGCACGGCGCCGGCGCCGTCGACGATGCCCGACGAGTTGCCGGCATGGTGCACGTAGTTGACCCGCTCGATCTCGGGGTGCGACTGCAGCGCGACACCGTCGAAACCGCCCATCTGCGCCATCATCGTGAACGAGGGCTGCAGCTGCGCCAGCGACTGCATCGTCGTCGAGGGACGCATATGCTCGTCCTTGGCGAGGATGGTGAGGCCGTTGATGTCCTTCACCGGCACGATCGACCTGTCGAAGCGGCCTTCCTCCCAGGACTTCGCCGCACGCTGCTGGCTCTGCACGGCATAGGCGTCGACGTCGTCGCGCGAGAAACCGTATTTGGTCGCGATCAGATCGGCCGACACGCCCTGCGGCATGAAATAGGCCGGCACCGCCATCGAGGGGTCCATCGGCCAGGCACCGCCGGAGGCGCCGATGCCGACGCGGCTCATGGATTCGGCGCCGCCGCCGATCACCAGCTCATGCTGGCCGCTCATCACCTGCGCGGCGGCGAAGTTCACGGCATCTAGTCCGGAGGCGCAGAAGCGGCTGATCTGCACGCCGGGCACGGCTTCGCCGAGACCGGATTTCAGCGCGGCGAAGCGCGCGATGTCGGAGCCGGCCTCGCCGACCGGATCGACCACGCCGAGCACGACGTCGTCGACGGAGTCCTCAGGGAGGTTGTTGCGATCCTTCAGCGCCTTCAGCGGCACGGTCGCGAGCGCGAGCGCCGTGACCTCGTGCAGCGCGCCGTCCGCCTTGCCGCGGCCGCGGGGGGTCCGAACGTGGTCGTAGATGAATGCCTCAGGCATGACGCCCTCCTGATGTGATGTTCGATACGATTGGGAGCAGGCAGCGGAAGCAGGCTCAGAACGCGTCCGCCGGCAATTCCATGATGGTGGCGCAGCCGGCCTGGATGCGCGCGAGATTGGCGGCGGTCTCCGGCAGCATCCGCTCCATGAAGAAACGGCCGGTGACCAGCTTGGTCGAGAGATAGGGCGTCGCCCCGCTCTCGGCAATCTTGGCATTCGTCACCTTCGCCATCTTCGCCCACATGTAGCCGAGCGCGACGAAGCCAAAGAGGTGCAGGTAATCGGTTGCGGCAGCACCGGCATTGTCCGGCTTCGCCATCGCGTTCTGCATCAGCCAGGTCGTCGCCTGCTGGAGATGGCCGAGCGAGGCCGAGAGCGGGGTGATGAAGGGCTTCAGCGCCTCGTCACTGCCGTTCTCCTTGGCGAAGGCCATGACCTCGCCGAAGAAGGCCATGATGGCGCGGCCGCCGTCGCGCGGCAGCTTGCGGCCGACGAGGTCGAGCGCCTGGATGCCGTTGGCGCCTTCATAGATCATGGCAATACGGGCATCGCGCACGAACTGCTCCATGCCCTGCTCGGCGATGTAGCCGTGGCCGCCATACATCTGCTGCGCCTGTACCGCGTTGGCGAAGCCGTAATCGGTAAGAAAGCCCTTCAGCACCGGGGTCATCAGGCCCATGTGATCGTCGGCGGCCTGGCGGTCCTTCGGGTCTTCGGAGCGATGAGCGACGTCGCTCTTCAGCGCGGTCCACATCACGAAGGCGCGCGCGGCCTCGTTGAAGGCCCGGATCGAGAGCAGCGTGCGGCGCACGTCGGGATGCACGATGATCGGGTCGGCCGGCTTGTCCGGCGCCTTCACGCCGGTGAGCGCGCGGCCCTGGATGCGGTCGCGGGCATAGGCGACCGCATTCTGATAGGCGACCTCGGATTGCGCGAGGCCCTGCACGGCGACGCCGAGCCTGGCCTCGTTCATCATCACGAACATGCCCTGCATGCCCTTGTTCTCTTCGCCGATCAGCCAGCCGGTGGCGCTGTCGTAGTTCATCACGCAGGTCGAATTTCCGTGGATGCCCATCTTGTGCTCGATCGAGCCGCAGACGACACCGTTGCGCTGCCCGACCGAACCATCGGCATTGACCAGGAATTTCGGCACCACGAACAGCGACACGCCCTTGATGCCGGCGGGCGCACCCTCGATGCGGGCGAGCACGAGATGGATGATATTGTCGGCCAAGTCATGCTCACCGGCCGAGATGAAGATCTTGGTGCCCGTGATCTTGAAGCTGCCGTCGGCCTGGCGCACCGCCTTGGTGCGGAGCATGCCGAGATCGGTGCCGCAATGCGGCTCGGTCAGGTTCATGGTGCCGGTCCATTCGCCCGCCACCATCTTCGGCACGTAGGTCTTCTTCTGCTCGGGCGTGCCATGAACGATCAGCGCCGCGGTCGCGCCCATGGTGAGGCCGCCATACATCGAGAATGCCATGTTGGCCGAGATCTGAAATTCGTTGACGGCCTGGCTCAGCGTCACCGGCAGGCCCTGCCCGCCGAACTCGGTCGGCGCCGACAGACCGAGCCAGCCGCCCTCGGCGACCTGCTTGAAGGCGTCCTTGAAACCCTTCGGCGTGGTGACGCTGCCGTCATCGGCACGCTTGCAGCCTTCGAGATCGCCGACGCGGTTGAGCGGCTGCAGCACCTCTTCGGCGAGCTTGGCGGCTTCACCGAGGATCGCTTCGCGCACGTCGCTCGACGCATCGGAGAAGCCGGCGAGATTGTCGTACCGGTCGATCTGGAAGACGTCGTTGAGCAGGAAGTTCACGTCTTCGACGGGGGCTTTGTAGATCGGCATGGTGGTCTCCCGGCATGGGGCTTGAAGTGACGTGGCGCGATTGCTGAGGCGCAGCCTTTGCCCGCGAGCTTAGCGGGTTCGGCAACCTCGGGGCAGGGTCATGATTGAGCGGCAAGCTGCTCCGCCATCAGGCGGTGCAGCATGTTGATCGCCTTGAGCGGACGCACCATCACCTTGAAATGGGTGATGCGTCCCTCGGCATCGAAACTGATGATGTCGACGCCGTTGATCTCGATGCCGTCGATGACATTCTTGAATTCGAGCACCGCACCGGTGTCGCTGCGCCATTCACCGACATAGGTGAAACCTGGGCCGCCTAGCACCTTCTCGGCGCTGGAGAGGTATTTGAAGGTGATGTCGCGGCCACGCTGCGGCGAATGCACGACGGGGCTTTCGAACACGGCATCGGGGTGCAGGAGGTCCCAGAGCGCTGTGCGGTCATGGGACTTCATGTAGGCGTACCAGGAATCGAGGCCGGTCATTCTCAGGTGCCTCCCTAGGGCAAGGGCAAAAAGTACGAGAACAACCCCATGCACAGTAGCGAGGAGGTTGATTTCGCTGGATTTTTCAGTCGAGCCTGTACCGGCCCGCAAGCTGCCTCATATGCACATTGACGCATATGCGCCGATGCGCATAAAGTCAAGCTGGTTGGTTAAGGTCGAAGAAGGAGGCCGGCCATGGCGCTGGGCGACGCAATCCTCGCATGCCTGACGGAACGTCCGATGACGGGCTACGAGCTCGCCAAGACATTCGATTCCTCGATCGGCTTCTTCTGGAAGGCCGACCACCAACAGATCTACCGCGAGCTCTCCAAGCTGCGCGACCGCGGCCACATCCAGGGCCGGGAGGTCGTGCAGTCAGGCAAGCCCAACAAGCTGGTTTATACGCTCACGCCCGAGGGTAGAACAGCGCTGCGGCACTGGGCCGCGCGGCCAAGCACGCCCGCCTCGACCAAGGACGACCTCCTGGTCCGCCTCCACGCCCTCGACAGCATCGACATCGAGCCGCTGCGCACCGATCTGATGGCCCGCCTGGAGCACCACCGCGACCGCCACGCCAATTACGAGCGCATCCTGAAGAAGCGTTTTCCGGACGGCACGGCGGAAGGCAGGCTCGACCTCGGCAACCTGCTCCTGCTCCGCTTAGGGGCCCGGCACGAGCAGATGGTGGCCGACTTCTGCGAGGAGACATTGGAGGCGCTCTCAGCGATGAGCGGCAAGGCCAGCGTGGTGCCGCTCGAGGACGCCAAGCGCGAGGGGAAGGGGTGAGCGGCATTGGCGGTGTTCGTCACCTCTCCCGCTTGCGGGAGAGGTCGCGCCGAAGGCGCGGGTGAGGGTTCTGAGTCTTCGTTGTTGAGACACCCTCTCCCCAGCCCTCCCCCGCAAGCGGGGGAGGGAGCGCACCGGTTCCGTGGCTGGCATCGCCGCCCAACTTTAAGACACCCAGCCTGCGTTCCTTAACTCGTTATTTACCGTAACGGACAAAAGTCGGTTTTCGAGGCAGACGACCCGCGCAAAATTCGGTTGTGTTTGCAACTGGCGCGCGTGGGGAGGCTGGAGGCGCCGGGTGGGGCGCCGGAGTCGGAACCGGACAGAGTCATGAATTCGCGCGTATCGTGGAGTGTTGACGGCATCGACCCATCCGTCCGGGAGCGGGCCGAAGCTGCTGCGCGCCGCGCCGGCATGTCACTCAACGATTGGCTGAACTCCACGCTCGGCGAAACTGCCCCGCCAAACTTTCGCGAATCTTACGACCAGCGTCCGCAAGCCCCGCACGTTCCGAGTCAAGCACCGAGTCAGGAAAGCCGCGAAGTCGCCGACATCCACCAGCGGCTCGACGCGATCACCCAGCAGATCGAACGGATTTCAAAGCCCGCGCAGCGCCAGGACTCTTCAAGACAGGACCCATCGCGCCAGGAGTCTTCACGACCAGACGTCTCGCGCGAGCAGGGCGTCGCGCGCCAGCTCAACGATGCGATCTCGCGGCTCGACGCGCGGCTGTCGCAAATCTCCAAGCCACAGCAGCCGCAACCGCAGCAGCCCCCGGCTCAGCGCCCCGCGCCGGCCGACACGCGCCAGCGCCAGGCCGATGCGGTCGAGCGTGCGGCAGCGCAGGTCTATCGCAACTCCCCTCCCCTGAGCCCCGCATCGTTCGACGTCGCCGTCGCCGAAATCACCGCGCGGCAGAGCGAACTGGACGGCTTCACGCCGCGGCAGATGCCACCGCGTGCCGCGCCCTCCATTGCGCCCGATGCAGCTGCCTTCGCGCCCCCCATGGCACCAATGGCGGCGCCGCCCGCGCCTGCCTATGCTCCACCGCCACCGCAAGCGGGGCCGGATTTCTCGTCGCTCGAGCGCCATCTGCTCAAGATCACGAGCCAGATCGAGTCGCTGCAGCGCCCTGACAACACCGAGCAGGCGATCAACGCCTTCCGCAGCGAACTCGCCGAAATCCGCCACGCCATCACCGAGGCGATGCCGCGGCGCGCGATCGAATCGATCGAGAACGAGATCCGCTCGCTGCATCGCCGGATCGACGAGACCCGTTCCAACGGCACCGACGGCCAGGTCCTCTCGGGCATCGAGCACGCGCTGTCCGACATCAAGCAGGTGCTGCGCACGCTGACGCCGGCCGAGCAGCTCACCGGCTATGACGAGGCGATCCGCAATCTTGGCGCCAAGCTCGATCTGATCCTGCGCGCCAATGACGATCCCTCGACGGTGCGACAGCTCGAAGGCGCGATCTCGGCGCTGCGCGGCATCGTCTCCAACGTCGCGTCCAACGAAGCGCTGGCACGCCTGTCCGAAGACGTGCAACTGCTGTCGTCCAAGGTCGACCAGGTCACCCGCCCCTCCGGCCAGGGCGACAGCTTTGCGGTACTGGAGCAGCGCATTGCGGCGCTCACCGCGGCGCTGGAAACCCGCGAGCGGCCCCAGCCATCCGAAAGCACCGAGCATCTCGAAACCGCGATCCGCGCGCTGTCGGACCGTTTCGACCGCATGCAGGTCGGCAACGATTCGGCCTCGACCTTCGCGCATCTCGAACAGCGTGTCTCGTATTTGCTGGAGCGGATCGAAGCCGCCTCCGACCCGCGCAACGGCAATCTAAGCCGCGTCGAGGACGGGCTGCACGACATTCTCAGGCACTTGGAGCGGCAGCAGGCGACTTACTCCGCGTTGGCGGAGAGCCGCAGCTCTGCGCCGCCGGCCGATTCCGGCGTGGTCGATCTCGTCAAGCGAGAGCTTTCCGACATCCGCTTCAGCCAGGCCGAGACCAACCGCAGCACCCAGGACTCGCTCGACGCCGTCCATAGCGCGCTCGGCCATGTCGTCGATCGCCTCTCCATGATCGAGGGCGATCTGCGCGCGGTGCGGACCGCGCCGCCGGCCCCTGCGCCGCAGCCGATGCCGATGCCGATGGCCGCTCCCATTGCTGCTTCCATGGAGCCCGCGCCTGTCGCGCGTGAGCCACGGCCGCAGGCACAGCAGCCGAAATACGATCCCAAGCCCGAGCTTCCGAATCCCGCCGCGCAGCAGCAGGCACAAGCCGCCTTCGCCGCCGCGCCGCGTGAATTCCATGCCGCTGCCCCCGCCGCGCCGCCGCCGGTGCCGGCGCCGATGGCGTCGCAAGTCGCACCACCCTTGCCGCCGCGCGCGATCAGCGAGATCCTGGAGCCGCACACGGCGCCAGCGCGCGCCGCGCTCGCCCCGGAATTGCCGCCGGATCATCCGCTCGAGCCGGGCACACGGCCTGGCGGACGCGTCGCATCGCCGTCGGAACGCATCGCCGCCTCCGAGAGCGCGATCAGCGGCATCCCCGCTGCTGCGAAGGAGTCGGTCTCGTCGTCGAGCTTCATCGCGGCCGCCCGCCGCGCCGCCCAGGCCGCCGCCGCGCAGCCGGAAAAGCCGGCTCGCGGTGCCAAGGGTGGAGCGAAGGCTGGCCCCGATCGCGCCAAGGACAAGGGCAAGGACGGCGGTTCGACCATCACCTCGAAGATCCGCTCGCTGCTGGTCGGCGCGAGCGTGGTCGTGATCGTGCTCGGCACCTTCAAGATGGCGATGAATCTGCTCGAAGGCAGCAGCGCGCCGCCGGCGCCGCAGGCCATGGAGAATACATCCAGCCAGCCCGCGCCGCAGGCCCCGCCGCCGGTGATCGAGAACAAGCCCGCCACGCCCGAGCAGGTCACGCCATCGATGACCTCGCCGACGCCGATTGGACGGCAATCCCAGAACAATTCCGCGCCGGCTCCCGCCGCCAACTCGGCCTCCGTTGAAATTCCGACGGCGCCAGCCACGACACCGCCCGCACCTGCGACCAACAGCGACGTCACCGGTGCGCTGTCTGGCACGAGCCGCGCCAAGCTCAGTCATATCCAGGTGCCACCGAGCGAAAAGCTGCCTGACGGCATCGGCGGCCCGGGCCTGCGCACCGCCGCGATGAAGGGCGATGCGACCGCGGCCTACGAGATCGGCCTGCGCTTTGCCGAGGGCAAGGGCGTTGCGACGAATTACGACGAAGCCGCCAAATGGTACGACCGCGCGGCGCAGGCCGGCGTCGTGCCCGCGACCTTCCGCCTCGGCACGCTCTACGAAAAGGGCTTGGGGGTGAAGAAGGACGCCGACATCGCCCGCCGCTACTACACTCAGGCCGCCGAGCGCGGCAACGCCAAGGCGATGCACAATCTCGCGGTGCTCGATGCCGATGGCGGCGGACGCGGCGCCAACTACAAGAGCGCGGCGCAGTGGTTCCGCAAGGCCGCCGACCGCGGCGTCGCCGACAGCCAGTTCAACCTCGGCATCCTCTATGCCCGCGGCATCGGCGTCGAGCAAAACCTCGCCGAGTCCTACAAATGGTTCAGCCTGGCAGCCGCTCAGGGCGATGCGGATGCGTCCGGCAAGCGCGACGACGTCGCAAAACGTCTCGACCCGCAATCGCTCGCCGCCGCCAAGCTCGCGATCCAGACCTTCAGCGCCGAGCCGCAGCCGGATGATGCAGTCAACGTTCCGGCCCCGAACGGCGGCTGGGACAGCGCGCCGCAGGCGAATGCAAAGCCGGCGCCGAAGGCGGTGGCGACCAAGCGCTCGGCCTCGGCGGCGCACTGAAGGCGAATAGCTTTAGGCAGACAAAACGCGCCGCGCGCTCGGTGCACCTCTCCCGCCTGCGGGAGAGGTCGCGGAGCGGAGCGACGCGGGTGAGGGCTCTCGCCTCTTGGGGGTTCTCGCTAGAGGAGACACCCTCTCCCCGACCCTCCCCCGCAAGCGGGGGAGGGAGCACACCTCATCGTGGCGACGATTGCCGATCTCATCACGGTCTCGTCCTACCCATTCACCACGCCCGAAATTGCCGGTCCCTCCCGCCAGCAAATTCCGCTATTGAGGGGCGCGACAATCGTTCCGATCTTCCCGCGGGCCTTCCGCGATAGTCGATCCGTCTCGCCGGCGCGTGGTTCAATGCAACTCTATCTTCCGATCGCCGATCTTCCGGTCAACGTCTTCCTGGTGCTCGCCATGGGCGCTGCGGTCGGCTTCGTCTCGGGCATGTTCGGGATCGGCGGCGGCTTCCTGATGACGCCGCTGCTGATCTTCATCGGCATCACGCCGGCGGTCGCAGTCGCCTCCGTCACGAGCCACATCGCGGCCTCCTCCTTTTCCGGCGCGCTGTCTTATTGGCGGCGGCGGGCGATCGATCCGGCACTGGCGAGCGTTCTGCTCTGCGGCGGCGTGACCGGGACAGCGCTCGGCGTGTGGACCTTCACGCAGCTTCGCGCGCTCGGCCAGCTCGATCTGATGATCGCGCTCTCTTACGTGGTGCTGCTCGGCACCGTCGGCAGCCTGATGTTCTCCGAAGGCCTGCGCGCCCTGATGCGAACACGGCGCGGCGCGCTGCCGCCGCGACGCACCCACAATTGGATCCACGGCCTGCCGCTGAAGATGCGGTTCAAGCGCTCCAAGATCTATCTCTCGGTCATCCCCGTGGTGATCGTCGGCATCATGATCGGCTTCATCGGCGCCATCATGGGAATCGGCGGCGGCTTCATCCTGGTGCCGATCATGATCTATCTGCTGAGGGTGCCGACCTCGACGGTGATCGGGACCTCGATGGTCCTGACCCTCGTCACGATGCTGTTCGCGACCATGCTGCATGCGGTGACCAACCACCTCGTCGACGCCGTGCTGGCGCTGATCCTGATGGTCGGCGGCGTCACCGGCGCGCAGTTCGGCGTCCGTGCCGGGCAGAAGATCCGCGGCGAGCAACTGCGGCTGCTGCTCGGACTTCTGATCCTCTCGGTCGGCGTGCGCTTCGCGATCGAGCTGGTGATCCGGCCCGAGGATCTCTTCACCATCCGTGAGCTGGGAGCGAGCTGATGATGCGTGCAGCTCTCGCACTCCTGCTCGTCCTGCTGCTCGGTTCAGTCGCGCGCGCCGAGCGGCTGATCGTCTCGGTCTCCAACCACCGCGTCACGGTGACACCGAACTATTCCGGCGAGGAGCTGGTGCTGTTCGGCTCGGTCGAGAAGGATGCCACGACGCCCGCTGATCGCACGGCCTACGATCTCGTGGTCACCGTGATGGGCCCGCGCGCCGACATGGTGACGCGGCGCAAGGAGCGCACCTTCGGGATCTGGATCAACACCGATTACCGGCAGTTCCTGCAGGTGCCGAGCTATCTGGCGCTGTTTGCCAACCGCCCCTTCGACGCCATCACCTCGCCCGAGATCGCGCGACGGCAGCAGATCGGACTCAACAACGTGCTGCTGATGCAGCGGGTCGGCGGCGATTATGCCGACGTGGTGCCGAACGATGCGTTCCGCTCGGCCTTCATCCGCCTGCGCACCCAGCGCGGGCTCTATCGCGAGGATCCGAGCGCCGTGACGTTCCTGACGCCGACCCTGTTCCGCACCGGCATTCCATTGCCGGCGGAGGTGCCGATCGGCACCTACGAGGTGGAGATCAAGCTGTTTGCGAACGGCGCGTTCATCGGCAAGACCGAGACCGCGTTCGAGATCGTGAAGGTCGGCTTCGAGCAGTTCGTCGCCACCACCGCCCGGCAGAACGGGCTGATCTACGGCCTCGTCACCGCGGCAATGGCGCTGATGACAGGCTGGATGGCGTCGATCGTATTTCGGAAGGATTAGGTGCTGTCATTCCGGGATGCGAACCACATACTCGCCGTCATGGCCGGGCTTGACCCGGCCATCCACGTCTTTGTCGCCGCACTTAAGAACGTGGATGCCCGGGACAAGCCCGGGCATGACGGAGAGAGGGGTGTACGCGGGCTCACGGCGCCTCGATCACCGTCGGCACGCCCGGCTCCAGCAGCCGCAGCCGCGTTCCGAAACCCAGCACGTCGAACGTCTTGCGCAGATCCTCGCTGCTCTGGCGGAAATGCGCCCAGCCTTCGGTATGCACGGGCACGATCATCGCATCGGGGAAGGCGCGCGCGGTCTCGATGGTGTCGTTGGTATCCATCGTGAGATGGAACGGGCCGCGCGTTTGCGCGGCGCCGGCGAAGGGCAGCACCACGCCGCATTTGAAGCGGCGCGCAACTTCGGCGACGCCGTCGAACCAGGTGGTATCGCCGGTGATATAGACCGCGCTGGTGTCCTTCCGGTTTGAGGACACCACAAAGCCGATGACGTCGCCCGACAGCGGCTCGATGCCGGCCGGGCCATGACGCGCCGGCGTTGCGGTGATGGTCAGCATGTTGCCGTCGCGATCCCTGACGTGGGCGGTGGCCCAGGGCGCAAGACCCTCGGCATGACCGCCGAGACGTTTGGCACCGGCTTCGGTGGTCAGCACGCGTTTGGCATGCGTCAGAAATTCGCGCCCCGAATTGTCGAGATTGTCCGAATGCTGGTCGTGGCTGAGCAGCACGGCATCGACCGGGCCGATCGCATCGGGCCTCACGGCGGGGCCGATGATCTTTTCCAGCTTCACATGCGGCAGCTGGTAGGCGCCCGGCGCATCGAAGGTCGGATCGGTGAGCAGGCGAAAGCCGTCGATTTCGATCAGCGCAGTGGGGCCGCCGATCAGGGTGATGGAAATGGGCATGATGAACTCCTGCTACGAGACGGGCTTTGCGGGGCGCGTCACCAAATAAATGCCGAGCGCGACCGGGATGATGCCGAGGAGGTCGCGGGCCTCGACATGCTCGCCGAGGACGAGATACGCGAACAGCATGCCGAGCGGCGGCATCAGGAAATGATAGGCGCTGGCGGCGGTCGCGCCGCACACTTTCAGGAGATGGAACCAGAGCCAGTAGGCCAGGATCGAGCCGCCCAGCACGAGGAACGCAAAGGCGCCGATCAGGCCCGGCGTGACATCGATCGCGTGGATGTCGGCGAAGGTGAGCGCGACCGGCGTCAGCACGAGGCCGGCAGCGAGGTTCTGCACGCCGTTGCCGATCCACAAGGAGCCCTTCGGCGCGAGCAGCTTGAACAGGATTGTGCCGGCGACGAGCGAGGCCAGAGAGGCCAGCGTGAACACGATGCCGTGCAGGGAATCGGTGCCGACCGACAGGCGGTGCCAGACGATCAGCGTCACACCGGCGATGCCGAGCAGGAGGCCGGTTGCCTTGCGCCAGGTCATGCCTTCGCCGAGCAGCAGCGCGGCGAGCGCGGCGGTGAATACCGGATTGGCCGACACGATCAAGCCGCCGAGGCCGGCGGAGACGGATTGCAGGCCGGTGTAGCCGAGGCCGAGATAGAGCGCGTTGTTGGCGATGCCGAGCACGGCGAAGATCGCGGCATCGCGCCAGGATAGCGACCAGGCCTCGCCGCGGATCAGCGTGGCGCCCAGGATCAAAATGCCGGCGAGCGAGAAGCGCGCGGCGAGCAGGATCAGCGGCGGACAATGGGTGACGCCGATCTTGCCGGCGACGAAGGCGTAGCTCCAGAGCAGGCAGAACAGACCGATAGCGAGCGGCAGCGTGTTGAAGCGGCGGCCAGGAACCGAAATCGAGGGGGCGAGCGACATGAGGGCATTCTCGGATGTTTTTCTTCTGGCCCTCGATCTAGGGAGGCCGCTTGTCATTTGGAAATTAAATGATTAACTCACTGCCAGTTGTTTCTCGAATGGAGACGCCCATGCTGGATCTCGACCTGCTGCGCAGCTTCGTCTCGGTGGTCGAGGCCGGCGGTTTCACCCGCGCCGGCGAGCGCGTCCACCGCACGCAGTCGACCGTGAGCCAGCAGATCAAGCGGCTGGAGGAGGACGTCGGCCAGGTGCTGCTGCATCGCGACGGCAAGAACGTGCGCCCGACCGAGGCCGGCGAGCGGCTGCTCTCTTATGCGCGGCGGCTGCTCTCGCTGGCCGAGGAGGCGCGCGACGTGCTGCGCCAGCCTGATGGCGAAGGCGCGATCCGGCTCGGCATCCCCGAGGATTTCGCGGCGTACCGGCTGACCAAGCTGTTGGGCGCGTTCTCGCGCTCGCATCCAGGCCTGCGGCTCGACGTGCGCGCTGACCAGAGCAAGCACCTGGCGCGAGATCTCGAACGCGGCGAGCTCGACCTTGCGCTCTACAAGCGCGAGGCCGCCGCGAAGGATGCGATCGCGGTGTGGCCGGAGCGGGTGCACTGGGTCACCAGCAAAAGCCATCCGGTCGATATCAGCGTGTCGTCGGTGCCGCTGATCGGCTTCCCGCTCGGCTGCATCTATCGCGCCGGCGCCATCCACGCACTGGAAAGCGCGGGCCGCGCCTGGCACACCGCCTATACGTCATCGAGCCTTTCCGGCATCCAGGCCGCGGTCGCGGCCGGCATGGGCTTGAGCATCCTGTCGGAGATGTCGATCCAGTCCGACCATCACGTGCTGACGGCGAAGGAAGGTTTTGAGCCGATCAACAGGACCGAGGTCGCGCTGATGGCTTCGCCGGATGCGAGCCCGGCAACGCTACGGCTTGCGGATCGTCTCGCCGAATTTTGCGATGCGGTTCAGGCCAAAGCGGCTTGAAGGCGGCTTGAGCCGTGCGATTGCCGCCCGCTGCTCAATTCGCCGCGGACATCAGCCTGTCGCCGCAGGCATTCGCATAAAACTTGCCGCCGCATTGGCGCTTGATGGCGGCGCAGCGGGCCGCGGGCGACGCATTCTGCGGGACCGTGAAGCCGCAGCTCAGACCATCGGCGCTGCGACCGGGCTTGCCGGCGGCAAACGCGGCACTGGAGGCGCTGATGCAGACGACGAGCAAGGCCGCCGCGGCGATTTCGATCAGCAGTCTCATGGGAATATTCCTCCACACTGATGGCTGAATTGACCCGCAATCTAGCACCGAATCCCGGTTTCTCCGTGCTCGTCCGGGTTCCCAAAGCGGCCCATTCCTTGCATAAATTGACGCCAGCGCAGTGCACGGTCGCGCCGGTGACGATTCCGGTGCAAGGGCAGGACGCGTAGTGTGAGTAGTGTTCTTTCGACCAGGAAGTGACGGCTTTGCAAGATCAATCGTTCCAGCCCAGTTTTCCCGCCCCCACGCAGCCCATCGACGAGCTCGCGCTGGCTGAGATCAAGGGCGCGATCCTGGCGAAGCTGCGGCTTGCCATCGGCAAGGATGCCGCCATGGCAACCAGGCACGACTGGTATCAGGCCGCGGCGCTCGCGCTGCGCGACCGCATCGTGCATCGGTGGCTCACCGCGGAGAAACACAGCTACGACGCAGGACGCAAGCGCGTCTATTATCTCTCGCTCGAATTCCTGATCGGCCGCCTCTTCAGCGACGCGCTCAACAATATGGGCCTCCTGAAGATCTTCGAGGTCGCGCTCGGCGATCTCGGCGTCTCGCTGCCGGAGCTGCGCAAATGCGAGCCGGACGCCGCGCTCGGCAATGGCGGCCTGGGGCGGCTTGCCGCCTGCTTCATGGAGAGCATGGCGACGCTGTCGATCCCCGCGATCGGCTACGGCATCCGCTACGATTACGGCCTGTTCCGCCAGATCATCAATCAGGGCTGGCAGCAGGAATATCCCGACGAATGGCTGAGCTTCGGCAACCCCTGGGAATTGCAGCGCCCCGAGGTGATCTACGACATCAGTTTCGGCGGCGGCGTCGAGCATATCGACGACAAGGGGCGCGACCGCGCGATCTGGCATCCGGCCGAGACCGTGCAGGCGATCGCCTATGACACGCCGATCGTCGGCTGGCGCGGCCAGCACGTCAACGCGCTCCGCCTGTGGTCGGCGCGCTCACCCGATCCGTTGAAGCTCGACGCCTTCAACAAGGGCGACTATGTCAGCGCCAGCGCCGAGCAGTCGCGCGCCGAGGCGATCTGCAAATTCCTCTATCCGAACGACGAGAGCCCCGCCGGTCGCGAGCTGCGGCTGCGCCAGGAATATTTCTTCGTTTCGGCCTCGCTTCAGGATCTGGTGAAGAGGCATCTCGCCTCCGACGGCCAGCTCCGCAGCCTGTCGTCCAAGGTCGCGGTGCAGCTAAACGACACCCATCCGAGCCTCGCCGTCACCGAGCTGATGCGCATCCTCGTCGACCTCCACAATTTCCGCTGGGACGAGGCCTGGAAGATCACCGTCGCCACGCTCTCCTACACCAACCACACGCTGCTGCCCGAGGCGCTGGAGACCTGGCCGGTCGAGCTGTTCGAGCGACTGTTGCCGCGGCACCTGGAGATCATCTACCGCATCAACGTGCAGCATCTGGCGCTCGCCGAGGCGCGCTGCCCCGGCGACATCGACTTCCGTGCCTCGGTCTCGCTGATCGACGAGAAGAGCGGACGCCGCGTGCGCATGGGCCAGCTCGCCTTCGTCGGCTCGCACCGCATCAATGGCGTCTCGGGGATGCATTCGGACCTGATGCGCGAGACCGTGTTCCACGACCTCAACCACCTCTATCCCGGCCGCATCACCAACAAGACCAACGGCATCACCTTCCGCCGCTGGCTGATGCTGGCGAACCCGAAGCTGACCGATCTGTTGCGCGAGACCTGCGGCGAGGCCGTGCTCGACGATCCGACCCAACTCAGCCTGATCGAGGCCCGCGCCAGCGACGTCGAATTCCAGAAGAAATTCCGCAGCGTCAAGCTCCACAACAAGTCCGCGCTGGCGCGGCTGATCGGCGAGCGGCTCGGCATCAAGGTCGACCCGACCGCGCTGTTCGACGTGCAGATCAAGCGCATCCACGAATACAAGCGCCAGCTCCTCAACGTCATCGAGACGGTCGCGCTGTACCAGTCGATCAAGGACGACCCCAACGGCAATTGGGTGCCGCGGGTGAAGATCTTCGCCGGCAAGGCCGCCGCGAGCTACAAATACGCCAAGCTGATCATCAAGCTGATCAACGACGTCGCGGAAGCCGTCAACAACGATCCCGCGATCGGCGGCAAGCTCAAGGTCGTGTTCCTGCCTGACTACAATGTCAGCCTGGCCGAGGTGATCATTCCCGCGGCCGACCTCTCCGAGCAGATCTCGACGGCGGGCATGGAAGCCTCCGGCACCGGCAACATGAAGCTGGCGCTCAACGGCGCCATCACCATCGGCACGCTCGACGGCGCCAATATCGAGATCCGCGACCATGTCGGGGCCGAGAACATCGCGATCTTCGGCATGGAGGCTGGCGACGTCATGATCCGGCGCAAGCAGGGGCTGGACGCCTCCGACGTGATCCGCAATTCGCCGAAGCTGCAGCGCGCCATCAATGCGATCGGCGCCGGCGAGTTCTCGCCCGGCGATCCCGGCCGCTTCGAATCCATCGCGCACGCGCTACGCTATCTCGACCATTACATGGTCAGCGCCGATTTCGATTCCTATTACGAGACACAACGCGCGGTCGATGCGCGCTGGCTGGTCTCGCCGGCCTGGACCCGCGCCTCCATCCTCAACGTCGCGCGCATGGCCTGGTTCTCCTCGGACCGCACCATCCGCGAATATGCCGAGGAAATCTGGAACGTGCCGGTCAATCCGACCACGCCGCAGCTTCCGAATTTGCGCGACGTCGCAGGCTGATTTTCCGCGGCGTGGAAGCGGCGTTACCTGCGCGGTTATTGCATCTCGCAGGGCGGATGATGATATGATTTCCATCATCCCCAAAGCGGTCTCGGCGGAATGGACGCCGTGACCTCCAACGCCGTCATGCGAGCGCAGCGAAGCAATCCAGACTGCCCCGCGGAAAGATTCTGGATTGCTTCGCTGCGCTCGCAATGACGGGTGGGTCGGCATCGAGGACCAACAATGCACGCCAAGCTCCCGCATCCCTTTGACGACGCCACGCGCGTCACCGCCGGCGACAGCAGCTGGCAGGGGCACACCAGCGACGATTACTGGGCCTTTGTCGGCCCGTTCGGCGGCGCCACCGCCGCGACCATTTTGCGTGCGCTGATCGACCATCCGGAACGCGCCGGCGATCCGCTGGCGCTGACCGTCAGTTACTGCGCGCCGATCGCGAAGGGGCCGTTCGATCTCGATGTGCGGCTGGTGAAGGCCAACCGCTCCAGCCAGCACTGGAGCGTCGAACTCAGCCAAGGCGGCGGCGAGGTCGCGACGCTCGCCACCGCCGTGTTCGCCGAGCGCCGGCCGTCTTGGGAGCACCGGGTGGCGCAATATCCTGAGACCAAGCCGTTCGAACAGACGCTGCCGTTCCCGAAGATCGCGGCGTCCTGGGCCAACCAGTATGAATTCCGCTTCGTCGAGGGCGAGATGCGGATCGGCCCGCCGCAGGCCGAGCCCGCCAGCACCTATTCGAAGCTCTGGATCAGCGACCGCACGCCGCGCAAGCTCGACATGCTGTCGCTGATGTCGATGTCGGACGCCTTCTTCGGCCGCGTCTTCCATGCCAGGCGCGCGCTGGTGCCGTTCGGCACGGTGTCGCTGACGACGTATTTCCACACCGACAGCGAGGAGCTCGCAGCGGAAGACATCACGCGCGTGCTCGCGACGGCAGACGCAAAGATCTTCCACAAGAGCTATGGCGACCAGCACGCCGAGCTGTGGTCGCCGAACGGACGGCTGCTCGCGACCACGACGCAGATCGCGTATTTCAAGGCGTGAGCTTTTTCTTCCCCTCTCCCCTTGCGGGAGAAGGTGAAACAAAAAGGGCGGCCTCGCGGCCGCCCTTTTGCATTCAAGACAGTGCGGGAAATTACTCCGCCGCGAGCTTCACGTCCGGGGCCGCCGCGCGCACCTCGGCGTCGACCTGGGCTTCGAACTTGGCGAAGTTCTTCTGGAACATGCCGACCAGGGCGCGGGCGGTCTTGTCGAACTCGTCCTTGTCCTTCCAGGTGTTGACCGGGTTGAGGATCTCGGCCGGCACGCCCGGCAGCGCGGTCGGGACCGCGAAGCCGAAATATTTGTCGGTGCGGAATTCGACGTTGCGAAGCGAGCCGTCGAGCGCGGCGGTGAGCAGCGCGCGCGTCACCTTGATCGGCATGCGCGAGCCGACACCATACTTGCCGCCGGTCCATCCGGTGTTGACCAGCCAGCAATCGACATTGTGCTGGGCAATGAGGTCGCGCAGCATGTTGCCGTAGACGCTGGGGTCGAGCGGCAGGAAGGGCGAGCCGAAGCAGGTCGAGAATTCCGGTTGCGGCTCGTTGCCGAGACCGCGCTCGGTGCCGGCGACCTTGGCGGTGTAGCCGGACAGGAAGTGATACATCGCCTGCGCCGGCGTGAGCTTGGCGATTGGCGGCAGCACGCCGAAGGCGTCGGCGGCGAGCATCACCACGTTCTTCGGCTGCGGCGCGCGGCCGGTGCGCGAGGCGTTCGGGATGAAGTCGAGCGGATACGCAGAGCGCGTGTTCTCGGTCTTGGAGCCGTCGTCGAAATCCACCACGCGGGTGTCCTCGTCGAGCACGCAATTCTCGAGCACCGCGCCGAAGCGCGTCGAAGCCGCGTAGATCTCGGGCTCGGCTTCCTGCGACAGCTTGATGCACTTGGCATAGCAGCCGCCCTCGAAATTGAAGACGCCGTTCGGGCCCCAGCCGTGCTCGTCGTCGCCGATCAGCGTGCGGTTGGGATCGGCCGACAGCGTGGTCTTGCCGGTGCCTGATAGCCCGAAGAAGATCGCCGCGTCGCCCTTGGCGCCGACATTGGCCGAGCAATGCATCGGCATCACGCCGCGCTCGGGCAGATAATAGTTCAGCGTGGTGAAGACCGACTTCTTCATCTCGCCGGCATAATAAGACCCGCCGATCAGGACGATCTTGCGGGCGAAATCGATCGCGACGACGTTCTCCGAGCGGCAGCCATGACGTTTAGGGTCGGCGCGGAAGCTCGGCATGTCAATGATGGTGAGGTCCGGCACGAAGGTCGACAGCTCGATCGCCTCGGGGCGGATCAAGAGCGTGCGGATGAACAGCGAGTGCCAGGCGAGTTCGGTGAAGACGCGCGTCTTGATCCGGTAGGCCGGATCGGCGCCGCCGTAGAGGTCCTGCGCGAACAGCTTCTTGCCTTCGGCGTGCTTGAGGAAGTCCTGATAGAGCGTCTCGAACTGCTCTGCGGTGATGGACTGGTTGCCGGCCCACCACATCTTCTTGTCGGTGGAGGCGTCACGCACCGTGAACTTGTCTTTCGGGCTGCGCCCTGTGAACTCGCCGGTGTCGGCGCAGAGTGCGCCGTCAGCGGACAGCATCGCCTCGCCCGCAGCGAGCGAGTATTGATAGAGTTGCGGCGCACCGAGGTTCCAGTGAACCTGCTTGAGATTCTTTAAGCCGAATTTGTCGGCGCCGAAGGCACCGTTGCGCACGCCCGTCTCTTGCACGAAAAAATCCTCCTAGAACCCGCGACACTCAGCGCGACCATGGTTGGGCGCCATCGCGGTCACCGTGATGAATGGGCCATTCGGCCTCGGCTGAACGACCTAATAATCATGAACGCTGGCGTTGCCAAGCCGATCCCGCAGGATTTGGTTTATTCAAGGACCGCGCCAAACGTCGCGCATGTCAGCTCTGAGCAGATGCATCAAGAAATCGCGAATGATCGCGCAACCAAATGCGTGTTTGCGCGTTACTTCCGGTTATTGCGACGCACAATCCCTGCGGCGCCTTCTTATCTTACCTCACCTTCGCCAATCAGTGCGAACGGCCCCCACATCGCAGGGTAGGCGTTGCGCGGCGACGAGGTGTCATCGACAAACGTTAACATCGCGCGGCGCAAGGCTTCGGCACGACCGATCTTCGGTTCGTTCTTGAGCAGCGCGAACGTCGAAATGGTCAGGCGGGTGGCAGCTTCCGAATCCACGGCCCAATGCGAGACCAGGAGCGCGCGGGCACCTGCGTAGAAGAATGAGCGCGCCAATCCCGACAGCGCCTCGGCGCCCGGCTTGTCGCCGGCGATGGTGTTGCAGGCGGACAGCACCACCCAATCGGCATTGAGCTTGAGCTGAGCCACCTCGCTCGCGGTCAGAAGACCGTCGTCGAATTCCGACGGCTGATCGGGAATGGAGAGTGCAAGCGAGGGCTCGCCCAATCCCTTGACGTCGCCAGCGACGAGGCCGTGGGTGGCGAAATAGATGATGCCGTATTGAGCAAGCGCTGCACGCTTGAGCGTCGTTTCGCTGGCATCGCGTCCGAGATGGATGTCGGCATCAGTGGCGCCGACGTCCCTCGCCACCGCGTTCAGCTCGTCGGCGGTGTCGGGCAGTTGCGGCAGCGCCTGCGCCAGCCGCGCGCGATCGACGCCGGCGCCGCGCCAGAAATCGGTATAGGCAATCGTCGCGATGCTGCGCGCGGCGACCTTGCCGCTTGCAGCGCGATGGTCGGCGGGTCCTTCGGCTGCGGGATTGAAGACGGGATCGCCGAAGCCGGTCATGGGTTTTGCGCCTTGATCCCTGCGAGCGAAGGCCCGCAGCGATTTCAGGCTGATCACCGACGGCAGCACCGAAACGGCCTGACGCCGGAGCAGCCAGGCGGCATCGCGATAACCTTCGAGCTTGTCCGGGATCGCAGCCTGCGGCGTCTCCGTCACCAGGAGATGAAACGGCAATGCGGTCAGCGCCGCCGATGGCACGACCAAAAGGTTGCGCTTGTCTTTCGTCAACGCCTCGACCGGGCCGAGCAGCGCGACATAGAGCTCGTTCGCAAGCGCAAGATCGAACAATCCCGATTTGCCGGAGGCATCGCGCGCCTTGCCGACATCCAGCCCCCTGCGAAAGGCCGCCACCTTCCGCGCCATCGCGTCCGCGCCGAGCGAAATCTCCTTCCACTCGGCGCTCTCGCGCGTGATCGCGATGACATAGCTCTGCTTGTCGACGACGGAATAGATCACCATCGCCTCGTCGGCCGACAGCAGCGGCTGGATATCCTTCACCGCCAGCGGCAGCGGGTTGGAGAGCGAGGCGTAGTCGGGAAATTCGAGCGTGAGCGTTTTCTGCAAGCCCGCACGCTCGTTCGCAATCGTTGCGATCCGCGCGCGGCTGCGCTGCTCGGCTGCGGCGTCTCGTTGGGCCGATTGCTTCGACACCGCGGCGATGATCGCCTTGTCGCGCGCCTCGGCCTCGGCCGCGAGATCCTGATCCCGGCGCACCAGCTCGGCGAGCCGGTCGCTGCCGGCGGCCAGTCGCACGGCGAGCTTGTTCACGGCGGAGGCGGCGGAAGATTGCGTGCCGCGCTGAATCGCGCCGAGCGCGTCATCGAGCGCCTTGTCGCTCGCCAGGAGTGCCCGCTGCCGCGCAGCGAACAGAACCGGCAGCACGACACGCAGCTGCGCGCGATTGCCGGCAAGCGTCTTCTGCGCGAACGGCAAAGCGTCGGCGGTCCGGCCCGACACCTGAAGGAAATATGCGAGATTGCTGGTCGAGGTCACGACATCGGGATGATCCGGCCCGAGTGCACGCTCACGGATCGACACGGCGCGGCGATAGAGCGGCTCGGCCTCGGCATAGCGCTGCTGGTGCTCGTAGAGCCCGGCGAGATTGTTCAGCGAACGCGCCACGTCGGGATGATCCGGTCCCAGCACCTTTTCACGGATGGCGAGCGAGCGCTTGATCGGCGCCTCGGCATCCACATCGCGATTGAGGTCGCGATCGACCTGACCGATGTTGTTCAGGACGGTGGCGACCGCGGGATGCTCGGGCCCGGCGGCCTTCTGATAGATCGCGAGCGCACGCTGGAACAGCGGCTCGGCGTCAGCAAAATGCTCCTGCTTCACATAATGCGTGGCGAGATTGTTGAGGGACTGGCCGACGTCGGGATGCTCGCGCGACAGCGCCTGCTCGCGAACGGCAAGCGCGCGCTTGAACAGCGGCTCGGCCTCGGCGAAGCGGCTCTGCCGCTGATAGAGCGCCGCAAGATTGTTGAGGAGCGGCGCGATCTCGACGCTGCCCTGACCGGTCCCCTTCTCCATCAGCGCGATGGCGCGCTTGTAGAGCGGCTCGGCCTGATCGTCGTGGCCCTGGTCGGCGTAGATCTGCGCGAGATTATTGAGCGCGGCGGCGAGATCGCGGTTGTTGCTGGTCTTCTCGAGCGCGGCCACCATGGCCTGCGCCAGCGGCAGCGCCTCCGAATATTTGCCGGCGCTCCGCAGCGCAGTGATGCGCGCGCTCTGCGCCGACAGATCGCCCTTCTGGGCAAGACCGGGCACGGCAAACGACGCATTGATCGCGAGCGCCAGACCCGCAGCCAATGCCAAACGACGACGCGTCATGAACCCTCTCGCTGCGAGCCTTCAGGACCTACCGTCTTGGGTCGCAGCGATGGGTCGCGGCGTTCAAATTGTTGCGTTCTGGTCCATCTTCATGCGCGCCTCGCCAGCGAGACGAACCAGCATCTTGCGCAGCGACGTGCCGTCGGTCACCCGCTCCGGGAAGTCCAGCCGCAGCGCGGTCTGGCCGTCCTGCATGTCGAGACCTTCCGGATCGCAGCCGGTGCAGCGCCAGTCGCCGTCGGCCGCGCCCAGGAGCTTTGTCGCATAGAGGCCCAAGGCCTCGCGATGGTCGGCGTTCATATGCTCGACGGCCCCCTCCTCCGCTGCCAAGAGATCCTCGGCGCCGGTGAGATCCGTGAGGAACTGTGCGGGCTTGAGATCGACGATCCGGCCGAAGCCGGCGACCAGATGGGTTCCCGTGGGACGGATCCGGAAGAAAGAGAAATCCTTAAAGGAAACAAAGCCTTCCGCCGACGGATGAGCATTGAGATACCGTCGCTGGAGCAGATCCTTCTCGGCATCCGCCTGCTCTGCCCGGCCGGACAGCATGATCCGGGCGCCTTCCAGCGGATCGCCCGCTGCCCGCTCGTCCAGCATCAGCGAGACCCTGCTATCGGCAAGGATATTGCGTGTATGCACGGCAAGGCCCGAGATCAGCAGGATCGGCGAGCCGTCTGGATGGCTGGCCAGATTGACCAGGGAACAATAGGGATCGCCGCTGCCGGCCATGAGAGTTGCCAACGCCCCCTGCCGCGATCGGCGCAGCAGGGATTTGGCGAGCTTTCCGGGGTCGAAATCAGGGGTCGGTTGCATTGGCTTTCTCGGCTCAGGTGGTTGCAAGGGGGGCCTTTTTTCGGGTAAACGGGGGCCTGGTTATGGGTCGACATGCGGCGAATCTGCCGTGTTTCGTGGAACTTGGTCACACTTCAGCCCAGCTTGCATTGCTCGGTGACAAGGTTCGAATGCCGACTTCGGCACCCATGTATGCGGCGCATCAGTGGATTGCTCGCCGTTTCAAGCCACGACCCAAACGGAAAGCAGAAAGCAGAGGCTCATGCCCACAATCGCTTTGGTCGACGACGACCGCAACATTCTCACATCCGTCTCGATCGCGCTGGAAGCCGAAGGCTACCGCATCATGACTTACACCGACGGCGCCTCCGCGCTTGACGGTTTCCGCACCACCCAGCCCGATCTCGCCATCCTCGATATCAAGATGCCGCGAATGGACGGCATGGAGACGCTGCGCCGCCTCAGGCAGAAGTCCGACCTGCCGGTGATCTTCCTGACCTCCAAGGACGAAGAGATCGACGAACTGTTCGGCCTCAAGATGGGCGCCGACGATTTCATCCGCAAACCGTTCTCGCAGCGCCTTTTGGTCGAGCGCGTCAAGGCGGTGCTGCGCCGCTCGGCACCGAAAGACCCGACCGTCGCGCCGAAGGAGAACGACGCCAAGGCACTCGACCGCGGCCTTCTGCGTATGGATCCGGAACGGCATACCTGCACCTGGAAGAACGAGCCGGTGACGCTGACCGTCACCGAATTCCTGATCCTGCAGGCGCTGGCGACCCGGCCCGGCGTGGTGAAGAGCCGCAACGCGCTGATGGACGCCGCCTATGACGACCAGGTCTATGTCGACGACCGCACCATCGACAGCCACATCAAGCGGCTGCGCAAGAAGTTCAAGGTGGTCGACAACGAGTTCGAGATGATCGAGACGCTCTACGGCGTCGGCTACCGGTTCAAGGAAGCCTGAGGCTCACGCAGCATCACCGGTTCTGATTCCATCGGGACCGGGATCGCTCCAAAGCGCGATGAGATGAGAATCGTCATCGCGCTTTGGTTTATTTCTTGAGCATGATCCATTCGGAAAACCGCTGCACACTTTTCCGGATCATGCTCTAGAATGCGGGGACCTTCTCGACGAGCCGTCCTAACGCGGGCGTAAGCATTGCTGGACCGAACGCAGCCTGATCCAAACCAGAGCGCCGGGGATGTCACGTCCGACGGCGTTCCGGAGCATTTTGCCGAGGACAAGCCGCAGGGCTTTCGGCCGCTGAACTGGCTGAAGCGCGCCGGGCAATTCTTCTTCGCGCTGTCCTTCTCCAGCCTGACCCGCCGCATCGTCTCGCTCAACCTCGCCGGCCTCGTCGCGCTGGTCGCGAGCATCCTGTACCTGTCGCAATTCCGCGCCGGCCTGATCGACGCGCGGGCGCAGAGCCTCTTGGTACAGGCCGAGATCATCGCCGGCGCGATCGCGGCCTCCGCCACCGTGCAGACCAACGCCATCACCATCGACCCCGACCGGCTGCTCGACCTCAAGCCGGGCGAGACCTATGGCGGCCCGGACGAATATTCGCCGCTGGACTTCCCGATCAATCCGGAGCGCGTGGCGCCGGTGCTGCGCACGCTGGTCTCGCCGACCAAGACGCGCGCCCGCATCTACGACCCGAACGGCAGCCTGCTGGTGGACAGCCGCAATCTCGAAAACGTGCTGCGCTACAATTTGCCACCTCCGGCCGAGAAGCCCGGCATCGTCGAGCGCGGCATGGTCGCGGTGCGCACTTGGCTGAATCGCGGCGACCTGCCGCTCTACCGCGAGCTCGGCCCCGAGAACGGCAATGGCTATGCGGAGGTGGGCGATGCGCTCCAGGGCCAGAAGCGCTCGATGGTGCGGGTCAATGCGCGCGGCGAGGTGATCGTCTCGGTCGCGGTCCCCGTGCTGCGCTCGCGCGCCATCCGCGGCGCCTTGATGCTGTCGACGCAAGGCGACGACATCGATCAAATGGTCACCGCCGAACGCCTCGCCATCCTGAAGGTCGGCGGCGTCGCGGCCGCGGTCATGATCATGCTGTCGCTACTGCTCGCGAGCACGATCGCAGGTCCCGTACGCCGGCTCGCCGACAGTGCCGAGCGCGTCCGCCGCCGCATCAAGGCCCGCATCGAGATCCCCGATTTCACCCGCCGCCGCGACGAGATCGGCCACCTCTCCGGCGCGCTGCGCGACATGACCAGCGCGCTCTACAGCCGCATCGAGGCGATCGAGATGTTCGCCGCCGACGTCGCACACGAACTGAAGAACCCGCTGACCTCGCTGCGCTCGGCGGTCGAGACCTTGCCGCTGGCGCGCAACGAGAACAGCCGCGCGCGCCTGCTCGAGGTGATCGAGCACGACGTCAAGCGGCTCGACCGCCTCATCTCCGACATCTCCGACGCCAGCCGCCTCGATGCCGAATTGCAGCGCCAGGACGCTATCCCGGTCGACCTGCGCCGCCTCCTGACGACGCTGGTGTCCGTCGCCAATGAAACCAAGCTCGGCCACGACGTCGCGGTCGAGACGCGCTTCGAAGGCCGCAGCGCGTCCGACACGCTCGCCGTGACCGGCCACGATTCACGGCTCGGGCAAGTGGTCTCCAACCTGCTCTCCAACGCGCAATCGTTCTCCGAAGCCGGCAGCAAGGTGCGCCTCACCTGCCGCCGCGTCCGCGGCGAGATCGAGATCGTGGTCGACGACGACGGCCCTGGTATCCGTGACGACGCGCTGGAGCGCATCTTCGAGCGCTTCTACACCGATCGTCCGCATCAGGGCTTTGGCCAGAACTCCGGCCTCGGCCTGTCGATCTCCAAGCAGATCGTCGACGCGCATGGCGGACGCATCTGGGCCGAGAACCGCGCAGGGCCACCGGATGACGAGGGCGTTCCGACGGTATCAGGCGCGCGCTTCATAGTGAGGCTGCCGGCGCTATGAGCCAAGGCAGCTCGAACAAAGGCGGGCCCAGCGTTCACGCCTCCGCGGTCAAGGTCGGGCCGCTGGCGGTGCTGATCCGCGGGCCTTCGGGCTCCGGCAAATCGCGTCTTGCCTTTGATTTGATCATGGCGGGCCGTGCCGGGGTGGTGGAAACGGCCGTTCTGGTCGGGGATGACCGTGTCCATCTGGCGACAGTCGGCGATGAAATTGAAGTCCGCCCGGCGCCTCGCCTGGCGGGCCTGATCGAGGTCCGGGGCCTGGGGATCCGCCGCTGCGACTTCGTGGAGCATGCGACCGTCGGTCTCGTGGTCGATCTGGACGCGGCCGACGCAGAACGCCTGCCGCCAGCCGAATCCCTGAAAACAAGCATTTTCGGTGTCAAAATACCGCGAATCCCGGTGGCCCGCGACTATTCGCCACTCCCCTTGGTTGTCGCGGCCTTGACCACTACCAAGAGTTCATCTTCCGTTAAGCCTTCAGGCGATTGTTTGAAGGGAAATGGTAACCATATCACCCCCACTATCGCGACCGAATAGACCGGCGCAGCTCCCCTCATACATCCGTATAGATTCAGGGAGATACGCAACATCCCCTCTTGCGCGAGGGCTCTGGATGGTCAAAGTGGCGCGTTCGTGCGGTGCACCAAAAGCGCCCGCGAGGAGTTTTCCGATGATTGGTCTAGTACTTGTGACCCACGGGCGCCTTGCCGACGAATTCAAGGCAGCGCTTGAACATGTCATGGGGCCACAAAAGCAAATCGAAGCGATCACGATCGGTGCCGAAGACGATTCCGATCTCTGTCGAAGCGACATTATCGAGGCGGTTAACCGCGTCGATTCCGGCGACGGCGTTGCGATCCTCACCGACATGTTCGGCGGCACGCCGTCGAACCTCGCAATATCCTGCATGAGCCGGCCCAAGGTCGAGGTGCTCGCGGGCATCAACCTTCCCATGCTGGTGAAGCTCGCCAAGGTGCGCGAAGAGCGTCCGCTGCCCGACGCGATCGCGATGGCCCAGGAAGCAGGCCGCAAATACGTCACCATCGCCAGCCGCGTGCTCGCCGGCAAATGAGCGAGGAGGCGCCACAAGCGGGGACAGGCGTGCCCGCAGGCGCGATCTCCAAGGACCTCCTGATCATCAACAAGCGCGGCCTGCATGCGCGCGCCTCGGCAAAATTCGTCCAGGCGGTGGAGCGCTTCGACGCGCAGGTCTGGGTGACGCGCGGCGGCGAGACCGTCGGCGGCACCTCGATCATGGGCCTGATGATGCTCGCCGCGGGGCCGGGCACGACGATCACGGTAGCCGCCGCCGGCACCGACGCCGAAGCCGCGCTCGCGGCGATCACCGAGCTCGTTGAAAGCAAGTTCAACGAGGAAGGGGTTTAGGCGGCTTCGTCAATGAAGCTGCCGTAGGGTGAGCAAAGGCGCAACGCGCCGTGCCCACCATCTCTCTCATCGTGTGGCGAAAATTGGTGGGCACGCTTCGCTTTGCCCCCCTACGGCACTTCACTCACTTCGCCGGCGGCGCGATGTAGACGTTCCAGCTCATCGCCGGGCCGGCCTTGCCGTGGGTGAAGCGGCGCGTCGTCATCACCATGCGCTCGGCGTTCGGCGCGACGTCCGAGATCCACTTCTCGAACGCGGGCAACCGGCCGTCGGTCGGATCGAACACGCCGATGAAGCCGTATCTCTTGACGTCGTCGAGCGAGGTCAGCCCGGAGGCCCAGGCCTCGTTCGGCGTGAACGGGCTGGGATGATCGGGGCTGTAGAACACCATCGGCTGGATCGTTTCCATCGTCCCGGCGACGACGGCCCAGCGTGAGGCGAAGCGCGCGTGCCAGGCCTGGGTCAATTCGCGCGCCAGATCCGAGCGCGCGCCATAGGTCGCGGTGTTGCCGGCATTGGCCGCCATCTCGCGCGCGGCAATCCAGGGCGAAGCTATGAGCGTCGCGGCGCTGAGCACGAACCAGATCGCGACGATGTTGAACAGGCTCGCGCTCTGCACGCGCAATGCGGGGATCGCGACCAGCGCCAAGGGCACCAGGAAGAACAGCGAGATGCCCCAATCGGTCTTCATGTAGATGCTGAAGACGAGCGCGCCGAGCGGCGGGCCGAACGCGACGATGATCTGGATCGCCCACACGTTCAGCGCCTGATAAAAATTGACGCCCGCATTGGCGCCGCGCGCCCAGGCGCGCGTGACGATGCGCAATGGCGCGCGCACGAGCAGCGTCAGCCACGGCGGCACCAGCGCCATGGCCAGTCCAGCCAGCGCGACTGGCAGTGCCAGCAGCCCGAAATTGTGCACGAAGTAGCCGGCGACGAGCTGATGCACCTGGCTCGCGTCCTGGAGGCTGTAGGTGTCGCCGGCATAGGTCAGCGGCACGAAATGCGCATCCGCCAGCCAGACGATGTGCGGGATCATTGCCAGCACCATCGTCGCAATCGCGACCCATGGCGCCGGCGACGACAGGAAGCGCAAGCGCTCCGGATGGATCAGCGCGGCAAGGCCGATGGCGCCGATCATGGTCAGCACCCAATATTTGGTCATCAGCGCCAGCGCGCCGGCAAGCCCGAGCAAGACTCCGGATTGCCAGCTCCGCTTCTCGAACGCATTGAGATAAGCGAGCACGAGCAGCGGCAGCGTCACCAGCTGAAGCAGGTCCGGGTTGTACTTGAAACCTTTGAAATTGAAGATCGGGTAGAGCGCGACCATCACCACGACCAGGAACGCGCGGCGCGCATCCACCACGCGCAAGGCAACCAGCCAGCAGATCACCATGCCGACGCCGACGGTCGCCATCGCCAGCGCATAGGTGGCCCAGTCCGCCGCGGGGAACACTGTGAACCAGAGGCCGGCGACCCAGCCTGACAGCGGCGGATGCTTGCCGTAGCCCCAGAGGAATTTTTGGCCCCAGCCATAGGCTTCTGCGACGTCCATGTGAACGTCCTGCGCCGCCTTGAGATTGATCAGGATGAAGGTCCAGAGCACCGCATGCAGGATGGCGAGCTGGATCACCAGCCACAATCTCGCCTCAGGGCGGACCGCGCCGGCAACCAGCCAGGCCCGGAAGCGGTTAAAGCTCAGGCGGGACTTCGTGCGCGCTCGGGCGGAGGGGATCGAGGTGGTCGACATGGGCGCTTGCGTAGCGCGTTTCGCCCCGCCGTGGAATCAGCTTGGCGTGAACAAAGGCCCTGAAAATACAGCAATATGGTTGCCGCACGGGGATGTGAGTGGTATCCCGCGCCCATGACGACCGTCCCCATTTCGAACATCCGCAATTTCTCCATCGTCGCCCATATCGACCATGGCAAATCGACGCTGGCCGATCGTCTGATCCAGATGACGGGCGGCCTCTCCGACCGCGAAATGGCGGGCAAGGAGCAGGTGCTCGATTCCATGGACATCGAGCGCGAGCGCGGCATCACCATCAAGGCGCAGACGGTGCGCCTCGCCTACCGCGCCAAGGACGGCAAGGACTACATCTTCAACCTGATGGATACGCCCGGCCATGTCGACTTCGCCTACGAAGTCTCGCGGTCGCTGGCGGCCTGCGAGGGTTCCCTGCTGGTGGTCGACGCCAGCCAGGGCGTCGAGGCGCAGACGCTGGCCAACGTCTACCAGGCGCTCGACAACAATCACGAGATCGTCCCGGTCCTGAACAAGGTCGACCTTCCCGCCGCCGAGCCCGAGAAGATCAAGCAGCAGATCGAGGACGTCATCGGCATCGACGCCTCCGACGCGGTAATGATCTCGGCCAAGACCGGCCTCGGCGTCCCCGATGTGCTCGAAGCCATCGTCACCCGCCTGCCGCCGCCGAAGGGCGACCGCAATGCGACGCTGAAGGCGCTGCTGGTCGACAGCTGGTACGACGTCTATCTCGGCGTCGTCGTTCTCATTCGCGTCGTCGACGGCGTCATGAAGAAGGGCAGCCGCGTCCGCATGATGGGCACGGGCGCAGCCTACGACGTCGAGCGCGTCGGCTTCTTCACGCCGAAGATGACACAGGTCGACGAGCTCGGCCCCGGCGAGATCGGCTTCATCACCGCCGCGATCAAGGAAGTCGCCGACACCCGCGTCGGCGACACCATCACCGACGACAGGAAGCCGGTCACCGAAATGCTGCCGGGCTTCAAGCCCGCCATCCCCGTGGTGTTCTGCGGCCTGTTCCCGGTCGATGCCGACGATTTCGAAACGCTGCGCGGCGCCATGGGCAAGCTGCGCCTCAACGACGCCAGCTTCTCGTTCGAGATGGAAACCTCGGCCGCACTCGGCTTCGGCTTCCGCTGCGGCTTCCTCGGACTTCTGCACCTCGAGATCATCCAGGAGCGGCTGTCGCGCGAGTTCGACCTCAATCTGATCGCGACCGCCCCGAGCGTCATCTACAAGATGAAGCTCACCGACGACACCGAGATCGAGATCCACAATCCCGTCGACATGCCCGACGTGGTGAAGATCGCCGAGATCCAGGAGCCCTGGATCGAGGCGACGATCCTCACGCCCGACGAATATCTCGGCAGCGTGCTGAAGCTGTGCCAGGACCGCCGCGGCGCGCAGAAGGAGCTGACCTATGTCGGCGCCCGCGCGATGGTGAAATACGATCTGCCGCTGAACGAGGTGGTGTTCGATTTCTACGACCGCCTGAAATCGGTTTCCAAGGGCTACGCCTCGTTCGACTATCATCTGACCGATTACAAGCCGGCCGACCTCGTCAAGATGCAGATCCTCGTCAACAACGAGCCGGTCGACGCGCTCTCGATGCTGGTCCACCGCACCCGTGCCGAGGGCCGCGGCCGTGCCATGGTCGAGAAGATGAAGGAGCTGATCCCGCCGCACATGTTCCAGATCCCGATCCAGGCAGCGATCGGCGGCAAGGTGATCGCCCGCGAGACGGTCCGCGCATTGCGCAAGGACGTCACCGCAAAATGCTACGGCGGCGACATCACGCGTAAGCGCAAGCTTCTGGAGAAGCAGAAGGAAGGCAAGAAGAAGATGCGGCAGTTCGGCAAGGTCGACATCCCGCAGGAAGCTTTCATTGCCGCGCTGAAGGTGGACAGCTGAGGGATCTAAGGCCGCCTGACGAATACCTCAACCGCTGTCATGCCCGGGCTCGTCCCGGGCATCTACGTTCTTGGTATCCGGCAAAGTCGTGGATGGCCGGATCAAAGCCCGGCCATGACGACAAAAGCGTATCCTGTTTTCGAAGAGGCCGGTTTGAGCCTTTCGAGGCCGAACAGCTAAATCCCGAAAAACAACCCCACGCACAGTAGCCGACAGCTTGTTTGCATTTGCGTTTTCGATTTTTGCGAATCTGGTTTGACCCGTCGGGCAAAACAGTGGCATGACGCCATCATCGCAGCGTGTGGCACACCGTCATTCCGGGGCTCGCGAAGCGAGAACCCGGAATCCATCAAGCAGCAAGCGAAGCGGTGAAATGGATCCTCAGATGCGCAATTGCGCATCATAGCTCGCGCCAAGTGGCCCGCCCCGGAATGACGACAGTCACCTGGCCCCCTCACCTAACAAAATCATCATCGCCTCACGCAATCGCGCCCAGCCGCCAGCCTTGCCCTCAGCCGCCCGATAGGCCACGATCCCCACCGCGCCCCATCAACAAAACCAAGAGCGCCGAGGAAACGCATGAGCAAGCCATCGAGCTTCGATTATGGCTGGGTCGTTGTCGCCGCGGGTGCGCTGATGACTTGTGTCGGGTTCGGCACGATGCTGTCGCTGGCGGTGTTCCTGCAGCCGATCTCGGAAGCGATGGGCTGGTCGCGCGCCGGCGTGTCGGCGGCGGCGACGCTGGATTTTCTTTGCATGGGCGTTGCCGCGTTCTTGTGGGGCACGCTGTCGGACCGCTTCGGCACCCGCATCGTGGTGCTCTCGGGAAGCCTGCTGCTGGGGCTCGGCCTCGTCACCGCGAGCCAGGCAACGAGCCTGTGGCAATTTCAGCTCTTCTTCGGCGTGCTGATCGGCATTGCCGCCGGCAGCTTCTATGCACCGATGATGGCGCTCGCGAGCGCGTGGATCGAGAAGAACAGGAGCCTCGCGGTGGCGCTGGTCTCCGCCGGCATGGGCGTGTCGCCGGTGACGATCGCGCCGACCGCAAGCTGGCTGATCACCGCCTATGACTGGCGCACCGCGATGCTGGTGATCGGCATTGCCGCGTGGGTGCTGCTGATCCCCGCCTGCTTCCTGGTGCGTCCGGCGCCGGCGGCAGCAGGCAACACGAATGCGGACGCCGCACCGAACGTGGAGCTGACCGCGGCGCAGGCGCTGCGCACGCCGCAATTCATCGCGCTGGCGGCGGCGCATTTTGCCTGCTGCGCCGCGCATTCCGGCCCGATCTTCCACATGGTGTCCTATGCGATGGTGTGCGGCATCGCCCCGCTCACGGCGGTGACGGTCTACAGCGTCGCCGGCGTCTCAGGCCTCGGCGGGCGCCTGCTGCTGGGCACGCTCGCCGATCGCATCGGTGCAAAGCCCGTGCTGGTCGGCGGCCTGTTCGTGCAGGCGATGTGCATCGCGACTTATCTTGCGGTGGCCCGGCTCGGCGAATTCTATGCGCTCTCGGTCGTGTTCGGTCTCGCCTATGGCGGGGTGATGCCGCTCTATGCGGTGCTGGTCCGCGAATTCTTCGGCGCGCGCATCATGGGCACTGTGTTCGGCGCAGTCTCGGCCTTCGCCAGCCTCGGCATGGCGCTCGGTCCGTGGGCCGGCGGGCTCGTGTTCGACAATTTCCAGCAATACACGTGGCTGCACGCCGGCTCCTTCGCGATCGGGCTCGCCGCAGTCGCGGTGGCGCTGAGCTTTCCGACCCGACGCAGGCAACCGCTCGACCTCGGCCGCGCCGCGGCCTGACGCGGCAAGGGCGACTTCCGAGCGCGTGGAGCGACCATGGAATGTACGATCCGATCTGCGCGCGCGAACGATACCAGCGAGATAAGCGCGGTCATCCTGCGTGCGCTGCGCGAAACGAACGCGAAGGACTATACGGACGAGATCATCGAAAGGGTCGAGCGCAGTTTCAGCCCGGACGCCGTGCTGCAACTGATCGGCAAACGCACCGTTTTCGTCGCCACCATTGGCAGCCGCGTCGTTGGAACGGCAAGTCTTGACGGAAGCGTGGTCCGGACGGTTTTCGTAGCCCCCGACGTTCAGGCGCGCGGCATCGGCAAGCGGCTGATGGCCGAGATCGAGCGCACGGCGCGCGAGCGTAACATCGCTTCGCTGACCGTCCCTTCGTCGGTCACCGCGGAGGCTTTCTACGCCCGGCTTGGATTCGTTGCGGTGCGCGACAGTTACCATGGTGACGAGCGCACGATCATCATGGAGCGATTGCTCGACGAGCCCTCGCCATAGTCCGTAGCCCGGATGGAGCGAAGCGCAATCCGGGGTCATCGCCGCGGTTTCCAAAGTCCCCGGATTTTGTTTCGCTCCATCCGGGCTACGTCGGCGCGCAAGATCTGAGATCATGACGGGCGGACCAGGCGGCGCGATGTGATCTTGATCCTCCTTGCCAAATAGACCACCATCCCGTCCCTCACCGCTCACGGCAGAATGGGCGAGGAAACGCTATATGAATGCAACTTCCGGGGTTGGCTTGGTCGAACGTGCGCGCGCCATTGCGCCGCTGATCGCGCGCGAAGCCGACGAGATCGAGCGGACGCGGCGGCTCACGCCTGTCGTCGTGAACGCCCTCATCGACAACGGGCTCTATCGCGCCCTCCTCCCGCAGAGCCTCGGCGGCACTGAAGCTCCGATCGACGTCTTCATGCAGATGCTGGAGGAGATCGCGAAGGCGGACGCCTCGACCGCCTGGTGTCTCGGCCAGTGCAGCGTCTGCGCGATGATTGCGGCCTCGCTCGACCACGATACCGCCCACGAGATCTTCAACACGCCGCCCGGCATTCTCGCCTGGGGCGCGATCGCGCATGAGGCACGCAGCGCCGTGGGCGGCTATCGCGTCACCGCGCGCTGGGATTTTGCCTCGGGCTCGCGGCAGGCGAGCTGGCTGGGGGCGCATGTGCGCATCATCAATGGCGACGGCATGCCGCGGACAAACGCCGACGGCTCGCCGGAGGTGCGGACCATCCTGTTTCCGGCCGCGCGCGCGGTGCTGCACGACGTCTGGCAGGCGATCGGGCTCGCCGGCACCGGCACGGATTCGTACGAAGTGAGCGACCTCTTCATCCCCGAGCGTTTTACGGCGTTCCGCGACGTGCCATCGGCGTTGCAGGAGAAGGGCCCGCTCTACAAGATCGGCACCGGCTCGACCTTCAGCCTCGGCTTTGCCGCGGTCTCGCTCGGCGTGGCGCGCGCCACGCTGGATGCCGCCATTGCGTTGGCACGTGGAAAGCACCAATCGCTCGCCGCCAGCGCGATGCGCGACAACCAATCGGTCCAGGGCCTGATCGGCCGCACCGAGGGGGATTTGCGCGCCGCGCGCGCCTATCTCTATGCGACCGCGCATACGATGTGGCGCGAACTCTGCGCGACCGGCGAATTCAGCGCGGCGCATCGCAGCGCGGTCCGCCTGGCCGCGACCTGGACCATCCATCAATCGGCGAAGGTGGTCGACACCGCCTATCATATGGCCGGTGCGACGGCGGTGTTCCGCAGCAACCCGTTCGAGCGGCGGTTTCGCGACATGCATGCGATCGCCCAGCAGATCCAGGCGCGCGATACGCATTACGAGGATGTGGGGAAGGCGATTTTGGCGGGGGGCTGACCGCTTCCACGCTGACGGTGCGCTCCCTCCCCCGCTTGCGGGGGAGGGCTGGGGAGAGGGTGTCTCCGCAATCGAGACCCCCCAGAGGAAAGAACCCTCACCCGACGCTTCGCGTCGACCTCTCCCGCAAGCGGGAGAGGTCGACCGAGAGAGCCGCGCGTCCCTTACGTTGGGAGATACTTGCGAAACGCGAAGAAATGGCTCCGAAGGAGCGCGATGCTCACGCCACCAGCACGGCGTCCTCATCGCCGTCAATCCCGCGCTGTGCCGCGAGCAGGCTGACGATCTCCGCATTCGGCCGGGCCTTGCTGAACAGAAAGCCCTGGCCTTCGTCGCAGCCCTCGGTGCGGAGGCAGCTGAGCTCGGCTTCTGTCTCGACGCCTTCGGCGGTGATGGTGACCCCGAGGCCTTTGCCGAGGCTGACGATGGAGCGGATGATGGCCTGGGCCTCGCGGTTGGCGCCGAGATCGCGCACGAAGGACTGGTCGATCTTGATCTTGTCGAAGGGGAAGCTGCGTAAGTAGCTGAGGCTGGAATAGCCGGTGCCGAAATCGTCCATCGAGATGCGTACCCCGAGCGCGCGCAGCGCGTGCAGGGTCGCCAGCACCTGCGCGCTCTTTTCCAGCAGCAGCGTCTCGGTGATCTCGAGCTCGAGCCGCCGCGGCGGCAGGCCGGAATGCTTCAGCGCGTCGGTGACGATCGAGAGCAGATTGCCACTGCGAAACTGGAGCGGCGACAGATTGACGGCGACGCGGACGTCGTCCGGCCAGGCCGCGGCATCCAGGCACGCCCGGCGCAGCATCAAGCCGCCGAGCGGGTTGATGAGACCCGTGTCCTCGGCAACCGGAATAAACTCGGCCGGCGAGACCATGCCGCGCTCCGCATGCGGCCAGCGCACCAGCGCCTCGAAGCCGGTGATGCGGCCGCTCTGGAGGTCGATCAACGGCTGATAATAGGGACGGAGCACGTCGTTCTGGATGGCGTCGCGCAGCTCGACCTCGATCTTGCGGCGGCTCTGCGCCTTGGCATCGAGCGCCGCCTCGAAGAAGGCGAAGGTGCCGCGCGCGTCGAGCTTGGCGCGTGACAGCGCCATGTCGGCGCTCTTGAGCAGCTTCTCGGACTCATCACCGTCGCCCGGCGCCATGGCGATGCCGATGGAGGCGCCGATCACCACGGAATGGCCGTCGAGCAGATAGGGATCAGCGATGGCTTCGAGCAGCCGCTTGGCCAGCATCACCGCGTCTTCGGGCCGCGCCAGACCGCTTTGCACGATCGCGAACTCGTCGGAATTGAGCCGCGCCAGCGCGTCTTCCTCACGCAAGGTGGAACGCAGCCGCTTGGCGACGCCCCGCAGCAGCTTGTCGCCGACCGCGTGTCCCAGCGTGTCGTTGACCGACTTGAAACTGTCGAGCCCGAGGATGAGCAGCGCGGCCTTGTCGGTGCTGCGCCGCGTGTGCAGCAGCATCTCGTCCATCTGCTGGCGCAAGAGATTGCGGTTGGGCAGGCCGGTCAGCCCGTCATGCTGGGCCATGAAGGCGAGCCGCGCCTCGGCGCGCTTGCGCTCGGTGATGTCCATCAGCGCGAGCAGCACCGCCGGTCGCTCGGCATAGGTCAGTTCGCGCGAATAGATCGCAAGGTCGATCAGCGCGCCGTCGGCCTTGACGTGCTTCCAGGTGCGCCCGGCCTGCTCCTCGCCCGAGGGACCGGCGGTCCAGGGCGGCTCGCGGTCAAAGGCCTGCAAGGAGCGGATCTTCAATTGCTCGAACTCGGCGCGGCTGTAACCGTAATGCGCGACCGCGGCGTCGTTGACGCCGAGGATGCGCTCGTCATCCAGGGCGCAGACGATCATGGGCACGGGATTGCCGTCGAACAGCAGGCGGAACGAAGCCTCGCGCTGCTTCAATTCAGTGATGTCGACGCGCAGGCCGACGACGCCGCCGTCATCGGTCAAGCGCTCGTCGATCAGGATGACGCGGCCGTCCGACAGCTTCTGCTCGTGCCGCGCGGCAGGTTGATAGAGCTTTTGCAGCCGCTCGGCGATCCACTCGTCTTCGTGGCCGATGGCTTCGGGATAATCACCGCGGGTGACGCCGATGCGCAGCGTGTCTTCGAGACGCGCGCCTTCTTCGAACAGATCGGCGGTCTTGCGGTAGATCTCGGCGTATTTCTTGTTCCAAAGCACGTAACGGCCGTCGGCATCGAGAAACACGATGCCCTGCGGCAGGATGTCGATGGCCTGGCGCAGGCGCTCATGGGATTTGCGCGCTTCCGCGATCGCGGCTTCCGCCTCGGCGCGGCTGCGCATGACTTCGTCGCGGTCCGAACGGGTTCGCAACGCGCGCGCCAAGCGCGGCTTGCGTGGCAATTGGCCGGCCCAGGCAAGCACGCTTCTGTTTCGTTTTCTTGTTTTTCGAGACCCCAAACCCAACTTCACTCGTCCCAATCGCGCCCAGTGGGGCGCAAGTTTTGGGGCAAGTGTCTGAAAGAAAGGTAATCTTGGGTGACCGCGCCCGCCGGGGCAGCGCCTTGCGAACACCGAGAGCCCAGCTCTCGTGCCTGTTTGCGCGGCGCAAGCGGGCCGAGTGGCGCGCCAGACCTGTGGCCTCGTCGCAATCGGGCAGAGAGATGGCGCAAAAACGCGCCCTCTCCATGAATCAATTCCGCCCGCGCGTCCGATTGCATACGGCATCGAGATGAACCGCGTTCCGCGCACGAATTTTAGTCAATGCAGGATACGGTTATCGTACTGTTAAGAATCGGGCTGGCCCGCGACAAGACGACGACGTTCGGACGACCTCATTGGACATGGGGATCGTCATCCCGGGCGCAGCTTACGCTGAGGCAACGGCTGTCAAGACGCCGTGAGTTCTCGGCTGGGCGAAAGCCTCATTCTTAACGCCGGCGCGGTGTTGGGCTATAAGGGCTGCGCATGAGTCCCCGCCACATCGCCCCTCTCCTGCTTGTCATAACGCTCCTGGCCGCCGGCGGCGCGCTGGCGCAGGACAAGGGCAGCGTCAGCCCGAAGCCGCTGCCGCCGCTCGCCAATCCCAACGATCCGGATCTCGCCGCCAAGGAGCTGTTCGCGCGAAAGCTGCTGCCGTCGAAGGGGTCGGCCCACGTCATCGGCTCCTACGCCAAGGGCTGCATCGGCGGCGCGGATCAGATGCCGGTCAACGGCGACCATTGGCAGGTGATGCGGCTGTCGCGCAATCGCAGCTACGGTCACCCCGAGATGATCGCGCTGATCAAGCGGCTCGCGGCCAGGGCGCACAAGAACGCGGGATGGCCGGGCATCCTGGTCGGCGACATCGCCCAGCCGCGCGGCGGCCCGGCGCTGTCAGGCCACGCCAGCCACCAGATCGGCCTCGATGCCGACATCTGGCTGACGCCGATGCCGGACCGCCGCCTCTCGCGCGAGGAGCGCGAAGACATGTCGGCGGTGATGATGGTGCGACCCGACCGGCTCGACATCGATCCAAAAGTGTTCACACCTGGCCATGTGCTGGTGCTGCGCGATGCGGCGCGGGAGCCGGCGGTGCAGCGCATCTTCGTCAACGCCGCGATCAAGAAGGCGCTGTGCCGCGAGGCCAAGGGCGACCGCGCGTGGCTGTCGAAGATCCGCCCCTGGTGGGGCCACGATTACCACTTCCACATCCGCATGCATTGCCCGGCTGGCGCCGGGGAATGCGAGGGTCAGCCGTCGCAATCCGAGGACGAAGGCTGCAAGCCCGCCGATCTCGCCTATTGGTTCTCCGACGCCGTGCTGCACCCCAAGCCGCCGCCGGAGCCGCCAAAGCCGAAGCCGCCGATGACGCTGGCGCAGATGCCGGCGGCCTGCAAGGCGGTGCTGCATGCGGCGGATGCGAAGCCGTAGTGTGTGTGTGGGCATACTGTCGCCACCCCACCGCCGTCGTCCCGGACAAGCGTCAGCGCAGATCCGGGACGACAGTGGTGATTGCGGCGCGCTTGTCCGGGATGACGAACCAGGTTTGACCTAGCGGCCCGGCCTGCTATCTTCGCCAGCAGCGATATCCCTGCCGGCCGTAAGCCGCAGCCGGGCCCCGTGGAACAGCGCTTCCGCCCGTCGCGACCTGACCCGCCAACGCCAGATCTGCGCGTGCTTCCTGCGCGCGAGCTCGCACGGAGCGCTCCTCATGATTCGTATTGCCGGACTTGTCGCCGCCTTCGTCGCCCTCGCAAACGCGAGCCTTTCGCCCGCGGCCGCCGAGGACAAGACCATCACCGTGTTCGCCGCGGCGTCGATGAAGAACGCGCTCGACGAGGTCGACGCGGCCTACACCGCCAGGACCGGCGTCAAGTTCTCGGTCAGCTATGCCGCAAGCTCGGTGCTGGCGAGGCAGATCGAGCAGGGCGCGCCGGCAGACGTGTTCGTCTCGGCCGACACCGACTGGATGGACTACGCGACAGCCAAGAAGACCATCAACGAGCCTTCCAGGGTCAATCTGCTCGGCAACAGCATCGTGCTGATCGCGCCGAAGGACTCGGAGATCAACAACGTGACCATCGCGCAAGGCTTCGACCTCGCCAAGCTCGCCGGCGACGGCAAGATCGCCACCGGCGACGTCAAGTCGGTGCCAGCGGGCAAGTATGCCAAGGCGGCCCTCGAAAAGCTCGGGGCGTGGCAGGCCGCCGAGCCGAAATTCGCCATGGCCGAGAGCGTGCGCGCGGCGCTGACGCTGGTGGCGCGCGGCGAGGCCAAGCTCGGCATCGTCTACGCCACCGACGCCAAGGTCGAGCCCGGCGTCAAGATCGTCGGCACCTTCCCGGCGGATTCGCATCCCGCGATCATCTATCCCGTCGCCGCGACCACGACCGCGAAGGGCGAGACCATGGACTATCTCGCATTCCTGCGCTCCTCGGCCGCCAAGACCATTTTGGAAAAATACGGCTTCAGGTTCCTGATCAGCCCCACGACGTGATATCTCCGGCTTGATGTCCGAGATTTCTCCCGCCGAATGGACCGCGATCCTGCTCTCGCTCAGGGTCGCGATCATCGCAACGCTGGTGGCGACGCCATTCGGCATCGCGCTGGCGTGGCTGCTGGCGCGGCGTGATTTCTGGGGCAAGTCGCTGCTCGACGCCATCGTGCATCTGCCGCTGGTGCTGCCGCCTGTCGTCACCGGCTATCTGCTGTTGTTGACGTTCGGCCGCCGCGGCCTCGTCGGCGGCTTCCTCGCCGACCATCTCGGCATCGTGTTCTCGTTCCGCTGGACCGGCGCGGCGCTCGCCTGCGGCGTGATGTCGTTTCCGCTGCTGGTGCGGCCGATGCGGCTGTCGATCGAGGCGATCGACCGCCGGCTCGAGCAGGCCGCCGAGACGCTCGGCGCCGCGCCCTGGAAAGTGTTCTTCACGGTGACGCTGCCGCTGGCGCTGCCCGGCGTGCTCGCCGGCATGGTGCTCGGCTTTGCCAAGGCGATCGGCGAGTTCGGCGCCACCATCACCTTCGTCTCCAACATTCCCGGCGAGACCCAGACGATTTCGTCCGCGATCTACTCGCTGATCCAGACGCCGGACGGCGACGCCGCCGCGGGCCGGCTGGTGATCGTCTCGATCGTGCTCGCATTGGGCGCCCTGATCGCGGCCGAATGGTTCGCCCGCCGCGCCACCGCGCGATTGCACGGGAACTGATCATGCTGCAGGTCGACATCGAAAAGCAGCTCGGCGAGTTCTCGCTGTCCGCGACCTTCACCGGCGAGGGCCGCGTCATCGGCCTGTTCGGCGCCTCCGGCGCCGGCAAGACCTCGCTGGTGAATATGATCGCAGGGCTGCTGCGGCCCGACCGCGGCACCATCGTGATCGACGGCGAAACCGTCGACGACACCGCCGCCGGCCTCCACGTCCCGACCTGGCGCCGCCGCATCGGCTATGTATTTCAGGACGCGCGGCTGTTCCCGCATCTCGACGTCGCGCAGAATCTCGACTACGGCCGGCAGATGAACCGCCTCGCGCCCGATCCTGCCCAGCACAAGCGCGTCATCGACCTGCTCGACATCGGCGCCCTGCAGGGTCGCCGGCCCGGAAAGCTCTCCGGCGGCGAGCGCCAGCGTGTCGCGCTCGGTCGCGCGCTGCTGTCGAAACCGCGCCTCTTGCTGCTTGACGAGCCGCTCGGCGCGCTCGACGAAGGCCGCAAGCTCGAGATCCTGCCCTATCTGGTGCGGCTGCGCGACGAGGCCAATGTGCCGATGGTCTATGTCAGCCACGACGCCGCCGAGCTGCGCCAGCTCGCGACGCAGATCGTGATGCTGAAGCAGGGTCGGGTGACGAGCTTTGGCGGGGTGAAGGTGCTGGCGTAGCAACTCCGTCGTCGTCCTTGCGATGGCTTTCGTAGGGTGGGCAAAGGCGCCCTTGCGCCGTGCCCACCAACTCTCTCGATCGCAAAAAATGCGTGGGCACGCTTCCGCCGTCGCTCTTCGAGCTATGGCGGACAAGTCGCTTTGCCCACCCTACGGCAGCGTCAAACCCCCGCCACCGACGTCCACACATCGGCGAGCTTGCGCCGCAGCGCCTGCGCGCGGGTCAGCGGCGCGGGCGTCTCGTCCTCTTCGGGCAGGCGCAGGCCGACGACGCTGACGCGGCCGCCGGAGATGGAGCGCGCGACCAGCACGATCTCGTCCAGCGCGAGCTCGGCGCCCTCCTTCGGCGCGCGGTCGAGATGGACGTCGAAATAATCGGCGAGCGTGAGCTTGCTCTCATCGTCGCTCACCTTCACGCCGTAGATCTCGGCGAGCTCGGCGAGCGTGTGCTCGGCGGAGACCATGAAGTCGCCGAGTAGATGCGGATCCGGCGCCGAGCTCGGCTGCATGTCGACGAAGAAGCGGTCGAGCGACTCGGCCTTTTCCGGCGGCGCCAGCAGATAGATGTAGTCGCCGGGCGCGATCGGATCGGCCTCCGTCGGCGTCAAAATGTTCTCGTTGCGGATCACCAGCGTCGGCTTGGACCAGGATGGGATCAGGCCGCGGCGGAAATACAGGCTCTTGGGCCGCACCGGATAGCCGACCAACTGCTGTTCGAGCTGGCCGGGCAGATCCAGCTCGACGCGGCGCGGGCCGCGCTCGGCGCGCGGTAGCGCCACGTGCAGCTTGCGCGCGGCCGGGGCCAGGGTCCACCCCTGCAACAGCAGCGAGATGATGACGACGACGAAGGCGACGTCGAAATAGAGATAGGCCTTGGACAGGCCGACCAGCATCGGGATCGAGGCCAGGAAGATCGCGACGGCGCCGCGCAAGCCGGTCCAGGCGATGAAGATCTTCTCGCGCCAGTTGAAGCGGAACGGCGCCAGGCACGCGAATACCGCGATCGGCCGCGCGACCAGCATCAGCACGAAGGCGACCCCGACCGCCGGCAGCACGCTGGCGCCGAGCCTACTCGGCGAGACCAGCAGGCCGAGCAGCACGAACATCACGATTTGCGCCAGCCAGGTCGCGGCATCGAGGAAGGCCACGACCGAGTTATGCGCGCGCGTCGGCCGGTTGCCGATGATGATGCCGGCGAGATAGACCGCGAGGAAGCCGGAGGCGTGCATCATCTGCGAGCCGCCGAAGATCACCAGCGCGGCCGTGGTCACGAAAGGCGCATGCAGGCCCTGCGGCAGCGCCACCTTGTTGAGCGCGATGACGACGAGGCGGCCGCCGATGACGCCGACGATGGCGCCCAGCACCGCCTCCTGGATAAACTCGACCAGCACATGGCCGGGCGAGCTCGAGCCGACCGAGATGTACTCGACCAGCATCAGGGTGAGAAAGATCGCGAACGGGTCGTTGGTGCCGGATTCCGCCTCCAGCGTCGCGCCGACGCGCGGGCGCACGCGCAGGCCCTGGGTGTGCACCAGCAGGAACACGGCCGCCGCATCGGTCGAGGCCACCACGGCGCCGACCAGCAACGACTCCGTCCAGTTGAGGTCGAGCGCATATTTGGCGAACGGCGCCGTGATCAGCGCGGTCAGGAGCACGCCGATTGTCGCCAGCACCACGGAGGGCGCCAGCACGGTGCGGATGCTGGCAAAGCGCGTCCTGAGGCCGCCGTCGAACAGGATCAGGGCCAGCGCCACCGAGCCGACCAGATAGGTGGTGCGGACGTCGTCGAACTGGAGCTGGCCGGGACCGGAATCGCCAGCGAGCATGCCCACCGCAAGGAAGACCAGCAGCAAGGGCGCGCCGAAGCGCAGCGCAAGCAGGCTCGACAGGATGCCGGCCATGACGAGCACGGCGCCGAGCAATATGGCGAGGCTGACGGAGTCGAGAGAGGCCATCCACCTTCCGGGTCAAAACAGCTGGAATGGCATCCTTATCGTCGGGGGACTCGCGCGCCAACCCATTTTCGTTCCTCGCGGCAATCTGCCCGTATTATACGGCCTTAACGTACATCACATGCCGGTGTATCGATGGTTCGGCCGCGCCCTTTGTGGGATTCTGCGGCTCCCTCGAATCAATTCCTCCCCGCTTGCCGACGAGACCGATGGACATGGACCTCAAGGACTTCATGGAGTTCGTGCAGACCACCGCGCGCAGCGTCGGGGCGGAAATCTCCTCGCCCTGGTTCTACCTGCAGTTCGGCCTCATTCTGGCCGCGGCCGGCATCGCCTATGCCGCGGAGACCGCCGTCCGCAGCCGGATCGACATGACCTCGCTGGCGATGCGCTGGCCGCTGCCGCTCCGGCACTTCGCCCGGGTGATGGTCTCCAGCGCCTCGACGGCGGTGTTCACCTTGCTCGTGATCATCTCCCGCGTGGTGATGTACCACGCGACCTGGCCGAGCCGCTCCTATCTCCTGATGGTCGCCGCCAAGCTCGGACTGGCCTGGCTCGCGATCCGGCTCGTGACCTCGGTGCTGCGCAATGCCTTCATCGTCAAGCTGGTGTCGATCACGGCGTGGTTTCTCGCAGCGCTCTCGATCCTCGGCCAGCTCGATACGACGGTCGACCTGCTCGATTCCTACGCGATCGTGCTCGGCGGCCTCAGGCTGACGCCACTGCTGGTGCTCAAGGCCGGTGCGCTCCTCCTCATCGCGCTGTGGGCGACCAACATCGCGAGCAATTTCGCCGAGAGCCGGATCAACGCGACCACCGACCTGACGCCATCGGTGCAGGTGCTGCTGGTCAAGATCATCCGCATCGGGCTGCTTGCGGTCGCGATCGTGATCGCGCTCGGCGCGGTCGGCATCGATCTTTCGGCGCTCGCGGTGTTCTCCGGCGCGGTCGGCGTCGGCATCGGTATCGGTCTGCAGAAGATCGTCGCCAACTTCATCTCGGGCATCATCCTGCTCGCCGACAAGTCGGTGAAGCCCGGCGACCTTGTCACCATCGGCGACAATACCGGCCGCATCAGCGCGATGAAGACGCGTTATATTTCCGTCGCCGCCGGCGACGGCCGCGAGTTCCTGGTGCCGAACGAGGATCTGGTGACGCAAAAGGTCGTCAACTGGACCTATACCGACAAGAACACGCTGGTGAAAATCGCCTTCGGCACCAATTACGACGCCGATCCCCGCCTGGTCTGCACGCTCGCCGCGGAGACCGCCGCCGCCCATCCGCGCGCGCAGAAGGGCAAGCCGCCGACCTGTATCCTGACCGAGTTCGCCGAAGCCGGGATGAAATTCTCGCTGACCTTCTGGATCGCCGACCCTGATGGCATGGACAAGGTCAAGAGCGACGTGATGCTGGGGCTGTGGGACGCCTTCAAGCACGAGGGCATCCGGGTTCCCTATCCCGTCCGCGAAATCCGCATCCGCGGCGGCGCGCTGCCGGTGGAAACCACCGTAGAAGTCCCGAATTAGGCCCGCTTTCGGGCGCAAAGAGCAGGCCCGGCTTGCATGAAGGCCCGCAATCATTAAATTAGGGCCTGAAATCAAGCCTTTCCGCCGATATTTGGACAGCCCCGGAAGACCGCACAAGCATGAGCTACGTCGAAGCCACCGATACCTCGCTGCGCAAGACCGGACAGATCAAGCTGCATGGACCGGCCGCCTTTGCCGGCATGCGCAAGGCCGGCGCGCTGGTGGCCAAGTGCCTCGACGAGCTCACCGACATCGTCGGGCCGGGCGTGCCGACCTCGCGTATCGACGAGTTCGTCCGCGACTTCGCCTTCAGCAACAACGCCTATCCGGCGACGCTGATGTATCGCGGCTATCGCTATTCGACCTGCACCTCGCTCAACCACGTGGTCTGCCACGGCATGCCCGGCGACCGTCCGCTGAAGGAGGGCGACATCGTCAATATCGACGTCACCTTCATCGTCGACGGCTGGTACGGCGATTCCAGCCGGATGTATGCGATCGGCCCGATCGCCCGCAAGGCCGAGCGGCTGATCGAGGTGACGTATGAAGCGATGATGCGCGGCATCGCCGCGGTGAAGCCCGGCGCCACCACCGGCGACATCGGCCACGCCATCCAGAGTTTCGTCGAGCCGCAGGCCATGAGCGTGGTGCGCGATTTCTGCGGCCACGGCCTCGGGCGCATGTTCCACGACGAGCCGAACATCATCCATATCGGCCGCCCCGGCGAAGGCGTGCAGCTCAAGCCCGGCATGTTCTTCACCATCGAGCCGATGATCAATCTCGGCAAGCCGCACGTGAAGATCCTCTCCGACGGCTGGACCGCGGTGACGCGCGACCGTTCGCTATCGGCGCAGTTCGAGCACTCCGTCGGCGTGACGGCAACGGGCGTAGAGATTTTCACGCTATCGGAGCGGCACGGCGAGAAGCAGATCGGCTAGCGGTTCGGCCCGCTCGCCCATCATCAAGCCATTTGCGGCCGCAATTGACGGTTGCAAAAGCGCAGGTCCCCGGCGATGCTGGCGGCCGATGCCCGCCAAGCCGGACCACGACAAGAGCAAGCCTGACGACGCGCCGCACTATCACGGCCATCGCGAGCGGCTGCGCGAGCGCTTCTACAATGCCGGCGCGGATGCACTCAGCGACTACGAACTCTTGGAGATGGCGCTGTTTCCGGCACTGCCGCGGCGCGACACCAAACCTCTGGCAAAGGCGCTGATCAAGACGTTCGGTTCATTCGCCGAGGTCGTGCACGCGCCGGTGGCGCGCTTGCGCGAGGTTGAGGGCATCGGCGAATCCGCGATCAACCAACTCAAACTGATCGCCGCGGCGGCGCACCGCGTCGCCAAGGGCGGGGTCAACAGCCGCAACGCGCTGTCATCCTGGAACGAGGTGATCGACTATTGCCGCACCAGCATGGCGTTCGCCGACAAGGAGCAGTTTCGCCTGCTCTTCCTGGACAAACGCAACCAGCTCATCGCCGACGAGGTGCAGCAGACCGGCACCGTCGACCACACCCCGGTCTATCCGCGCGAGGTTATCAAGCGCGCGCTGGAGCTATCGGCGACCGCCCTCATCCTGGTGCACAACCACCCCTCCGGCGATCCCTCGCCCTCGCAGGCCGACATCCAGATGACCAAGGCCATCATCGACATCGCAAAGCCGCTCGGCATCGCCGTGCACGACCACATCATCGTCGGCAAGAGCGGGCATGCGAGCCTGCGCGGGCTGCGGTTGATTTAGCCCGCTGGCGCCACCCGGAGCGCCATCGGCGTCGAGCGCGGATTGAGGGCGTGAACGATTTTCGTTCGCGCCCCCAACTGCAACAGCGATCAATCAATCCGGCGCGTCAATTCACAGGCGCCGCCAGCAGCTCGTTCAGATTGGCGTCAAGCTGCGCGAGCAACTCCGGGTCCACACCAAACAGGCCGAGATGTCCGCAGATGCTCTTCAGCGGACGGAACTCGCTTCCCGGGATCAGACGCTGCTCAATCTCGCAGTCGCTCGGCGGGAAGAACATGTCGTGACTGATCGGCATCACGTAGGTCTTCGCCTTGATACGGCCGAGCGCCAACGCGAGATCGCCGCCGGTGTTGCGGCTCACGTCGCCTCGTTGCCATTTCCACGCCATCGCCAGCAGAGCGTTTGGATCCATCGGCGCGAAATATCCTGTCATGAAGGTGTCGACGAAGGCCTGCATCGAGTCGAAGCCGAGCGCTTTGTGTCGGCCTTCGCGGAAGAAGTCGGTACTCCACCCCATCACCGTCCACAGCTTGGCGTGGCGCTTGAGGCCGGCGGAGACATCGGCCGGCGAACCGTACTTGCCGCCGCCGAACCCCGGATCGGATGTAATGGCTTCGCAGAGTGTCTCGGCGAAGACGAAATCGTGCTCAGTGTTCTTGGCGGTGCCGGCGATCGGAGCAGCTCGCTTGACGAAGTCGGGATAGCGCACGGCCCACTCATAGGCCTGCTGCGCGCCCATCGAGCCGCCGACGACCAGCGCGAGACTCTTTAGACCGTATTTCTCGGTCAGAAGCTTGTGTTGGGCGCGAACGTCGTCGCCAATGCGCACTTTCGGGAAGGTCGGTACGGCCTGCGCTCCACCGCTGTTGTTCGGTGAGGTGGAAAGGCCATTTCCGATCTGGTTGACGACGATGATAAAGTACTTCGCCGGATCGAGCGCACGCCCGTTGCCGATGTAGACCTGCTCCATGATCTTGCTCGTACCCGAGTACCAGGTTGTAACGAGGATCGCGTTGTCCTTCGCCGCGTTCAGCGTTCCGTGGGTCGCCACCGCAAGCTGACAGTCGGGAATATAGCCCCCCTCCTCAAGCTCGAGGTTGCCGATTCTAATCATCTCATAGGGACCGTGGTCTTCCTGGCCGTAGTAGGGATTTGTGCTCATTGGATGTTTCCTCCTGTTGTTGTTATCATCAGGTCATCGCAAAGCCTTGGTAGCCATTGGCTGCAAGTTCGTCGCACTGCCGGTTGTAGTTACCGACGCCGCCAATATAGGACAGCAGGCGTCGTGGCTTTCCGTCGACGTTCGAGCCCATGTACCAGGAGTCGGTTTTCACAACGAGGGTCGCGGCCGCGATCTCGTCGTGGTGCTTCACCCAGTTGTCCTCGAACTCCTTGGTTGCCTCAACGACGCCTTTGCCGTGCTCCCTCGCGTAAGCAATGCAGTCGGCGATCCAGTCCACCTGCTGCTGAAGACAGGTCGTCATGTTGCAAAGTGCGGCGGACGGAGCGAGCGGAGCGCCGGTGGTGAACAGGTTGGGATAGCCGTGCACCTGCAACCCCATCGCGGTGCGGATATCGTCGTGCCACCTGTCCTTCAGCGAACGGCCGTCGCGGCCGCGGATGTCGATCCGGCTGAGGGCGCCCGAACCGGCGTCGAATCCGACGGCTAGGATGATGATGTCGGCCTCATGGACCTTCCCGTCGGAGGTCTGGATGCCTTCGGGCACGATGCGCTCGATCGGTGTCTTGCGGCAGTTCACTCCCTCGACGTTGTCCTGCAGATAGGCCTCAAGATATTTGTTCTCGAGTGGCACACGATGCGTGCCGAATCCGTAGTCGTTCTCGGATGGAATGAGCAGATCGCACAGCTTCGGGTCGTTCCGAAGCCGCTGCCGCAACTTGCCTCGGACGAATTCAGAAACGACCGCGCTTACCGCCTCGTCGAAGAACATTTCCGGGAACGTCGCAAGCCACATCGATAGCGATCCGTCGTTCCAGTATTTTTCCAGAACCTCGGTGCGCTCATCGGCGGTCAGTTCGGCCCAAGGGCGATTCTCGAAGTCATAGTCGAAGCCCGCGAAGGTGGAGCGCACGCGGGTCTTCAGCTCATTGAATCGGCTGCTCCAGCGATCCCAATCCGCTTGCGAATATTTCGGGTTCTTCATGGGCACAACATATTGTGGCGTGCGCACGAACACCTTCATCGACCCGACTTCGGGTGCGATGGTCTGGATCACCTGGATGCCGGTGGCTCCGGTGCCCACCACGGCGACCCGCTTGCCTTTGAGATCGATACCGTCTTTCGGCCAGAGACCGGTATGGGTGATCACACCTTTGAACGTGGACTGGCCCGGGAAGCGGTCGTTCAGCGGGGCCGACAGCATGCCGCAGCAGGCCAACAGATATTGCGTATCAATGCGTTCGCCATCGGCAGTGACCACATCCCAGCGGCCGTCCTTCTCCCGATAGGTGGCGGACTCGATCCGGGTACTGAATTGGATGTCCTTCTTGAGATCGAAGCGATCAGCGACGAAGTTCAGCCACTGCTCGGTCTCTGGCTGCCCCGGAAAACGCTCGCTCGGCTTCCACGCTTTGTACAAATCCTCGGAAAACCAATACTGGTACACCTCGACCTGAGAATCGAAGCGCGCACCGGGGTAACGATTCCAGTACCAGGTTCCGCCAACGCCGGAGCCCGCCTCATAGGCGCGGACCTTCAGCCCCAGTTGCCGCATGCGGTGCAACTGGTACAGACCTGCGATGCCAGCTCCGATAACCACCGCGTCGAGCGTCGTCTTTTTTGTTCCGTTCGATCTGGACGTGATTTCAGCCTGGTCCATTTCCCTCTCCCGATATTTTTTTGGCTATGCACGGTGCCACTCGACCTAGTGGGCGGAGTGCGCGTCCTTGGCGATCCAACGGAAGTGCTGGGCAGGTCTCAGGGCCCCTGAAGGGTCTCAAGCCGCTCACGCATCGCCGGCAGAACGTGCCGGAAATTAGTTGCCCCGAACCACGGCGGGCTTGAACGAAGCCGACCATTTTTTGGACGAAATGCGCGTGCGGTGCAGCGAACGCTCCGGGCGAACCAATACATTTGGCCAAATGCAAAAAGCGCCGTATCCTGCGCTATCGATCCCATATCATCGGAAGGAAGAGCCGGCGAACGGCCACCAACCATGCGGAGGCTGCGCCATGAGCAAGTTCATTGCGGTCGAGGAGCTTCCGCGATACGCACCGGGTGAACTGAAGCTGGACAGTTCGGCGGTCGGCCGACCTGATTTCCGCATGCGGGTATTTCGCTATGCGCCGTCCGATATTTGGGTCCCCCCGACGGAAGACTTCCTGATCGTCGTCTACCGGCAAGGAGCCACCGCGATGAACCGTCGCGTGACCGGCGCATGGAAGCAGGAGCGAGTCAGCCGCGGCATTACCACGCTGCTGACCCGCGCCGAGCCTTCGCATTGGCGATGGGCAAACGATATAGAGGTCAGCCACTTCTACATTTCACCGGCTTTCATGATGAAAACCGCGAGCGAGGCTTTCGATCATGACGTCGGCGCCATTGAACTCCATGACCTGCTCGGAATCGATGACCCCGTCCTGGACTGGATCAACGAACAAATGGCTCACGAAGTCGCCGCCGGCGGTCCCGGCGGAAGACTCTGCTACGACGCGCTGGCGCTCCAGGCCAGCGTCCACATCGTGCGGAAATACGCGGCGGTGAAGTTCAAGATGCCTTCCGCGCGGGGACATTTCAGGCCGGCTCATGCCCGGCTGATCGAGGACTACATCCAGCAGAATATTTCCCGAAACATCACGCTCGACGAACTAGCAGCCATCTGCAACTGTACGCCGATTCAATTCGCGCGAAAATTCCACGCTCATTACGGGATACGGCCTCACGCTTTTGTTCAGAAACAGAAAGTCGAACAGGCATGCCGGCATCTGCGACGGGACAATCTTGCACTCAAGGAAATCGCGCTCCTCAGCGGCTTTGCCGACCAGAGTCATCTGAACAGGGTCTTTCGCCAGTACCTCAATTGTACGCCGGCTGAATATCGCAAGGGTGCCTCGGGCAGCTGAAGCCGTTCCGGTCCTGGCGGCGGCGACAACCTTCGTCAAAGTCGGAAAGCGTCGGCAAGAGCGGGCATGCGAGCCTGCGGAGGCTGCGGTTGATCTAGTAGCAATACCTGTGATCGACCCGGACATAATACCCGTCCGGCCTCTGCATGTAGCAGCCGCGCTGATAGGCATAGTAGCCGGAGCGGCGGCGCTCGCCTTCGGAAGCGATCGCGGCGCCCGTGCCGGCACCGACGACGGCACCGATTGCGGCTCCGCGGCCTCCACCGAGAGCGCCGCCGAGGATCGCCCCGCCGACACCGCCGATGATCGCGCCACCAATGGCGTCCTGGGCTGCGGCCTCATGCACGGGCATCGCCGCCGCGACCGTCAGACATGCCGCGATTCCAAAACTTCCAATGCGAAGACCCCGAAGCATGCTCGCCCTCCCTGTGGTGAGGCAAGTCATAGCGCCGGAGGCGGATTCGGGCCAGACAAATTGCCGGCTCTCAGGGCTCAACCCAGCGCAGCACGGCCTCGGCGGTATCGGCGGGCGTGGTGTTGAAGCAGATCGCGGCTCCCGGGGCGAGGCGATGGGCGAGGTTGAGCACCTTCTCGAACAGCACGAGGCGCTCCTTCGGCTCGCGCAGGCCGGCGCCGATCACGATGCAGTCGAAGCTCTCGTCGCGCAGCGCGGCCGCGACGCCGGCTTCCGCGGTCACGTCGAGATCGATCAGGCAGCTCGTGACCTCGAAGCCGAGATCGCGCAGGCGCAACAGCTGCGCCTCGATATAGTTGCGCACGAGGTCCGGCGTCAGTTGCGGGAATGCGCTATAGTCGGCGCTGCCGGGTTCGATGCCGATCGCGAGGATGCGCTTGGCCATGCAGGACTCCTTGCCGAACCGTCTCACCTCGCTAACGGACGGACGACGGCGCCGGTTCCCTGATGGGCGGCCCGCACCGCCTTCCCGGTGCCGCTGAGGATTTCCCATCCAGGTTGTAAGCCATTTCACATGCGCCGGACCGGCGACCTGCCAGATTTGCGGGAGATCATGCTGGCGTCACGCCCCGATCACGCCAGCCGGTTCACTTGGCTTGCACGAGATTCGATCATTTCATTTGCGGAGCGGAAAATGATTTCATTCGAGAGTTTGAAAGCCGAATATGAGCGGAACTGGGCCAGTCTCGAGATCCGGCCCGGGCGCCTCACTGAAGCGAATGCGGTGGCCCGCAAGGCCCTCAACGGCAAGGCGACCTATCAGCAGATCGAGCGGCTGACGGGCGTCCCCTGGCACTTCACTGCGCTCTGCCATTACCGCGAGTCCAATTTCGATTTCGACACCTATCTCGGCAACGGCGAGTCGCTGCATCGCGTGACCACCATCGTGCCGAAAGGGCGCGGCCCGTTTGCCACCTTCGTGGACGGCGCCGTGGACGCGTTCAGACTCGAGAACTTCATCGGCGCCCAGGATTGGGGCATCGCGCGGATGCTGTTCCGGCTCGAGGCGTTCAACGGCTTCGGCTATCACGCCAAGGGCGTCAACTCGCCCTATCTCTATGGCGGCTCGACATTGTACGGCCCGCCCGAGGCACGGGCCGGAAAATTCGTCCGCGACCATGTGTTCGACTCCAATCACGTCGATACCCAGCTCGGCACCGCGGCGATCCTGCATGCGATGATGTCGCTGGATTCCTCGATCGCGCTCGACGGCAGCCCGCAATTCGCCGGCCGCACCGAGCCGGAGGACGATGCGGCCTCGACGGTCATTCTCATGCAGCAGGCGCTCAACAAGCTCGGCGCCAATCCGCCGCTCGCCGAGGACGGTATCAGCGGTGCCAAGACCAGGGCCGCCGTCTCGCAATTCCAGCAACAGAACGGCTTGAGAGACACCGGGCTTCTCGACGCCGCCACGGTCGCCGCCATCACGCGCACGACGCAGCAGCCGGGCCCTGCCGGGCAGACGGCCGATCTGTCCCACGTCCTGACGCGACTGGAAGATCTGGCGCAAGTGCTGCGGCCGGCCGCCGGCGGCACGACGCTGCCGGCGACGATCCCGCCCAAACCCTTGCCTGCCACGACCAACGATCCGATCAACCTGTTCGAACGGCTGTTCTCGCTCATCAACAAGACGGCGCCGATGCCGGGACCGGTCACGCCAGCCACCCCCGCCCCCGTCGACCAGTTGAAACAGGTTGTCGATCTGCTCAGCACATTGCTCAACAAGGACAGCAAGCCGGTGCTCGGCCAGGTCAACGGCGCGCTCGGCGAGACCATCGGCAAGATGCTGAACGGCAAGAAGACCGCGCTCGGTATCGGCGGCTCGGTGCTCACTGCGCTGCTCTCCTCAGTGACGGCGAGCCCCAATGCGGGAGGACTTGCCGGACTGCTCGGAACAGTCGTGTCGGCGGTGCCGGGCCTCGGCCAGTTCGCGATGCCGATCTCGCTGGCACTCGCGGCCTGGGGCGCGCTGGGCAAGATGGAGAAATGGGCGCAAGGCACCGCGCCGCCGCCGAAGGTGACGACGTAACGCGAATGGCCGAGGCTCGGGTGCCTCTCCGGGAGCAGGTGCGCTCCCTCCCCCGCTTGCGGGGGAGGGTTGGGGGGAGGGTGTCTCGACAATGAACCATCCCCAAGAGGAAGAAAGCCCTCACCCGGCGCTTCGCGCCGACCTCTCCCGCCAGCGGGAGAGGTTGCACCGAGCCCGCATCTGCCAGCGCCTACTGACGCAGCATGATCAGGGGATCGGCGGTATCGGGGACGCGCCGCCACTGCGCGTTGTCGTCGGCCTCGAACTGCCAGGCATCGCCTGATTTCGACATCAGGATGATCTGGCCGCGCTCGAGCCGCCATTGCGTCGGGTTGAACTGCGCGATGGCCGCGTCGCATTTCGGCTTGAGAAAGACCTGGAAATTGTCGGGGCTCGCCTCGGTATTGGTCAGCGTCAGCCCGCAGATCGGCTGGCCGTTGCCGCGCACCATCGACCAGTCGCCGATCATCTGGTCCATCGACTTGGCCATCGAGCGGGCGGCGGCGAGATCCTGCAGGATGTAGACGCCCTCGCCCTGGCGCAGGCCTTCGAAGATGCCGGCCTCCACCTCGGTGAAGTCGATCACGGCTTCACCGGTTGCGTCCTGCAAGCGGACGATGTCGAGGCCCCTGACGTTCCAGGCGACGATATCCTTGGTGAAAGGCAGCGCGGTCTTGCAGGCGGGCTCAAGCTCCAGCTTAAAACCCTGGCCTGCGGCGTCGCCCTTGAGGGTGACGACGCAGGTCTTGCTGCGCTCGGTGGTCGAGAGCTCCCATTGCCCGGGCATCGATTTCTTCAGGCTCGTCGCATCCTGCGCGTGCACGATGCCGATCGCGGCCAAGTAGGCCGCGACGACGCCGATCGCGGCCAAAGAGGCCGCGACGGCGGATGCAACGCCCCGAAGAGCTCTCATCAGCGCCCCTTGAATGGCGTTTCAGCAACCGGCGTCAACGGCGCCTTGCCGGCGAACCATGACTTGAGGTTGTCGACCACGAGCTGGTCCATGGCGTTGCGCGTCACCACCGAGGCCGAGCCGATATGCGGCAGCAGCACGACGTTCTGCATGGTCTTGAGCTCGTCCGGCACGGTCGGCTCGGCCGCGAACACGTCGAGGCCGGCGGCCAGGATGGTGCCTGATTTGAGCGCCTGCACCAGCGCGGGCTCGTCGACCACCGAACCGCGCGCCACGTTGATCAGCACGCCGCGCGGGCCGAGCGCCTTCAGCACCTCGGCATTGATCATCTTGTTCGTGCTGGCGCCGCCGGGCACGATCACCATGAGCGTATCCACCGCCTTCGCCATCTCGATCAGATCAGGATAGTGCTCGTAGGAGACGTCCTTGGACGGGTTGCGCGAGTGATAGACCACCGGCACCAGCGAGGCGTCGAGCCGGCGCGCGATGGCCTGGCCGATCCGGCCCATGCCGACGATGCCGACCTTGCGGTCGCGCAGCGAGCCGACGCTGAGCGGATAATTCTGCGTCTGCCAGAGCCCGGAGCGAACGTAGCGGTCGGCCTTGACGAACTCGCGCAAGGTGGAGATCAGAAGGCCCATCGCGACGTCGGCGACCTCCTCGGTCAGCACGTCGGGCGTGTTGGTGACGATGATGTTGTGCTCGGCCGCGTATTTGGCGTCGATGTGGTCGTAGCCGACGCCGAAGCTCGCCACCATCTCGATCTTGGGCAGCTGCGACAGCGAATTCTTGTCGGCACGGACGGTGTGATAGGTCACGGCGACGCCGCGGATTTTTTCGCGGATCGCCGGCGTCAATCGCTCGAGGTCACCGCGCGTCTCGGCCTTGTGCACGACGAAATGGTCGGAAAACCCGTTCTCGAGGATCGGCCGCACCGGCCCATAGATCAGAAGGTCGATCTTTTCGGACGAAATCGAACCGGTAGACATCAGCTTTCCTTTCCAAGCGCGCTCTCATGCCAGCGCCGTAAAACGAGGTGGGAAACTAGCGCCAGCACCCCATAGATGACAATCCCGGCCAGCGACAACAGCAGCAGCGCTGCGAACATGCGGGGTATGTTCAATCGATAGCCCGACTCGGCGATCCGGTAGGCAAGCCCGGAGCCGGCGCCAGCCGTTCCCGCCGCGATCTCGGCCACGACCGCGCCGATCAGCGACAGGCCGCCGGCAATGCGCAAGCCCCCGAGGATGTAGGGCAACGCCGCCGGCAGCTTCAGGAAACGCAGCGTTTGCCGTGGCGAGGCGCCATAGAGCTGGAACAGGCCGGCGAGGTTGCGATCGACCGAATTGAGGCCCAGCGTGGTGTTGGACAGCACCGGGAAGAAGGCGACGATGAAGGCGCAGACCACGACCGCGGTCTGCTGTTCCAGGTAGATCAGGAGCAGCGGCGCGATCGCAATCACCGGCGTCACCTGCAGCACGATTGCATAGGGAAATAGCGAGTATTCCACCCATTTCGACTGGTTGAACAGCAGCGCCAGCGCGATGCCGCCGACGCTGGCCGCGGCGAAACCTTCGAGCGTGGTCAACAGCGTGGTCGCGAGCGATTGTGACAGCACCGCCCAGTCCTTGATCAGCGTCAGAATGATGACGGACGGGGCCGGCAGCACGTAGGGCGGGATCTCCTTGAAGCGGACCACCAGTTCCCAGGCGAGGAGGCCCGCCGCGAACACAATGACGGGCAGCACCAAGCGCAGCGCGCCTTGTGCGCCGGACGGTTTCGCGGTGACCATCGCTTGCGCGTTCATAGCGTCGACTGTTCCGCATAGGACGGCGCCAGCGCCGCCGACACTTTCCGGCAATAATCGGAATAGGCGGCGGAGGTACGAAACGTCTCGCCGCGCGGCTCGACCGTCTCGATGCGGATGTCGGCCTGAATGCGGCCTGGCCGCGCCGTCATCACCACCACGCGCTGCGACAGATAGACCGATTCGAACACCGAATGGGTGACGAAGATGACGGTCTTGCCAAGGCTGCGCCACAGCGCGAGCAGATCGTTGTTGAGACGGAAGCGCGTGATCTCGTCGAGCGCCGCGAACGGCTCGTCCATCAGCAGGATATCGGGATCGGTGACGAGTGCGCGCGCCAGCGACACCCGCATCTTCATGCCGCCGGAGAGCTCGCGCGGAAACGCATCGGCGAAATCGGCGAGCCCGACGCTGGCCAGCGCCGCGTCGGCACGTGCACACGCCTCTGTCTTCGGAACGCGCCCAAGCCGCAACGGCAGCCGCACGTTCTCGCGCACGCTGGCCCAGGGCATCAGGGTCGGCTCCTGAAACACGAAGCCGATGCCGTGCCCCGGCTGCGGGACGCCCTCACGGCGCGCCACGCGCACGCTGCCCGATGAGGGCGCGCTGAGCTCTGCGATGATGCGCAGCACCGTCGACTTGCCGCAACCGGAGGGGCCCAGCAGCGAGATGAACTCGCCCTTGCGGACAGTGAGGTCGAACGGACCGAGCGCCATGACGCCATTGTCATAGGTCTTCGTCACGCCGCGCAGGCTGACGGCGAGCGCGGTCAGGCTGGCCTCGACGGTGGATGAGATTTGGGCAGCGGACATTGACCGTGGGTTACGGCTTGCTCGGGCGCAGCTCGACGCCGACGCCCTTGTTGACGAAGCGCAGCGTGTAGGATTTGCGGAAGTCGAGATCCGCCTTGACGACGCCGGCCTTGACCATCTTGTTGAAGAAGGAGGCGTAGCGCTCGTCGCTCATCGCGCCGATGCCGTTCTTCAAGCTGTCGCCGGAATCGACGATGCCGTGCTCCTTCATCTTGGCGACGGAATAGGCGAGCAGATCGTCGGTCATCTCAGGATTGAGCTTCTTGATCATGGCGTTGCCGGCTGAATTGTCGCGGTAGATGTAGTTGTACCAGCCGACCATGGAGGCATCGACGAAGCGCTGGACGAGATCGGACTTCTTCTCGACGATGTCGCGGCGGGTCTCGATCAGGGTCGAATAGGTGTTGAAGCCGTAATCGGCGAGCAGCAGCACGTTCGGCTTGAAGCCGGCGGCCTTCTCGACCGCGAAGGGCTCGGAGGTGACGTAGCCCTGCATGGCGCTCTTGGGATTGGCGATGAAAGGCTGCGGATTGAAATTATAGGGGCGGACGTTCTTCTCGCTGAAACCATATTCGGACTTCAGCCATTGGAAGTAGCTGCCCATACCCTCCTTGGAGACGAACAGCGTCAGCGGCTTGAGGTCCTCGATCTTGCCGGCCTTGGCATCCGGCTGCGTCAGCATCACCTGCGGATCCTTCTGGAAGATCGCGGCGATGGTCACGACGGGGACGTTGTTGGCGACCGCATCGAACGACATCAGCGTGTTCGCGGCCATGAAGAAATCGATCTTGCCGGCGATCAGCAGCATCCGGTTGTTCTCATTGGGCCCGCCGGGGACGATGGTGACGTCGAGCCCGTATTTTTTGTAGGTGCCGTCGGCGACGGCCTGAAAGAAGCCGCCATGCTCGGCCTCGGCGACCCAGTTGGTGCCGAAGGTGACCTTGTCCAGCGTCTCGGCGCGCGCCGGGGCGCCGGAGACGAAAGCGGCCATCAGGCCCGCCGTGAGCGCTCGCCGCAGATGAAAGGGGGTCATAATGGCACTCCGTCGATCGCTTCCGGCCAATCGCGTCTGGCTCATGTGAACACAACGCGTTAAAACCGCATGACATCAGGGGACGCGAGCCGGCCGGGCCCGCATCCCCTGATAACCCAAATTACGTGACAAATTCGGGCAAAGAAACCTTGATGACGCCGTCCCGCGACTGGACCGAGATCCGCTGGGCCGATGCGCCCCCTGCGGAGATGTCCCGCTGGATCGCGGTGCTGCCGCTGGCGGCGACCGAGCAGCACGGCCCGCATCTGCCTGTGACAACCGACGTGCTGATCGCGGACGCCTATCTGGCGCGGGTGCGCGAGCTGTTACCGGAGAACGTTCCAGCGACGTTCCTTCCCGTTGAGCCGGTCGGGATTTCCACCGAGCATATCGACTATCCCGGTACGCAGACGCTGCCGACTGCCGTCGCGCTGAAGCGATGGACTGATATCGGCGAGGATGTCGCGCGACGCGGCGTGAAGAAGCTCGTCATCATCACCAGCCATGGCGGCAACAGCGCCGCCATGATGTTGATCGCGCAGGATTTGCGCGCGCATCAGAAACTGTTCGTGGTGACGACGTCCTGGTCGCGGCTGTCGGGCGCTGACAAATTGTTCCCGGCCGACGAAGTGCGACACGGCATTCATGGCGGCGCGATCGAGACCTCGATCATGCTGGCGCGCTATCCCGATCAGGTGCGTAAAGCTGCAATCGCGGATTTTCCCGCGAGCAGCATCGCGATGGAAAAGCAGTATCGCTGGCTGTCGACGCAGCGGCCCGCACCGTTTGCCTGGCAGGCGCAGGATCTGAACGCCAGCGGGGCGATCGGCAACGCGACGCTGGCCGTCGCGGAGAAGGGCGAGCGGTTGATTGATCAGGGCGCGAGCGCCTTCTGCGAGTTACTCGCCGAAGTCGATAACTTCGACGTGAACAGGCTCGCCAAGGGCCCCCTCGGCTAGCTCATATCCATTTGAAATTGTTTAGGAAAAACCCTCACTCCGGGAGCGGCCCTGCCGCATTCGAACCGGACTCGAGCAGCCTCCGTCAAACTGGGCACGCGGGCCACAACGGACCGCCTCAACCCCGGATGGAGTTTCACATGTCGATCAAGACCAAGATTGCCGCAGTCGCTCTCGCTGCCCTCGCCGTCACCGGCAGCATCGTGTCCACCACGTCCTCGGCCGAAGCCAAGCAGCCCGGTTGGGTCTGGGGTGTCGGTGCCGGTATCGCCACCGCCGCCGTCGTCGGCTCCGCGATCGCCGCCAGCAACGACCCCTATTACAACGGCTATCACCGCTGCGGCTGGGTCGCCCAGTACAACGCCTTCGGCCAGTACGTCGGCCGCGTTCGTACTTGCTACTGATTTAGGTACCTGAGGCCGATCTCACGTGGATCCTGCGTCCGACACGGGCGCCTCATCCACCCCGTGTCGTGCCCCCGACCCCGCCCGGCTGTCCCCCCGGGCGGGGTCATTCATTTTGGCCCTGGGAATTTGTTGCAGTCTCGTCACACAGGGGTGCGAACCATCTTCTGCGACACTGCGCATCAGTTGCTATTGCGAATTAATCGCAATAAGGTTTGCAACAGGTTCAGGAACCTGGGACGAAGTCGCGTCGAGCCGAGATCATCTCGGCTGATCGCGCGGGTACCGGAACCTGATGACAGGGGCGCCGCGAATCTGCAGGGATAGCGCGGCGGATGGGACGGATTCGCGTTTTGGGGGCGTACGTTTTGGCGTTGAGAGGTCACAGACACCGGTGCTTGCGAACGGCTGCGGCGATTGCCACAGGCGTGCTGGCTCTTCCCGTCACAGGCACCGCGGCCGATCTGCCGCTGAAGGCGCCGGCGCTGAGAGCGGTCTATGACTGGACCGGGCTCTATATCGGCGCGCATGCCGGCTATGGCCACGGCTCGTCGCACTTCGCGCTGAACGACGGCACCGCAATTGGCGACAGCGGCGTCTTCAGCGGCATGATCGGCGGCGTGCAGGCCGGCTACAATTACCGGCTCAACTCCGGCTGGCTGATCGGCGTCGAAGGCGATTTCTCGTTTCCCAACTACATCACCTCCAATTCGATCGTCTCCTTCCTGGCAACGCCCGCCAACACCGTCACGCAGCAATGGGACTACACCGCGAGCGTGCGCGGCCGCGTCGGCTACACCAGCGGTCCGTGGCTGGTCTACGCCACCGGCGGCTTTGCCTGGATGGGCGAGCGCTATTTCGACACGCCGGCCTCCGGCGCCGAAATCCCGAAGATCCTGAACACGCGGCCCGGCTGGATCGCGGGCGCCGGCGTCGAATATGGCTTCGCGCCGCATTGGAGCGCACGGCTCGAATATCTCTACAGCCGCTTCGACGGCGCCAATGTCGCCTTCTCCACGGGCGCCCAATACACCTCCTCGTCGCTCGACTTCCAGCAGGTCAGGCTCGGCCTCAACCGCAAGGTCGATTGGCCGGGCATGCCGAGTTACAATCCGAAGAGCTCTTTGATCGACACGGAATCCGATCGCTGGGAGATCCACGGCCAGAGCACCTATCTGCCACAAGGCTATCCGTCGTTCCCCGCGCTCTATACCGGACCGAACTCGCTCTCGCCGTCGCGGCAGGCCAAGGCGACCTGGAGCAACAGCCTGTTCCTGAACGCACGGCTCTGGGACGGCGGCGAGGTCTATTACAATCCCGAGCTGCTGCAGGGATTTGGATTGAACGACACGGTCGGCGCGGCCGGCTTCCCGAACGGCGAAGCGCAGAAGTCGAACTTCCCCTATCCGCATTACAACACCTCGCGCCTGTTCGTGCGCCAGACGTTTGGATTTGGCGGCGAGCAGGAGGAGCTCGCGAGCGGCCAGCTGCAGCTGGGACAGAAGGTCGACGTGTCCCGCCTCACCGTGCAGGCCGGCAAGTTCGCGGTGGTCGACGTGTTCGACGGCAACGCCTACGCCAAGGACACCCGCAGGGATTTCATGAACTGGTCGATCTGGGCGCCGGGGGCCTTCGACTATTCCGCCGACAAGGTCGGCCTCACCTACGGCGTCACCGCCGAGCTCAATCAGAAGCAATGGGCGCTGCGCGGCGGCTATTTCCTGATGGTCTCCGAGTCCAACTCGAATCATTTCGACACCAGGGTCGGGGAGCGCGGCCAGTACGTGCTCGAGCTCGAGACGCGCTTCTCGCTGTTCGGCCAGCCCGGCAAGCTCAGGACCATGGGCTGGCTCGACAGCGCCAATATGGGCAGCTTCCGCGAGACGCTGAACAATCCCGCGCTCAATCTCGACATCGCGCAGACCCGGCGCGGCCGCGTGAAGTATGGCTATGTGCTCAACCTCGAGCAGGCGATCACGGACGATGTCGGCCTGTTCGGCCGCTGGAGCTGGAACGACGGCCATTTCGAAACGCTGGCCTTCACCGACATTCATCGGAGTCTGTCCGCGGGATTGTCGATCAAGGGCACGAAATGGGGCCGGCCCGACGACGTGATCGGCATCGGCGGCGCGATCAACGCGATTTCACAGGACTACCGGGACTTCCTCGCCGCCGGCGGCCTCGGCGTGCTGGTCGGCGACGGTGCGCTCAACTACCGCAAGGAACGCATCCTCGAAACCTATTACGCCTATGCGCTGAACAAGAACCTCACGCTCACCGCCGACTACCAGCTGATCGTCAACCCCGCCTACAACGCCGACCGCGGACCGGTGTCGGTGTTCTCAGGACGGCTACACGGCGAGTTCTGAGCGCGGGGCTCAGAACAAGAGCGCGCCCCCCGAGACGAACAGCAGCGCCAGCACGATCTTGCGGAACGCGGCCTCGTCGATCCGGCCGAACAGTTTCAGTCCCAGCCACGTTCCGGCAAACAGGAACGGCAGGCCGAGCGCGAACAGTTTCGCCGTGTCGAGTGTAAGCGATCCATTGGCACCGAGCCAGAGCGCCGCCATAGCGAATACCACGACCGCGACCGGCTGGAACGTGGCACGCTGCGCGTCCTTGGGCAGGCCCCGTAGATTGCACCAGATGGTGACGACGATGCCGGCAAGGCCGGTCAGCCCGCCGAGCAGGCCGTTGACGAAACCGACCGTCATGTCAGCGGCCGCCGGCACGACGGCCGCGAGCTTGGGCTGCGGCCGGAAGAATGCGTACAGGCTATAGGCGATCAGAATAGCTCCAACCACGATGCGGACACTCTTCGGATCAGCCCAGGTTAGAAGCGATACCCCACTCGGCACGCCGATGACTGCACCGATGATGAAAGGCCACAGCCGGCGCCAGTCGAGCACAGCGCGCAGCTTCCAGACCGAGTAACCCTGCACGAGAAGGCCGAAGCCGACGATCAGACTGGCGCTCTGAACAGGCGTCAGCACGTAAAGCCAAAGCGATGCCGCGACGAGGCCGAAGGCGAAGCCGGAGAGGCCGGCGATGAACGCGCCGGCGAAGGTGGCCAGCAGGAAAAGCGGAAGCTCGATTGCGATCCCGTCCATTGCTCGCTCCATAGATCAGCGAGCAGCGCTTGCGTGGGATCACCACTTCACGGGGAGGCTGCGACACCCCCGAGCTGAAAACCTAGGTGAAGCTGCCTCCCTGTACAATGAGCTTGTTACGCCGCCCGGATCGCGTCGAGGAATTTTCCGACTTCGACCTTGAGACGGCTGCTCTCGCCGGACAGTGACCTGGCGGACGCGAGCACGTTGGAAGATGCCGATCCGGTCTGGCTGGCGCCGCGCTGCACGTCGACGATGCTGGCGGAGACCTGCTGGGTGCCGCGTGCCGCCTGCTGCACATTGCGGGAGATCTCCCGCGTCGCGGCGCCCTGCTCCTCGACCGCCGCCGCGATTGCGGAAGCGATCTCGGACATGCGGCTGATGGTGTCGCCGATCGCCTTGATGGCGCCGACGGATTCTTCCGTCGCGGTCTGGATCCCCGAGATCTGCTGGCTGATCTCGCCGGTGGCCTTGGCGGTCTGCTCGGCCAGCGCCTTGACCTCGGAGGCGACGACGGCGAAGCCCCGTCCGGCTTCGCCGGCGCGCGCCGCCTCGATGGTGGCGTTGAGCGCCAGAAGATTGGTCTGGCCCGCGATCTGGCTGATGAGCTCGACCACGTCCCCGATACGGCCGGCGGCCTTGGCGAGCTCGCCGACATGGTCGTTGGTCCGCCCTGCCTGCTGCACCGCTTCGCCGGCAATGCGCGCGGAGTCCTGCACCTGCCGGCTGATCTCGTCGACCGACGAGGCCATCTCCTCGGCCGCCGCGGCGACGGTCTGCACGTTGGTGGAAGCCTGTTCGGAGGCGGCCGCGACGGTCGCGGTGACCTTTTCCGATTGATCGGCCGTACTCGTCAGCGTTCCCGCGGACACTTCGAGCTCGGACGACGCCGATGACACCGTGTTGATCACGTCGCCGATCATGGCTTCGAACTCGCGCGCGATCTGGTCCATGCGCTGGCTGCGCCGGAGCTTCGCGTCGGCCTCGATTGCCGCCGCCTCGTCGGCTTCCTTCTTGGCGAGCAGTGAATCCTTGAAGTGCTGCAGCGAGCCCGCCACCTGGCCGATCTCGTCATTGCGCCCCGTCGCGGGGATGTCGACCTCGTGCTGTCCGGCGGCGAGCGTTGCGATCACGTCCGCGATCCGGCCGAGCGGTGCCACCACGCGGCTGCGCAGCATCATGGTCACGCCAGCGAGCGTGCCGAGCAGCGCCAACACGACGGCGCCGGCGAGCGCGAGCATTGCCAGCGCGCCATCGCGCGCAGCCGAGGCGCGCTCGGCCGCTTCGGCCAGCGCGGCATCGCGCACGCCGTAGAACATCTGGATCGCGGGAACGATGACCTTCGCGAGGTTGTCGGCATCGGAGCTATACTTACCGTCACTCCGGGCTGCGGGGATTTCCTTGTCCACGGCAACCGCGGCATTTCCAAAATAGGATTCCGTTGCCGCCTTCAGCGCGGTCGCTATGCGGGCCGGATTTCCGAGTTGGTCGATGCCGGCCTCGATACGCTCGCGGTCGGCTTCCACGCGACCTTGCATGCGATCCATCAACGACAATTCGGCTGCCGTGAGCGGGCGGCGTGCGGACAGCGCCGGGGACAGCGTGGCAGCACGGCTGCCGGCGGCAACCCGCAGATCCTGCGCGGTCCGCGCCAGGCTCAACAGTGCCGCAAGCGAGGAATCCGCATTGATGACCTTCGCTTCGAGCCGGTTCATGACAGGTTCTATATTGGCGAGGACCTCGGCAACACCGGGCAGGAAGCCCTTGATCGCGGCGCTGTCGCGTGCCGCCAGAGCAAGGCCCATTGCACGATCGGCCGCCGCGGTGATCTCCTTCAGCCGCCGTGCGGCGCGATCGAGATTTTCACTGATTGCTGCGCCGTCATCCAGCACCACGATGGCGTGCTTTGCGGCCTCAAAGCCGGCTTCGGCAGCTTTCGCGGCCTTTGCGGCAGCTTCGAGCTGAGCCTGGGTCGCAGCGGCTTCCTGGAAGATCGGGCCGATGTAGGGAGCGCGAAGACTTGCGACGTGCTGGCTGGCCATCAGCGTCGCACCGAAAGCGTCGACGGTCTTGATCGCGTCGGAGCGGTTCGTGAAGATGCGCGTCTGGGGTACCAGCACCTCGGCGCCGAGGATGACCGCAAAGACCGTCACCGTCAGCATCGACAGCGCGAAAAGCTTCCCGATCCGCATCTTGGATCCCCCGAATTCATTTCTGCAATGTCGAAAACCTAACCGCCGGCCACTAAGAGCCCGTTAAACATGGAGTCCCGTAGTTCCACGGACGCACGCGCGAGCTCGTCGGACTACCCCATTCGACCCGCGCAGTTCCCGCGGGCGCCAATTGCGGCAGAATTGACGGCATTTCCTCGCCGAATACCTATATCAAGGCAGGTGCCGTCCATCCGGCCACACTCCCTTACCTCGGAACGTCAATGCTCTCGGTCGAACTCGCCATCGTCGTCGTCCTGATCGTCATCAATGGCCTCTTGTCCATGTCCGAGCTGGCCGTGGTCTCGTCCCGTCCGGCCCGGCTGTCGCTGCTCGCCGCCAAGGGCGTGCGCGGAGCCGAGCGGGCGCTGATTCTCGCGGCCGATCCCGGCAAATTCCTCTCGACGGTGCAGATCGGCATCACGCTGGTCGGGGTGCTCTCCGGCGCATTCTCGGGCGCGACGCTCGGACAGCGGCTGACGCAGTGGCTGCTTGAGCTCGGGCTGTCCCCCGGCATTGCCGACATCGTCGGCGTCGGCCTTGTCGTCACGCTCATCACCTACGCCACCCTGATCGTCGGCGAGCTGGTGCCTAAACAAGTGGCGTTGCGCGATCCCGAGAGCATTGCGGTGAGAGTTGCGCCGGCCATGCACGTGCTTGCGAAGGTCTCGCTGCCACTGGTCTTCCTGCTCGATCTCTCCGGCAGACTGATCCTCACGCTGCTCGGCCGCGGCGGCAAGTCCGAGGAGAAGGTCTCGGAGGACGAGATCCATCACCTCGTCAGCGAGGCCGAGAGCGCAGGCGTGCTCGAGCCCGGCGAAAAGGAGATGATCGCCGGCGTGATGCGGCTCGGCGACCGGCCGGTGGGCGCGGTCATGACGCCGCGCACGGAGGTCGACGAGATCGACCTGAACGACGATTTGGCCGTCATCCAGGAGATCATCGCCAAGAGCCCGCACTCGCGGTTTCCCGTCTCCGATGGCGACCGCGACAAGCCAATCGGCGTGGTCCAGGCCAAGGACCTGCTGGTCGCCTATATGAACGAACGCACGCCGGACCTGCGCGCGCTGGTGCGCGAGGCGCCCGGCATCCCGGCGTCGGCAGACGCGCGCGACGTGCTGACCATCCTGAAAACTGCTCCGGTTCACATCGGCTTCGTCTACGACGAATACGGTGGCTTCGAAGGTATGGTGACGGCCGCCGACATCCTCGAGTCGATCGTCGGCGCCTTCCATTCGGAAGCGGGACCGCCGGAGCCGGCCTATGTCAGGCGCGCAGACGATTCGCTGCTGATCTCCGGCTGGATGCCGGTCGACGAATTCGGCGAGTTGCTCGGCGTCGAATTGCCGCCGCACCGCTACAACACGGTGGCGGGCCTGGTGCTGCAACAGTTCAGCGCGCTGCCTGACACTGGCGACGCCTTCGACTTCGGCGGCTGGCATATCGAGGTGATCGATCTCGATGGCCGAAGGATCGACAAGATCTTGGCGAGCCGGTTGAACGAGGTCGAGACGGGGTAAATCGAGCGGCGGGGCGAACCCCAATCTGAGCTGTCCGTCCCGGACAAGCGCACCCTAAGCGCGCGCCGATCCGGGACGACGGCGGAGAATGCAGCGTCAGGCCGAAACCCACCCCTCACCCGAACTTCACCCCGATCCGCTTCTCCTTGCGCCAGACCACTGTGCAGGACAGATGCGTTCCGTCGGCCTGGAGCAGCAAGGTGAAATGGTCGGGGATGCCGACCGGGCTGGTGACGTCGAGCGCGGCACCGGTGTCGGACAGGTTGCGGACGGTGCAGTCGATCGCGCCGCCGCCGAACTCAATCGTTCCGGCTTTCAGCACGCGATGCCTTGCCTTGTCGCGCCGGTCGTCCATGGGCACAATCTACACCCAAAGTTGAAGCAAGCGTTAAAAGCAGCCCCGCTCGCGGTGAATTTTACCCGTCGGGGCCAGCCGTCGCGAAGCTCACAGCGCCGGTTGGAACGTGTCGGCCTGCGCCATCCGCCAGGCGTCGCGAAAGCGCGGGTCTTCCGTGCCTTCAAGCAGCTCGCCCGGACGCAGCACCGGATAGAGCTGCGCGAAGGATTGCACCTGGGTCGTCGAGGTCCGTTGGCTGAAATGGATCGGGCGCAGCTGCTGCGGATGTTCGAGGCCGGCGGCGGCAATCAGCTCGGTCAGCGAATGCAGCGTCGCGTGGTGATAATTGTGCACGCGGTCGATCTTGAGCGGAACGTAGAGCGCACGCGCACGCGTCGGGTCCTGGGTCGCGACGCCGGTCGGGCAACGATCGGTGTGGCAGCTCAGCGACTGGATGCAGCCGAGCGAGAACATGAAGCCGCGCGCCGAGTTGCAATAGTCAGCGCCGATCGCCATCGCCCGGGCCATGTCGAAGGCGGTGGCGATCTTGCCGGAGGCACCGATCTTGATGCGGTCGCGCGCATTGATGCCGATCAGCGCGTTGTGGACGAAATTGACGCCCTCGCGCATCGGCATGCCCAGATGGTCCATGAACTCCAGCGGCGCCGCGCCGGTGCCGCCCTCATTGCCGTCGACGACGATGAAATCAGGATAGATGCCGGTCTGAAGCATCGCCTTGCAGATCGCCAGGAATTCCCAGGGATGGCCGATGCACAGCTTGAAGCCGGTCGGCTTGCCGCCGGAGAGGCGGCGCATCTCGGCGATGAACTGCATCATGCCAACAGGCGTGGAGAAGACGCGATGCGAGGCCGGCGAGATGCAGTCCTCGCCCATCGCGACGCCGCGGATCTTGGAGATCTCCTCCGAGACTTTCGCGGCCGGCAACACGCCGCCATGGCCGGGCTTGGCACCCTGGCTGACCTTGAGCTCGACCATCTTGATCTGGTCGTCGCCGGCAACGCGCGCGAACGCTTCGGGATCGAAGGTGCCGTCGAGATGGCGGCAGCCGAAATAGCCGGAGCCGATCTCCCAGATGATGTCGCCGCCCATCTCGCGATGATAGGGGCTGACGCCGCCCTCGCCGGTGTCATGCGCGAAGCCGCCCTTCTTTGCGCCGGCATTGAGTGCCCGCACGGCGTTGGGGCTGAGCGCGCCAAAGCTCATCGCGGAGATGTTGAACACCGAGGCCGAATAAGGCTTCTTGCAGTCGGGGCCGCCGATGCCGATGCGGAACTTCTCCGCCGCATGCGTCTTCGGCGAGACCGAGTGATGCATCCACTCATAGCCCTCGCGGTAGACGTCTTCCTGGGTGCCGAACGGACGCTTGTCGAGCTCCATCTTGGCGCGCTGATAGACCACCGCGCGGGTGTCGCGCGAGAACGGCATGCCGTCCTTCTCGCTCTCGAAGAAATATTGCCGCATCTCGGGGCGGATCTCTTCGAGCAGGAAGCGGATATGCGCGGAAATCGGATAGTTGCGCAGCACCGCGTGGCTCTTCTGCAGGAGATCGCGGACGCCGAGCAGCGTCAGCGCGCCGAAAATCAGGATCGGGACCAGCAGGATGTCGAAGATCTTGCGGTCGGCGATGCCGATGCCGATCAACAGCGCGGTGACGACCGCGCAGATCGTCAACACGATGAAGCGCGGCGAGAATGGCAGCAGCAGGGTTTCCATGATCCCCTCTTCCGCCAGCGGCAGGCGCTTGGGGGATGAGTGTTGGGAGGATTCCTGCGTCTTGTTGTCGTCGGCCACGATTCCCGATCCTCTCGCCAGCATGAGGCCGTACGATACGCCTTCGCCTGTCATACGGATATGACGCGGCCCTTGTTTCAGGCTAGCGAATTTGGCCGAGGCAAATCAATCAGCCCGATGGGCGGGGTGCGGTGCAGCAAAGGGGCGGGGCGGGAGCCTGCAGTTGCCGCAAAACGAGCTGTCGTCCCGGGCAAGCGTCAACGCAGACCCGGGACCCACAAACAAAGGATTTTGGGGCTGGGAGGCTGTCACTCCAAGTCATCGCATAACCACGGCCTGTGGCTATGGGCCCGGATCGGCGCTCCGCTTCGCTGCGCTTGTCCGGGACGACGAGTTGAGTGTGGCGCGCGATCACGCCATTCTTCAACCGAGCCTACCGCTCGACGAAGGCCTTCTCGATCACGAAATGACCGGGCTTGTTGCCGCTTCCCTCGATGAAGTCGCGGCCTTCGAACATCACCTTCAGCTCTTCCAGCATCGCCGGGCTGCCGCACATCATGACGCGATCGGTCGCGATGTCGAGCGGGCCTTGGCCGATGTCGTTGAAGATCTGCTCGGAGTTGATGAGGTCGGTGATGCGGCCGCGATTCTTGAACGGCTCGCGGGTCACGGTCGGGTAGTAAATCAGCTTGTCCGCGAGCAGCTCGCCGAACAGCTCGTCCTCGTGCAAGGAAGCCACGAGCTTCTCGCCATAGGCGAGCTCGGAGACCTGGCGGCAGCCGTGCACCAGCACGATGGATTCGAACTGGTCGTAGACTTCGGGATCCTTGATCAGGCTCGCGAAGGGCGCGAGGCCCGTCCCGGTCGAGAGCAGCATCAGCCGCTTGCCGGGCAGGAGATTGTCGGTGATCAGCGTGCCGGTCGCCTTGCGGCCGACCAGGATGGTGTCGCCTTCCTTGATCTTCTGCAGGCGCGAGGTCAGCGGGCCGTCCTGCACCTTGATCGAGAAGAACTCGAGCTCTTCCTCGTGGTTGGCGCTTGCCATGCTGTAGGCGCGCAGCAGCGGACGGCCGTCGATCTCGAGGCCGATCATGGCGAACTGGCCGTTCTGGAAGCGGAAGCCGGTATCGCGCGTGGCGCGGAAGCTGAACAGCGTGTCGGTCCAGTGCTGAACGGAAAGAACCTTCTCTCGGTAAAACGCGCTCATGATTTTCGATATTCCGAATAATTGCGGTTTTAGGGCAAAAGCGTTGCCCGGCCCTGAAACGGGGCGGACACCATTGCCATGGCGGAGGATTTCGCGTGTGTGATCTACGCCATTGAGGCCAATAATCAACCTCGTTTCGGATGCAATTGACGCTGATCAAACGGCATTTGCGGCGGAATTGGCCGCATTATTAATGAATCTGCTGCCTGGCATGCGGAGAGGGCAATTTCTTTTCCCGCCAAGGCTCGATTGCAGCACTTAATTTCCGTCGCGCTCGCGAGAATTTCATTAAGAATAGCTCTGATTTTCCGCGCGATTGGCGCCGTTGCCCGCGTTTTTGCGGCTTTCGGCGACAGGAACAGACATGGCAGGCGACTTGGCAAGCGGCGAGCGAATCTTCGTTCAGGCAATCAGGCGCTATTGCGCGGACCACGGCATCGCCGTCGATGTCCGCGCCGGCGGCTGGCTGATCGCGATGCGCCGGGGCCCAACGCGCCATTTCGCCTTCGGCTACGACATCGGCCTCAACAGCGCCATCGCGCACCGCCTCGCCAACGACAAATCCGCTACGGCCGAAGCGCTGACGCTTGAGGGCGTGCCGTGCGTTCCCCATCACCTCTTCCTCAACCCGAAGCTCGGCAAGAATGTTGTTGGCCCCACCTGGCGCGACGCAATGCTCGAGCTGCTCCACGACCATCCGCAAGGCGTGGTGGTGAAGCCGAACGAGGGCACATCGGGGCGCTCGGTGTTCAAGGCGACGACCGAGGCGGAACTCGACCACGCCGCCCGCGAGGTGTTCTCGATGAGCACGGGGCTCGTGATCTCGCCCTATCTGGCGATCGAGGACGAGGTCCGTGTCGTGCTGCTCGATGATGTGCCTCTCGTCGTCTACAGCAAGCATCGCGGCACGGATTGGCGGCATAATCTCGATGCCGGCGCAAAGCCGGTGCTGCTGGAGGACGGCCAGGCTCGCGCGGCCTGCGTCCAGCTCGCCATCGATGCGGCGAGCGCCATCGGCATCGCCTTTGCGTCAATTGATTTGGTGCGCGCCGACGGCAAGTGGCGCGTGCTGGAAATCAATTCCGGCGTGATGATGGAGGCGCTGGGCAAGCTGCATCCGGAGCTGGTGCAAGCGGCGTATGACGCGGCGCTGGACCGGGTGTTTGGGGGTACGTATCCCGAGCGCTGATCTATCCCCGTCACCCTGAGGCGCTCGCCTCTTTGGCGAGCCTCGAAGGGCGACGGCCCGGCTGCTGCAGCACGGCCGTTCATCCTTCGAGGCTCGACCCGCGATGCGTTCGCATCGCGGGCCTCGCACCTCAGGATGACGGAATTTACACTGGTACTCCTTCGACAAAGAGCGTCTTCTAATTATTCGCGCTGGCGGAATCGTCCATCGCCTTGAACGCCTCTTCCAGCTGCAGCGAGATCGGCACGTTCAGGCGTTCGCCGGTCGGAAGCCTCGCGGTGAACCATTTATTGTAGAGTGGGACGAGGTCGCGGTTGGAGCCGAGCTTGCGGAAGGCACGCTCGACCACGGCGGACAATTGCGGCTCGCCTTTCCTGAACATGATGCCATAGGGATCGTAGGACAAATAATCGCCGGTGACGCGGAACTTGTCCTGCGCCTTGTGGCGCGCGATCAGGCCGGAGAGCAGGATGTCATCGGTCGCGAACGCGTCGGCCTTGCCCTCGGCGACCATCTGGTACGACTGCTCGTGATCGCTCGCGGTGACGATGTTGAGGCCGAGCGAGAACTTCTTGTCGGCCGTATGCATCGCCTGCTCGTTGGTGGTGCCCTTGGTCACCACCACGGTCTTGCCCTTGAGATCGGTGACCCCTGCGACGTTCGACGCCTTCGGCACCATCAGCTTGGTGCCGGCGACGAACATCAAGGGCGAGAAGGCGACGCGCTTGCCGCGCTCGGCATTGGCCGTGGTCGAGCCGCATTCCAGGTCGATCTTGTTCTGGAGGACGGCGTCGATGCGGTCGTCCGAGGTGACCTTGACGTAGTCGATCTTGAGATTGGGATCGTCGACCTCGACGCCGATCTCCTCGACGATCGCCTCGCAGAGCTCGAGGCTGTAGCCGATCGGGCGGCCCGACTGATCGAGGAAGGAGAACGGCGGCGAGCTCTCGCGGTAGCCGAGCCGCACGGTGTGCGCCGTCTTGACGGCCGACAGCGTCGGGCTGAGCCCTTCGCCGCCAGTCTGGGCGAACGCCGCCGTCGCGAACAACGACGTCGCCAACAAAGAGGTCGCGAGCAACGAGACCGCCAGCCACAGGCGGCTTGAGGTCAGCGACCTCGCCAATATCTGGCCCATGGTTCACTCCTACCCATGGCCGGCCATCGCGGGCACTTCGCCCGGCACCATGCCATCAGGCACGACGTCACTGGGGCCGAGCGCGTGCTCGGGCCCGAGCTCGCCTTCCCATTTGGCCACGACCGATGTCGCAAGCGTGTTGCCGATCACGTTGGTGGCGCTGCGGCCCATGTCGAGGAAGGTGTCGATGCCCATGATCATCAAGAGGCCCGCCTCGGGGATGTTGAACTGCGCCAAGGTCGAGGCGATCACGACGAGGGAGGCACGCGGCACGCCGGCGACGCCCTTGGAGGTGATCATCAGCGTCGCCAGCATCGCGAGCTGGGTGCCGAGCGGCATGTCGATGTGATAGCTCTGCGCGATGAAGACGGCCGCAAAGGTGCAGTACATCATCGTGCCGTCGAGGTTGAAGGAATAGCCGAGCGGCAGCACGAAGCTCGAGATCCGCGACGAGGCGCCGAAGCGGTTGAGCGCCTCCAGCGTCTTCGGATAGGCCGCCTCCGAGCTCGCGGTCGAGAACGCTATCATCAGCGGTTCGCGGACCAGCTTCAGGAGATGGCTGTAGCGTGGCCCGATCACGATGAAGCCGACGATGACCAGGATCGTCCACAGGATCGCCAGCGAGAGATAGAAGCCGCCCATGAAGACGACGAGCTTCCAGAGCACCAGCAGGCCGTTCTTGGCGACCGTCGCGGTGATGGCGGCCCACACGGCGAGCGGCGCGAACAGCATTACATAGCTCGTCACCTTGAGCATGATGTGGCCGATATCGTCGATCAGCGCCAGGATCGGCTTGGACCGCTCGGGCATTGCACCCATCGCCACCGAGAAGAACACGGCGAAGATCACGATCTGGAGGATTTCGTTCTGCGCCATCGCATCCGCGATCGAGGTCGGGATCAAATGGGTCAGGAATTTCTCGATCGAGAAGGCCGAGACCGGCAGGCCGGTCGATTGGCCCGCCTGGGGCAGCGTGCCCGGGAAGTTCGCGCCGGGCTGCAGCAGGTTGACCATCACGAGGCCGAGCAGCAGCGAGACGAAGGAGGCGCTGACGAACCAGCCCATGGTCTTGGCGAAGATGCGGCCGAGCTTGGAGCCCGAACCCATATGGGCGATGCCACCGACCAGGGTCGCGAACACCAGCGGCGCAATGATCATCTTGATCAGGCGCAGGAACATCATGGCGATCAGGTTGATGGAGGAGGCCCAGTCGGCGCGCGTGTCGGGCAGGAAGTTGTAGATCGCCGACCCCATGACGATGCCGAGCACCATCGCCGCCAGAATGTATTGCGTAAACCTGTTGGACATCATTGACCCCCACGTACACCGGCGCTTCATGATGTCGCAGATATTACAGCGACGCAACACGCTTTGCGTGTGACCGCGTTTTCAGGATGTTCCCGTTGTGAAATGGAACGCCGCGATCTAGCCTTCATGCAGCGCACAACGCATGCGGCCTGCACGTTTTGCTTGCGGCGGCTGCATCAATAATCGTCAAGACAATCAAAGAGGGAAACGCCATGAGCGGCAACATCAATCGCCAAATTCTGCTGGTCGAAAAGCCCAGCGGCAAGCTCGGCCCCGAGCATTTCAAGATGGTGGAGAGCGCAACCCCGGAGCCAAAAGACGGCGAGGCCCTGCTGCGCGTGCGATACATCTCACTCGACGCCGCCAATCGCGCCTGGATGCACGGCGCGACCTACCGCTCGGCGGTCGAGGCGAACAGCGTGATGGCCGGCGGCGCCATTGCCGAGGTCGTCAGCTCTAGGGACGAGGGGCTTGCGGCAGGCGACATCGTGTTCGGCGACACCGGCTGGCAGGAATTTGCCGCGGTGGCCGCCAAGCATCTCACCAAGATGCCGAAGCTCGAGCCGATGACGCATCTGCTCAGCGTGTTCGGCATCGCCGGCCTCACCGCCTATTTCGGCCTGCTGGAGATCGGCAAGCCGAAAGAAGGCGAGACGGTCGTGGTCTCCGCGGCCGCGGGCTCGGTCGGCTCGATCGTCGGACAGATCGCCAAGATCAAGGGATGCCGCGTGATCGGCATCGCCGGCGGCGCGGACAAGTGCAACTGGCTGACCTCCGAGCTCGGCTTCGATGCCGCCGTGGACTACAAGGACGGCGCGGTCTTCAAGGCGCTGCGCGCCGCTGCCCCGGGGGGCATCGACGTCTATTTCGACAATGTCGGCGGCGACATTCTCGAAGCCTGCCTGCCGCAGATGAACAATTACGGCCGCATCGCCTGCTGCGGCGCGATCTCGCAATATGACGGCGCGCCCGCGGCGCACGGACCGCGCGGCGTGCCGGGACTGATCGTGGTGAAGCGGCTCGTCGTGCAGGGCTTCATCGTGATGGATTATATGAAGGAGAGCCCGCGCGCGCTCGCCGATCTCCAGGCCTGGGTCAAATCCGGCAAGCTGAAGGTGCAGGAAGACATCATCGACGGATTGCAGAACACGCCACAGGCGCTGATCGGATTGCTCGCGGGCGAGAACCGCGGCAAGCGCATGATCAGGCTCTGACGACGTCGGCACGTCGTATCCGCGCCGGCATAATTGACTTGCGGCAGCAGCCGAAGCGGCCAATGATATCGCTCGCGAGGCATCACTCGCGACGACTGCGATTGCGCGACTTTGATTGATCGTCAAAAGATATCGACAGGGCAGGAATTCATCCAGATGTTCAACACGTTGAAACAAGTCTCAGCGCGCACGGCGTTGCTGGCGGCAGCGCTGTTCGCAACTGCAGCACCCGCATTTGCGCAAGCGCCGACCGAGGCGCAGAAGGGCGCGATCCGGTCAGCATGCCGGTCGGACTTCATGGCGCACTGCGCGAGCGTCACGCCCGGCGGCGTGGAGGCGTATCAATGCCTGAAGACGAACATGTCGAGCCTGTCAGCGGGATGCCAGACCGCGGTTCGTGCCGTCGAGCCCGCTGCGGCTCCGAAGACCGAAGCCGCTCCCGCCGCGCCAAAGACTGAAGCGGCGCCCAAGGTCGAAACGACGCCCGCTGCGCCGAAGGCTGATGCCGCCCCCGCGGCAAAACCGGCCGCCGCACCAGCGCCGAAGGCTGCGGCCGCCAAGCAACCCAGCAGCGCGCAGGTTGCCGCGGTCAAAAGCGCATGCCGCGCCGACTATCCCAAGGTGTGCGCCGGCGTGCCGCCGGGCGGCGCCCCCGCGCTTGAATGCCTGGAGAAAAACAAGGCCAAGGTCTCGCCCGCCTGCGAGAAGGCCGTGAGCGCCGCAACCGGCGGCGGCGCGGCAGCAACGGCCGCGCCCGCGGGTGCGGCTCCCGCTGCAGCGGCTCCCGCGGCGGCAGCGCCGACGGCCGCACCGGCCGTGATCGTTTTGCGCCCCTTGCTGCCGCGCGAAGAGCTGTTCATCGTGAGGTCGGCCTGCGGCGCCGACATCCGCTCGCTCTGCGCCGGCGTCGCGCCCGGCGGCGGCCGCATCATTCAATGCATCTCCAACAGGGCCGCCTCGCTGTCGCCCGCGTGCAAGGACGTGCTCGCTCCGTTCGCGGCGCGATGATGCGGTTCGCTTTCGCGCGTCAATGATTGGCGGCGTGCGGTGAATGAATTTCCGCACGCCTGCAACGACAAATCTATTGCAGATAGCCGATTTCGATCACGACAAGCCGGGAGGACAACATGCGTTCATTGCTGCTCGTTGCTTCTGCACTCCTCGCCTTCGGAGCAACCATGACGTTCGAGGCCACCGATGCCAATGCGGTGGTGTGCGCCCGCGGGGTCTATCGCGCCGGTTGCGCCGGGCGGAACGCGGCCGTCGTTGTCCGCAAGCCGGTTCCGGTGGTCCGCTGCACCCGGGTGCTGGTCAACGGCGTCTACGTGAAGCGCTGCGTCTGAACGGGGCGGATGGCCAAGCCGGCGCGGTTTGGCTATGATTCGGACCTGACGGTTTCGGACATGCGTAGAACGTGTGTCCGAAGATGGGCTTCGACGCGCCCGCGCTTGGCCGATAATTCCGCTGGCGCAGGACGCCGGAGCACATTAGTCTACCCCTAGATAGTAAGTATACTGTCAATTAGGGAGGCAGACGTTGCGGATCGCCGTGATTGGCGGGGGGCCCGGTGGGCTCTACTTCGCCTATCTCTGGAAGAAGCGTCACCCCGAGGATCAGGTCGACCTGTTCGAACAGAACCCGGCCGACGCGACCTGGGGCTTTGGCGTCGTGTTCTCCGACCAGGCCCTGGAATTCCTGCGCGCCGACGACCCCGAAACCGTCGATGCGATCGCGCCGCACATGGAGAGCTGGGAGAACATCACGCTGAACCTCGCCGGCGACAGCGTCGCCATCGACGGGGTCGGCTTCTCCTCGATCGGGCGGCTCGAGCTGCTGAGATTCCTGCAGCAGCGCGCGCTCGACGTCGGCGTCACCCCGCGCTTCGATACGCCGATCCACGCCATCGACCAGCTCAATGGGCACGATCTGATCGTCGCCGCGGACGGGCTGAATTCGCTGGTGCGCCGCGCCTATGAGGGCGATTTCGGCACCTCGCTGTCCTACTCCTCCAACAAGTTCGTCTGGTACGGCACCTCGAAAAGGTTCGATACGCTGTCGCAGACCTTCGTGAAGACCGACCGCGGCGCCTTCAACGCCCATCATTACCGTTACTCGCCGGCCATGAGCACCTTCCTGGTCGAATGCGACCACGCAACCTGGCAGGCCTACGGCTTCGCCTACAAGGACGTCGAACAGTCCAAGGGCGTCTGCGAGGAGGTGTTTGCGGACACGCTCGGCGGCCATTGCCTCGTCTCCAATAAATCGGTCTGGCGCAACTTTCCCTGGGTCTGGAACGAGCATTGGTCGTTCAAGAACATGGTGCTGCTCGGCGATGCCCTGCATTCCGCGCATTTCTCGATCGGTTCGGGCACGCGGCTTGCGATCGAGGACGCCATTGCGCTGGTCAAGGCGCTGGAATCGGATGCGCATCTTGCGACCGCGCTGCATCGCTACCAGGCCGCGCGCAAACCGGTGGTGCAGAAGCTCGTCAATGCCGCGCGCACCTCGGCGTTCTGGTACGAGCACTTTGCCGAGCACATGAAACTCGACCTGATGGATTTCGCCTACAGCTACATCACCCGCTCCGGCCGTATCGACGATTCCCGGCTGCGCGCGATGTCGCCGGCCTTCGCGGCCCGGTACGAGGCGGCCAAAAACGGCGGAGACGAGGCATGAGCAACGAAATTCGCGACCAGGTGCCCGCCGACAGCGAAGGGACACGCGAGATCGGCTTTGCCGTTCCTGACATCTACAACGCCAGCCGCGTGCTGTTCGACAATCTCGGCAAGGGCCGTGGCGACAAGCTGGCGCTGTTGGGGCCCGCGGGGACGCGGACCTATGGCGAGCTCTGCGCAGAGGCGTGCCGCTGGGGCAACGGTTTTGCCTCGCTTGGCCTCACGCGCGGCGACCGTGTGCTCTTGTTCCTCGACGACACCCCCGCATACCCGGCTGCCTTCTTCGGCGCGGTGCGCGCCGGCTTCGTGCCGCTCCTGATCAACACGCTGACGCCGCCGGATCTCTTGCAATTCTATCTCGCCGATTCCGGCGCGGCGGTTGCGGTGGCGGATGCCGAGTTCGCGTCGCGCTTCGATGTGGAGGCGTGCAAGGACACCAACCTGCGCACGCTGATCGTCGTCAACGGAGCGGTGGGCGATCATGCCGCGCCTGCGGCGATCTCTGCCGCAGGGTGGCTCGCGCAATTCCCGGCCGAGCTGGCGGAAGCGGATACCCATCGCAACGAGATGGCGTTCTGGATGTATTCCTCGGGGTCAACCGGACGGCCCAAGGGCATCGTGCACCTCCAGCACGACATGGCCTATAGCGAGGCGGCCTTTGCGCAGAGCGTGCTGAAGCTGACGCCTACCGACATCTGCTTCTCGGTGCCCAAGATCTTTTTCGCCTACGGTTTCGGCAACTCCGTCACCTTCCCGTTCTCAGCAGGTGCGGCGACGCTGCTGTTGCCGGGCCAGCCGAAACCCGCATCGATCTTTTCGGCGATCGAGCAATACAAGCCGACGGTGTTCTTCGGCCTGCCGACGCTCTACACCTCGCTGACCAAGGCCGAGGGCGCGGAGAAGACGAAGTTCTCGTCACTGCGCATGTCGCTCTCCGCGGCCGAGGTGCTCTCGGCCGACGTCTTCAACGGCTGGAAGACGCTCACGGGCCTCGAGATCGTCGAAGGCCTCGGCTCGACCGAGGTGCTGCACATCTATCTCTCAAACCGGCCCGAGCAGAAGAAACTCGGCGCCGCGGGCTTACGCGTCCCCGGTTACGAGGTCGCGCTGCGCGACAAGGACGGACGCGACGTCGGCGACGGCGAGGAGGGCATTTTGTGGGTGCGCGGCGATTCAAACACGCCGCTGTACTGGAACCGGCCGGACAAATCCGCCGAGACGATTCGCGAGGAGGGGTGGATCTACACTGGCGATCGTTTCGTCCGCGATGCCGACGGCTTCCACTTCTTCCGCGGCCGCGCCGATGATCTCATCAAGATCTCAGGCCAGTGGGTCTACCCGCTCGAGGTCGAGCTCTGCCTCGCCGACCATCCCGATATCCGCGAATGCGCCGTGTTCGCCGCCGAGCTGCCGGACCGCCGCATGACGCTGAAAGCCGTGGTGGTGATGAACAATCGCACAGTCAACCAGGGTGACGCGACGCGGCGATTGCAGGATTACGTCAAGGGCAAGCTGCTGCCGTACAAATATCCGCGCGAGGTGATCTTCATCGACGAGTTGCCAAAGACGGGCACGGGAAAGATCGACCGGCAGGCGTTGTTGAGGATGTGAGGCGCGGGGCGGAAATCCACACACCGCAATCGTAGGGTGGGCAAAGCGGAGCGTGCCCACCACTTCTGGTCGGTTGGAGAGAGATCGTGGGCACGGCGCAAAAGCGCCTTTGCCCACCCTACGAGATATGAGCGTGAGGCGCCAACGTCGCCCCACACACTCCCCTCACCCCGCCTTCCCCAGATGCTCCAGCGCATCCTCGGCCCGCAGCGGCACGCGTGACGCTTCGTTGTTGAGGTCGACGAGCTGCACCAGCAGCCCCATCAGCGTCTTGCGCTCCGTGGGCTTCAGCGGCTCCAGTATGCGCGCCTGGGCGCGTTCGACGGCGGGGATGATCTCCCGCAGGATCGCGGCGCCGGATTTCGTCAGGTAGAGCAGCTTGATCCGCTTGTCCTCGGGCGCCGGCTTGCGCTCGATATAGTCCTTGGCCTGCAGCCGTTCGATCACGCTGCCGAGCGTGGAGCGGTCGAACGCGATCACCGCGGACAGCCGCGTGGCGTCGATGCCGGGATGGGTGTGGATCGCGATCAGCGCCGCATATTGCACGGGGGTGAGATCGAACGCCTTGCACTCCTCCATGAAGATCGAGACCGCGATCTGCTGCATGCGCCGGAACAGATAGCCCGGCGCGGCATAGACGGCGTCGATCGTGATCGGAGCGGCAGGCTTACTCGGCATCGGGCTGCTTCTCCGGTGCGGCATCGGCGAAGGCTGGCAGCGCCTTGGCGGCGGCTTCCGCCCTCAGCAGACGCGGATAGGCCGAGACATCGACACCAAAGCGGCGCGCATTGGCGAGCTGTGGCACCAGGCAGAGATCGGCCAGCGTCGGCGCATCGCCAAAGCAGAACGGGCCCGCCTCGTCCCTGCTCAGCGTCTCACAAGCCGACAGCCCCTCGCGGTTGACCCACGCGGCCCAGTCCTGGACCTTCTCCTCGGCAAGGCCGAGCTCGCGCAGCCGCGCCAGCACTTTCAGGTTCTGCACCGGATGGGTGTCGCAGGCGATCGCCAGCGCGAACGCCCTCACCTTGGCGCGCCGCAGCGGATCCTTCGGCAGCAGCGGCGGACTGGGGTGCGTCTCGTCGAGCCATTCGATGATCGCCACCGATTGGGTCAGCACTGTACCCGCATCGTCCTCCAGCGCCGGCACTAAGCCCTGCGGATTGATGGCGAGATAATTAGGGGCGCATTGCTCACCCTTGCGCAAATGATGCGGCAGATGCTCGGCACCGAGCCCCTTGAGGTTCAGCGCGATCCGCACCCGATAGGCGGCGCTGGAGCGGAAATAGCCGTGCAGCTTCATCGGAACCCTCTCTTTCATTCGTCACGTTGACGCTACCTAGATCGTCAGTATACTGTCAATCAACAAAACGATCGGGAGCAGCACCATGGAAGCCGTGACCAAGACGCCGGAACGCGAGGCGTTCTACAGGAAGATCGACGGCGAAAACCTCACCGCGCTGTGGACGGTGATGAGCGATCTGATCACGCCGGAGCCGAGGAGCGGCTGCCGGCCTCACTTGTGGAAATTCGACGTCATCCGCGACTACATGACGGAAGCCGGCAAGCTCATCACCGCCAAGGAGGCCGAGCGGCGCGTGCTGGTGCTGGAGAACCCCGGCCTGCGCGGCCAGTCCAAGATCACGACCTCGCTCTATGCCGGCGTGCAGATGGTGGTGCCCGGCGACGTCGCGCCGGCGCATCGCCACAGCCAGTCGGCGCTGCGCTTCGTGCTCGAAGGCAAGGGCGCCCACACCGCGGTGGACGGCGAGCGCACCGCGATGGAGCCGGGCGACTTCATCATCACGCCGTCGATGACCTGGCACGATCATTCCAACGAGACCAGCGAGCCGATGTTCTGGCTCGACGGCCTCGATATTCCCTTGGTGCAGTTCTTCGACTGCTCCTTCGCGGAAGGCTCGAAAGAAGACCAGCAGAAGATCACGAGGCCTGCCGGCGACAGCTTTGCGCGCTACGGTCACAATCTCTTGCCCGTCGACGTGAAGCGTTCGTCGAAAACCTCGCCAATCTTCAGCTATCCCTATGCCTACACCCGTGAAGCGCTGGAGAAGGCGCGGACGAGCCAGGAATGGGACGCCTGCCACGGGCTGAAGCTGAAGTTCAGCAATCCCGAGACCGGCGATTTCGCGATGCCGACGATCGGCACCTTCATCCAGCTGCTGCCGAAGGGTTTCAAGACCGCGCGCTATCGCGCGACTGACGCAACGGTGTTCTGCCCGATCGAAGGCCGCGGCCGCAGCCGCATTGGCGATGCCGTTTTCGAGTGGGGCCCGCGCGATCTCTTCGTGGTGCCGAGCTGGCACTGGGTGACGCACGAGGCGGATGAGGACGCCGTGCTGTTCAGCTTCTCGGATCGGCCGGTGCAGCAGAAGCTGGATTTGTTTCGCGAGGACAGGGGCAACGCGTGAAGGTCTCGTAGGGTGGGCAAAGGTGCGGCGCGCCGTGCCCACGTCTTCGCGACTCATGAGGAGGTGGTGGGCACGCTTGCGCTTTGCCCACCCTACGGCAGCTGTCAATTTGGCTACCGCCAGTGCAAGAGCCTTGTCTCCAGCCAGCCGATCACCTTCCCCACCACGAGCCCGAACACCGATAGGATCACCACGCCCGCGAGCAGCTGATCGGTCTGCATCAGATTGCCGGCCTGGAGCACGAAGGCGCCGATGCCGTATTGGGCGCCGATCATCTCGGCGCTGACAACGAGGAGGAGCGCGACGGAGGCGGTGATGCGGAAGCCGGCGAGGATCGCGGGCAGTGCGCCCGGCCAGATCACCTTGCGCACGATGGTCGTAAACGGCACGTTGAAGCTCTGCGCCATGCGGATCAAATTGCGCGGCACCGCGTCGACGCCGCTATAGACCGAGATCGCGGTCGAGAAGAACACCCCGAGCGCGATGGTCGCGATCTTCGGCTCTTCGCCGATGCCGAGCCAGAGGATCAGAAGCGGCAGCAGCGCGATTTTCGGGATCGGGAACAGCGCGGAGATGAACGTGATGCCGACGCTGCGCGCGAGCCGCGACAGGCCGATGGCGAAGCCGACCGCGATCCCGGCCGCGGTGCCCAGCAGCCAGCCGACGCCGATACGCAGCAGCGAGGCCGACAAATGTTGCCACAGCGCGCCCGAGATCGCGAGCTGGTAGATCGCGCGCGCAATTGCGAGGGGCGTCGGCAGGAACAGCGCGTTGACGAGGCCCACGCTGCCAGCGGCCTGCCAGATCGCGATGACAAGGGCGAGCGCGATCCAGCCGCCGAACCGGCTCGACGCGGGCACGAAGCCGGCGCCGCGAAAGCGGACGCGCCTTGTCGCGGTATCCTTCGCGCTTTCACCCGCCGCACGATCAAGCATGCTGGACCTCGCGCTCGGCATCGATCGCCTCGTTGCGGATCAGCGACCAGATCTGGTTCTGCAGCGCCAGCAGCTTCTCGCGCGCTTCAGCTTCGCCGCGCGCGGCGCGCGTCATCGGCACGGTCACGACCTCACGAATGCGGCCCGGCCGCCGCGACAACACCACGATGCGGTCGGCGAGCCGCGCCGCCTCTTCTAGATTATGGGTGACGTAGACTGCGCCCATGCCGCCATCGGCGAGCAGGCGGACGAAATCCTCCATGAGCAATTCACGGGTCTGCGAATCCAGCGCCGAGAGCGGCTCGTCCATCAAGAGAATGGCGGGCTTGACTGCAAGCGCGCGCGAAATGCCGACGCGCTGGCGCATGCCGCCGGAGAGCTGCTTTGGATAGGTTTTGCGGAAATCGGTCAGGCTCGTGCGGCGCAAGGCGTCGTCGACCAGCGCGCGGCGCTGCGTGGCCGAAAGCTGGGTGTGCAGCAGGGGGAATTCGACATTCTCCTCGACCGTGGCCCAGGGCAGCAGCGCGAAATCCTGAAACACGAAGGTCAGCGGATTGAGACTGTCCGCCGGCGGCGAGCCGCGCAGCTCGGGCGCGCCCGAGGTCGGCTGCAACAGCCCGCCGAGGATCGACAGCAGCGTGCTCTTCCCACAGCCCGAGGGCCCGACGATCGCCACCACCTCGCCGGCGCTGACGGTGAAGGAGACATCGTCGAGCACGGCGAGATCGCCGAAGCGGTGGGTGATGTGGTTGGCGATCAGGTCCATGCGCTACGCGCCTCCAACCCTTGACCCGTCATCCTGAGGTGCGAGCGAAGCGAGCCTCGAAGGATGCACGGCCCGGATGCAGCTCGGCCGTGCATCCTTCGAGGCTCGCAGCGCAGTGCAGACGCACTGCGCTACTCGCACCTCAGGATGATGGGGAGAGAGGCGCGCGCACATCGATCAATCCGCCTTCACATAGTCCTTGGCGATGATCGCATCCGCGTCAAAGCCCTTGTCGGCAAAGCCCTGCTCCTGCAGCCATTTGATCTGGTTGTCGACGTTCTTCACGTCCAGCTTGCCGTCGGGATCGATATAGGCGCAGTTACCGACCACCTGCTCAACGGGCAAATTGGTGTATTTTGCGATGATCTCCAGCAGCGGCTTGGTCTTGTCGTTGATCGGCGCGACGCCGTCCTTCATCGCGGCGAGGATGACGTCGTGATATTCGCGATCCGCTTTGGCGAGCGCGCCGAGCAGTTTTGTCACCAGCGCCTTGTTGGTCAGCGTCTTGGGCGAGGCGAACACCGCGCCCAATTGCCAGGGCGTCTCGTCGCCGACCCAGCCCAGGAACTTCGCGCCGCCCTCATCCATCAGCTTTCGCGCCGTGGAAATGGGAAGCAGCGCCGCATCGACGGTCTCGCCCTTCAGCGCAGCCGCCGCATTCGACAGTGATTGCAGCGGCACGATCTTCACCTCCGCAAGCTTGAAGCCGTATTTGTCGGCGAGCAGGCCGAGCGAATAGTGGAAGCTCGATCCGACCTGCGTCATCGCCACGCGCTTTCCGGCGATATCCTTGGGCGTCTTCAGCCCGGCCGCGTAGGCGTTGTTGCTGGCGAAATAGCCGATCAGGGGATAGCCGGCCTTCTCGCGGCTCATGCCGCCGATCACCTTCAGCGTGCCCTTGCCGGCGAGATTGTAAAGACCGGCGGTGAAGGCGGTGATGCCGAAATCAACGTCGCCCGAGGTGGTGGCGACAGCAATCGGCTGCGCCGCATCGAAGAATTTCAGCTCGACCTCCAGGCCGACTTCGCGGAAATAGCCCTTGTCCTGCGCGATGAAGACGGGCGCGGAGGAGGACAGGCGCAGCACGCCGATCCTGGCCTTGAGCGCATCCTCGGCCCGGGCCGTGCCCATTGCCATGACCGCCAAAAGACTGGCTGCCGCGAGCCGCGCAATCCCGATCATCCCGTGTCCTCCCTCGTCGTTTCTCAGCGGTCCGTTACAGGCCCTCAGGGACGGGTTGATCCCGCCCGATGAAGGCGCCCTGTTGTTTCAACGTTTCCTGCAATTTTTCAACGCGGATGTCACGCGGGATCCTGTTTCCGGACAGCGCCAGCGCGGCGGCGGAACCGGCGGCCTCCCCCATCACGAAACAGGCACCGGAAACCCGTGCCGCTGACTGGCCCTCATGGGTCATCGAGGCGCAGCGCCCGGCGACCAGGAGATTGTCGACGCCTTCGGGCACCAGCATCCGGTACGGCAGCTCGTTATAGCCGCGCGAGTCCGGGATCGGCGGAAAGGTGAAGACGACGTCGCCGGGCACATGGGCCTCGATCGGCCAGCCATTGACGCCGATGGAATCCGTAAACGAGGCGCAGCCGAGCACGTCCTCGCCGCTGAGCTGATAGCCGCCCTTGATGCGGCGGGTCTCGCGGATGCCGAGCTGCGGCGGCAGATCGACGATGTAGGACTTTTCGAAGCCCGGCACGGTGCTGCGCAGGAACTCGAACGCGGCGAGCGCCTGCTTGCGGCCCTCGATCTCGCCGCGGGTGAGATCGTCCGGCTCGACGCCGTTGATGGCGTGGCCGTCCTCGCGCGCCACCTGCGTGAAGTTCACCCGCCATTCGATGCCGGATTTTTGCGGTCGCACGATCGCGCTTTTCCGCGGAAATTTGTGAGTGCCGGCCGCGATGGCCTTCTCCATCAGTTGGGGAATGGTCCGCCAGGCATCGCCGGCTTTCTCGGGATCGATGCCGTTGAGGCGGAGCATCATCGAGGGATACAGCGGATGGCCGTGTTCGTCGCCGATCTCGAACGGCGCACCGGCCCAGACCGCGAGGTCACCGTCGCCGGAGCAGTCGATGAAGATCTCCGATCGCACCGCCTGCCGTCCGGCCTTGGTCTCGACCATCAGCGCGTCGATGCGGCTGTCATCGCTCATCACGACACCGGCACCGAGCGCGTGGAAGAGAATGTGCACCTTATGGCTGGCGAGAAGCTCGTCGGCCGCGATCTTGTAGGCGGCGGTGTCATAGGCCTGGGCGAAGACCTTGCCGAGGATCAGATGCGGCGTGTTGAGGCCGTTCAGCCGATCGATCCGCGCCAGGAGCTCCGACGCCATGCCCTGCACCAGCCGACGATGCTCGCCGTAGACATTGCCATGCAGGCCGCAGAAATTGGTGACGCCGGCCGCGGTGCCCATGCCGCCGAGAAAGCCGTAGCGCTCGATCAAGAGCGTCTTCCGCCCGGCGCGCGCGCTTGAAGCCGCCGCAACGATGCCGGCCGGACCGCCGCCGAGCACGACGACTTCGTATTCGCCATAGAGCGGCACCTGTCGTGCCGGTTCTTCGATCATTGTGGCCCGCATGGCGCGTCCGCTCCCGAAAATCTCTTGCTTGGGGCCGACTATGAATTAACGCGCACCAAGCTACAATCCACCAAAATACGCGATCAGCTTTCGCGAATCGAGAAAGGTCGACATGGACATCCTGGTGAACCTGCAGGCCTTCCTCGCCACCGCGGATGCGGCTGGTTTCTCCGCCGCTGCGCGAAAACTCGATGTCTCGACGTCGGTCGTGGCCAAGCGCGTCACCCAATTGGAGGCGCGGATTGGCACGCCGCTGTTTCATCGCTCGACCCGGCAATTGCGCCTGACCGAAGCCGGACAGCGTTACGTGCACCGCGCCCGCAGCGTCGTCACCGATGCCACCGACCTGCTCTCGCGCATGGGCGAGAAAGGTCACGATCTCGTCGATCACCTTCGCATCAAGGCGCCGACCTCGCTGACGGTGGCACGCCTCGCCGATGCCTTCAGCGCGTTCCAGACCGAGAACCCCAGGCTCAAGCTCGATATCGTGCTGATCGATCGCCCGGTCGATCCTGTGACCGAAGGCTTCGACATCGCCATCGGCGCTTTCCCGCATTCGTTCGGCGGCGTCGTCGACGAGCCGCTCTGCGCGCTGAAGCGGCTGCTCTGCGCCTCGCCGGCATACTTGAAAAAACATGGCACGCCAAAACATCCGCGCGATCTGGTCGAGCATCGCTGCCTCAGCTTCCTGCCGACCGGCCCGGAATGGGTCTTCGACGGACCGCGCGGGCGCATCAGCATTCAGGTCACCCCACTGCTCTCCTCCAACGAGGGACACGTGCTGGCGCGCAGCGCCATCGCCGGCAACGGCATCGCGCTGCTCTCGCACTATCTCGTGGCGGATGCGCTGCGAGACGGCACGCTCAAACCGGTGCTGCGCGACTTTCCGATTCCGGAATTGTGGGTGAAGGCCGCAATCCCCGAACGGCGACGCAATGCCGCCGCGGTGCAGGCGCTGCTGACACTGCTGAAAACGTCACTGGCACCGTCGTTGTAGGCCGCGCGCCCGTAGCCCGCATGAGCGAAGCGATATGCGGGAACGCTCGCGGAATCCCGGATATCACTTCGCTCATCCGGGCTACAGGCTATCACAGGATGGCAGTTGCTCTCGGACGATGGACCTGAGAGAAGGACCGCCAAGCTCCGCTGTCGTCGCCCGGCTTGACCGGGCGACGACAAGCAACTTCGTTCAACGAATGGATACGACACTCTTGAAGTTCTCTCTCCCCGCCCTGCTCGCCCTCGCGATCTCCACCGCTCCCGCCGCAGCCGTGGAGCAAAACTGCCGCTTCATCCAGGCCAAGCCCGAGCGCGAATCCTGCTACAGGCACCAGGAGGACGAGCTTGCGGCAAAGCGCAAGCCTGCGCCGCCACGCGAGAGCACGACGCTCGAATCGCTCAAGCAGATGCGGCAGGACGACGACGCGGTCTATCGCAGCATCAACAACATCTGCCGCGGCTGCTGACGCTCAGCCTTTCCCGCCGCCCCACTTCGCCGCCCGCTTCTCCGCGAACGAGGCCAACCCTTCCGCGGCCTCCGCGCTCTGGCGCTTGAGCGAATGCAGGTGCACCAGCCGCGTGTAGGCGGCATCGTCCACCGCCATGCCGCCGAACGAGCTCTCCAGCGCGAGGCGCTTGGTCTCGGCCATCGCATCGGGTCCGTTGGCGAGCAATTGCTCGACCAACTTGCTGCCTGCGGCCTCGAGTTCGGCGAGCGGCACCACCTCGTGGACGAGACCGATGCGGCGGGCGTCCTCGGCGCCGAAGCGTTCGCCGGTCAGCGCGTAGCGGCGGACCTGCCGCACGCCGATGGCGTCGCAAAGCTGCGGGATGATGATCGCCGCCGTCAGGCCCCAACGCACCTCGGTGATGGAGAACAGCGCATTGTCCGCGGCAATCACGACATCGCAGGCCGCGATCACGCCGGTGCCGCCGCCAAAGCAGCCGCCCTGCACCAAGGCGACCGTCGGGATCGGCAGCGTGTTGAGCCGCTGCACGGCCTCGAAGGTCGCGCGCGAGGCGGCTTCGTTCGCCTCAGCCGATTGCGGGCGCACGCCGTTGATCCATTTCAGGTCTGCGCCGGCCTGAAAGTGCTTGCCGTTGCCCCGGAGCACGACGACGCGAAGATTCGGCTTTTTGCCGAGATCGTCCATGGCCGCGAGCACGCCCGCGATCAGCGCGCCGTCATAGGCATTGTTGACCTCCGGCCGGTTCAACGTGACGGTCGCAACCCCACGCTCATCGAGGGTCCACAGGACGGGGCTGGCAGTCATCGGCGATCCTCCGGTCAGTTGCTTGGCACGCACTATGGCCGAGGCAACGCATCCCGATCCATATCTTTCCAGCGTGGGGCGGTCGCGCCCATCGCATGGCGGCTTGTGTCATGCTGCCGCCCGACGGCACCCAGGGACAGGACGGAATCATCATGCGCATCTGCATTTTCGGCGCGGGCGCCGTCGGCAGCCACATCGCGGTCCGGCTGGCGCGTGCCGGCCATGAAGTCTCGTGCGTCATGCGCGGGGCGCATCTCGAGGCAGTGCGCGCCAATGGCCTGAAGCTCCGCGTCGGCGATTCCGAGGTCAGTGCCAAGGTGAACGCCTCAGGCGATCCAGCCCAGCTCGGTCCGCAGGACGTGGTCATCAGCACGCTGAAGGCCACGGCACTCACCGGGCTTGTTTCCAGCATCAAACCGCTGCTTCAGGACGACACCGCGATCATATTCGCGCAGAACGGCATCCCCTGGTGGTACGGGATCGGCCTGCCGCCGCGGCACCCGACGCCGCCGGACATTTCCTTCCTCGACCCCGGCGGACGCCTGCGCGCCTGCATTCCGAAGGAGCGGATCATCGGCGGCGTCGTCTTCTCCTCCAACGAGGTGACCGGGCCCGGCGTGGTGCACAACCTCACCCCGGACCGCAACCGTCTGCTGATCGGCGAATGCGACGACCGCAATTGCGAGCGGATCACCAAGCTGCGCGGCGTCTTCAACGATGCCCGGCTGGAATCGCCGCCGGTGGCCGAGATCCGCGAGGCGATCTGGTCAAAGCTGCTGACCAACATGTCGCTCTCGGTGCTGTGCCTGCTTACCGGCCAGACCGCGCGCGGCGTGCGCGACGACCCCGCCTTCGCTGAGGTCATTCCGCGCATGCTGAACGAGGCCAACGATATCGCCCAGCACTTCATTCCCGAGGTCAAGCGCGTCACGCGCAGCGGCCCCGCCCCCAACCACAAGCCCTCATTGCTGCAGGACTACGAGCTTGGCCGCGCCATGGAGATCGACGTGCTGGTCAGGGCGCCCGCCGCCTTCGCGCGCACCGCCGGCCTGTCGACGCCGACGCTCGACCTGATCGCCGCGCTGGCGATCCAGAAGGCGCGCGACAAGGGGCTGTATTCCGCGTGAAGCGCGATGCGCTTCACGTTATTTTTTGAGCATGATCTTCTCGTAAAACCGCTGCACACTTTTCCGGATCATGCTCCCGCCTCAGGCGAGCCCGTCGATCCAGGCCGCGAGCGTGTCGAGGACTTCGGTCAGTGCTTCTTCATTCGTCCGGCCGGACTTCTTCAGCACCGCGAAGGAGTGATCGCCGCCTTCGACCTTGTGCAGCGTCGCCTTCGGCCCGAGCGCTGCGATGACGGGTTTGAGATAGCTGAGGTCAGCAAGCCCATCGCGCGTTCCCTGCAGGAACAGCATGGGGATGGTGATGCCGGAGAGATGCTCGGCGCGCTCGGACGAGGGCTTCTTGTCAACATGCAGGGGAAAGCCGAGGAAGGCGAGCCCCTTCACGCCGGGCAACGGCGCCTTCGACTGCGCCTGCGAGGTCATGCGGCCGCCGAACGATTTTCCACCGGCGATGAGCTTCACACCGGGGCAAAGCCGCGCCGCCTCCTCGACTGCCGCGCCGATGGCGGCGTGCGCTACGGCCGGCTGGTCGGGACGCCCCTGCTTGTTCTCCATGTAAGGGAAATTGAAGCGAAACGTCGCAATGCCGCGGTCGGCGAGGCCGGCTGCGACCTTGTCCATGAACGCATGCCGCATGTCGGCGCCGGCGCCGTGCGCCAGCACATAGCAGGCGCGCGCGTTGTCGGGCTGCGTCAGGATCGCGGAGACCGCGCCGATACGCGCGATGTCGAGCTTGAGCTCTGTTGTTTTGCCAGCCACAATCAACCATCCCGACAGAAGCTGTTACGGCCGCCTTGGTAGCGTCCCCGGCGCAGCCTGAAAACACAATAATTGCCGCGGCTAGCTGGCCTACCAAGCCGGAACGCCGCATCAACCGAGGTGACCATGTCCTACCGCTCCTCCTGGATGACCGAAGAGCTCGATGTCTTCCGCGACCAGTTCCGGAAATATCTTGCCAAGGATCTGGCGCCGCATGCCGAAAAATGGCGCGAGCAGAAGATGGTCGACCGCTTCGCCTGGCGTGGGCTCGGCGAGATGGGCGCGCTGCTGGCGAGCGTGCCGGAGGAGTATGGCGGCCTGGGCGCCACCTTCGCCTATGACGCCGCCGTGCTGGACGACCTCGAAAGCACGGTGCCGGAGCTGACGACCGGCGTCTCCGTGCACAGCGCCATCGTCGCGCATTACATCCTCAATTACGGCTCGGAGGAGCAGAAGAAGCGCTGGCTGCCGAAAATGGCCTCGGGCGAGATGGTCGGCGCCATCGCCATGACCGAGCCCGGCACCGGCTCGGATCTGCAAGCCGTGAAGACCACGGCGAAGAAGCAGGGCAATTCCTACGTCATCAACGGCCAGAAGACGTTCATCACCAACGGCCAGGCCGCCGATCTCGTCATCGTGGTCGCGCGCACCGGCGATGCCGGCGCAAAAGGCATCTCGCTGATCGTGGTCGAGACTTCAGGCGCGGACGGCTACAAGCGCGGGCGCAACCTCGACAAGATCGGCCTGCACGCCTCCGACACGTCAGAGCTGTTCTTCGATAACGTGACCGTGCCGCCGGAAAACCTGCTCGGCAAGGAGGAAGGCCAGGGCTTTGTCCAGCTGATGCAGCAACTGCCACAAGAACGCCTCGCGCTCGCGGTCGGTGCCGTCGCCGCGATGGAGCGCGCGATCAAGCTCACCACCGACTACACCAAGGAACGCAAGGCGTTCGGCAAGCCGCTGATGGATTTCCAGAACACCGCCTTCAAGCTCGCCGAGCGCAAGACCGAAGCGATGATCGCGCGCGTCTTCGTGGACTGGTGCATCGAGCAGCTGGTCGCCGGGGATCTCGACACCGTCACGGCGTCGATGGCGAAATATTGGTGCTCGGAGAAACAGGTCGAGACCGCCGACGAATGCCTCCAGCTGTTCGGCGGCTACGGCTACATGCAGGAATATCCGATCTCGCGCATCTTCATCGATTCCCGCATCCAGAAGATCTATGGCGGCACCAACGAGATCATGAAGCTGTTGATCGCGAGGTCGCTGTAATCAGGTCGCTGTAACAAGGATTACTTCATCCGCCTGTCGGCGGCGATGAAGTCGATGAAGGTCCTCACCTTCGCGGAGAGATATTTGCGGCTCGGATAGACCGCGAACAGCTTGCCCTCGAAGATGACATGCCCGGACATGACGTGCTCGAGGCGACCGGCGGCGATATCTTCGGCGACCAGCCATTTCGGCAGGAAGGCGAGGCCCATGCCTTCCAGTGCAGCCATGTGCAGCAGCGTCTCGTTGGCGCTGCGCAGCACCGGGTTGAGCTTGATGGTCTCGGGGCCGTGCTCGCCCTCGAACGAGAAGCTCTCGCCGGGATAAAGCGCGTAATGCAACAGCGCGTGACCGGCGATATCGGCGAGTCCTGCCGGGCGTCCTGCGCGTTCGAGGTAGGCCGGCGCGGCGACCATGTAGAACGGAACGTTGGTGATCGGACGCGCGATCAGCGCTTCGTCGGGCGCTGCGGTGGCGCGCAGGCCGAGATCGAATCCCTCTTCCACGAGGTTGACCAGCCGTCCGCTGAGATCGACGTCGAGGCGCACCTCCGGATAGCGGGCCTGATAGTCCGCCAGCACGCCGGCAAAAATCGTGTTGGCCATCCACACCGGCGCTGTCAGCCGCAGCGTGCCGCGCGGAACGACCGTTGCGTTGCTGACGGCGGCTTCGACCTCGTCCAGTGAATCCAGCATCTGGCGCGCCTGCTCGAAATAGAGCGCGCCGCTTTCGCTCAGGCTGACGCGCCGGCTGGTCCGGTTGAGCAGCCGCGTGCCGAGCCGTTTTTCGAGCTGCATCACGTGCTTGCTCACCATGGCGGGCGAAATGCGCAGGCGCTGTGCCGCGGTCGCAAAGCTCTTCAGCTCGGCGACCAGGCAAAACACCCTCATGCTGACCAAAGAATCCATGAGATCATCAACATCCAGGAAATGAACTAATCCCAAAGCGGATAATGATCAAAAACGGAGAAACTATCAAATGGTGGCAACCCTCACATTCCGGAGAACCACCATGTCCACCACCACCTTCGAGACCGCCGCCCCGGGCCGGGCCCTCCGCATCGGCCTTTGGACCGCGCAGGTCCTGCTCGCCTTCGTCTTCATCTCGGCAGGACTGGTCAAGCTGACCACGCCCATTCCCGAGCTTGCGGCGATGATGCCCTGGGCCGGCCAGTATTCCGAAACCTTCGTTCGCTCGATTGCCTTGGTCGACCTCGCCGGCGGGATCGGCATCCTGCTGCCGGCCCTGACGCGGATCCTGCCGCGGCTGACCGTGCTCGCTGCACTTGGCTGCGCGGTGTTGCAGGTCATTGCGCTCTTCTTTCATCTCTCGCGCGGCGAAGCCGCGGTGACGCCGCTCAACGTCGTCCTGCTGGCGCTCAGCCTGTTCGTGCTGTGGGGACGCAACGGCAAGGCGCCGATCGCGCCGCGTCAATTCTGACCGACGGGAACGCCGCACCATGATCTCTATCAACGGATGGTCCCGCAGAGGCCTGCTGGCGGGCGCGTCGATCCTCACGGCCGCCGGCACCGCCGCGGCCAAGGAGGATCGTCTTGCCGACGGCGTCGTGATCCTGGTCGACAGCAACGAGCCCTATGTCATGGGGCACGCGATCAGCTATTCGGCCAACCTCGCCAAGCATTTTGCCGACAGGGGTGCGAAATTGCTGATCGAAGTCGTCGCCAACGGCAAGGGCATCGACGTCTTCCGCGCCGACAAGACTCCGCTGGCCGAGCCGCTGGCGACGCTGCGGCAGTCGCTGCCCAACCTCAGCTACAGCATGTGCGCCTCGTCCAAGGCGATCGCGGAAGCCAAGGAGCAGGTCTCAATTCCGCTGATATCAGGCGCGAGCCTCGTCCCGTTCGGCATCGGGCGCGTCGTCGATCTGCAACTGAAGGGCTGGGCCTATATTCATGCCTGACGAGCGGCGCAAAGACGTCGTGACCTTGTCGCGGCGATCGATCCTGATGGCCGCGCCCGCATTTCTTGCTTCCTTGCGCGCAGGCCACGCGCAGGAAAGCTGGCCGCCGGTGTTCGAGGCCGGCCGCAGCCAATTCACAATGGTGCGGCCGCACGCGCCGATGCCGCAGCTCAGACTCCAGGACCTGCATGGCCGCGATGCCGTCATCACGGCGAAGCCGGGCCGCATCACATTGGTGAACTTCTGGGCGACCTGGTGCGCAGCCTGCCGGCTCGATCTGCCCATGCTGGCAAGCCTTGCGGGATCGCGGCCCGACCGGCTCGACATTGTCGCGATCTGCACCGACACCAAAGACCTGCGCAAGGCCCGCGCGTTTCTCGGCAGCCTCACCGTGCAGAACCTCGCTTGTTATGTCGATGCCTACGGCGCAGCGGCCGAAGCATCCAAAGCGATGTTTTCCATCCTCGGCATGCCCATCACCTATCTCGTCGGCACCAGCGGTCGCGTCGAAGGCTACATCACCGGTGCGCCCGACTGGCTCTCACCGGCCGGCGCGCGCCTGCTGCAATTCTATCGCGAGCAGGGCTAGCGCTGCTCAATTCGGATGCCACCAGCGGCCGCCGATGACGACGCCCTCCGAGACGATCTTGCGGTCGCCGATGAGATGCTCGCCGACTGGGTCGCTATGGTCGATGCGGACCTTTGCAAACGTCCGGGAGCCGCCCCCCGCTTGCACCCAAAGGTTACTTTGTGTACACAACTCGCGCATCCATAACATTTTTGATGCCAAACAGAATTTTTGACGACACGATCATCGACACAAAGGATTTCATCGATGGCGAATGCAAGTGACTTGGAGATTTCCACCCTCAAGCAATGCGGCCCGTTGATAAAATTTGCCGCCCAAACCATAACGGATAACGAAAAGAAGAAGGCTTTGGCCGACGTTATAACTACTGCTCAGGAAAGTCTGGATGCGCACGCGGCTAACGGTTGGACGCCAGCAATAGCTGCAAAGTTCTGGATCAGCTTCAATTCGCTTTGCTCGCTTATAAGTCCGGTCAACACCGACACGCTCATTACCAGCACCGACCAAATTCCGTCGAGATTTTGGCTGGCCCCTGCTGGGACGATGACGACGGCACCGCAGCGCGCGGCATTTTGGTATATGTCGCTTCTCTTCGTGCTGTTGATCGTTTCGGCAACGCTAATGTTTCTCACGTCAAACACCACAACCATAAACGACGACGTGAAAAACCTGGTGAAGATTACCGATCCGATAGCAGACGACGTCGGGAAGCAGCTTTCCATTTTGAGGAGTAAAGGCCTTACCAAAGACGATGACTTTGTTGCTCCAGCGAAGGCAGAAATGCAGAAGGATGCCGAGTATCGAGCCGCTGCTGATAAACTGGCGAGCGCATTGCCGACATTGTATTCCAACGCGGACACACTTTATTCCAAAACGGACTCAGTCGCGTACTTGAACTGGAAGCGTTATCCCGTTTGCGAAAGAGACAAGGAATTCTCCAAAAATTCGTTCTGCTACGAAAAAGGTGACGGCGGCATTCCGACAAAACTGGGTGTCGTGCAAGACACGGTTGACAATTATCGCTTGTTGTCGCGCCGAGCCCAACCCATAACGCAGCGCGCGCAAGACGTTGGAAGCATGATCAGGGCAACCATCTTGCCCATACTATTGGGGCTGACCGGCTCCTGTGCCTATGTCGTCCGGATGCTATCAGAACAGATTAGAACCAGCTCATATTCCAGCACATCTGGAATTCGCAATTTGGTTCGCGTGACGCTGGGAGCCCTGGCAGGCGTTGCCATCGGCTTCGGCGGCGTCTTGTCCCAGAGTTCGGTGTCTGCTTTTGCCCTGTCATTTCTCGCCGGGTACGCTATCGAGCCTGTATTCGCAACGTTCGACAGCATTGCGAACAAGCTCAAATAGCGCTCCGAGGACGAAAAGGCATACCTCGATCGCCATGATATCCTGGCTAGTTCGTTGCATTGCACGGTGCGCTGACCGAAGAGGCAAGCATTCGATTTAGGCGCGCGCGCCGCTTAATTCGGATGCCACCAGCGGCCGCCGATGACGACGCCTTCCGAGACGATCTTGCGGTCGCCAATGAGATGCTCGCCGACCACGTCCTCGTAGTCGAACTGGCCCCGGCTCACCGAGATCAGCGTGGCGTCGCCGACGCTGCCGGGCTTGAGGCTGCCGAGTTCGGGGCGCCGCAGCGCCATCGCCGCATTCACCGTCGAGGCCGCAATCACATCGGACAGCTCCATGCCCATGCACAGGAATTTCGACATGGTCGTGACCTGGTCGAAGGCGGGGCCGTCGATGCAGAGCTGGTGGATGTCCGAGGAAATCGTGTCGGGATAGAAGCCGTTCGCGAGCATCGCACGCGCGGTCTTGAACGCGAACGAGCCCTTGCCGTGGCCGATGTCGAACAGCACGCCGCGCTCGCGCGCATCCAGCACCGCCTTCTTCACCGTGCCTTGCGCGGTCGCCGGCGTGTTGGGGAACGGGCGAAACGCGTGGGTCAGCACGTCGCCGGGACGCAGACGTGCCAGCACCTCCTCATAGCTCGGCGGCGGATGGTCGATATGCGCCATCAGGGGCATGCCGACCTCGTCGGCAACCTGCAGCGCGATGTCGAGCGGCACCGTTCCCGACGTCCCTGAAGAGTGCAAGCCGACGCGCACCTTGATGCCGACGATGAGATCGCGGTTGGCATCGGCCACCTTGGCCGCCTCGATCGGATTCATCAGCCGCAGCTCCTCGCTCTCGCCGACCATGATCCGGTGCGAGAAGCCGAAGATGCCGGCATGCGAGACGTGCAGATAGGCGAGGATGCGGACCTGGCTCGGCTCGATCACATGCTTGCGGAAGCCGGCGAAATTGCCTGGCCCGGCGCTGCCAGTGTCGACCGCCGTGGTAACGCCGGAGAGACGGCAGAACTCCTCGGCGTCGATGCCGAGCGAGGTGCCGCCCCAATAGACATGGGTGTGCAGATCGATCAGCCCCGGCGTCACGATGTATTTCGAAACATCGCGCACATCCGTGCCGAGATCGGCCTTGAGCCCGGTGCCGATGGCGGCGACCTTGCCGCCGGCGAAGGCAACGTCGGTCACGGCATCGAGCTTCTGCGAGGGGTCAACCACGCGGCCCCCGCGCAGGATCAGGTCGAAAGGCATTGTCGTCTCCGGGTGGGAACAGTGAGATGTGGCGGGCACGCCGGCCTGGCCAGCAAGGAAGGATCCGTTCACCTGTAGCAATTTTTGCGCCGATCGGCGTGGCGAACCGTAACGGCGGCCCACGAAAAATGGCGATCCCGGGAAGACTCGAACTTCCGACCTACGGTTTAGGAAACCGTCGCTCTATCCGGCTGAGCTACGGGACCGCGGAACCCGGCGCGGCAGGTTCGGCCCCCTCATAGCAGAGCAGAATGCCGTTCGCCAGCCGCAAGGCGGGTCGTCGTGAACCCGAGCGAGGAGGCTGTACAATGGCTTCCGGATTTCCCTCGCGGAGCAGCTCACATGATCGACAGCATCAGCGCCATCACGCTCGGCACCCATGACATGGCGCGCGCCGTGCGCTTCTACAACTCGCTCGGGTTCGAGCTGCTGTATGGCGGCGAAGCCGCAGCGTTCACGAGCTTTCGCGCCGGCAGCGGCTTTCTCAACCTGACGGCGCAGCCAGATGACAAGCGCTGGTCCTGGTGGGGCCGCGTCATCTTCCATGTCGTCGACGTGGACGCGACCTTTGCGCAGGCGCGCGCAGCCGGCTGGCGGCCATCGACCATCCCGCGCGATGCGGAATGGGGCGAACGGTATTTCCATCTCACCGATCCCGACGGCCATGAGCTCAGCTTTGCGCGGCCGCTGCGGACATCATGAAACGGCGGCCGGCTACGCCCTGATATTATTGTCCTTCACCACCTTGCCCCAATAGGCGACCTGTTTGTCGAAGAAGGACTTGAAGGCGGCGCCGTCCTGGAGCAGCAGCGTCATGTGCTGCGTTTCCTTTAGCTGGGTGGCGGTCGCGGGCTCGCTCAGGATCTCTTTGGACGCCGTCGCGAAGGCCGCGACGATGTCCGGCGGCGTGCCTGCGGGGGCGAAGATACCCCACCAGGCCAGCGTCTCGAAATCGGGAAAGCCCGCCTCGATCGCGGTCTGAGTATCAGGCAGGGCCGGCAGCCGCTCGCGGCCGAGCTGCAGGATCGGACGCAGCATGTTGGTGCCGAGCTGGGCGGCGACCAACGCCGCCGAGCCCGCGATGAGATCGACATGACCGCCGAGCACGTCATTCATCGCCGGCCCGCCGCCGCGATAGGGCACGTGCATGATCTCGACGCCGGCCTTGCTGCCGAGCACGGTCATGGCGAGATGGCCGAGCGTGCCGATGCCGACCGAGGCATATTTCACCGCGCCGGGCGTCGCCTTGCAGGCCGCCACGACGTCGGCAAAGCTCTTATAGGGACGGTCGGCACCCGCCGCGATCACGTAAGGCGCGGTGCCGATCAGCAACACCGGCATCAGCTCGCGCTCGACGTCCACCGGCGGCTTGTCGAGGATCGACGGAATCACCGCGTGCGAATCGAAGGTGACCAGGAAGGTCGAGCCGTCCGCCGGGCTCTTGGCGACCTGCGCCGCACCGAGAGCGCCGGCGGCGCCCGATTTGTTCTCGACCACGACGATGCGGCCGAGCTTCGTTTGCAGATTGCTCTGCAGCAACCGCGCCATCGCATCGGTCGAGCCGCCGGGCGGAAACGGCACCACCAGCGTGATCTTGCCGGCCTGCGCCGCCGCCGGCGTCATTGCGAGAATGGCCGGTGCGGCCAAGAGCGTGCGTCGTGTGATCGTCATGGTCCCCTCCCTTTTTGTTCTCAGCGCCTGGCTTTTTGCTCTTTGGCGCCAAAGCATGATCTGGAAAAGTGTGCAGCGGTTTTCCGAAAAGATCGTGCTCAAAAACACAGCCTAAGCGCGAAGCGCTTAGGTCGTCCCGAAACCCGACCCGGCTTTTTTGTATTCTGGCCGAGGCGGGCTGAAGATGTCCAGCACCCGGGCGCCGTCAGGGCCGGCGCGCATGGTGTGCGGCACGTTGCCGGGGGTGCGCCAGAAATCGCCCTTCTTCACCGGGATTTCCTCGTCGCCCTGGACGCGAATGGCGGAGCCGTCGAGCAGCACGCCCCATTGCTCCTCGGGATGATGATGCAGCGTGCCTTGCGCATGCGGCGCCAGCGTCACCACCGACAGCATCGCCTGCTCGCCGGAAAAGATGCGCGTGGTCACCCCGGCCGCGAGCTCGCGGAACAGCCCGTCGTCGGGATTGTCGATATTGTGGAATTCTTCTTTTTGGCTCACGCCATCCTCCCCTTCGCTCTCGCCCGATCAGGATTTGCCGTAGGAGCCCTGATAGCGGCCCTCGCGGATCGCCTTCAATGTCTCCTCCTCGCGCGCGACCTGGGCGCGGACGGCGTCCAGCAGCGCGGCGGCACCCGCGGCAGGAAACGACACCACACCGTCCTCGTCGCCGACGACGATGTCGCCGGGCGAGATGACGCTCCCGCCGATCGTCACCGGCACGTTGATCTCGCCGGGACCGTTCTTGTAGGGGCCGCGATGGATCACCGCGCGGGCATAGCAGGGAAAGTCGTCGGCCGCGAAGGCCGCGACATCGCGGATCGCGCCGTCGATGACGTAACCTTCCGCTTTGCGCCATTGCGCGATGTTCTTCATGATCTCGCCGACCAGCGCGCGCGTCTCGTCGCCGCCGCCATCGACCACGATGACGTCGCCGGGACCGACCAGCTCGAGCGCGCGGTGGATCGCGAGATTGTCGCCGGGACGGGTGCGCACGGTGAAGGCCGTGCCAACCAGCTTGCCACCGCGATGGTAGGGTTTCAGGCCCACCGCGCCCGGCAGCCGGGCAAGATTGTCTGAAATGACCGAGGTCGGCGCATTCCGAAAGCCCTGGATGATCTCGGCCGGCGGCTTCGGCACGCTGTTCGCTGCGATGGTAATCGTCATGTCAGTCCTTCCGGGTTTACTCGGCGTGCGCCCGCGCCTTCGCCGGCCAAATCCGGAAGGCGCGCCCTTCCTTCAACCACGCTGCGCGCTCATCGCGCAACAGCGTGCGGCGGACTTTGCCGGACTCATCGCGCGGCGGGGCGCTGACGATCTCGAAGCATCGCAACCAACTCGCCGGGCTTGGCGCCCTTGGCCGCAGGCGTTTCCACTTCGTTGTCTCAGGCTCGCCTCGGATGAGGCGCTCGCGCGGCGAAGTGCAGCAGCCGGCGAGCGCGACGCTGTGACTCCTGCGCAACGTCAAGCAAAAAATGTCAGCATTGCAGCCATGAATTTCCCGGGTTCCATGGGTGACAAGCCGGCGATAAAGAGGCAAAAATCTGGCTCGACTCAGTTCGGGTTGAGTTTTGCAAGGAATGCTCTCGTAGAATGTCGTCCGTGATTGCATGGCGTCGTGCGGCGCTGCTTCTCGTTGCCGCAGCAGGATGTCTTCTGCTGACGCTGCCGCATGCCCGGGCGCAATGGTGGAAACGCGCGCCGGTCGACTTCGAGCAATGCGCCGACGCCGCCGAGAAGGCCGCGACCAAGGCCGAGAAGACATCGGCGCTTGCCGATTGCAACGCCAAGTTTGCCGGCCGCCGCAAGGCAGGCGGCGGTTATTCCTATTACGACTTCCTGCAGGATCGCAGCTTCGACATCGCCGGGCCCAACCCGACACCGGAGGAGCAGAAGAAGATCGACGAAGCCTATACCGCCTATCTCGCCAAAGAGCGACGCAGCAACGAAGCCGCCCAAGCAACCGCGCGCCAACAGCGCGAGCAGCAGGAGCAACAGGCGCGGCAACTCCAGCAGGTCGCATTGCGAACCGACGTCGAGCGCGTGCCTATCCCCGCCGAGCGGCCGAAGGTGCAGCAGACCGCCGGCCAGCGGCCGAAGGGCGCACCGTGCACCAAGGGCTCGTTCTCCTGCGAATGGCCACGGCTATCGGAAAGCTTGAACGATCTGAAGAAGCTATTCAACCCGGCGCCGAGCAAGCCGGCGAAGAAGAGCTGAAGTAGCGGCTGTCGTTGCGAGATGACCGTAGGGTGGGCAAAGGCGCAAAGCGCCGTGCCCACCATTCATTTATGATTGAGAGAGATGGTGGGCACGCTTCGCTTTGCCCACCCTACGAGAGCGTCGCACCTCACTTCGTGCGCTTCTTCTTACCGTGCTTCGGTTTGGCCACCGGCACATCCGCCGGCGACGTTACCGTCGGCGAACTCCCCAACTGCGACCGGCTCTCCTGCAATCGCCTGTCATAGCCCGGCGAGTTCACGACCGTCGGCGGCCTGGCGTCGGCGAGCGTCGAGGCGCCGCAGAACGCGGCCAGCGCGAGCCCGATCACAAAACCACGCTTCATCGCGTTCCTCCTTCGCACTCAAGCACTACCGGCGGATCTGCGGCGGCGTCAGACGCGGCGGTCCGTTGCCGGCCGCCTCGGCTTGCTTGATCAGCGCAACAATGCGGCGCATCAGCGGCACGTCGAGATGGTTTTGCTCGGCGAGCGCGATGACTGCGCCCTGAAGATAGTCGATCTCGGTCTTGCGGCCCTGTTTCAGGTCCTGCCACATCGAAGAGCGCGCCTCGGGATCGATCTTCATGGTTCGTCCCAGGATCGCGTTGAAGATCACGTCGGGCAGCCGCAGCAAGGCCGGCGTCCAGTTCATCGGGATCGGCGTCGCCGAGACCGGCGCGATGCCGGCGGCCTTCAGCGCGGCGAGCCCCTCGGCCATCTGGTCCGCGAACAGCCTGCGCCAGTCGCGGTTGGCCAATTGTGCCGCAAGCGGCATGTCGGACAGCGCGCTCAGCGCATTGTTCAGATTGATGATCAGCTTGCCCCATTGCACGCCGGTGATGTCACCGCTTGCGCGCATGGCAAGGCCAGGCACCGAGAGCGCCGCCGCCGTATTCTCGGCGTCCTCGCCGATATGGATGTCGCCGGAGGTCGAGCGATGGAAGCGCCCCTCGCCCATCGCAATCACGTTGAACGGCACCATGCCGGCGAGCACGCGGCGGCCACCGAGCCGCTCGCGCAGCACCGCGACATTGCCGATGCCGTTCTGAAGCGAGACGATGACGGCATCCTCAGGGGCGTGCTGCGCGATCTGATCCGCGACATCGGCGGTGTCGGCGCTTTTCACCGTGACCAGCACGATGCCGGCACTGTGGAAGATCGAAGGATCCTCCGACAGCGCAAGCTGGCCCGCGCCTAGCTTTTTCTCGGAGCCGTCGAAATCGGTCAGCCGTAGGCCGAACCGCTCGATCTCGGTCTTCACCCGCGGCCGCACCAGCAGCGCGACGCGGCGGCCCGCCGCCGCCAGCATGCCGCCGACGAAGCAGCCGATGGCACCCGCGCCGGCCAACACGATCGGTCGATCCGTCATCACCTCGCCTTGCTCCCTGAACGGCCCGCCCTCGATAGCAGAGGCGAGGCCGGCGACCAATCGCGGTGCATCCGACTTGTAACCGTCATGAGGGCCCCATATGTTTTCGCCCGGGGGTTGTCAGCGGCGAGCGCTCGCCGAACGAGACGCCAAAGGAGAGCACCATGGGTCTACTCGACGTCCTCAACGGCATGCAGAACGGCCCCCGCGGTCCCTCTACGCCAAGCTCCGAGAAATCCTCCGGCGGCATGTCGCCGATGACCATGGCGCTGCTCGGCCTGCTCGCCTGGAAGGCGTTCAAGCACATGACCGCAAACCAATCCGGCACCGCACCGCAACCGTCGCCGACGCCCGCCCCTTCGCCGGTGAACGTGAACACCGCGGACAGCGGCGGTCTTGGCGGTCTCGGAGGCCTGCTCAAGGGCGGGCTCGGCGGCTTGCTCGCCGGCGGTGCGGCCGGAACCGTGCTCAGCGGCGGCCTCGGCGATCTCCTCAACCAGCTCCAGCAGGGCGGCCACAGCGATGCTGCGAATTCCTGGGTCGGCAAGGGCGAGAACAAGCCGATCGCGCCCGGCGATCTCGCGAGCGCACTCGGCGCCGATCAGATCGAGAGCCTGTCAGCCCAGAGCGGCCTGTCGCGCGACGAATTGCTCAACGGCCTCAGCCAGTATCTGCCGCAGGTGATCGACCATTTGACGCCGGACGGACGGCTGCCGACCGAGAACGAGATCTCGGGCAGACTTTGATCGACGCGCATTCGGGAAGGGGAGCACACTCATGAGCATGGGCGGCCTGTTGTGGATCATCGTCGTCGGCTTCGTCGCCGGCCTCATCGCGCGCTGGCTGGCGCCGGGACCGAACAACCCGAGCGGCTTCATCCTCACCACCATCCTCGGCATCGCCGGCGCATTCCTCGCGACCTTCATCGGCCAGGCGATCGGTCACTACAGTCCCGACCAGGGCGCCGGCTTCATCATGGCCACAATTGGCGCAGTGGTGGTGCTGTTCATCTGGCACCGGCTGGTGGCGAGCGGCGTGATCAAGGGGTAGCCACTGTCATTCCGGGGCGCGCAAAGCGCGAACCCGGAATGACGTCGTGTAACATCACGTAATCAAATGCATCCCCGCATCCATGCGCACGACCTCGCCGGTCATGTTGCTGGAGGCCGGCATCGCCAGGAAGCAGACGAGCTGCGCGATGTCCTCCGCTGTCGATGCGACCTTCAGCGGCACCTTCGCCACCACGCTATCGCGCACCTGCTTGGCGCCGGCTTCGCCGCGGCCCTTGGTGAACCAGGGCGTGTCGATATAGCCGGGGCATACCGTATTGACGCGGATCAGCGGCGCCAGCGCGCGCGACAGCGACAACGTCATGGTGTTGAGCGCGCCCTTGCTCGCAGCGTAGGCGATCGACGAGCCGACGCCGCTGATGCCGGCGACCGAGGACACGTTGACCACGGCGGAGGGGCGACCCGAAGCCTTCGCGCCGGCCTCCAGCAAGTTGCGCGCCGCGCGCACCATCTGGAACGGGCCGATGGTGTTGACGCCATAGACGCGCTGGAAATCTTCAGCCGACAAGCCGTCGAGATCGGCGTGAGCGACATGCTTGGTGGTGCCGGCATTGTTGACGAGGATATCGAGCCGGCCCCAGCCGCTGGCGACCGCGACGATCTTGCGGCAATCCTCGTCCTTGGAAACGTCGCCCTGCGCGACGAGGACTTCCGCAGCGCCGGCCTTGCGGCAGAGCTCTGCCGTGGCCTCGGCCTCCTTCTGGCTCGACGAATAGTTGATGACGAGCCGCGCCCCGCTGCGCGCAAGAATTTCCGCGGTCGCAGCGCCAAGGCCGGAGGCAGACCCCGTCACGATTGCACACAAGCTGTCTTTGGCCATCCGGATTTCCTTCCCCTGGTTCTGATGCAAGCCTTGAAATAGCCGGCCTTGTTTAGCGAGTTTGCCGCGCCCTGCAAATCGAGCAAACTCCGCTAAGCGGAATTAGCCCCTGTCGGCTCTTCGCCCATGCCTGCGCCGCAGGTTGACCTGCGATCAACGCTTGTCAGGGCCATGGCTTTTTCGGATCATCGGGCGCAAGAAGACCTGCGCGCCCGCTCAACGAGGCGGGAGGCGCCAACGGCAAAACACGGGGAACGCTGTGGCGGAGAGTGACAACATCGTCGTCGAGACCGCGGAGAAGATCTTCGCCGATCTTGCCGATCCGCAAGAGGTCAACAACGACAAGAAGAACTCCTGGCAGGGGCCGCTGTGGCAGGCGCTGAGCGAAGCCGGCCTGCCGTTGTCCTGGGTGCCCGATGATCTCGGCGGCTCCGGCGCGAGCCTTGCCGACGGCTTTGCGCTGCTGAACGCCGCCGGCCGTTTCGCCGTCGCGGTTCCGCTGGCTGAGACCATGCTGGCGGGCTGGCTGCTGGCGCAGGCGAAGATCGCCTCGCCCGAAGGCGAGATGACGGTGCTGCCGGCGAGCCCGAAAGATCGCATCACCCTCGATGCCGACGGTTCACTCTCAGGCCGCGCCCGCGGCGTGCCCTTTGCGAAGGCGGCCAAGCATTTTGCGGTGCTCGCACATGGCAAGGATGGCGTCTCGATCGCGCTGGTCGATGCGGCCAAGGCGCGCATCGAATCCGGGCTCAATGTCGGCTACGACCACAGCGACACCGTGACGCTCGACAAGGTCCAGCCCGTCACACTCAAGGCCGCGTCGAAGGGCTTTGACCAGACCACGATGATGCTGATGGGCGGCGTTGCGCGCAGCCTGCAGATCGCGGGCGCGCTGGAATCGATGCTCGACATCTCCGTGCGCTATTCCAACGAACGCGTCGCCTTCGAGAAGAAGATCTCGAAATTTCAGGCGGTGCAGCACAATCTGGCGCGCCTCGCCGGTGAATCCGCCGCGGCCCTTGCGGCTGCGACGTCCGCGGCCGACGCCATCGCGAATGCGACGCGTTTTGACGACGAGGTCTATCTCGAAGCCGCCTCGGCAAAGATCCGCTGCGCGGAAGCCGCGGAAAAGGGCGGCGCCATCGCGCATCAGGTCCACGGCGCGATCGGCTTCACCCTTGAGCACATCCTGCACCGCTATTCGCTGCGGGCGCTGGCCTGGCGCGACGATTTCGGTTCGGAGAGCCATTGGGCCGTCGAGCTCGGCAAGCTGGTCGCAAATCGCGGCGCCGACGAATTGTGGCCGCTCGTGGCGTCGCGCTGATCAGGGAGAGAAACACATGACCGCTGCGCTCCGTTTCGATCCGATCCGCCTGCCCGAAAAGTGCGAGCAATTGCGCAAGGAAGTGCGCGCCTTTCTCGCCGAGGAAATCGCCGCCGGCACTTTCGATCCGCACAAGCCCAACCGCGAAGACACCGACGCGCCGGAATTCTCACGCCGGGTCGGCGCCAAGGGCTGGCTGGGGATGACCTGGCCGAAGAAATATGGCGGCCAGGAACGCTCCTTCCTCGAACGCTACGTGGTGACCGAGGAGATGCGCGTCGCCAACGCGCCGACGCGGCGCTTCTTCGTCGCCGACCGCCAGAGCGGGCCGGTGCTGATCAAATACGCGCCTGAAAACATCAAGATGGAGATCCTGCCCCGGATCTGCCGCGGCGAGATCTGCTTTGCGATCGGCATGAGCGAGCCGAATTCCGGCTCGGACCTGTTCGCCGCGAAGACGCGCGCAACCAAGACCGACGGCGGCTATCTCATCAACGGCACCAAGATCTGGACCTCGTCGGCGCACATTGCCGACTACATGATCGCGATCTTCCGGACGTCGGCGCCGACCAAGGAAAACCGCCGTCACGGCCTGACGCAGTTTCTGGTCAAGATGAAGCAGCCGGGCATCCAGGTGAACCCGATCGGCCAGATCACCGGCCAGTACGAGTTCAACGAGGTCGTCTTCACCGACTTCTTCGTCCCTGACGATCACGTGCTCGGCGAGGTCGACGGTGCCTGGAAGCAGGCGACGAGCGAGCTCGCCTATGAGCGTTCGGGTCCCGAGCGTTTCCTCGAGACCTATTATGTGCTGACCGAGCTGGTCCGTGCGGTCGGACCCAATCCGGATACGCGCAGCGCCGAAGGCATCGGACGACTGGTCGCGCAGCTCCACACCATGCGGCGCATGTCGGTCTCGGTCGCCGGCATGCTGGAAGCCGGCAAGGAGCCGGTGGTCGAGGCGTCCATCGTCAAGGACATCGGCACAGTCTGGGAGCAGCAGCTTCCGCACCGCGTCCGCGATCTCGCCGCCTTCGTCGAGGAGACTGCGACCAACCGCGAGACGCTGGAGCGGCAACTCGACTTCGCCATCAAGACCGCGCCGAAACTCACCATCCAGGGCGGCACCACCGAGGTGCTGCGCGGCATCATCGCCCGCGGACTTGGGCTCCGCTAAACCTTCGAGGACATCATGAGCACCTATAAAGATATCGGCGTCGAGAAGGTCGGGCACGTCGGCACCATCGAGATCCGCCGCCCGCCGCTGAACTTCTTCGACATTTCGCTGATCAACCAGATCGCGGATGCGCTCGACGAATTCGATCGCGACATCGAGATCCGCGCCTCCGTTCTCTCGGCACAGGGCAAGGCGTTCTGCGCCGGCGCCAATTTCCAGGATCCGGCGCGGCAGGCGCAGGAGGCACGCGAGGCCGACAAGAAGGGCGACCCCGCCGACAGCCTCGGGGCGATCAACCATCTCTACATCCAGGCCGTGCGCATCTTCCGCGCCAAGAAGCCGATCGTCGCCGCGGTGCAAGGCGCCGCCATCGGCGGCGGATTGGGCCTCGCAGTGTCCGCCGATTTCCGCGTCACCTGCCCCGAGGCGCGCTTCTCCGCGAATTTTACAAAACTCGGCTTTCATCCCGGCTTCGGCCTGACAACGACGCTGCCCGAGCTGATCGGCAAGAACAACGCCGAGCTGATGTTCTACACCAGCCGCCGCGTCACCGGCGAGGAAGCGGTGAAGTGGGGCCTCGCCAACGAGCTGGTGCCGCAGGATCAGGTCAAGGCGGCCGCGATGAAGCTCGCCGGCGAGATCGCCGAATGCTCCCCGCTCGGCCTGCTCTCCACCCGCGCCACGATGCGCGCCGGCCTCGCCGATCGCGTCATGGCCGCGACCAATCACGAGCTCGCCGAGCAGACAAGGTTGCGGGCGACGGAAGATTTTAGGGAAGGCGTGAAGGCCACGGAAGAGCGGCGCGCGGCGAACTTTAAGGGAAGGTAGCTTCTTCCTTCCTTCTCCCCTTGTGGGAGAGGCGCGAAGCGCCGGATGAAACTCTGCTGGACTGTTCGTGAGGATAGAGACCCCTCACCCGTCTCGCCGCTACGCGGCGAGCCACCCTCTCCCACAAGGGGAGATGGGTTAACCGCGCCCCACCACCAGCGAATCCACGATCGTCACGCCCTGCCCCTCCGGGTGCACCAGCACCGGATTGAGCTCGATCTCCGCGATCTCATTTGCATGCCGCGCGGCGAGCATGGAGATATCGGCGATCAACTCTGATAAAGCCGAAACATCCGCCTTCGCCGCTCCGCGAAAACCGTTCAACAGCGGCGCAGCCTTGAGGCCCGCGAGCATCGCGCCCGCCTCCTCCGCGCTCACCGGCGCCGGGCGATAGACGACGTCGCGGAACAGTTCTGTGGTGATGCCGCCGAGACCCACCATCACCATGGGACCGAACGTCTCGTCGGTCATCGTGCCGACGATGATCTCGACACCCCGCGTCGCCATCGGGCCGACGAGCACGCCTTGAATGGTCGCCTCAGGCCGGTGCTTGCGCGCATTGTCCAGCAGCGCCTCAAATGCCAGAAACACCTCGCCCTTGGTGGTGATGTTGACGCGCACGCCGCCGACTTCGCTCTTGTGAGCGATCTCGGGCGACTGGATCTTCATCACCAGCGGGAAGCCGACGCGAGCGACCGCCTCGTCGAGCTCGCTCTTGTCCCTCACCAGCACCTCACCCGGCAGCGCAACGCCGGCGGCGCGGAGCAACAACTTGCTGTCGGCCTCGGACAGGATCGGCGACTTCAGATGCGCAGACAGATCGCGCGCCGGCAGCCGCGCCGCGTCGGCGGGCGGCGTCAGCTCGAAGCTGGCGAAGTCGACGAGCTGCCGCATCGCGACGCCGACATGGGTAAGGCCCGTGAGCACCACGGCGCCGGATTTGGCGAGCTCACGGCGCGCAAAGTCGGATGGCACCGTGTAGGAATAGAACACCACCGGCTTGTGCCGCGCCGAGAGCACCGGCGTCAATTCCTCTTCCTTGAATGGCTTGCGCACTTCGCTCGAAAGCGACAGCACGACCAGGATCGCATCGACCTCGTCGGAGGCGGTGAGCACGTCGACGCTCTTCTGCAGGCCGCCGGAGGTGACGCCCTGCGCGGTGACGTCGATCGGGTTGCGCGCCGTGCCATAGGACGGCATCAACTGCTTGATCCCCGCCTGGATCGGTTCGGAAAGCTCCGGTACCTGCAAGCCTCGCAGCGCCACGGCATCGGCACCCCAGATGCCGGCACCGCCGGAAACGGTGACGACGGCAACGCGATCGCCCTTCGGCAGCGGATTGCTGACAAGCAGCGCGGCGATCGTCAGCGCCTCGTCGAGATCGTTAGAGACAATGAAGCCGTATCTTGCGAACACCGCATCATAGGCCGCCGACCAGCCGGCCATGCTCGCGGTATGTGAGGCCGCCGCGCGCCGGCCTGCGCCTGAGCGACCGACTTTTGTCACGATGACCGGCTTCTTCACCTCCGCAGCGCGCCGGGCGGCGGCCAGAAACTTTTCGACGTCGCGGATGCCTTCGATGAACAGCAGAATCACGTCGGTCGAGGAATCCTGCACCAAATAATCCAGGAACTCGCCGGCGCCAAGATCGGATTCATTGCCGGTGCTGACGACATAACTGACGGCGAGGCCGAGTGCCCGCGCGCGATGATAATAGGCAAAGCCGATACCGCCGCTCTGCGCGACGATGCCGATCCGCCTCGTCGTCGCAACGAGCGGCACCACGCCGGGCTTGACATCGACGGCGGGGCTGAACGTCGCCGCCACGCGCTGCACCTGGCTGAAGAAGCCTTCGGCGTTCGGACCCGAAATCCGCATGCCGGTACGCCTTGCGAGCGCCGCGATCGCATCCTGCATCGCCGCGCTGTCGCCGCCCTCCTCGGCAAAACCGGAGGAGATGATGACGGCGTTCTTGACGCCGGCGGCAGCGCATTGCTCGAGCGCGGCCAGCACGGCGCGGGCCGGGATGATGATGACGGCGAGGTCGATGGGCGCGCCGATGTCGGCGATCGATTTGTAGCAGGCGAGCCCGTCGATATCCGCGTAGTTCGGGTTCACCGGGTAGATCTCGCCCGGATACTCGTTCTTGCGCAGCATCGACAAGAGCCGGCCCGGGATCTTCTCGTGATCGCGCGAGGCCCCGATCAGCGCGATGCTGGCGGGAGCGAAGAAGCTGTCGAGCGGATGCGGCATGTTGTGATCCTTCTTATTGTTGGCCGCGCCGCAGCCTCTATCCCCGTCATCCTGAGGCGCCGGAGCGTAGCGGAGGCCTCGAAGGATGCACGGCCACCAGCCGATCCGCTCATCCTTCGAGGCTCCCGATGAGGCGCTTCGCGCCCCATCACTCGCGCCTCAGGATGACGGATTGAGAGCTACGAAGGCAAGACCTCAGGCAGCAAGCCGGAACGTTACCCCGCCCAGCAGGAACTCATTCCCCGCCACCGCATGCCCTTTCGCCCGCGCCGCGTGCAGCACCTGCGCGACATCAGTCACCCGAAACTCCAGCGCACTCATGATCTCGCTGGCGCCCTTCACGAAGCGGAAGGTCGCATTGGGCAGTTTTAGCTCGGCGCCGCTCGGCGCAACGCCGATGATCTTGCCCCAATGCTCCGCCAGCCCCTGCGGATCCGGGCTCTGCATCTCCACGCCAGCGAGCGCCTGCGTCACATCCTTGCGGATGAATGTTTGCCAGTCCGGTCCGGCCGGCGGGTACGCTCCCAAAATATCGTCGCTGCCTTCGGTATGGTTGAACTCAATGAAGGCGGCGCGGCAGTCGCGGGGGTGGAGCTGAACGCCGTGATAGGGCGCGTGGTCGATGACGTTGGCGGTGCGGACGCCGAGCGCATTGGCGGTGCGCCCACGCTCGTCGGGATCGTTACAGCAGAAGATCGCCATATAGCCGCCGCGGCCGCCGGTCTTCTCGATGAAGCGGCCGGCCGTGGTGCCGCCCTTGAAGGGTGCAACCACCTCCAGCAAGATCGTGTCGACCGGGAGCAGCGCATTCTCCAGGCCGTACTTCGCGACATTGCCGTCGCGGTAGCACACAGCAAGCCCCATGATCTCCGCGATGTCGGAGACGACAGGCGCGAGCTGCGGCGCGACCAGGCAGATCTGTCGCAGCCGCATATAGGACGCCATGGTCATGCCCCCCTGAAGGTCGGCTTGCGCTTCTCCACGAAGGCCTTGGCGGCCTCCTTGTGGTCTTCGGTATCACCGCAGCGGGTGTGATGGATCGCCTCGCCGTCGAAGCAGTCCTCTAGCGCCAGATGCTCGGCATTGTTGATGTTGCGCTTGATGAAGCCGAGCGCGATCGAGGGCCCCTGCGCCAGCGACAGCGCAAGCTCGTGGGCGGCGGCGTCGATCTCGGCGTCGGGAACGACCTTGGTCACCATACCGATCGCATGCGCTTCCCTGGCGGTGAGCACCGGCGACATCAGATAGAGCTCGCGTGCCCGCGCGCTGCCGAGCAACTGCGTGAGGAAATAGGTGCCGCCGTAATCGCCGGAGAAGCCGACTTTCGCGAAGGCGGTGGTGATCTTGCAGGATTCGGAGGCGATGCGCAGATCACAAGACAACGCCATCGACAGGCCCGCGCCGGCCGCAGCACCGTCAAGCTGCGCCACCACGGGTTTCGGCATCTGGTGCAGGATGCGCGAGACCTCCATGCCACGGCGCAAATTCGCAAGCTTTTGCTCGAACGGCAGCGGCGCACGGCCTGCGGCCATCGACTTGACGTCGCCGCCGACGCAGAAGCTGCCGCCGGCGCCCTTGAACAGCACCGCGCGCACCTCGGGATCGTCAGCCGCGCGGCGCGCCGCCTCGACCAATCCTGCGACCATCTCGGGGTTGAGCGCATTCTTCCGCTCGGGACGGTTCATCGTGATGGTGAGCAGCCCGCCTTCGAGCTTTTGCAGGACCATGTCGTTCATGGGGCGTCTCCTTGTTGTTGCTTGACCGGGCTATCGCCACACCGTCATTGCGAGGAGCTCTTGCGACGAAGCAATCCAGGCTCTCGCTGCGGAAACTTCTCTGGATTGCTTCGCTTCGCTCGCAATGGCGATCCTACTTCTTCACGAGCGGGCAGCGCGACTGCTCCAGTGACTGGAACGCCTCGCTGCCGGGCACGGTGGCGAGCAGCTTGTAATCGTCCCAGCGGCCCTTCGATTCCGACGGCTTCTTCACCTCGAACAGATACATGTCGTGGATCATGCGGCCGTCCTCGCGGATCTTGCCACCCTTGGCGAAGAAATCGTTGATCGGCGTTTCCTTCATCACCTTCATCACGGTGGCTGCGTCGGTCGTCCCGGCCGCTTTCACGGCCTTCAGGTAATGCGTCACGGAGGAATAGACGCCGGCCTGCGCCGAGGTCGGCGGCCGCTTCACACGCTCCCGGAAGCGCTTGGAGAAGGCGCGCGTCTCGTCGTTCATGTCCCAGTAGAACGCTTCGGCCAGCAGCAGGCCCTGCGCGGTCTCGAGCCCGATCGAGTCGATGTCGGTGACGAAGGCGAGCAGCGGCGAAACCTTCTGGCCGCCCTTGGTGATGCCGAACTCGGCGGCCTGCTTGATGGCGTTGACGGTGTCGCCGCCGGCGTTGGCCAGGCCAATCACCTTGGCCTTGGAAGCCTGCGCCTGCAGCAGGAATGAGGAAAAGTCCGACGTGTTGAGCGGATGACGCACGCTGCCGAGCACCTTGCCGCCGGTCTTGGTCACGACGGCGCTGGTGTCCTTCTCCAGATCCTGGCCGAAGGCATAATCGGCGGTGAGGAAGTACCAGGTGTCGAGGCCCGACTTCACGGCGGCAAGGCCGGTCACGTTGGCCTGGCCGAACGTGTCGAACACATAGTGCACGGTATAGGGGCCGCAGGCCTCGTTGGTGAGACGGATCGAACCCGGGCCGTTGAAGATGACGATCTTGTTGCGCGCTTTGGCGATCTCGCCGGCGGCAAGCGCAGTCGCGGAGGCCGCGACATCGTAGATCATCTCAACGCCCTGGTTGTCGAGCATGTCGCGGGCGATGTTGGCGGAGAGATCGGCCTTGTTTTGATGGTCGGCCGCGAGCACCTGGATCTTGCGTCCGAGCACCTCGCCGCCAAAATCCTCGACAGCCATCTTGGCCGCGGTCTCGCTGCCGGGGCCGGTGATGTCGGCATAGAGGCTCGACATGTCCAAGATGCCGCCGATCTTCAGCGGGGGCTTGTCCTCGGCCTGCACGGCGCTCGCGCTGAGAGCAAACGCGGCGGCAAAAATGCCCGACAAAACATGCTTCATGGAAAACGATCTCCCTTATCGCGCCGTACTCTGATGGCGGCTTGGTTATTGCTGTTGCCGCAATCATGCCGCATGCGCAAGAGCGCAGCAAGCGCGAGGTAGGTCGCGAGCGCGCGATTGCCATTCATGTTTTCCGCAAAGCGGAATGGAGCGGAGAATGGAAGGTGTTTCCACGTCATTGCGAGCACAGCGACTTGTCCGCCGAAGCTTTTAGCGAAGGCGGAAGCAATCCAGAATCCTTTCCACGGACGCAGTCTGGATTGCTTCACCGCTTCGCTCCTCGCAATGACGGAGTGTGTGGAAGCCTCTTCGCGACCCGCCACGCTTGAGTTATGGTTCACGCGTAACGCAACCTGTCCGGGTCACGTGGCGCAACGGCTTCACCTCATCGTCGCAATCCTTCTCGTCGCGAGCCACGCCGCCCTCGCGAGCCCGTGCCAGTTCGAGTCCCAAGGCGAGGGCCGCGTCGCGGCCATCGTCGATGCGCGCAGCGTCCGCCTCGATGACGGCCACGAAATCCGTCTCGCCGGAATCGAACCGACGACGACCACGAAGCAGGCGCTGACATCGCTGCTCGCCGGCCGCGATGTGACGCTCCGCGGCACCGACGACACGCCCGACCGCTACGGCCGTCAGGGCGCGCTGGTCTTCATCGGCGAAAGCGACACCTCGGTGCAGGCCGTGCTACTCTCCCAGGGCGACGCCATGGTCTCCGCCGAGATCACGGACAAGGACTGCGCGGCCGCCCTGATGGCGTCGGAGACCGCAGCACGGCGCCAAAAAAAGGGCAGCTGGGCTGACCCGTCGGCCATAAAAAACGCGGAAAGTCCGGACGATATTTTGGCGGGGATCGGGCGCTTTGTGGTCGTCGAGGGCAAAGTCCTGTCAGTCCGGCAAGCTGGGGCAATGACCTACCTCAACTTCGGACGAAACTGGACACGTGGCTTTACCGCGACTATTTCAAAGCGCACGCTACCGGCGTTCGAAAGCGCTGGCATCACCCTCAAGTCCTTGGAAAGTAAACGTATTCGTGTCCGGGGCTGGGTCGAGGGGAATACTGGGCCGCGGATCGATGTGCGGCTCATAGGGCAGGTCGAGTTGCTGGGCGCAAGCGAGCCGACAGGGGAAAGGCCCTAACGAAGGGCCAGGCACGGGTTAAGCGACGTGAATGGGGTGCTAGAACGGCACGTACGGAACGAACGCCGCCGCCTGCGGGCGGCGCCGGCCGCGCTATGCCTTGTGCTGGGTGCGACGCTTGCGGGCTGCGGCGATATGGGCCGGTTCCAGACCGCGGCTACCCCAGCGACGGTCGCGATGCCGAAGCCGAAGCCGGCCGTCGCCCAGACCCCCGCCACCGAGAAGGAGCACGAGCGCATCCTGGCGAGCTATGGCGGCACTTACGACGATCCCAGGCTCGAATCACTCGTCAGCAAGACCGTCGACCGGCTCGTCGCGGCCTCCGATCGCCCCGACCAGGGCTACAAGGTCACCATCCTCAATTCCGGCGCGGTGAACGCCTTCGCGCTGCCGAACGGCCAGCTCTATGTCACGCGCGGACTTCTTGCGCTCGCGAGCGATACGTCGGAATTGTCCTCCGTGCTCAGCCACGAGATGGCGCATGTGCTGTCCAAGCACGCCGCGATGCGCGAGGACCAGGCCCGCCAGGCCGCGATCGTCACCCGCGTCGTCACCGACATGAGCAACGATCCCGATCTCACCGCGCTCGCACTGGCCAAGACCAAGCTCACCATGGCGAGCTTTTCGCGCAAACAGGAGTTCGAGGCCGACGGCATCGGCGTCGGCATCTCCGCCAAGGCGCATTTCGACCCTTACGGTGCGGCACGGTTCCTGTCGGCGATGGAGCGCAATGCCGAGCTGAAGGCAGGCAAGAGCTCGCTCGATCCGCGCGCGCAGGATTTCACCTCGTCGCACCCGGCGACCCCGGAGCGCGTGCAGAACGCGCAGACCATTGCGCGGCAATATACTGCACCGGAGGGCGCCGAGCGCGACCGCGAGACCTATCTTGCTGCGATCGACAACCTCGTCTACGGCGAAGACCCCAGCGAAGGTTTCGTGCGCGGCCGCAGGTTCCTGCATCCGAAGCTCGGCTTCACCTTCCAGGCGCCGGACAATTTCACGCTCGACAACACCGCCCAGGCCGTGATCGGCGTGCGCGAGGGCGGAGCACAGGCGATGCGTTTTGACGTGGTGCGCGTGCCGGCCGAGCAGTCGCTCGGCGACTACCTCAATTCCGGCTGGATGGAGGGCGTCGAGAAGGCGTCGACCGAGGACATCACCATCAACGGCTTCCCGGCCGCGTCCGCCACCGCCAAGGGCGAACAGTGGCAGTTCAAGGTCTATGCGCTGCGTTTTGGCAGCGACGTCTATCGCTTCATCTTCGCGACACGGCAGAAGTCGACCGAGAGCGAGCGCAACGCGCGCGAGACCGTCAATTCATTCCGCCGCCTGACGCTCGACGAGATCCAGGCCGCCCGTCCGCTGCGCATCAAGGTCATCACCGTGCAGCCCGGCGACACCGTGGAATCGCTGTCCCACCGCATGGCCGGCGTCGATCATCCCGCAGAGCGCTTTCGCGTGCTGAACGGGCTCGATCGCAACGCGCAGGTGAAGGTGCGTGACCGCGTGAAGATCGTGGCGGATTGACACACGCCAGACTGCCGTAGGGTGGGCAAAGCGTAGCGTGCCCACCATTCCCAATCGCAACCGTTGAAGATGGTGGGCACGGCGCTGACGCGCCTTTGCCCACCCTACAAGTCCGCGCTGATCAGCGCCCCGCGTCCATGTCGCCCTTCTCGCGCTGGCCGCTGAGCCAGAGGGCGAGCAGGGTCCAGAACGCCCCGGACAACAGATACGCCCCCGAGGCGATGACGCCGAGGTTGGTGGCGAGCAGCAGCGCCACCAGCGGCGCGAAGCCGGCGCCGAACAGCCAGGCCATGTCCGAGGTCAGAGCCGAGGCGGTGTAGCGGTACGCCTGCTTGAAGTTCGAGGCGATCGCACCGGAGGACTGGCCGAAGGAGAGGCCGAGCAGGATGAAGCCGATCACCATGTAGATGGTCTCGCCGAACGCGCCGGCGTCGAGCAGCTGCGGGGCAAAGCCGCTATAGATCGCGATCGCGATCGCCGATCCCATCAGCAGCGATTTGCGTCCCACGCGGTCGGCGATGATGCCGGAGATCACGATGGCGGCGACACCGAACACGGCGGCGACGATCTCGATGATCAGGAAGCGCACCGGGCTTTCGCGGGTGAACAGAAACACCCAGGACAGCGGAAACACCGTGACCATATGAAACAGCGCGAAGCTCGCGAGCGGCGCAAATGCGCCCAGCATGATGTTCTGGCCTTCGCGCGCGACGGTGTCGGAGATGCGCGCGGGCTGCAATTCGCGGGTCTCGAACAGCGAGGCGTATTCCTCCGTCGTCACCATGCGCAGGCGCGCGAACAGCGCCACGACGTTGATGGCAAACGCGACGAAAAACGGATAGCGCCAGCCCCAATCGAAGAAATCCTCGGCCGAGAGGTTACCCGCGAAATAGGCGAACAGCGCGCTCGCCACGATCAGCCCGAGCGGCGCGCCGAGCTGCGGCACCATCGCGTACCAGCCGCGCTTGGAGGGCGGCGCGTTCAGCGCCAGCAGCGAAGCCATGCCGTCCCAGGCGCCGCCCCAGGCCAAACCCTGCGCGATGCGCGCGAGCGCCAGCAGCCAGATCGCGGCAACGCCGATGTCGTGATAGCCGGGCAGGAACGCCAGCGCGACGGTGGCGGTGCCCAGCAAAAACAGCGCCGAGATCAGCTTGGCCGTCTTGCCGTAGGCACGGTCGACCGTCATGAAAATGACGGTGCCGATCGGCCGGGCCATGAAGGCCAGCGCGAAGATCATGAAGGAATAGAGCGTGCCGGTCAGTTCGCTCGCGAACGGGAACACCAGGCGCGGGAACACGATCACCGAGGCGATCGCGAACACGAAGAAGTCGAAGAATTCCGAGGTGCGGCCGATGATGACGCCGATGGCGATCTCGCCGGGACTGGCCTGGTCGTGGCCGTGCTCGCCCGTGTGGAGATCTGCCATTGCGGGGGTCTGTGCCGTCGCCATTCGTGCGCCCTTAACGTCCTGAAAACCAAAGCCGACCGCCCGGCGGGGCGCCAGGCAATCTCCTCCTGTCTGACCCAACATCCCGCACTGCAACATTGGACAAATTGTCCAATGTCCGGATTGCTGCGCCGCAGCTACCCGTTGGCCCCGCAAAAGAAACTCATTCTCAAAGGCTCGGCCCGTGTCTCGTCTCAAGATCCTGGCGCTACTACCTCTGGCTGCCGCGCTCAGCGGCTGCGACTACGTCGTGCTGGCGCCAGCCGGCGATATCGCTGCCCAGCAGCGCGACCTCGTCATCATCTCCACCGTCCTGATGCTCTTGATCGTCGTCCCCGTGATGGCGCTGACGGTGCTGTTCGCCTGGCGCTATCGCCAGTCCAACACGGACGCCCGCTACGAGCCGGATTGGGACCATTCGACCAAGCTCGAGCTGGTGATCTGGTCGGCACCGCTTCTGATCATCGTTTGCCTGGGCGCTCTGACCTGGATGGGCACGCATCTGCTCGACCCCTATCGCACGCTCGGCCGCATCCATGCAGACCGCGCCGTGGACCAGTCCAAGGCCCCGCTCGAGGTCGACGTCGTCGCGCTCGACTGGAAGTGGCTCTTTATCTATCCGGACTACGGCATCGCCACCGTCAACGAGCTCGCAGCTCCGGTCGATCGTCCGATCAAATTCCGCATCACGGCGTCTTCGGTGATGAACTCGTTCTACATCCCCGCGCTCGCCGGCCAGATCTACGCGATGCCGGGCATGGAGACCAAGCTCCACGCCGTCGTCAACCACGCAGGCACGTACAAGGGCTTTTCGGCCAACTACAGCGGCGCCGGCTTCTCCGGGATGCACTTCAACTTCCAGGGCCTCGACGACAAGGGCTTTGACGCCTGGATCGCCAACGCCAAGTCCGCCGGCGGCTCGCTCGGCCGCGCCGAATATCTCCAGCTCGAAAAGCCGAGCCAGAACGAACCGGTGCGCCGCTGGGGCACCGTCGATGCCGATCTCTACCGTCTGATCCTCAACATGTGTGTCGAGACCGGCAAGATGTGCCAGAGCGAGATGATGGCGATCGACGCCAAGGGCGGTGCCGGCCACCAGGGCCTGAACAACACGCTGCCGCTGGCCTACGACAAATACGCCCGCCGCGGCACCGCATTTGGGCCGGAGCCGAGCTTCGTCGCCGGCACCTGCACGCCGGATGCGCCGCAGGGCAAAACCACCGCCGCCATCACGGCACCCACCGACACCGCGCCCCTAATCGGCGCCGGCCTGAAGCGGCCGTCGTTCACGCCGCTGAAGTCCTCGTCCTTCTTCCTCGGACAACGTCCCAAGTCAGACTCCTGAAGTCAGGCTCCTAAAGAGAGTTCGCATGTCTCCTGATTTTCTCAAGCTCATCTTCGGCCGGCTCGGCTTCGAATCGCTGCCGCTGCACGAGCCGATCGTCGTCGGCACCTTCGCGGTGGTCGCGCTCGGCGGCGCCGCGCTGCTCGGCGGTCTCACCTATTTCCGTCTCTGGGGTTATCTCTGGCGCGAGTGGTTCACCACCGTCGATCACAAGCGCATCGGCATCATGTACATGATCCTCGGCATCGTGATGCTGCTGCGCGGCTTTGCCGACGCGCTGATGATGCGCGGCCAGCAGATGCTGGCGTTTGGCGGCTCCGAAGGCTATCTCAACGCCCATCACTACGACCAGGTCTTCACCGCCCACGGCGTGATCATGATCTTCTTCGTGGCGATGCCGCTGGTCACCGGCCTGATGAACTATGTCGTGCCGCTGCAGATCGGCGCGCGCGACGTGTCGTTTCCGTTCCTGAACAATTTCAGCTTCTGGATGACGGTCGGCGGCGCGGTGCTGGTGATGGCTTCGCTCTTCATCGGCGAGTTCGCCCGCACCGGCTGGCTGGCTTATCCACCACTGTCGAACATCGGCTACAGTCCTGATGTCGGCGTCGATTATTACATCTGGGCGCTGCAAGTCGCCGGCGTCGGCACGACGTTGTCCGGCATCAACCTGATCTGCACCATCGTCAAGCTGCGTTGCCCGGGCATGACCATGATGAAGATGCCGGTCTTCACCTGGACCTCGCTCTGCACCAACGTCCTGATCGTCGCCTCCTTCCCCGTCCTGACCGTCGTGCTCGCGCTGCTCTCGCTCGACCGCTACGTCGGCACCAACTTCTTCACGAACGATTTCGGCGGCAGCCCGATGATGTACGTGAACCTGATCTGGATCTGGGGCCATCCCGAGGTCTACATCCTGGTTCTCCCGGCCTTCGGCATCTTCTCCGAGGTGACCTCGACCTTCTCCGGCAAGCGGCTGTTCGGCTACACCTCGATGGTCTACGCCACGGTCGTCATCACCATCCTGTCGTACCTGGTCTGGCTGCACCACTTCTTCACGATGGGCTCGGGCGCCAGCGTCAACTCGTTCTTCGGCATCACCACGATGATCATCTCGATCCCGACGGGCGCGAAGATGTTCAACTGGCTGTTCACGATGTATCGCGGCCGCATCCGCTACGAGCTGCCGATGATGTGGACCATCGCCTTCATGCTGACCTTCGTGATCGGCGGCATGACCGGCGTGCTGCTGGCGGTGCCGCCGGCCGACTTCGTGCTCCACAACAGCCTGTTCCTGATCGCGCACTTCCACAACGTGATCATCGGCGGCGTGGTGTTCGGCGCTTTTGCCGGCATCACCTACTGGTTCCCGAAGGCCTTCGGCTTCAAGCTCGATCCGTTCTGGGGCAAGCTGTCGTTCTGGTTCTGGGTCACCGGCTTCTATCTCGCCTTCATGCCGCTCTACGTGCTCGGCCTGATGGGCGTGACCCGCCGCCTGCGCGTGTTCGACGATCCGTCGTTGCAGATCTGGTTCGTCATCGCCGCGATCGGCGCCTTCCTCGTCCTTCTCGGCATCATGTGCATGCTGATGCAGTTCGCGGTCAGCTTCCTCAGGCGCGAGCAGCTCAAGGACGTCACCGGCGACCCCTGGGATGCGCGCACGCTGGAATGGGCAACCTCCTCGCCGCCGCCGGACTACAACTTTGCCTTCACCCCCGTCGTTCACGACAATGACGCGTGGTGGGACATGAAGCGCCGGGGCTACCAACGTCCGCTCACCGGGTTCAGGCCGATCCACATGCCCAGCAGCACCGGCACCGGCATCATCCTTGCCGGCCTCGCCACCGCGATGGGTTTTGGCCTGATCTGGTACATCTGGTGGCTGGCCGCCGTGAGCTTCATCGCGATGCTCGTCGTCGGGATCGGCCACACCTTCAACTATCACCGCGACTTCGACATTCCGGCTGAAGACGTCATCCGGACCGAGGACGCGCGCACCAAACTGCTCGCCGGAGCCAAGTAAATGACGATCGCTGTCAATCCCTCGCAAACCGGCGAGCCGGTCTTCTACGTCGCCGACGAACACCCGCATCCGGAAGGCTGGAGCACCTCGCTCGGCTTCTGGATCTACCTGATGAGCGACTGTCTCATCTTCGCGATCCTGTTCGCCACCTTCGGCGTGCTCGGCGGCAACTACGCCGCCGGCCCCGCGCCGAAGGACCTGTTCGACCTCAACCTGGTCGCGGTGAACACCTCGATGCTGCTGCTGTCGTCGATCACCTATGGCTTCGCCATGCTGACGATGCAGCAGAACAAGGTCGCGCAGACGCAAGTGTGGCTGGCGATCACCGGCCTGTTCGGCCTTGCCTTCATCGGCATCGAGCTCACCGAGTTCGCCCACATGATCCATGAGGGCGCGACGCCCCAGCGCAGCGCCTTCCTCTCCGCATTCTTTACACTGGTCGGCACCCATGGCCTGCACGTCTCCTGCGGCCTGATCTGGCTGGTGACGCTGATGGTGCAGGTCCAAAAGTTCGGCCTGATCGAGGCCAACCGCCGCCGGCTGATGTGCCTGTCGATGTTCTGGCATTTCCTCGACGTGGTCTGGATCGGCGTTTTCACCTTCGTCTATCTCCTGGGAGTTCTGCGATGAACACCGATACTCATGCAGCTGGCGCCGACGATCATCACCACGGCGACAGCCACGCCCACGGCACGTTTTCGACCTATATGCTCGGCTTCGTGCTCTCGGTCGTGCTCACCGCAATTCCCTTCTGGCTGGTGATGAGCGGTGCGCTGCCGAGCAAGCAGATCACCGCCCTCGTCATCATGGCCTTCGCGGTGGTGCAGATCGTCGTGCACATGATCTACTTCCTGCACATGAACACGACGTCCGAGAACGGCTGGAGCATGATGGCGCTGATCTTCACCATCGTCATGGTGGTGATCGCGCTGTCGGGTTCGCTGTGGGTGATGAGCCACCTCAACAGCAACATGATGCCGATGCACCAGATGAGCGGAATGAAGTGAGCGAGGTCGGGACCGTGACGAGCAAGGCAAAAGGGACACGTGGCCATGCTGCGCGCCCCTCCCTGTGGCTCACGGTCCTCTCGCTCACGGCCTTCGTGACCCTGATCGTGCTCGGTATCTGGCAGATCGAGCGCCGCGCCTGGAAGCTGGCGCTGATCGACCGCGTCGAGCAACGCGTTCATGCCGCGGTGGCGCCGATCCCCTCGCCCGTTTCGTGGCCCGCGGTTTCCGCCGCGAACGACGAATACAGGAATGTCAGCGTCGCCGGCCGCTTCCTGCATGACCGCGAGACGCTGGTTCAGGCCGTCACCGAGGAAGGCCCGGGCTATTGGGTGCTGACGCCGCTCAAGCGCAGCGACGGCACGCAGGTCCTGGTCAACCGCGGCTTCGTGCCGTCGGAGCGGCGCGACGCATCGACCCGCCAGAGCGGCAATCCGGATGGCCAGGTCGAGATCACCGGCCTGCTCCGCATGACGGAGCCCAAAGGCGGGTTCCTGCGAAACAACGTGCCGCAGCACAACCGCTGGTATTCGCGGGATGTCGCCGCGATTGCGGCGGCACGCGGTCTCCACGATGTCGCGCCGTTCTTCGTGGATGCCGACGCCGGATCACAAATTGCCGGCGGTCCGATCGGCGGATTGACCGTGATCCGCTTTCCCAATAACCACCTGATCTACGCGCTGACGTGGTTTGCCCTGGCCTTCATGCTGGCCGGTAAACTTCTCGTCACATTCGGCGGCGGGCCGTTCCGCCGCAGGCGCTTCGTCCACGAACCGGCCGGTGGCCTGGATGCCGCCGCGCGCAGGACGGGATCAAATGCTGGAACGATCGTCGAACAGGCCTGACAACGGGAAGACGCTTTCCCAAACACTTGCTCATGGCGGGCTGGCCGTCACGCTGCAATCGCAGGCGGATGCGCGCAGCGAGCTGATCGGTGCTGCGCCGACCGACGACGGGACCAATCGCAAGAACATGGCGCTGCTGATCCAGCTGCGCTGGACCGCAGTGGTCGGCCAGATCGTGACCATCGGCGGCGTGCATTTTGGGCTCGGCATTCCCCTGCCCTTGGAGCGGATGGGCGCGGTGATCGGCGCGCTGGTGCTGCTCAACGTCTCCAGCCTCATCTGGGTGCGCCATCGCGCCGCGATCACCAACAACGAGCTGCTGGTCGCCTTGATGCTTGATGTCGCCGCGCTGACCGCGCAGCTTTACCTCTCTGGCGGCGCCACCAATCCCTTCACCTCGCTGTTCCTGCTCCAGGTGACGCTCGGCGCGGTGCTGCTCGATGCCCGCTCGACCTGGTCGCTGGTCGCGCTGACCTGCGCGAGCTTCGTGTGGTTGACGCTGGCCTACCGCCCGCTGGAGCTGCCGCCCAATCCATTGAGCGAGACCTACACGCTCACAGTCGCCGGCATGCTGCTGGGGTTCGTGCTCAATGCCGTACTGCTGGTCGTGTTCGTCACCCGCATCAATCGAAACCTGCGCGAGCGCGATGCGCATCTGGCGGCATTCCGCCAGCATGCCGCCGAGCAGGACCACATCGTGCGCATGGGCCTGCTCGCCTCCGGCGCGGCGCATGAGCTCGGCACGCCGCTGGCCTCGCTGTCGGTGATCCTCAGCGATTGGCGCCGCATGCCGGATCTTGCCGCCGATCAGGAGCTCGCCGAGGACCTCGCGGAGATGGAAACCTCGCTGCAGCGCTGCAAGTCGATCGTGACGGGCATCCTGGTCTCGGCGGGCGAAGCGCGCGGCGAAGGCTCCTCGCCGACAACGGTGACGGCGTTCGTGACCGCGCTGGTCGACGAGTGGCGTGACGCGCGCTCGGCACGGACGCTCTACTTCCTCAATACGTTTGGCGAAGACGTCGCGATCGTCTCCGACATCGCGTTGAAGCAGGTCATCTTCAACGTGCTCGACAACGCCTATGAGATCTCGCGCGAATGGGTCGAGCTCGTGGCCGAGCGCGAGGGCGACAACCTCGTGCTGTCGATCAGCGATCGCGGCCCGGGCTTTGCGCCGGAGATGCTGGCGCAGCTCGGAAAGCCCTATCAATCGAGCAAGGGCCGCGCCGGTGGCGGGCTCGGGCTGTTCCTGGTGGTGAACGTGGTGCGCAAGTTAGGGGGCACCGTGACCGCCGAGAACCACAGGAAGCGGGGCGCCACCGTGCGCCTGACGCTGCCGCTCGCAACGCTCGCGATCGGAGGGAATTTTGACGCCTGACCGTTCGCTCATCGTCGTCGAGGACGACGCAGGCTTTGCGCGCACGTTGAAGCGCTCGTTCGAACGCCGCGGCTATGATGTCGTGCTGGCCGCCTCGATCGAAGAGGTGCGCCAGGTGCTGGAAGAACGCTCCTTCGGCCATGCCGTGGTCGACCTCAAGCTCGGCGGCGCCTCGGGCCTCGCCTGCGTCGAGCTTTTGCATACGCACGATCCCGACATGCTGATCGTGGTGCTGACCGGCTTTGCCAGCATCTCCACCGCCGTCGAGGCGATCAAGCTGGGCGCCTGCCATTATCTGGCAAAACCGTCGAACACCGACGACATCGAAGCTGCCTTCACCAAGGCCGTGGGGAACACCGAGGTCGCGCTGGATGCGCGGCCGACCTCGATCAAGACGCTGGAATGGGAGCGCATCCACCAGACCCTGATCGAGACGGATTTCAACATCTCGGAGGCGGCACGGCGCCTCGGCATGCACCGGCGCACGCTGGCGCGGAAGCTCGAGAAGCGGCCGGTGAAGTAGCGTCCGTCGTCCCGGCGCCAGGACGCCAGCTCGCGCTTCACGCGCCCCTACACCGCCCCCCAATATTCCCTGGCCGTCTGGACCACCAGTGCCAGCTTGGCGCGCTGGTCGGCTTCGGTGATCAGATTACCTTCGACCACGCTGGCGAATCCGCATTGCGGGCTGATGGCGAGAAGCGATGGATCGATCAAACTGGCGGCCTCGTCGAGGCGCCGCTTGAGCACATCCTTGTCTTCGAGCTGGGCATGCTTGGTCGTGACCAGTCCGAGCACCACCTGCTTGTCATCAGGCATGAAACGGAGCGGCGCGAACGAGCCGCTGCGCTCGTCGTCATATTCGAGCAGGAAGCGGTCGACGTTGAGCAGCGCAAAGCAGGTGTCGGCGAGCCCTTCATAGGTCCCTTCCGCGAGCCAGGTACTGCGCGCATTACCACGGCAGATATGGATACCAATGCTCGTCGCCGGCGACCGCTCCGAAATGCAGGCGTTGATCAGGCGGATGTAGCGCCGCAACCGTGTGTCGGGATCGTCGCCATCGGCAACGACCTCGGCCCGCAAGTTCGGATCGAGGAAATAGCTGAGCAGGGGATCGTCGATCTGGATGTAGCGGCAACCGGCGGCCTCGAGCGCGGCGATCTCGCGACGGTAGACAGCGGCAACATCGGCGAAGAAGGCCTCGATATCGGGATAGACATCCCTGGAGACCGACTTGCGCCCGCCATGGAAGTGCAGCCGCGTCGGCGACGGCACCGCGATCTTGGCGACGGCTTTGGCATGCTTTTGAACGAAGCGGAAGTCGTCGGCCAGGATCGGCCCGGCGGCACCGACCCGCCCCGAGACCCGCACCGATTTCGGCACGTATCGCGGCGCCCCGTTGGCTGCGAACGCCGTGCCGTCGCCGGCAACGATCTCGACACCTTCGAGCTTGCGAACGAAATCGATCCACCAGTTCTCGCGCCGGAACTCCCCGTCGGTCACGACGGGGAGCCCAATCCCTTCCTGATAGGCGATGACATCGGCGATGGCGCGGTCCTCGATCTCGTGCAGCGCAGCCGCATCGATTTCACCCAGTTCGAGACGGCGCCGTGCGGCGTGAAGAGCATCCGGACGCAGCAGACTGCCGACCGTGTCGGCCCGGATTGGCGTTTGTACAGGAACGTTGGTCATGGAGCCTCGGTGACTTTCACTTGTCCGGCGCTCAGTGCGCCGGATCTTTCACGTTCGGAAAAGTCTCGAACTCCATGTTGTAGAGTTCGCCGTCGTGACGCTCGACTTTCCGCATGTAGATGTTCTGGATGATGTCCCGCGTCGCGGGATCAATCGAGATTGGTCCGCGCGGGCTGTTCCAGCTCTGGCCTTTCATCGCCGAGATGAGAGCGTCGCCGTTGGTCTCGCCCTTGGTCTCTTCCACGGCGCGATAGATGAGCTCGAGAGCATCCCACGCACTGACGGCGACGACGTTGGGGCGCATGCCGGGATTGACCGCCTTGAACTGCGCGACGAAGGCCTTGTTCTCCGGGGAATCGTGGCTCGCCGAATATGGACCGCCGGTGACGGCGCCGAGCGCTGCATCCCCCATGTTGTTGAGGAGATCGTCGTCGGTCAGGTCCGACATCGCGACCAGCTTCATCCCGGCCTTGTCCAGGCCACGCTCGATGAACTGCTTCATGAAATTGCCGCCCGCACCGGTCGGAACGAACACAAACAAGGCATCGGGCTTGGCATCAGCGGCGCGCTGGAGAAACGGCGCGAAGTCCGGGTTGGCGAGAGGGACCTTGAGCTTCTCGACGACGCGGCCGCCATGGGCCTCGACGGTCTTGGCGAACCACTCCTCGGCGTCCAGGCCCGGACCGTATTCGGAGACGATACTCACAAAGGTTTTCGGGCCGGATTTCGGCGCCCATTGGCCGATGACGCTGGCGATCTGTGGAATCGATTGCGACGTCCGCACGATATAGGGCGACTTCTCGACGATCGATGATGTCGCGGCGACCATGATCACCTGCGGCACCTTCGCCTTGGCTGCAAACGCTGCTGCCGAGAGCGCCGCAGGCGTGTTGCCGAACCCGGTCAGGATCGAGACGCGGTCCTGCGCAATCAGTTCCTGCGCGAACCTGTTGGCATTGTCGGGCGCGCCGCGATCGTCGCGGAGGATGAACTCGATCTTGCGGCCGGCGACGGTATCGCCCTTCGCCTTGGTGTACGCCTTGATCGCCGCTTCGATCTGCTTGCCGTTCGACTGGAAAGCTCCCGTCATCGGGATGATCACGCCAATCTTGATGGGATCCGCGGCATGGGCCGCCGCGACCGTTCCCAGAGCCGCCATCGCAGCGATGCTCCAAGTATTCAGCGTTTTCATCAATTGGACCCTCACTCTTCCCTCCCTTGCAAGTTTGTTTTTTGTCATTCGAGCAGTTGGCGCGATTGCGCGGCTTAACGCGCTTCCTTGGCCGAGAGGCGGTAGATGATGCGGCGCGCCATCAGACCAGGCTTATCGGGTGCAAAACTCAGGTCGAACTGTTCTTCACCGTCGGTCCGGACCACTTCATTGATCCATTCGAGCGCTTCGACGTCCTCGTGATAAGCCTGCGAATGCGCCTCGAACATGAACTTGTCGATCTCGGGATCAGCCGGCCGGTAGTCGCGCGAGTTGAACCACCAATAGTGAATGGAATTGTTGGTCTCCGGCGTGAACACATGTGTGATGTTGTAGCGATAGAGCGACGGCTGCCCCGGATCGGGCGCGGGATCTCGCACGCTGGCGAATGCGGTGTGCAGCGCTGGCGAGACGAAGCGCGCTTCAGAAGCGCGGTCCACCCGCTTGTGCATGATGTTGGCCGGCTTGCCGTAGACGCCCGGCGGGACCGCGTCCTTCAGTTCGCGACGGATCACGACCTGCTTGTTCTCGGTGGAGACGCTGAGTCTTGAGCGCGCGTATTCCGGCGTCCCAACCGTACCCGGATGCAGGAACGGAAAATGGGTCTGATCGATGAGGTTTTCGTGCATCGCCACATAGTCGGATTTGATGTGGAAGCTGCCGGTCACCGTTCCCCATGCGGGATCGCTGAGCCATGACGTGTCCGGGATCAGCCCCTCGTCGGCGAGATCGGGCGCGCCCATCCAGATCCACGAAAGCGGACTGCGATCAACCACCGGGAACGTCTGTACGGTTGCGGTCGCGGGCGCTCGACTGAGCGCCGGCATGTGCGCGCAGACGCCGTCCGACCCAAATTCCATGCCATGATAGCCGCAGACCAATCGGTCGCCGATCAGCCTGCCACGCGCGAGTGGGAAGGATCGGTGCGGGCAACGATTGCGCATTGCGACGGGCGCGCCGGCCTCGGTCCGAAACAGCACGACGTCGATGCCGAGCAGCTTGCGGGCCAGCGGCGTACGACCGATCTCGCTTGTACGCGCGCAGGCATACCAGCAGTTGCGGATCAGCGGCGTGGCATGGTTGGCGAAGCCGCCGGGCTCTCTCGGCTCCATCGCGGCGAAGACGGCCTCGTCGGTCGATCGGGACAGCTCGGTCGTACCCATCGGCTTTCAACCTTCCTTGGGGCTATATGTTGAGAACAAGCGCGCGGCCGCTGATCCGCGAGCAGCAGATGGCGATCTGCCGGCCGGCACGGCGCTCCTCGGTGCTGAAATAGCGATCGCGCTGATCGAGTTCGCCGTCGCAGTTCGCGACGTCGGTGATGCAGAGACCGCATTCCCCACGGCGGCAGCTCGACAAGGTATCGACGCCCGCAAGCTCCAGCGCCTCCAGGATCGTCGTTCCCGCCCCCACTCTGATGCGGCGGCCGGTCGGTAGCCTCACCTCGAAATCACTGTCATCGGGCCGGTGGGCTGCGTTGAACACTTCGAAGCGGACGCGCTCCTTGCGCCAGCCGAGACTGGCAGCGGCGTCGCGCAGCGCCTCGATCAGCGCGCTCGGGCCGCAAACATGGGCCACAGTTTCAGCGGGTTGGTCGGACAGCAGCCTGACGAGGCCGGGAATGCCGTCGCGCTTGGTCTCATGGAGGGTCAGACGATCGCCGCAGAGGCTCTCCAGCTCGTCGACATAAGCCATTGCGGAACGATCCTGTCCTGCGTACAGCATCGAGAACTCCATGTTCCGCCGTCGCAACGAACGCGCCATCGCGACCATCGGCGTGACACCGATGCCGCCGGCGATCAGCAGCGTGTTTGCCCGATGTCGCGACAGGCGGAAGGCGTTGATTTGGGGCGAGACCCTCAGCGCCGTACCGGGACGAAAGCTGGCGTGAATGAATGCCGAGCCGCGTCCGCGGTCCTCGCGCTGCACGGCGATGCGCCAGAACGGCTCGGGATCGCCGGCAAGCGTGAGGGGGCCGACGATGGAATAGTGTCGAACGAGATGGCGTTCACCGCCGCCGAAGTGCAACTCGACATGGCTGCCGGATTCGGCCATCGGCAACGGGCGGCCGTCGGCACGTCCGATGCAGAACTCGGCGATGCGCCCGGTCAGGGCGCGGCGCGCGAGCACGACGGCATCGAGCCAATTGCCGGACATGAGACCTCCCGGGCAACGCCGACGGTCCGGCGTCACGGTGATTATCGTCTCTAGCTAGCAAGATCTTGCAGGTAGTGATTATGCAGGTTTTGAAATAGATCTTGCAGAAAGTGAATATTATACCAGACGCACCAACGTTCCGTCCTCTCGCAGACCGTCATGAAGAACAGCCATTTCATGAAGAGAACGCCCGTCCTCTCGATCAAGCAGGTGCGCGTCATCAGCGCCGTCGCGAGCTGCGCCAGCCTTGCGCGCGCGAGTGAGCAGTTGAACACCAGCCAGAGCAGCCTGTCGCGTTCGATCGCGGAAGTCGAAGGCCGGCTGCGGCAGCAGCTGTTCGCGCGCGGCTGGACCGGAATGGAGCCGACCTCGCTGGGCGAGATCGTCATCGCACGCTGCCGCCACATGATGTCCAGCATCCAGGCCGCACAGGAGGCCCTCAGGGCGTCCGGCGCACGCATTGCCGATCTCGGTCATCACCTCGCCTGGGAGCTGCTCAGCGCCGTCAGCGCGATCAGAACGACCGGCAGCGTGTCGGCGGCCGCCGAATATCTCGAACGGTCGCAGCCTGACGTCAGCCGCGCGCTCGCCAAGATCGCCGCCGCAACGGGCCGGCCGCCATTCGAGCGCACGCGCTCCGGCATGAAGGCGACCGGCGACGCCCTTATCCTGGCCGAATTGCACACCAAATTGCTGATGGACGTGATGACGCTGCCGGAGCAGATCGAGGCGCTGTCAGGCAAGGTGACGGGCCGCGTCGCCGTCGGCCTGCTGCCGTTCTCGGAGCAGGACATCGTCGTCAAAGTGTTCGGCGAGATGCTGAGCCGGCACCGACATGTCCGCCTTCAGGCCGTCACCGGCAGCTATGCCGCCTTGATCGACGGCCTGCGGCAGGGCGAGCTCGATTTCGTCATCGGTCCTCTGCGTGAGCCCCCGCCTTACGACGTTCTCGAAGAGCGGCATCTCTACGATGAATTCTTTGCAGTGATTGCGCGCGCGGAGCATCGGCTGGCCAAGGGACGGCGCAAGCTGAAAGAGCTCGTCGACGAGAACTGGGTGGTCGCACCGCACGGCACGCCGACCCGTCGCTATTTCGAGGAACTTCTGATTGGTCATGGCCTCGTCCCGCCATCGCAGACCTGCGAGATCGTGACCTTTGCGCTTGCCGAGCAGATGGTCATGAACAGCGACGTCATCGCTCTGCTGACCTATTCCCGCGGAAAGATGAAGACCATTGCGAAGGGACTGAAAGCGCTCGCGGTCGAGCTTCCCGCCAACGCGCGCGCCATCGGACTGACCTATCGCAGGGACCAGCCGCTGACGGCGGCGCAACGGACTTTCATGGAGATCCTCGGCCAGAGGGCGGCGAAGCTCGCACGCGCCGGCTGACTTCGCCCCGGACGATCCTCACCGCCGCACGCATCAAACAAAAAGCCCGGCCGAACGGCCGGGCTTTTGATCTGTTGCGATCCGTGCAGCGAGACGCTTACGCGGCCTCGTCGGCGACGGTGGTGTCGTCGCCATCGGTATCGTCGCTATCGCCTTCGGCATCCGTGTCGGCTTCGCCCTCGGCGGCTTCCGCCTTGGCGTTGCGGCGCGGGCTCTTGGCGAGCTGGGCTTCGATCTCCTTGACCGCTTCGGTCTCGGTCGAGTGCTGCACCACCGCGATCTCGCGCGACAGACGGTCGAGCGCAGCTTCGTAGAGCTGGCGTTCGCTGTAGGACTGCTCCGGCTGCGACTCCGAGCGATAGAGGTCGCGCACGACTTCCGCGATCGCGACGATATCGCCCGAATTGATCTTCGCTTCGTATTCCTGGGCGCGGCGCGACCACATGGTGCGCTTGACGCGGGCGCGGCCCTTGAGCGTCTCGAGCGCCTTCTTCACCAGCGCCGGATCGGACAGCTTGCGCATGCCGACATTGGCGACCTTGGCGGTCGGCACGCGCAGCGTCATCTTGTCCTTGATGAAGTTGATGACGAACAGCTCGAGCTTCGCGCCCGCGATCTCCTGCTCCTCGATGGCCAGGATCTGGCCGACGCCGTGAGCGGGATAGACGACGAATTCGTTGGCCTTGAAGCCTTGGCGCTGGGTCACGACCTTCTTTTCCTCGACCTTCGGCGCAGCAGCGGGCTTCGCGGCCGGCTTGGCAGCAGCGACAGGAGCCTTGACAGGAGCAGCAGCAACGAGAGCCTTCGGCGCGGCGGGCTTGGCAGCGGGAGCCTTGGCCACCGGAGCCTTGGCAGTCACAGGCTTGGCAGCAGGCTTAGCGGCGGTCGCTTTCGCGGCCGGTTTGGCAGTCTTGTTAGGCATTGCGCTTCTTTTGTTCTTCGAGGACTTTGCAGCCGGTGCCTTCGTCGCGGTCCGACCCTTGGATGCGCTACGGCTGGCCGCGGCGACTTTTTTGGCCTCCTTATGGGAAGCCCTCGCTGAAGTACTCTTTTTACGCGTTTTCTGTGACACAGCCTGCGCGCGGAAACTGCCACGCCCCTGTTCGACATTTGGTTTCACGGGAACCCAGAGGGGCCAACGGGGCTGACGGGGTTCGGCTTAATGTGCCCAATATAGCACATTTCCCGCAAAAATCAATGATTTAGGGGTCTTCAGGGCTGGTTTTCGGCTGAAGCGCCGCTATTAGGGTTAAGTTTGGGTCCGATTTAGTCGCCAGAGCCGGGGTTCGGAGAAAAATATTTCTCGAACTTGCCTTCCATGCCGTCGAATTCCTTGGCGTCGGCGGGTGATTCTTTCTTCTGCGTGATGTTCGGCCAGCTCTTGGCGTAGTCGGCGTTGACCTGGAGCCACTTTTCCAGGCCCGGTTCCGTGTCCGGCTTGATGGCGTCGGCGGGGCATTCCGGCTCGCACACGCCGCAGTCGATGCATTCGTCAGGATGGATGACGAGCATGTTCTCGCCCTCGTAGAAACAGTCGACCGGGCAGACCTCGACGCAGTCGGTGTACTTGCACTTGATGCAGTCTTCAGTGACGACGTAAGTCATCCAACGCTCCGAAAAGCTCTTTTAAAAGTCGCGGCTTGCGTAGCGCGGATGGCCCGGCGCCGCAAGGTCGTGAACGCCCGATCATGACACTTGTGTGCGCTTGATCGACCAAGAAATGAATAGCATGCGCAATTAATTGCGCACGCCGAGCTCCTCGTAGAGCACCCGCGCCGAGGCGGCATCGCCGCGGCGTTCGTTGAAGCCCGTTACCTTCAAGACGCGCACCGTGCGGTCGAGCGCGATGGTGAGCACATCGCCGATCTTGACCGCGTGCCCCGGCGAGGTCTCGCGCGCGCCGTTGATGCGAACGTGGCCTGTGACGACGAGCTCGGCCGCCGATGTGCGCGCCTTCACCACGCGCGCGTGCCACAGCCATTTGTCGAGGCGCTGCCGCTCGGTCGTAGCCCTATTCCTTTTGACGCGTTTTCTTCACGCGAACCGCTCCGCACTTCGCTTGAAAACGCTATGTCACTCCTTGCGGCCGGAGAGCTGCTCTTTCAGCGCGGCGAGCTTGGCGAACGGCGAGTTCGGATCGGCTGGACGATCGCGCTCGCGCGGGTTCGCGCTCGAGGCGTAGGGGCGCAGCGACGGTCCGCCCTGGCGGTCGCGGCCCTTGTCACGGTCTCGGCCACGGTTGTCCCGGCCCTTGTCGCGATCTCCGCCGAATTTGCCCTTGTCGCGATCGCGTCCCTTGTTGTCGCGGTCCTTGCCCTCGAAGCGGCGGTTCTTGTCGTCGCGCCCCTCGGGACGCGGCGCGCCTTCGCCACCTTCGCGCGGCTTGCGGAAGTCTCGGCCACCATCCCTGCGATGGCCGCCATGACGATGGCCCGACTTCGCGCCTTCGGCGGCTTCGCCGGGCACGGCGCTCGCCGCACCGGGTGCAGCAGCACCTTCGGCGCCCGCCTGCGGACGCGGCTGGTGGTGACGCTGGTGGCGATGGCGCTCGTGGCGCGGCTTGCGATCCTCGTGACGGCCGCCGGGACGCCAGACCTCGATCAGCTCGGGCTCGGCGGGGGCTGCCGCAGCTTCAGGCGCGGCGGCATCGGCCGATGCGGCGGCTTCCGCTGCCACGGTCTCGGCGGCACCGGCCTCAAGGCCGTCGGATTCGGCTTGCGCAGCGGGCTCTTCCGCCGGCGGCGCAATGCCGGGGGCATCTTCGGGGGTGACGGGCGCCTCAGGGGACGCTTCCAGCGCCGGCTCCGCCTGCGCGGCCTCGTCCTGCGGCTCCATGCCGGGGGCGTCTTCGACGGTGACTGCTTCAACAGCGGCCTCCGTGGATGCCTCCTCCGGCAGGCCCGCGACGGCCTCCGCAGCGGTCTCGGTCGAGGTCTCGGCGCTGCCCTCGGTTGGCGGCGTCTCTGCCGCGACCGTTTCCGTCACGACCTGCTCGGCCACGACAGGCTTTTGCGGCCGCGGCGGTCGCTTCTCCATGCGATAGCCGAGCGCGCGCAGCACCGAGGCGAAGTCTTCACCGGCGGAGCCCGTCAGCGAGGTCATCGCTTGCGTCACCACGAAGCTGCGGCCATCGAAGGCGCCGGCCGGCTTTTCGCCGGACGAATTCTCGCGCCAGGCCAGCGCCGGGCGGATCAGATCGGCAAGGCGCTCCAGGATGTCGACGCGCACGGCGCGCTCGCCGGCCTGCTTGTAGCCGAGCACGCGATAGGCATCGCGCGGCAGAGCCTTGTCGACCGGGAACGAGGTGCGGCCGGACGATGCCAGATGCTGCGCGCCCGAGAGCGAGGACAGATCGACATTGTCCTGCTTCAGCGCCCAGAGCAGCGCGGCGAGCGCGCGCGCGGCGGGCTTGAGCAGGCCGGGGAAATAGATGTGATAGGCGCCGAAACGGACGCCGTATTTGCGCAAGACCGCGCGCGAGGGCTGGTCGAGATCCTTCAGCTCGTTGGCGATCTTGGGACGCTCGAGCACACCGAGCGCCTCGACCAGCTGATAGGCGATGCCGCGGGCGATGCCTGTGACATCCTCGGCCTTGGACAGCTCGAACATCGGCCCGAGCAGCTTCTCGATATGCGTCTTGAGCCAGAGCTCGAGCCGGGCCTGCACCTTCTCGCGGGGGGCGCCGGTCAGGCGCTCGTCGGAGATGATGCGGATGCGCGGATGCAGCGCGTCCTCTGCGGCAGACAGCCGCGCCACGGCATCGCCGGTCCAACGGATGATGCCTTCCGAGGTCAGCACGAACTGATCGTCCGGCGCGCCGCCCAGTTTCTCGGCGCGCGTGTTGATCTCGCCGGCGAGCACTGCTTGCGCTGCAGCCTGCAAGGCTTTCGCATCCGAGCCGGCTTCCGCCGCGTCCGGTGCAAAGGTGAAGCCATCGAGACGGCCGATGACATGGCCTTCGACGATGACTTCGCCGGTCTTGCCGATTTCAGTATTCAAGCTCGTGTTCTCCCGCAGGCGGCGCATCAATACACTGGTCCGGCGATCAACGAAACGCTCAGTCAAGCGTTCATGGAGCGCATCCGATAATTTATTTTCGACCTCCCGCGCGATCCCCTGCCAGCGTTCGGGGTCTTTCAGCCAGTCCGGGCGGTTGGCGACGAAGGTCCAGGTGCGGATCTGCGCGATCCGGGCCGACAGCGTGTCGATGTCGCCGTCGATGCGGTCGGCCTGGGTGATCTGGGCGGCAAACCAGGCGTCCGGAATGCATCCCTTCCGCATCAGGAAGCCATAAAGCGTGGTCACCAGCTCGGCATGGGCGGCTGGCGACAGTTTTCGGTAATCGGGGACCTGGCAGGCCTCCCACAGCCGCTCCACCGCCTCTTTGCCATGCGCGACATCGCGCACCTCGACGTCGCGGGCGGCGTGGTCGAGCACGCGCATGTCCTCGGCGATCGGCGCGCGCGTCAGCGCCTCGTGGCCGGGGGCGAGGTTCAGGGAGACCTGCAGCGCGCCGAGCGAGGAGAAATCCAGCTTGGCGTTGCGCCATTGCAGCATCTTCACGGGATCGAAGGTGTGGTTCTGCAGCGCGTTGACGAGCTCGGGCTCGAACGGCGCGCAGCGGCCGGTGGTGCCGAAGGTGCCGTTGCGCGTGGCGCGGCCGGCGCGGCCGGCGATCTGCGCGAATTCGGACGGGGTGAGACGGCGGAACTGGTAGCCGTCGAACTTGCGGTCGGAGGCGAAGGCGACGTGGTCGACGTCGAGATTGAGGCCCATGCCGACGGCGTCGGTGGCGACGAGATAATCGACGTCGCCGTTCTGGAACATCGCCACCTGCGCGTTGCGCGTGCGAGGGCTGAGCGAGCCCAGCACCACGGCGGCGCCGCCATGCTGGCGGCGGATCAGCTCGGCGATGGCGTAGACTTCATCCGCCGAGAACGCGACGATGGCGGTGCGGCGCGGCTGGCGCGTGATCTTGCGGTCGCCGGCAAATTCGAGCTGCGACAGGCGCGGCCGCGTGATCATGGAGACGCCCGGCAACAGCCGCTCGATGATCGGGCGCATGGTGGCAGCGCCCAGCAGCAGCGTCTCGTCGCGGCCGCGGCGATTGAGGATGCGGTCGGTGAAGACGTGGCCGCGTTCGAGATCGGACGCGATCTGGACCTCGTCGACGGCGAGGAAGGAGAGATCGAGGTCGCGCGGCATCGCCTCGACGGTCGAGACCCAATAACGCGGGTTCTTCGGCTTGATCTTCTCCTCGCCGGTGACGAGCGCGACCGCCTCGCTGCCGACCCTGGCTGCGATCTTGTTGTAGACCTCGCGCGCAAGCAGTCGCAGCGGCAGGCCGATCATCCCCGAGGGATGCGCGAGCATCCGCTCGATGGCGAGATGGGTCTTGCCGGTGTTGGTCGGCCCGAGCACCGCAGTTACGCCCGCGCCAGGCACTCGATCGTGAAGGGCGCGCTCGGAAGCGAAGGGGGAGGAAGAAAAGGCCATGTCTGGGGGATTAGGTAATGGCGATTTGGGCGAATGTCAGTGCTATCTGGGGCGGGCGGGGGGCTGGGCAGTATCCGCCCCCGTCATCCTGAGGTGCGAACCGCGCGGCGCACCGCGCCGCGTGGAGAGCCTCGAAGGATGAACGGCCCGGGTGCCAGCGCCACGCTCGCCCCGCAGCGACGCCGGGGCCCGTCGCCCTTCGAGGCCTCCGCTTCGCTCGGGCGCCTCCAGGGACAACGGCTTCGCCGTTGCGCGGGGGTGACGGGAAAAGTGGTAGCAACTGTCTCACTTTACGACGCTTTTCCCGTTGGTCTTAAACTTCGGAACGACTCTAGAACGAATCGCGGCCGAATCGCTGACTCCAGATTGAGTCCCGTTCCGTTCACGCAACATGTCGCGGGAGTCTTATCGGCTGCAACTAGATGGAGTTTTGGGCTGCCGTACAAGTGACGTTTCGATGGCGCAAAGCGTTAAGTTGGGGACGGCGCGGAGTCGAATCAGAATCGGGGTGGAGTCAAATGGATTCCCGGCCATGACGCGAGTGGGAGCACCGACCTCCGATTTCGCGAAAACAACCCCATGCACAGTAGGTATGTGGTTGAAAGCATTACGCTTCCTCTCCGTCATCCTGAGGTGCGAGTGGCGCGGTGCATGGCACCGCGCCGGGAGCCTCGAAGGATGAACGGCCCCGATGCGGCGACTGGCGCTGATGGCGAGAGCCGGGCTGTCGTCCTTCGAGGGCCGCCGAAGAGGCGGCCGCCCCGAGCGACAACGGCTTCGCCGTTGCGCAGGGGATGACGGTTTAAGAGAGGGCTCGCGGAAACAGGCCCTACTGCGTCTTCGCCACCCTTGGCGGCTGGGCTGTGGTGATGAAGCTGGTGGCTTCCAGCATTGCCGGCCCCAAGGGCGTCGGCACTTTCAGCCAGAACGGGACCAGGATGCGGGTGCCGGCGACGGGGGCGAAGGCGATCTCGATGTTGCGCTGGGCGGCGAGGTATTTGATCACGGGGCGGTCGGGGATGTAGCCGGCGACAGGGACGAAATAGAGCGAGCAGACCACGACCGGGCCCTTGTAGCCCTTCTCCGCCTTCACGGTCTCCATGCGCTTGAAATCGAGCTTGAGGTCGTAGCGCATGCGGCCGTCGAACACGGGCGCCGCGCTGTGGCAGGCCTCCGGCGTAACAGGATCGCCAGTGCCGGGCACGCGCAGCAGCGAGGCCGTCATCGGGTCCCAGACGCCGCGGCGATGCGCGTCGGTGACGACGATGCGGTCAGGATCGACCGGCGGCTCCGGCAGGATCGCAAAATCCTTCACATTGCCCTTGTCGAGCGTGATGCGGATCTCTTCGGTCTTCTTCTGGGTGGTGGTGGAGGCCTGGTAGCCGGTCGCGACCAGCGCGCCGCCAACGACGCGGCCCTGCGAGGCGCCGGTGCCGGACCCGCCCGTGAACGACTTCAAAAGCCCGCTGGTGCCGCCCGCGGCCGCCGCCGAGAACACGTCGTCCTGGATGTCGATATTCCAGCCGCCCTTGCCGACGGGAATGCCTGACAGCGAGGCCTCATATTGCGCCTCGAGCTTGCCCTGCGCCGCCGCCGGCACCGCGCCCCACGCCAACGCCAGGCCGCAAAACGCCGCCAGCCAGCCGGCAAAGCCCGGACGGATCGAGCGCGTTTCTGGCGCAAGAGGCGGCGTTATGAGCACGAAACAATCCAATCGGGGCGCGATGGCTGTTACTTAAGCCAAAAACCACGGCAAACAATGTGTCCGGGCGCCCTAAACCGGGAACTCCACCGGACTCTTCGGCGGCGAATACGCCCTTTATGTGATGGTAAGGCGCGACAATCATTGCCGTTTTGGTGATCGGGAGGTAACCCCGGGCTCCGAAACCTCTCCCGCTTGCGGGAGAGGTCGCGCGAAGCGCGGGTGAGGGCTTTCTCCTCTAGGGGGCGCTCATGTCTGCCCCGTCGCGGCGACACCCTCTCCCCAACCCTCCCCCGCGCGCGGGGGAGGGAGCGCACCGTCCGGGCGGCCTCAAAAGACGCCCCAAAACCTTGACGGCCCGCCCCTTCCCCCCTATACGTCCGCCGCTCCCTGCAAGGACGAAGAATTAGCCCCCGTGGCGCCCCGAATGGCGGCCGCACTCGTTAGGGGTTCGAAACCTGAGGATTTCTACCATGTCTCGCCGCTGCGAACTGACGGCCAAGGGCCCCCTCGTCGGCCACAAGGTCAGCCACTCCAACATCAAGACCAAGCGCCGCTTCCTGCCGAACCTCGTCAACGTGACGTTCATCTCGGAAGCCCTCGAGCGCAACGTGCGCCTGCGCGTCTCCACCAATGCGGTGAAGAGCGTCGACCACAATGGCGGTCTCGATGCTTTCCTGCTCAAGGCCAAGGCCGACGTCCTGTCGCCGCGCGCCCTCGAATTGAAGCGCGCCATCCAGAAGAAGGTCGGCCCGTCGGCCGCGCCGGCGAAGAAGGCCAGCTAAGACAATTTACCGCTAGGGCGGGGGCTAGGTTGCGTGGCGTAGGCTTAGCCAGTTGAGTTTTGCGTGACGGCCGGATCGAAAGATCCGGCCGTTTTTGTTTTTGTGCACCACCCAAAGACGAATTGATCGACTCGAAATTTCTATCTTTAGTAGAAGAACGTACCCCTTGTTCTTTATTTGCAGGCTAACACTCGTGGTCCAAAAACATATCGCCGCGTTTCCGAAGCCATTGCGCGACGACCTAGTGAATGGCCGTTGGCTACCTGTGGTTGGCGCCGGGATGTCAATGAACGCCATCCTATCGCCAACGTCAAAAATGCCGATGTGGGGAGATCTCGGCCGACTCCTTGCCGAAGAACTTTCAGAATATTCACCGTCAGGTGCGCTTGATGCGATATCGGCATATGAGCATGAATTTGGGAGAGCTCGCCTTATTGAGCGACTCGCAGAACTCCTTCACCAGAAGGATGCCCAACCGGGGCGGGCGCACCGAGAGTTTTGCAGCCTCTCGTTCGACATCGTATGCACGACTAACTTCGATTTCCTTCTCGAACGGCAGTACGATCAAATTCCCAAATCAATTCATCCCGTTGTCGATGAAGAGCAACTGTCGATCAATCTTGGAAATGCGGGCACACTCCTACTGAAACTACACGGAGACTTACGTCATCCGAAGAGACTCGTAGTGACAGAGACTGACTACGATGGCTTTCTCTCGAACTATCCGCTACTTGCCACTTATTTGGCCAACCAACTTATTACGAAAACAGCTGTGCTTATAGGATACAGCCTTGATGACCCAGATTTCAGGCAGATTTGGCACGTCGTCTCAAGCCGGCTGGGTAAATCTCGCCGTATGGCTTACGCGGTCGTAGTCAACGCACATCCGAGCGAGATAGCGCGCTTCGAACGACGTGGCGTCAAGGTCGTTAACCTATCCGGTTCACGAGAACGATACGGGGAAATACTCGCAGAAGCCTTTGCGGAACTTCGCGAATACGTACGAGACAATATCGTCTCTGCTAGCAAGGTCACTGAAGAACGCCCCCTCCAAGAATTGCTGCTCCCGCGCGATTCAGTGTCCCGCCTCTGCTTCTTTTCCGTTCCCTTGGACGCGCTTCCATTCTATCGCGAACGAGTATTCCCTCTTGCTGAAGAGGCCGGACTCGTGCCGGTCACCGCGACCGACTTCATCACTCCGGGCGACAGCATAAATATCAAACTTGATACGCTGATCGATCGTGCTGCCGTTATGGTGGTTGAGTTGAACTCCCGATGGACGAGAGCGGAATTGGCCATGGCGATCGCGAGGGCCAGGGAAGACGTTAACGGATTTCATCGCCAGCCACTGCGTTTGATACTCATCGCGCCATCCGACGAGCAGATCCCTTCTTGGGCCAAGAACGAATTCATCGTGGCCATTCGTCCGGACCTGCTGTCCGAAGACATCGAGTGGTTCCTCCATACCCTCCGAGATATCTTCGGCTCCGAGGCCACCAATCGCGCAGAAAGCCAACACACTGAACCTCGCCGCCTCCTCAACGCGAAGGAATTCCGAGCAGCCGTGATCGCTGCAATCTCTCTTTTGGAAACCACGCTCAGGCGCCGGCTAGAAAAGCGACAGTGGGATGAAGTCCAACGACCGATGCCGCTCCGTCAATTGGTTGATCGAGCAATTCGCGAACAGCATCTTTCGGGCGAATGGCGAGCGGAGATTGATCGATGGACGAAGATTCGCAATGAATCGGTTCACACCACAAAACCCGTCACAAGATCTGAGGCAAGATTGGTCGTTGAAGGAGTCGAGCGCCTTCTCAATCAACCGAACGACTATCACGGTCCAACTCCAGATTGAGCCTCATCTAGTGGGGCGAAGCTGAGCGACCGCAAACCATGCAGATGAGGGAGTGCGGTGGCTTCACTCCGATCTAAAGCAGGCATCGCTTGGCGGCTTAGGAGAAAGTGGAAAGGCGATCAGCGATGCATCTTCTCTATTGTGACGAGACAAATATTGAAGAACGAAAAAGCGACTTCTTCCTCTACGGGGGGATTTGCATACCCCCGGAAAGTTGCGCATCGCTATCGCGTCGCATTGATAAAATCCGCGAAACCGCCAAAGTACCCACCACTTTCAAACTGAAATTCCTGCCAGCACCTGAGGGCATGAATCACGAGACCTTCATCGAACTCAAAAAATCGGTCATCGCCGCAACGATCGATTCTGGTGCAAAGCTGCTTGTCTCTGTCATACTCCACGACATCGCGACGACTCCCGATGTTGCGCGGCGCAATGCAATTAACACGCTATGTTACCATTTCGACTGTTTGCTTAATCGATACAAATCGACTGGCCTTGTTCTCATCGATCGATTCTCAGACAAGCAAATTGATAGCCATCTGGTAGAAAAATTCTCAATCGGGGTCGCTGGGCTACCCCACACTAATCAACTCAGGTTGTCGAATATTGTTGGTTTCCACTACTCAGCAATCGGACAGTCACATTTCCCAAGTTTGATTGACATTCTTGTTGGATCACTCCGATTTGCGATTAATACTCATACGCGCGATCATAAACAGAACCTTGCGACCGCGAGCAAGATTCTTGAGGGCATTCAGCCGCTTTTCTTTCGAGAGAAGGAGGCTTCTCCCATATCCGAGTTGAGCTTCTTTTTCAGCCCAAAGACAATCAAGGTAGAGTGCTATCGGACCAAGTACGAAAACCTCAAGGCTTTCTTGAACAACAATGGCATCAATACTGCGCAAAACATTTTGGCGGGTTAGCGGAGAAAGCGAATTCCTACAAGCAAGCCCGTTCATTCCGCTAGAAATCCGGTATGCTCGCCCCGGCAGCATCTTCGCGAGAGGCTGACCTGCGGAGCACGATCAAAAGTCCGAGTCGGAGACCTCGTCGTCTGCTGTGACCGCGCCGGCAACAGATCAGCAAGAACGTCTCCAACCGATCGGAACTTAGCAGCTTTTCAATTGATGTTTTCTTTTTCCGCCAACGCAGCAAATCTTTCGAGTATTTCGCGTAAGTCACCCAGCTCTTTTTTGAGGTGAGGGTAAACTTTGGCGGCTTCGCTATCGAACTGTTTCCAGCGGGGCACATCGAGCAATTTCAGCGAGCGGAGCGCCGGACCAAAGCAACTAAGCAATCGCCGTTGGACCATTTCAACGCGCTGCGAACGGATTTCTTCGCTTGTGTTGGGATCTTCAGAAACAAGCTCGATTGCGTCTCTTAGAACCGAGAGACGAAAATAGAACTGTGTCACCGCCAGCAGTATCTCGGCGTCGAGCAGTCCGAGCTTCGCCGCGACAGCAGGCAATACTAATGGGAAGGATGGAAGGAATTTGGCGTCATCACTTACGATCTTCCTCGTACCCCAATCCCTCCATGGATCGATGTAGTCGTTGGCACATCGTGCAACTCGATCGATGATCTCAGCGTAGAGACTTGCTCTCATGGCTTTGATCTCTTGTTTCAGGCGCTGATTATCGTGAAAGGTGACAGCACCGAAGCTAATGCCACTGCCGACAAGGGTGCCGATCAGGCCAATCAATCCCGAGCTGACACTGCCGCCAATGGCAAGACTTGTCATCATCGCGCCAGCAGTCAGTGCTCCCGCCAGACAGGCTAAAGCGATTAATAATATTAGGTGTTGTCGGTGCGATCGTGTTGCCGGGTTCACAGTCATTCGCTTCGCGGACAATGTTCGCCCCTTCGCCGAAAGGTTACGGTCCGCTGCAATCGATTTGGTTCGGCTTGATACCCCGGGAGGGTCCACGCAAGGCTGTGACTGTGATTGGTCTTTTCGGGATCTTCGTTAGCCCACCACGCATCATATTCATACGCTGATTTCGGGAGCGAGCGGCCGATGAGCATTTCGATGTCAGCGAAGGTCATCTTGAGCAAGGCAGAGCTGTTCGCGACCAGCTTATCTCTCAAAGGGTCATAGATCGACATCGCGCTCTCCATCCAACGACCTCAGAATATATCGCGGTTGAGACGGCACACGCCTAGAACGTTCGAAGCCAGCCAGGACTTTTTTCAGGGACTTTTCGTCGCCCATGGCGGATTTTGTCCGATATTTAATCGGTCTTCGTTGGCAGCGGCGCTGCTAGTCGCTGCGATATCATACTGACATTAAATGATATTTTGCGTTGACCCATAGTCTCGACGTAGATCACGGCGAGACTCTCGACTCTATCGCTGCTTGCGCAAGACGAACAAGCCGCAGCCGCGGCGGATGGCGCCCACGATCCCCTGGCTCACCCCGCTGCCCCCACCGGTAAACACCCCCCTCGCGCGTTAACCGTCCGTTAACCAACGCAGCCTAGCCTCGACTCATCGTCCAGCCATCATTAGCCCGAAATGCCTCCCCGGTTCGCTCCAGGAGAAGCGCCGATGTGCGTTGCGTTGTTGACGTATGCCGATCTCAGTGCCCGCCTCGATATCTCGCGCGAGGCCGCTCGTTCGCTTGCGAGACGTCGCGGTTTGCCGCGCTCGCGTTCGGATGATGGCAAGGCGCTGGTGAGCGTTGATCTTTCCGAACTGCGGTACACGCCTCGCCCACGACGTCGCGGCCAGGCAGACCCCATCGACGCCTCCATGGCAAAGATCGAGGCCTTCAAGGCGGAGGCCTTCAAGGCGGAGGTCGCGCGGCTCGAAGCCGCCGCAGCCGGCTACCGGGCAGATTTCGAGCGCGAGCGCGAGCGCGCCGATCGCCTGGCCGTCGAGCTGATGCAGGCGGCGGCCGAGACGAAGGCCGCCAACGCGTGGGCGGCACGGCTGGAAGACGAAGTGGCGGCGCTGCGGACCGGCCGACAAGCTGGCGGCTCGATCGCGGGACAGGCCGCGCTCCGATTGGGACGTCTGGCCGCTTCCATCGTGCAAGCAGACCGCGCTGCCAGCAGGTAGCACTCGAACCTTTCTCCATCCCGGCCTGCCGGAGCAACCACGAGGACAGAATGACTGGCATGACCGATATTCACGAGATGAAGGCGCGCATCGTCGTATTCGGGGTCGGCGGCGCCGGCGGCAATGCCGTCAACAACATGATCACGGGCGGGCTGCAGGGGGTCGACTTCGTCGTCGCCAATACCGACGCGCAGGCGCTTGCCATGTCGAAAGCGACGCGCCTCATCCAGCTTGGCACACAGGTGACCGCGGGCCTTGGCGCCGGCTCGCAACCCGAATTGGGACGCGCCGCGGCCGAGGAGGCCATCGATACGATCCGCGACCATCTGACCGGCGCGCACATGGTGTTCGTGACTGCCGGCATGGGCGGCGGTACCGGCACCGGGGCTGCACCCATCATCGCCAGGACAGCGCGCGAGCTCGGCATCCTCACGATCGGCGTGGTCACCAAGCCGTTCTACTTCGAGGGCCAGCGCCGCATGCGCTTTGCCGAAGCCGGCATCGAGGAATTGCTGAAGACGGTCGACACCCTGCTGATCATCCCGAACCAGAACCTGTTCCGGGTGGCCAGCGAGAAGACCACATTCGCCGATGCCTTTGCCCTTGCCGATCAGGTGCTTTATTCGGGCGTGGCCTGCATCAGCGACCTCATCGTCAAGGAAGGCCTGATCAATCTCGATTTTGCCGACGTTCTCTGCGTGATGCGGGAGAAGGGCAAGGCGATGATGGGACGGGGCGAGGCTTCCGGCGAGAAACGCGTGCTCGCCGCCGCCGTGGCCGCAATCTCCAATCCATTGATCGAGAACCCCTCGATCAAGCGCGCCAGCGGCCTCATCATCTCCATCACCGGCGGCAGGGATCTCATGCTGTTCGAAGTCGACGAAGCCGCCACCCGCATTCGCGACGAGGCCGACCCGGACGCCAACATCATCGTCGGCGCGTCGTTTGACGAAAGCCTCGAAGGCATCGTCCGCGTCTCGGTGGTGGCGACCGGGATCGACAATGTCGACCCGGCGCAGCTGGCGGCGCCGGTGGAAACCGCACTCTCGCAGCTCGCCGGCCGCTTACGCAACGACAGCCGCCGCATCGCCGATCGCATCGAGCGCGGTGCACCGCTTCCGCAGGTGGCAAGCCCGCCGCTCCGCTCCGAGGCCGGCCGGCTGGCGGGGCAGCCGGCAAGGCCGGATCTGGAATATGCGCGCCAGGCAGCTCCCCAGCCGCTCGATCCCTACGGCCGCTCATCTCCGCGCAACGCGACCGACGAAAGCATTCTCGATATCCCGGCCTTCCTGCGCCGCGCCGCCAACTGAGCTGACCGCAAGGGTGGGAGTTGCTGGCCTGCAAGGCCGGAAATGGACCGCTGCCAGGCGGCTCCAAAGGACGGTGAGGTCGACGAATCGTCATCGCGCTGCTTGGATACTCGCTGCGACAACAACAAAGCTGTCGTCCCGGCGAACGCCGGGACCCATAACCCCAGAGAGCGGTTATGGCGCGAAGTTGCTAACCACGAGTCTTCGCCAAACTACTCCCTGTTGGTATGGGTCCCGGCCCCCCGTGCGCAATTGCGCACTAGGCCGGGACGACGGCAGAGATTGCGGCAGGAGCAACGCTCCTTGTGGCAGGAGCAACGCTCCGATGGAACCGGCCCGCTCCGAACTTCGGACTGCAGACGAGCTTTCTAAGCTGCGCGGCGCGCCGATGCGTCACGCTGCCGTGCTGCGCGTGCTCTCCGCTGTTTCCTTTTTTTCCGGCTCCTTGTCGCGAGACAGCCATGCCGGGAAGCGAAGCAGCCGATCGTTGTTGTCTTTTGGCGGTTCCACGGGCGGTACGATGGCCGCATCATTGACCGAACCCGGGATATCAGGTGCAGCGTGGCCTATTCGCACCGCATCCGCGCGCTGATCCAGTTCGCGCACCAGGGGATCGATGACGTTGTCGATTTCGGCCGCGACCGAGACCAGGAAGCTATTGAGCTCGCGGGCCTCGGGCACAACTGCCGCAGCCTGCTCGATCGCCTTGCAGAGACCATCGACAACAGGTGCAAACGCGCTCCCGGCCTGCTTGATCCGGGTTTTGATCGCTTCGATTTCGCCCAGGACGCGATCACGCTCCCGCCTGTTCTTCTCTTCCGAAAGGCGGGTTTCGATTTCGGCGATCTGAGCCGTCAGGGTCGCAGCTTCGGATGCAAGAGCATCGCGTCGTCCGCGCGCACGATCGAGGTCGCGACTGAGATGGTCCACTAAGTCGTCCTTTCCGAACATGGCATTGCTCCGTAGGACAGCCGTTTTGGCCTGTATGAAGGCCTTGGCGCGAACCGCGAGCCCGCCAAGCAGATGCAAGGCAGCATCGGCTGGCATCAATTTCGGTCGCGTCACATGGGCCGACATGGTGATCCCCCCATCCTCCACATTAGGCGACCGCATGGTTAACGGATGGTTAATATCAACAGCTGAGGCGGCAACGGGGCCTGCGGAGCGATTCGAAAATGCGCGAAGCCTGCGCACGCTGGCGGTGCGAACCGTCGCCTCCCCTACCCCCGAAAATCAATGCTCCGCAGCACGATACCCGGCGGGGTGCCCTCGAACTCCGCTGCCTGATATTTGCGTCCGGCGCAGGCTTCGATGCGCTCGCGCAGGCGCATGAACTGCTCTTCGCGCTCGCTCGGCCGCGCGCGCGGGCCGCGTTCAAGGTCGTCCATCGCGGAGGTCGAGATCGCGCAGGCGATCTCCTTGGAGCCGTCCTGCATCGAGAACTGGACGATCCCCCGGTCCTGTTCGTGGCCGACAAAGCGGCCGCCGGTGAGCGTCATGGGGTTACTCCTTTGCTGCGCGCAAATCAGCCCCACCGCCGTCCCGGCCTGGGCGCGCAACTGCGCACGGGGGCCGAGTACCCATCCCCCGGGCGGCATTGCCGAAGCATGCTGTGGCACAAGCCATCCGAAACAACTCACTTCGATGGTTATGGGTCCCCGAGGCAGCAAGCAGCGCGCGCTCCCACGCGGCGTTTTAGTCCTCGCTATCGGCGTGGCGCAGGCGTACGCTAGATCGCGTCAGCGCAACTCACGCAATTGCCGCAGGTCGATTTTGCGCTGCATCTTCCGCGTCTCGTGTGCGCGGCACCGCGTGCCCTTTCGCCGCGACCTGCGCATCATGCAGCGCCAATCTTGCAATCGGACGCATTCGAACCCCAGAGGAGACGGACGTCATGGCCAAGGGACAGCAACGCAGCAATCGCGAGACCAAGAAACCGAAGAAAGACAAGATCAAGGCGATCGCCGCGGCCCCGAGCCGCAAGGAGCCGGCCTGGCAGCCGGATTTCGGGCCGGGGAAGAAGAAGTAAAGGGAAAAAGCAAGAGCGCTCGCGGCGTCGACGGATTCCGTCATGGCCGGGCTTGTCCCGGCCATCCACGCTCTCCGTGCGGAAGCAAGAACGTGGATGCCCGGGACAAGCCCGGGCATGACGAGTTTGTGGCGCGACCACGCGTCCAACCCTCGCCATCGTCTCCTCCCCGTCGCGCTTTTCCGCTATACTCGCCCCGGTAGCATCACCCGGAGGCGCATCCCATGGAGCACGCAGCCACAACCGACCGCAAGCCCGAGCCGAAAAACCTCGTCATCTGCTGTGACGGCACCGGCAACGAGATCTCGGAGAACATCTCCAACGTCCTGAAGCTCTATCGCTGCCTGCGCAAGACCGACAGGACGCACCCGCGGCAGATGGTGTTTTACGATCCCGGGGTCGGCACGGTGACGGAGCCGACGACGTGGCACCGGCTCAAGGCCAATTTCAATATGGTGCTGGGGCTCGCCACCGGCTACGGGCTCGATGACAACGTGCTCTCGGCCTATTGCTTCCTGGTTCAGCATTACGCGCCCGGCGACAAGATCTACCTGTTCGGTTTTTCGCGCGGGGCTTACACGGTGCGCGTGCTGGCGGGGCTGATCCACAAGGTCGGCCTGATCTCGCCGGAGCAGGCGAACCTCGCCGGCTCGGGCCTCGTCGCCTACAAGCAATATTCCGGCACCGGGCGCGGCAACGACATCGAGGACCTCAAGGACGTCGCCTTCGACGAGAGCGGGCCGCTGCCGAAGGACGAATTCGATCTCGCCGCCCAGTTCGCGCGCATCACCTCGACGCGCTGGCCGACCATCCATTTCATCGGCGTGTGGGACAGTGTAGCGAGCGTGATCGTGCCGCGGCGCGATAATTTCTTCTTCCTGTTCAGCCTGGAGGAGCTCGCCTTCACGCTGCGCAACCCGAGCGTCAGGACCTTCCGGCAGGCGATCGCGATCGACGAGCAGCGCTGCATGTTCCGCCTGAAACAATACCGGGAGCCGCAGGAGTTCTGGAGCAACCGCTACGTGCCCGACGAGAAGAAGGTGCCGCAGGACATTCTGCAGGTGTGGTTCGCCGGCGTGCACAGCGATGTCGGCGGCGGCTATCCGGAGGCGGAGAGCGGGGACTCCAAATATCCGCTGCTCTGGATGATCGCGGAGGCGGAGAAGGCGGGGCTGAACTTCAACCCGGCGACCGTGAAGCAGCTCGCCTGGGGCATCCAGCGCAAGAACTCGCCGTTCCAATATGTCGCGCCGGCCTACACCGGGAAGACGGGCGTGCTGCACGATTCGATGACGGCGGGCTGGCGTCTGCTGGAATATCTGCCGAAGAGCGCAAAGTACCGGGAATGGCCGGAGCGGAAGGTATTTTTCGGCTTCTACATCCCCGATTGCGAGCCGCGCCTCATCCCCGAAGGCGCGCATGTGCATGAAAGCGTGCTGAAGCGGATGGCGGTGGAGCCGGAGTACCGGCCTGTGAACATGCCGAAGGAGTATGTGACGGTGCCGATGCCGGTGGGGCCGCATGCCGGCGCCGAGGCTGAGGCGGAGGAGATCGTGACGGGGTGATGGGCAGCGCGCTCTCTTCCCCTCCCCTGGAGGGTGGTGCCCCACCCCGCTACCGCCGCTTTCTGCCTTCGCTGCTACTTTTCATTAAAATTCTTCGGCCCGCTTTAGTCGGATCGCATGATCTGCTGCCCATCATTGGGACAGATCATCCGCCGCGATACCTGCGGCATTGGAGGAGAGTGCCAATGTATCCGCGCAAATATGCCCGCGTGAAACCGGCGGGGCTGGTGTCCCGCCAGGCCAAGATCATCACCGACGCGCGCGCGCCGGTCATCACCTGCACGCTGATCGACTATTCGCCCGGCGGGGCCTGCGTCGATCTCGGCGGCCAGGTGAACATCCCCGACAGATTCGAGCTGTTGCACGTCAACACCAAGAAGCGCTGCCGCATCGCCTGGAAGCGCGGCACGCGGGTGGGCGTGGTGTTTTAGAGAGAAGAGCGAGCTTACCCTACCCTCCAGGGGAGGGTGAAAAGCCTACTTCCGCATCCTGGCCTTTGCGCCGGCGACGGTCTGCATGGCGACGCCCGCGATCCAGCCGAAGAGGACGAGCCAGGTCCAGCCCATGTGCGGATCGCCCCTGAGCACGATGACGAGGACCGAGACGAAGGCGGTGAGCGTGGCGCAAAGCGTGCCGGCGGAGCTCATCAATTCCGCGGCGTCGATCCGGCTGTGCGCATCGTCGAACGGCATTTGCGGCGTGTCGATGCCAAGATAGAAGCCGACGAAGCCGAGCATCATCATCAGCAGCAGGAAGCCCTGCGTGGTGAGTTGCGGGATCGCCGATCCGACATAAGCGCCGACGAACAGCCCGCACGCGGCGCCCGCCATCGCAAGGCCGACGCGCTCGAAGATGTGAGCCGTTTTGCGAACACGAAAACGCATGGCGGGCCTCCGTTTGCGGAGTTGGGGGGACAGAGGTTAGGCCAGTTTTGCGGGGGGTGGAAGCTGGGGAGAGTTACGGATGCGTGAGGGGTGAGGCGGGTTGACTCCCTCTCCCCGTTCTTACGGGGCCGCGACGAGCTTCGCTCGCGCTGAGCGGGTTGGGGTGAGGGGCTTCTCTCAACACGTGAGATTTTAGCCACCCCTGTACCGCCTCACCCGAATTCGATCTCCCCGCAAGCGGGAGAGGTGAAGAAGCTACCGCGCTCCGAACGTGGTCTTGCCGAACAGCGCCTTCTGCGTCGACGGCTGCGAGCGCCAATATTGCGGTGGTGCCTGGACCTCGCCGCCGAGCGCGGCGGCGGCGTGCCAAGCCCAGCGCGGGTCGTAGAGCATGCCGCGGGCAAGCGCGACCATGTCGGCCTTGCCGGATGCGACGATCTCTTCCGCCTGCCTGGCCTCGGTGATCAGGCCGACCGCCATCGTCGGCAAGCCGGTCTCGCGCTTGATGGCGTCGGCGAACTGCACCTGATAGCCGGGGCCGAGCGGGATCTTCTGCAGCGGCGAGACGCCGCCGGAGGAAGCATCGATCCAGTCGACGCCGCGCGCCTTCAACGCCTTGGCGAATGCGATGGTCTGGGCCAGATCCCAACCGCCCTCGACCCAGTCGGTCGACGACACCCGCATGCCCACCGGCTTGTCGTGCGGGAAGACGGCGCGCACGGCGTCAAAGATCTCGAGCGGGAAACGCATACGGTTCTCTAGGCTCCCGCCATATTCGTCGGTGCGCCGGTTGGAGATCGGCGACAGGAACTGATGCAGGAGATAACCGTGCGCGCCATGCAGCTCGATGGCGTCGATGCCGATGCGCTCCGCGCGCTTTGCGCTGTCGACGAAGGCCTCGCGGATGCGCTTGAGGCCGCTCGCGTCGAGCGCGAGCGGCGCGCTCTCGCCCTCCTTGTGCGGCAGCGCCGACGGCGCCACCGTCTGCCAGCCGCCCTGCCCTTCCGGAATCAACTGGCCGCCGTCCCAGGGCCGCGCGCTGCTCGCTTTCCGGCCGGCATGGGCGAGCTGCATCGCGATCGCGGTGGAGGAATGCTTGCGCACCGAGGCGAGGATCTGCTTCAGCGCGGCCTCGCAGGCATCGCTATAGAGCCCGAGACAGCCCGGCGTGATGCGGCCGATCGCCTCGACATGGGTCGCCTCGATGCAGAACATCGCCGCGCCCGACAGGCTGAGATTGTTGATGTGGGTGAAGTGCCAGTCATTGGCGACGCCGTCGTCGGCCGAATATTGGCACATCGGCGACACCACGAGGCGGTTCGGTAGCGTCAGGCCGCGCAGCTTGATCGGGGAAAACAGGACGGACATGCGGGGAGTTCCGGGGGATGAGAGGGTGATAGGAGTGTAGTCAGGGAGACGCGGATTGCTAGTTGCGTGGCGCGAATGGGGGCTAGCGGTGGGATGCATTGCGGCGTGGGTTTGGTGGAAGGTCGCAGCACAAACTCCGATGTCGTCCCGGGGCTCGCGACGTCGTCGCGCCCCGGGACGACAGCGGGGCTACTCCGCCAGCGTGAATTGCAGCAACAAGGTCCGCTGCAGCATCGAGAAATTATCATCCGACACCAGCGTCAGCACGGTCTCACCGTCGGGCGTGACGTGGGCGTCGATGCCTTCCATGTTGTCGATCTCGTGGCCGAGATCGGCGACGAACAGCGCGGGACCGTCGACCAGCGCGCCCGGCGCGATCGACTTCAGGGGGATCGAGCGGATGCGGATGTTGACGCCGGTGAACCAGGAGAATTTGCGCTCGAGGATCAGAAGCTCGCCGGAGGGCAGCAGCACGGCATCGCTGATGTCGTACTTCTCGATGCGGCGCACGCTGAACTGGCCGGGCGACGGGCCGCCGATCAGGAAGGCCGTGAGGTTGCCGTCCGCGTCCAGCCCGCGCTCGGAGAAGGCGATCAAGGTGCCGGCGAGCGGCATGTTCTGGTCTTTGCCCTTGGGCACGACGACCAGCGCCTCCAGCCCCTTGTTGGAGGGCAGCTTGCGCACGCCCGCCGGCACGGGGATCGCCTCGCCGCGCGCGGCCGTGCCGCCTTTGGAAAAATCGTAGCGCAGGATCTGGTTGACGCGCTCAAGCCCGACATAGACGAAATTGCCGTCGCGCGCGATCGATTCCGAATCCCACCACAGGCGCTTTTCCGTGATCGGCCGCCCCTCCGCACCTAACAGCGGCGCGGCCTCGACGTCGTCGAGGCCGGTCATCTTGCCACTGGCGTAGCGGATGCGGCCGGTGAACCAGCCGCCCTGGTCGGAGACCGCGAGGAAGCGCTCGCCCTTGGTATCCAGCCGGATGCCGGACAATCCGCCAAAGCCGCGATAGGGCGAGGTCAGCACCAGGCCGCTGCGATAGTCCAGCGAGCCGAAGCGCGTGCGCGTACGGTCACGCGGCTCGAAATTGGGAATGGCGCGCGCGTTGACCTCGATGCTCACAGGCTCGGAGACGGCGCACTCGATCTGAAGCGCACGCGGCGGCGGCTCGACGGCGGCTTGCGCCTGCGCGAAGCGAGAGGCTGCGAGAGTGGAAAATCCCGCCGCCGCATGACCGAGGAAGCTGCGGCGGGATTGATGCGTGCTCACGAATGCAATTTGCGTCGCGGGCGACCGGCCGGCTGGGTTGGTGCAGTGTTGGTCTCGCTGAAGAGTTCGGCGAGCTTCTCGGTGATGGCGCCGCCAAGCTCCTCGGCGTCCACGATCGTCACCGCGCGGCGATAATAGCGCGTCACGTCATGGCCGATGCCGATCGCGATCAGCTCGACCGGCGAGCGGGTCTCGATCTCCTCGATGATGTGGCGCAGGTGCCGCTCGAGATAGTTGCCGGGATTGACCGACAGCGTGGAATCGTCGACCGGCGCACCGTCCGAGATCATCATCAGGATCTTGCGCTGCTCGGCCCGGCCCAAGAGGCGCTTGTGCGCCCAGTCGAGCGCCTCGCCGTCGATGTTCTCCTTGAGCAGACCCTCGCGCATCATCAGCCCGAGATTCTTCCGCGCACGGCGCCAGGGGGCGTCGGCGGATTTGTAGATGATGTGGCGGAGATCGTTGAGGCGGCCGGGATTGGCCGGCTTGCCGGCGGCAAGCCACGCCTCACGCGATTGCCCGCCCTTCCAGGCGCGCGTGGTGAAGCCCAAAATCTCGACCTTGACGCCGCAACGCTCCAGCGTACGGGCGAGAATGTCGGCGCAGGTCGCGGCAACCGTGATCGGGCGGCCGCGCATCGAGCCGGAATTGTCGAGCAGCAGCGTCACCACGGTGTCGCGGAACGTCGCCTCCTTCTCGTGCATGAAGGACAGCGGATGATAGGGATCGGTGACGACGCGCGACAGCCGCGCGGGATCGAGGATACCCTCTTCGAGATCGAACTCCCACGCGCGGTTCTGCTGCGCCATCAGCCGGCGCTGCAGGCGGTTGGCGAGACGGGCGACGATGCCTTGCAGATGGGCGAGCTGCTTGTCGAGATAGGCGCGCAGGCGCTCCAGCTCGTCATGGTCGCAGAGGTCTTCGGCCGCGATGATCTCGTCGAATTTCGGCGCGAAGGCGTGATATTCCGGCCCGCGCGGCTCGTTCTTGCCGTGCGAGTTCGGACGCGTCGCCTCGCCCGGCGTCTCGTCGTCGCCGAGCTCGCCGTCGTCGAAGGTGTCGGAGGTGGAGGCCTGCGCGCTTTCCATCGCGCTCTCGCTCATCTCCTCGCTGGTCGCCTGCGCCTGGTCGGCGCTCATCTCCTGCGCGGCGTCGGAATCCGGCGAGCCTTCCGCGCCGGACTGGTCGTTGTCGCCGTCCTGGTTCTCGTCGTTGTCGTCATCGTCTTCGCTATCGGCGTTGCGCTCGTCGCCGAGCTCGAGCGCGGTCAACAGATCATGCACGGCATCGCCGAACCGGGTCTGGTCCTCGACGAGGGTATCGAGCCGGTCGAGCCGCTTGCCGATCTTGTCTTCGAGAATCGGACGCCAGAGATCGACCACCTTCTTCGCGGCAGTCGGCGGCGCCATGCCGGTCAGGCGCTCGCGCACCAGCATCGCCAGCGCGTCCGCCAAGGGAGCGTCGGCGCGGTCGGTGATCTCGTCGAACTTGCCGCGATGGAAATGGTCGTCGAGCATCGCGGTGAGGTTTTTCGCAACGCCCGCCATGCGGCGCGCGCCGATCGCCTCGACCCGCGCCTGCTCCACCGCCTCGAACACGCCGCGCGCCTGGGGATTGCCCGGCATCAGCTTGCGATGCAGCTTGGCATCGTGACAGGCGATCTTGAGCGCGATGGAATCGGCGTGGCCGCGCACGATCGCCGCATCGCGCTTGGTCATCTTGCGCGCCGGCTCGGGCAGCCGCGCCTTGCCGGGCGCAAGGCCGGGCCGCTCGGCCGCGAAGGAGACGTCGAGCTCCGGCGACTTGGCGATCGCCTTCAGGCAGGAGGCCACCGAGCGCTTGAACGGCTCGGTCGGCGCTTCCTTGGTATTGCGGAATTTGGAATTGGAGGTGGTCATGTCACCTTGATCCGTCGCCCCGGCGAAGGCCGGGACGACACACCGAGAGAAATCAGCTGAGCGCCACGTTGACTGCCGATTCCGGCAGCTCCGCGTTGAAGCAGCGCTGGTAGAACTCGGCGACCAGCGGACGCTCGAGCTCGTCGCACTTGTTGAGGAAGGTGACCCGGAACGCAAATCCGATATCGCCAAAAATGTCGGCGTTCTCGGCCCAGGTGATCACCGTGCGCGGGCTCATCACCGTCGACAGATCGCCGTTGGCAAAGGCGTTGCGGGTGAGATCGGCAAGGCGCACCATCTTGTTGACGATGTCGCGGCCCTCCTGGGTGCGATAGTGCTTGGCCTTGGCCAGCACGATCTCCACTTCCTCGTCATGGCTGAGATAGTTCAGCGTGGTGACGATCGACCAGCGGTCCATCTGGCCCTGGTTGATCTGCTGGGTGCCGTGATAGAGGCCGGAGGTGTCGCCGAGGCCGACGGTGTTGGCGGTCGAGAACATACGGAACGCCGGATGCGGCTTGATCACCTTGTTCTGGTCGAGCAGCGTCAGGCGTCCGGAGACTTCCAGCACGCGCTGGATCACGAACATCACGTCCGGGCGGCCGGCGTCGTATTCGTCGAACACCAGCGCGACGTTGTTCTGCAGCGCCCAGGGCAGGATGCCGTCGCGGAATTCGGTGACCTGCTTGCCGTCGCGGACCACGATGGAGTCCTTGCCGACGAGGTCGATACGGCTGATGTGGCTGTCGAGGTTGACGCGCACGCAGGGCCAGTTCAGGCGCGCGGCGACCTGCTCGATATGGGTGGATTTGCCGGTGCCGTGATAGCCGGTCACCATCACGCGGCGGTTGCGGGCGAAGCCGGCGAGAATGGCGAGCGTGGTGGCGCGGTCGAAGCGGTAGTCGGAATCGACTTCGGGCACATGAGGATCGACTTCGGAATAGGCCGGGACTTCGAGATCGCTGTCGATCCCGAACACCTGGCGCACCGACACCTTCATGTCGGGCAGACCGGAAACTTCCTCAACTTTGGACAGGGCGGCGGTCGTCATCAATCCTCCGAGGCCCCGGGCGGTCCCGAGACCAGTTATTTGCACGTTGGCTGCGGCTGGGTGCGGTCGCGAACCTATCAGAGACAACGTGCGGGCAGAAGCCCGCTCCCCAATCAAAGTTCCGTTGTCTTTTCATTTAGATAGGCAAGGAACGCAGTTTTTGGAGGGCTGCCTTGCGAATCACGCTCGAATTTCGAGCGGGACGGCCGGCCTGCCTACACAAATGGCACTTTTACCGCCGCTCCTTACTTATGTAGGGTCTGAACCTGAAAGCCCCAACCCGCCGCAGAGACGACGTGACGTCCTTCCTCGATCCCCTCATTTCGTTCGTCTCGGCCCATGCGTGGCTGGCCTACCTGACCCTGTTCCTGGCGGCGCTGCTCGAAGCCGTTCCGGTGGTGGGATCGGTGATCCCGGGCTCCACCATCATCCTGGCGCTGAGCGCCCTGGTCCCGGGCGGCGAGCTGGCGCTGCCATGGGTGCTGCTCGCCGCTGCGCTTGGCGCCGTGCTCGGAGACGGCTCGGCCTATTGGATCGGGCACCGGCAGCAGCGCGAGATCCTCACCACCTGGCCGCTGACCAACTATCCGCGCGTGGTCGAGCAGAGCGAGAATTTCTTCCACCGCTTCGGCACCTGGGCCGTATTCTTCGCCCGCTTCGTACCGCCGATCCGCGCCTTCGTGCCTGTTACCGCCGGCGCGCTCGGCATGGCGCCCGCAAGGTTCTACGCGGTGAACATCCCGGCGATCCTGGTTTGGGCGCCGGCCCATGTGCTGCCCGGCGTGCTGGCCGTGTCGGCACTGCACGAATATGCCGGGCTGCATCATCACGGGCATGTCGGCAAGCACATCTGGATTTTGACGGTTGTTGGCGTGACGATCGTGCTGGCCGTGGGGGTCTGGATCTATCGCCGACGGAATGGCGGCGGTGTCGCGACGGCGAAGCCGCGGGCCTGATTAGCTCTGTTGCCTGATGCGATGGAGGTGCGCTCCCTCCCCCGCTTGCGGGGGAGGGTTGGGGAGAGGGTGCATCCACAATCGAGGACCCCTAAGAAGAGAGAGCCCTCACCCGGCGCTCCGCGCCGACCTCTCCCGCAAGCGGGAGAGGTTAAGAACCAGCCCCCGCCCTCCGCCCCGGCGCCGGTCCGACATACCTCGCCCGCGGCCTGATCAGCTTGCCGAACTGCAATTGCTCGCTCGCATGCGCGATCCAGCCGACGCTGCGGGCCATCGCGAACAGAGCGAGCTCGCTGCCAGCGGGCAGGCGCAGCGCGTGCACGAGCACGGCGAGCGCATAGTCGATGTTGACGAATTCGCCGGTCGCTTCCGCGATGCGCTCCGGTACCTCGCGGGTGAATTTGCGCGGCGCGCCGGCGCGCGAGAGTGCATTGAGCAACGATTGCGCGCGGGGATCGCCGCGCTTGTAGACGCCATGGCCGAAGCCGGCAAAACGCTCGCCAAGCGCGACACGCTCGCGCACCATCGGGGCGACGTCGCGATCGATCAGCGTCTTGACGAGCTGCGAGGCCAGCACGCCGGCGCCGCCATGCTGCGGCCCTTTCAACGCGGCGAGACCCGCGATCACGGCATCATAGAGGTTGAGGCCGGTCGAGGCCGCGCAGCGTGCGGTGAAGGTCGAAGCGTTCAGCTCGTGATCGGCGAGCAGAACGAGGGCGCGGCGGATCAGATCGGGCGCGTGCTTGTTGTCCGCCGCCCAGGCCTGCGCGATTTCCTCATGCAGCGGCGCAGCCGAGGGCTCGGCATTGAGCATGGTCGCCACCAGCAGACGAACGATGCGCGCGCCGACCAGCGCGCGGCCATCGGGCGCGCGGGTGAAGGCGCGGGGATCGGCACTCGCGGCCAGCGCCAGCACGGCTATGGCGCGGTCGATCGGCGCCGCCCGGCGTGCGGCTTGCCCGATCGCGCGCATCTCCTCGGATACCTCAGGTTGATTGTCCTGATCGAACGGATCGACCCCGGAGACGTCCCACAGCAATGTCGCCGCGTGCTCCAGCGTGCCGCTCTCGGAAAGATCGACGCAGTTGACGCCGCGATAGATCGCGCCCTCCTCGGTGATGGTCGAGATCTCCGTGTCCATGACTGGCAGATCGGCGTCGAAGCTGCGTAAGCCCCGCGGCTCCGGGGACGGCACGCGGCGCTCCTTGAGCGCACGGACATCCTCGGCACGGTAACGGTTCTTCCGCGAGTCCGGCGTCGGCTCGGAGCGGATCAGGCCGCGGCTGACATAGGCGTAGAGCGTGGCCGGCGAGATCGCGAGCTCGGCCGCGGCCTCCTGGGCAGACAGATAGAGCGCCGTATTTTTCATATTGATTGATGTAATCAAGATTGATCAATGTGTCGATAGGCCTGACCTTGTGTCTTCCGTGAACAGGAGATTGGGCCATGAACATCCACCTCACCAAAAGCCAGATCGGGCTGGACGGCGTTCCCGCGGCCGAGACCGTGCTGAGCCATGTCGACGGCGAGCGCGGCGAGTTGATCATTGCCGGGGAGCATGTCGGCCGGCTGGCGAGCCAGTCGAGCTTCGAGGGCGTCACCGCCCGGCTCTGGAACGGCGCCGGCAAGACCGGCTTGAGCGAAGCCAACGTGCGGGCCAGCCTGGGCGCGGCGCGCGAGCGCGCCTTCGCGCGCCTGCCGGACCTGCTGCCGGCGACGCGCGGCATGGGCATCGTCGACGGGTTTCGCGCGGCGGTCGCGGGGCTTCGCGCGGAGAACGGGCTGGAGCATGAGGCGACGATCGTCGGCGCGTTTCCGGTGATCGCAGGCGCGCTGGTCCGACGCGCCAAGGGGCTGGAGCCGGTCGCGCCCGATCCGAATGCGAGCCATGCCGCCGACACGCTGCAGATGTTGCGTGGCGCCGCGCCGGAGCCGCGCGAGGTCGCGGCCCTCGATGCCTATTTCGTCACGGTCTGCGATCACGGCATGAACGCCTCGACCTTCACCACGCGCGTGGTGGCCTCGACGCAAGCCGATCTGTTTGCCGCCGTCACCGCCGGCTATTGCGCACTGACCGGCCCGCTGCATGGCGGCGCGCCGGAGCCGGTGCTGGAGATGTTAGATGCGATCGGCTCGAGCGATCGGATCAAGCCATGGGTGGACGCGGCACTGGCTCGCGGCGAGCGGCTGATGGGCTTTGGCCATCGCGTCTATCGCGTGCGCGACCCGCGCGCCGACGTGCTCAAGAGCGCGATCGAGCGGCTGTCGGCAGACGGCGCCGACCTGCCCTTTGCCGGCGAGGTCGAAGCCTATATCCGCAGCGCGCTGCGCAAGAAGAATCCGGACCGGCCGCTGGAGACCAATGTCGAGTTCTTCACGGCGATCCTGCTCGACGCGCTGGCGATCCCGCGCCAGGCGTTCACGCCGGTCTTCGCGATGGCTCGCGCCGCGGGATGGACCGCGCATGCGCGCGAGCAGCAGCGGACCGGAAGATTGATCCGCCCGAGTTCGTCCTATGTGGGGGCGATGCCGGAGGCGTGATGAAGTAATAGGAGTGGAGCGGTTACTGTGCCCTCTCCCCTTGCGGGAGAGGGCATCAGCAAGAATCGTAGGGTGGGCAAAGGCGCGCTTGCGCTGTGCCCACCACCGATCCGAAACGGCAACAGAAGTGGTGGGCACGCTTCCGCCTTCGCTCTTCGAGCTACGGCGGACAAGTCGCTTTGCCCATCCTGCGACACAGTCGTTGCAGGCGAAGTCCTGAACTATCTTTGCGTTAAGGAGGATCTGCACGTCCCCGATTAGCCCATGGAACGTATTTGCCTGCAGCGAATTGCATGATCTGGCCCCGTTGAGGAACGCAATGCTGGACTTGCTTGGACAATCTGACGAGGCCAGGATCGGGGAGATCGCCAGGCAGGCAGCGAGCAGGGGCACTGCCGGCGCGGATTCCGAGAGGCGATTCCAGGATTTGCTCCAGGCGCTGCCGGCCGCGATCTACACGACCGACGCAGAGGGCCGCATCACCTTCTTCAATCAAGCCTGCATCGATTTTGCCGGACGCACGCCAAAGATTGGCGAGATGTGGTGCGTGACATGGAAGCTCTATCTGCCCGACGGCACGCCGCTCGCCCACGATGAGTGCCCCATGGCCGTCGCGCTGAAGCAGAACCGGCCGATCCGCGATGTCGAGGCTGTGGCCGAACGGCCGGACGGCTCCCGGATCTGCTTCATGCCCTATCCGACGCCGCTGCGCGACGAACGCGGTCGACTGGTTGGCGCGGTGAACATGCTGGTCGACATCACGGCCCGCAAACAGGCCGAGCAGCGAATGATGCTCCTCGCCTACGAGGTCGATCATCGTTCCAACAATCTGCTCGCGGTGACCCAGGCGATGCTGCGGCTGACGAAGGCCGAGACCGCTGCGGAATTCCAAGCCGCGTTTCAAGGCCGACTCAGCGCGCTTGCCAACGTGCAAAGGTTGTTCTCGGCGTCGCGCTGGACCGGTGCCAGTCTGAAGACGATCGTCGAAGAGGAACTCCGGCCATACGCAAGCGGAGACGGCGAACGCATCCGCATCGCGGGTGACGATATCCGTCTGCCGGCCACGCTCGCCCAATCGATCGCGGTCGCCGTGCACGAGCTGGCGACCAACGCTGCCAAATACGGGGCGCTGTCGACCCCGTCCGGCAGGCTGAATATTCACTGGGAGACCACTGAGGCAGAGCCTCTCGTGCTGCGATGGTCGGAGCACGGCGGTCCTCGGGTCAACGAGCCGCCGACGCGCAAGGGCTTCGGGGTTGGCGCCGTCGACGGCATCATCCGGACTTTGCGGGGACGCGTTAGCCGGCAGTGGAGGCCGGAAGGACTGATTTGCGAACTGTCCTTCCCGGAGGCGTAGCCTTACGCCTCCCGTACCACCGTCTTCAGATAATTATACGCCTTGATGATCTCGATCAGGCGGTCTTCGGTGGAGCGGTCGCCGCCATTGGCGTCGGGGTGGTGCTGCTTCACCAGCGCCTTGTACTTGCTCTTGACGTCGGCGAGCGTGGCACTGGGGCCAAGGCCCATGACCTGGAGCGCCTTGCGCTCGGCGTTCATCACCTTGCGCGTCTCGGCCTTGGGCTCCGCTTCGGGGCCCTTCCGCCAGCTGGCGCGACCGTTGATCTCGCTGAACATGCTGAACGGATCGGACGCCATATCGATCTCGGCTTCCGCGCCCTTCTTGCCGCCATTGGCGCCCATCTTCCAGGTCGGGCGGTGGCCGGTCAGCGCATCCTTCTGGTAGCGCGCGACCGCGTCGGCGTTCATGCCGGAGAAGAAATTGTAGTTCTGGTTGTACTCGCGCACGTGATCCAGGCAGAAGTGCCAGTACTCGCGCTGGTTATCGCGGCCCTTGGGCGCACGATGCGCGCCCTTGTTCTGACACCCGGCCCACTCGCAAGCGACCACGGTATCGCGCGGCTTCACTTCCGGCTGCTTGCCGCGCGGCTTGACGCGGATGGAGTCGAAGAACTTTGATGAATCGATCGGCATGGCTGACTTTGACTACGCAATGCAAAAACCTTCAAGTCTTGACATTGCAATTAGCGGCAAACCCCGGCAATTGACGGAGTGAGTACGCGCACCTTAATGGCACACACATGGCTATGAGAGACACTATCAGCAACAAGTTGCAGGAAGCTTTCACGCCCGAAAGTCTGCAAGTCGTCGACGAGTCACATCTGCATGAGGGCCACGCCGGCCATCGACCCGGCGGCGAGACGCACTTCCGTGTGTATATCGTGTCTGCCGCCTTCAAAGGGAAGAGCCGCGTCGACCGCCATCGCATGATAAATTCGGCGCTGGCCGCGGAACTTGCCGGCGGCGTGCACGCGCTGGCGATCCAGGCGCAGGCGCCGGGGGAAGGGTAGAACTCTTCCTGCAGGTAACCACAATCGGTCGTCATGCCCGGGCTCGTCCCGGGCATCCACGTTCTTTGCGCGCGAGGAAGACGTGGATGGCCGGGTCAAGCCCGGCCATGACGATGTGGAAGCTTCGGGGCCTAAGCCGACTGCGTCAAAACGACGTCCCAGCCCGCCTCGGCTTGGCCTCTTCCAGCTCCGCATCGCGCGGCACCGGTGAAATACGGAGCGCGGTGATGCGGTTGCGCTCGCGGCGCAGGACACGGAAGCGGAAGCCGTGGAAGGTGAAGCTCTGGCCGCGGTCGGGGATCGAGCGCGCCTCGTGGATGACGAGGCCGGCGACCGTCGTTGCTTCCTCATCGGGCAGATGCCAATCCATGGCGCGGTTGAGGTCGCGGATCGGCACCGAGCCGTCGACCACGACCGAGCCGTCCGGCTGGGTGCGTACGCCTGCGACCACGACGTCGTGCTCGTCGGAGATGTCGCCGACGATCTCTTCCAGAATGTCTTCCAGCGTCACCAGGCCTTCAACTTCGCCGTACTCGTCGACGACAAGCGCGAAATGGGTCTTGCGGCGACGGAACGCCTTGAGCTGCTGGGATATCGGCCGCATTTCCGGCACGAACCAGGGTGGCAGCATGATGGTGGTGACGTCGATGCGCGAGGTATCGCCCTCCGACGCGCGGATCGCCCGCAGCAGATCCTTGGCGTGCAGAATGCCGATGATGTTCTCCGACTTGTCGCGCCACAGCGGAATGCGCGTGTATTCGGTGGCCAGCACCTCCCGCACCAGCTCCTCGGGCGGCAGATCCGCATTGATCATCACCATGGCGGTGCGGTGAACCATCACGTCGGACACCGTCAGCTCGCCGAGGCGGAAGACATTGTGAATATACTCGGCCTCGCCGCTCTCGATCTTGCCGTGCACGGCCGATTCCTCGACCAGGCCTTCGATCTCGGAATCCGTCAGGATTTCGTGCTGCGAAAACTCCTGGACCCCGATCAGACGCAAGATCGCGCTCGAGGCGGTGTTGAGACACCAGCTCAGCGGATAGAACACCAGGTAGGAAACGTGAAGCGGATACGCAATCCATTGCGACACGGGCATCGGCTCCCGGATCGCAAGCGTCTTCGGCACCTGTTCGCCGATGATGATGTGCAGCGAGGAGAAAACCAAAAAGCCCGCCACGAACGAGGTGAAGTGCAGCGTGGCCTCCGACAATCCGAGCGGACGGAGGACCGGGCTCAGCAGCGCAGACACGGTGGGCTCACCGATCCAGCCGAGGCCAAGGGAGGCCATGGTGATGCCGAGCTGGCAGCAGGCAAGATAGGATTCGATATTCCCCATCATGGTCTGCAGCAGGCGTGCGCCGAAGCGGTTCTGCTCGACCATGGCCTTGACGCGGAAGCCGCGGCTCTTCACCAGCGCGAATTCCGCCGCCACGTAAAACGCGTTGGCAGCGAGCAATAGGGCGGCAAGCAGCAGATTGATCGAGATCGAACTCATGTTTGCCTCGTGACCGCCTCGGCATTCCGCACCGCTTCCCGGGCGGCCGATCCGGACGGTCCTGCCATTACTGCGACAACTTCGCCTGCAGGAAATCGCGCACCGGGGCCGGCTCGACATCCTTCGCGATCACAGCGCGCCCGACGGCTTCCAGCAGGATGAAGGTGAGCTTGCCGCGCTTGACCTTCTTGTCCTGCGCCATCAGAGCCATCAGCGCGTCGGCATCGGCAAGCCCTTCCTGCGCAAAACCCGCGATGTCCTGCAAGCGTGTCGGCAGGCCGGCTTCGATCACATGCCGCTCGACGCGTGCGGCACCGTCCTCGCCGATCATGCCGAGCTTTGCCGAGAACTGCGCCGCCAGCGTCATGCCGATCGCGACGCCCTCACCATGGAACAGACGGTCGGAGAAGCCGGTCGCAGCTTCCAGCGCGTGACCGAAAGTGTGGCCGAGATTGAGCAGCGCGCGCTCGCCGGTCTCGCGTTCGTCGCGCGAGACGACGCCGGCCTTGGCGCGGCAGGAGGTCGCGATCGCGTGCTCGCGCGCCGAGCCGCCCTTGAAGATGTCGGAATGGTTCTTTTCCAGCCAGGTGAAGAAGGCCTCGTCGCCGAGCACGCCGTATTTGGCGACCTCGGCATAGCCGGCGCGGAACTGCCGCGGCGACAGCGTGTCGAGCACGGCGGTGTCGGCGATGACCAGCAACGGCTGGTGGAAGGCGCCGAGCAGGTTCTTGCCCTGCGGCGAGTTGATGCCGGTCTTGCCGCCGACGCTGGAATCGACCTGCGCCAGCAGCGAGGTCGGCACCTGCACGAAATCGACGCCGCGGCGCAGGATCGCGGCGGCAAAGCCGGCGAGATCCCCGACCACGCCGCCGCCGAGCGCGATGACGAGATCGTTGCGCTCGATTTTCGCGGCGATCAGGGCTTCGCTGACCTTTTCCAGGCCGGCATAGGTCTTGGAGATCTCGCCTTCCTCGACGACGATGCGCGAGGTCGGGATGCCGCTCGCGGCGAGCGAGGCCTCGGCGGGCTCGAGCCAGTGCTTTGCAACGTTGCGATCCGTCACGATCGCGGTGCGCACGCCGGGACGCAAGGCCGCGATGCGTTCGCCGAGCGAAGCCAGCACGCCGCGGCCGATGACGATGTCATAGGCGCGATTCTCCAGCGCAACCTCGACATTGACGGGATCGGAATGTTTCAACGGCGCAGTCATCGTGTGGCACTCGCAACGTCGGCAGATGGTTGAGCGGACTGTTCGCCGCAAAGATGTGCGCGCAGCGCCTCGATGCACTCCTCGACTATCCTGTCGTGCGGCACGTCGCGCGAGGCGATGGTGAGGTCGGCATGGCTGTAGACCGGCTCGCGCTCGGTAAGGAGACGCGTCACGGTTCCTTCGGGATCGGCGGTCTGGAGCAGCGGACGATCGGCGCGGCGGCGCACGCGGCGCATGATGACGTCATGGTCCGCCCTGAGCCAGATCGACACCGCCTTTGTCGCGATGCGCGCGCGCGTCTCCTCGCGCATGAAGGCACCGCCGCCGGTCGCCAGCACCACCGGCCCGCCGTCGAGCAGCCGCGCGATCACCCGCGCCTCGCCGTCACGGAAATACGATTCGCCATGGCGCTCGAAGATCTCCGGGATGGTCATCTGGGCCGACGTCTCGATCTCGGTGTCGGCATCGACGAACGGGAGCTTGAGCCTGAGAGCCATGCGACGGCCGATGGTGGACTTGCCCACCCCCATCATACCGACGAGCACGATCGACCGCGCGCCCAACGCCGACAGGATGTCGGCATCGGACGAAACTGGTATCGGCAACGCGGCGTCGGACATTGTCTCGCTCGAATGGATCTCGCTCGATCTGCCGCCAAAGGCGGCATGCTTTGGCCACCTATACGACCCCGCAGGGGGCCTCGCCAGTGGACTCTTGCCACGAAACGGCGAACATGTTGGATGATTTCATTGGTTAATTTGCCCGCCGGCCCCCTATACAAGACCCCTCTAGAGACCCCAGAACGATGCCCAGCCTGTTCCGCTTCCTGACGGCCGTCGCCGTGATCGCCGGCATCGTCTATGGCGTGGTCTTCGCGCTGGCGAACTTCGTCAATCCGAAGCCGCGGGAAATGACGGTGACGATCCCGCCGGATAAATTCCTCAAGAAATAGCCGTTGGCTGAGAGCGTCAGCCGGCCGGCAGATTTCGGGTCAGGGCCTGACGCAGCAGGCGCAAGAACAGCCGCGTTTCTTCAAGAAGATTCTGACCTGCGGTCTGTGCCTCCTTGATGCCTTCCATCGCCGCGACGATGATTCCGGCAAGGTCCGTCGGCGTGGCCTTCACACTCTCCAGGGTGATCGCACCGGTTGCCTGCGCATCTGCGAGCGCGCGCGCAAGCAGCGCCACCAACCGAGCGCGGGTGGCCAGCGTGATGTCCTGGGCCAACGCCATGTTGGTATCGAACAACTCCGCCGCATCTGCGCTGCCAGCGAAAGGCATGACCAGATCGCGCTGGAACGCCGCAATCGCGAGCTCGATCCGGTCGAAAACGTCGCCGTGACCAGCGAGGGCGGCCTCGACGTCTCGCATCGTCTTGGCGTGCGCGCGCTCTGATCCCGCCCGAAACAACTCCTCCTTGCTGCCAAAGCTCAAGTAGAGCGCCGCACGCGAGATGCCCGCCGCGCGCGCGATGTCGGCCATCGACGTCTTGCGAAAGCCATGCCGGACGAACACCGGCAATGCCGCGTCGAGAATAGCTCCGGGTTTGTGATCGTTGTCTTTCATTGAGACATGTTGACAGTCTTTGTCCAATACGTCAAAGACAATTTAGACAATACAAGTCCAATTGTCTAAATGATGAGGCTTGAAGTTACATGCATTCCCAAGTTGGCGCCCCGGCCGCCACGGTTCTCGTGACGGGTATCGGCGGATTTCTCGGCGGACATATTGCCAGGCAGTTGCTGGCGAGCGGCTATCGCGTGCGCGGCACCGTCCGCGACCTGGCCGCCTGTGACCGCATCCGGAGCCAGCTTGGCGCGCCAGCGCTCGCCGCGGCTGATGCTCTCAATTTCGTTCGCGCTGATCTCTGCTCCGACGGCGGATGGGACGCGGCGCTGAAGGACTGTCGCTATGTCATTCATACTGCCTCGCCGTTTCCGGCAGGGCTACCGAACGATGCGAATGAATTGATCAGGACCGCCAAAGACGGCGCGCTGCGGGTCCTGCGCGCGGCCCACGAGGCGGATGTGGCACGCCTCGTCCTGACATCCTCGATCGCCGCCACCAATCACGGCGATGGCCAAGCCCCCTTCACCGAAAGCAACTGGACTGATCCAACCAGCGCGCGGGCGACGCCGTACTACAGGTCGAAGACGCTGGCCGAGCAGGCCGCCTGGAGCTTTGCCAGTAAGAGCGGACTCGATCTGGCCGTCATCAACCCCGCCATGATCTTCGGCCCGCTGCTCGGCCCGCAATACGGCACGTCCGTCGGGCTGATCCAGCAAATGATGAGCGGCAAGTTGAAGCGTGTGCCGCGCTTCGGCTTTGCGGTCGTCGACGTGCGCGATGCGGCTGACGCGCACATCCGGGCAATGACCTGTCCGGAGGCCTCCAGAGAGCGCTTTATCGTTGCTGGAGGTTTCTTCTGGCTGCGGGAATTGGCCGCCGTGCTGGCGAAATCTTTCCCAGCCTACGCGGCTCATCTGCCTTGCGGCGACGTGCCGAACTGGATGGTGCGGGCAATGGCGCCGTTCAGCGGGCGTTCGCGCATGATCGTCCACGAGCTCGATCGCGACCTCAGCGTCAGTGCCGCCAAGGCGCGTCGCGTGCTGAACTGGAGCCCGCGTCCCGACGAGGACTGCATCCGCGCCAGCGCACAGAGCCTGATCGATCATCGCCTGATCGCCGTGCCGCAGGCCGGCTGACCCTTGCTTACTCTTGCAGAACCGGAGAACCAATCAATGACTGTACATGCGACCGAGACGGACTCACCGCAAGCCGAGCACATCCGCACCACCGAGCGGGCTCGGCTTCGCGCCCTTGTCGCCGGCGACATGGATGCGGCGGGACCGCTTCACGCGCCGGAGTTCCAGCTGATCACGCCGATCGGCATGCCGCTGTCCAAGGCCGAATATCTGGGCGCGATCCAGAGCGGGCAGATCAAATATCTCATGTGGGAACCCGGAGCGATCGCCGTTCGTCAGCACAACGACCACGCCGTGATCCGATATCGCGCGAGGCTCGAGATCGTCTTTGGTGGGCACCGGGTTGCCCCCTCGGACTATTGGCACACCGATACTTACGAACGCCACGACGGGCGGTGGATGGTGGTCTGGTCGCAGGCCACGGCGATCAGCCACATGTCCTAAGGCTTCGATGAGACTTCGGCTCCGTGCCGACCGCTCGATATTGCTGGTGAGTTTCTCAAGAAATAGGAGCTAGCCTCCTGGACATGCGCACCAAGCCCTCCGATAGCAAGCTCACCGGCCTGTTCCTCGACATGCTCGCGGCGGAACAAGGCGCCGGGCCCAATACGCTCGACGCCTATCGCCGCGACCTCACTGATTTCTCCGAGTTTCTAGGCCGCGTCGGCCACAGTTTCGTGGACGCGGAGACGCAAACACTGCGCGACTATCTTGCCGATCTCGACAGCCGCGGCTTCAAATCCACCAGCGTCGCCCGCCGGCTGTCGGCAATGCGGCATCTCTATCGCTTTCTCCTCAACGAACGCATCCGCAGCGAGGATCCCGCCGCGATCCTGTCCGGCCCCAAGCGCGGCCGCGGCCTGCCGAAGGTGCTGTCGATCGCCGATGTCGACCGCATGCTCCGCCGCGCCAAGGAATTGAGCGAGGCGGAGGATGCCTCGCCCGCAAAGCGGCTGCGGAGCTTGCGGCTCTACTGCCTGCTTGAGGTGCTCTACGCCACGGGCCTGCGCGTCTCCGAGCTGGTGGCGCTGCCGCGCTCGGCGGCCAAGCGCGACGCCCGCATGATCGTGGTGCGCGGCAAGGGCAACAAGGAGCGCCTGGTGCCGCTTAACGAGGCCTCGCGGCAGGCGATGGCGGATTATCTCGCGGCGACGGAGGCTGCCAAGACGGACAACAAGGGCGACAACAAGGGCGACAAGAAGAACGGCCTCGCCGCCTCGAAATGGCTATTCCCCTCGTTCGGCGAGAGCGGACATCTGACGCGCCAGCATTTTGCCCGCGACTTGAAGGAGCTCGCGGTCGCCTCGGGCCTGCAGGCCCGGCTGGTCTCCCCGCACGTGCTGCGCCACGCCTTTGCCAGCCACCTCCTGCACAATGGTGCCGACTTACGCATCGTGCAGACCCTGCTCGGCCACACCGATATTTCCACGACGCAGATCTACACCCACGTGGTCGAGGAACGGCTGAAGAGCCTGGTGCGCGACCTGCATCCGCTGGCGGAGAAGTAAACAGGTCTCATGCCCCGGACGCGGCGCAGCGTTCCCGGCGATGCGAAGCAGCGCTAAAGAAGCGCTGCAGCGCGTCCGGGACACGAGCCGTCCAACCGGAACGACGATCAAACCGCCTTGACTTCGGCCACATCTCCGCAGAAAGAGCCGGGGCCTTTCGCATGATTTGGCGGGCTGGCTCGCAGCACACAGGCCAACCCATTGAAGAAACTACACTTCTCTTTGCACATCTAAATCCGCTTCGCCGCCTCGCCCCGTCCTCCCTATATTGAGTTGATGCAAGACCAGATGCGCAGCTATCTCGACTTCGAAAAGCCCGTCGCCGAGCTCGACTCCAAGGTCGACGAGCTCAGGACGCTCGCGGCCTCCGGCACCGACATCTCGGATGAGATCGGGCGGATCGAGGACAAGGCGGCGCAGGCGCTGGCCGACCTCTATCAGAACCTGACGCCGTGGCAGAAGACGCTGGTCGCGCGGCATCCGCAGCGGCCGCATTTCAACGACTTCATCAAGGGCCTGATCACCGAATTCACCCCGCTCGCCGGCGACCGCAAGTTCGGCGAGGACGAGGCGCTGGTCGCCGGCTTCGGCCGCTTCCGCGGCGAGCCGATCTGCGTGATGGGCCAGGAAAAGGGCGATTCCACCGAGAGCCGGATCCGGCACAATTTCGGCATGGCGCGGCCCGAAGGCTATCGCAAATGCGTGCGGCTGATGGAGATGGCCGAGCGGTTCGGCCTGCCGGTGCTGTCGCTCGCCGATTCCGCCGGCGCCTATCCCGGCATCGGCGCCGAGGAGCGGGGCCAGGCCGAGGCGATCGCGCGCTCGACCGACGCGTGCCTGGCGCTGACTGTGCCGAACGTCGCGATCATCACCGGCGAGGGCATGTCGGGTGGCGCCATCGCCATCACCACCGCCAACAAGGTCTTGATGCTGGAGCACGCGATCTACAGCGTAATCTCGCCGGAAGCGGCGTCATCGATCCTCTGGCGCGACGGCACCAAGGCGCAGGAAGCCGCCAACAACATGAAGATCACGGCTCAGGACATGCTCCGCTTCGGCGTGATTGACAGCATCCTGAAGGAGCCGGTCGGCGGCGCTCACCGCGACCCCGCCGCCATGATCGCCACCACCGGCGATGCCATCGCCAAGGCCTTTGACGAGATGCGCGGCCTGGATGGGGATGCCATCCGCAAGCAGCGGCGGCAGAAATTCCTCGATATCGGCCGGAAACTGGGCTGATTCGCCTCGATTCCGGTGCCGTAGGGTGGGCAAAGGCGCGCTCTTGCGCGACGTGCCCACGAATTCTCACCGATCACACGCAGATCGTGGGCACGGCGCGATGCGCCTTTGCCCACCCTACGAGACCTTCGAGCAACCCCCGGTAACCCCGCGTTAACCCTTTTTTTGCCCAAATCAGCGATCTGAGTCTGGGTTGGGCCGAAAAGCCCAAGTAAAGCCCAAAGTCGCGTCCATTTAGTCTTCGTTGACCATGCCGATGGGCCAACGGGCTCGTGATCCCCGCTCGGGTTGCGACCAGATGACCCAGAGGTTAGAATTTTAATCAATGGCTTCAGGGCACAAGCGCTGGGGCGTGAGCTGAAAAAAGCCCGTCACGACGGGTCCGGTTCTCCGGTCGGATCATGCTCCATAAGAATTGGGGTTCGCGCTCTCTGCCCGGCACGGTGTGGGGTCCATCTTGATTTCTCGTTCGCTTGCTCGCGCGCTTTTGGCTTCGGTTGCGCTGATGACGGCTGGCGTTCTGCTGGCCGGCTGCGACACCGACCAGGTCTCGCTCGCGACCAACGCCAAGGCCAACCAGCCGGTGCCACCAAAGCTTCTCGCCGCGATGGTCGAGAAGGACATGGATCTGCAATCGCCGATCCTGGTCCGCCTGTTCAAGCAGGAGGCCGAGCTCGAGGTCTGGAAGCAGGCCCGCAACGGTCAGTTCGCGCTGCTCAAGACCTATCCGATCTGCCGCTGGTCGGGCGACCTCGGCCCAAAGGTGCGCGAAGGCGACCGCCAGGCGCCGGAAGGTTTCTACTCGATCAATCCGGGCCAGATGAATCCGCAATCGGCCTATTACCTCTCCTTCAACACCGGCTATCCGAACGCGTTCGACAAGGCTTTGGGCCGCACCGGCTCACAGCTGATGGTGCATGGCGACTGCTCCTCGCGCGGCTGCTACGCGATGACGGACGAGCAGATCGCGGAGATCTATTCGCTCGGGCGCGAATCCTTCTTCGGCGGCCAGAAGGCGTTCCAGCTGCAGGCCTACCCGTTCAAGATGACGCCGGTGAACATGGCCAAGCACCGGAACAATCCGAACATGCCGTTCTGGAAGATGATCAAGGAAGGCTATGATCATTTCGAGGTGACGCGGCAGGAGCCGAAGGTCGATTTCTGCGAGAAGAAGTACGTCTTCGACGCGACCCGCGCGCCCGATGCGAAGCGCGATCCGGTGTTCGACGCCGCGGCAAAGTGCCCGGCCTATGTGATCCCCGAGGACGTCGTCGCCGCCGTGCGGGGGAAGCAAGCCAAGGACGAGGCCGAATACGCCAAGCTCGTCGCCAAGGGCACGCCGGTGGCGCGCATGAACACCGGCATCGACGGCGGCATGAACAAGATCTTCGCCGCGAAGATTCCGGAAGGCTCGACCGGTCTGTCCGAGGGCGCCGAAGGCACCACGCTGCAAATGTTGGCAATGGCGAAGGCGCCGGGCACGATTCCCGGCCACGTCAATCCGCCCAAGCCGAATCTCGACGCGGTGGCGTCCGCGCCCGCGCCCCAGGAAGAGCCGGTGGTCGCCGTCAGCGCGCCCGCAGCCAACACCCGCGTCGCCACGGCAGCTCCGGCAGAGAAATCCGGCTTCTTCTCGAATCTCGGCCGCAAGATGGGCATGGGCTCATCCGACACCACGGCCACCACCCCGCCGCCGCAGGCCACCGCATCCGTGGCGCCGGCCCAGACCGCCCCGACGCCGCCCACCGCAGCGTCGCGGCTCAAGGCCGCCGTGACGAGATTCGTGCCGGGACATGACAAGTCCAAGGATGCTGCGAAGGATGCGCCGAAGCCGGCTGTGGCCGCCAAGCCCGCCGAGCCGGCGAAGCCCGACACCCGCCTCGCCGCCACGCGCCCGGCGCTGAAGCCGTCGGTCTCGGACGGCGCGGGCGAAGCCACGCAGATCATGGGAGCCGCGCCGGTGGTGCAGTCGAACTCGTTCGACAGCCGCTTCGGGGCGGTGAAGTAGGCACGGCTGTCTTCCGGTCTACTTGATTGACAATCTCTCACCGTCACCCTGAGGCGCTCGCGCAGCGAGCCTCGAAGGGCGACGGCCCGCCTAGCAGCTCGGCCGTTCATCCTTCGAGGCTCACCTTGCGATGCTTTCGCATCGCAAGCCTCGCACCTCAGAGGCTGTGAATCTATGTGATTTGGCGCGTTTCCGTTTGCCGAACGGTGAGCCGAATGATTCTCTGCTTTCAAAGGTCGATGGAGGCAGGGATGT
>NZ_JADPKR010000077.1 GCF_023074055.1 Bradyrhizobium sp. 141
GCTCTTCGCTGAGGCCGGGGCGATTTGAACCGAACGGCCTCCCCGCCGCCGGCAATTGGGCAGATTATGTCGTGTTGTCGGTTATGTTGGGGACTGCAGTCGAAATTAGATGCTGGAGCGCACAGCCGGCTTTGCCCGCCTCTGCCGACTTGCGCGGTGCAGTAACTCGGCAGCTATCCGAGGTAGAGCGACCGTGGCGCTAGCGCATTTGGGAAGGCAGCCCTTGATCCCGAACCGACATGCAGCCCCCGATCACGAGTGAGCGCATGGAAATGGCGCATTGCGCGCCATTCCTCTAGCACGACGCCAGCAGGCCCTACGGAATTGGTACCCACATTCGATAGAGTGGAGGGAGGATCTTTATCCTTGAAAGGAGCCATTCATGCCGCAGCCTCAGCTTTCCACGTCAACAATTCGGAAGCTCTTGAACAGGTGTGATGCAGACGACTTCAACAAAGCACAGACTGCCAAACAACTGCGGATCTCACGAAGTAGCGCAAAGAAGTATATTACTGCCTTTAAGCAATCTTCATTGACGTTATCCCAGATAGACAGCTTGCCTCGCGCAAGGCTCATCGACAGGTTATTCCCTGGTTCGAAACATCAGGCGCCATCACCCAGAAAATTAAGGCTGCTTGCGTGTCTACCCTCAATCCACTCTCGAATCGAGATCGACGGGTTGTCCATATTGGACGTATGGCGCGAGGTTGCTAATCAATGCGACTACAAATACACGCAGTTCGCCTCTCTTTACGCTACTTGGCGATCGGAACACGGCCTTGGCCGGATATCGAGAGCAAAGAGGCAGCTAATAACGGTTTCGCCAACTGACCGCGCTGTGTTCAAGCGTTGGCAACGATCGCACAATCGACGACAATGGGAAGCGGGCGTCGCACTATTGGACCTTTCATCTGGCCATAAGGTCCCTGCGATATGCCAAAAAATTGGTCGCGCGAGGCAGACCGTCGGGCGGTGGCGTACAATCTACGAGCATAAAGGCATCAATGGCCTCGACCCATTATTTCGACGCACGAAATACCCGTCTCCATCATTTAGGAAGCTCAGGCTTCTTGCGTGTCTATCCTCAGTCCACTCTCGAATCGAGATCGACGGGTTATCTATTTTGGACGTATGGCGCGAGGTTGCTAATCAATGCGACTACAAATACACGCAGTTCGCCTCTCTTTACGCTGCTTGGCGATTGGAACACGGCCTTGGCCGGATATCGAGAGCAAAGAGGCTGCTAATAACGGTTTCGCCAACTGACTGCGCTGTGTTCAAGCGTTGGCAACGATCGCACAATCGACGAAAATGGGAAGTAAGCGTCGCACTACTGGGGCTTTCATCTTGCCATACAGTATCTGAGATATGCCAAAAAATTGGTCGCGCGAGGCGTACCGTAGAGAAGTGGTGTGCGACCTACCAGCGCGTCGGCCTCGATGGCCTTCCCGTTAACAGAATACGCAAGCTGTCGGAAAAAACACAAATACTGATTATGGAAAAAAAGGAACGCTTGATAAAGATCATCCACGAAACACCGAACGCCTACGATATTAATCGCGCATCGTGGAGTTTGCAGGCGTTGTCAGAGGCATACGAGAAGACGTATGGAGAGCGCGTGTCGCGGAGTTCGACATCAGAGTATTTCATTGCTGCTGGCTACAAGTTTAAGAAAGCAAAAAAATCGCTAACGAGCAGCGATCCAACTTATCGAGAGAAGCTTAGTAAGATCACGAGTACTCTTTCTTGTCTCTCGTCGGACGAGAAATTTTTTTCCATCGACGAATTTGGTCCCTTCTCGGTAAGAATTCGCGGTGGGACGGCGCTCGTTCCTGGCGATCAGATACGGACGATTCCCCAGAGGCAAAGAAGTAGAGGCTCGCTCATTTGCACAGCAGCTTTGGAGTTGTCATCCAATCAGATTTTACATTTTTACTCCAAAAAGAAGAACTCCAAGGAGATGATCAAGCTCCTGAGACGATTAATCACAAGATATAGAGATCAAAAGCGCATTTTTGTCTCGTGGGATTCGGCGTCGTGGCATGCATCTAAGCTGCTTTATAAAATTGTAGATGAAATGAATTGCGATGAATTTAGATCGCGTCACAAGACGCCTCTAGTCGAGCTCATACCTCTTCCATCTGGAGCTCAATTTCTGAATGTAATTGAGTCTGTCTTCAGCGGAATGGCGCGCGCGATCCTGCACAACAGCGACTATAGAAACGTCGACGCATGCAAGGCAGCGATAAACATGTACTTTGCCGATCGGAATCGAGCCTTTTTAGAGAGACCTCGCAGAGCGGGAAACAAGATATGGGGTAAGGAGCGGGTCGAAGCGGTCTTTAAAGAGGAAAACAATTGCAAGGATCCTCGCTGGCGCTAGCTTGACCGCGCTTGCGGCGGAAACTCACATGTTGAAGATTTGATGTGAGCTGCCTGTCCGTATGACCGCTGTTGGCCCAGGGCTGCCGACTTGTGCGCTGGGGCAAGTCGGCAGCTATCAGAGGTACAGCGCCCATCAAATCACGTAGTCGTCACGCCGGCCGGTGGCCCCATGCGGTCCATCGAAAACAGAGGCTTACTCTCACCATGCCCAGACGTGTGACCCAGCAATGTGGTTCCTCCAACTCGTCAAAACCTCTGTGCAATCGGCAGTACGGTCATTTGGTGTGGATGGCGGGGATGACCATCGGTCAACATAACCTCCCGACGGGAAGTTGTCGGCATGATCACGTTTCCATCGAAATGGAGACACGATCATGTTTGAAGAAATCTTCTTTCCCCGAACCGCTGAGAGATATCGAGCGGCGCCACTTGTCGAGCAGCGGGAACGATATCTCATTCATCTAAGAGAGGCAGGTGCAAAACGATCGACCTTGCGGAAATGCGCCAATGATCAATTGAGCTTGGTGCGCCTTCTGAAGCTGAAAGAAGGCGGCAGAGTGTGCCTTTCGCAGATCGAGGCCGTAACCGCGATCTGGTCGCAGCCGAAGGCTCGCAGGTGTGACCGGTCGGCGTCATCCAAGGCGAGAACACGCTTTGTCCGTCGCGGAATCCAATGGCTGCGCTTCTTGGGATGGCTCGATGAACCCGAACATGAGCACCATCCGCATCACAGAGAGGTCGCGATCTTTGAGAAGTGGCTGCGCCAGGAGCGCGGCCTTTCCACGGCGACCATACAAGACTACTGCCGCGCCGCCGACCACTTCTTCTTCTGGCTGGCAGGGAAAGGCACACCGCTGGACGCCGTCCAGATGGCCAACATCGACGATGCCGTTGCGGCAGAGCACAGGCGGGGGGCCTGGAGCCGCCGAACGATACACGATTACGCTCAACGTCTGAGGCCATTCTTCCTGTTTGCCGAAGCGCGCGGCTGGTGCCGAGCCGGGCTGGCTGCGGGGATCATGGCGCCTCGGTTCATGGCGGACGAGACCGTGCCGAAGGGCCTGAGGCGCAAGGATGTCCTGCGCCTGCTGGCTTCTGTTCAGGGGGATCGCCCGATCGACAAGCGCGACCGCGCGATCCTCATGCTGTTTGTCACTTACGGGCTGCGAGCCGGGGAAGTTGTCGGCTTGCGGCTCGACGATCTGGACTGGGAGAACGAGATCATTCGCGTTCGCTGCCCCAAGCCAGGACGAACCCATGTCTGGCCACTCTCACCAGACGTCGGCAATGCCATTCTGCGCTATGTACGGGAAGTCCGTCCGACCGGTCTCGGGCGCAGCCTCTTCTTCACATCGCATGCGCCCATTCGACCGGTTGGCAGAAAGACGCTCGGCAAAATCGTCCGTGATCGTCTCGCAGGAATAGACGTCGTCACCGGCCGACGGGGCACACATGCCTTGCGGCACGCTGCAGCCCAGCATCTTCTGGATCAGGGCATGTCGATGAAGGTGATCGGGGACTTTCTCGGGCACCGCGACCCATCCTCGACCGCGATCTACGCCAAGGTCAATCTCGCAGCCCTCCGCGAGGTTGCGGCCCTTGATCTGGAGGGTCTGGCATGACGCTGCGCGAGACGATCGAGCAATATATCCTCTGGCGACGGGCCCATGGCGCCAAGTTCACGACCGGGGCGAACCTCCTGCGTCACTTCCTCGGATATGCCGACGGAAATGCCACCTGCGACGCGGTGACCACGACCCAGGTTCTGGCCTTTCTGGCAGGCAAAGGGCCACTGGCCCGGCATCGCGAGAACAAGTATTACGTCCTTGCCGGCTTCTGGCGCTATGCGATTAGCCGTGGCCATGCGACGCGCTCGCCGTTACCGAACAGCGAACCGAAATCGCCGCCCCGGACGCCGCCATATATCTACTCGCGTGACGAGTTGCGGCGGCTCTTTGATCTTTCGAACGTGAAGATCAGCCGGCGCGGTGCGGTTCAGCTCGACGCAGTGACATTCCGGACCCTGCTTCTCCTGCTATATGCGGTCGGATTGCGCTTCAGCGAAGCGACGCGGCTCACGCTTGCAGATGTCGATCTGGCGGAAAACGTTCTAACTATACGCGCCACGAAGTTCTACAAGAGCCGTCTGGTTCCGATCGGACCGCAGCTTGCAATGGTGCTGGCCAACTACATGCCTCTGCCGCGGCGCGGCGGGCTTGCGCAGGACGAGACTTCCTTCCTTGTGGCGAACCGAGACGGCACGCGGCTCGCCAGCAGCACCGTTCAGGCAGCATTCGACGCGCTGCGGCGTATCGCCGGAATCCATGGCAAGGCAGGCGGACGACAGATCCCGCGCCTGCACGATCTTCGGCACAGCTTCGCGGTTCACAGCCTGATTGCCTGGTATCGTCAGGGAGCGGATGTGCAACGGTTGTTACCCGTGCTCTCCACCTACCTCGGCCATTCCGATCTGGAAGGCACGAAGGTCTATCTGTCGATGACGCCTGAGCTTCTGCAGCAGGCATGTCTGCGCTTTGCTCGCTATGCAGAGGGAGATCAGGATGTCTGAACTCGTAACCCTTGGCCCATGGCTCCGGCGCTTCTTGGTCGAACATATCGTCACCGAACGCAACTTGGCTCGGAACACCCGCACGAGCTATCGCGACACCTTCAGCCTGCTCCTGCCGTTCGTCAGCCGCAACCTGCGCAAGCCCGTGGACCGGCTGGCCGTGCGCGATCTCACCTCCGTGCTGGTGCTGCAGTTCCTTGCACATATCGAGGAAGATCGGGGCTGCTCTGCCCGGACTCGCAATCAGAGGCTTGCCGCCATCCGGGCGTTTGCCCGCTTCATCGGCAGCCGGGATCCAGCGCATGTCGAATGGTGCGGCCATATCCGGGCTATTGCATCGAAGAAGTCCACGCCGACATCGGTCGGATGGCTGACCAGGGCGGAAATGGAGGCCATGCTCGCCGTGCCCGACCGCAAGACCAGGCGGGGCCGAAGCGAATACGCCCTCCTACTCTTTCTCTACAACACAGGGGCGCGTGTATCCGAAGCCACGCACCTGAAAGTGCGGGATCTGCAAATCGGCCGCGGGAATGGCGGTCACGATCTTGCCACCCTGCACGGAAAGGGCGGCAAGACGCGCCAATGCCCACTGTGGCCGGAAACCGAACGCGTTTTGGCCGACGAGAGCACCGGCCGCGCAGGCGAAGACGCCGTATTCATCAGCAGGCTCGGAACACCCTTTACCCGCTTCGGGGTTTATCGGCTCATCGAACGTTGCGCGGCCCGGGTGCCGGAACTGGCGGGTAGAATGATAACCCCGCATGTGATCCGGCATACGACGGCCTGCCACCTGGTTCTCGCTGGCGTGGACATCAATACTATCCGCGCCTGGCTGGGGCATGTCTCGATCAGCACCACCAACATCTATGCCGAAATAGACCTCACGCTGAAAGCCAACGCCGTAGCTCTCTGCGAAGTCGGCCAGCCACGACCCGCTCGCTCATGGAAGGCGGACAAAGATCTCATGGCTTTTCTGAAATCCTTGTGAGTCAGGAGTCATATTGCGGCGTCCTCCGTCGAGCACTCTTGCTCTGAGTGGTGCTGGACGCGGCGCGACGATCGCTCTCTTGAAGGCCGGCGCGGCTTTGTCCGGCATGACCTCGCTGGATCGGTCAGGACGACCCAGACACGCCATCTGTCACCCCGTCCTGGCCGCTCCCCGGCGG
>NZ_JADPKR010000073.1 GCF_023074055.1 Bradyrhizobium sp. 141
ATCAACGTCCCACGGACGAAATGTCTTGCTCATCCATCGTTTGAATCACGATGCTTGTGCTTCGTCGAGAAAAATCAGATTACTCAGACAGGCTCCTAGGTGTTTAGTCGCAGCCTTTGATGGTGCATTCTTATTCACACCATTTCGAAGGATGCGCTGTGGGACAAGTTTTACACGGCTGCGCCACCACGACGGAGGCAGTCCGTCGAGCAATACAAAATGTTCAAGAGAGCCTGAGAGCACTCGCCCTATGGGGGCAACCAAAAGACCGTCGCGAAGTGGAGGGAGCGCGAGACCGTCGCCGAACTCCAGACAGGCCCGAAGGCAGAAAATCGACTTTGCTTCCATCGCGGAGGAGGCGATCATCGACGCTTTCCGGCGGCATACGCTATTGCCGCTCGACGGTTGGCTCTATGCGCCCCAGCCGACCATCCTGCATCTGACGCGATCATCCCTGCATCGCTGTCTCCAGCGCCACGGCGTCAACTGATTGCCGAGGTTGAAGGCAGCAAGCCTGCGAAGACAAAGTTCAAGGCTTATCAGATCGGTTATTTCCACGTCGATATCGCTGACTTGCAGGCCGCTGAAGGCAAGCTCTACCTCTACGTCGCCGTCGATCGCACCAACAAATTTTCCTAGAGCGTTCGCACTACTGCGTAGGAGGAAGGAGGATTCGGAAGGAATGGTTGCAAGGCATCGATGACGCAGCACCAAGCCGAGCCGTCGCGTGCCCCACACCAAAGAAAACACATAAAAAAAACACCGGCCGGAGTTTATACCTCCGGCCGGTGTTTTGAACGCGTTTTACTTGCCGAGCTTGGCGAGTTCGGCCGTCAGTTCAGGAACCGCCTGGTAGAGGTCGGCGACCAGGCCATAATCGGCGACCTGGAAGATCGGCGCGTCCTCGTCCTTGTTGATCGCGACGATCACCTTGGAATCCTTCATGCCGGCCAGATGCTGGATCGCGCCGGAGATGCCGACCGCGACATAGAGCTCGGGGGCCACGACCTTGCCGGTCTGGCCGACCTGCCAGTCGTTCGGCGCATAGCCGGCGTCGACCGCCGCGCGCGAGGCACCGACACCGGCGCCGAGCTTATCGGCGAGCGGCTCGATGTATTTTGCGAAATTCTCGCGGCTCTGCATGGCGCGGCCACCGGAGACGATGATCTTGGCCGAGGTCAGCTCGGGACGGTCGCTTTTGGCAACTTCCTCGCCGACGAAGGACGACAGGCCCGGATCGGCCGCAGCCGCGACGCTCTCGACCGGCGCGCTGCCACCGTCGGCAGCCGCCGCGAAGGTCGAGGTACGGACCGTGATGACCTTCTTGGCGTCCTTCGACTTCACCGTCTGGATGGCGTTGCCGGCATAGATCGGACGCTCATAGGTGTCGGGGGCGACGACCTTGATGATCTCCGAGACCTGCATGACGTCGAGCAGGGCGGCCACGCGCGGCATCACGTTCTTGAAGCGCGAGGTCGCGGGCGCGACGATCGCGTCATATGACGGGGCCAGCGAGACGATCAGCGCGGCCAGCGGCTCGGCGAGATCGTGCGCGTAGGCTTCGCCTTCGGCGACCAGCACCTTGGCGACGCCGGTGAGCTTGGAGGCAGCCTCAGCCGCAGCCTTGGTGCCCTCCCCGCCGCCGGCGACCAGCACGTGAACGTCGCCACCGAGCTGGGAGGCCGCGGTGAGCGCCTTGTTGGTGGAGTCCTTGAGGACCTCGTGTTCGTGTTCGGCAATCAACAGCGTCGTCATCAGAGCACCCCGGCTTCGTTCTTGAGCTTCGACACCAGCTCGGCGACGTCCTTGACCTTGACGCCGGCCTTGCGGCCCGCGGGCTCCGTCGTCTTCAGAACTTCGAGGCGCGCGGTGACGTCGACGCCATAGTCGGCGACGGTCTTGTCCGCGATCGGCTTCTTCTTGGCCTTCATGATGTTGGGCAGCGACGCATAGCGCGGCTCGTTGAGGCGAAGATCGGTGGTGACGATCGCCGGTCCCTTCAGCTTCACGGTCTGCAAGCCACCATCGACTTCACGGGTGACCTTGAAGTCAGAACCTTCGACCTCGAGCTTCGAGGCGAATGTCGCCTGCGACCAGCCGAGCAGCGCGGCCAGCATCTGGCCGGTCTGATTGCTGTCGTCGTCGATCGCCTGCTTGCCCAGAATGATCAGGCCAGGCTGCTCTTCTTCAGCGATCTTCTTCAGGATCTTGGCGACAGCGAGCGGCTCGACGATGCCGTCAGCCTTCACCAGGATGCCGCGGTCGGCGCCCATGGCGAGACCGGTGCGGATCGTCTCCGACGCCTGCGCCGGTCCAATGGAGACCACCACGACCTCGGTGGCCTTGCCGGCTTCTTTCAGGCGCAGCGCTTCCTCGACCGCGATTTCGTCGAACGGGTTCATCGACATCTTGACGTTGGCGAGTTCAACGCCCGATCCATCGCTCTTGACGCGGACCTTGACGTTGTAATCGACCACCCGCTTTACCGGCACCAAGACCTTCATCGATCCTCTTTTACTCAATTTGGGAGGGGGTTATCACGAATTGATTGAGCCAAATCGTATTGATCGCGACCCAAGCGCAGGTTTTGTGCACGCAAGATCATTCGGATGCAGTAAAGCCGCTGCGGCATCTCGGGCCCTGGGCAGCTCCTTCGGCACGAGCTGAACCGACATGAAATTGACCCTAGTGGCGATCAGCGGCCTCAGCTGAGGAGAAGTTGAGAAGTAGAACCTGCGCCGGACAAAATTGGGACCACCCCGGTCTTACGCGAGCGTAAAACGTCGTCCAGAAGTCGGATTGAACAGGGGCGTTCGCCATAGCACTCGCAGGAGAAGGCCCAAGAGTTCTCTGAGCCAGGCCAGGACGCGGGGGACGTTCTGGCCGACGGCGGAGAGGACGAGGTTAGCAGCATCGCCGGCGCGACCTTTCGAGCTAGCAGCGGCCACGTCCTCCGACCATCATGTGTCCGATGATGGGCCCGATAGCGGAGCAGCGGCGCAGTTCGCGCTTGATGACACCAAAGACGCCGCGCTTCTGGCCGGAGATGAAGACGCGAGGGAATGTGGGCGCGGCATCCGTTGTCGACACGGGCACGCTAGATCGGGCAGCACGTGAGTGTCTCGCTGGTCAATGCCGTCCCGCAAGGTGTGACCGCTGTACGGGGTGTCGGGCATCGCGCTGGTGTGCAGCACGAACACGCCACCGGAAGCTCGGGGCCTTGACGCGGATCTATGGACCACGCCCGCGTTGCAAGAGGAATCAACGAAAGGATGAAGCAAGTCACGGTCAACGAAGGCCCGCATCACTTGCGCGAGCCTATGGACTTTCAGTGAGGGCTCGAAGAGAAGGAACAGGCCTCTCTCATCTCAAGATTGGGGTCCTTAGGGTGACCACCCAGAAGGATCGCTGACAAGGTCCGCCGGCAGCTGCAGGGCCATGCCGTCCCGTTACCCACACGATCGACCTCTCGATATCATGACCCGAAACACATCATACGGATGCGGCTAGCGGCCTAGCATCCCGTCAGTGTTCGTTTCCAAATGACGCCGCTTCAAAGAGCACGATTAAGCGTGTCCAGCAGTCGGGACGAGCTGCCGCCCACTCGCCTTCGTGAGCCACGCGCCCTTTAGGAAGCAAAGAAGTCGTGGAAGCGGAAGATAAGAGCGGAGACTCGATCTTTGTATAGCCGAGAATTATACGTCTACATAGATCGATTCAGTCGACGATCTTTGTACTTCAGTCGATGAAATTGATGGTGTGAGGATAAGCGCCAATATTCACGTACCGGTGTGTTATTTCCTCATCCACCTTTATGTCCTTTATTGCCACAATGCTCACCCACGCCCCGGACGCTGCATCGGTCCACATTATTTGTGCATTCGGGTTAAAAGAGTGGTTCACTATCGATATCAATCCGAAGACGACGTAGCCTGTCGGAGGGGCGCCTTTGAGATCAGGATCATGCCGCACGAAGTAGTACTCGAAGACTCCGGTACGATCTAGCAGCTTGGCTTGCTTATCATCAAATCCCCACGTTGGAGCGCGATCAATTAACTCTCCGACCTTGAATGGGATATTTGCAAATACACCGCGGCCTTTTCGTGGCACAGTTTTGACATACATGGCGTTGCTGCGATCCAAGACCTTGTCGACCATGTTGTGTATGCCTTCCTGCTTCTGAACATTGACCGTTTCTTTCATTGTGTTCACCACTGAGGGGGTAGACATGGGCCCTCAAGCCCGTTCGTAAAGGGCTTCACAAAATCGTTCTTCGTGATTGTTAGAGTGTGGTTCTGTGCATCTCTCAACTGGATTAGACCACGCGACGCGCGGGGAAGATCGGCCGACGGGATGATTTTGAGATATTGTAGTTGGAGCGGCGTACTCCAGCGGATCATCAGCTGTCGCGATACGCTCACCCACGAGGCGCTGCCGGACTGTCGCGGCACTTCAAAAAGCTGTACGGCGGCGATCGCCGGGCATGATTCTGCCGGAGCGATTGTTCCAGGCGCTGCTGTTGAAATCGCTCTATACGTTGCGCTGGAGTGGCCGTTGATGGAGCAACCCGACTGCAATCTTCTGTTCTGCTGGTTGTCGGGCATTCGGCGGACAATCCGGTATCGAACGTGCTCAAGGCGTCTGTTCGAGGAGAAAGTGAGGCAGCACGACAGCGAATATCGCACGTGCGCCGGTCACCGCATATAGATGGCTTTCTTGCCCTCGCCAACATTGACATTCCTCACACGAACTTCTTCAGCACCCCGCTAATCCTAACATCCAAGAAGCGGAGCGCGGAGCCGTCATCGTCCGCGTAGGGCGCTCGCCGTTGTCCGCGCAGCCCTTATTGTCGGTTGAGCCGCCACTAAGGCTTCACCAAATGGAGGTAGCATCATCGCAACTAAACGCCCTCCGGCCATTGCGTATCTCCTCCGCTGAGCCAGCACATAGCTGGGCTCGACGGGGCCTGCGACTTCTCTATAAAACTCGGGTCTTTTATTGAACATTTCTTCCAGCCAACACTTCACATTCGACATTCGCGAGCAATATAGGCTATCCTGCGAGGTCTTAATAGCTACCTGAGGCGATAGCTACGAATACGGGTGGATGCCCCTTACTGTGTAGAACGTAGTTAGGATAACAGATAAATCAGCGGATGCATTCCTTGCGGCGCGGACGCACAACCATCCATGACGAGATCGTGCGGAGCATACAGCGAGGGATTCGCAGCGTCATCAGGAAGGCGCTTGCCTGACAAGACGAATGCGTTCACGCAGACGGCGGAAACGCCTTTGTCGTGATGGGCCTGTAGCACTGACAGTCTAGATGCCCAAGAGACGATGGCTTACGTCCGAGTTGAAGCGTCGAAGCGGATTCGGTCGAGATATCCGGAAGGTGTTTCGCCGAGTTTCGCAAGCCTGTGATGCAACTTCATTGGCAAAGACTCAGCGTCATTCCGCATGTCACGCGTAACGCTTTCACCAGCAAAGCTGCCGTTTCCGTTGCTCAGTGGACAGGAGAGCTGAAACTCCCAGAAATGATCACAATCCGAGAGTTCACGTTCGACACCTTTTCGGTCAGCTTGGTTCGAGCGTCCAACTTCATCTCGAAGACTCGAGCTATCGCCCAAAGTTGGTGACGGCGGGAATCGAGAAGGCGGCATATCGTGGGGGTGCTTGACGCCTCCACTTCTCCACCGAAGGAGCGATATGCCGTGTCCAACGATAACGTCATCCAACTGATTCAGCCAG
>NZ_JADPKR010000051.1 GCF_023074055.1 Bradyrhizobium sp. 141
GATATCGACGACGGCAAGGTTCAGTTTCGCTGGAAAGATTATCGCAATGGCCACCGTCAAAAGACGATGACGCTTGGCGCTGACGAATTCATCCGTCGGATCCTGCTTCACGTACTTCCCGACGGGTTTCAACGTATTCGGTATTTCGGCTTCTTGGCCAATCGCTACCGCGCAGAGAAGCTCGCTCTGTGCCGGCAGCTCATGCAAATGTCGCCGTCAACGGCCACCCGCAGCATGGATTACAGAGATCGATATGAGGTACTCACGGGCGTTTCCCTGAAGACATGCCCGCTGTGTCGCTGTGGTACCATGGTGGTCATCGAAACTTTCGAATGCGCCGCCCATCGTGCGCCAATCATGGACACTTCATGACCGTCAACGACTACTCACCATCATGTCTCGGCCAACCCTGCGCGATCTCGCGAACGGGCAATTTCGCCCCGTGGGGCTTCACATCGCATTTCCAAGGCAATTCTGTTGCTCTTTGCTCGTGATCAGTACCTCCGATGCGTCATCGCGTCCGCTCAAGTCTCCTGTCCTCACCATTCGCGACCGCGTTTGCGGTCCCTTGCAACTCTTGGCCGCGTTACAATCCCCATAGCTGTGGCGCTGCCGTGCCCGGCGGTTTAGTCCAACACGTTTTTAGCCCACCAGCGCGGGTCGCACACTTGTGTTCAACCGCACCGCCGTGGCCGCGCCGCTGAGCTAAAAACGCTCTTCATTATGCGGAGCCTACGATTATGCGGAGTGCGCGGCCGCTCAATCCGAGACCCGCTTCGTTATCAACAGTTTAGTTCCTGGTGCCCTCTTCCTCACTCCGCATAATCTGAGGCCTCCCTTCCTGCCTTGATGGCAACGAGAGGGAGATAAGGAATGGCCAAGTCGAGTGAGAATCACTGCCACGGGCAGCGCTGCATGGACGCAGGCGATCTCGCCCCGCTGGTGACGGAGTTCGCACGACACCTGACGGTGTTGGGGCATACGAGCTTGACGGTGAGCGGCTATGACGCCGCAGCCCGTCATCTCGCGCAATGGCTGACGCTGGCCAAGATTGCAGTCGCCGACATCGATGATGGCGTCACCGATCGGTTCGCGCGGCATCGCTGTCGATGCCCCGGCATCCGTCGCGAGAAGGACGTGTCCGAGAAGTACGTGAGGCGGGTGCGCCGGTTCGTCGACTTTCTCGGCGAGCGCGGGATCGTCCAGCGCACGCCGAAGCTCGCATTACCAACGCTCGACCGGCGGGTGGTCGAGTTCCAGGATTGGCTGCGACAGCATCGCGGCGTCACAGAGCTGACAATAGATCGGCACGGTCGCATGGTCATGCGGCTGCTCCCGGCGCTTGGCATCAGGCCGCGAAGTTGGAAGGCCCAGCTCATTCGCGACGTGATCATTGCAGAGACGAAACGGGTCTCGCTCGCCTATGTCAAGACGATGACGATGGCGCTGAGAGGATATTTGCGGTTCCTCAGCGCGCGGGGTTTGTGCCGAGCGGGACTCGATCGGGCTGTGCCAATCATTCCGCAGTGGCGACTGTCGTCGCTGCCGCAATACATCCGCTCGTCAGATGTCGAGATGTTGATTGCAACGTGCGATCAGACCACGGCGACTGGCGTGCGTGATCGGGCGATCCTGCTGCTGTTGGCGCGACTGGGTTTGCGGGCCGGCGACATTCTTTCTCTTCGTCTCACCGATATTGATTGGCAACAAGCGACGCTATCGGTTCGTGGCAAGGGGCGCCGGGAAACGAGATTACCATTGCCGCAAGACGCCGGTGATGCCTTGCTCGCTTATCTGGATCAAGCCCGGCCGCACGTCGTCGGTGGTCGAATCTTCTTCATGTCGAATGCACCAATCCGGCCACTGACGAGGTCGAGCGCAGTCTCTGACGTTGTGCGTTGTGCAATACGAAAGGCCGGCATCACCGCTCCGTCGAATGGGGCCAACCTGCTTCGACACTCGGCCGCGACGGCCATGCTGCGGGGCGGCGCGACGCTCGACACGGTTGGTGCCGTGCTCCGCCACCGTTCGCCTGACATGACCGCGCACTATGCCAAAGTCGACGTGACGATGTTGCTGCAGATCACGCAGCCCTGGCCGGGAGATGCGTGATGCTGAGTCAATATCTGGCCAAATATGTGGACCAGCAGCGATCGCTGGGGTTCAAGTTCCGTGTCCAGCAAATCCTGCTGAGGGGCTACGTCGGCTTCGCCGAGGAGCGCGGCGACCGGCACATCAGAAGTGCCCGGGTCCTGGCATGGGCCGCACGAGCGCCGTCACCGGAGCAGCGCCGCAATCGGTTGCTTACCGTGCGGCGGTTCGCGCTGGCGATGCACGCCGAGAATCCGCGCCATCAGGTTCCGGCGGCGGATGCACTCGGCCACGCTGTCGTCAAGCGGCGACCGCCGTATATCTATAGTGCGGACGAGATCGCACGATTGCTTCGCGCTGTGGCGGCACTCCGGCCGGTAGGCTCGATCAGACCGACCATGTATGTAACGCTCCTCGGCCTGCTCACCGCTACCGGCATGCGGATCGCGGAAGCATTGGCGCTGCAGATCGACGATGTGACTGCCGATGGGCTCGTCGTCCGACAGACCAAGTTCCAGAAGAGCCGGCTGTTGCCGCTTCACGCAACAGCTCGGCTGGCGCTCGACAGATATCTGGTCGCCCGGCGGTCGCTGACCACCACAGATCGTGCTCTCTTCGTATCGGTTGCCGGACGGTCGCTGCCCTACAACACCGTGCGACGCATCTTCCTGCAACTCCTCGATAGTACCAATCTCAGGGGCGCGTACGCGGGGCGAGATCCGCGCATCCACGATCTGCGCCACACCTTCGCGGTCCGCTCGCTGGAGCAGTGCCGGCACGATCGTGCTGCGGTCGCCCGCCATATCGTGGCGCTCAGCACCTACCTCGGCCATGCCCACGTGACCGACACCTATTGGTACTTGCAGGCGACGCCGACCCTAATGGGCCAGATCGCCGAGGCCGGCGAGGCATTGCTCATTGGAGGCGCCGCATGACCGCGCTCGCCCCCTACCTGAGCAGCTTCCTGCGCGAGCACCTGCCCAAAGAACGCAGGGCGAGCCAGCATACCTGCGAGGCGTATGCCCAGAGCTTCCAGCTGTTGCTCCAATTTGCCGCCGGCCGGCTCAAGCTCAAGCCATCGAAGATCGAGATCGAACGGCTCGACGCGCCGCTGATCTTGGCATTCCTGGAGCATCTAGAGAAGCAGCGTGGCAACTCGGCGCGAACTCGCAATGCCCGGCTCGCTGCGATCAACTCGTTCTTCCGTTATCTGGAATACAGGGTGCCATCCTGCCTCGACCAATCACGTCGGATCCATGCGATCCCGATGAAGAAGACCGATCAGGCGCTCGTCGGCTATCTCACCCGTGACGAGCTGCAGGCTCTGTTAGACGCGCCAGACGCGAGCACCGTGTCCGGCATCCGTGATCGCGCCATGCTGCATCTGGCCTTCGCCGCAGGCATGCGCGTGTCGGAGCTGGTCGGCCTCCGGCTCGATCAGATCGACCGCCAGACCATGTCCAGCGTGCACATCATGGGCAAGGGCCGTCGTGAACGTGTCTTGCCGCTCTGGAAGGAGACGGCTGCAGCTGTGAAGGCTTGGCTCAAAGTGCGCCCAATCAGCGGCGCTCCTGAGCTGTTCTGCAACGCCCGTGCCCAGGCGATGACCCGCTCGGGCTTTGAATACATCCTGAGCAAGCATGTCGCCACCGCCGCTCGCAAGGCGCCGTCGATCGCCGGCAAAGGCGTCAGTCCGCACGTACTGCGCCATACCTGCGCCATGCATACGCTTCAGGCGACTCGGGACGTCCGGAAAGTCTCGCTGTGGCTCGGACACGCCAGCCTGCAAAGCACCGAGGTCTACCTTCGCGCCGATCCGACGGAGAAGCTCGAAGCGCTCGCCGCCATGTCGCCGCCGATGCTGACGCCCGGCCGCTTCCGGGCGCCCGACAAGCTCCTGGCCATGCTGAATGCGGCCGGACGCAAGCCGAATTATGCAGAGTGAGATATGCGAGAAGACCGCGGCGGGCACCAACTTCCCGCCGCGCACTCCGCATAATCGTGGGCTCCGCATAATTTCTGAAGTCCACAGGTTGGGTCGCAACGTAAATCGTGAGGCCCGCGGGTGGCGTCAGCATGAACGTGTCCGTCGCAGAGCCGTGAACACGTCACTTAGCACCCCAAGGCCAGGCGTCCCGCGTACCTCTACACGTGCACCCTGGAACTCGACCATAACAACAGCTGCTTCCCCCGATACGGAGGGCTCCGCAGCCGCAGGTAGCGACGATTCCGACACCAAAGGCACAAACGATAAGGTATCCGCCGAAGCCGGCAGCACCAACTGGCCCAAACGCGCTCGACGCCGCCAGTCATGCACCTGCTGGGGCCGGCAGCCATGGCGGCGGGCGACATCTGTGACAATCGCGCCCGGCTCGAAGCTTTCCGCGGCAATCTGTGCCTTCAAATCCTCCGGCCAGCGCTTTCGACCTGCGCCAGTATACACCTCGATACGCGGCGACGGTCGTCTTATGTCGTCCGAATGGTCGTCCATTGTGAGCACCCTTGCAGAAGATGACTCTTCTAACGGTGCTCCCAAGACCGCGCACAAACAATCTGAACGGCCGCGGCGCTACGCTTACGCTATAGAGCGTGGTCGTATTGCTCATGTTCGTGCTCTCATCACTCGCCTCCTTGGACAAAGCTCCGCCATCCGCTGGTCACGGATAATAACGGGGACAACTCATCTGAGCTAAAGCTAACTTACTCGGGCTCCATCCCGCTCACGCGGACGCGACCGCAACGGGGTTAAGGGTGCTCTGCGTCCCCAGGTCCCGACACGCATTGAGCCTATGACAAGACAATCTTCGCTAAAAGGGTTGTGGTAATCAACCTCCGTGGAACGGCCTCGCGTTTCACGTTGTAGATCGTAAGGGCAATCTGTGTCCTGCCCATGAAACGAAGCGGGTTTTGTTTCTGACGGCGAGCAATGTTTCCTGTACTAGGAGCCTGTCCAAGTAGTCGCTGGTCAAGCTGGGGCGAGTCTGATTCTTTGCGGGGCTATGAGCAAGGATTTTCGACTCTGGAAGATTGACGAGGC
>NZ_JADPKR010000088.1 GCF_023074055.1 Bradyrhizobium sp. 141
ATCGGCCGGCCTCGCTCACCTGCATTCGCCACTCGCACTCTCCTCTGCAGAGATTCGAGCTATCAACTAATGTGACGAACTTGCGTTCCAGATGACTAGAGGATCGAACGAGTTCGATTTTTGAGGGACAGAGCGGATACGTTGCGGGCATGTTCCAATAGCTTTGGTGGGGTGTTTCCGAGCGCAGTGGCCTGATTTGCCACAAATGTGGTTGCAACAAACGGAACGGTGAGTAGAAAATCGACCGTATATCGCTTCTACCGCGTGGACTAGCAGGGCATATTCAGGGAGTTCCCGTGATCGCCAGCTGCGAAGATGACGACGCCGCTATCGCCGAAAGCCAGCGGTATGTGGACGGCCTTGCAATTGAGGTCTGGGACCGCGCCCGCCGCTAGCCGTTTTGCCGTCGGTACGGCCAACTAGCTTGGTCTAGCCCCATTGGTTCGGCCTGCAGAATGGCCAATTTCGGCCGCTTCGGTGGGCAGTGGCCCGTTTCGGAGCGCGGCGGCTTTAGGTTGATGTGGGAGGGGCCTGATTATTAATGTTCACTTTGGAACAGACGAGCGCCAACCGGCATATTAGGAATCGGAATTCCGAATCCCGCGGTTAGGACCCGAGGTAGCGTCATGCAGAAGCGCCGTCGATTTAAACAAACCCTATCTCTCGAAGTGCGCCTTGACGATGAAGCTAGGCGTCTCCGCGAAGAAGCCGAATTACTTCCTCATGGGCCTGTACGCGAAGAAGCGCTCCGCAGGGCCCGGCAAGCCGAGACAGCCTCTCACGTTAGCGATTGGTTGAGATCGCCTGGCTTACAACCACCGAAATAATTGTTAGCAACTATCTGACAGCCAGCTTATTGTCCTGCCATCACCGGCCGAGGCTTTGCCCGTAGGCGTCGGTGGCTGAGAGATACGCCACGCTCCCGCCTGCATGGTAGGAGCATCAAATGGCCGACAGATTCAGCGATGAAACTCTGCGTTTGTTCGAGGCATCCGACCAGGCTATCGCTCGGAGTCGCGAGGTGATCAGACAACGCCGCGAAATCATGGCGGAATGTGAAGAAGCGTTACGGAGAAGGGAACTCCGGAGCATTTTTCGCGAAATCCCGGAACTGATGTTGGTTCCCGATGATCATTTATCGGCCCCCTGACTACATCGCAAACAAATAGAACACGCCCGCAAGGCCATTGCTTTCGCCAAGAAAGTTTTGGCGAAATCTGAGGAGGTTTTGCAAGCTACGCCTAAGTCGGGCTCATTCCTAGAGAACGGACAGAAGGAGTGAGGCCCGCCTCTTCCATTCATTCAAAGTATCCATCTGGACCCTTAGCAGACCTTTCAGGCTGCAGCGTTTCTGTCCGGCAACAGCGCCTTATGCGACGTCGACGGTTGGAAACTTTGCGATAGCGCTCGCTTTCGCCTTGATGGTCACGTCTCCGTAACCCTCCGAGACACTGCGAGGCGCCTGCCCCTGAAGAGCGTCCAGCACGCGCATCTCGACGCCTGATCAATGCCGACAGTCTTGAAGCGATGCCGCCAGCCGTGGCTCGGATCAACGTTCTGATCCTTCACCACCTCGCGCACGAACTCATTGATCTTGTTACGCGCCGTCTTCACCGCGTTGCGCACACCTAATTTGCCGGCCTTGGCGTCGCGATTGGTCTTCAATGGGGATCAAATTCGGACCTGCGTCGTGGTGACGGAGCCGAAGCCGATTTGTCGTTTCCATTCTATTGCGACATTCAAGTCTCGCTGGACGATCCGCTCAATATGGCATTCAGCGACACCAACTACTCCGTCGATGTGAGCTCATGGCGCGATGGCATCCCTCATATCCCCTAAGCGCCTTCTACAGGTCCATGAAGGATAAGGCGCTGGACAGCGTTCGTCGAGGAGTTACATTGCGACCGACAGAATTCGGGAGTGTTTTGCGTTTCGCACAGAGAAAATCCTGCCGGGCGACATCCTCGTATGCACGGGCAAAGGTGCGATCAGCGTAGCGATCAAATGGGTCGCATGGGTAAATTTCAGCCACGCCGCGATCTGTACCCGCAGCCCGCTATAGCACAGCAGGGATGGAAGTATTTCGATGCGGCGCTGGAGTGCGAGCGCGTGATTCTCGATCGCCCGGCTGGACCAGCCAACGATCGCGATGCCATCGGCAAACGAACCTTGATACGCGGTTGCTCAAGCCTATACGGTGGTTTTCCTCGCATGGCATTTGCGCCGCGAGCACGAAACTGGTGAGAAGCTGGCGCGGACAAACGGTCTCATAGGCCACGATGCCCATCTCGTTCAGGAAATTCCCGACGAAATGCTGCGGAGTTGGGCCAGCCATCACGCCACGTTACCATCCACCACCGCTTCGCCCAGAAGATCGAGGGGCTCCCGCTCTACGTTTACCTGACCCATCATGCCGTGTGGGTATCGCCTGAAGGAGAACTCGTGGATGTGACGCCCTATCCCAATCCGCGTCACGCACCGCTCGATCACGGCAAGAAAATTGCCCGATGACACAGCCGATCCGGTCGTGGTGCAGGGGCAGCCGATCCCGCTGCCGCTGCGCTTCTTTGCCGTCGACGACAACCGGGAACTGAAAGCCTACGTCGCGGAGCTCAATCGGAAAGAACAGGAGGCTTGCCGCGCTCTCTATTCGAAAGCCTCGGAGTAGGCTCGGTTCAGAGCGGCAGGTTGAATTGAGGCTCCGCTTGTACTTCGCCTTGTAGCGAGGAAAGCGAGACACAGCTCGACGATCTTTGCCCATCCTCTTTGCTGGGGACAACATCAGGTAGGTTGCGGGTATCTGCAATTAATAGTGCAGCCACCTGCTCACCATCACGCGCCGGATGTTGTCGAGGTTGGTCAAGGCGTTCAGGTGCTTTGCCCGGCTTGGGGCTATCGTTTCGGTCGAGACAGCGTTTGCCGATGAGTTGAGCGCAATCGAGACTGTCGCGATGGTCCTCAACAAGCGTATTGCCGACATCGCCCGTTAGACAAGGTTTCGTTCAACGGCGGTTATCTTCGAGTCCTCCGAGCGCGCCGACCCCCTGATAGAGAAGGCATTTCAGAACATCGCGTTCGAGGAGGACGGGAAGCGATTGCCGGTCGATTGCTATTTCATGCGCAAGCGCGAAGGCGAGCCTGGTCTCAAGGTCGCGGATGGGCGTCGACGCTTGCGCGGGGCGCGATAATGCAGGAACTGATGCCCTCGCCATTGTGGCAGGCTCAGAATGCAATCTGCGATCAGTACGGCCAGACCCTTGTTTTCGAGCGTCGCTTCACAGCGCTCCGCGCCTTTTCTGTGCGCGCCCTTCAGAGTTGCGAGGGGGCTGCTTGTAGCGCAAAGCGGGCGAAAGGCTGCTCAGACACAACCGAGTTGCCGCCACTTGCGCTGCAGTCGGCCTGGCGCCTATCAGAAAGTGTACCGGCAGTCTTCATCGCCATCATTGGTTCTGTATTGTTCTGGCAGAATCACACGATCGAAGTGAAGTTGAACAAGCTCCTCGACCACCTCGGATATACGTCACCAAAGCCGACATGGACGCTGGCTAACCGTCCAGTTGATCGGGGTCGAACACGGCTCTTGCGAGACGGGGCCAGGCGTACGAAGAGCGTTAGGCTGGCGAGGGAATCAGGTTATTGGAGAGCTATCCAATCGACATTAAACAGGCTGCAGCATGAAGCACGTCGAGGCACGCCCGTACGCCGATCCGGCCGCGGCCGCGCGCAGGCTCGTCGAGCTGACGGCGAGCATTCAGGCCATCAACGGCCGCATCCATATCGAAAAGATTAACGCGCCGTTCCTGTTCGCGCTCAGCGGCAAGGGCAGCGAGTTCGGCGCTGGTCTGCGGTTCGCGATTCAGCGCGGCTGGATCGAGCTGCACGAAAGCGGGACCTATGTGCGGCTGCTGACGCCGGGCGAGGATTTGCTGGTCCGTTAGGAGCCTCGGCACCGGCCGAGTTTTAGGAACGCATTGCCCCTTTCCGCTTAGCCCGAGCAGCAACAGGAATGCTAAGCGATGCCGCGCTATTATTTCGATCTGCATGAGGGGGATGGGGTTGCCGTCGATGAAGAGGGACTGGAACTTTCGGACATGCACGCTGTGCAGGCCGAAGCCGCCAAGTCTCTAGCGGATATGGCCCGAGAAGCGGTGCACCGCGCCGCGCGCACAGCTAAGCATCGCATGGCGATAGCGGTCAGGGACGAAGCCGGCCCGGTAATGCAGGTCAAGTTCACCTTCGAAGTCGAGAAAATTACACATTGAGGCCGCCTGACCTCTTCGCCGGAGTGATGCCGCCTCTATTGCCGCCGTCCACTCGGCAGTTGGGCATCTGACAGGAACGTCTCTTCAGCCGAGAGGTTGAGAAATCGGTCTGTGGCGCGATACGTGGATCTGTCCAGGTCCGGACCATCCACCCGGGGCGGCCCATGTCCGACGCGCGTTTGGCGATGGGCCGGTTCTCGTAAGGCCATCCCGCTTCAGCGGCTTACTTCGGCGGTTGCAGACCGGGCGAGGTCAGCCACTCGCTCAGATGCGCGCCCGTCTCCGCTAAGCGCGCCTTCCTGAGAAGGCGCTCGCGCTCAGCACCAGCGGGGAGCTGCGCAGCTTCTTCTTTGAGCTGGGTGGCCTGCTCGCCCAATCGCTCTTCAAGGGACTGGTTGTGCTTCACTCTGCGGCGTCGCTGAGACATGTGAGACATGGAGGTATTCCTTGTGCCACTGACGACGACCCTAAAACTCAAAAGGTAAGTTCAGTTCCTATGTCGGAACGAAATTAGGCCTTCAGGGGAGCGGGGATCAGCTGGCGCGCGCCCCGCGCCACTTCTCAAGCGGACCAACGATCCTGCTCTTCTTGATGTGCATGCTCGTTGAGCCGTTCGGCGAGCTGGTCGGCGAGCTCCTCTGTCTCGGCAGTTGCGACCGGCTCCCCCTTTTGTCTTTTCAACTTTTCATCCTAGTCACGTGAATCTAAAGTTCGCCACATAAAGTCTGTTGAGCTTTGTGGCAGAAGCGTTTGACGGAAGCCAAAATCTGATCGGCTGACTTGGTCCAT
>NZ_JADPKR010000056.1 GCF_023074055.1 Bradyrhizobium sp. 141
ATCGACGCGATTCTCCGAGGAGCAAAGCCCGGCGACATCCCGATTTACCAAGTAACCAAATTCGAGTTGTCCCTCAACCTCAAGACAGCCAAGCAACTGAGGCTTTTCGTACCTCCTGCGCTCGTCGCGAGCGCCGATAAGGTAATTGAGTGAACAAGCAAAGGTCCGGTTCTGGCCCATAGCCAAACAAGGCAGAGGCCGTTGCAATGTTGCCTATTGGAGGCAGAGCGGATGCGTGCCCACGCTGGTCCCCGGCACCGCCTGTGACCCGAAGCGGGCCTTGCCTTAGGCTGCCTCAGATGTCCGCGCCGCTCGCATCTCGCGTCGCCTGCGTTTGGAACTGAAACATTTTCTAGCCTGAATGATTTACTCCCGGGAGCTTCGCAAGATGCTGACGCATTCATGAACCCTCTTTCGGCGAGCGACGTGTTCCTTACGGTCGCGGTTATGAGCACGACGTTCCTGATTGAGACCTGATCGGAATGTTCTGAAATAGCGCGCTATTGGGGTGGTGCGCCGCGGGGTGCGAAGGTCTAGTTCTCCTTGAACTTGATGGTTGAGATCAGCCATCTTCCGTCATGACCTTTGATTGAAATCCGAAGCCCGTGCAATTCATCCAGCCAAACGTTCTCGACCGTGCCTGCCTTTCCGTCGGTAAAGACGACGGTTTTGCCGATCAATTCGGATCGCGCCTTACCGTACTCATTCAAGATCGTCGATGCACGAAGCTTCACCGGCGGCATCGTTCATCCATGTTCGGTCGAGCCGACCGCGGCTCAACCGCGCGGCTTGTTCCAGTGCTCGGCCGCTTCGAATTCGCGGAGCCGATCGATTTGCGCTCTCAGGCTCGCCGGTAGTTCTGGCTCTGGTTTCAGCGACGCACGTAGTCTCTCGCCGATCTCTCGAACGATGGCGCGACCGTGCATGAGGTCAATGTCAATTCCGTTGCGCATGACGGAGCCTTCGGTTCCGCCAGCACGCCGTATTCAAGACTACTGCAACATGAAGAGATAGAGATAGAGAGAGAGAGAGAGAGAGAGAGAGAGAGAGAGAGAGAGAGAGAGAGAGAGAGAGAGAGAGACAAAAGCGGGCAACGATACCGAACCCGCGGCACGTCCGCTTTCGGAGCAGCATCTGACTCATTCGGATATGAGACGTTATGGAAGAAGTCGGCCAATGGCAGACGCTCAGGTCTGGCCTTTGATTTTCGGCCTCGTCCGCGCTCCCAAGCGCCAGTTAAACCTTAGTCCGTCGTTTCGTTTCTCCCCAAGTTCGCCGCTCTCACCTTACGAGGTGAAAAAGTCGATTCCAGCGCACCGCAAAAGACCAGCGCCAAAACATCCAGGCATGCTCGCCCTCGCTGATCGAGAAGAAGATCATCTGCGCTCGGCCAATGATATTATCGAATGGCACGTAACCCACCGCTGACATCACACGGCTGTCAGTCGAGTTGTCACGATTGTCGCCCATCATGAAATAATGTCCCGGTGGCACAGCGTAGACGCTAGTATTATCGTAAAAGCCGTTGTCGACGCAGTCGAGCGTTTCATGACTGACACCGTTTGGCAGCGTCTCCTTCCAGCGTTTGACTCTTGCGATCACGTCCGACCCGCAGGGATCCTCGCCGATGAAGTCGCTCAACTGTTCACGCTTGACCGCTACCTCGTTGATATAGAGGAGCCCTTGCTTCACCTGGATACGATCTCCGGGAAGCCCGACAACGCGCTTGATGTAATCAGTAGATTCTTCCTTCGGAAGTCTAAACACTACGACATCGCCGCGCGACGGCTCCCGACCGAATATGCGCCCCGAAAACGACGGCAACAGACCGGAATACCTGCTGTAGCCATAGCTGTACTTTGACACAAACAGGTAGTCACCAACCATGAGCGTGTTCTTCATCGACCCAGACGGGATATTGAATGGATGGAAAAAGAAGCTTCGAAAGACTAGGACGCAAATGAATATCACCAAGACCGGCAGAAAGGCGCCGGGGGTAAAAATTGTCCATGTAACGGGCCACCGCTCAAACCAGCGCTTTTCAAATTTTTCGTTGGTCTCGCCAGGCGCTGCTAAGAATTTGGTCAGAAGATCTGATTCCAGCCAATCAAAGGGATAAACGCGATCGAACTTTCCCGCGCCTCCCATGCCGAAAATTGCCCCTTCCCACCTAAAGTCGGGAACGATCAAGCCTCTCTTACCAAGTGCTTCTCGGGTTCGGTTCCACCAGCGGCCCCTATGGCCGAACATCCACCCTAGAGCAGCTCCAAGAGCTCCGGTACCAAACAGAAACCGAAAGACGCCCGATCGTCGCGGAGGCATCAGAAAGAACGCCTTCGACAACAAGGCGGGTGATCCGACTATTTGAGCCATTTCCCAGATTAGAGATTCCGAGACGTCCGGTAGAATAAAGATCGCCTTCGCTTTCGAGCAAAGGTCAATAAACCTGGACTGCCACTCGTCATCGGAAGCTATGACCTTAGCGGCACCGACCGTTACTCTTTTGTCTCCGATTGCAACTAGAAGGCCTTCGTGTGCAACTGCGGTAGTAAGGGCAAATTCCACGTCCCAGTATTTTCCTACAAGAGATCTCTCAGTCCACCCTCCGTAGGAATTTAAAATGGGCATTCGACCTGCAGTGTCAAATGAACGCAAATATACGAAGTACGTTTTATCCGTGAGGCTCGTGTAGGCTAACGCGGCGTTGAGCGCTTGCTGCTTAATCCTCACCACAATCCGATAGTACCAAAAGAGTGACACCAAAATTGGAAGCGCCACGAAAAGAACGACGAGAAAGACCGACGTTTCTTGCACACTTGGCTCGTAAAGCATGTACGCCATCATCGCCAAGAGTATCGCCGCTCGATAAATTAGCAGGAGGCGTCGTGATGGGCGAAGTGGATGAGTTTTCACAACGCGCTCCTGCTTCCGTACGGCTCGGGCCATTGGCTAAAACGGATCGCTCGTTCACGAGCGCAATCCTAAGTGCCCGCAAAACGTCCTGTCCATCGGATCTTTTCGCGCCACCAGGTCCCTCATGGGCCTGAAATTCTTGTTTTGGCGGCGCGTGGGAGGGAGGCCGGTCCGCGGCCTGTCAGGCCCTGAGGAATCACTTATCCCCCCACCTCAACCTCTAGCGCCGGGCCCTCGCTGCCAGCTATGGCTAATTCCTCGGCCTCGCCGTCTGCAGAGGCTGAAGGAAGAACGCAATGACCTTATTTGTGCACCGAAAGCCTTGCGCACAGGACACCAGCGTTGAGGCGGTTAGGATTAGCCCAAGCTGCCAGCCAGGGCTAAGCCGAACCAGGCTTGCACCGGGGGTGACGACCACACGGCGGTGCAAGGAGCTGCGGCCCACGGAGGGCTTTTTGTATTTAATTCCAAGATTTTGCGTGTGAACCAGGGAGACCGGTCCCGAGGTCTCCCCTCTAGACTTTTGACCACCCCCTCCCCTGTCAACCTGGCTGTCAACCACGTCAACCTTGTCAACCCAACTTTTCAGTACCTTCAGCTACCGCGCAGGCGCGGTGCGAATTACCCGCGGGCGATCTAAAAGCCGGAAGGACCCGTGGCCTGCCTCGGCCTAGACACGTCGCAACACTCCGCGAGCCAACAGTTCTTCAACAATGTAAGCGCGGCCGCCTCCCCTCTGTCTCAGTTCGGCAGCCGTAGCCGCTTCTTGCATGGGAAGGTCCATCGCATCCACGATCACGGCCAACGTTGGCGTCGAGCGGAATTCATTCAGTAGATCGTTATTCCACCTACGAGTGGCTGACCCCTCCGCCGCCGCTGCTGCAGAACTCGTACGCTGCCCGCTGTAGCGAAGGGAGGCATCAGAAGCGCTTCCTTCATCGCCAAGCTTGCTTCTGTTCCAGCGCGGGAGATGCTCATTGCGAGCGTCGGTCCGCAAGGTTGATGTGATATGATTAGTGGGCTCCATTCCTTCAATAGAGTTGATGGAAGAGGTTTGTATGACATCGTTGTCGGGCTGAGTGTGACGCGGTTGGCAGGTTGAGGAGCCGAGACTGTCAGTCTGAGAGCTTGTGACCCTATGAGTTGCGGGCGCGCTATTTGGCTCGGTGGGACGATAGCAATCGGGCGGTAGGCCTCAAGGTTGGTGGGATTTGCTCAC
>NZ_JADPKR010000115.1 GCF_023074055.1 Bradyrhizobium sp. 141
TGCACCGCCCACAACCTCCGAAAGTTCGCGCTGGCTGCCGGATGAGCGCCGTCATGTTATCGTCGCGGCCACACCGAGACTAAACAGACAGGCTCCTAGAACGCCGCCATGCGCACGCCGATCCTCATCCTGATCTCGCTGCTGACCACGTCCGCCGCCGCCGCGGAGACCCTGCGTCTGCCGCGTGCCGAGCGGCCTCAGGCGGGCGCGACCGTTCCGCTGAAAGGCGCGGCCGGCAAGGCACGCGCCGGCTCCTGCGCGACTTACGGCCCGCGCTTCGTCATGGTCGAGGGCACCGGGACCTGCGTGAAGATCGGCGGCTCGATCAGCATCGACACCACCGTGAGGCGCTAAAGGCCATGCCGGCGGATTTGCTGCGCCTCGACCTCATCGTTCCCGTCTTGATGTACTGCGCGCTGTTGTGGTGGGTCGGCCGTGGCCTGAGCTGGACGGCACGGCTGGCGACCGCGGCGGTGACGCTGGTGCTGATCGTCTGCGTGCTGCTGGTCGAGCGCGGTTGGCGCTGAGCCCAAACAAAAACGCGAAAACAACCCCATGCACAGTAGCCAAGCCACGGCAAACCCTCAGCATTCCCGTGCTTAGGATTTAGCGAAATGAAAGTTGACGCGTCGGGCAAAGCAGGGGCATGATGTCATCATCGAAAGATGTGGCTGATTGATCGCGCGGTTTGCTCACGACATCGGCGGCGCGACGAACTGTGCAAATCCAGGCCGCTTGCCGAGCTCGGCGAGCCAGCGCGTCAGATGCGGCTGCGCCGGCCGGGAGATGCCCTCGACACCGAGCCAGCGCCGCGCATAGGAGCCGAGCGCGATGTCGGCGAGCGTGAACGCATCGCCCTCGATGAAGCGGCGCGAGGAGAGCAGGCGGTCGGCGATCGCCCAGACCTCGGCGGCGGCATCGGCATCGCGCTGCACTTGGATCATGTCGCGCTCGGCGGGCGCGGTGCGTACGATGCCCCAGAACACCGGGCGGTCGACCGGCTGCACGGACGACAGCGTCCAGTCGAGCCAGCGATCGACCGAGCTGCGGCTCTTCGGTGCCTCCGGATAGATCGGCGTGCCACGGCCGTGCGCGAGGCAGAGATAGCGCAGGATCGAATTGGATTCCCACAGCACGAAGTCGCCCTCGACCAGCGTCGGGATCCGCGCATTCGGGTTCATCGCGAGATAGTCGGCCTCGCGCGTCCTGCCGTAGCTCATGCCGGCGTCGATGCGCTCATAGGGCAAAGCGAGCTCGGTCAGGCACCACAGCACCTTCTGCACGTTGACCGAATTGGCGCGGCCCCAGATCGTCAGCTTGGTGTCAGGCATCAGGCGTCTCCCGCGGCGTTGTGCTTGCGCGGGTGATAGCGGAAATTCCTGAAACGCGCGATGCGCGATTGCGGCGCGCCTCTCATGCAAAAAGCTCCGCACGCGGCGGAGCTTTCATTGCAAACAACTCGGCAAGTTGATCCCGTCGCTCAGCGGCCGAAGAACAGCCACAACAGAATGATCACGGGGATCGGCACGCCAAGCATCCACAGCAACAGTCCTCGTCCCATCGCGTCCTCCTCCAATTGCATTGTCGAGGAGTGAACGCGGGCAGCGAGGGCTTGTTCCTGCGGCGCAGCCCTACCAATGGCCGGTATTCGGCATCGACGTCCAAGGCTCCTGCGGTGCCTTCGGCTCGCCCTTCTGCAGCAGCTCGATCGAGTGCAGGTCCGGCGAGCGGACGAAGGCCATGTTGCCGTCGCGTGGGGGACGGTTGATGGTGACGCCGGCCTTCTGCAGCTTCTCGCAAGTGGCGTAGATGTCGTCGACCTCATAGGCGAGATGGCCGAAGAAGCGATCCTCGCCGTATTTCTCCTCGTCCCAATTCCAGGTGAGCTCGACCAGCGGCGCACCGCGGCTCGAGGGCTGCTTCTTCAGCGCGTCCAGATCGTCCGCCGAGCACAAGAACACCAGGGTGAAACGTCCCTTGTCATTCTCGATCCGCCGCACCTCCTTCAAGCCCAGCGCATCCTGGTAAAACTTCAGCGCGACATCGAGATTGCGCACGCGCAGCATGGTGTGGAGGTATCGCATGGTTGTTGCTCCCTGGAACGGATGGAGGGTTTTTGGGTCGGCGGGAGGGAGAGATAGCAGGAAAGTGGGAGGAGGGGCAGGGGCTGGGGTGCGTGTGCGTGAGGAGGTCCAATACGGATCCACGTTGGCGGGTGGCGATGAATTAGTGCACCGTAAGTCAGGCAAATAAACCCCCTTGTTCACGGATGAACATCAAGTCGGACCGCCATCAGAGATTGTACCGTGGCTCTCTTTAACGGGAGGCTTTATGAGAGTATTTTTGATTTCTGCCTTTGTCCTGGCTTCGACCGGGGCTTTCGCTCAAGACATCTCGATGTGTACCAACAACGGCTTTTCGGTGAAGTGCTGCAAACAGTCACTTGCCAAGCATGGGCCTTTCGGGACCGCTCAGGGGCAGGCCAAAGCTTTACGCGAAGCCGATATGCAGAAGTGTATGGCGGGTGCGCCCGCGGCGGCTGGCTGCACGGTGGCTAAGTGCCAGCAGGTACAAGCGGGTAAGGGATATACTTTCGAGCAATCTGCAACATGGTGCCCCAAGAACTTGAGCCGGGGATGCACCTGAACGAGGGACGCGGCGGTTTGAGCTGCCGCGCTCTCACGCCTTGCATGCGACAGACCCAATCGCAGCGAAAATCATCCGACCGAATTAAGCTACTGCAAGACCTTCGGCAGCACGATCACGACGTCAATGTCTTGCTTCAAGATGCGGCTGGCGATGTCTCCGACGAGCAGGGCAAAGTCTTCTTCTATCGCAGCAGCGGCGGCTTCGTCTTTGGCGTAGACGTACAACAGCGGCCCCTCGATCTCGGCAAAACGAACCCCGGTGAAAACGCGGTCGAACTCGCTTGCGCCAAGGACTGCCGCTAGGCGGGCCTGGATTGCAAAATCCTGAATGTCGGATAATTCCATGCGAGACAGATAGAGACGATGCGCCTGAAAACAAGGGCGAAATTCGATCCGATGGGACGCAAGCACCCTTGCGTGTGCTTCATCGCAGATGGCCTCAATACCCCGTTTTATTCTGTCCAGATCGAGAGGGAAGATGCGCAAGGCGCTGGCAGAACTCGTTGCGGTGACAGTGCACTCAATTGACACCGTACCAAGCGCGGACGAGTTGTAGAGCGAGCAGGTGGCGATTGAATTCAGTGCACTGTCACCGTAATTACAGCTCGGTTGATGTAAAGCGCTGGAGTACTCGACAGGTAACCGCGAGTAATTTCTGAACAAGTCTTATGGCCGGCTGCACACGGACTCTGATTTGCGGAAATTCGCAATGAGACTCGCAAGGGAAATCTTCGGCTATCCCACTTATCCACAACCATACATTCTATCCACAGGCTAAGCACTTACAGTTTCACGTGAAACTGCGTTTCAGAAAATTATTGACCCAATTTAGATGTGCATGGGCGCATTTTTTTGTGGCGAAGCAGAATTGATTCGTGGATATGCCAAAGGTGTTCATAGGAGCATCTGATGTCTGCGGAAAAGAAAGTCGTCGTCACGCGCGATTATCGAGTCACCGTCATCGTTGAAGAGCTCAAAACTCCGAAGGTGAGCGACGCGCCGAACTCTCAGGAGTTTTGGAAGAGTGAGGTTGAGGAGTTTATCGACGAGGCCGATTACTCGGTGTGATGTCCCCCGAGGGCGTATTTTCCGCTCTGGCAAGCGGGACGACCAACCTAACGTTTCGGTACCGTCGAAGGCGTGTTCGGATCGACATGCTCTATGAATTCGATTCCGCCTTCACCTCGGGTGATGGTGTCCCACAGGTCAAGCCCGGATTGCTCGACCATAAGCTTCCAAAGCTCATCAAGATCGGCTGAAGCCTCGGCTACGTGCTCGGGCGTGCATTCGAGCTGCCAACCGGCGAGAAGGTCGGCGCCCGACCGCCAGTCAATCTCTGCATGTGTACCGATCTCTATCTCATCGTATTCCCGGTACTCAGGCTTTCCATGGGCGAGGGTGTCCCTCAGAAGCTTCGTGTTCTCCATGGTCTTGTGCGGCCGCTTGTCCTTCTCGATCGGAATGGAAAGGGCGCCGAATACCTTCTTGAGCTTTTCGTTGAAGGGGTCGCGCTCTTTCCAGTTCGGGAGCTTTCCTGCCTTCTCCATCTCAAAGCCCATGAAGTTGACGTTCGCCTCGAATGTGAAGGCGATCAGTGTCATGCAAACCATGCCGTCGATGAGGATGCCGCCGCTGCCGGCCTTCTGTTTTTCTTCAATGAGTGTTGCGAAGTAACCTACCGCACTAGAGAGATCGTTATGAACGAACACGCGGGCCGATTTCGTGACACGCGCCTTGATCTTCTCTTCCGACAATTCAACCCCCTATGCCCCTGAATGCCAATGGGCCGTCTTCGGCGCAAAGCATAGCGTACGGCTGACAACAGCGGGAGATTGTATGAGGAAGCTCGTGAACGTATTTAAAGCCCTACCGCTAGACCAGCAGCATGAGACCTATCCACTCATCACCGCGACGTATTCCTGGCGAGGTCAAGAAACCTACCGCAACGGTGAAGTACCGCTCTCTCAAAGACCCGTCGAAAGGCTGGGCCGGGAGAGGCCCCGAGCCGTCCTGGTTGATGGAGGAGATGAAAGAAACGGGCAAGGGGCGTGAAGCCTTCAAGACGTGGAGCACCAGTCCGGCAGGTTACCGCTCTTTGTCCGTACCCAGTCATTCGGCTTCTTCACCGGCTTGGGTTCAAACTTGGGAGCCTTCTTCGTGCGGTCGATCTGTCCAAGCAGTGCTCGCCAGCCTTCGTCATCCCTCCAGTGATCATGTGCCCACGGCGAGATCTGGCATTTGTAGATCAACAAGCAGTAGGGGTTTTTCCTCACCGCATACCGGGGTATCTGCGCCACGGCGTCGAGCTGTGCGAGGGGGACCCGATCCGGTACTTCTCCAGTTGCACCATGCAGTGTAGCCGGCGGAGGAAGGGCACTCCGCGCTCCATCACTGACCCGTCCAGGCGGATGGTCATGGTGGGCTTCTGATAATCTTCCTCGGGGCGTGTTCGATCTGGTCGAGGGTTTTGACGGCAACGCATTGACCACTTGAATCTATAAAGTGGCTGAACGACGCACGCGGGTCCGCAACCAGCGAGAAGCTGATTTTTGAATCACTGTGATGTCTCCGGGGCGGGCGTGCGGACATCGTACGCCAATTTCGGAATTACGTAAACGGACCTTTGACGGGGAGTTGCGACTCACTTGAGCGCAAAAGAAAAGCCCCCCGACAAGCAGGAAGTTTTCCAGCGTCTTGCGCCGACCATCCGAATCCTGCTTGGTTGTGGTGTTGAAACGAACAACCGGAGGGAAATATGGTTGATGCGGCGGTTGCGTTGACGGATGAAGTCGCGGACGAAGAAGAGGAGGTAGCTAAGGACGAGTTTGCGTACGCGCGAAGCCACGAAGCTTCGAAATTTGCGTACGAAACGTGCAAGGTTATCGCGCAAACGGTGTTGCTGATAAACGGTGGCGCCGCGACGGCGGTGATTGCACTCCTTTCGCGTGATCGCGTGGACCAAGCGCTCCTAACGTGGGTGCCATGGGGTGTCGGTGCGTATGCGCTTGGTGTGTTGTTCGCCGCGGTCATGCTCTTCTGCGTGATGATGATGGCCGACAACTGGAATTACTTTTGGTACTGGTCCTCCCATGGTGAAGATCCAGAACATGCGCTGAAGACCGAAGCCCGAGCGCATCTTTGGCATAAGGGCGTCTATATCTTCTTCGTTGTACCGGTCGTTTGTTTCGTTGTTGGGAGCGGGTTTGTGGCTTACGGCCTTGCCAAGTCGAAGCCGACTACTCCGACCGGCGCGTTTCCATCTGTCATCTATGTGCCGGGACCGCCGAAGTAACAGCACCGCGAAAGCGCTTGAAGTGTACAAGTTCCTTCCGCAAGATTCACGTCAAGGGCAATCGTCATGCACCGCGGCTGCCCCGACGTGAATGCCGGTGCATTGTCAAACGACAGAAAGCAGGTGCATGGATGCCATCCTCTCCACGCCAGGTAAAAGAACGCCCAATTATCTTCAGCGCCGCCGTGGTGCGCGATATTGGAAGGCCGCAAAACTCAGACGCGGCGGGTCATCAAGCCTCAGCCGTTCACGACTGCAAAGCCATCGTTTGTTGAGCGAGAGTACCTATACGGCACCCAGGGTTTGATTGGAAGAACTGCGAGTGCAACTACCCGGCTATGGTCGCAAAGTGCCCCTACGGCCAGCCCGGCGACAGGCTGTGGGGTGCGGGAGGCTTGGGCTGATGTGTTTTATGGTTGCGGTGACAGTGCACTCAATACGCTGTGGGCCAACGTGGATCGAAACCGCAGAGCGAGAGGTGGCGAGGTCAATTTAGTGCATGTTACCTTAACGAGGGCAATATTGAGTGGGGTATCATGGATTGGTCACTTATAGCTGTGCTGGCGATAGCGGGCGGGTTCTTACTGTGGCGGCAATCAAAAAATGCGGAGCGGGCGGAGGCAGCAAAGGATCGACTCGCGCGAGACAACCATCTCTACCAAGCCATAAAAGCCGGCATGCGCGAGTATCATTGGCGCGAGCGCGATCACGACTTCTGGAAAGCGAAAAACGGCGAGAAGTTATTCGAAACGGCGCACCTCGCGGCTTTCCGCATCGATCACTTCGCGGAAAGCCGCGTCGGGTTTTATTTCAAAGACCTGGATGAACACGGCTTGTATAGCGCATTCGCGGGCAACGGGGACGAGCTCATCGAAAGTTATTACCGGACCGACGGCACCTTCCAGCAAGAAGGCGTGCTGCTTCACGACGACTAACGAGGACCGAGCGTATCGGCGCTTTCCTTGCATACTCTGCGAAGCCAAAATCGGTGAAATCAGCTTGTGCGAAGCCAAACCAGTCCGAGTCGGACCTGGGACGAAGCCTTTGTTACGGTGGCGGTGCGCTCAACTTGCAGCGGCAGCGAGTGCGGTCCGTGTCCGTAGGACGCGCGGCAGCGAACTTAGTGCACTCTCACCGTAATCATCGAAGTGAAATTCCGAATATCGTCAAACAAAATCAGAACGCGAACCACGCCAGCGTGGCGAGGACCGGGAGAATGGCCACTCCGAAAAGCACGAGCGGTGCGGGTTCGTTGCCTGTGCGGTCACTCATGATGGCCTCCTAAAGGACAGCCCCGCAGCGGCGGCGCCACGGGGCTGTCAGTGCCGGCACGCAGGGGGGAGAATGCCGGCACTGCTTAATTAATGAATTTCGATGGGCCGGACTTGTTCCTAAGGGCGCTGCGCCGAGTCCGAACGGCGCTCTGATGCAAGAGGCCTGGCCTCACTCCGGATCGGCTTCCTCGTCGCCGTTCTCGAGCTGCGCCCGATATTCCTGCGCAGCTTTCAATAGAGCTTCTCTGATTTCGCCGTCCGCCGTCTGAGCGGCGAGAGCTTCGGCACGGTCGGCCTGATGCCGGAGAGATTCCTTGGTCATGCACAGCCAACTCGGCCGGCATCGCGCCGGTTCCTCAGGCCGCCTTCTCGACACCCTTCGCGACGATCTCGACTTCGAAACAGCCCATGTCGCGGAGCTCGGCGGCCTTCTTCTCGGCCGCTTCCCTGGTGTCTCTCTTCAAAATGATCTGGCCCGCTCCGTCGCGGGCGCAAACGAAATAAGGCATTTCGATTCCCAATTTCGTTTGCATACACACGGTACCAGGTTTCCGCAATTCTACGGCTCACTCCTCTAGCCCAGCCTTTTGCCGCATCTTGTCGATCAGCTCGGAGGCCTCGGCCTTGGTCAGGTCCTGCTCCGGCGGGGTCTGGCGCGCCTGCTCGGCGAGGGTCTTGAGGTAGGATTCCTGGGCTCCCGTCATCGGATCGTTCCCGGAAACCCAGTCTTTCGGGTCCTTCCCGGTGTTGTCTGCCATCGCATGTCTCCTTTTCCTTTTCCGTCCAACGTCGGACTCGACTCTTCGTTCCGTTTTTGTTCTCATGGCGTCATATTCAAATCGCGAGGCGGAACATGCCGGACCTGGACACTGTCAGGCGGGAGATCGAACGGATGCGCATCCAGATGGGCAGGCAGAGGAAGGAGATCCTGCAGCTGCAGCGGGCGGGCCTCGGGACGGCTTCGGCCGAAGCTCTGCTGTCGCGGATGGAGGCGAAGGTCGAAGGTCTTTGCGCTGAGCGTGACGCGCTGAAGACTGCGCAGCCGCGCCAGACCAGGGGCAGGGTGCTCGGCGGGAGGACGTGGTGAGCAGGCGATGGTTCGACGACGAAAGAGAGCTATCGCCTTTCCTCGCCGCGCTCGAGGACGTCCGCCGCAAGGCAACGCGGGAAGGGTGGTGCTATGCCCACGTCCAGGCCATCATCGTGGCCATCGACCAGTACGCGGAAGCCGCGACCGGCAACCGCGAATATTTCCTGAACAAGCCGGTCTCGATCGGTAGCAGCCGGAAAGCCGGGGACATTCCGTAGAGAGCCGTGGCGCGGAGAAGCCCAAACGGTAAGTGCCCCGGGGCCGCTGAAGCGCCATGACTGCCGGAGAGGCGCTGCCCCAGGCTGCGGCGCCTCTTGTGACGATCAATTCGTCGGGAGTCCGTCGCTTGCAGGTTAGCAATGCCCTGGTGTGTGACTCGTCGGTACGAAATTGGAGGCATGGGCAAAGCGACAAGGACGTGATAAATTCCAGGAATGCCAAAGCAAAAGCGACAGACTGGAAAAACCGACAAGGGCGGCTTCGTGGTTGGCCGCGCCAGCTTTGCGAAGATCAGCGCTGTTGAAGGCATTCGGCTGAAGCCGGCTATGACCAAACGAGCTGCCGAAGCCACTGCCAAGGGCCTGTCCGCGGAAGAGTATCGCCGCACGATCTTGCGCAGCTACCGCAAAGGCTGAGCGCAATCGCATGTACGATGCGATTGACGATCCTTACACCTACGAAAACTCCACCGTCCTCGTTAACAAGCTCGATCTGCGGGACCAGGAAGAGCTTGACGATTTCGAAGCCGAAATCTCAAGCGCTCGATCGAGCGAGCCGTTTCCCGAAGGCCAGCTGGACTTCGCCCACTACTGCGCTGTTCATCATCACCTTTTCCAGGACGTCTACGAATGGGCAGGGACGCCGCGGACGGTCCGGATGTCTAAACAAGGCAGTCCATTTTGTTTCCCCGAACATATCGATGCCCAGGCCGCGAAGCTTTTTGAAGAATTGAAAACCGACCATTTCCTCAAGGATCTTCCTGTGACCGAGTTCGCAGCGAAGGCTGCTCACTTCCTCGCTGAATTGAACGTCATCCACGCATTCCGCGAAGGAAACGGGCGGTCTCAATTGTCGTTCTTTGCCATGTTGGCCGAGCTGGCCGGCCATCCGCTCGATCTGGAACGGCTCGACCCTGGCGCTATGCTCGATGCCATGATTGCCAGTTTCGACGGAGATGAAACCGAGTTGGCCCAAGTCATAGCTGGCCTCGTCACCGTCTAACCCGGAGGGCAACGGCGATGAATTTAATCCACGGTCGCCGAACCCCAGCCCCGCCGGCGCGACCAATCGTTATGCTTCAAGCCTTGCTCAGCGCGATCGTGGATATTGTCCTGTCTGCCGCATCGAGCGCCGTCGTCAGGTTTTTCGGCCTCGAAAATGTCGTCGAAATCGCGACGGCTGTCTTCGGCCTCGGCTGTATCGTGATCGGCTCTGCAGTCTTTTTGCTGGAGCACTGACGAGGGAGCGTCGTGAAGACGATCACATTGCTTGCAATGGCGGCGCTGCTGCTGCTGGAAGCCTTCGGCCCGACGTCGAGCGTCGGCGGCCCGATGACCTTCATGCTGGTCTTTGTTGTCGTGATGCTGGCGGTCGCGATCTACGAGGCCTGGTCGAACAGGCGCGGGACGATCGGATGGATCGTCAATGTCTTTGCCTGCGCTTTTGGCGGCCTGGTCGCGATTGCCCTGGTCGGAATGGCGATGGACATCGTGCTCCCGTACCTTCACCTCGAAGGCTCGCTCGCCTCGTTGCAGCATCCCCTGAAGTATGTCGTGGTCGCAGCCGTTGCGCTTCTCATGGTGCTGGGATCATGGCTCCCGCTCCAGCTCTTGAACCGGCACCGCTGATACGACCCTCGGCAGCCCCGGGGGACAGCCGAGGCCGACACCTTCGCTGCTTGCAGCTAGGCCGCAATCCGTTGTTCGACCGGGGCCGTCAGCAGCTTGAGCGCTTGGGCGTGTTGCAGGTCGGGGACCGCGATGGCCGTGTGGCTGTAGATCGCATGGCTGCGTGATTTTGCAATCGTGTCCAGGATCTGACCGCCCTTGATGACGTGAAGGCCCATGCCCTCGTCAGTGGGGAAGATCGCCAGCACCACGTCATAGGCCGCGATGACGGCTCTGAGCGCTTCGGCCTTGTCCTCGGCGACGTCGACAAAGACACGAACATCAGCCGCGAGTTCACGCAGCTCGTTAAAATCCAGCACTGTCAGGATACTCCAACGCAACGATACTGAAGTGAGCTTGGCGGCGTTGGGTTACTGAAGTGTCAACAAGGCAAGCCGAGCCACAAGTTTCACGCCGAGGTGACTTCACGCTCTAAAGCGCGATGCGATGAGGATGAATCGCCATCGCGCTTTAGGTTGTTGTTTAAGCATGATCTTTTCGGAAAACCGCTGCGCACTTGTCCGGATCATGCTTTAGCGCTTTGCGTCCTCCTTGCGCAGCCGGACCTCCGCGGACTCGTCCACGAGGTTCAAGGCGAGGCCGTCATAGCTCAGCTTGAGCCCGCGGCCGACGATCCATGTCCACCCCTCGCGGTCCTTGACGGCTTGCGCGTTGACCTGGTCGGAGATCGATTTGACGGCGGTTTCCTGCGACCCCGGATTGTTCAACGTCGCATTGACGCGCCGGATCGGGTGCCTGGCGTCGGCCTCGTCGCTGTCGACGGTGACCTTGGCGCCATTGATGTCGCATTCGAGGGTGTAGGAGCCGCGGCCCCGGCGGCAGAGATAGTGGCGTTGAGTGACGAGCTTGCTGGTCTCATCGAACGTCATCCCGGGCGAGAAGCCGAAGATGTCGGACTTTTTCACGACGGCGAGGGACGCAGGCTTCAGGAAGCTCGGCTGGATCGCGACGAGGGCTGCCACGACAATAACGATCAAACCTGCGACGACGATAGCGACCTTCATGAGCACCCCACGAGAGAACTTCAGACCCTTATATCAGCCGGGGCGTTCTGCCATGCCCAAAAGCGAAAACCCCGCCTGGGGGAAGCGGGGCCTTCTGGTGGGGTGAAGCTTGGGGACTTCAATGATGAGACGTGCCAGCCGCCAAATGGTTCAAACAGGACCGAGGTATGTCCTGCGGCATCTTGCACAGGAAGCAGGGAACCCCGCAGAACCCCTGCTTGCGTTTTCGGCCTCGATGGGTTCTAAGCCCCGTCACTTCATGACCTCTGGCATGAAATCAGCAGCGCGTCCCCGCGCTTCAGGCCGCGTCCACAGCAGAGTTGCTCGCGCGCACAAAAGGAATTCAGACATGGCGAAGATGACGAAGACTCAATTGATTGATGCAATTGCCGAGGGCACGCAGCTTTCGAAGAACGACGTGAAGTCGGTGATCGAGTTCATGGCCACCGTCGGCTACAAGGAGCTCAACGAGTCCGGCGAGTTCGTCATTCCCGGCTTCGTGAAGATGTCGGTCGTGAACAAGCCGGCGACCGAAGCCCGCATGGGCGTCAATCCCTTCACCAAGGAGCCGATGCAGTTTGCGGCCAAGCCCGCGAGCAAGTCGGTCAAGGCCTCGCCGCTGAAGGTGGCCAAGGATTCCGTCTAAGGCGCTGCCGACGTCATTGCGGCGGGCTTTTTCGCGAGCCGGCGCAACGATCAACGGCTGAAGACAAAGTGGTGTTCGGCGACGGCGATGCCGAACATCGCCACGACGATCAGGACAAACCACAGAGATCGTCGGTCGGCCTGTCCGGGCGCGCTCTGCGGTTTCCCGCAAGCCGGGCAGATCGAAAGTCCGATCGGGACCTCGTTCTCACAGAACTCGCAGATCATCGGCGCCTCTGGCAGTCAGCGACGGCCTCAAGAGAAAAACCCCGCGCTTTCGCACGGGGCTCTTCTGGCTGACGGCGTTGGGATTTCAGCGCCTGGCCGCCAGCCGTATTCCTAACTTAAAGTTGAAAACCCAAAAAGCAACCGCGCCGCGATGACGGAATATGTTCGTCTACCCGCGGCGCTGCCATATGACTGGGCGCTGAAATCCCCAGCTCCCATGGGTCCGCGCGGTGCCGAAAAGGTTCAACGCGACATGCCCAGGGAAATCGCCAGCAAGGGGGCTGGACTTTTTGTTCTCATTTTGTTCTAGTGAGCCGCCTTAGGTCAATCGCTTGGAGGTGACTCATGACCGTCGAAAAGCAGCGTGAAGTGATCAGGCTCTGGAACGAGCTCAGGAAGCTCGAGGGCCCGGCCGCAGAGGAGCTCCGCATCCAGATCCTGGAATGCTTCTCGCAGAAGGGCCAAGCGAAGCGGGCGGCTTGATCGGGCGGGCTTCGCAGCGGGGGCGGACGACACGACCCACCTGAAGCTTGCTTTGGCGGGTTTGCCGGATCGGCCGCAACCATTCGCTGCTGATGTCCTGGGAACGAACATGTGCCATCAGCGTTCGGCCTGCATGACATGCCCGCGATGCGCCAAGCCGATGATTGCGATCTCCGCCAAGAGCTTTCGATGCGAACCTTGCCGCGAGATCGTCATCGTGTTCGCCGTCGTCTCGAAATTCTTGTCGCCGAAGATTGTGCCGACGACCGCTGAAGACGTTGCGTCGCGCGCCTTCATCGATCGTTAGGAATCGCTCCGCGCCGATTTTTCCGACTCCGATTCGTTCTTTGAGAACGAAATGGAGTCGGATGCAGAACATGTTGCGCCTGCCGGCGGCGATGCGGTCGCGCGTGTCAGAACCAGACAGCGTGAGGCTTCGCACAGTCCCGTCCACGTCTCTTCGTTAAGGAGTGGGCGAGGAGAGCGACATGGATGCGTGCTGGTTTCTCGCCGAGATCGCCAAAGTGTTTTGGTACGATCGGCACCCGCGTTTGCGCAAAGGCAAGCCCTCGGTGCCGCAGGTGCCGCCGCCGGGATCGAAATCTCCTGATGCTTCGTCTCGGGATGCGACGTGATCGGATCGTCGCGCGTGCATGTTTTGTTAAGAACTGTGCCGCGCCGATTTCTTCGATTCCGATTCGTTCCTCGAGAACGAAATGGTGTCGAAGCTGGAACAAAGCCGGTCGGCAAGCAGCAAACCGTCGCAGCCTCGGCCTTGCGCGATACGAAAAGCGGCTCGCCGTGATCGGAGGCGCTCCGCAAATTCCTAACGATCATTTGCGGGGAAGCCGATAACCCTATTCGGTTAGGTTAAAAGCCCAATCACGTTGCGCTTGCCGCTGCTTGGGATAGGTGTCTGGCAAAGACAAGCAAGAAGCGACTTTGCCAAGAAGCCATTTTGTCATGACACCTTTTTCAGAGCCGTCTTTTTACCAAGGCGACCGGCCCACCTACCGGCGTGTCGCCATCGTCGGCACGTTGTTCTGTCTCGCTTTCGTGGTGATCAGCTTCTCGCTGCGGCCGCAGGTCGAGGATACGCGCGTTGCGGTCAAGGCCGACCGGCTGGTGCGCACGGCGGGCCAGGCGGCGCACGCCAATTAATGCGGCGCACGCCAACTAGAGCTGCGCACGCCAACTAGAGCGGCGCGCGCCGATTAGCGCTCGTCGCTGTGGATGCGGTCGGCCGGCGCCTGCGAGCACGTGGTGCCGCGCGAGGCAAGCGCCACGAAGCCGGCATAGCCGGACAGGTTGAGCAAGACTTCGAGCCACGCGGGCATGTCAGCCTCTTCCGCTCTGCGTGAGAAAGAATTCAACGTCCGCGCGCAATCCTGGTTCCCTGCTCCTCGCGAAGAAACTAGACTGGAGAGGAGGGGTCGAGCCGGCGCCCGAGGGTGGCAACGGATTCGCTCGAGGGCTGCTCTTTCAGGAACTCGGCGATGGCCTGGGCCAGCTCGCGATCACTCATCGGCGTCGGCGGCGGGTGCAGCGCGCCGACCCCGAAGCTGCGAACGATCTCGTCGTAGTGCTGATCGTCGGATTTGGGAACCATCTTGCGGATACGGGCCAGCAAAGCAGATAAGGGCAAACCTTCCTCCTCGATCATTCGCCCCGCTGGCAGCAATCGTCGTGTGCTGCCATCTGCTCCCCGTGAAATGAAAACCCCGCCAGCATCGCGGAGATGCTGACGGGGCTTCGTGCTGTCGCCTCAACCCGGATGGCGGAGGCTCCCGCACTTAAAGAGGCAATGCGTTCCCGGCGATTTCGTTCCGGGCTCCACGATTTTTTTGCGGCGCCCGGTTCCGTACCCTGCGCGCAACCATCGCAGGCGCTCATCGTTATCTCTGCGAGACGCGAAGGAGGAGAGCATGAAGAAGACACTGGCAGTTCTAGCCACCGTCGCAGCCGTCGGCGTGACCGCGGTTGCAGCCCCGGCGCCTGCCGAGGCGCGCGGACGCGGCATCGGCCCGGGCCTCGCATTCGGCCTCGCCGCCGGCGCGATCACCGCGGGCGCGGTCGCAGCGTCGCACCCCTACGGCTATTATGGTCCCCGCTACGGCTATTATGACGGGCCCGGCTACTATTACGGGTCTGGCCCCTATGCCTATTACGGCGGCGGACCCTACTACCGGCGCCATCACCACTGGCGCCATTGGTAAAGTGGCAAGCGAAAAGCCCGGAGCATCGCTCCGGGCTTTTTTCATGCGCATCGATCAGACGCGTCTTACGGCCAAAGCGAGGGCCGTTCGACCTTGCGGGCGTTCTCTAGCGTCGACACGAAATACTCCTCGCGCTCACGCTTGAATTTTTCCTGCGTGGCACGGAAGGCGGCAACACGGGCGGCGATCTCATCGCGCTCACGGGCTTTGCGTTCTTCGTCTTCGGTCATAGCCATCCCCTCGGTTCTACTACTGAGCTCAAGCACTGCCGCCGCATCATCTTGAGTCGCATCACCCATCCATTGATGCTTCCGAATGGGGCGTCAATGGGGAGGAGGCATTGCAGGATTGTGATATGCGAAGGCCGGAAAAAATTGCCGAGCGCATCGCGTTAGCGCTTGATAAGAGCGTCAACAATCTTGCCGCTTGCGCACGGTTGCTGCAGGGCAAAACGAATCGGGAGGCCGCGATTGATTGCATCGGATCTTCAAAGCGGCGTTGAACGGCTCGGCGACATGATCGCCGAGGCCAGGACCATCGTGCCGTTCACCGGCGCCGGCATCTCGACCGAGTGCGGCATTCCCGACTTCCGCTCGCCGGGCGGAATTTGGACGCGCAACCGTCCGATCCCGTTCGACGAATTCGTCGCGAGCCAGTCAGCGCGAGACGAATCCTGGCGTCGCCGTTTTGCGATGGAGGAGGTCTTTGCTGCGGCGAGGCCCGGCCGCGGCCATCGCGCGCTGGCCTCGCTCTACCGCGCCGGCAAAGTTCCCGCCGTCATCACCCAGAACATCGACAATCTGCATCAGGCCTCCGGCTTCGCCGGCGAGCACGTGGTTGAACTTCACGGCAATACCACTTATGCGCGCTGCATCGGATGCGGACAGGCCTATTCGCTCGACTGGGTGAAGCGTCGCTTCGACGACGGCGGCGTCGCGCCCAATTGCAGGGCCTGCGAGGAGCCGGTGAAGACCGCCACGATCTCCTTCGGCCAGATGATGCCGGACGAGGAAATGCAGCGCGCGACCGCGCTGTCGAAAGCCTGCGACCTCTTCATCGCGATCGGTTCCTCGCTCGTGGTCTGGCCGGCGGCGGGCTTTCCGATGATGGCGAAGAACGCCGGTGCTCGTTTGGTGATCATCAATCGCGAGCCGACCGAACAGGACGACATCGCCGACCTCGTCATCCACCACGACATCGGCGAAACGCTCGGGCCCTTTGTCGGCAATTGAGGCATCAGTTTGATTCGCGGCTGTGCAAGCTGTTCATAGGTTCCGTCGAATCTCTTTTTTGTCTATGCCTCGCAACCGGGAGTGTTATCTTTTGAGTCGAAAGATTCGCGTCGCGTCCAGTTGAGAAGGTTCTCGAACGACGCGTGATTCGACGCCGCTGCTGAGGCGGGTCGCATGACAGTGTGGGGTCCGGGGTTATGGGGTCGTCGGACGGATTTGAGTCCAAGAAGCTCGGGGTTCCCGGGCAGGGAGTATCGTCCGGGCGGATCACGCCGGGCGAACACGGCGGCGCCGGTCGCGACAGCGCACTCAGTCCCTTCAGCGGGTTGGGTGAGGCCAGCGCAAATCTCGTCGAAGTCCATGGCGTCATCAAATGGTTCGACGCCTCCAAAGGCTACGGCTTCATCGTTCCCGACAACGGCTGGCCGGACGTGCTCCTGCACGTAACCGTGCTTAGGCGCGACGGCTTCCAGACCGCCTATGAAGGCGCCCGCATCGTCGTCGAGTGCATTCAGCGCGCCAAGGGTTACCAGGCGTTCCGCGTGGTCTCGATGGACGAGTCGACGGCGATTCATCCGGCGCAGATGCTTCCGCCGCGCACCCATGTCACGGTCACCGCGACCAGCGGGCTGGAACGGGCCCAGGTCAAATGGTTCAACCGCCTGCGCGGCTTCGGCTTCCTGACCTGCGGCGAGGGCACGCCCGACATCTTCGTGCATATGGAGACGCTGCGCCGCTTCGGCATGACCGAGCTCAGGCCCGGCCAGTATGTCCTGGTCCGCTTCGGGCCCGGCTCCAAGGGCATGATGGCGGCCGAGATCCATCCCGAGACCGGATCGCCGGGATTGCAGTCGCACTAAAGGGCGCCAAGTCCCGCTATTGTCACTCCCGCAATCGTGAGCAGAGGCGCGCCGGCAGGCCGGCGCGCCTCTGGCTTTTCCGGCGACCGCCGCGTAAGGACTGGTTCCCGTCCCACGCCTCGAGTGTCACCCATGAATCTTGATCGGAAGGCTGTCTGGTCCGCTCTGAAGGGCTGGCTTGCCGCCATCCTCGTCATCGCCGGCGTGGCGGCCGCAAGCGGTCCTGTCCGTGCCGCGAGCTTCCAGCCGCTCGAAATCGTCACCAAGAACGGCGTGCAGGTGTTCTCGGTGGAAATGGCGACGACCGAGGAGGAGAAGCAGACCGGCCTGATGTACCGCAAGGAATTGGCGGACGGCAAAGGCATGCTGTTCGACTTCAATCCCGAGCAGGAAATCTCGATGTGGATGAAGAACACCTATGTCTCGCTCGACATGATCTTCATCGGCGCCAACGGCCGCATCCTGCGCATCGCCGAGAACACCGAGCCGATGTCGACGAAGATCATCTCGTCCCGGGGGCCCGCCCGGGCCGTGCTGGAGGTCGCGGCAGGAACGGCGCAGAAATACGGCATCCGCCCTGGCGACCGCGTCGGCCACCCGCTGTTCGGCAGCAAATAGGGCGGGCAGGCGAAGGTCGTTGCCAGCCTTGCTGGCGCCAGTTTGTAAGCTTGCTGGCGCCTTTGGAAGCGTGTATCGACGGGGCTCGCCGGACATTCGGGGTATAGCGCAGCCTGGTAGCGCGGCAGTTTTGGGTACTGCAGGTCGTTGGTTCGAATCCAGCTGCCCCGACCAGTCCCGACCTACCCCCCGGGGGACCCTCAAGCCCGATGGCCCACCAGAGCTTGAGCCCCTTTAGCTTCCTGGCGCTGCGTTCAGAATAAGAGCCAATTGACCAGGCGCCAGGCGATCCAGGCGAGGGCGCAGATCCATCCCAGCATCGCTATCCCCGCAAGGCCGAGCCCACAGAGCGCGAGCAGAGAGCTTCCGGGCTCCGGCGTCTCCGCGAGTTTCTCAGGCGTATCGATGTGGCACGCTTGCCCTGCCGTCTGCTGTTCATTGGTTTCGGCTCGTTCGCGAAAATTCACCGGCCGCGCTCCAGTTCACATGGACATGAGGGCAGGCGGGCGCGCGCGGATCGCGGACACCTCGGATGCCCTGATAGACGGGAAAAAGCTGCAACGCGGTGCGCAGTGATTGGTTGCTGTCCGACGAAGGGCGCGACAATGGAATTTTGCCCGCATCGGCATGACCGAGCATTCCCGACCTCGACGAGCGCGCAACGCAGGCTTCACTCCGATGCCCAGGCTGCGTCAAGCGCAAGCGCCGGCCGCTGATCTGATCGCGGCGCGCCTCAGACCGGGGCAGAATTGCCGACGCCGCATCGAACCTTTGGGCGTCGCAATAGACTTATGTGTGTTGGGGATTTCAGCGCCCAATGTCTAAACGGACGCCGCCAAGCGATGATATTCCGCTTGCGCGGCGTTGCGCTTTTCGGACGTCATTTTTGTCAGATCCGGCCGATCAACCCGAAGCGTGCCAGCCCGGCGGAAACGGAACGAACGGCCAGACCATCTGGTTGTCGTTGGCGGCTTGCGGCGGCTCTTGCACCGGCGTCCTTGCGACCGGCGTCATTCGCAGCGCCAGGCGCAAACGTGCACATTGCAAATTCATTTTGGCCGTCCTGACGAATCGTCTCGAAATTCAATTACAAAATCTGACGTCAGCTCAATCAAATTGCCACGCGCGCGGCGCGGCCATCTCAAATCACGAAACATTCTAAAAAAATCGACGCTCTCTTTCAACCGATTCCGGTCCGAAGCCACGAGAGGTAAGGTTGACCGGTTAGGTTAAGGATGAGCGGTTGTTGCGGCCGCTTTTGGCGATCGTTATCAGATCGATTCCGGCTCGCGATGGGCTGCCTGCAATTCGTGCTCACACAAGGTCACGGTTCGTCGCGGCGCGCGTATCCTGTGAGTTCTGCGCCATGACTTTCGATCGCAACTTCAAAACCGCCGGTCCGCAATCGAGTTGGAGCGAGATCTGGCACCTCTGGACCGTGATCGTACCCCGCCGCTCGATCAACGGGCAGCTCGTGGTCGGCAAGGTCTGGCGCCGTCATGACGGCCGCGATTGGATCTACAGGAAATTCACCGAGTTCGACGGCGAGGAGGTGGCCTGAAGCGCGATGAGCCTGGAATGAGCCATCATCCACGCACGTCAGCGTAGAACGGCAGCGTTCCCGGCTCAGGCCGCCTTCGCCGCGGTTGCCGCCGGCTTGGGCGGCGGCGGCTTCAGCGGCTTGTCCTGCTTCTTCGACCACGAGATGTAATAAGCCACCGTCGTCATGATCGCGATGCCGGCAACGCTGACGAAGATCTGCGCGAGCAGCGAGCCCGAGCTCATCGACAGCTCGAAATGGCCGACGAAGGACAGGAACACGCCGACGCAGAACACGGCGAGCGACTGCTGGCCGCAGACGATCAAGGGATCGAACACCTTCCATTCGAGCCCCGGCCATTCCTTCGGCACGAAGCGGATCACGAGGATCACGATCACCACGAAGTGGAGGAAGCGATAGGGCGCGAGGTTGGTCTTGTCGTTCGGGTTGAAGGCCGAGAACAGCCACTCCGGGAACATGCCGCCGAACGCGGGGAAGCGGCCGGCCATGGTCATGATCAGCGCGAACAGGAGATAGCCGAGGCAGAAGTAGAGCGTGATCGGCGCGTTGATCAGCGTCATCGAGCGGCGTGCGCCGCCCATCGCGCACCAGGCGCCGAACACGAACAGCACCTGCCAGCAATAGGGGTTGAAGTACCACTGGCCGGCCGGATAGGCGTTCAGATTCCAGCCGAAGTGACGCGCGACCAGCCACAGCACGATCGACAGCACCATCGTGAGGTCGGGCTTGCGCAGCATGAACCACAGCACTGGCGGGAACAGCCCCATCAGCACGATGTAGAGCGGCAGCACGTCGAGATTGAGCGGCTTGAAGCGGAGGAACAGGCCCTGGCGCAGCGTCTCGGTGGCGTTGTCGACGAGGCCGGCGACGTTGAACTCGTTGATCATCTCGGAATCGCCGAAGCGCAGCGCCAGATAGCTGATCGAGGCGATATAGATCACGAACAGGATGATGTGGGCGACGTAGAGCTGCCAGACGCGCTTGGTGAGCCTGGTGGCGCCGACGAGGAAGCCGCGGTCCAGCATCATCCGCGCATAGACGAAGGAGGCCGTGTAGCCGGAGATGAAGACGAACAGGTCCGCTGCGTCGGAAAAGCCGTAATTGCGCGTCGTGATCCAATTCACGACGTTGTCGGGAATGTGGTCGAGGAAGATCGCCCAATTCGCGACCCCGCGAAACAGGTCGAGCCTGAGGTCACGGCCTTTGTCAGGGAGCGTGGCGTTGATGTTCAGGAAGGACATGCGACGGGAGCTCTCGGAGGGGACGGTTACACTGATGTCGGCGAGGCAGCGCCGCCGGGCGGGACCCCAGCGCGGAAGGCGGGTACGCAATTGTCACGGTGCAGCATAATGACTATACCGTTGGCGAGGGTGCCGGGGGGCCCCCGGAATCACCGATTAGTTCCCAATCGGTGTCTCTATACTATCCCTGAGGTTTCCACCAACTGCTACCGTGACGCATCGAAATCGAACGATCAAGACGAAGAGGCCGGACCGCCAATGACCGCACGGATTTTCAAGCCCGCCAAGAACGCGATGCAATCCGGACGCTCCAAGACCAGGGAATGGCAGCTCGACTACGAGCCGGAGCAGCCGCGTTCGGTCGAGCCGCTGATGGGCTGGACCTCGTCCGGCGACATGAAGCAGCAGATCACGCTGCGCTTCCACTCCAAGGAGGAGGCGATCGCCTATTGCGAGCGCAAGGGCATCGCCTACCAGGTGATCGAGCCGCAGGATTCGATCCGCCGTCCGGTCGCCTATGCCGATAATTTCTCGTTCCGCCGCGGCGAGCCCTGGACGCATTGAAGGCGGCCCGTAGCCTGAGACTTCCGTCATGCCCGGGCTTGTCCCGGGCATACACGTTTTTCGGAGGGGCGCGAGTTCGGCCTGCATGGTTCGAGACGCCCGGCTTAGACGGGCTCCTCACCATGAGGGTCTGACATCTCGCTGCGAAATGTGACCTCATCCTGAGGGCCCGCCGGAGGCGGGCGTCTCGAAGGATGGGCCACGGGCAAGCTTCCCGCCACGCTTTTATAGCGCCGAGGAAGCCTAAGGTGGTTGGCACCAATTCCACCCCATGCTTCGCTGCCCCGCATGACACGACCATAACGAGGTGGGGTATGGCGGGGCGGGACCAGCTCGACAGCGTCGATCTGAAGATCTTATCCGAGCTGCAGCAGGACGGGCGGGTTCGCAACAACGAATTGGCGCTGCGCGTCGGCGTGTCCGCGCCCAACTGCCTGCGGCGGCTGAAATCGCTGTTCAGCCGCGGCGTGATCCGGGCGGTGCGCGCGGTCATCGACGAGCGGCGACTCGGCTATGAGGTGGTGTCGTTCGTCTCGATCCAGCTCGGCAGCCAGGCCCAGCCGGTGCTGGAGGCATTCGAGAGCTCGATCGCTGCGATCCCGCGCATCCAGCAGTGCTGGCGGATTTCGGGCGACACCGACTATCTCCTCAAATGCGTGGCGCCGAGCGTCGAGAGCATGCACCGGCAGCTGCTGCATTTCGCGGCAATGCCTGACGTGAAGAACGTTCGCAGCTTCCCGGTGTTGGGTGTTGCCAAGGACGTCCCGTTGCCGTTGCAGGACGTCGCGGCAGCCGCGTCGGCGGGGTAGGGACCCCCCGCTCCCGGCGTGCCGAGTCATAAAAGCCGAATCAGCAGACCGTCATAAAAGTTTAGTAACTCACATAACTGTGACATGTGATTTACGAAGTCCTGCAATGCGCCGAACCGTGTTTGCCGGAACCAGTGCGCCGCCTAGATGCAAGGTGTGAACCCTCAGCCTGCGTCGCATGCCGAGGACTGTTTTGTGGGACCCTGAAGCAGGAAAAGACAACATGACCTCGACCTCGAAGACGTTCGTCGCATCCGCTGCGACGCTGTTCGCCTCCGCGTTTCTCATCATGACTGCACCGGCCGCGCAGGCGGAAGAATACTGCATCACCAATGGTGCCCAGGCCGCTCACGGCTGCGGCTATCCGACGATGGAGACCTGCCGCGCCGCCGCCGGCGGCATCGGTGGCGTGTGTTCGCAGAGCGGTGCGAAGAGCACGAGCGATTCTCTCGCCTATCAGCCGAAGCACTCGCAGTCGCGCACCAAGCTTCGCCCGGGCGGCCAGACCAACTCCAACTGACGCCTGAGTTCGAAACCGGTTTTTAGGTTTTGCGGCCTCCGAGCTTTATCTCGGGGGCCGTAAATTCATGAGGCGCGACATCGCGTGCCGCATGTCTCAGCGCAAGCCTCAGCCCCTGGCCGTGCCGAAGAGGGTAAGTACGTCGGCCGCAAAATTAGATGCGGCCGTGTGAACTCCTTCACAGAGCCGCAATCTGTGCGGGTCCATGCTTCCCAGAGGTCGCCCGAATTGTAGATGGGCCGGATTGTACCCAGGGGAAGCGCGTCATGGCTCCCAACCCGATTTTCATCAGCCACCGGTCTGAATACGGCCGGACGGCCCGTGCGATGAAGAAGGTCATTGAAACCGCTTCGCACGGACAAATCGACGTCTTCATTTCGGAGGATATCCCGCGCGGCAATGAATGGCGGCCCTCTATCGAGCATCATCTTCGCACAGCGCAAAGCCTGTTTCTGCTTTACGGCGCGCCCTATGAGGACTGGTCCTGGTGCTTTTATGAAGCCGGATATTTTGCCGCCGCAAAACCGGCAGCCACCGATCGCAGGATCTTCTGCCTGATCCGCCCGAACGTGAACCCGCCGGGTCCGCTCAGCCACTTGCAGATGCTGACGAGCAAGGATCAACTCATCAGAGAGTTGATCGGCATTTTCGAGAGGAACGCCATCGACGTCGATGCCAGCGAGTTGCGCGGGCTGGTCGGCAAGCTGGATAGCGGTCTGTTCGGCGAAATTCGCGAATTCGACGGCTATCCGCGCGTGCATTTCGTGGCGTCCGACGCCGAACTCGCCCATGGGGCGATTCCACCTGCGGCCCAGTTCACCGGCGACGAAGGTGTGCTCGGCGATCTCTTCACCATCCAGGCGCAGTCCGTACCCTGGTGCAAGGTCCAGAAGCTTGCAAATACGGAAACTGGACGGCAGAACTTCGTCTACAAATGGCTTGAGGAAACCGCGCAGATATTGCTTGCGGCGCGCGAGAACGAGTTCATTGCGCCGCAGGCCGTGCTGATCGGGCGCGGCGGCCGGCGCTACCGGACCTTGCTGCACCGAGCTCGTGTCCAGGGTGATGGCGACTATCGCTGCGAATTCCTGGCGATCGAGGAGGTCGGCGGGCCGCTGACCGGATTGTCGAGCAAGCTGCTCTCGCTATTGACCGCCATCCGCATGGGCTACCGGTTCAGGTCCGAGATCATCCAGAAATTCTCTGCCGATGCGCTATCGTCCGACGAGCGCGAGCGCCGGATACAGCAGATCCCACGCGTGATCGAGGATCTAACGGTTGAATCGCGGACACGCGGCAACATCAGTACGGAGGACTTTCTGGCGGCATTCGACGACGTCGAAAGCGAGAAGATGTCGCGTCTGCTGGACTACTGGCCGATCCTTGAACGCGCGATGTACAAATCGCTGGGGCTGTCGACCGATGGAAAAACCGTCATTCGGCCGGGCCTTGTCGGTTCGGACGTCGAACGTTACCGCACGGTCCACAAGGCCATGCGGCTGCTCAACATCGAGTTCCTATCGCGGAGCTGCGCGCGCGTCGCACAGATCATGAAGCGACCCGAGCAGGAATTGACCGACAGCGCCAAGGCGCTCGAAGATGCCGTCAAGGCGCTGACCGGTTCGGACATCGAGACGGCGGCGTGACGCCTGCGCGCCTCACCGATACCGGCCGCGAAATTCGCGCGGGCTTGCGCCGGTCCAGCTGCGGAAGGCCCGCGAAAAGCTCTTCTCGTTGCGGAAGCCGGCGATCTCCGCGATGCGTTTGATCGGGGTGCGGCCACGCATCAGCTCCTGTTTTGCCAGTTCGAACTTTGCCTCTTCCTTGAGATCGCGCAGCGAGGTTGCTTCCTCGCGCAGCCGCCGATGCATGGTGCGGGTGGAGAGCGCAAGCTCGCTTGCGACGTCCTCGGCCCCGAGACTGCGTCCGCGCGCATTGCGGAGCACGCGGCGGACACGCTCGACCAGCAGGCGGTCGCGCCGATAGGGCAGCACGGTCAGCCTGAGCGCGCCCTTGAGCATGTTGTCGAGATCGGCGGCGCTGCGCGTGAGCGGCAGCGAGAGATAGTGCTTGTCGAAGACGATGCGGGCGCGGTCGGCATCGAAGCTGATGCTCCGGCAAAAGATGGTCGGATAGACCGAGACATGGCCGGGCTCCGCGTGCGGGAATTCCGCCGCGCGGAGCGCGATCTGGGAGTCGACCGCCCAACAGGAGAAGCCGAGCACGTACCGGAGCAGGGTGACCAGGCAGAATTCCCGTACGGGCCCGAGATCGCGCAGCTCCCGGATGGACACCACGGCGGTCTCTTCACCAACCTCGAGATCGAGCAGCACGTCCTCGGTGAGCAGGCGGTGATGCCGGCACCAGCGCTTGAGCGCGATCTCGAGCGTTGGCGCCGTGATCGAGGCGCGGCACAGCATGCCGTAGGTGCCGAAGGGCAGGCGCCGTGAGAACCAGCCCAGCGCCTCGTCGTCGAGCTCACGCATGGCATGACCCGCCAGCGCTTCGAACTGGGCGGCCGTGACCCGCCCATCCCGAGAATTGACAAGATCCGGCGCGACCTGACCCCGGCTTAACGCCTCGGCCGGGTCGCGGCCGTACCTTGCGTAGGCGGCAACCACGCCGCGGACGAAGGCGGCGGGAGTCACGGCGCGGCGCGAGGTCGCGGTGGCGGCTTGAAAAGTCATCGGAACTCCCTCCGGAAAATCCTCGCCAAGTTTGGCGGAAAATGCAACCTTTTCGACCGCAAGCGGTCCTCGATACCGCTAGGTTCGAAGGCCAAAATACGGAGGAATCGCCTTGAACATCCCGAGCATCGACTTCGATCTGGGCGAAGACGTCGGCATGCTGCGCGACACGCTTCGCGCCTTCGTGGAGGCGGAGATCACCCCGCGCGCAGCCGACATCGAGAAGGCCAATCTGTTCCCGGCCGACCTCTGGAAGCGCTTTGGCGACCTCGGCCTGCTCGGCATGACCGCGCCGGAGCAATATGGCGGCTCCAACATGGGCTATCTCGCCCATATCGTCGCCATGGAGGAGATTTCGCGCGGCTCGGCGGCCGTGGGGTTGTCCTACGGCGCGCACTCGAACCTCTGCGTCAACCAGATCCGCCGCAACGGCAACGACGCGCAACGCGCGCGCTATCTGCCGAAGCTTATCTCGGGCGAGCATGTCGGCGCGCTCGCGATGTCCGAGTCCGGCGCCGGATCGGACGTCGTCTCGATGAAACTGCGCGCCGACAAGCGCGGCGACCGCTACGTCCTCAACGGCTCCAAGATGTGGATCACCAGCGGCGGCGATGCCGACGTGCTGGTGGTCTATGCCAAGACCGATCCGGAGGCAGGTCCGCGCGGTATGACGGCTTTCCTCGTCGAGAAGGGCTTCAAGGGGTTTACCCACGGCCAGCATCTCGACAAGCTCGGCATGCGCGGCTCCAACACCTATCCCTTGTTCTTCGACGAGTGCGAGGTGCCGGAGGAGAACGTGATGGGCAAGGTGGGCGAGGGCGTCAAGGTGCTGATGTCCGGCCTCGACTATGAGCGCGCGGTGCTCTCTGGCGGCCCGCTTGGCATCATGGCGGCCTGCATGGACGCGGTGGTGCCCTATATGCACGAGCGAAAACAATTCGGTCAGCCGATCGGCGACTTCCAGCTGATGCAAGGCAAGCTCGCCGACATGTATGCGACCTGGCAGGCCACGCGCGCCTATGTCTATGCGGTGGGCCGCGCCTGCGACCGGGGCGACCATGCGCGCAGCTTGCGCAAGGATGCGGCGGCGGCGATCCTCTATTCCGCGGAAAAGGCGACGTGGATGGCCGGCGAGGCGATCCAGGCGCTCGGCGGGGTCGGTTACACCAGCGAATTCCCGGTGGGGCGTCTCTGGCGCGACGCAAAACTCTACGAGATCGGTGCCGGCACCTCGGAGGTCCGCCGCATGCTGATCGGCCGCGAACTGATGGCCGAGACGGCTTAAAACGTTCACCTCATTGGAATCATCATGCCGCTCCATTCCAGCATCGATCCGTCTTCATCAGACTTTGCGCGCAATTCCGAGGCCATGCGCACCCTCGTCGCGGACTTGCGCGAAAAGCTGAGCCAGGTCGCCGGCGGCGGCGGCGAGGTCTCGCGCAACCGCCACACCGCGCGCGGCAAGATGCTGGCACGCCAGCGCGTCGATCTGCTGGTCGATCCCGGCACCTCGTTCCTGGAGCTGTCGCCGCTTGCGGCCTACGGCCTCTATGGTGGCGACGTGCATTCGGCGAGCGTCGTCACCGGAGTGGGGCGCATTTCGGGCCGCGAATGCATGATCGTCGCCAACGATGCCACCATCAAGGGTGGTACCTACTATCCGTTGACGGTGAAGAAGCATCTGCGCGCGCAGGACATCGCGCGGCAGAACAATCTGCCCTGCGTCTACATGGTCGATTCCGGCGGCGCCTTCCTGCCGCTGCAGGACGAGATCTTCCCGGACGAGCGTCATTTCGGCCGCATCTTCTACAACCAGGCGCAGATGTCTTCACAGGGCATTCCGCAGATCGCGATCGTGATGGGCTCCTGCACCGCCGGCGGCGCCTATGTCCCCGCGATGTCGGACGAGAGCATCATCGTCCGTAACCAGGGCACCATCTTTCTCGGCGGCCCGCCGCTGGTGAAGGCGGCGACCGGCGAGGTGGTCAGCGCCGAGGAGCTCGGCGGCGCCGACGTGCATTCGCGGCAGTCGGGCGTGACCGACCATTACGCCCAGAACGACGCCCATGCGATCGGCATCGCGCGGCGCATCGTCGGCACGCTGAAGCCGTCGGTGCGGCCGAACCTCAACATGCACAAGCCGCGCGATCCGCTGTTTGCGGCGGAGGAGATTTATGGCGTGGTGCCCGTCGACGGTCGCAAGCCGTTCGACGTGCGCGATATCATCGCGCGTGTGGTGGATGGCTCCGAGTTCGACGAGTTCAAGAAACTCTACGGCACGACGCTGGTGTGCGGCTTCGCCCATATCTGGGGCTATCCGGTCGGCATCATCGCCAATAACGGCATTCTGTTCAGTGAAAGCTCGCTGAAGGGCGCGCATTTCATCGAGCTGTGCTGCCAGCGCGGCATTCCCTTGGTGTTCCTGCAGAACATCACCGGCTTCATGGTCGGCAAGAAATACGAGGCCGGCGGCATCGCGCGCGACGGCGCCAAGCTGGTGACGGCGGTCGCGACCGCCTCGGTGCCAAAATTCACCGTCGTGATCGGCGGCTCCTACGGCGCCGGCAATTACGGAATGTGCGGCCGGGCCTACTCGCCGCGCTTCCTCTGGATGTGGCCGAACGCGCGCATCTCGGTGATGGGCGGCGAGCAGGCCTCGATGGTGCTGAGCCAGGTCCGCCGCGACAATATCGAGGCCAAGGGCGATAGCTGGTCGAAGGACGAGGAGGATAAATTCCGCGAGCCCATCCGCGCGCAATATGAAAGCCAGGGGCATCCCTATTATGCCACCGCGCGGCTGTGGGACGACGGCGTGATCGATCCCGCCGACACGCGGCTGGTGCTCGGCCTTGGCCTCTCGGCGGCGTCGAATGCGCCGATCGAACCGACGAAATTCGGCCTGTTCAGGATGTGATGCGATGGACCGCTCAAAGCTCTACCGGCGTTTTCGCACGCTCCTGATCGCGAACCGCGGCGAGATCGCCTGCCGCGTCATCCGCACCGCCCGCGCCATGGGCCTGCGAACGGTCGCGGTCTATTCCGAGGCCGACCGCGACGCGATGCATGTTGCGCTCGCCGACGAGGCCGTGCTGCTCGGGCCCGCGCGCGCCCGCGACAGCTATCTCAATGTCGAGCGGCTGATCGAGGCTGCGCGCAAGACCGGCGCGGAAGCCGTGCACCCCGGCTACGGCTTCCTGTCGGAGAATGCCGAATTCGCGCGGGCTTGCTTTGATGCGGGCCTTGTCTTCGTCGGACCGACCGCCGGGATGATGAATGCGATGGGCTCGAAGTCCGGCTCCAAGGCGCTGATGGAGGAGGCCGGCGTGCCGCTGGTGCCCGGCTATCACGGCGAGGCCCAGGACGATGCAACGCTGGCGAAGGCCGCCGAGAAGGTCGGTTTCCCGATCCTGGTGAAAGCCTCCGCCGGAGGCGGCGGCCGCGGCATGCGGATCGTGCGCTCGGCGGACGAACTTGGGCCCGCGATCGTCAGCGCCAAGCGGGAAGCAAAAGCCGCGTTCGGCGACGACCGCATGCTGATCGAAAAGTATGTCGACAATCCCAGGCATATCGAGGTGCAGGTGATCGGCGACAGCCACGGTAATCTGCTGTCGCTGTTCGAGCGCGAATGCACGTTGCAGCGCCGGCACCAGAAGGTGATCGAGGAAGCGCCGTCGCCGACACTCAATGCTGCCCAGCGCGAGGCGGTCTGCGCTGCCGCGCGAAAGGCGGCCGGCGCGGTGAACTATGTCGGCGCCGGCACGATCGAATTCGTCTCGGACGGCAAGGACGTGTTCTTCATCGAAATGAACACCCGTCTCCAGGTCGAGCATCCCGTGACCGAGCTGATCACTCGCATCGACCTCGTCGAATGGCAGTTGCGCGTCGCCTTCGGCGAGGCGCTGCCGTTGAAGCAGGACGAGATCAAGCTCAACGGCCACGCCGTCGAGGCGCGCGTCTACGCGGAAAACCCAACCAAGAACTTCATGCCGTCGGTCGGCAGGATCTCGACATGGCGGTTGCCGGCGGAGACTGGTGGCTTGCGTATCGATGCCGGCTATCGCGAGGGCGATACGGTCTCGCCGTATTATGACGCCATGCTCGCCAAGATGATCGTGTGGGCGCCGACGCGGGACGTCGCGATCGAGCGGCTAAACCGCGGGCTGGAAGAGTCCGACGTTCGCGGCATCGTAACCAACATCCCGTTCCTGTCGGCGCTGATGACGCATCCAAAGGTGCGGACCAATGCGATCGACACCGGCTTCATCGAGCGCGAGCTGGCGGTTCTGACACAGGCCGCGCCCGCGCCCGGCGAGCTCGAGCTGTGCGCGGCGGTGGCCGCTGTCATCAACGACGAGCAGCAGGCCGCACGGGCCCAGGCGAATTCACCCTGGCAGACGTTTGGCTGGCAGCCGGTCGGCCGCCGCCAGCGCAGCTTTACATTCCGCGTCGGCCACGGAGCCGAGCAGAAGATCGCGCTGAACTACGGCAGCGGGCTGTCGACGCTGTTGATCGGCGAACGCGAGCTGGCGTTTGCGATTGCGCCGCGCGACGGCGGATTCGATCTGACGCTGGACGGCGTCAAATCGCAGGTCGCAGCCGTGATCTCGGGCCATGAGCTTTACCTGCGCACGCGCAACGGGCGCTTCGATCTGCATTTGGTCGATCCGTTCGGCGGCGAGACCGAGGAGCATGCCGGAGAGGACAAGATCGCGGCGCCGCTGCCGGGAACGGTCGTCGCGGTATTGGCCGAGGAGGGCGCGACGCTCGAGAAGGGCGCGCCGATCCTGACGCTCGAAGTGATGAAGATGGAGCAGACGCTGCGCGCGCCCTATGCCGGCGTGCTGAAATCCATCAAGTGCAAGGTCGGCGACATCGTGCAGGAGGGCATCGAGCTCGCCGTCGTCGAGCCTGCGGGAGAATGACATGAGCGACCAGGTCCGCATCGTCGAAATGGGGCCGCGCGACGGGCTCCAGAACGAGAAGGTTCCGGTCGGCGTCGAGGCCCGCATCGCCTTTGTCGAGGCGCTGGTCGCGGCTGGTCTCGATACGGTCGAGGTCGGCGCCTTCGTCTCGCCCAAGGCGATCCCGCAAATGGCGAGCTCGGATGCCGTGCTGCGCGGCATTGCCCACGTGGCGGGCGCCGAATTCCACGTGCTGGTGCCGAACGAGAAGGGCTACGACGCCGCCCGCGCCGCCGGCGCGAAAGTGGTCTCGGTGTTCGCTGCGGCCTCCGAAGGCTTTTCCCGCGCCAATATCAATTGCACGGTCGCGGAGTCGATCGAGCGGTTCAAGCCGGTGCTGGCGCGCGCCAAGGCCGATGGCGTCAAGGTGCGCGGCTATATCTCCTGCGTGCTGGGCTGCCCGTTCGATGGCGAGATCAAGCCAAGGGCGGTCGCCGATCTCGCGCGCACACTATTCGAGCTCGGCTGCTACGAGATATCGCTCGGCGACACCATCGGCGTCGGCACGCCTGATAAGGCCAGGGAGATGCTGCGCACGGTCGCCGCCAACGTTCCCGCCGCCAAGCTCGCGATGCATTTCCATGACACCTACGGCCAGGCGCTCGCCAATCTCTATGCCGGGATGGAGGAGGGCGTCCGCGTCATCGATGCCGCCGCGGGCGGCCTCGGCGGCTGTCCCTATGCACCGGGCGCGACCGGCAATGTCGCGACCGAAGACGTCGTCTATATGCTCGAAGGCATGGGCGTCAGGACCGGCATCGACATGGACCGCCTGTTGGCCGCGACCAACGAGATGAGCGGCCTGCTCGGCAAGCCGCCCGTGAGCCGCGTGGCGTCCGCGCTGAATGCGAAGAAGAAGCGGGCGGTGCCGTAAGGTGGGCAAAGGCGCGTAGCGCCGTGCCCACCATCTTTCCATGATCGAGACAGGTGGTGGGCACGCTTCGTTTGCCCACCCTACGAGACCTGCGCTTAGGCCGTCTTCAGCCCTACATCCGGCAGACGCGGCCGGTTCTTGAGCGCCTTGGCCATCATGGCCTCGACCTCGGCCTTCTCATGCGGGAGCAGCGCCAGGCGCGGCGGGCGGGTCAGCGCGGTGCCGCGGCCCATGATGTGCTCGCACAGCTTGATGCACTGGACGAGATCCGGGCGCGCATCGAGATGCAAGAGCGGCATGAACCATTCGTAGAGCGGCATCGCCTCCGCGAAGCGCCCTGCCTTGGCCAGCCGGAACAGCGTTTCGCCCTCGCGCGGGAAGGCGTTCGACATGCCCGAGACCCAGCCCACGGCGCCCATCGCGACGCTCTCGACGATGACGTCGTCGAGACCGGCGAACAGCACGAAGCGGTCGCCGACCATGTTGCGGGTGTCGATGAAGCGCCGCGTGTCGCCGGAGGAATCCTTGAAGCAGACAACCGTCTCGACGTCCGCCAGCGAGGCCAGGATGTCGGGGGTGACGTCGTTCTTGTAGATCGGCGGGTTGTTGTAGAGCATCACCGGCAGGTCGGTCGCGGTGGCAACGGCGCGGAAATGCGCGGCAGTCTCGTGCGGCTTGGACGAATAGACCAGGGCTGGCATCACCATCACGCCGTCGATGCCGACACGCGCGGCTTCCTTGGCCGTTTCGACCGCGAAGGCGGTGGTGAATTCCGCGATGCCGCACAGCACGGGCACGCGGCCGGCCGCGACCGACTTCGCGGTTTCCATGATCGCGACCTTCTCCTTGCGCTCGAGCGAGGTGTTCTCGCCGACCGAGCCGCAGACGATCAGGCCGGAGACGCCGTCGCGGATCAGACCGTCCATCACTTTGGCAGTTGCGTCGATATTGAGCGACAAATCGTCATTGAATTGCGTGGTAACGGCCGGGAAGACGCCTTCCCAGGAAACGCGGCGGGTCATGATTTCACTCCAAGTGAAGTTGCCGGCGGGGGGCTGGATCCGCCGGGTCGTTGTGAAGAGGATGGCGAATGGAATTAGAGCGTCGCGCCGACCTTGCGCAGCTCGGCGAGAACAGGTGCCTTGGGCAGCCAGATCTTGTCGAACTCGGCAATGACGGCCTCGGTATCCTTGGCGTCGACCTGGCGGATCGGGATCGGCTCCTTCTTGAAATTCTCGATCAACGCCGGCTCGTTGCCGGCGAGTTCGTCGATCTGCGCGTCCAGCGTCGACTTCACCAGCTTGGTGATCAGCTCGCGGTCGGCGGGCGGCAGCGACTGCCAGACCCGGCCGGAGACGACGGCCGCCATCGGCATGAAGACGGCATTCATCTGCAGGATCACCTTGGAGACCTTGTCGAAGCGCTGGTTCCAGGAGAATTCGAGATCGGCTTCGAGGCCATCGACTTGGCCGTTGGCCATCGCGTCGAACACCTGCGGCGTCGGGATCGGGGTGGGCGCAGCGCCCAGCGAGGAATAGAAATCGCGATAGACCGGCGTCGGGTTGATGCGCAGCTTCATGCCCTTGATGTCGGCCAGCGTGTTCAAATCCTTTGAGGAGAACACCGCGCGCATGCCGGTGATGCCCCAGCCGAGCCCGATCGTGCCGGTCTCCTGCGGCAGCACGTCGAAGAGCTTCACCGCCGCCGGGTGCCGCACGAATTTCGCCACCGCCGGCGTCGAGCGGACGATATAGGGCGCGTTGATCGCGGCGATGTGCGGCACGCGCGAGCCGAGCTCGGCGGCCTGGATGAAGCCCATGTCGAGTGCGCCCGACTGCAATTGCTGCATCATCGCGGTCTCATTGCCGAGCTGGCCGGAGTGGAACACGGTCAATGTCAGGCGACCATTGGATGCGGCCTTGAGGTCGTCGCCGAATTTGAGCGCGGCCTTGTTCCAGGAATGACCGTTTGGCGTGATCAAGCCGAGGCGGAATTCCTTGGCCTGGGCGAGCGCCAGCGATGGCGCGAACACCGATGCGGCGGCACTGGCGGCGAGAAAGCGGCGACGAGACAGCGGCATGGTCGGGCTCCTTTAGGATGGCCTATTTGACGAGGATCAGAGAGAGCGACGGATAGAGCGAGAGCAGCACGAGGAGGACGCAGGAGATGACGAAGAACGGCAGCGTCACCATGAACATCTTGCCGGGCTTGGCGCCGGTGACGGCGGCCGCGACGAAGAAGCAGAGCCCGACCGGCGGCGACAGCAGGCCAAGCACCAGATTGATCACCACCACCACGCCGAAATGCCTGGGATCGATGTGATAGACTTCGGTCGCGACCGGCAGCAGGATCGGCACGGTCATGATCAGGCCGGGAATGCCGTCGATTACCGTGCCGATCACCAGCAGGATCACGTTGCAGATCAGCATGAAGCTGACCGGGTCCTTGGCGGCGGTCTGGATCCAGGCGGCGGTCTCCTGCGGCACCTTGCCGAAGATCAGGACCCAGGAGAACACCGCCGCGGCCGCGACCAGGAACAGCACGATCGCCGAATAAATGGCGCTGCGCAGCATCATCTGCGGCAGCTGGGAGAACTCGAATTCCTTGGTCCAGAACTTTCCGACCAGCGCGGCTGCGACGGCACCGACGGCGGCGGATTCGGTCGCGTTGGCGAGGCCGCCGAGAATGGTGCCGACGATGACGATCGGGATCAGCAGCGTCGGCGACGTCCGCAGGATCGTCATGACGCGCTGGCGCGGCGTCTGATAATCCGCGCGCGGATAGTTATAGATGTATCCCATCAGCGCGATGACGAGGCAGAACATCACCGTGAGGATGACGCCCGGCACGATGCCGGCGACCAGCATGTCGCTGACCGAGACCTGCGCCAGCACGCTGTAAACCACGAACATCACCGACGGCGGGATGATCGGGCCGAGCATGCCGCCATAGGCGGTCAGCCCGGCTGCGAAGGTCTTGTCGTAGCCCTTCTTCTCCATCTCCGGCACCATGATCTGGGCCATGATCGCCACCTGCGCGGTCGCTGATCCCAGGATGGAGGAGATGAACATGTTGGCGAGGATGTTGACGTAGGCGAGCCCGCCCTTGAGCGAGCCTACGAAGGCCATCGCCATGTCGACGATACGACGGGTGATGCCGCCGCCGTTCATGATCTCGCCGATCAGGATGAAGAGCGGGATGGCGATCAGGCCGTAGCTGTCGACGCCGCCGAAGAGCTGGAGCGGATAGGACTGGAACAGCACGGGATTGCCGGAAGCGGCGATGTAGACGAGGCCGGCGAGGCACAGGCAAAGCCCGATCGGCACGCCGACCAGCATGAACGCCATGAAGGCCGCTGACGTGACCATCAGTTGACCCCGTCCAGCTCGGAGAGCTGAAAGCCTGTCAATGGCGTGCGCGGGACCAACCCGATATCTTCCAAGAGATTGGCGAGACCGTGAATGGTCATCGACACCGCGAAGATCGGCAGCGTCAGGTACATCACCCAGGTCGGCCAGTTCAGCGTCTGGGTATGCTCGGTGTAGAGGAAGTTGAAGGTCTCGGCCGCGAGCTTGCGCCCGTCGAAGCCGACGCGTGCCAGCCCCACCGGGTCCATCCAGAGCACGCAGGTCACGATCAGGGCGACGCCGAACACGACGACGAGGCCGGTCGAGATCACCTTGGCAATCTTCTGGTGCCGCGGCGAAAGACGCTCCGTCAACATGGTCACCGCGAAATCGAGCCGCAGCCGCGTCATCGCGGAAGCACCGATGAAGGTCAGCCAGACCACGCAATAGACCGCGGATTCGTCGATCCAGTAGATCGGGAAATGCGAGTAGCGGGTGACGACGTTCACGAGGATCAGGCCGGTGAGCAGATACATCAGGCCCATCAGCGCCAGGCGCTCGAAGGCGAGCAGGGCGCTCGACATCCGGACGATCGTACGTCGGACGCTGAGCGCGCGCGTGGCCGGCATCGTCTGCTCGATCATGAAGAGGCCCCCACCGAAGATTTGTCGTGCGATTGCCAAATGTATAATTTATACATTTTGGGAGTCAAACAGAGATTGCGATCAATTCGGCGGCAGGGCGCGCTTTGCTGGGCACTTCGTTTTGTGGAGTGCTTGGCTTTTGCCGGGCACCTCGACATGCAAGACAGGGACCCGCGTCGGCCGAGCGAGTCGTGAAGGACAACAGAAGGTCAGATGAAACAGCCTCTGAAGCATCGCACCTTGTCGGCCGCCATTGTCGATCAGCTCCGTCAGGCGATCCTCGACGGCACCTATCCGGCCGGATCGCAACTGCGCCAGGATGCGCTTGGTGAGGCCTATGGCGTCAGCCGCATTCCCGTTCGCGAAGCGCTGTTTCAGCTGGAGGCAGAAGGTCTCGTGCGGATCGTTCCGCAGAAGGGCGCGATCGTCTCCGAGCTGTCGCTGGACGAGATCAACGACGTGTTCGACCTGCGCCGCATTTTGGAGCCGCGCCTCCTGGCGCAATCGGCACCGCATTTCTCCGCGGACGATTTCGACGCACTCGACGACATCCACAGGCAATTCGAGAAGGCCATCAAGGCCAAGAATGTCAGCGACTGGGGCCAGCTCAATGCCGACTTCCATTTGGCGCTCTATATGCACGCCCCGCAGCCGCGTACGCGCGCGATCGTGTTGTCATTGCTCCAGACCAGCGACCGCTACACGCGTCTCCAGCTCTCCAACACCAAGGCGATGGGCACTGCCGAGAAGGAGCACGCCCATCTGATCGCGCTCTGCCGCGCGCAGAAGGTGGAGGAGGCCTGCCGCTTCCTGGAGCGGCACATCGAAGCCGTGCGCAAAGATCTGTTGCAGGTGGTGGCGAATGCCCCGAAGTCGCGGCGGAAGAGCGTGCCATAATCACCGCTCTCGTAGGGTGGGCAAAGCGGAGCGTGCCCACCACCTTTCGCTGATCGTAAAGAGATGGTGGGCACGGCGCTGCGCGCCTTTGCCCACCCTACGGCAGTTGCGATTGCCGCTACCTGCTCCCGTCCGGTCCCATCACTAGGTCCGGCAGGCCGGTCGATATCCCCGGCACGAGGCACAGCAGCAGGACCGCGAGCATCATCAGCAGCACGAAGGGCAGGGTGCCCCAGATCACCTCGCGCAAGGGAATGTCCGGTGCGACGTTGCGGATGACGAAGATGTTGAGGCCGACCGGCGGGTGGATCAGCCCCATCTCCATCACGATGGTCATGACCACGCCGAACCAGATGATGTCGAAATTGGCGGCGCGGAGCGGCGGCAGGATGATCGGCGCGGTCATCAGGATGATCGAGACCGGCGGCAGGAAGAAGCCGAGCACGACGACCATGACGAGGATCGCGAACAGCAGCTCCCAGCGCGGCAGGTGCATCGCGACAATGGTTTCTGCGACCGATTGCGAGATGTGCAGATAGCTCATCACGTAGGAGTAGAGCAGCGACATGCCGATGATCATCATCAGCATGGTCGATTCCCGGATCGTCGATTTCATGATCGGGGCGAGGTCGCTCGGCCGCCATACGCTGTAGATCGCCGCGATCAGCGCCAGCGCCAGCAGGCCGCCGAGGCCGGCGGTCTCCGACGGCGTGGCGTAGCCGCCATAGAGCGCGATCATGACGCCGGTCAGCAGCAGCACGAAGGGGATCACGCGCGGCAGCACGCTGAAGCGTTCGGCCAGCGTGTACTCGTCGCGGGCGAGGATCGCGGCTTCCGGTCCGCCGTTCTTGTAGATCGCTTCGGCCGCCGCATATTCCTGGCGGAAGCGGATCACGGCGTAGGCGCCGAACAGCGAGACCAGCAGCAGGCCGGGGCCGATGCCGGCGAGGAACAGCCGCCCGAGCGACTTTTCGGCAGCGACCGCGAACAGGATCATGGTGATCGAGGGCGGCAGCAGGATGCCGAGCGTGCCGCCGGCAGCGATGATCCCTGCGGCGAAGCCGCCGGAATAGCCGCGCTTGCGCATCTCGGGGATGCCGGCCGAACCGATCGCCGAGCAGGTCGCGGGCGAGGACCCTGCCATTGCCGCGAACAGCGCGCAGGCGAACACGTTGGCAACGCCGAGGCCGCCGGGCACGCGATGCAGCCAGGCATGCAGGGCCGAATAGAGATCCTGGCCCGCGCGCGATTTGCCGATCGCGGCGCCCTTCAGGATGAAGAGCGGGATCGACAGCAGCGTGATCGAGGCCATTTCCTCGTAGACGTTCTGCGTCACCGTATCGAGAGAGGCTGAGGGCATGTAGATGGCCATGAACACGACCGCGACGGCGCCGAGCGCGAACGCAATCGGCATGCCCGAGAACATTATCAGCAGCGTCGCAACGCCGTAGGCAACGCCGATACCGAACACGCTCATGGACGCCTGGCTCCGGTGAAGGGCAGCGCAAGCTGCACGAGGATCTGGATGCAGAGCAGGCTCATCCCGAGAGCCATCAGCGTATAGGGGATGGCGAGCGGCGGCGACCACATCGAGTTGGAGACCTGGCCATCGACATAGGCTTCATGGGCCAGCGTCCAGGATTTCCAGGCAAAGAAGGCGCAGAACAGGAACGTGGCGGCGTCGACCAGCCAGAGCCGGATCTTGTTCGCCAGCGGCGACAGCAGACCGACGAAGGCCTCGATGCCGATGTGGCCGCGGTTCTGTTGCACATAGGCCGCCGTCATGAAGGTCGCGCCGACCAAGAGGAACACGGCAGCCTCGTCCTGCCAGTAATTGGCGGCCTTGAACAGCGCGCGGCTGAGCACGCTGTAGCTCAGGATCATGCAAGCGGCGACCAGCGCGACTGCTGCGAACACCACGATGATGGTATTGAGCATGGCAAGGCCGCGATCAATCGCTGCCGCAGGGCCTGCGCCCGCGACAGCGTTTGCCGGGTCATCACGATCCGGAAGCGGACCGTGGCTCATGCCGCAACGTCGGTGGCGAGCTTGAGCAGGTTTGCCGCGGTCGGGGTCTTGGCGCTGTAATCCTTCCACGCCGTGTCGCGCGCGATGTCACGCCACTTGCCGACGGTCGCAGCGTCGAGCGCCGAGACCTTCGCGCCCGCCTTCTCGTAGACCTTGGCGACCTCGACGTCGTCGTCCTGCGCGCCCTTGCGGCCGAAGGCTTCGAGCTCGGTGCCCACCGCGAGCAGGATGTCCTGTTGGTTCTTGGGCAGCTTGTCGAAGATCGCCTTGGACATCATCAGTGGCTCGAGCATGAACCAGTAGGAGGCGCCCGCACCCGAGGTCAGGGATTTGGCGACCTCTTCCAGACGGAACGAGATCAGGCTGGTCGAGGAGGTGATGCCGGCATCGCAGGCGCCGGTCTGCATTGCCGCATAGATTTCGTTCGACGGCACCGACAGCACCGAGGCGCCGGCGGTCTGCAGCACCATGTCCATCTCGCGCGAGCCGCCGCGCACCTTCAGGCCCTTGGCATCTTCCGGCGCGACGATCGGCTTGGAGCGGCTGGCGACGCCGCCGGCCTGCCAGACCCAGGTGAGCAGGATGATGCCCTTGTCGGCGAGGAAGTCGGTCAGCGCCTTGCCGACCGGCTCCTTCTTCCAGCGCAGGCCCTGGTCGTAGGTGGTCACGAGGCCGGGCATCAGGCCGATATTGGTCTCGGGCAGCTCGCCGCCGGCATAGGGCATCGGATAGAGCGAGATGTCGAGCGCGCCCTTGCGCATCGCGGAGAACTGCGCGTTGGTCTTGATCAGCGAGGAGTTAGGATAGATTTCGGCGGCGATGTCGCCATTGCTGCGCTTGGCAACTTCGGCGGCGAACATGCGGCAGAGCCGATCGCGGAAATCACCCTTGTCGATGGTGCCCCCCGGAAACTGGTGCGAGATCTTCAGCGTGGTCGCGGCATGCGCGGTGCCAGTGCCGAAGCGGAGAATGGCGGGTGCCGCGACGGCGGTCGCGAGCAGGTGGCGGCGCGTGAACATGGTTTTAATCCCCTTGGACGGTTCTTGTTCGATGTTGATTTTGGGCGGGTCATGAGACCGGCGCAGAGGCCCATCCTAGCCGGTCTTTCACCCGATATTCTCTCATCTGATAGTTCGAGACCGAATGCCGCGGCAAGTGCTGCCTTTGTTGCGCTGCACACTTCCGATCCAGTTGGACACACGCGACTGCTGCGAATGATGGAGGGCAGCGGGCACGCAGAAATTTATCGGCGGCCGCGTAACAACGCCGCGTGGCGATCCGTCGAGTCCTGATAGCGGCGTCCGTCGCTGACAAACACCACCTCGAAGGGAAGATGATCCATGACCATTCGCACCCGTATCGTGCTCGGCGTCTCGGCTGCCGCTCTCTCGCTTGGCCTCGCGTTTGCGCCGGCCGCCTTTGCTCAGGACAAGATGGGCAAGGATGACGGGATGATGAAGAAGGATACGATGTCCAAGGACGGCATGAAGAAGGACACGATGTCCAAGGACGACGGCATGAAGAAGGACCACATGTCGAAGGACGGGATGAAGAAAGACGACGGGATGATGAAGAAGAACTGACCTTCGACCGGCGCTGCAGCGTTTGCGATATGCAGACGCGCACTCTCGAACTTTTGGGGCGGTCGTGGACCGCCCCAGAAGCAGGTATCAGTTCAATTCAATTGAACGTGAGGTGTGATCGTTACTTGCGCTTGGCCTTGCGGGCGGCGTAGCGGGCGTCACGCTTGGCCTTCTGCTCGGCCTCGACTTCAGCCAGCTTGGCGACCGCGTCTTCCGCCTCGCGGGCGATCCGCGCAGCCTCCGCGGCTGCCGCTTCCTCCGCGACGCGCTTCTCCTCGGCCTTTTCGGCTTCGCGCGTTGCCTTTGTCTCGGCGCGCTTGGCCGCGAGTGCCTCGCGCTCGGCGCGTCGTGCCGCGACCGCCGGATCGTCGTGGCCCGGTTGCGACTTGAACTTGTTCAAAAGATTTTTGCGTGCTTCCTGCGCCGCCTTTTGTCGGTCGGAGAAGCCTGGTTCCCTGAATCCACTCATCGAACGAACCTTGTCTTCCTCACTTTCAGGCCTACATCACTGCGTGTTGGTACGTCGGCTGGGCATAGCGGGCGCCACGCGACGCAGAAGCGTGTACATCGCCGCGCGACGCGAAGCCACCCATAATCGCAGCCGATCAGGTCAACGAAAAATCGCCCCCCGACGATCTCTCGTAGCCCGGAAAAACTGCCGAATTGTGATGTCCCTCATAAGGGACCACGAGCGCGGGTCCTAGCGTCCGCGCCGATACGGAGCACGGGCATGCCGATCTCAAGATTAAGCCTGAAGGCGCTCGCAATTGCCTTCGTCCTGGTAGCCGTGGCCGGTGCCATGCTGCTGCTCAGTCGTCCGCAGCCGATCGAGAGTGCCGTCCTGGGAGCCGGCTGGGAATGCACCCAGACCGCGTTCGTGCTCACGACATGCGCCCCGCGGGTCAAGCAGGCGATTCCGGCGGTCGAAACCTCACGTAAGGATGCGATCCGCGCGACCCGAGGCTGAAGCTGAGACGCCGGACTGAGATCGCTGACCGGAGATGTGACGGGACGTCGCAGAGGTGATAAGCCGGGCGCCCGCGCGACCAGGTTAGCCATGTCCACATCCCAGCCCGAACCGGGCGAGAAGCCGAAATCCCGGCCGAAGCCTCCTTCCGGCGACAACCGCCGCGGCGCGATCGCCGGCTTGATTATCGCGATCATGATCCTCGGTATCGGCTGGTGGCTCGCCCGGGACCTCACCGCGGCCAGCAAGATGCAGGACTGCCTGATGTCCGGGCGCAGCAACTGCAACGTGATCGAGCCGGCCCGCTAGAAGCGATCCAGCGTGGCCGCTCGGGCCGAAAAATTGCCCTGATCTTAATCATTTGTAACGGGACTTCGCCGACCAAAGCAGGTCAGCTATGTCAGCCGGCATCAAGCCCGGCGCGAGGCGAATCGTCTATCGCGCCAGGCACCACGGCAATCGAGAGAGCAGGGGGTCAAGCACGCATGAGTGCGTCCAGCCGCATGAAGATCATTATTCCCTTGGTTTCGGCCATTTCGCTGCTCGCGCCGTCGGCGCGGGCCCAGGACGCGAGGCCGCCAAGGGACGCCGGCCAGCCTGCGGCCGGCCCGGCCGCCGGGGCACCGTCCCCGAACAATCAGAACATGCGCAAGGGCCCCCCGCCGCAGCAGGCGGCCCGGCCCGCGCCGCAGCCCGGTGGCCAGCCCCATGCGGGTCCCGGTCCGCACGGCGCCGGCGGCCCGCCGCCCGGACGTTATGTCGCCCGCGGTCCCGCTCCGACGCGCGACTGGGGCGGACACACTTATCGGGGCAGTCGCGCCTGGGATGGCGGGCGCTGGCGCCGCGAAGTCCACAATGGCCGCTCCGGCTGGTGGTGGGACGTTGGCGGTGTCTGGTATTATTATCCGCAGCGAATGGCTGGCCCGCCCGCCTACATTTCGGAGGAGTACTACGACGACGTGCCGGTGGCCTATGCTCCGGCGACGCCGCCGGTCGCCTATGCGCCGCCCCCTCCGCCACCGACCGACCCCGGCGCGAGCGCGCTTGGCGGCGCCATCGTCGGCGGCGTGCTCGGCGGACTGATCTCGGGCAATGCAACAGGGGCTGCCGCCGGCGCGGTTCTCGGCGGCGCAACCGGAGCTATCGCGGGCGCCACCGCCGCATCCCAGCCCGGTTACTACTGGGCGCAGGGCACTTGCTACTACCGCTATCCGAGCGGCCAGTATGTGCAGGCCGATCCCCGCGCCTGCTACTGAGCTGGCCGGATTGAAGCGCAGAGGCGGGCCCCGGCCCGCCTTTTTCTTGCGCGCCGGCGATTGCTTCAAATTGGCGCTGGCGCTCGTTGCCGCCTCACGCAAGTCTCAAAACAAAAATGTCGGGATGATTCGCGGGGACGTGGAACATGCTGGATGCAATCCAGATCAGCTTGGCGCTTTGGGCCATGATCGTTTGCGGCGGGATCAAGCTTGGGCAGGTGCTGCACTGCCTGTTTTAGCGCACGATTTCAGCGGCGAGCCTTGCAGGGGGACGGATCGCCCTCGCGTCAAGACACGAGCCAGTTGAAGAACGCCATCGCGCCCCAGACCAGCCCGGCGATCCAGGCCAGCATCACGATGCCGATGGTGCCGAGATAGGCGACGCCGACCAGATCTCTCCTGGGTCGTTGCGTCGGGACGTTGGCTGAGGCTGCTGCGTCTCGTGTCATGACGGAAAACACCATCGATGTCCTCGCGCGCTCCTGAAAGCGTCGAGACAATGTTTAGCCGAGATGCAGGGCCGAGACTGTGACGCCATTCACAGATCGTCCGAATGAAGCCCATCCGCATGGCTTCGCAATCAGCGCATGCATACGATGAGGCGAGGGTGCCTGAACGCTCGCCCAGCCAGGAAACCGTGACGTTACCCCGCAATCATACGGACGAAATTGCCACGCGCTTGTCCAGATGGCCGGCTAGAATCGACCTCATGTGTCCCAAGTACGACCCACAGCATGAAGCCGAGGCCGCTATGAAGCGGGCTGCGGCATCGGAAGGCGTCGATCGGCAACGCTTGATCCAGCTGGCCTTGGCTTGGCACGAGCTCGCCCGCGATCGGCGCGACGAGCGGGCGGACTGAGGGTCGTCTCGGGGAGATGTGATGATGACAGGCCGAGGTCGGTCGGCCCGTTGATCTGCATGAGAAGGCCCCGTGCTCGGGGGACAAGCACGGGGCCCTTCAAAGCCGACCGGGGCTGGGAGGTCGGCACCACTTGATTTCGTGCATTCCAACGTGCCGGTCGTGATCTCGTTCCACGCTGCCTTCGCATTTTATTGGGCCGCGGTTCGCTCGCGCTTAAATAGGAACACTCGTTCCTTGCGGACGTTGGCCGGCTATGACCGACACCGAATTACGCGCACAGTCTTTCCAGATTGCCTGGAAATATCTCGATCGATCCGGCCTGCTCACAGGTGAGCACAGGGAGGCAGCTCGCTTCATCCTGAACAGAATCGACCGCATGATGCTGCGCGGAGAGCGGCGCAGACTGCTGCTGTCGAATGCCGCGATCGATGCTTATCGGCTGCGGCCCGTGCTTGTGAACGCATGATCGGCATGGACGCAACCAGTCGTTAACGAACGCTCCGCACCTGATTTTGCGATCGCGATTCGTGCCTTGCGAACGAAGCGGAGTCGGATCGTGAACAAACAAAAAGCCCCCGAAGGGGCTCAGTGTCTAGGCGGCTTCCGTCTTCGGTACGGCGTCGGCATTCACTGAAAGCTTGACGACATCGCCTTCGACGGCACCGACATATTTCGTGTCGATGTAGTGATGATGGTCCTTGTGACCTTCCGGGCTGTCCTTGCGCGTCAGCTTGATTCGGTTGCCCTCGACGCGGTCGACGGTGCCGACATGTGCGCCGTCCTTGCCGATGATTTTCATGTGCTCTCTGATGTCAGCCATGTTGTCCTCCTTGCATAGGTCTCAACTGCCGACACCGATGTTCGTTGCAGCAGACGGGCGTTTGGACCCAAGGCGGTTTCCGCACGTTGAACCTCCGCGCATGGAGACCATTCAGGCCTATCTGGAACGGAAGCATGAGGAGCTCAGGCTGTTGAACGACTGCCTGAGACATCGGCTTGATCTGGCGCGTCCGCGTTCCGTCGACGACATCGTCAGGTCCAAATTCCAGATCACTGCGGCGCTGAGGGCGGAGCAGGAGCTGCACGACTGGAAAGCGACCGAGACAGCCTGGTCGCATACGGCCGATCGCGTCAGCGGGCCCTTCGAGTTCAGTTACGATTACCAGCGAGCGGACCTTACGGTGCGCGGGCCTTCATTCTATGAGTTCGACTGCGGCTGCGCGAGCACGGCGATCTATACTGCCTCAGGCATGGCCGCGATCTCCGCCGTGCTGCTGGCCTCCGCGCACATCGTCGAGAAGGCTGATATTCTGGTGCTTCCAGGCTCCTACGGCGAGACGCTGGAGCTGATCCGGGGCTTTGTTCCTCATTTGCGGCCCGTGGCTTTGAGTCTGCCGCTGGGCGATGCGTTTGCTTCGGGGAATTCGCCGCGAATTCTCTTGTTGGATTCCTGCTCCCGCGCGGGCGCTTTCGAGGCCGCGCTCCGAAGTGACGGCTCGGGTCTCGATCTTCTGGTTTTCGATACGACATGCTTCGCCGGCCGTTCGGGCCGGATCAGGCGTGTCCTGAGGTGGGCCCGGCGGTACGAAACTCCGCTGGTGCTGGTGCGAAGCCACAACAAGCTCGATTCGCTCGGGGCGGAATATGGCCGGCTCGGCTCGGCCGTCTTCGTGCACGGGAATGAGCCCCGGCAGCGGGCAGGACGCCCTGAATGGACACGTCTCGCGTCCGAGACCCGCAACGCGGTGCGACTTCTCGGCGGAGCGGCGTTGCCGGCGCATTTCCCGCCCTTCGTGGGCAGCGCGGCCTACTTGGCCCTCACGAAGCGGCGCGTTGCGGCGATCTTGCACAACAGCCGAAGCATGGCTCGATATTTTGCTGCGCAGCTCCCGGCACTATCGGCCGAACTCCATTTCACCCACGGTCTCTACGTCACCCTCAGGGGCAAGCGTCCGCTCGACGAGGCGAGCGCGCGGCAGGCCGCCGAGGACATGAGCAACGAACTGCGCGCAGAAGGCTTCCCGATCCGCCACGCCGGCAGCTTCGGTTTCGACTTCGCCGCGACCGAGTGGTTTCACGACGCGACCACGGATCAGTACAGCGTCCGGGTGACGGTCCCGGATCTGCCGACGGAGCTGTGGGACGATCTCACCGCCTCGGTTGCGCGGTGGTGGCGGGCCCATCAGTGGGCGGGGGGAGAAGCTTGAGTGTTTGGCGACAGGGCGAGGAAGGCGCCTCAATCAGTCGACCGCCAGGCAATGCTCCAGCTCCGGCTTGTCGTGGCCGCGACGGGCCCATTCCTGAACGGCAAAGGCGAGGTGATGCTGGCCCATCGCACCGCCAATGATAGAGGCCTGAGCCACCTTGATGGGCTTCGTGACCACGCTGGTGTTCACCACGCCTGCGTCGATTGCCAGGTACGACATCGCGACGATCGCCACCGCAGATGCGATAGCCATTCTAGTCCACTCGGAAGGCGGCATTAAAATCCTTATCGGGCGCACTGCGCCCGGCGCTTAGATAAGGCTGATCTGCGCGTTTCAAAGCCCGCGGCGAGGGGACCCACGCGTTCGTGAAGGGCGGGCGACGGACAAGGTTGATTGGTAAACGTGGCTGGCGATCCCGGCAGGACTCGAACCTGCAACCCGCGGAGTAGAAATCCGCTACTCTATCCAGTTGAGCTACGGGACCGTCTGGAGCCGCCCCGGTTTGGGGGCTGGCTGTTCATCTACCATGCCATTATGAAAAATATCGTCGTTCGCCAAGCCTGAACCGAACCCTTTTCCTCAATGCCGCGACAAAGCGGAACGGTGGCGTGTCAGGGTGCCGGGTTGAGCGGCAGCGGACTGGACGATGGATCACATCGCCGGTGACGCTGAATAGCTTCCGGGATGCGGCCGCCGGTCGACGGGTCTGGTATTGTTGCGCCATCAGGACGGCGTGCGCGGCACTATCTTGATCGGTCTCCTCTGGGCTTGCCCTTGTCATGGCGAATGCGACGATTTGCAGCTTTGGTTCCATCGCCTTCAGTCTGTCACCTTTCCGCGCATTTCATGCTGCCTGCGGGCGGCTGTCCGCAATTTCCAGGAGTCCATCATGATCGGTCTTGTTCGCGCCGTCACACTCTGCGCCGCGCTGGCGCTCGGCCTCAGCGCAGCGCAGGCGGCTGACAAAGCCTTCAAGCGCGACGATCTCGCCGATTCCGCCATCAAGCTGGAGGCGCAGATCAAGAGCGAAGCGGGGCCGGTCGCCAAGACCAATGCGACGCTGAAGACGGATGCCGACGCCGCCTTCCGGCGCAATGACTACCGCACGGGGCTGTCGGTGCTCGGCCAGATCGCGGCCACCACGCCGGAGGATACCGGCAATTGGCTGCGGCTCGCCAAGGTCATTTTCCAGATCTCGCCGAAAAGCTCGAGCGAGCAGACCTTCCTGCTGGAGCGCGCCTCGACCGCCGCCTACATTGCCTATCAGCGGGCCGGCAATCCGGGCGAGGAGGCGGACGCGCTTGCCGTGCTCGGCAAGTCGCTGGCGGAACGCAAATTGTGGCGGCCGGCGCTGGACGCGCTGCGGCTGTCGCTCGACATGCGCGAGGTCGCCGACGTCCGCGGCCAATATGAGAAAATGCGCGATGAGCACGGCTTTCGGCTGCTCGACTACACCGTCGACTCGGATTCGGCGAGCCCGCGCGCCTGCTTCCAGTTCTCGGAGGAGCTGGCAAAGCGTACCGACTTCGCGCCGTTCCTCGCGCTCGCGGGCCAGGACAAGCCGGCACTGTCGGCCGAAGGCAAGCAGCTCTGCGTGGACGGGCTGAAGCACGGCGAGCGCTACAACATCAATCTGCGCGCCGGCCTGCCGTCCACCGTGAAGGAAGGCCTGCCGAAATCGGCCGAGTTCAACGTCTATGTGCGCGACCGCAAACCCTTCGTGCGCTTCACCAGCCGGGCCTATGTGCTCCCCAGGACCGGCCAGCGCGGCATTCCCGTGGTCAGCGTCAACACGCCCGCGGTCAATATCAACGTGTTCCGGATCGGTGACCGCAACCTGATCAACACAGTGGTCGACAGCGACTTCCAGAAGACGCTGTCCAAGTATCAGCTCAGCGATCTCGGCGACGAGCGCGGCGTCAAGGTCTGGACCGGCGAGCTCGCGACCGCGATGACGCTGAACCAGGACGTCACCACGGCATTCCCGGTCGATCAGGCCCTCGGCGAGCTTCAGCCGGGCGTCTATGTGATGACGGCCGCCGCCAAGGGCCCAGGCTCGGACGACGAGTACCAGCTCGCCACGCAATGGTTCATCGTCTCCGATCTCGGGGTGGCGGCCTATTCCGGCAACGACGGTATCCACGTGTTCGTCAACTCGCTGGCTTCGACCGATCCGATCGGCAAGGCCGAGGTGCGGCTGGTTGCCCGCAACAACGAGATCCTGGCCACCCGCAAGACCGACGAGTCCGGGCACGTGCTGTTCGAGGCCGGCCTTGCGCGCGGCGAGGGCGGCCTGTCGCCGGCGATGCTCACCGTGACCGGCGAGAAGGCCGATTATGCCTTCCTCAGCCTGAAGTCCTCTGCCTTCGACCTGTCCGACCGCGGCGTCTCCGGCCGCGCGGTGCCTGCCGGCGCCGACGCGTTCGTTTATGCCGAGCGTGGTGTCTACCGCTCCAGCGAGACCGTCTATCTCACCGCGCTCTTGCGCGACGGGCAGGGCAATGCCGTCGCCGGCGGGCCCCTGACAATGGTGATCGAGCGTCCCGACGGCGTCGAATTCCGCCGCGCCGTGCTGTCTGATCAGGGCGCCGGCGGCCGCACGCTGGCCGTGACGCTCAATTCGGCTGTGCCGACCGGGACCTGGCGGGTGCGTGCCTTCACCGACCCGAAGGGCTCCTCGGTCGGCGAGACCACCTTCATGGTCGAGGATTACGTCCCCGACAGGATCGAATTCGATTTGTCCGCCAAGGACAAGCTGATCAAGGCTAACGCTCCAGTGGAGCTTAAGGCGGACGGCCATTTCCTTTATGGCGCGCCGGCTTCGGGCCTCCAGCTCGAAGGCGACATGCTGGTCGCGCCCGCGAGCGAACGCCCGGGCTTTGCCGGTTACCAGTTCGGCGTCGCCGACGAGGAGACCACCTCGAACGAGCGCACGCCGCTGGAGAACCTGCCGGAAGCCGACGCCAATGGCGTTGCGACCTTCCCGGTGACGCTGGACAAGCAGCCGGCCTCGACCCGTCCGCAGGAGGCCCAGGTCTTCGTCCGCATGGTCGAGACCGGCGGCCGCGCCGTCGAGCGCAAGATCGTGCTGCCGGTCGCGCCCACCGCGGCGCAGATCGGCGTCAAGCCGCTGTTCGGCGACAAGAACGTCGCCGAGGGCGACAAGGCCGAGTTCGACATCGTGTTCGTCTCGCCCGAGGGTGAGAGGCTGCGCCGCGACGGCCTGCGCTACGAGCTCCTGAAGATGGAGTCGCGCTATCAATGGTATCGCCAGAACAATTACTGGGAGTACGAGCCGGTCAAGTCGACCTCGCGCGTTGCCGATGGTGACGTGACTGTTGCGGCCGACAAGCCGGCGCGGCTTTCGCTGGCCCCCCAGCCTGGCCGCTACCGGCTTGATGTGAAGTCGAACGAGGCCGATGGCCCGGTGACCTCGGTCCAGTTCGACGTCGGCTGGTATTCCGACGGCAGTGCCGACACGCCGGACCTGCTGGAGACCTCGATCGACAAGCCGCAATATTCCTCCGGTGACACCATGACGGTGTCGGTCAATGTCCGCAGCGCCGGCAAGCTGACCATCAACGTGCTCGGCGATCGCCTGCTGACAACGCAGACCATCGACGTCAAGGAGGGCACTGCCCAGCTGAAGCTCCCGATCGGCAAGGATTGGGGCACCGGTGCCTACGTCGTGGCGACGCTGCGCCGCCCGCTCGATGCCGCTGCCCAGCGCATGCCGGGCCGGGCGATCGGGCTGAAATGGTTCAGCATCGACAAGCAGACCCGCACGTTGCAGGTGAAGCTGTCGCCGCCGGCCCTGATCCGGCCCAACGCGACGTTGAAGATCCCGGTCAAGCTCGACGGGCTCAATCCGGGCGAGGACGCCAAGATCGTCATCGCGGCGGTCGACGTCGGCATCCTCAACCTCACCAATTACAAGCCGCCGGCTCCAGACGATTACTATCTCGGCCAGCGCCGCCTGAGTGCCGAGATCCGCGACCTCTATGGGCAGCTGATCGACGGCATGTCCGGCACGCGCGGCCAGATCAAGTCCGGCGGTGACGCCGGTGCTGGCGAGCTCCAGGGCTCGCCGCCCGCGCAAAAGCCGCTGGCGCTGTATTCGGGCATCGTCACCGTCGCCGCTGACGGCACGGCCGAAGTGAGCTTCGACATTCCGGAGTTCGCCGGCACCGCGCGCGTGATGGCGGTGGCGTGGACCGCGACCAAGCTCGGCCGCGCCAACACCGATGTCGTGATCCGCGACCCCGTGGTGCTGACCACGACGCTGCCGCGCTTCCTGCTCAATGGTGACCGCGGCACGGTCAATCTCGAGATCGACAACGTCGAGGGCCAGGCCGGCGACTACGTCATCAACGTGAAGACCGGCGGCCCGGTGAAGATGACGGGCAATCCCGCGACCACGGTCAAGCTCGCCGCCAAGCAGCGCAACTCCTTCGCACTCGCGATCGATGCGACCGCGGCGGGGCCGGCGACGCTCGACGTCGACATCAAGGGCCCGAACGGCCTGGCGCTGGCGCGCCACTATGTGCTCGACGTCAAGGCCGCGACGCAGGTGCTGGCGCGTCGTTCGATCCGGACGCTGGCAAAGGGCGAGAGCCTGACGCTGACCTCGGACATGTTCTCCGACCTCGTGCCGGGCACCGGCAGCGTCTCGGTCTCGGCGAGCCTGTCGACCGCGCTCGACGCCGCGACGATCCTCAAGGCGCTCGATCGCTATCCCTATGGCTGCTCGGAGCAGATCACGAGCCGCGCCTTGCCGCTGCTCTACGTCAACGATCTTGCGGCCGGCGCGCATCTGGCGATGGACACCGAGGTCGACCAGCGCATCCGCGACGCGATCGAGCGGCTTTTGGCTCGTCAGGGCTCCAATGGCTCGTTCGGCCTGTGGTCGGCGGGCGGCGACGATGCCTGGCTGGACGCCTATGTCACGGACTTCCTGACCCGCGCCCGCGAGAAGGGTTTTGTGGTGCCGGACGTGCTGTTCAAGAACGCGCTCGACCGTATCCGCAACTCCGTCGTCAACGGCAACGAGCCGGAGAAGGACGGCGGGCGCGATCTCGCCTACGGCCTCTACGTGCTCGCGCGCAACGGCGCGGCGCCCATCGGCGATCTCCGCTATCTCGCAGATACCAAGCTTGCCAATCTCGCAACGCCGATTGCGAAGTCGCAGCTTGCGGCGGCACTCGCTCTCGTTGGCGACCGCAACCGCGCCGAGCGGGTCTATGGTGCCGCGCTCGACAGCCTGGCGCCGAAGCCGGTGCTGGAGTTCGGCCGCACCGACTACGGCTCGCAGCTTCGCGATGCCGCAGCTTTGGTGTCGCTTGCCAGCGAAGGCAATGCGCCGAAGGCGACGCTGACGCAGGCGGTGTCGCGGGTCGAGACGGCGCGCGGGCTGACGCCCTACACGTCTACGCAGGAGAATGCGTGGCTGGTGCTCGCCGCACGTGCGCTCGCCAAGGAGAACCTGTCCATGGAAGTGGACGGCCAGCCGGTCAAGACCGCGCTCTATCGCAGCTACAAGGCTGTGACGCTGGAGGGCAGGCCGCTGAAGATCACCAACACCGGCGATGCGCCGGTGCAGGCGGTGGTCTCGGTGTCGGGCTCGCCGGTGACGCCGGAGCCGGCGGCGTCAAACGGCTTCAAGATCGAGCGCAATTACTTCACGCTCGACGGCAAGCCAGCCGACATCAGCAAGGTCAAGCAGAACCAGCGCTTCGCGGTGGTGCTGAAGATCACCGAGGCCAAGCCGGAGTACGGCCACATCATGGTGTCCGACTATCTGCCTGCGGGCCTCGAGATCGACAACCCGAAGCTGGTGTCGTCGGGTGACAGCGGCACGCTGGACTGGATCGAGGACGGCGAGGAGCCTGAAGATACCGAGTTCCGCGACGACCGCTTCACCGCGGCGGTCGATCGCGCCTCGAACTCCAAATCGGTCTTCACGGTCGCCTATATCGTGCGCGCCGTGTCGCCGGGCAAATACGTGCTGCCGCAGGCCTATGTCGAGGACATGTACAATCCCTCGCGCTATGGCCGGACGGGCACGGGTAATGTTGAGGTGCGGGCGGCGAAGTGAGTGATGGTGGGATGAGCGAGGCCGAGAACATATCTCGTCATTCCGGGGCGGTGCGCAGCACCGAACCCGGAATCTCGAGGTTCCGGGTCTGGTCCTTCGGACCATCCCGGAACGACGGCAGTGGAGCGCGGGGCAGGGGCCATCCCCTTCTCTCCGCGCTCGCTCTCTCCCTCATCCTCGCCATTGTCGGCTTCGTCGGCTGGGTCTATTCCCTCGGCCCGCTGCCGCTCGACGAGGCGCGCCGGGTCTCGACCACCATCGTCGACCGCAACGGCAAGCTGCTGCGTGCCTATGCGATGGCGGATGGCCGCTGGCGTCTGCCGGTCGACGCGAGTTCCAACGTCGATCCGACCTATCTGAAACTGCTGATGGCCTACGAAGACCAGCGCTTCTACGCCCATGACGGCATCGACCCGCTGGCGTTGGGGCGTGCCGCCTTGCAGCTCGCGACGCGCGGCCACATCGTCTCGGGCGGCTCGACCATCAGCATGCAGCTTGCCCGCCTGATGGAGCCGCGGCGGCAGCGGTCGCTCTATGCCAAGCTGCGGCAGATGGTGCGCGCGATCGAAATCGAGCGCAGCATGAGCAAGGAGCAGATTCTCGATCTCTATCTCGCTCTGGCGCCCTATGGCGGCAATCTCGAAGGCATCCGCGCCGCCTCGATCGGCTATCTCGGCAAGGAGCCGAAGCGCCTGTCACTGGCGGAGGCCGCGCTGCTGGTCGCGCTGCCGCAATCGCCGGAAACGCGCCGGCTCGACCGCCATCCCGAAGCCGCGCGCAAGGCACGCGACCGCGTGCTCGACCGCATGGTCGAGGAGCAAATGGTCAGCGCCGACGACGCAAGGCAGGCCAAGACCGTGCCCGTGCCAAAACTGCGCAAGCCGATGCCGATCCTGGCGCCGCACGCTTCCGACACCGCGCTGACGACCGTCAAGGATACGCCGGTTATCAAGCTGACGCTGGACGCAAACTTGCAGAAGGTGCTGGAGCCGCTGGCGCGCGATCGCGCCATTGCGCTCGGGCCGAACATCTCGGTCGGCATCATCGTGGTCGACAATGAGAGCGGCGACGTGCTCGCCCGCGTGGGTTCAGCCGATTATTTCGACGAGAGCCGGGCAGGACAGGTCGACATGACCCGTGCGATCCGCTCGCCGGGCTCGACGCTCAAACCCTTCATTTACGGGCTCGCCTTCGAGGACGGCTTCGTTCATCCGGAAAGCCTGATCGACGACCGGCCCGTCCGCTTCGGCTCTTACGCACCCGAGAATTTCGACATGACCTTCCAGGGCACGGTGCCGGTGAGGAAGGCGCTGCAATTGTCCCTGAACGTCCCGGCGATCGTGCTGCTCGACCGCGTCGGCTCGAGCCGGCTGGCGTCGCGGCTGCGGCAGGCGGGCGGCAATCTCGTGCTGCCCAAGGACGAAGCGCCCGGGCTAGCCATGGGTCTCGGCGGCGTCGGCGTGACGCTGCAGGATCTCACGCAGCTCTACACGGGCTTCGCACGGCTCGGCACGACCAAGCCGCTGCGCGAGGTCATGGCCGACAAGGACGACCGCGAGCCGCTCCGGCTGCTGGATCAGGTCGCGGCATGGCAGGTCGGCAACGTGCTGCTGGGAACGCCGCCGCCGGAGAACGCCGCTCACAACCGCATCGCCTTCAAGACCGGGACCTCCTATGGCTATCGCGATGCGTGGTCGGTCGGGTTCGACGGCCGGATGACCATCGGCGTCTGGGTCGGCCGGCCCGACGGAGCGCCTGTCCCTGGCCTGATCGGGCGCGTCGCCGCCGCACCGATCCTGTTCGATGCCTTCGCCCGTACCGGCAAGACGCTGGCCCCGTTACCGAAGCCGCCGAGGGGAACCCTGGTTGCCAGCAATGCCAAGCTGCCGTTGCCGCTGAAGCGGTTCCGGCCCGTAGGGGAACTGGTGCGGACCGGCCGCGAGCAGGCGCTGCACATTCAGTTTCCGCTGAACGGCTCGCGGATCGATGTCGATCGTTCCGGGGGGCAGGAGAGCGCAGCGATGCCGGTCAAGGTCGCCGGCGGCGTTCTGCCCATGACCGTCATGGTTAACGGCACGGCACTCGGCGAGATCGACGGCCGCCGCCAGCGCCTGATCGATCCGCCCGGTCCCGGCTTTGCGCGGCTCACGGTGATCGACGCCACGGGCGCCGCGGACACAGTTGTCATTCGAATTCAATGAGCCCGGCTTAAGCGGTTGTGGCGATGGCGGTTTCAGCGTAAGCGGAACCAATGGCCGAGACCTACCCAGCCCCCCGTTTTGGAGCTCCCCGCGAGTCGAAATCGCCTGCAAATCCAGGCAGCGGGCTCGTGCGCATGCTCGACGTCGTCACGGCCAACCATGCGCGCGCGGTCGGCTTCCTCGTGCTCTGCGCGCTGCTGCTGTTCCTGCCGGGCTTCTTCACCATCCCGCCGATCGATCGCGACGAGGCGCGATTCGCCCAGGCCACCAAGCAGATGGTCGAGAGCGGCGACTATGTCGATATCCGCTTTCAGGAGGACGTCCGCTACAAGAAGCCGGTCGGCATCTACTGGTTGCAGTCGGCCGCGGTTGAAGCTGCATCGGCGCTCAAACTGCCGAAAGCCGAGTTGCGCATCTGGGTCTACCGGCTGCCGTCGCTGTTAGGGGCGATCGGCGCGGTGCTCATGACCTATTGGGCCGCGCTCGGCTTCGTCACGCGGCGCGCCGCGGTGCTGGCGGCGCTGATGATGTGCGCTTCGGTGCTGCTCGGTGTCGAGGCGCGGCTCGCCAAGACCGACGCGATGCTGCTGCTTTGCGTGGTCGCGGCGATGGGGGCGATGGCGCGGGCCTATCTGTCCTGGCAGCGCGCGGAGGACGAGACCCATCCGCCCTGGAGCTGGCCCGCGATCTTCTGGACCGCGCTTGCGGTGGGCATCCTGATCAAGGGTCCGCTGATCCTGATGTTCGCTGGCCTCACCATCGTTGCGCTCGCGATCCAGGACCGCGATGCCTCCTGGCTGTGGCGCTTGCGCCCGGTCTGGGGCCTGATGTGGATGCTGGTGCTGGTGATGCCCTGGTTCGTCGCGATCTTCTGGCGGGCCGGCGAAACCTTCTTCGCCGATTCCGTCGGCGGCGACATGCTGAGCAAGTTAGGGGCCCAGGAATCCCATGGCGCGCCGCCCGGGCTGTACCTGGCGTTATTCTGGATCACGTTCTGGCCGGGCGCACCGCTCGCGGCGATGGCGGCGCCCGCAGTCTGGCGGGCCCGGCGTGAACCCGGCGCGCAGTTTCTGCTGGCCTGGTTGATCCCGTCCTGGATCGTGTTCGAAGCCGTGCTGACCAAGCTGCCGCATTACGTGCTGCCGCTCTATCCGGCGATCGCCATTCTGACCGCCGGTGCGGTGGAGCGGCGCGTGCTGTCGCGCTCCTGGCTGATGCGCGGTTCAGCCTGGTGGTTCGCGATCCCCGCGGCCGCCTCGATCGTCGCGGTGGTCGGCGCGGTGATGCTGACGCGGCAGCCGGCCTTCGTGGCCTGGCCGTTCATCGCGGCGTCGCTGATCTTCGGCCTGTTCGCCTGGTGGCTCTACGACAACAATCGCGCCGAGCGCTCGCTGCTCAACGCGCTGGTCGCGGCCCTGATGCTGGCGGTGGTGGTGTACGGCATCGTGCTGCCGTCATTGACCCCGCTGTTTCCAAGCATCGAGGTCGCGCGCGCGCTCCGCAATGTCACCTGCGTCGGGCCGAAGGCGGCTGCTGCCGGCTATCACGAGCCGAGCCTGGTCTTCCTGACCGGCACGCAGACGCTGCTGACCGACGGCTCAGGTGCTGCGGACTTCCTGCGGCAAGGCAGCTGTCGCTTCGCGCTGATCGAGCAGCGCTCGGAGCGCAGCTTCGTGCAGCGCGCCGAGGCGATCGGATTGCGCTACAAGGTCGGGACGCGCATCGACGGCTATAATTTCTCGCAAGGCCGCGCGATCTCGATCTCGATCTTCCGGTCGGAAGGCACCGAATAGGATGCCGGCCCCGACCAGCATCGCGCCGCGTCCGGGCTATCCCGCGCAATTGCTCGCCGTGTCCCGGCAGGCGCTGGCGCAACTGGTTCGCACGCCCTCGCATTCGCGCCGCGCAGAGGCCGCGCGAAAACTGGCGCGGCATTCGCTGTGGCTCAGCGCAGCGGGCGCAGCCCTGGTCATCGTGCTGATGATCGCGTTCGACCAGACCGAGATCCAGCTGATGCCCGCGCGCGGCACGCCCGGCCTGTGGCCGATCCGCATCCTCACCGATTTCGGCAAGGATGAATATCTGTTGTCGGTGCTGGGAGCTACGCTGGTGGCTCTGGCGTTCGTTGCGGCCGGGCTGCATGGGACGCGCCGCGCGCTGCTGCTGGGACTCGGTACGCGGCTGCAGTTTGTATTTCTGTCGATTGCCGTGTCGGCATTCGTCGCCGAGATCCTGAAATATCTCATCGGCCGCGGTCGTCCGTTTGTCGGCGGCAAGGCCAATCCCTTCAACTTCGTGCCGTTCGAAGGGACGGGGGCGTATGCCAGCCTGCCGTCGGGCCATGCAGTGGCGGCGTTCGCCCTGGCGTTTGCCGTGTCGGCATTGTGGCCGCGCCTGCGCGTATTCATGTTCACTTACGCAATCGTGATCCTGTTGACGCGGCTGGTGCTGGTCGCGCATCACCCGAGCGACGTCGTGGCTGGCGCCCTGGTCGGCACGGTGGGCGCCATGGCAGTCCGCTACTGGTTCGCGGCCCGAAGGTTGGGCTTTGCCATCCGCGCCGACGGCACCATCGTGCCTCTTGCGGGGGCGGTCTCGGGCCGCCTCAAAAGGGTTGCCCACGGGGCATCCGCCCCATAAAAGCGGCTGCCTGCCGGGTCCGCCGGTTCCCCGGGGCAGTCCCATTCCAACCACGAGCCTCGATTTGTCGTCGTCCCAGCCTTCGGTTTCCCAGCCCGCGGTTTCCATCGTCGTCCCCGTGCGCAACGAAGCCGACAACATCGCGCCGTTGATCGCGGAGATCGGTGCGGCGCTCGACGGCCGCTGGGCCTACGAGATCATCTACGTCAACGACGGCTCGACCGATGCGACCGCCGAACGGCTCGCGGCGCTCATGACGCAGCGGGACAATCTGCGCCAGCTCCGCCATGCCAGATCAGGCGGCCAATCCGCGGCCGTGCGCAGCGGCGTGCGCGCGGCACGCGGGGTGATCGTGGCGACGCTCGACGGCGACGGCCAGAACAATCCGGCCTTCCTGCCCGACCTGATCTCGGCGGTCGAGAAGGGAGCAGGGCGCGTCGGCCTCGCTGCGGGGCAGCGCGTGGGACGCAAGGATACCGGCTTCAAGAAACTCCAGTCGCGCGTGGCGAACGGCGTCCGCAACGCCATCCTGAAGGACGGCACGCGGGACACCGGCTGTGGGTTGAAGGCATTCCGGCGCGAGGTCTTCCTGGTGATGCCCTATTTCGACGGGCTGCATCGCTTCCTGCCGGCGCTGGTCCGCCGCGAAGGCTACGACATCGCCTATGTCGACGTCATCGACCGGCCGCGCCATTCCGGCGTGTCGAATTATGGTTTCTTCGACCGGCTGTGGATCGGCATCATGGATCTCGCGGGGGTGTGGTGGCTGATCCGCCGCAAGAAGCCGACACCAGATGTGACTGAGGTGAACGCATGATCATCCAATACGGTCAGGCGCTGAGCAACTATCTCTACGACGTGTTCGTCGCCAAGTTCGATTTCTGGCTGGCATTCGGCCTGGTCGCGCAGCTGTTCTTCACCGCGCGCTTCCTGGTGCAGTGGATCGCGAGCGAGCGCGCCGGCAACAGCGTGGTGCCGATGGCGTTCTGGTTCTGCTCGATGGGCGGCGGGCTGATGACGCTGGTCTACGGCGTCGTGAAGCGCGAGCCCGTCATCATCCTCGGACAATCGCTCGCGACCATCATCTATATCCGCAACATCATGCTGATCATCAAGAACCGCGGCAGAGCTTCGAAGACGCTGGACCGCTGATCCCAGTCCTAAGCCGCGGACGCCTCCCAAACCCGTCTGAAATGATCCCAAGCGGCTCTTGCTATTTAAGGACCAAATGGTCCATATATTGGTCATGCGCCAATCTCCCGGACAGTTGCCGCGTGGGCGGCCCAGGGAATTCGACGTCGACGCCGCGGTCGAGCGTGCGATGGATGTGTTCTGGTCGCGCGGCTATCACGGCACGGCGCTGCCGGATCTGCTTCGGGCGACAAAACTCTCGCGCGGCAGCCTCTACGCCGCTTTCGGCGACAAGCATTCGCTGTTCCTGCGCGCGCTTGACCGCTACATTGGCGATGCCCTGGCTCGGATAGAGTTCGAATTCGACCCGCGCAAGGACTCGATCGACGGCCTGCGGGCCTACCTTGCCGGTTACGTCGAGCGCACCAGCGGGGCCAATGGGCGGCGCGGATGCCTGCTGGTGGCCACAGCCATGGAGCTGGCTGGACAGGATGCCGAGGTTGGCCGGCGCGTCACGAGTTTCTTCAAGGCGATGGAGGGCAGGGTGGCGGACGCGCTCTCCCGCGCCAAGGCGGCGGGCAAGCTGGCCGATGGCGTCGAACCCTCCAGTGCCGCCCGGATTCTCGTCTGCTTCGTCGAAGGGCTGCGCGTGACTGGCAAGACCGCGCCGGCGCGCGCCACGTCGCAGGCCACCGCCGATACGCTGCTCGATCGCTTCATCAGGTAAGCAACCCCATGGACGCCTCTCGCCGGCGGCCTATATCTGGACTGAATGGTCCTGAAAGGATCTGCGCCATGACTATCATCCAGATCGTCTGCGCGGTAGTCGTTCCCTTGCTCTGGGGCTATCAGTTCGTCGCCATCAAGGTCGGCGTGACGGAGTTTCCGCCCCTTTTCTTCCTCGCTCTGCGCTTCCTGGCCATTGCGCTGCTGCTGGTCCCGTTCGTCGCGAGGCCTACGCCTCGACAACTGGGCCCGATCGCAGCGATTTCCCTGTTCCTTGGCGGTCTGAATTTTGGGCTGTTCTATGTTGGTCTTGGCCTGGGCTCGGGAAGCATGTCGGCCGTGGCCTATCAACTCGCGACGCCCTTCACTGTCCTGCTGGCCTGGCCGCTGCTCGCGGAGAAGCCGTCTCTCGTCACGTCAGCCGGCGTGGTGTTGGCCTTCGCTGGCGTGGTCGTGTTGGCAGCCGGGCCTGGTATTTCGGGGAACGCGCTTCCGCTGCTGCTCGTGGTCGGCGCCGCTTTCGCGTTCGCCGTCTCCAATGTCCTGACCAAGCTCTACGGCCCTTTTGACCCCCTGATGCTGATGGGCTGGTCGTCGCTGCTGACGGTGCCGCAGGTCATGGTGATGTCGTTGCTGCTCGAATACGGACAACTGACGAGCCTCGTCACGGCCGACGGACGGGGCTGGCTGGCGCTCGCCTACACGATCTTCATCGGCGGAATTGTCGGATTCAGCCTCTGGTTCTGGTTGATTTCCCATTGTTCGATGGGCCGTGTCGCACCCTTCGGCCTGCTGCTGCCGGTGTTTGCGTTGATGTCGAGCGTGCTGTTCCTGGGCGAACGCATGACGCCAAAGCTGATCGTCGGCGGGCTGCTCGCGATCTCCGGCGTCGCCATCACGCAAGTCAAACCGCGCGTCGCGGCGCGGCTTTAGCGCGGCAGCGCCGTCGCACCCGAGGCGGGCAGCCGTCTCTACGGACGCTCGCGGCATCGGCAGTCGCAATCGCCAGTCGCGACGCCATCACCGTGCTGAAGTTCATCTTTCCGCATTGAGCCCGATGTGAGGCCGGCTGTGCTCACATTGCCGCCTTGAGGGCAGCAAAGCCGCGATCGAGATCGGCCTTGAGATCGTCGACGCTTTCGAGACCGATATGCAGCCGCAGGGTAGGGCCGCCCGGCGCCCATTTGGTCGCGGTGCGATAGGCGTCGCAGTCGAAGGGAATCGCAAGGCTCTCGAAGCCGCCCCAGGAAAAACCCATGCCGAACAGCTTGAGCGTGTTGAGCATGGTGTCGACCGCCTTCTGCGGCGCCGGCTTCAGCACGATGCTGAACAGGCCGGATGCGCCGGTGAAGTCGCGCTTCCAGATCGCATGGCCCGGATCGGTCTCGAGCCCCGGATGCAGCACGCGCGCGACCTCGGGTCGGCCAGCCAGCCAGCGCGCCATGTCGAGCCCGGAGCGATGATGCTGCGCCAGCCGCACCGACAGCGTGCGCAGGCCGCGCAGCGCGAGGAAGACGTCGTCGGGACCGGCGCAGACGCCGAGCAGGCGGATGCCCTCGGCGACCATCGGCCAGGCCTTGGCGTTGGCCGAGATGGTGCCGAACATGATGTCGGAATGACCGCCGATGTATTTGGTGGCGGCCTGCATGCTGATGTCGACGCCCTGATCAAGCGAGCGGTGATAGAGCGGGGTTGCCCAGGTGTTGTCGTCGATGACGAGCGCATCGCGCGCATGCGCGACCTCGGCGATCGCGCGGATGTCGGGCATCTCGAACGATTGCGAGCCCGGCGCCTCCACCAGGACCGCGCGGGTGTTTTGCTTGAACAGCTTGTCGATGCCCGCGCCGATCATCGGGTCGAAATAGGCGGTCTCGATGCCATAGCGCGCGAGCATGCCGTTGCAGAAATTGCGCGAGGGCCGATAGACGTTGTCGCAGACCAGGAGATGGTCCCCGGTCTTCAGCACCGAGAGCAGGGTGGTGGAGATCGCCGACAGGCCCGACGGCACGATGCCGACGCCGGCGCATTGCGGCCCCTCCAGCGCCATCAGCGTCTCCTGGAACGCCTTGGTGGTGGGGGAACCGTGGCGGCCATAGGTGAACTCGCCGCGATGGGCGTGCAGGTCCTCGGCGGTCGGGTAGAGCACGGTCGAGCCGTGAAAGACCGGCGGATTGACGAACCCCTTCTGCGCCTTGGTGTCGCGGCCGGAGGTGACCAGCCGGGTCTCGGCGTGCTGCTCTTGGGGGGGCGAGGAATCCATGCGTCTGCTTTCAAAACCGCGTTTCCGCCCGGCACGTTGTGCCCCGCGGGCCGGCCGAAGGCCGCCGTCGTTAATAACAGAACACAGAAGAGTCCCGTCAACCCCTTGACCCCGCACGCCAGCCGCCCTCCAATGCGCAGGTGCTATTCAGTCGCCGCATGTTGAGGGGCAGCCGCGACCTTCGATCCATCGTCTGACCGGACCTTGCGCCACAGCCACAAAGGCGGGCGCCTGCGGCGGGGATTAGGTTATGGCCTCTCGGGATGGGCGAGTGTTCGGCAAGGTTTCCAGCATGACTCTTGCAGGGCTGGTCTTGATACGCTTGGCCCCGGCAGGGATGATCCTGAGACAACGTTCATTGAGACGACTTTGAAAGGCCCAAAGCCCATGAAACGCGTAACCCTGGCTCTCACCCTTGCTCTCGCCGCCGGCCTCTCCGCCCAAGCCGCCGACGCGCAAACGCTCAAGACCATCAAGGATCGGGGCATGTTGTCCTGCGGCGTCAGCCAGGGCCTGCCGGGATTCTCCTCGCCCGACGACAAGGGCAACTGGACCGGCCTCGACGTCGATGTTTGCCGGGCGATCGCCGGGGCAATCTTCAACGATGCGACCAAGGTCAAATACGTGCCGCTGTCCGCCAAGGACCGCTTCACCGCGCTGCAATCCGGTGAGATCGACGTGCTCTCGCGCAACACCACCTGGACCATCTCGCGTGATACCTCGCTCGGCGCCAACTTCACCGGCGTGACCTATTATGACGGGCAGGGCTTCATGGTGAAGAAGTCGCTCAAGGTGAATTCGGCGCTCGAGCTCAACAGCGCCTCGGTCTGCGTGCAGACCGGCACTACCACCGAGCAGAATCTCGCCGACTACTTCAAGGCCAACAACATGAAGTATGAGGTGATCGCGTTCGGCACCAACGACGAAACCGTCAAGGCCTATGAAGCCGGGCGCTGCGACGTCTTCACCACCGACCAGTCGGGCCTCTACGCCAATCGCCTGAAGCTCGCCAATCCCAACGACCACATGGTGCTACCCGAGATCATCTCTAAGGAGCCGCTCGGCCCGATGGTGCGCCACGGCGACGACCAGTGGTTCGACATCGTCAAGTGGACGCTGTTCGCGATGATCACCGCCGAAGAGCTTGGCGTGACCTCGAAGAACGTCGACGAGAAAGCGAAGCTGGAAAATCCCGAGTTGAAGCGCGTTCTCGGCACCGACGGCAATTTCGGCGAACAGCTCGGCCTGACCAAGGACTGGGTGGTGCGGGTCGTGAAGGCGGTCGGCAATTACGGCGAAGTGTTCGATCGCAATGTCGGCGCGGGCTCACCGCTCGCCATCAACCGCGGTCTCAACAATCTCTGGAACAAGGGCGGTCTCCAGTACGCGCCGCCGATCCGCTGATCGCCTCTGACCCGCTGGCAGCGGCATGAGCACCGAGGCCCGAAAACCGCCGCCCCAGATCGCGCTGAAGATCCGGCGCTTTCTGGGCGGCAAGGCAGGCTGGAACGGCGTCGCCGTCCAGTTTGCCTTCGCGGCGATCCTGGGCTGGATCGGCTACGAGATCGTCTCTAACGCCCGCGCCAACCTCGAGAACCAGCACATCGCCGCCGGCTTCGGCTTCCTGCGCAACAATGCCGGCTTCGACGTCAACCAGACCTTGATCCCCTACACCGGCTCGGACACGTTCCTGCGCGTGTTCGTGGTCGGTCTCCTCAACACGCTCGTGGTCTCGGTGGTGGGCATCGTCTTCGCCACGTTGATCGGCTTCATCGTCGCGCTGTGCCGGCTGTCGCCCAATTGGCTGTTGTCCCGCGTCGGCGAGATCTATGTCGAGATCATCCGCAACCTGCCGCTGCTGTTCCAGATCCTGTTCTGGTACCTCGCGGTGCTCGCGGCCTTGCCCAATCCGCGGCAGAGCATTTCGCTGTTTGGCATTGCCTTCATCAGCAATCGCGGACTCGTCATTCCCAGTCCGGTCGGCCAGAGCGGCCTCGAGCCGTTCCTGGCGATGCTGGCGCTCGGCATCGTCGCGGCACTGGTCTTGCGCTTCTATGCCCGGCGCGCGCTGTTTCAGGAAGGGCGGATGATCCGGATCTGGCCCTATGTGCTGGGTCTGCTGTTCGGGCTGCCGCTCGCCGCGATGCTGGTGTTCGGTCGGCCATTCAGCTTCGAGCTGCCGCAGCTGAAGGGTTTCAATTTCGCCGGCGGCTCGCGCATCATTCCGGAGTTCGTGGCGCTGACGCTGGCGCTGTCGACCTATACCGCCGCCTTCATCGCCGAGATCGTGCGCGCCGGCATCCTGTCCGTCCACAAGGGACAGATGGAGGCGGGGTCCTCGCTCGGCCTCAGCCGCGGCACCACGCTCCGGCTGATTGTCGTGCCGCAGGCCATGCGCGTCATCGTGCCGCCGCTGACCAACCAATACCTCAATCTCACCAAGAACTCGTCGCTGGCGGTCGCGATCGGCTATCCTGACCTCGTCTCCGTGTTCGCCGGCACGTCGCTGAGCCAGACCGGGCAGGCGATCGAGATCATCGCCATGACCATGGGCATCTATCTCCTGATCTCGCTCCTCACCAGCGCCGTCATGAGCGTCTATGGTTGGCGCGTCAGCCGGAGTCTGGGCGCATGAGCGATATCGCCTCGAACAGCTTCGTCCGCCAGGACCTCCTCACCGAGCGTCCGGCGCCGGTGAAGACCACGGGCTTTGTCGGGCTGATGCGGACGCGCCTGTTCAACTCGCCGACCAACATCCTGCTCACGATCGTTGGTGCCTTGCTGCTGTGGTTCACCATCATTCCCTCCGTCAGGTTCCTGATGGTGGATGCGGTGTGGAGCGGCAAGGACCGCACTGCTTGCCTCACCGAGAACGCCGGCTTTGCGGTCGGCGCCTGCTGGCCCTACATCCAGGCCAAGCTGCCGCAACTGATCTACGGGTTCTATCCCGAGGCCGAGCGCTGGCGTGTCAATCTCACATTCGTCCTAGCCGTGGTCCTGCTGGTGCCGATGCTCGTTCCCCGGCTGCCGGCGAAGGGGCTGAATGCCAGCCTGTTCTTCCTCGCCTTTCCGGTGGTCGCCTTCTTCCTGCTGCACGGCGGCGGCATCAAGGGCTTTGGCCTGAGCTGGACGGCTGACCTGCTGCAGCTGTTCGACGACAGCATCGTCAATGCCGGACAGGCTCTACTCACTCTCAGCAAGACCTCGACCGTCGCCCCGCTCTTCTGGATTGTCGGCAATTTCATCGTGCTGGTCGGCACGGCGATCTATTGGCTGATCTTTCCGCTGACCTGGCTGCGTGACCAACTCCTGGGAACGGGCCAATCGGTCTGGACCGATTTCGCCATCACGGCTGCGATCGTCTCCCTGATCGCCTTCGTTCTCGGCGGCGGCGTTCGCACCGGCGGGCGGGCTCTGGCGTCGAGCGTCGCCACCTTCATTGCCATCGCCATCGTCATCAAGCTGATGGGGCTCGATCACGGCGGATTGCCCGTTGTGACAACAAATCTGTGGGGCGGCCTTCTGGTGACGCTGGTGGTCTCCGTCACCGGCATCGTCACCTCTCTGCCGATCGGCATCGCGCTGGCGCTCGGGCGCCGCTCCACAATTCCGCTGATCCGGATATTCTCGATCGCCTTCATCGAGTTCTGGCGCGGCGTCCCGCTGATCACCGTGCTGTTCTTCGCCACCTACATGCTGCCGCTGTTCCTGCCCGGCAATTTCACCGTCGACGGTCTCGTTCGTGCGCTGATCGGCATTGCGCTGTTCACGGGCGCCTACCAGGCCGAGAACGTCCGCGGCGGGCTCGCCGCGATCCCGCGCGGGCAGGGCGAGGCGGCCGCAGCCTTGGGCCTGTCCTGGTGGAAGACGACCTCGCTGATCGTGCTGCCGCAGGCGCTGCGTCACGTCATTCCGAACCTCGTCAACAGCTTCATCTCGCTGTTCAAGGACACCTCGCTGGTCTCGATCGTGGCCCTGTTCGATCTGTTAGGCTCGCTGCGGGCGTCGTTCTCGGATCCGAAATGGTCGACGCCTTCGACCGCGTTCACGGGCTTCGCCTTCGCCGGGATCATCTACTTCATCTTCTGCTTTGGAATGTCGCGCTATTCGCTGTTCGTCGAGCATCGTCTCAATGCCCACCGCCGCAACTGATCGAGCTCATCATGGCTGACCCCATCGTCAAGATTTCCGGCCTCAACAAATGGTACGGCGACTTTCACGTGCTGCGCGACATCGACCTTGCGGTCGAGAAGGGCGAGCGCATCGTGATCTGCGGGCCCTCGGGCTCCGGCAAGTCGACCTTGATCCGCTGCATCAACGCGCTCGAGGAATTCCAGGAGGGCGAGATCGTCGTCGACGGCATCGAGCTCGGGCCCAACCTCAAGCATATCGACGCGGTGCGCCGCGAAGTCGGCATGGTGTTCCAGAGCTTCAATCTGTTCCCGCACCTGACCGTGCTGGACAATTGCACGCTGGCGCCGATCTGGGTGCGCAACATCCCGAAGAAGGACGCCGAGGAGGCCGCGATGAAGTTCCTGGAGCGGGTCAAGATCCCGCATCAGGCCAACAAGTTTCCGGGGCAGATGTCCGGCGGCCAGCAGCAGCGCGTCGCGATCGCGCGGGCCCTGACGATGAACCCGAAGGTCATGCTGTTCGACGAGCCCACCTCTGCGCTCGACCCCGAGATGGTCAAGGAGGTGCTGGACACCATGGTGGACCTTGCCGAGGAGGGCATGACCATGCTGGTCGTCACCCACGAAATGGGCTTTGCCCGCGAGGTCGCCAACCGCGTGGTGTTCATGGACGCCGGCCAGATCATCGAGGCCAACACCCCGAACGAGTTCTTTGCGGCGCCTCAGCACGCCCGCACAAAGCTGTTCCTGAGCCAGATCCTGCGGTGACCACCTGCAATCCGGTGGTCTCGCTGGTCTAACCGACCCGCCAGCTTGGCACCATCCGAATCAGCTTTGCATCTTTTCGGCCATCCTCCGGAGAGAGACCTTGCAAAGCAGTGTCGGCGCGCGCGCATACCAGAATGCGCGATTGGCAAAGAAGTTGAGGAAGCAGGCGGACGCCGTCTTGTCCTTCGCGGTCGAGGCACTTGGGCAGGGCAGATTTGCGGAAGCCGAGACGCTCTGCCGCGAGATACTGAAAGAGGTTCCGGATCATTTCCACGCCACGCACCTGCTCGGGCTGCGCGCGTATGAGGGCGGGCGGCTCGAGGAAGCGCAACAACTGTTCGAGCGCGCGATTGCGCTTGATCCGCGCTCGCCCGATGCCCATGGCAATCTCGGGGCCGTGTATTTCGATCTCCAGAAATTTCAGGACGCCCGCGCGTGCCAGGAGAAGGCCATTGCGCTGAAGCCGAGTTGTCCGATCACCCTGACCAATCTCGGCAATACGCTGCTGAACATTGGCCTCGGCGAGCAGGCGATCGGACTGCACGAACGCGCCATACGGCTTCGGCCGGACTATGCCGATGCGTTCTGCAATCGTGGCATGGCGGAGCTGATGATCGGCCAGTGCGAGCGCGCCAAGGAGAGTTTCGATCGAGCCCTCTTGTTTCAGCCGCGGCATGCGGAAGCGCTCGCCGGCAAGGGCATGGTATGCATCGAGCTCCGGCACTACGCAGAGGCGGAAGCCGCCCTCGCAGCAGGCCTCGCGATCAAGCCGGGTTCACCGAGGATCCTGGCGCAGCGCGGACGGCTGAACTTCGATCTGTACCGGCTGGAGCAGGCGGCAGCGGACTTCGATGCGGCGCTGGTGCAATCGCCGCGGCTCGAGCTTGCGCTGCGTGGGAAGGCGCAAGTCAATCTTCTGGTGGGGAACACGACGCAAGCGATCGCCGCCGTCAAGACCCTGCTCGAGGACAATCCGCGGTCCGATTACGCAATCGTGCTTCTCGGCGCCTGCTATGCGAACCAGGGAGACGTCGCGACGGCGCTCGAGCATCTCGACGCGGCGCTCGAGATCTCGCCGGATTATGCGGATGCCATCGCACGCAAGATCTTCATCCTGGATTATCTGCCCGAGGCCGATTTCGCGGTCCAGCAGGCGGCACGAAAATCCTGGTGGGATGCGATCGGCGCCAGATTGCCGCAAAGGAAGCTCGCGCCCCGGCAGTTCGATCCGGACAGGCGGATCGTGGTCGGATATGTCGCGTCGGAATTCAGGAACCACTCGGCAGCGTTCGCCTTGTTGCCGGTGCTGCGCCATCATGATCGCGCCCGGTTCGAGATCGTCTGCTATTCCTGCTGGCCGTTGCAGGATGAGATCACCGAGAGATTCAAGCCTCTCGCGGACGTCTGGGTCGGCGCCGCGGAGCTTTCGGACGACGAGCTGGCCGATCGTATCCAGGCCGACAAGATCGATATTCTGATCGACGTGTCGGGGCACACGACCGGCAACAGGCTCCCTGTCTTCGCCCGGAAGCCGGCCCCAGTCCAGGTCACGGGCTTCGGACATGCCACGGGGACGGGCCTTCAGACCATGGACTACGTGCTCGCGGATCCGATCTTCATTCCGGAATCTGCCCGCCATCTGCTGGCCGAGAAGGTTCACGATCTGCCGTGCCTGATCACGATCGATCCGATCCTGGATGTGCCGCCTTCGGAGCTTCCCATGCTCCGGAACGGCCATGTGACCTTCGGCGTCTTCAACCGCATCTACAAGATCTCGGATGAGGCAATCCGGGTGTGGTCGAAAGTGATGCGCGAGGTGGCGGGATCGAAGATCATCATCAAGCACGGGCTACTCGACGATCCCTTGCTGCGCGACGGCCTGGTCGCGCGGTTCGTGGCCCAGGGCATTGCCGAAGAGAATATCACCTGTCTCGGCTCGACCTCGCGCCACGAACATCTGCTGGCCTTTGCGAAAGTCGACATCTCTCTCGACACGTTCCCGCAAAATGGCGGCATCAGCACCTGGGAATCCCTCTATGCGGGCGTTCCGGTCGTCGCCAAGCTCGGCAAGGGCGCCTCGTCGCGCGCTGGCGGATCCATCGTGGCGGCCGTCGGCCTCGACGACTGGGTCGCCGAGAATGACGATGGCTATACCTCGATCGCATGCAAATATGCGGCGCAACCCGCTCACCTGGCGAAGTTGCGGGCGGATCTGCCGGCACGGATCGCAGCCTCTCCCGCCGGCAACGTCGAACGTTACACCCGTGAGGTCGAAGCGGCCTATCGCCGGTTCTGGCACGATCATTGTGCCGCCGCGTCGGAACGCGGCGAGGTGGTGGAGGCGGGGCAGGCGCCCCGGGAAATCCCGGGGGCGATGGCGGTCCGGTGACCGGCCGGCCAGGGCTGCGAATCAGTTAGACTCTGCGTAGGGCATCCTCCGGAGAGACACCTTGCAGAGCAGCGGCGGCGGCGCGCGCGCATTCCAGAACGCGCGATTGCAGAAGAAGTTGATGAAGCAGGCCGACGCCGTCATCGCCGCTGCGGCGAACGCCTATGGCCAGGGTCGATATGCCGAGACCGAGGCGCTGTGCCGTGAAATCCTGAAAGCCCTTCCGGATCATGTCGACGCCATGCACCTGCTCGGCATGTGCGCCCATGACGGCCGGCGCCTTGAGGAGGCGCAGCAGCTGCTCGAGCGCGTGATTGCGCTCGATCCGCGCCTGCACGATGCCCATAACAACCTCGCGACCGTGCATTTCGACCTCGGCAATTACCAGGAAGCGCGGCGGTGCCAGGAGAGGGCGATCGCGCTGAAGCCGAACTTCGCGGTCGCACTGACCAACCTCGGCAACACGCTGATGCACCTGGGGCTGTACGGGCAGGCGATCGAGCTGCACGAGCGCGCCATCAAGTTGAAGCCGGACTACGCCGATGCGTTCTGCAATCGCGGCATGATCGAGATATTGCTTGGACAGGTCGAGCGCGCCAAGGAAAGTTTCGATCGCGCCCTGCTGTTCCAGCCGCGCCACGCGGAGGCCATCGTCGGCAGCGGCATGGTCAGCCTGGAGCTCCGGCACCACGAAGAAGCCGCAGCCAAGTTTGCCATGGCGCTGGCGATCAAGCCCGGCGCGCCCAGGATCCTGGCCCAGCGGGGACGGCTCAGTTACGAGCTGCAGCGCCTGGAACCGGCGCTTGCGGATTTCGAAGCGGCGCTTGCGGTTTCGCCCAAGCTCGAACTCGCCCTGCGAGGGAAGGCACAGGTCTGCCTCGTCATGGGAAAGACCGCGCCGGCGATTGCGGCCGCCACCGCCTTGATCGAACAAAATCCGCGCTCGGAAATCGGATTGGCGCTGATGGGCTTCGCTTTTTCAACCCAGGGAGAGATGGACACCGCGATCGAATATCTCGATCGCGCGCTGGCGGTCCGGCCGGACTACGGGGATGCGATCAGGGGAAAGATCTTCTTGCAGGATTACCGCCCCGAGGCCGATTTCGCGGTTCAGCAGGCGGTACGAAAATCCTGGTGGGATGCGATCGGCTCCAAGCTGCCGCAACGAACGTTGCCGAAGCGGCCGCTCGATCCGGAAAAGCGGATTGTGGTCGGCTATGTCGCGGCCGAATTCCGGCAGCACTCGGCGGGACTCACACTCCTGCCGGTACTGCGCCATCATGATCACGCCAAGTTTGAAATCATCTGCTACTATTCCTGGCCCGGAGCGGACGAGTACACCGCCAAGTTCAAGGAACTGGCGGATGTCTGGGTTGATGCCTGGGGGCTTTCGGACGACGAACTCGCCGATCGCATCCAGGCCGACAATGTCGACATCCTGATCGACGTTTCGGGCCATACGACCGGCAACCGACTGCAGTGTTTCGCGCGGAAGCCGGCTCCGATCCAGGCCACCGGCTTCGGACACGCGACGGGCACGGGCATGCCGACCATGGACTATGTGCTCGCCGACCCCATTTTCATTCCACCGTCGGTCCGGCATTTGTTTCCCGAAAAGATCCACGATCTGCCATGCCTGATTACGATGGAGCCCGTCACCAATCTGCAGCCTTCCGAGCTGCCGATGCTCCGCAACGGCTACGTCACCTTCGGCGTGTTCAACCGCATCTACAAGCTCTCGGACGATGCGATCCGTGTGTGGTCGCGCATCATGCGGGAGGTGCCGGGATCGAAGATCATTCTCAAGCACGGATTGCTCGATGATCAGCTGCTGCGCGATAGCCTGGTCGCACGCTTCATCGCGCAGGGCATTGCGGAGGAGGACATCACGTGCCTCGGCACCACCTCGCGCGACGACCACCTGATGGCCTTTGACAAGATCGATATTTCCCTCGACACGTTCCCGCAAAATGGCGGCATCAGCACCTGGGAATCCCTCTACAAGGGCGTTCCCGTCGTCGCCAAGCTCGGCATCGGAGCCTCCTCGCGTGCCGGCGCCTCCATCGTGGCCGCCGTCGGCCTCGGCGACTGGGTCGCCGAGGATGACGATGGCTATGTCGAGATCGCCCGCAAGTTTGCCTCGCAGCCAGAGCATCTGACGAAGTTGCGCGCGGGTTTGCCGGCTCAGATCGCATCCTCGCCCGCCGGCAATGTCGAGATCTACACGCGCGAGCTCGAAGCGGGCTACCGCCAGTTCTGGCGCGACTATTGTGCTGCCACCGCGGAACCCGGCGAGGTCGCGTAGGCGGGGCAGGCGCACCAAGCGATGGCTCGGCCATATCCTGCGGTGATCCCCGGAATATCCCGGGGGGACCTTCCGGTCCTGCCGAACGGCCGGCTTGGCGCGCGAATCAGTTAGACTCTCCACGGGCCATTTTCGGAGAGACACCTTGCAGAGCAGCGCCGGCGCGCGCGCATTCCAGAATGCGCGATTGCAGAAGAAAATGAAGAAGCAGGCGGACGCCATCATCTCCGCCGCGGCGAGCGCCTATGGCCAGGGCAGATATGCGGAGAGCGAGGCGCTCTGCCGCCAGATCGTGCAAGCCGTTCCGGATCATTTCGACGCCACGCACCTGCTCGGCCTGAGCGTGCAACAGGGCGCGCGCCTGGAGGAGGCGCAACAACTGCTCGAGCGCGCGATCGCGATCGATCCGCGTTCGCACGAGGCCTACAACAATCTTGCCGCCGTGCACTTCGCGCTTCAGAAATTTGAGGCCGCCCGCGCGTGTCAGGAGAAGGCGATCGCGCTGAAGCCGAACTTTCCGCCGGCCCTGACCGGCCTCGGCAATACCTTGCTCCAGATGAACCTGCCCGAGCAGGCTATCGAGCTGTACGATCGCGCGATCAAGCTGAAGCCCGACTATGCCGATGCGCTCTGCAATCGTGGCCTGGCCGAGCTGGCGCTGGGCCAGTTCGACCGGGCCAGGCAGAATTTCGAGCGCGCTCTGTTATTTCAGCCGCGTCACGCCGAAGCGCTCGTCGGCAAAGGCGTGGTCAGCATCGAGCTCAAGCATTACGATGAGGCGGAAGCCGCGCTCGCAGCGGCGCTCGCGCTCAGGCCCGGTTCGGCGAAGGTCCTCGCGCACCGCGGCCGGCTCAATTTTGCGCTGTCGCGGCCGGAACGAGCGGCCGCGGATTTTGACGCAGCACTTGCGCTTTCGCCCAAGCTCGAAGTGGCCTTGCGGGGGAAGGCGGAAGTCTCGCTGAGCATGGGCAATACCGCGCAGGCGATCCTGGCCTGCACGGCGTTGCTCGAAGAAAATCCCCGCTCGGCGATCGCGCTCGCGCTGCTGAGTTCCTGTTTTGCAAACCAGGGAGAGATCGCAGCCGCTATCGAACATCTCGACGCCGCCTTGGCGATCGCGCCGGACGAGCCGGACCTGATCGCGCGGAAAATCTACTTTCTGGACTTTCTCTCCGACGCGGACTTCGCGGTCCAGCAGGCGGCGCGCAAGTCCTGGTGGGATGCGATCGGCGCCAGATTGCCGCAAAGGAAGCTCGAGCCCCGGCAGTTCGATCCCGACAGGCGGATCGTGGTCGGTTACGTATCCGCAGAGTTCTGGTACCACTCGGCGGCGTTCGGTCTGTTACCGGTGCTGCGCCATCATGATCGGGCCAAATTCGAGATCGTCTGCTATTCGTGCTCGCCGACGCGAGACGAGATGACCGCCAAGTTCAAGTCGTTGGCGGACGTCTGGGTCGACGCCTCGCAACTTTCGGACGACGAGCTGGCCGATCGTATCCAGGCCGACAAGGTCGATATCCTGATCGACGTGTCCGGGCATACCACCGGCAACAGGCTCCCCGTATTCGCCCGCAAGCCGGCTCCGATCCAGGTCACGGGTTTTGGACACGCCACGGGGACCGGCCTGGAGACCATGGATTACGTGCTCGCGGATCCGATCTTCATTCCGGAATCGGCCCGCCATCTGCTGGCCGAAAAAGTTCATGATCTGCCGTGCCTGATCACGATCGATCCCATCCTGGATATGCCCGCTTCGGAGCTTCCCATGCTCCGCAACGGCCATGTGACCTTCGGCGTCTTCAATCGCATCTCCAAAATCTCGGATGAGGCCATCCGGGTGTGGGCGAAGGTGATGCGCGAGGTGACCGGATCGAAAATCATCATCAAGCATACCCTGCTTGATGATCCGCTGGTGCGGGACGGCCTTCTCGCACGTTTCGTGGCGCAGGGCGTCGCCGAGGAGAACATCACCTGCCTCGGCTCGACCCCGCGCGCTGAGCATCTGCGGGCCTTTGCGAACGTCGATATTTCGCTCGATACTTTCCCGCAAAACGGCGGCGTCAGCACCTGGGAATCCCTCTATGGAGGCGTTCCGGTCGTCGCCAAGCTCGGCCACGGCGCCTCGTCGCGCGCCGGCGGCTCCATCGTGGCTGCCGTCGGTCTCAATGACTGGGTCGCCGAGGATGACGATGGCTATGCCGCGATCGCGTGCAAATACGCGGTGCAGCCCGAGCATCTGGCAAAGTTGCGTGCAGAGCTGCCGGCCCGGATCGCAGCCTCGCCCGCCGGCAATGTCGAGATCTACACGCGCAGGGTCGAGGAGGGTTATCGCCGGTTCTGGCGCGACCATTGTGCCGCAGCCCCGGAACGCGGCGAGGGCGCGTAAACCGGCCTGACCGCGCGGACCCTGTGGACGCGCCTCCTCGACCTGAGGAGGCCTGTGACGATCAGACGAACGGTGGCTTGATGTTGCTGCGCTTCTCCAGCCACTCCGGCACCGGCAGGTTCTTGGCGCGCATGAAATCCGCGTTGAACAGCTTCGACTGATAGCGGCTGCCGGAATCGCACAGCACGGTGACGATCGTCTTGCCGGGCCCGAGCTGTTTTGCGAGGCGCATCGCGCCCACGATGTTGATGCCGGTCGAGCCGCCGAGGCACAGGCCCTCGTGCTGGAGCAGCTCATAGATGGCGCTGACAGCTTCGGCATCGGGAATGAGATAGGCGTCGTCGACCTTCGCGGTCTCGACGATCGCGGTCGCGCGGTTGAGGCCGATGCCTTCGGTGATCGAGCCGCCGGGCGTTGCCTTGGCATCGCCCGTCCTGAAATATTCGTACATGCCGGCGCCGTGCGGATCAGCGCAGGCGATCCGCACGTTCTTGTTCTTCTCCTTCAGATAGCGGCTGATGCCGGCGAGCGTGCCGCCGCTGCCGACCGAGCAGACGAAGCCTTCGACCTTGCCGCCGGTCTGCTCCCAGATCTCAGGCCCCGTGGATTCGTAATGCGCCTTGGCATTGTCGAGGTTGTTCCACTGGTCTGCGAACAGCACGCCGTTCTGCTCGGTCTTGCGCAGCTCGTCCGCAAGCCGCCGGCCGACGTGTTGATAATTGTTGGGGTTGGCATAGGGCAGGGCCGGCACCTCGATCAGCTCTGCGCCGCACAGCTTCAGAAAGTCCTTCTTTTCCTGGCTCTGCGTTTCCGGGATCACGATCAGGGTGCGGTAGCCGCGCGCGCTGGCGACGACCGCCAGGCCAATGCCGGTATTGCCGGCAGTCGCTTCCACCACGAGACCGCCGGGCTTGAGCTCGCCGCGCTTCTCTGCCTCCAAGATCATCCATTTGCCGGCGCGGTCCTTGACCGACTGGCCCGGGTTCATGAACTCGGCCTTCCCGAGAATGGTGCAGCCGGTCAGTTCCGAGGCGCGCTTCAGCTTGATCAGCGGGGTGTTGCCGATGGCTTCGACAACGTCGTTTCGAATGGTCATGTCAGGAAAATCGCTACCAAGGGGGTTGATCTGGCTGGCCAGAACCTAGTGCTTGGGAGGGCAAAGGGGAAGGCTTTTGCGCTGCGGCGAAACCGGCTGAAACGCCTGTCCACACAGGGACATTCTCGAGCGGCGCGACCGGCGATGATGCGCTTGGCTGCGCGGCGGGATATCACTAGGAGGAAATGGACTGAACTCCGTTAATGCACGGAAGATGATGGTCGTCACCAGCCGCGTCACGACCGCTTTTTTTCAAGAGCGAGTCGGGACGACACGTGGATGGTGAGGGCGCGACCGCCCCACGGGGCGCAGCGCGGCCAGATCGAAAAGCCCCGATGTCGGTGTGGCAGCAATATCACATGAAATCTTGGTAAGCTTATTCACGTTTCCCATCGTTTCAAAATGAGAGAAATATCTGCAAGACAAGCACCTTTCGCATTTTCATCGATCCGCTTCCGGCGCGTTGGCCCATCCATCTCGCAACTGCGGGACTGTCCCGCAGTTCAGCACCCGGCTAGTATCGACGTCCAGGTTCCGCAGAAAGCATCGCCGCTGTGAACGAGTTGTCCAAAGCCCCCCGATCGTCCCGCCGCGAATCGGTTAATCCGGTTGCGCGGCGGCTTGATCTGCCCGGCGGGGGGTGGATGTGACACAGGATGTTCCAGCGATCGCCATGCGGCGGTCCGAAGGTTCTGCATCCCGGACGCGGCGTGCGGCGCGCTGGCTTGCGGTGTTGTGCCTCGCTGCCGGCTCGGGCGCGTGCGTGCTGACCCAGGACCTTCCCGATCCCGCGCTCGACGTTCCCACGCAGTACAAATACGCGGGCAAGGGCGATGCGCCGCCGTCATTGGATTGGTGGCGTGGCTTCCGCTCCGCGGAGCTGACGCAGCTGATGGAAGAGGCGCAGACCGTCAACCTCGACATCGCCGCCGCCGTGTCGCGCATCGTCCAGGCTGACGCCCAGGCGCGGCAGGCGGGCGCGGCGCTGCTGCCGAGCGTATCGACCGGCGGATCGGAAACCTATTCTCGGACCTCGGGCGCAAGCTCCTCGGGTCTGTCCATCGGCGGCCGCGAAGTCGTCAACTATTCGGCCTCACTGAGCGCGAGCTATCAGCTCGACTTCTGGGGCCAGAACCGCGACGCGCTGCAGACGGCCGAGGAGACCGCCAGCGCCAACCGCTTCGATCGCGACACCGTCGCGCTGACGACGCTGGCGGCCGTCGCCAACGCCTATTTCCAGGTGCTGGCCTCGCAGGACCGCATCAGGACGTCACAGCGCAACATCGCGAGCGCGCAGCGCATCCTCGACGCCGTCAGGGAACGGCGCAAGGCCGGCACCGGCACCGATCTCGACGTCGCCCAGCAGGAGAGCGTGCTTGCCAACCAGAAGGCCTTGGTGCCGCCGCTGCGCCAGACGCTGGACCAGAACGTCAACGCGCTCGCCGTGCTGGTCTCGCGCCCGCCGGAGAGCGTGCGCGTGCTTGGCGGCTCCCTGGACCGGGTCGCGATCCCGCGCGTGACGCCCGGCCTGCCGTCGGACCTGCTGACGCAGCGACCCGACATTCGCCGGCAGGAAGCGCAGCTCGCCTCGGCGACCGCGAACATCGGCAACGCCCGCGCGCAGTTCTTTCCGACCATCCAGCTCACCGGCAATGGCGGCTATCAGAGCTCGGCGCTGGTCTCGCTGTTCCAGCCGCATGCGGCCTTCTTCCAGCTCGTCGGTAGCGCCACGCAGCCGATCTTCGACGGCGGCAAGATCCTCGGCAATTTCGAATTTGCCAAGGCGCGGCAGGACGAGCTGCTCCAGACCTACCGCAAGACCATCGTCCAGGCCTTTGCCGACGTCGACAATGCGCTGTTCTCGATCAAGCAGACCACGATCAAGCTGCAATTGCAGCGCGACGTCGTTGTCGCCTCGCGCCGCGCCTTCGATCTGTCCGAGCAGCAATTGCGCGCCGGCACCGCCGACATCGTGACCGTGCTCAACACTCAACTGACCCTGTTCCAGGCGGAAGACGCGCTGTCACAGGCGCAACTGGCCCGCTTGCTCGCCATCGTCAGCCTGTATCAAGCCCTCGGCGGCGGCTGGGAGCCGCGAATGGAGAAACCGGTCAATGCTCTTTAAGCCGGATACGAAGCAGGGCGCGGAAGAGGGGACGGCGAAAAAATCGCGCGGCCGCGGCTTCGTCATGACCTTGATCACGCTCGCCATCCTCGGCGGGCTCGGTTATCTCGGCTGGATCGCCACGCATCAGCAACAGGCCAACAACCGCAACCAGCGGCCCGATCTGCCGGTGCCCGTGTTGGCGGCGAGCCCGCGGGTCCAGGACGTTCCGGTCTATCTCGACGGCGTCGGCGCGATCCGCGCACTCAACACCGTGACCGTGCGCTCGCAGGTCGACGGCAAGCTGATCGCGGTCAATTTCACCGAGGGACAGGACGTCAAGAAGGGCGACGTGCTCGGCGAGATCGATCCGGCGATCTACCAGGCGCAATACGACCAGGCGGTCGCCAAGAAGGCGCAGGATCAGGCCCAGCTCGCCAACCAGCGCATCGACCTGACGCGCTACGAGCAGCTAGCTGCCTCCAATGCCGGCTCCAAGCAGCAGGCGGATACCCAGCGTGCGCTGGTCGCGCAGACCGAGGCGCTGGTCAAGGCCGATCAGGCTGCGATCGACAACGCGGCGGCGACGCTGAGCTACACCAAGATCGTGGCGCCGCTCTCGGGGCGCGCCGGCCTGCGCCAGGTCGACCAGGGCAACATCATCCACGCCTCCGACACCACGGGTCTCGTGGTGATCACGCAGCTGCAGCCGATCGCGGTGTGGTTCAGCCTGCCGCAACAGCAGATCATGCGCGTCAACGCCGCCGCGGCGAAAGGCGCGCTCGCGGTCGACGTGTTCGGCAATGACGGCATCACCGTGATCGACACCGGCAAGCTCACCGGCATCGACAATCAGGTCGACCAGACCACCGGCACGCTCAAGCTCAAGGCGGAATTCCCCAACGCCAGCTACCAGCTCTGGCCGGGCCAGTTCGTCAACGTCCGTCTGAAGGTCGAGACGTTGACGCAGGCGCTGGTGGTGCCGACATCGGCCGTGCAGCGCGGTCCGATCGGGACCTTCAGCTATGTCATCAGCGAGGACAACGTCGTCTCGGCCAAGCCCGTGACGGTGACCCAGCAGAACGAGCATGACGCCGTGATCGCAAGCGGCCTGTCGGCAAACGACAAGGTCGTCACAACGGGCTTTGCCAATCTGTCCGACGGGTCCAAGGTGATCATCGGCCGCGACGACCAGACCCCGTCGGCTGATCTCGCCCCGCGCAAGCGCTCGCGCGGGCCTGACGCTCAGAAGAAGGATGGTGCCAAGGAAGGGCAGAAGGACGGACAAGGCAAGGACGGCGAGTTCCGCGCCAAGCGGAAGAGCAGCGAAGGCGACCAGAAGGGACAGACCGGGCCGGCTCCGGGGCCGGGGGCATCGGGATCTGGAGCCAAGCAGCCATGATCCCGACAACAGCCGCCTGAGCGGCAGGCAGATCCCATGGGTGTTTCCGAACCCTTCATCCGACGGCCGATCGCAACTTCGCTGCTCGGCATCGCGCTGCTGATCGGCGGGCTGCTCGGCTATTTCGCGCTGCCGGTCTCGGCGCTGCCGCAGGTCGATTTCCCGACCGTGCAGGTGACGACGCAGCTTCCCGGCGCGAGCCCCGATGTGATCGCCTCGCTGATCACCGCGCCGCTGGAGCGGCAGCTCGGACAGATCCCGTCGCTATCGGCGATGAACTCGACCAGCTCGTTCGGCGTCAGCCAGATCTCGCTCCAGTTCGATCTCAACCGCGACATCGACGGCGCGACCCAGGACGTACAGGCTGCGATCAACGCCGCGGCCGGCGTGCTGCCCAAGACGCTGCCTTATCCCCCGACTTACGCCAAGGTGAATCCGGCGGACGCGCCGGTGATGACGCTGGCGCTGCGCTCCGACACCATCTCGCTGCGCGCCATGAGCGACATCGCCGACACGCTTCTGGCGCAACGGCTAAGCCAGATCTCCGGCGTCGGGCGCGTCTCCGTGCTCGGCGGGCTGAAGCCGGCCGTGCGTATCCAGGCCGATTTGGCACGGCTCGCCGCCTACGGCATCGCCATGGAAGATCTGCGCACCGCAATCGCCAACGCCAATGTCTCGGGGCCGAAAGGCTCGCTCGACGGCGCGCAGCAATCCTACATCATCGCGGCCAACGACCAGATCGCCGCGGCCGACGCCTACAAGCCCGTCATCATCGCCTACCGCAACGGTTCGCCCGTCACCATCGCCGACGTCGCACAGATCGTCGATGGCCTTGAGAATGACCGCACCGGCGGCTGGTACCAGGGCACGCCGGCCGTCATCATCGACATCCAGCGCCAGCCCGGCGCCAACGTGATCGACGTCGTCAGCCAGATCCGCGCGGAAATCCCCAAGGTGCAGCGTGCGATCCCGGCCGGCGTCAACCTCACCATCGTCTCCGACCGCACCGTCACCATTCGCGCCTCGGTCCACGACGTGCAGTTCACGCTGATCCTCAGCGTCGTGCTGGTGACGCTGGTGGTGCTGTTGTTCCTGCGCTCGCTGCGGGCCACCCTGATCGCCGGCGTCGCGCTGCCGCTGTCGCTGATCACGAGCTTCGGCATCATGTATTTTGCCGGCTTCAGCCTCGACAATCTGTCGCTGATGGCGCTCACGATCGGCACCGGCTTCGTCGTCGACGACGCCATCGTCATGATCGAGAACATCGTCCGCCACATGGAGAACGGCGACGGCCCGATGGAGGCCTCGCTGAAGGGGGCCAGCGAGATCGGCTTCACCGTGATCTCGCTGACGGTTTCGCTGATCGCGGTGTTCATCCCGCTGCTGTTCATGTCCGGCCTCGTCGGACGCATGTTCCGCGAATTCGCGCTGACCTTGACGATCGCCGTCGTCACCTCGGCCGTGGTCTCGCTGACGCTGACGCCGATGATGTGCTCGCGGCTGCTCAAGCACGCCCATGAGGAGCTGGCGGTGCCGGGATTGGCCGCGATCAGCCGCTTCATCGACCGCACCGTCGAGGCCTATCATCGGACGCTGCTGTGGGTGCTGGAACGCCAGCGCGCCACGCTGGTCGTGACTTTCGCCACGCTGATTGCGACCCTCGTGCTTTACGTTGTCGCCCCCAAAGGCTTCCTGCCGCTGCAGGATACCGCCTCGATCACGGCGGTGACGGAAGCCGGGCCCGATGTGTCGTTCGCGGAGATGCAGAAGCGGCAGGGCGAGGCCGCCGACGCCATCAAGGCCGACCCTGATGTGACAGGTGTGGTCTCGGTCATTGGCGCAGGCTCGGTCAACCCAACCACCAATGTCGGGCGTCTTGTCATGACGCTCAAACCTCGTGGCGAGCGGCGTGACGATGTGAGCGTGGTGATCACCCGGCTGAAGGAGAGGGTGGCCAGCATCCCCGGCATGACCGTCTATTTCCAGCCAGTGCAGGACGTGCAGATCTCGACCCAGTCGAGCCGTTCGCAATACCAGTATACGCTGACCGGCACCGATGCGACGCTGGTGTCGGAATGGGCGCGCAAGCTGGTCACGGAGATGCGGCGCGATCCCTTGTTCCGCGACGTCTCCTCCGAGGCGCAGGAGGGCGGTCTGCGGGCGCAGCTCGACGTCGATCGCACCCGCGCCGGCCAGCTCGGCGTGAGCCTGCAAGGAATCACCGATACGCTCAACGACGCCTTCGCGCAGCGGCAGATCTCGACCATCTACGGCCAGGCCAACCAGTACCGCGTCGTGCTGGAGGCGCTGCCGATGTATCAGCGCGATCCCTCGATCCTGTCGAAGCTCTATCTGCCGGGCGCCGCGAGCAGCACCGCCGGCGCGCCCAACGCCCAGGTGCCGCTGTCGGCGGTGGCGACGCTGAAGCGCACCACGGCGCCGCTGGCGATCTCGCACCAGGCGCAGTTCCCCTCGGTGTCGCTCAGCTTCAACCTCGCGCCGGGCGCCGCGCTCGGCGATGCCGTCGACGCCGTGAAGACGATCGAGACCCGGATCGGCATGCCCAACAGCATCGTCGGCGTCTATGCCGGTGATGCCGCCGAATTCGCCAAGGCGCTTGCCGGCCAGCCCTGGCTGCTGCTCGCCGCCGTGATCACGATCTACATCGTCCTCGGCGTTCTCTATGAAAGTTACATCCACCCGATCACGATCCTGTCGACGCTGCCTTCGGCCGGCGTCGGGGCGATCCTGGCGCTGGTGCTGTGCGGGCAGGACCTGTCGGTGATCGGTCTGATCGGCATCATCCTGCTCATGGGCATCGTCAAGAAGAACGCGATCATGATGATCGACTTCGCGCTCGAGGCCGAGCGCGGGAAGGGGATGTCGCCGAACGAGGCGATCGTGCAGGCCTGCCTGTTGCGCTTCCGCCCGATCATGATGACGACCCTGGCGGCGCTGTTCGGCGCGCTGCCGCTGGCGATCGAGAGCGGCACCGGCGCCGAGCTGCGTTTCCCCCTCGGCATCTCCATCATCGGCGGCCTGCTGCTCAGCCAGCTGCTGACACTCTACACGACGCCCGTGATCTATCTCGCGCTCGACCGCATCAACCGCCGCCTCGAGCAGGCGCTGCCGCCGGCCGAATCCGGCGGCCCGCCGGTCGCGGGCGCGACCGAGGGGATGCAGTGATGGCATCGATCTCGGAGCCCTTCATCCGCCGCCCGGTCGCGACCACGCTGCTGTCGATCGGGTTGTTCCTGCTGGGTGTGGTCGCCTACCAGTTCCTTCCCGTCGCCTCGGTCCCGAACGTCGACTTCCCCGCCATCTTCGTCTCGGCCAGCCGGCCCGGCGCCGACCCGGCCGTGATGGCGGCGACGGTGGCCTCGCCATTGGAGCGGCGGCTCGGCGAGATATCAGGCATCAACCAGATCACCTCGACCTCGACGCTCGGCTCGACCAGCATCCAGCTCCAGTTCGACATCGGCCGCAACATCGACAAGGCCGCGCGCGACGTGCAGGCGGCGATCAACGCCGCGATGGTCGACCTGCCGAGCGACCTGCCGACGCTGCCGCGCTTCCGCAAGGCCAACACGGCCGGCGCGCCCGTCTTCGTGCTGGCGCTGACCTCCAAGACGATCTCTTCAGCCGCAATCTACGACGTCGCCGACAGCGTGCTGGCGCAACGCATCTCGCAAGTGCCGGGGGTCGGCAATGTGATGATCTCCGGCGCCGACCAGCCGGCCGTGCGGGTCCAGCTCAACCCCGTCGCGCTGTCGAACGCCGGCATCGCCACCGACGACGTCAGGACTGCGATCATCAATGCCAATCCGCTCGGTCCCGTCGGCATCTTCAACGGCGAGCGGCAGAGCGAGACGCTGTCGCTGAACAAGCAGATGCGCACCGCGAAAGAGTTTCGCGACATCGTCATCAAGAGCTCCAACGGCAATTTCGTGCGGCTCTCCGACGTCGCCGACATCGAGGATTCCGTCCGCAACGCCCGTTCGATCGCCTGGTTCAACAAGCAGCCGGCGGTGCTGATCCAGATCGTCAAGCAGGGCGATGCCAACGTCATCGACACCGTCGACAGGGTGAAGGCGCTGATCCCCGAGCTGAAGCAGTGGATTCCGGCTGGCGTCGAGATTTCGACCCTGGTCGACCGCACCGGCACGATCCGCGCCAGCGTGCTCGACATGCAATGGACATTGCTGGCGACCGCGATCCTGGTGATGGTCGTGGTGTTCGTGTTCCTGCGCAGGCTGACGCCGACGATCGCGGCCGGCATCTCGGTGCCACTGGCGCTGGCCGGCACCTGCGCCGGCATGTGGGTCGCGGGCTTCTCGATCGACAATCTCTCGCTGATGGCGCTCGCGATCTCCGTCGGCTTCGTGGTCGACGACGCCATCGTCATGATCGAGAACATGTATCGCAACCTCGAGCACGGCATGCGGCCGTTCCGGGCGGCGCAGGAGGGCGCCAAGCAGATCGGCTTCACCGTGGTCTCGATCAGCCTGTCGCTGATCGCGGCGTTCACGCCACTGATCTTCATGGACGGCATCGTCGGCCGCCTCTTGCGCGAATTCTCGCTGACGCTGACCTTCGCTATCCTGGTTTCGACGCTGGTGTCGCTTACGGTCACACCGATGATCTGCGCCCATTACATCCGGCAGACCACGTCCGGCACGGCGACGCTGTTCGATCGCATCATCGAGGGCTCGCTGTCGCGCATCGTCGCCTTCTACACCCGAACCTTGCGCACCGTGCTGGAATTTCCGCTGGCGACGCTGCTGGTGTTCTTCGCCACCATCGGCCTCACCGTGACGCTCTACATCAAGGTCCCCAAAGGCTATTTCCCGACCGACGATTCCGGCTTCGTGATCGGGGCCACGCGCGCCTCGGCCGACATCTCGTTCCAGTCGATGCTCGGCCTCCAGCAGCGGCTCGCCGACATCGTGATGCAGGATCCGGCCGTCGCCGGCATCGGCTCGACCGTCGGCGCGGGCGGCGGGCCGGGGGGAGCGACCTCGAACCGCGGCATCATGTATATTAGCCTGAAGCCTCCGGAGGAACGCGACCACGTCTCGACGCAAGTCGTGATCGACCGTCTCAGGCGCGCGTTGTACCCCGTGCCCGGCATCCGCCTCTTCATGTTTGCCGCCCAGGACGTCCGTGCCGGCGGTCGGCAGAGCGATTCCGACTACCAGTACACACTGACCAGCACCGACCTCAGCCTGCTGCAGAAGTGGGCTCCGATCGTCGCCAAGCGCATGGAGAGCGTCGAGGGGATCACCGACATCTCCAGCGACCGCGACCCCGGCGGGCTTCAACTGACCTTGTCGATCGACCGCCAGAAGGCCTCGGCGCTCGGCGTCAGGGTTCAGGACATCGACAACGCGCTGAACAACGCTTTCTCGCAGCGGCAAATCTCGATCATCTACACCCAGCGCAACCAGTACATGACCGTGCTGGAGATCGATCCGAAATTCCAGGTCGACCCCTCCAACCTCGAGCGCATCTTCGTCGCGGGCGCGGGCGATGCGCAGGTGCCGCTGTCGGCCGTCGTGCACGCGACGCGCGGCCTCGCCGCGCTCGCGGTCTATCACTCGCAGTCATTCCCCTCGACCACGGTGTCGTTCAACCTGCTGCCGGACGTGCAGCTTCAGGCGGCAACGCAAAACATCCAGCGGGCGGTGGAAGAGCTGCACATGCCCGAGGGCATACGCGGCAGCTTCGACGGCAATGCGGCCGACTTCGCCAAGACCAGCGGCCGTCAGCCGCTTCTGATCCTCGGCGCGCTGGTGGCCATGTATATCGTGCTCGGGGTGCTCTATGAGAGCCTCGCCCATCCGCTCACGATCATCTCGACGCTGCCCTCGGCCGGGCTCGGCGCGCTGCTCGCCCTGCAGCTCACCAACACGCCGCTGACCGTGATCGCCTTCGTCGGCATCATCCTCTTGATCGGCATCGTCAAGAAGAACGGCATCATGATGGTCGATTTCGCGCTCGATGCCGAACGCCAGCGCGGCCTGTCCTCGGCGGAGGCGATCTTCGAGGCCTGCCAGGCGCGCTTCCGCCCGATCCTGATGACGACCATGGCGGCGCTGTTCGCCGGCATTCCGCTCGTGGTGGCGACCGGCCCCGGCACGGAGCTGCGTCGTCCGCTCGGCATCACCATCATCGGCGGCCTGTTCGTCTCGCAGATCCTGACGCTCTACACCACGCCGGTGATCTACCTGCTGATCGACCGCCTGCGGCGGCGGTCCGCGCCGCGCCCGCTGGCTGCGCCCGCGGAATAGGTTGTTGAAGCGCCGCATCAAGCGTATAGCGGCCCCCATGTCGAACCCGCCAGATACGGCTGCCGCCGACCCGATCCCCGAATGCCCGCATTGCCAGAAGCCGATGCCGCTGTGCATCTGCGACAGCGTCACGCCGATTGAAAATCGGCTCTCGCTCCTGATCCTCCAGCACCCGCAGGAGCAGGACAGGGCGCTCGGCACCGCGCGCCTGCTCGCCAGGCATTTCGCCGATGCCGTGGTGCGGGTCGGCCTGTCCTGGCCGAGCCTGTCCAAGGCGCTGGGACGGCCGGTCGAGAATGCGGCGCGCTGGGCCGTGCTCTATCTCGGCTCGGCGCGTGCGGCCGATCTCGAAGCCGAAGGCGAGATCGTCGCGCTCAACCGCAAGGGCGAGGTTGCGGACAACCAGCGCGCGATCCTGGGCAAGCTCGAAGGGGTCGTGCTGCTCGACGGCACCTGGAGCCAGGCCAAGGCACTTTGGTGGCGCAATCCTTGGATGCTCAAATGCCAGCGCGTGATCCTCAACCCGGCGCACCCCTCGCGCTATGGGCGCCTGCGCAAGGAGCCGCGCAGCGACGGGCTCTCGACCATCGAGGCTGCGGCGACAATTCTCGCCGGCCTGGAGCGGCGTCCCGACATCGCCGACACGCTGCATGCGAGTTTTGAACGGCTGTTGACACGCTACCGCGAGGTCCAGGCCGAGATGCCGGAATTGGCGCCCAAACCTGCCCCAAAGGGCCGGCGCGACTTCCGGCGGCGCAAACGAGCCTGACTTCGGCCCACTTCATCTGTACGGTTGATTGCACCGGGAGGCGCGGGCATTTAGAGACCATCGGTCGAAACGGGTCGCGATCTGCTTTCCTGTTGCGGTAGGGAGAGCGGCAACCGAAGGGGCAGTCGAATTCAGCTCGCGGCGAAGGAAATTCTGGCACAGGCGGCGCGGCCCGATCGCTGGGGCACGCTCGCGCTGATGGACATTTCGCTGCGCTACCGGCGGACCGTGATCGGCCCGCTCTGGATCACGCTGACGCTCGCTGCGACGATCGCAAGCGTCGGCACGGTCTATGCGGCACTGTTCAAGCAGGACATCGGCGCCTTCCTGCCGTCCTTCGCGGTCGGCCTGATCGTCTGGACCCTGATCGCCACGACGCTCCAGGAGGGCTCCAACATCTTCGTGGCGTCCGGTCAGCTCATCAAGGCGGTGCCGGCGCCGCTGATCGTTCATGTCCTTCAGATGATCGCGCGCAACGTCCTCATCTTCGCGCATCACCTGGTGATCGTCGTGCTGCTCTACGTCGTGATGCCCTGGCCGCTGCACTGGAACATGCTGCTCGTGGTGCCTGGTTTTGCGATCCTGTTTCTCATGCTGCTCGGTGGCGCCGTCGCGCTCGGCATGCTCTGCGCGCGTTTTCGCGACATTGGTTCGGCGATCGTCAGCGGCCTGCAGTTCATCTTCTTTCTCACGCCGATCATCTGGACCGAGGACAGCGTGCGCGGCACCGCCTTTCACTGGCTGACGTGGGTCAATCCGTTTGCGACGCTGCTCGATCTCGTGCGCCGGCCGCTATTGTCGCAGCCGACCTCTGCGGAGCAATGGCTGCTGGGGGTGGCCTATGCGATCGTCGTGGTCGTCATCGGCCTCGGCTGCTACGCAAGATATCGCCATCGCGTGGCGTATTGGCTGTGATGCGCCCATGACCGCCACGGCCCACATCGTGCTTCGCGACGTCTCGGTCACATTTCCAGTGCTGTCGTTTCGCGACCGTTCGCTGCGCAGCCGGTTCGTCAGCGCCGTGACGCTGCGGCGGAAGGCGGCGGTCTCGCACCTCATCACGGCCTTGAACGAGGTCAGCCTCGACATCCGCGCCGGCGACCGCCTCGCCATCATCGGCGCCAATGGCGCCGGCAAGACCACGCTGCTGCGGGTTCTCGCCGGCATCTACCATCCGACCGCGGGGAGCATCGACGTGCTCGGCCGCTGCCTGTCGCTGTTCGATCTGTCGGCCGGCTTCGACGAGGAAGCGACCGGCTACGAGAACATCATGCGGCGCGGCCTCGTGATCGGCGCGCGGCGCGCCGAGATCGATGCACGTCGCGCGGAGATCGCCGAGTTCAGCGAGCTCGGCGATCGGCTCGATCTGCCGCTGCGCACCTATTCCAGCGGCATGATGCTGCGCCTGATCTTCGCGGTCGCAACCGCAGTCGAGGGCGAGATCGTGCTGCTCGACGAATGGATCGGCGTCGGCGACCAGCAATTCCGCAAGAAGGCCCGGCAGCGGTTAGATGAGATCGTCGCCCGCGCCGGCATCCTGGTGCTCGCCTCGCACGACGTCGAGCTGATCAAGAGCACCTGCAACCGGGCAATCCTGCTGGAGCAGGGGCGGATCGCGGCGGCCGGCACGACCGAGGAGATTCTCGGCCGTTATCTCGGCGGGCCGGGCGGGGCGAAGGCCTAGCGCTTCAAGTCGGCATCAAGCCGCTGAAAGTCGTCGGGAAAGTCGGACGAAGGCGGTTGCCTAAACCCTGCATCCCCTATATTGCTCCGCCCTTACGGGGCCACGTGGCGGAGTGGTTACGCAACGGTCTGCAAAACCGTGTACACCAGTTCAATTCTGGTCGTGGCCTCCATTACAAATCCCTGATCTTTCAGCAAAATTCGATCTCGGCGCAGGTTCCGCCGATCTTGTGCGGCCATCCGCCGAGGTGCGAGGCGGCCAGGTCACCGGGGTTGCGCGGTGGCGTGCTGGAAACGCCCGATTCGCGCCCGCTGGCATAGAGTTCGCATCTGCGAAGTGATGCGGCTTTTATCAACGAGCGCTGGAGCACCCCGTGGGCGACATCGTCCGATTTGTCCCGAAAACCGAGCTGGAGCGGACTCGCCTCATCCGTGAGGCCCGCGCGATCTATGACAGCATCTTTCCAGCGGCCGCACCCGACCGGGCGCCGCAGGATGGCGAGGATCGCGTCAAGACCTGATCGTGGTTGCGCCGGGTTTCCGTTACAGCCCTAGCAAAACGCCCGCGAGGCGGGCGCTTCGATCAGCGGCGAAGGCAGCCTTCAGCAGGCCGCGTACCAGCCGTCGGGAAACGGCAGGAGCGGCCAGGCGCCCTCATTGTCATTGGCCGCATTGGGTGTCGCGTCAAAACTCCACGAGCGGGACACGAACTCCTGCTCCGGCGCGGCGGCGAAATCTTCAATGACCATGGCGTCCCGGACGGCATCCAGCAGCAGGTTGAATTCGGCTTCGCTTCTCATCGCACCCTCGCAGAACGCGGATGGGCGCAATGTCGCAAAGCCGGTTTGTTACCCGATTGATCCGATCGTTCGCATTTTAACGATCCGGCGATCGGGTCCCAATTGGTTAGCGATTTCTAAAAATCCCCTTGGGAATCCTAGGTTCCTCCGCTGCGCCGGCAGTGTGAAAGAGATCACATCCTGAGCGGTTTATTTCTCCTACCCCTTCGCACACCGACCAATGCGGGCCGGGCGGGGCAGGGCAGACAGGAGACTGGTCATGAAGGCGAGGTTCTTGCGGTTTGCGGGTGTGAAGAGCCGGGCGCGCCGCGCCTCGACGGTGGGGCTCTTCCTGACAATGTTCGCCTCCGCCGCCCACGCGCAGGGGACGGCGGAGCAGCGCCGGGCCTGCACGCCAGACGTCTACCGGCTCTGCGCCGGCGAAATCCCCAACGTCCGCGCCATCACGGCGTGCCTGCGGCGCAACCGCTCGAGCCTGAGCGAGGCATGCCGCAGCGTGTTCGATCAGGCCGGCGGCTGAATGAGCAGCCTGTGGATTTGTGCGCAGCAAGTCGCCCGACCCGCTGGCGATTCAGCGATATCGGCCCTGTGGATATGCTGCGGACAGGCTGTGGAGGGGCCGAGCTGCGCCGCTGCGAACAGTTTCTGTGCAGCCGTTTGCCCAAATGCCGGGCGCAGTCCATCCAATTTTTTGTACGTCCGCGGACAAGCTTTTCGTGGCGCACTCCCGCACGCTTCCTCCCGATCGTTGGACCATGGCAAGCGCCATGACATTTCGGAGGAACTGGCGAGATGGAGAAATCGGTTTGGCCCCGGGCGCGGCGGGAATCGGCGCGCGCATCATTGCCCCGGCGCAAGCTTGTACTCGGCGCCGCCGTTGCGTTCGGTCTCGTCGCCGGCGCACCGCTGAGCGCGCAGGCCGCAGCGCCCGCCGCCTGCGCCGCGCTCCAGGAGAAATACCCGGACTGGAAGGGCAAGACGCTGGTCAACGCCATCAACCCGCACACCCCGGGCTATGAGACCATCGATCCCAAGAATCCCAGTAAGTACATCGGCTTCGATATCGATCTCGGTGAGGCCATCGGCGAATGTCTCGGCTTCAAGCTGACGTACAAGGCGGTGACCTTCGCAGCGCTGCTGACAACGCTCGCGGCCGGCCAGGCCGACATCGTCATCTCCGACATCTATGCGACCAAAGAGCGCGCCAAGGCGGCCGACTTCATCACCTATTCGAAAGTGTTCGACGGCGTGCTCGTAGCGAAGGGCAATCCCAAGGGCATCAACGGCATCAACTTGTCGCTGTGCGGCGCGGCCGCCGCCGAGAACACGGGTTATGTCGAGGTGCCCCTGATCCAGGCGTTGATGCCGGAGTGCAAGAAGGCCGGCAAGCCCGAGCCGACCATCCAGCTCTACGACAACAACGCCAACTGCATCCAGGCGATCCTCGCCGGCCGCGCTGACACCTACGTCAACGACGTCAACACCGTCGACAGCGCGGTGAAGGCCTATCCGGACAAGCTGGAGAAGGCGGTCGCGGTGACGATCCCGTATTCGGTGGGCATCGCCGTGCCCAAGAACAAGCCGAAGTTCCGCGATGCCGTGCTCGCAGCGCTGATCGAGGTGCAGAAGGCCGGCACCCACATGGAGCTTCTGAAGAAGCATGGGCTCGATGTGAACAACTTCATGGAACCGGACATTCTCACGGCCGACTGATGTCGCTGTTCCTCCACTATTTGAGCATGCCGTATCTGCTCGAGGGCATCGAGCTCACCCTCGAGGTGACTGCCCTCGGGCTCGGCGGCGGATTGATCCTCGGATTGATCCTCGCCGGCATGCAGCTCTCCCGCTTCTGGCCCCTGGCGGCGATCGCCAGGGCCTACACCGTGATCTTCCGCGGCACGCCGCTGATCCTTCAGATGGTGTTCGCCTACGACGCGCTGCCGCATATCGGCTTCAAGCTGCCGGCGGTGCTCGCCGCCGGCCTCGCGCTGGCCTGCAACGAGGCGCCGTTCATCGCGGAGATGCTGCGCGCCGGCGTGCTCGGCGTCGACCGCGGGCAACTGACGGCGGGGCAGGCGCTCGGCATGACGCCGTCCGTGCTGATGCGCCGGGTCATCGCGCCGCAGGCGATCCGCACCATGATCCCGGCCTTCGGCAATGAAGCGGTGAGCGCGCTGAAGAATTCCTCACTCGCCTCCGTGGTCGCGGTGCAGGAGCTGACCTTGCGCTCGACGCAGCTGGCGTCCTCGACCTTCGACTTCTTCTCGATCTTCTTCGCTTCGGGTCTGTTGTATCTGGTGCTGACCTTTGCCATCAGCGTGATCCAGCTGTTCGTTGAATGGCTGCTCGATCTCGACCGTGCCAAGGGTCGCCAGCGCAAGCTGGCGGATTATCTGCCCTGGCGCCGCGTCGATCTCGGTACCAAGCGCGAACTTGCGGAAGCGACAGCCGATGCGCCTGAGCCGGTGAAGGCCGAGCTTGTGGATACACCGGCGCTTGCTCTGACGCACGACGAGCGCGCCCGCCGCGCCGCCACGATCGCGCGCAACAACATCGCGGTCGAGACCAGGGATCTCAGCAAGAGCTACGGCCCACAAAAGGTGCTGGACGGTCTCGACCTCACCGTGCGCGTCGGCGAGGTGGTCGCGCTGCTCGGTCCCAGCGGCTCCGGCAAGAGCACGCTGCTCCGCTGCATCAACCATCTCGAAAGCTGGGAGTCCGGCACCGTCCGCGTCGGCGGACGACGCCTCGGCTTTGGCGAGAACGGCAAGCCGCTATCGCCCCGCGACCTCGCCAATGAGCGCGCCAGTGTCGGCGTCGGCATGGTGTTCCAGCAGTTCAATCTGTTCGCGCATCTCTCGGCCAAGGAGAACATCGCCGGTCCTTTGCGCTGGGTCCACGGCATGACCCGGATCGACGCCGACCGCCGCGCCAACGAGCTGCTCGACCGGGTCGGATTGTCGCATCGCGCCGATGCGCTGCCGCGGCATCTCTCCGGCGGCCAGCAGCAGCGCGTTGCCATCGCCCGCGCGCTTGCACCCAATCCGAGTGTGCTGCTGCTGGACGAACCGACCTCGGCGCTCGATCCCGAATTGGTCAACGAGGTGCTGGAGGTGATCCGGCGCCTCGCCATCGACGACGGCCTCACCATGATCATCTCGACGCACCAGATCCGCTTTGCCGACGAAGTGGCCGACCGCGTCGCATTCTTGAGTGGTGGGACGATCATCGAGGAGGGGCCCGCGCACGAGGTGCTCTCCAACCCCCGCAATCCGCTGACGGCGCGATTCCTCAGTGTGATGGAAGCCGACAAGACTCCGGAGGCGGTGCGATGAGCGGCGCCTCCACAAGGTTGAAGACTCCCGAAGAGGCCACCTCATGAAGCATGTCACCCTGCCGGTTTCGCCGAAAACCGTCCACTGGGGCTATTTCTCCAAGATAGTCACGCCGGCCCTGACGCTGCGCTCCGGGGATCGCGCCACCATCGAGACACTGACCCATCACGCCAATGACGATTACGAGCGCATGATCCAGGGCGACCCCGGCGCCGAAAGCGTGTTCCAGTGGACTCGCGAGCACAAGGCCGTGGCGCGCCGCGGCTCCGGCCCTGTCGAGGGCCCCTTCGTCCGCGGCGCAGGCGAGGGGATCGGCGTGCATCTGCTCACCGGACCGGTCGCGATCGAAGGCGCCGAGCCCGGCGATATCCTGGAAGTGCGCATTCTCGACATCCGGCCACGGCCGAGCTGCAGCGCCTGCCATGCCGGCCGCTGCTTCGGCTCCAATGTCGCAGCGAACTGGGGCTTTCACTATCACGACTTGATCGAGGAGCCGAAGCCGCGCGAGGTCATCACCATCTTCGAGCTCGACACCTCCGGCGAGCCCCACGCAAAGGCCGTCTACAATTACGTCTGGACGCCGCAGACCGACCCTGACGGCATCGTGCATCCGACCATCGACTATCCCGGCGTGCGCGTGGACCCCGCCACCATCAAGAAGCGCGAGAACATCCTCTCCAGCGTGAAGGTGCCGGCGCGGCTGCATTTCGGCACGATGGGCCTCGCACCGTCGGAGGCCGATTTCGTCAGCTCGATTCCGCCGAGCTACACCGGCGGCAACATCGACGATTGGCGCATCGGCAAGGGCGCGCGGATGTTCTATCCGGTCGCGGTCCCAGGCGCCTATTTCTCGGTCGGCGATCCCCATGCTGCCCAGGGCGACAGCGAGCTCGGCGGCACCGCGATCGAGACCTCGCTGACCGGCGATTTCGAATTTATCCTGCACAAGAAGGCCGACCTTGCCGGCACCAGTCTCGAAGGCCTCGACCATCCCATGCTGGAGACCGACCACGCCTGGTCATTCTACGGCTTCACTTATCCGAACTATCTCGCCGCGCTCGGCGCCGATGCGCAAACCGAGATTGCCAATCGTTCCAGTCTCGACCGTGCGATGCGTGATGCGTTCAGAAAACTCCGCCGGTTTCTGATGACCGTGCATGGCCTCAGCGAGGACGAGGCGATCTCGCTGATGTCGGTCGGCGCCGATTTCGGCGTGACTCAGGTTGTCGACGCCAATTGGGGCGTCCACGGCACGATCCGCAAGAACGTCTTCCGGTGCGACTAATGCATTGAGACGCTGTCTGTTTTTGGGATGAGCACGTGACAAGCGGAGACCATTTGTGGCCCGTCGCAGCGACGGACGACCGCGTGCGTTTGGCACAGAGGTTGCTTCGATCGACCGCAATCTGGGTCGATCCGATGAGCTTTCGCCCGTTCACGAGCGAGTCCTACGCGCAAGACGACCGCCCCGAAGCCTGGCGGGACGTGCTGGCGGCGGTCGGCCTGCAGCCGGCAGGCGGGCCTTCCTTCTTCGACGGGCACGCTACCGCCTCCCATCGTCATGCCGCAGGTGTCGCGCTAACGCGCATGGCCGCGGGCGCGCAGAGTGTTGGTCCCCTCCCGCAGGCGAATGAAGACCTTCCGATCGCGCTGATGCCGGTTGATGATGGCATGGTGCTGAAGAGCGCCGGCGGACACCGCATCGTTCCGGTCGGTCATCTCGTGCTGCTGCCGCGCAGCGGGGACTGGAGCATCGTGTTCCAGCGCGACATGCGCGCCATTGTGCTGTCCCTGACATCGGAGGCGCTGCGCGGGCGCCTCTCGGGCAAGCCACGGCTCGGCGAGCCGCGCGTCGTTCCACCCGGCGGCTTTGCCGACGTGTTCTCGCGCTTGCTGGACGCGACCGCGCGCACGCTCGACACATTGAGCGATGCCGAATGGAGTTCGCTCGCGCAGTCGCTTGTCGATCTTCTCCTGACGCTCGCGCATCAGCTGGCGGCGTCGAGTTCCGATGCTGGATCCAGTGCGACGCAGACTGCGCTGCTGCACCGGATCTGCCAGACCATCGAGCGTCGCCTCGACGACCCCGATCTGGTGCCGGCGCGTGTCGCCCAAGCCGAGGGCATTTCCGAGCGTTACTTGCAAAAGTTGTTCGAAACGGTCGGCGACAATTTCACCCATTACGTTCGCGAGCGACGTCTTCAGCGGGCCTGGGCCGACCTATCCAATCCGACCGAGGCGCATCGCTCGATTTCGGAGATCGCTTACGCCTATGGCTTTGGCGACTCCGCGCATTTCAGCCGCGTCTTCCGCCATCGCTTCGGCCTGCCGCCGCGCGAGTTTCGCCAGCAGGAGGCGGAACGGGCGGCTGCACAGCACGGGGTCGCCGGACAGCGCGGCTGGCCGCAAGAGGCACTGGCGCAATTGCGTGCACATCAGGGCGTGGAGGCGCGCAGCAGTGTCGCCCGTACCGGCGCCGAGGAGCGGCCTTCAGCGGAGCGTAGGCATCACCATCTCCCGGTCGAAGCCAGCCGCGTTCATTGGGGCTATTTCAGCCGCTCGCTGCCGCCGCAGATTGAGATCGCGTCGGGCGACAGCGTCACCATCGAGACGCTGACGCAGCACGCCTCCGACGATCCCGCGTTGATGATCGCCGGCGATGCCGCCGCAGAAAGCGTGTTCGGCTGGACACGGGACAAGAAGAACGTCGACCGCCGCGGCGCAGGGCCCATGGATGCGAGCGTGTTCGGCCGCGGTGCCGGCGAGGGGTTTGGCGTCCACATCTGCACCGGACCCGTCGCTGTAAAGGATGCCCAGCCAGGTGACGTGCTGGAGGTGCGCATCCTCGACATCGTGCCGCGCGCGAGCCGCAATCCGAAGCATGCGGGCCGTGTATTCGGTTCCTCTGTCGCGGCGTGGTGGGGCTATCACTACAACGAGTTTCTCGGCGGTCCCAAGCCGCGCGAAGTCGTCACGATCTATGAGATATTCGATGACGCCGAGGTACCGCACGCCCGCGCGCTCTATTCCTACCGCTGGGTGCCGCAGACCGATCCCTTCGGCGTCGTGCACACAACCTACGACTATCCCGGCGTTCCCGTCGCACCCGCCACGATCAAGCGTCGCCATGCCGTGCTCGACGGCGTCAAGATTCCCCTGCGTCCGCATTTCGGCGTGATCGCGGTGGCGCCGCGCGAGGTCGATTTCGTCGATTCGGTGCCGCCATCCTATTTCGGCGGCAATCTGGACAATTGGCGGCTGGGGAAGGGGGCAACCGTCTATCTTCCGGTCTCCGTTCCCGGCGCGTTGCTGTCGGTCGGGGATCCTCATGCCGCACAGGGCGATGGCGAATTGAGCGGTACCGCGATCGAATGCTCGATGACCGGCACCTTCGAGGTGATCCTGCACAAGAAGGCCGATCTCGCCGGCCGTCCTTTCGCCGACCTCTCTTATCCCCTGATCGAGACCGAGAGCGACTGGGTCCTGACCGGCTTCAGCCACCCCAACTATCTCGCGGAATTCGGCGCGCAGGGGCAGAGCGAGGTCTACGCCAAGTCCTCGCTCGACCTCGCCATGAAAGACGCTTTTCGCAAGATGCGGCGCTTCCTGATGAACGTCAAAGGCCTCAGCGAAGACGAGGCGATCTCGCTGATGTCGGCCGCCGTCGATTTCGGCGTAACGCAGGTGGTCGATGGCAATTGGGGCGTGCATGCCATCATCAGCAAGAGCCTGTTTCAGAACGGACCTTGACAAGGACACTCAAGTGAAATTCCACATGATCAGCGGCGGACCGAAGCCGGTCGCGCCCTTCAGCCACGCCGTCGAAACCGACGGATTTGTCTTTGTGACCGGCCAGATGCCGGACACGCCGCAAGCGCCGGGCGTCTTGCCCGACGGCATCGTCGCGCAGACCCGCGCGGTGATGGAGAATTTGAAGCTGGTTTTGGCCGGCCTCGATCTCGGCCTCGAACACGTCGTCATGACGCGCATTTATCTGACGCGCTTCAAGGACGACTACGCTGCGATGAACGAGACCTATCGCATGTACTTCGCGCCCGGTCGGCTGCCGGCCCGTACCTGTGTTGGCGTCACCGGGCTCGCCTATGACGCACTGATCGAGATCGACCTGGTGTGCCGTCGGCCGTGAGAGCACGAAGTGATGCGCTGCAGAGCCGGGGCGCATGTTGCCGCGATCCGTCCGGCACTGTGATCTAGGGGTGAACGCCCGGCTTGAACGCGCGCCCCGACCACGGCGACCAATAGATAGAGTGCACAAGGATCAGCGGAACGTGATCGCATCTCCTCTTCCTAAAGCACCAAAATGGTGCTTTAGTGCTTTCCATGAGCCAGTCGCCCCGAAACGCGCCGTCCGCGCTGCGTTACAGGCTTGCCCCTGATCCGGCCGCCAAGGCCGCGCTGGAGGCGACGTTCAGGGCTTATGACCGCATGATGGAGATCCTCGATGAGGTCGCGCGGAGCCACAATGTCGGTTCCAACGTCGTGCTGCTGCATGCCCATGCCTATGACCCGATCCGCAAACAGACCGCGCTGCCGTCGCGCCTGGTGACGCTGGGTCTGCGTGACCGCGCCGAATATCGCGCGGCGCAGGGCCGTCGTCTGCCGCTCGACGACAAGCTCGCCAAGATCAAGGGCCCGGCCACCATTTCGATTGCGACCGTGCAAGGGCGCTTCAGCGTGCCGTTCGACTATGCCGGCTATGCCGAGGGCTGGGGGCAAAGCGTGCCCGCGCGCCTGATCCGCACCGATGACGGTTTCGAAGTTCACTACGGCGTCACGCCGAACAGTCTACCAGAGGAGGAGAACGCTATGGATACCATCGCTGCCGCTCCCGAAAATTTCCTGTCCCGGGTCGGGCGCCTGATCGCCGGGATCGCCTATGACGCGATCGAGCAGGCGGAAGGCAAGAACAAGCTTGGGGTGGTCGGACAGGCCATCCGCGAGATCGAGCGTGCCGAGAGCGAGGCGCGCGACGCGCTCGCCGCTGCGCGTGCCGAGGAATACCGCCTCAACGCGCGCCGCACCGAGATCGAGCGCGAGATGGCCGATCTCGCGCCCAAGATCGAAGGGGCGATCATCGACGGGCGCGACGACCTCGCCCGCGCCGGCATCGCGCGGCAGATGGATCTGGAGGCGCAGTTCGAGGTGCTGTCCCGCGCCATCGACGAGAACAACGAGAAGATCGAGCAATGCGTCACTTCGCTGCGTGCCGTGCTGTCGGCACTTCAGGACGCCGAACAGCGCCGCGCCGATCTCGAAAAGAGTGAGGCGGCCGCAAGCCATCAGGCTTCGACGTCGCCCCGCAAACAGGGCGGCAGCTCTGCGGCGGCGAAGGCGCTGCGGGCGGGCAGGGCGGTGGCGCGGGCCACCGGCGTGCCGCCGGGCATCCCGTATTCGAGCGACATCGACGAGCTCAGCACGCTCCATCGCGACAAGGAAATTGCGGCGAGGCTGGCGCGGCTGAAGTCACGCTCCTGAGTACCGTGTCATGAGCGCTCTGCTCGAACACGTCATGTCGCCGGAGGTCAGGCCGTTCGCGATCGCGGCGGCCATGATCCTCATCGTCGGCTCGATCGAGGTGGTCTCGATGCTGGTCGGGGCCTCCTTGAGCGAGATGCTCGGCACCAACATCGACTTTGGTCATCCCAGCGACAATGGCGTGATCAACGCCATCTCCTGGATCAATGTCGGCGGCGTGCCGCTGCTGATCTTCCTGCTGCTGCTGCTCGGCGCCTTCTCCATCACCGGCTTCCTGATCCAGGACATCGCGCGGATGGTGGCCGGTCCCTTGCCGGCGACGGTCGCCTCGGTCGGGGCCGTCGTGGTGTCGGTTCCGCTGGTCCGCGCCGCCAGCAGGGCCATCGCGCGGGTCATTCCCAAGGATGAAAGCTATGCCGTCGGCTTAGGGGATCTCGTCGGCCGCATCGGCGAGGTCGTCATCGGCCCGCTCGACCAGGGGCCGCCCGGCCGCGTCAGCGTCGCCGATATCCACGGCAACCGCCATTTCGTCTGGGCGGTCGCCGCGCCGTCGTCATCACCCCTGCCGCAGGGAACCATGGTCCTGCTGGTCGACCGCGACGGCACCCGCTTCGTCGCAGTGAAGGCCGACGATGAACTTAAGCCGTCCAAGCCACCTCTAAGCAGCTAGCAGTTCATTCATTGGAGAAAGTCATGTTCGACATCGCAGTCCCGGCCATGATCGGCGTCGCGCTGATCGTCGTCCTCGGGATCGTCTTCACCATCCTCTACAAACGGGCCACGCGTGACGAAGCCTTCGTGCGCACCGGACTCGGTGGCAAGAAGGTCGTGCTCGACGGCGGCGCCATGATCCTGCCGATCTTCCACTCCTATGCCAGCGTCAATCTGAAGACGCTGCGGCTTACCGTGGAACGCAAGGAGCGGGAATCCCTGATCACCAGGGACCGCCTGCGCGTCGACATCGTTGCCGAGTTCTATGTACGCGTCCGCCCCGACGATGAGAGTATCGCACTTGCGAGCCAGACGCTGGGTGCGCTGACCAATGACGCCGAAGCCCTGCGCAACCAGGTCGAGGCGAAATTCGTCGACGGCCTGCGCTCGGTGGCGGCGACCATGAGCATCCTCGAACTCCAGGAGAAGCGCTCGGACTTCGTCAAGCATGTGCAGGCTACAGTCGAGTCCGACGTCAAATCCAACGGCCTCGAGCTTGAATCCGTGTCGCTCACTAAGCTCGACCAGACCGACGTCAAGTTCTTCAACCCGGAAAACTTCTTCGACGCCGAGGGCCTGACCCAATTGAAGACCGTCACCGAGACCCGCCGGCGCGACCGCAATGCCATTGTGCGCGACAACGAGGTGGCGATTGCGCAAAAGGACCTCGAGGCGCGCCAGCAGACCCTCGGGATCGAACGGACCAAGAAGGAGGCCGAGCTCTCCCAGGAGCGCGACATCGCCAACAAGACCGCGAGCACCCGGGCCGAGGTCGCGACCGCCACGCAGACCGCGCGCCTCACCGAGGAAAATGCCCGCATCGACACCGACCGAGCCGTTGCCGAGAAGGAGGCCGGCGCCAAGCAGGTCAAGGAAACCGCGGTGATCGAGTCGGATCTGGCGATCAACAAGCGCAAAACCGACGCTCAGCGCGAGATCCAAATCGCCACGCAGGAGAACGAGATCCAGATCGCTGCCAAGAGCAAAGAGACCTCGGAAGCCGTCACCGAAGCCAAGACCGCCGAAGCGCTCGCCGTTTCCGCCGAGGAAAAGGTCGTCACCGCGCGCGCCGTCGAGGTGGCCGATCGTGCCCGTCTCACTCAGGTGCTGGCCGCGCGCACCGAGGCCGAACGCAAATCGACCGAGCTGATCGTTGCGGCCGAGGCCGAGAAGAAGGCCTCGCTCGATCGCGCCGAGGCTGTGAAGACGCTGGCCACCGCGGAGGCCGAGTCCAACAAGATCAAGGCCGTCGGCGTCCGCAACATCGGTGAGGCCGAGGCCGCCGTCATCACCATGAAGAACGAGGCGCAGAACAAGCTCGGCAGCAACGTCATCGACTTCGAGATCGCCAAGAAGCGGATCGAGACGATGCCGTCGGCGCTGGCCGAGATGGTCAAGCCCATCGCCAACCTCAAGGACGTCCGCATCCTGCACACCGGCGGCGCGTTCGGCGGCAACGGGGCCGGCGGAGGCAATGTCGGCTTCGGCGAAGGACTCGCCGGCGAGCTGCTCAAGGTGCACGCGCTGCGTCCGATGATCGACGAGATCCTGCGCCAGAGCGGCTTTGCGCCGGGCGATGATCCCGTGCAGGCGCTGGTCGGCGCCGTGACCGGGAAGAGCAACGGCGCCGCTGTGCCGGCGCCGGCCCCGGCGCCGGAGAGGACAAACGCCGCCGATCTATGAATGCCCGTTCATTGCTGCGGAGAATTCGAAACGATAAACAGGCTGGGCGCGTCTCGCGTCGCGCAACGTCCCGGAGTGCAGATCGATCGTGTCCTGAACCTTTCGATCGCGCTCCGGACGTGTCTCGAGGCAACGCCTTTTGTTGCCGCGGCGCCTGCGCCGATCGACGCCAGGCGCTGAGGCCTGTTTCGATCGGAGGATTTTCAAATGAAGTATTTTCTGTCTGGATTGATCGCGATCGGTCTTTCGATCGCCACCATGCCGTCGTTCGCGGCCGACGCCCGCAACGTCACCGTCGTCAACGAGACCGGCTATGCCATCAAATTCCTGGGCTTCAACGCGCCGGACGATGGCCTGGACGAGTGGGACAACGAGCTTGAGAAGGTGTTGCAGAACCAGGCCAGCACCTATGTCGAGTTCGACGAGGACGACGAGGGCTGTATCTGGAACGTCCGGGTCGACTGGCAGAGCTACGACGAAGCCGTGCTGTGGAAGAACGTCAACCTCTGCAAGGTGACAGCGCTTCGGTTGCGCTACGATTCCGGCACCAAGACCACCTCGTTTCTCGCGGAATAGCGATTGGCCGTTACGGCCCGGAGGAGGGGCCGCTCGGGCCCTTCCTCAAGCACGTTGCGGATGATGACGAATTCGTCTTTGCAAGCGCAAGCGGCTTTGTTATACGCAGCCGCGCGCGAACGACTGGTTCGCCTTTTCCTCGGTAGCTCAGCGGTAGAGCATCCGACTGTTAATCGGATGGTCGCTGGTTCGAATCCAGCCCGGGGAGCCAAATTCTACCGCAAATTCAACGAGTTGTGATCGTGCCCTCAGGTGACGCGCGACCTCGTTGCGTTGAATTCCGAGCAGTGCGTCCACGATCCCTGGCTGGAATCGCAGTCAAGCAGATGTGTGCATGGGCGCCGTCGCGCCATGCGGGGGGCGCCAAATCGACTCAATTGAAATCGAGCTTTGCAACTGCCGGATTTTTACGGAGCTGATTCCCAATGCCAGACATCCAGGTCGACCACATGGCCCCCTCGATTCTGCCGGCCGACATTCCCGAGCTCAGCGACGACGAATGCCTCGCCTGTCTGGCGCGTGCGGTCGAGACACCCGAGTCGGCGCGGCTGGACGAGGTCGCCGCTCTGATCGGCCGCCTCGCTGTGGCGATCGAGTAATCCGTTCCGGCCCCTGATGCGGTAAGATGCGGAAGCCTTGGTCGCGAAGCCTTGGCAGCGAAGCCTTGGCCCGAGGCCTTGGCCGCACAGGCTAACGGCCGTGTTGCGTTTTGACCGGGCATGTTCCAAAGATGCCGCCAACTTTGGTTCGCGGCATCGCCGCATTGCAGGGTCCGCAAATGTCCGGTTTTTCGACCGCGCGCCTCAAAATGGTCGATGGCCAGGTGCGCACCAGTGACGTCACTGACCGTCGTGTTCTCGATGCCATGCTTACGGTTCCGCGCGAGGCCTTCGTGCCGGCCGGCCGCCAGGCGCTGGCCTATCTCGATCTCGACCTCGACGTGAGCGAGGGCGCAGCCAAGCGCTTCCTGATCAAGCCGCAGCTGACCGGCAAGCTGCTTCAGGCCGCCGAAATCGGCGAGGGCGACAACGTGCTGGTGGTCGGCTGTGCCACGGGATATCTCGCGGCGCTGACAGCCAAGCTGGCGCGCCAGGTCACCGCAACGGAATGCGATTCGGCCCTGGCCGCGAAGGCCAAGGACGCCTTCGCTGCCCTGGGGCTCGCCAATGTGACCTGCAAGGCCGCAGCCTGCACCGAAGGCGATCCTTCCGCCGCCCCCTATGACGTGATTATCCTCAATGGCGCTGCCGAGTTGACGCCGGAGGCGCTGCTCGGGCAGCTGAAGGAGGGCGGGCGTCTGGTGGGGGTTTCGGCCGAATCCAGGCCGCCCCGGGCCATGATCGTGACCCATACCCACGGGGAATTCGGCCATCGAACCCTGTTCGACGCCGCCGCCCCGGTCCTTCCCGGGCTGGTGCGGGCTGCCGCCTTCGTCTTCTGACGGCGCAAAGCCCGTTAAAATCCCGTTCTGAATCAGAAGTGTGGCCGGGATGCTGCACGTGAAGAGTTTCCACCGAGAACTACTCTGGGGTGGTTCCGTCGCGCTTGACCGCGTCCTATGTTGCAGCGGGGCAGCGACTCCACTCGTAGACGGTACCCAGCTCGCGGGCACGAGGTGGGCGTTAGAATGAACGGAATTTTTGGGATGCATGGGGTGAAGCTCTTCACCGGAGCTGCAGTTTCGGTCCTGCTGCTGTCGCTAGCCGGGCCGGTGCCTGCCTTGGCGGATACGATCGAGTCCGCGCTGGTGCGCGCCTATCAGAATAATCCGCAGCTCAACGCACAGCGCGCCCAGGTGCGCTCGACTGACGAAAACGTGCCGCAGGCCTTGTCCGGATATCGCCCGAAGGTCTCGCTGACGGCGAGCGGTGGTTACCAGTACTCGGACTTCAAGAGTGCCTCCACCAGCGATCCGGTCAACGGCAAAGGCTATCCCCGAAGCGCAAGTCTGACTGCTTCCCAGACACTCTATAACGGCAACCAGACCGCCAACCGGACGCGCGCCGCGGAGAGTCAGGTTTCCGGCTCTCGCGAAGCGCTGCGCAGCCTCGATCAAAGCGTACTGCTCCAGGCCGCCACGACCTACATGGATTATCTGCGTGACTCGGCCACGCTCGAAGTTCAGCGCAGCAACGTGCGGGTGCTCGAGCAGACGCTCAAGCAGACCCGTGACCGCTTCAATGTCGGCGAAGTGACACGCACCGACGTTGCGCAATCGGAAGCACAGCTGGCGGCCGGCAGGACGCAGGCCCTTACCGCGGAAGCAAATCTCACCACGACCCGCGCGAACTTCCGCCGCATCATCGGCAACGAGCCGACCAACCTTGCACCCGGCTCGCCTGTCGATCGTTTCCTGCCCGCGACGCTCGCCGCCGCAGTCGAGCTCGGCCTCGTCGAGCATCCCAACGTCACGGCCGCAATGTTCGGCATCGACGTCAATTTCTTGCAGGTCAAGGTCGCCGAGGGCGCTCTGCTGCCGACGGTCTCCCTGCAAGCGGCTGTCAGCCAGTCCTACGAACAGTCTTTGATTCAGTACCGCTCGTTCAACGCATCCGCGATCGCGCAGGTCTCGGTGCCGATTTATCAGGGTGGTGGCGAATATGCGCTCATCCGCCAGTCCAAGGAAAACCTGGCGCAGCAGCGTCTCAACCTCGAGACGACGCGGGACCAGACCCGTGCGACCGTTGTGCAATGGTGGGGTTCGTTGCAGGCCGGCAAGGCGCAGGTGCAGTCCGCGCAGGCGCAGGTGACGGCATCCGAGATCGCGCTGAACGGCGTGCGCGAAGAAGCCAAGGCCGGTCAGCGTACCACCCTCGACGTGCTCAACGCGCAGCAGGCGCTGGTCAATGCGCGCGTGGCGCTGGTGACCGCGCAGCACGACCGGGTCGTTGCATCCTATAACGTCCTTGCTGCCGTCGGCCGTCTGGCGCCGCAGGTTCTCGGCCTTGGGACCACGGTTTATGATCCCAGCGTTCACTACCATCAGGTCCGCGACAGCTGGGCCGGCGTGCGTACGCCTGACGGGCGCTGATTCCCCGTAGTCATCCGGTCGGCCTCGCGAACAGCCGAGGCCGATCGGTGCTTTGCTTGCAATCATCAAAATCCCTGACATAGCCTTGCCAAGACAGTGCGGGTCGATTCGCCCCGCGTTGATGCCGTATGCGTAAAGCTTGAGTGCCGGGGGCAGGGGCGCACCGCTGCACGTTGAGCCGTGATCTGGGGACAAGTCGGGCTGCCGCGACGAAAATGTCGGGCCGCTCGTTGCGGAACCGGCCAATCCTGTCGTGCTTGGTGTAAAACAGCGCATGCGAGGGCGTTGATGATGTGGAGTCGGAGATGACGCAGCCTGCAAAGGTCACAGAACCCTCGATGGAGGAGATTCTGGCCTCGATCCGGCGCATCATTGCCGACGATGAGGCCAAGCCGCCGCCGGCTGAAACCGCCAAGCCCGAGAAAGCCGCGGCCCCCGCCGCGCCGCCAAAGCCGCAGGCGATGAACGACATTCCGCCATCCAAGGTCGCTCCCGCCGCCGCCAAGCCTGTCGCCGAGAAGCCCGTGCCGACACCGGCTGCAAAGCCCACTCCAGCGCCGCCACCCGCGCCTGCGGCGGATGCGTCCAACAACCAGGACGACATCGACGCGCTGCTGGCGGGGCTCGATGCGGCCACGCCTGCGCCCGAGGTCCGCGCGCCCGAGCCCGAGCCGGAGCCTGAACCGGACGTGCTCGAATTGACCGACGAGATGGCGATGGATCCGACGCCGCCTCCGCCGCCACCGAGCTTCCGCAAGGTCGAGCCGCGCGACGATCTCGAATTCGCCGAATCGCCTCCGCCGCGTCCAACGCCGCCACCGTCCTACGCGCCGGTGAACTTCGATTCCCCGCCGCTGCCGCCGCAGCAGCCGATGCTCGCGCAATCGACGGTCTCGGCGGTCGAATCCGCCTTCAACTCCCTGGCCCATACGGTGCTCAGCAGCAATGCGCGGACGCTGGAGGATCTGGTCAAGGAGATGCTGCGTCCGATGCTGAAATCCTGGCTCGATGACAACCTTCCGGGCCTGGTTGAACGCATCGTGAAGGCCGAAATCGAGCGGGTCTCGCGCGGCGGCCGCTGAGACGGGCGGTTCGGCCCCGATATAGCCCTGCTCCCAGGGCATATTCGGCCTGCGGACCGGGCCGAATGCCCTTTGCCGCTGAGCTTCCCGTTGACTTGACCCGCACACGCGGCTTTCTAGCAGCCCCATGATCGAGAAAAATTACCAGCCCGCCGATATCGAAGCCCGCATGTCCGTGGTGTGGGAGGACAGCCTTGCCTTCAAGGCCGGTCGCCCCGACCGCCGCGACGCCGTGCCTTTTACCATCGTGATCCCGCCACCGAACGTGACGGGCTCGCTGCACATGGGCCATGCCCTCAACAACACGCTGCAGGACATCCTGTGCCGGTTCGAGCGCATGCGCGGTCGCGACGTGCTCTGGCAGCCCGGCACCGACCATGCCGGCATCGCCACCCAGATGGTGGTTGAGCGGCAGCTGATGGAGCGCCAGCAGCCCGGCCGCCGCGAGATGGGCCGCGAGAAATTCCTGGAGCGGGTCTGGCAGTGGAAAGCCGAGAGCGGCGACACCATCATCAACCAGCTCAAGCGGCTCGGCGCCTCCTGCGACTGGTCGCGCGAGCGCTTCACCATGGACGAGGGCCTGTCGAAAGCCGTCGTCAAGGTGTTCGTCGAGCTGCACCGCGAGGGACTGATCTACAAGGACAAGCGGCTGGTGAACTGGGACACCAAGCTCTTGACCGCGATCTCCGATCTCGAGGTGCAGCAGACCGAGGTGAAGGGCCACCTCTGGTATCTGCGCTACCCGATCGAGGGCAAGACGTTCAATCCCGAGGATCCCTCGAGCTTCATCGTCGTAGCCACCACGCGTCCCGAGACCATGCTCGGCGATACCGGCGTTGCCGTGCATCCCGAGGATGAGCGCTATCAGAAGCTCATCGGCAAGAACGTGATCCTGCCGCTGGTCGGCCGCAAGATTGCGATCGTCGCCGACGACTATTCCGATCCGGAAAAGGGCTCGGGCGCGGTGAAGATAACGCCGGCGCACGACTTCAACGATTTCGAGGTAGGTAACCGCCACGGCCTGCGCCGCATCAGCGTGATCGACAGGGAAGGCTGTCTCGATCTCGTCGACAACGAGGACTATCTGCGCGACCTTCCGGAAGGCGCCGGGCAATTCGCCGAGGAATTTCACAAGGTCGACCGCTTCGCCGCGCGCAAGCGCCTCGTCGAACGGCTGGACTCGTTCGGCTTCGTCGAGCGGATCGAGCCGCACACCAACATGGTGCCGCATGGCGATCGCTCCGGCACCGTGATCGAGCCGTATCTGACCGACCAGTGGTACGTCGACGCCAAGACGATGGCCAAGCCCGCGATCGCAGCGGTGCGTTCGGGCGAAACGTCGTTCGTGCCCAAGAACTGGGAAAAGACCTATTTCGAATGGATGGAGAACATCCAGCCCTGGTGCATCTCGCGCCAGCTTTGGTGGGGCCATCAGATCCCGGCCTGGTACGGCCCTGACGGCAAGGTGTTCGTCGCCGAGACCGAGGAGGAGGCCGTCAGCCACGCGCTCGGCTATTATGTCGAGCAGGAGGTCATCACGGCCGAGCAGGGTCGCGAGATGGCGCTCGACCGCAACAAGCGCGAAGGCTTCATCACCCGCGACGAGGACGTGCTCGACACCTGGTTCTCCTCGGCGCTGTGGCCGTTTTCGACGCTCGGCTGGCCGGAAGACGCCCCCGAGGTGCAGCGCTACTACCCGACCAACGCGCTGGTGACCGGCTTCGACATCATCTTCTTCTGGGTCGCCCGCATGATGATGATGGGCCTGCACTTCATGAAGGAGGTGCCGTTCTCGACCATCTACATCCACGCCCTCGTCCGTGACGAGAAAGGCGCCAAGATGTCGAAGTCGAAGGGCAACGTCATCGATCCGCTCAACCTGATCGAGGAATACGGCGCGGATGCGCTGCGCTTCACGCTGGCCGCGATGGCGGCGCAGGGGCGCGACATCAAGCTCGCCACCAGCCGCGTCGAGGGCTATCGCAATTTCGCGACGAAGCTCTGGAATGCGTCCCGCTTTGCGGAAATGAACCACTGCGCCGTGCCTGAAGGCTTCGAGCCGGCGAAGGCGAAGGAGACGCTGAACCGCTGGATCGCGCATGAGAGCGCGCACACCACGCGCGAGGTGACCGAGGCGATCGAAGCCTATCGCTTCAACGACGCGGCAGGCGCGATCTATCGCTTCGTCTGGAACGTCTATTGCGACTGGTATGTCGAGCTCGCCAAGCCCGTGCTGCTTGGTCCGGACAGTCCCGCCAAGGACGAGACCCGCGCCATGGTCGCCTGGGCGCGCGACGAGATCCTGAAGTTGCTTCACCCCTTCATGCCCTTCATCACCGAAGAGCTGTGGGAAGTCACGGCGAAGCGCGACGGCCTGCTCGCACTGGCGTCGTGGCCGCTGAAGTCGGCCGCGCCGACACCGGAGCAGCTTGCGATGCTGGCTGCGACGACGGGGGCGACCGATCCGCTCGTCTCGCCCGCTTGGATACTGCCGATCTTCGACCATGCCGACTTCAGCGATCCCAAGGCGGAAGCCGAGATCGGCTGGGTGATCGACCTGGTCACGCAGATCCGTTCGGTGCGCGCCGAGATGAACATCCCGCCGGCGACGCTGACGGCGCTGGTGCTTGCGGGCGCATCGACTGAAACGAGGGAGCGCGCGCCGCGCTGGACCGACGTCATCAAGCGCATGGCACGGCTGTCGGACATCTCCTTCGCCGACCGTGCGCCCGACGGCGCGGTCCAATTGCTCGTGCGCGGCGAGGTGGCCGCGCTGCCGCTCAAGGGCGTGATCGACGTCGCCGCCGAGCGCACGCGTCTCGACAAGGAGATCGGCAAGGCCGACGCCGACATCAAGCGCGCCGAGTCCAAGTTGGCGAACGAGAAATTCGTCGCCAACGCGGCCGAAGAGGTCGTCGAGGAGGAGCGCGAAAAGCGCGAGGCCGCGCTGGCCCGCAAGGCCAAGCTGCTCGAAGCCATGGAGCGGCTGAAGCAGGCGTCCTAAAGCGTTTTCGAGCGAAGTGGATACCGGTTCGCGTAAAGAAAACGCGTCAAGACAAGAATCCGGAGCCCGTTCCGATTTCATCGGAATGGGCTCTGTCCCTATTTCGGGAATGGCTTGCTGAGAAACTTCGAGCCTCTGACGCCGTAACGCCAGGGCAGCTCGACCGCCTTGGTGATGCCGATCCGGATGCCGGTCGCGACCTCAACGTCCTCGGTGCGCGCATGCAGCGCGATTGGCGGCCGGTCCAGCGGCAGGGCGTTGTGCGCAATGGTGATGCCGAGCGCTTCGGTCAGCTTGCCCGGGCCCGAGCACAGCGCCTGCAAATCCTGGAGATGGCGGCGGCGGCGCATCGCGGCCAATCCATGGGTCGGCTCCAGCGCGCGGATCAGCACAGCACTGGCCGAGCCTTCCTCCTCGCAGACGAAATTGACGCACCAATGGATGCCGTAGGAGCGGTAGACATAGGCAAAGCCGGGCGGGCCGAACATGATCTGGTTCCGCGGCGTCGGGCCGTTGTAGGAGTGCGCCGCCGGCTCGGTATGATGATAGGCCTCGACCTCCACAATGATCCCGCCGACGCCGTCCACCAGCATCGTGGCGCCTATCAGGTCGTGAGCGACCTCGCGGACGTTGCGATCGAAAAAGCTGCGCTTCAGCGCTTTGCCGAGCCGCGGTGGTGAAGTCTTCGGGATTGGAGCCATTCGAGGTGAGAATCGCTTGAGAACAGAGCAGGATATTGCCCATATCTGCCATGTTCCCTGAAGCGGTGCGAGCCGGGTTGCGATGCCTGGCGAGACCGACTAGGTAGGACCTGAACAGACCGGACACCCCATGGTCGTTATTGTCGATACCATCTCGAACCCGCTGCGCCCGCGCCACCCCGAAAAGGTGAACCGGCCCGATTCCGCTTCCCCGCCGAAGCCGGACTGGATCCGCGTGCGCGCGCCCAACACCCGCGGCTATGCCGACACCCGCAATATCGTGCGGTCCAACGGCCTGCACACGGTGTGTGAGGAGGCGGGCTGCCCGAACATCGGCGAGTGCTGGGACAAGAAGCACGCCACCTTCATGATCATGGGTGACACCTGCACCCGCGCCTGCGCCTTCTGTAACGTCAAGACCGGCCTGCCGAATGCGCTGGACGCAGCCGAGCCTGAGAATGTCGCCGAGGCGACGGCCAAGCTCGGCCTTGCCCATGTCGTCATCACCTCGGTCGACCGCGACGACCTCACTGATGGCGGCGCCCAGCATTTCGCGGAGACGATCCGCGCCATCCGCGCTGCGTGCCCTTCGACCACGATCGAGATCCTGACGCCCGACTTCTTGCGCAAGGAAGGCGCGCTCGAAATCGTCGTCGCGGCGAAGCCCGACGTCTTCAACCACAATCTCGAGACGGTGCCGTCGCGCTATCTCACGGTGCGGCCCGGCGCGCGCTACTTCCATTCGATCCGGCTGTTGCAGCGGGTCAAGGAGCTCGATCCTACCATCTTCACCAAGTCCGGCATCATGGTGGGTCTCGGTGAAGAGCGGCACGAGGTGCAGCAGGTGATGGACGATCTGCGCTCGGCCGAGGTCGATTTCCTGACCATCGGGCAGTATCTCCAGCCGACCCGCAAGCACCACGCCGTCATGCGCTATGTGCCGCCGGACGAGTTCGCCTCTTACGAAAAGGTCGCCTACACCAAGGGCTTCCTGATGGTGTCGGCGAGCCCGCTCACCCGCTCGTCACATCATGCCGGCGAGGATTTCGCGAGACTGAAGGCCGCGCGGGCCGCGACCGCCCGCTGAACCGCCATGCCCAAATTTTCGAGCAAGCGCCGTGTCAATCACAGCGCCTCCGAGATGTTCGATCTGGTCGCCGACATCGAGCGCTACCCGGAGTTCGTGCCGCTGTGCAGCGCGTTGAAGGTGCGCCAGCGGATGGCCAAGCCCGACGGCACCGAGGTGCTGATCGCCGACATGACGGTGTCGTTCAAGCTGGTCAAGGAGTCCTTCACCAGCCGGGTGAGCCTCGACCGCGCCAATTTGAAGATTCTCGTCGAGTACCTGCAAGGTCCCTTCAGTAATCTCGAAAACCGCTGGACGTTCGAGCCCAAAGGTGAGGGCGTCTGCGACGTCGGTTTCTTCCTGTCCTACGAGTTCAGGAGCCGCATGCTGGCGTTGCTGATGGGCTCGATGTTCGATGCCGCCTTCGCGCGATTCTCGACGGCGTTCGAAAAGCGGGCGGATGCGATCTACGGGCGGCCGAAGCTGGCGTCGTCGTAGTCTATCCTGGCTCTCGTGTCCCGGACGCGGTGCAGCGCGTAGCGCTGCTCCGCAGAGCCGGGACCCAGAGTGCCGCAAAGCATGGGCCCCGGCTCTGCAGCGCACCGCTTAAGGAGCGCTGCGCTGCGTCCGGGGCACGAGCGTCACCCTTCAATCCACAGCCTTCACCACATCCGGCGGCTGCGAGGCGTAGTAGGCCGCGGCCTGCTCGATCTCCTGGGGCGTCATCGCGCGGGCGATGTTGCGCATCTGCTGGCTGATGTCGTTGCGGCGCTCGCCTGAGGCAAACGCCTGGAGCTGCGCCTTCATGTAGGCCTCGGACTGCCCCTCCAGCCACGGGCTGCCGGTCTTGTTGTCGAGACTGCCATGGCAGGCACCGCAGGGCGCGATCCCACGCATCGGCGCGCCGTAGATGACGATGCTGGGTTTCGGCAGTTGCGGTGTCGGGTGATAGGCCGGAAGCCGCGGCAGATAGGCGTAATAATTCGAGAGATCCGCGATCTCCTGATCGGTCAGGTTGACCGCAAACGGCGACATCACGGCATTGGTGCGCGCACCCGAGCGGAAATCGTGCAGCTCCTTGTAGATCACGGCCGCATACTGGCCGGCGAGATTGGGCGAGTCCGCGCGGCTGATGCCGGTCGGGCCGTGGCAGATGGCGCAACGCTGCGCGAGCGTCGCGCCGCGGCCGATCGCCTCCTGGCTCGGGCGTGACAGCGTATTCGAGGTGAGCACGACCCCGGACAGCCGTTTGGCCTGCTCGGGCGCCGTGACGCTGGCGGCACGCTGCGGCACGCCGGCAGCGCTACAGATCGCGTCCCAGACATTGGCGAATTGCACCCAGGGCTGCGCGAACGGCAGCACGATGAAGCCGGCAATCGCGGTCACGATCAGGATCGCAGCGGTGATGCCGACCCCTCGCGTGAAATGCGGATTGCTGAAAGTGAAGAGGTCGCGCGTGCTCATCACTGCGCTCCCACATAGACGGCCGGCACCGATGTGCCCTCGGTCAGCGCCAACGTCAGGATCGGGTAGCCGTAATTGGTGAGGGTGAGGGCAATCATCAGCGCCACCCACAATGCATGCGTATTGAGCGCGACGGGCACCGTCTTCGGTTCGTGCACGGCGAGCGCAAAGCGATAGGGACCGGCTTCGGCCTGCGGCGCGCGCATGCCGCGGGCCAGGATGACGATGAATATGATTCCCGAGGCCAGCAGGACGAAGCCGCCGATCGCCGAGAGGGTGACGGAAAGCGACTGTGGCGCGATCGCGGGATCGCCGAAATCGAAATAGGCCATGCGGCGCGGCATGCCCAGGATGCCGACCCAGTGCCACGGGAAGGTCGTGACGATCATGCCGACGAACCACAGCCAGAGCTGGGTGCGCATCAGGCGGACATCGATCAGCTCGCGTCCCGTCAGATGCGGCCACAGATCATAGGCGATCGCAAAATACATGATCACGATGGCGCCGCCGAAGATCAGATGGAAATGGCCGGTGATCCACTGCGTGTTGTGGATCGACGCATCGAGCTGATAACTCATGTTGATGAGGCCGCCGGCCCCGCCGAAGCCGAGCATGACGAAGGAGAACGCCAGCGCCAGCATCATCGGATTGTCCCAGGGCAGGGCCCTGATCCAGCCGAACATGCCGCGCCCACCACGCAGCCGCGCCGCGATCTCGACGGAAGCGCAGATCGTGAACACGGTCAGCAGCGTCGGCAGTGCCACCAGCGCCGTGAAGGCCGAGTGGATGAACTTGAAGCCGGCGCCGACTTGCGGATCAGCGAAGGTGTGATGCATGCCGATCGGCATCGCCACCACCAGGAACAGGATGAAGGAGATTCGCGCCATGCTGTCGGAATAGACCCGGCCGCCGATCGCACGCGGCACGATGGTGTAATAGGCGATGTAGGTCGGCATCAGCCAGAAATAGACGATGGCGTGCAGCGTCCAGGAGAAGAACACGCGGGCGAGGCCGGCATCGATCGTGCTCTTCAGCCCCGCCGCGACCGGGATGATCTGCAACAGCAACTCGAGCGCGGCCCCGACCGCAGTCCAGGCCCACAAGTAAGAACCCGCGACGTTGGCGAACATCGCCAGCGGCACCGGCGCGCCGGGATGGGCCTTTCGCCAGACGCGCAGATTGATCGACATCAGCGCGACCCAGAACCACGAGCCGACCACGACCAGCACGACGCCGAGATAGTAGAAGACGTTGCCGATCAGCGGCGGATAGAAAGTGTAGAGCACCGAGGCCCGGCCCAGTGCGATCGGGATCACCGCCATGATGCTGCCGGCGACGATCAGCCAGAAACCAGCCCAGGCCCAGCGCACGCCGACCAGACGCTGCTGCAGCGCGGACTCACTGATGGCGTAGCCGAATCCCATCGCGACCAGGGTCGGGAAGACGTAGCCCATCACTGTGCCGTGCGCGGTCAGCGAGCGGTAATAGAGCTCGGGATTGGATAGCCATGTGCCGATCGGGCTGCGGATGAACATCTGCCAGGCGCCGAGCGTGAGCGCGATGCCGAACACGGCGAAGGCCAGCCAGAAATGGGCGAGGATGAGCTTCCTATTGACCAACACAGCTCAGCCTCCCGCCACCCTTCGCACGACCCTCGAATTCGGTCTTGTCGATCACCTTGACCTTGCCCCACATGCCCTCGTGACCAAAACTGCAAAACTCCTGGCAGGGCATCAGGTAGTCGCCGGTCCGCGTAAAGCGCATGAGCTGCTCGGAAATGTATCCGGGCACCAGCATGGTGTTGACGTTGGTGCCCTGGATCAGGATGCCATGCACGACGTCGGCGCTGGTGGCACGCAGCGTAATCGGCGTGTCCACGGGCACCACGATGCAGGCCGGCGTGAAGGAATATTGCTGGCCGATCGCGCGCACCGTCACGTTGCCGTTGGCCTCCAGCACGCTGCCGAGATTGCTCTCGACGAATTCGCCGGACAGATGCAGGCGCGAGGGATCGGTGATCTCCACGCGCGGCTGCGGCATGGTCGCGCGATGGATGCCGGCGAACGCCGCCAGCAGCGCCATCATCACGATGATGACGACCGCAATGGTGGCCCAGCGCCGCTCGATTCGGGCCGCGACCTCGGCGCTGCCATGGGTGTCCTCTGCGCTCATTGCAGCGGCCCGCGCGGCAAGAACACGAACAGGTAAAACGCGAGCCACATCGCGACCACGCAGGCCGTGGCGATGCCGGCGAGCACGATCGCGCCGGAGGGCCCTTGCGCTACGACCTCCTCGACGGCCTGGTCGGCGGCAGCTGGGCTGGTCGGCGGGTCGGAATTGATCATGGCGTGTCTCAATGCAGCGGTGCGGAGCGCAGCTCGTTGGCCTCGCGGGCCGAGACCGGCGTGCCGCGATTGCCCCAGGCGGTGCGGATGTAGGAGACGACGGCGGCGACCTCGTTGTCGGAGAGGAGGCCTGCGAAAGGCGGCATGCCGTAGGGCATGGGATTGCCCTTGGTGCCCGGCGGATAGCCGCCATTGAGCACCATGCGGATCGGATTGACCGCCGACTGCATCTCGATCGACTGGTTGTTGGCGAGCGGCGGCCAGTGCGGCGGCTTGCCTTCGCCCTGCGTGCCATGACAGCTCGCGCAACTCTTGTCGTAGACGGACTTGCCGAGGCTGATCAGCAAGCTGCTCTCGGTGGTCGGTAGCGTCGAGCTCGGCGGCGGAGGTGGCGATGGTTCTGAGATGCCCTTGAGGTAGACAGCCATGGCCCTGGTGTCCGCGTCATCAAGATATTGCAGGCTGTTGTGCACGACCTCCGCCATCGGGCCGTAGACGACGCCGCGCATGGAGACGCCGGTCTGGAGCAGGTCGGTGATGTCCTTGATGCTCCAATCGCCTAGCCCGGCCTCGCGATTGGAGGTCAGCGAGGGGGCGTACCAGTTCTGCATCGGGATCAGGCCGCCTTTGAAAGCGTCCGATTGCGAGGTGCCGCCGAGCGCGTTGATCGGCGAATGGCACATGCTGCAATGACCGAGGCCCTCGACCAGATAGGCGCCGCGATTCCATTCGGCCGATTTCGCAGGATCAGGCTTGAACTCGCCCTCACGGAAGTACAGCGTGCGCCAGCCGAGGATGAGCTGGCGGTTGTCATAGGGGAAGCGCAGCTCGTGCGGCTTGTTCTTCTGGATGACCGGCGGGATCGAGCGCAAGTACGCGAAGATCGCGTCGCTGTCGGCGCGCGTGACCTTGGTGTAGGACGCAAACGGCATCGCCGGATAGATCAGCCCGCCGTCCGGGAAACGGCCGCTGTGCATGGTCTTGTAGAAGTCGTCCGCGCTCCACTTGCCGATCCCGGTCGCAGGATCCGGCGTGATGTTGGAGGTGTAGAGGGTGCCGAACGGCGTCGGCATGGCGCGGCCGCCGGCGAACAAATGGCCTTCCGCCGCGGTGTGGCAGGCGGTGCAATCGCCGGCGCGGGCGAGATATTCGCCGCGCGCGACGACGTCGCTGTTTTTGTCCTGCGCCTGTGCCGCCGTCGTCAGCGCGGCGAGGGCGAGAAGCGTGATCGACAGTTTCGAGCCCATCATCCGCCTCGTCAGTTGGGCTGGCTGCCGCAGCCGAATGGCAGCGCGTAGGTGCCTTTCGGCACGGGAGCAGGGTTCGCGGGCGCCGGCCGCGTCGCGAGCCACGCGGCAACCGCGGTGACATCGGCCTCGGTCAGATGCCCGGCGACGAGCTGCATGCAATCGGGCGCTTTCGCCGTGCGGTTGCCGTAGCGCCAGGCGCCGAGCTGGGCGCTGACATAGGCGGCGCGGAGACCGAGCAGACCGGGAATGCCGGGCTGCATGCCCGTGAGGCCGGGACCATGACAGCTGACGCAGGCCGGAATGCTACGATCGGCGTCGCCGCTGGTCGCGAGCAACTCGCCCTGCGCGAGGACTTCCTTGCTGACCTCGCTCGGGGCAGGCTGCGGTAGCGGAGGGTGCTCGCTGGCAAAATATGCTGCCATCGCCTCCAGATACGGATCCGGCAGAAATTCCAGCAGATAGTTCATCGGCGGGTATTTGCGCCGGCCGCTGCGGAAGGCGAGGAGCTGATTGTAGAGATAACCGGCCGGCTTGCCGGCAAGCCGCGGGAAATAGACGTCGTTGGTGCCTTCGCCCTTGTTGCCATGACAGGGCGTGCACGCCTCCACCCGCGCCGCCATCGTGTCGGGCGGCTGGTTGGCCGTTTGTGCGGCCGCGCCATCCATGGCGGCCAAGGTGGCAATGGCGAAGGCCAGGGCAGGGTAGCGAGCGAACACTTTCGTCGCCCTCCAGAAAGCAGGACCGGGTTGATTCCTGGCCACAACATACTGCTCCATTATTGCGCCAATATAGCTGCGCGCAAGCGCCGAAGGGATCAACGACGTTTGGTCGCGGCTTTGCAATGCAATGACGATCCATTTCGACAAATTTTGCGAGTTTTTTGAAAAGCAAACATAAGTTTGCAGTCTCGCGGCTCATCTCGCCCGAGATTTGCTTGATCTCATCACCCTCTTTGTCAGAGGGTGCAGGGAAGACCGGATGCCGGCTGGGCACCAGCGGTCCACTGTGCGAAGGTTGCGCTACAAGAGGCTGCACAGCGGCATACAGGTGAAGCCAAACAACCGGCCTTCCCTGCGCAGGGGAAAATAAAGATCCGTATGGAATAGTAGAGAACCATATGGAATGACCAACTCGTTGATCAGACGAAGTTTACTGCCATATGATGCCATCGGCATTCCTCCGCATTCCCACACACCATTGGGACAAAACCGGGGACACACATGGCACGCAAGGTTCGTCACAGCGCCCTCGAAAGCCGCAGCGCGCGTCTGAAGTTGCAGGTTCGCCGGAAGCCATATCCCGGCCCGTCATTGGCGCGAGGCGTCTCGCTGCTCTACCGGCGTAATCGTACCAATGGCGCATGGGTGGTGAAATCGAGCAACGGTCATGGTGCCTACTGGACCAAGCGCATCGCCGATGCCGACGACTTCGCGGACTCTGACGGCAAAGACGTCATGACGTTCTTCCAGGCGCAGGACGCCGCGAAACGTTTGGCGCGCGGCGATCATGGCACCGGCGATAATGCACCCGTCACCGTGGACGGCGCTCTCACCGCCTATGAAGGCGATCTCAAAGCGCGCAGCGCCAACCCCTACAACGCACAATGGCCTCGCGTGCACCTCACATCCGTGCTGCTCGCCAAACCAGTCGCCCTGGTCACCTCGAATGAGTGGCAGAAATGGCGCGATGGCCTGCTGACCAAGATGGCGCGTTCGACAGTCAATCGACTCTCCGGCTGCCTGTGCGCTGCGCTGGAGCTGGCTGCACAGCACGATCAGCGCATTCAGAATAAGCGTGCGTGGGACGTTGGTCTCGCCGGCCTGCCGGATGCGCAGGAAGCCCGCAACGTCGTCCTCTCTGATCAGAAAGTGCGGGAATTCGTCGTCACCGCCTATGGGCTGGATGACAAGTTGGGGCTGCTGACTGATACGCTGGCGATCACAGGCGCGCGGCCAAGCCAAGCCGTGCGCCTGCGCGTTGCCGATCTGGACGCCCATCCAGTGCGGCCGAAACTGTCGATGCCGAAATCAGCCAAAGGCGGCGGACGCAATCGCGCCAAGAAGAAAGTCGAGCGCTACAGCGTGCCCATCACGGCGCAGCTCGCGACCAAGCTGAAGGAGTCGGCGAAAGGTCGCGATGGCGATGCGCCGCTGCTCTTGCAGAGCGACGGCAGCCCCTGGGGCGATAATCCCGGCCAGACCTATCATCGGCAGATCGACAAGATCGTCACTGCGATCGGACTCGACCCTGCCGTTGTGACGATCTACGCCCTGAGACATTCGAGCATCGTGCGAATGCTCTTGCAGAACATTCCGATCAGACTGGTGGCATCGCTGCACAACACCAGCGTCGCGATGATCGAGCGAACGTACTCGAAGTTCATCACCGAGCACGGCGACGACATCTCCCGCAGGGCGCTGCTGCAGGACGAGCCGCCGAGCGGCGCGAAGATCGTAGCGCTGGCGAGTTGATCGGCTGAGTCTGTTCGTCAGTGGACGAGCAACGTTGTCCTGTAACGGTTGTCATCCAACAGTTGGCCACCAACGTCAGCGGATAGTTGGTGACAAACATTAGTTGTTGGCGCCCTCTAGCCGGCGACGCCGGGACTGCTTGTCATCTTGCGTCAACTTGATCACTGAAGATACATGGAGTTCGCGTGGCAACGCGCTGCGGCTCTCTGCGTTGTTGAACCAGGATATTCGGAAGTGTCGGTGCAAGCTATGCCTAAACGTGAGAACCCGGCCGGCAGTCGGCGGTCACCACGCGCAGCATCGCGCGTTGGAGCGGTGCCACACCGTTCGGCTGGCGCGACAAGCGTCGTGCCATTTACTGCTCTCTCCGAAGAAAAATGGCAGGCAATTCGTTCGACCTGCACTCATACGTCCCAGGGCATCGATTTGCGCAGAGAGACCGACCAGATCGGTCAAGCTTATTGGGCGGCGCGGGCCACCAGGGAGATGTGGCTCAAGAAATTGCAGGGGAAAAAACCGGCAAAGCAGCGGGAAAAAATCCACAAGGCATTGCTGTCAGTGCGCCAGTCCCAGAAGGCGTTGGCGGGAGTGCTGGCGGACGGCCTGCTCGATGACGACTTTGTCCACCCCGATTTCGAGACGCCGGAGTACCGACTTGAGGCGTGGCTTTCTGATTACGATTTGTGGGTTCACCCGTTTGCCGGCAAGAACGACCCTATCAAGGCGGAACTGGTATCGCGATTGATCGGCCTCTGGAAGAAGTCTGGCGGGGCGCTGCGCTGGTCGAGGAAGAAGGACGATGCCGGCACGCCCTATGCTCCTGTTGTCGATTTTCTCACAGTCACGCTCAACGCCATCCTCGGCACGGCGTTCACGCCATCTGGCGTTGCTAAAATGATCGACCGCCATCGAGGAGAACGCCTGGGATATAATCCCTGGCTCATGTACGCGGTGCATCGGCGAATCACCCGAGACATGTGATCGCTGGCGGAGTCTGCCGCCACGGGGACCGAGGGCGAGTGTCGCATCGTGACGACAAGAGCCTGGAGCCGCTGTGAGATTGGCGACTTCCCCTATCAATCCTGAACTAACATCGATCGTAGCACTCTACGAAGCAGATAGACCGCGCTCTATTGCCTCCTACACGCCACCACACGAGTAGGAGCACACACAGCTATGGCCCCCCCCGAAGTCACCGGCCGGAAGACCGCACGGCGCGACGTCGCAGACGACGCAGATGCGTTTACAGTGAAGGAATTCTGCGCGCGCCACCGCATCTCCGTGCAGCTCTTCTACAAGAACCGCAAGCAGATGCCGCGCACGATCAATGTCGGCACGCGCGTCCTGATCAGCAAGGAAGCCGCCGCTGCGTGGCGTCGCATGCGCGAGCGGGCGGCGCAAGCCGCTGAGCGCGCGGCCTAGCCGCAGAAAAGGCGGCCCGCCAGCCGCCCTCTCCAATCCCTCTCACGGAATCTCTTTAGATGTTTGTCAGCAATACCAGCGCGCTCACGGGCGTGCAAGCCGGCCGCAACTTCCCCGAGCCGGAGACCGCCGTCTCGTTCTTCGCTCCCCTGGCGGAGTACAGTTACGATCTGGTTGTGATCGACCCGCCCTGGCCGTTTTCGACCTGGAGTGCGGCCGGGCAAAGCAAGTCGGCATCGAAGCACTATCGCATCATGACGCTTGCCGACGTCATGGCATTGCCCGTTCGCGGCCTGTTGAAAGATCACGCCGTTGTCCTGCTCTGGGCAACCGGCGCGATGCTCGCGCAGGCGGTCGCGGTCATGGAGGCGTGGGGGATCACCTACAAGACTGAGCTTGCCTGGCGCAAGGTCACGCGCAACGGCAAGGTGCGCATGGGCTGCGGGTTCTGGGCGCGCACCATGCATGAGCCTGTCCTGCTGGGCACGGTTGGCAAGCCGAGCAAGTTCACGCTGCCGTCCTGCTTTGACGGAATCGCGCGCGAGCACAGCCGCAAGCCTGACGAGTTTTACCGCATGATCACGGAGCGGACGCCCGGCTTGCGCCGCGCGGACGTGTTTGCGCGTGAGCAGCGTGATGGCTGGGATGCCTGGGGCGATGAGGTTGGCAAATTCTCGTCGGCGGACAGCCGCACCGAGCGCAACGCGATTCCCAAGCGTGACCGCGCAGAGGCAGGCCGCGAGCAGGCGGAGGCGTGCGATGCATGATCGCACCCGGCCTTCGCTGGAACAGGCCATCGACTTCCTGATGCTGCTGCGCCCTGACGGGCCGTGGCAGTTGTCTGCGATCAATCCGAACGTCAATAACGACATTAAGACCATCACCGCGACGACCGCCGACCAGGCGCGCGTGTTCCTCAATCGCTATAACGGCAACCACAATCTCTACTACGCGCCCAATCCGGTGCGGATCAAGGACAAGAAGGCAGCGAAGACGGACGTCAGCGCGATCGAATTTCTGCCCGGCGATCTCGACCCGCACGAGGGTGAAGCGCCCGAGGCCGCGAAGGCCCGCTTTCTCACGGCGCTGAAATCGTTTGAGCCCACGCCGATGTTTGTGGTCGATAGCGGCAACGGCGTGCAGGTGCTGTGGCGTCTCGACCAGCCGATCCCGCTGCCCGATCCGGTCATGGTCATCGATGGCGATGGCAAGACGAAGCCGGCTCTCTCGCCGGAAGCGCAAGCCATCGTTGCCGATGCCGAAGCCCGTTCCAAGGCGGCGATGGAGAAATTGGATAGCGTCGCCGGAACGCAGAACATCGACCGCATCCTGCGCTTGCCTGGCACCAAGAATCTGCCGACCAAGGCGAAGATCAAGAAGGGCCGCAAGGCATGCGAGTCGAGCCTGCTCGCCTATAACGAGCTTGCTGAGTGCAAGCTGGATGACTTTCCGATCGGCCCCGGCAGCAAGGCTGGTAGCTCCGGGGACAGCACGAGCAGCAACGCTGGTAGCAGCAACAACACCGGCAGCGCCAGTCCGACGAGCAGCAACGCGAGCGGCACCAGCAGCATAGATTGGGCCGTTATCGAGAAACATCGCGGCTGGCTGAAGAGCGCCGCCGATCTGCTTCCCGACTTCAGCGCCAAGGGCAAGGCGATCGTCGGGCATTCCGGCAATCTCAAGGACCTCAATTTCGATCTCCAGCACGCCGGCGCCCTTGTCAAGCCGTACCAGAGCTGGAGCGAGGTGTCCCTTGCGCTTGCCGCCATCTTCAAATCCGATGGTCGCTACAGCAATGAGCAGATCGCGGCGGCATTGCTGTGCGACCTGGAATGCAATCAGCACATCAAGAACCAATCGAACAAGCGGCGAGCCATCGAACGCCTGATCCTGCGGTCACACGCCCCAGCGTCGGGCAAGGTACAACGGGCAGACATGCCCGACTGGCGCGAAAAAACGGAAGGCGGCTCGCCGCTGCCCAGCATGCACAACGCACGCCTTGCCATCACTGCGCTCGGCATCGCGTGCAGCTACAACATCTTCCACAACAAGTTTTTGTTTGGCTTCAAGGAAGACGCCACACGCCACGCCCTCGAACAATTTTTTGGCGAAGTGACCGACAACGGCGTCATCGCGCTGCGGCAGATGATGTCGGATACCTTTGGGCTTGATTTTCACGACAAGTACACGCGCGATGCCGTGATCTCGCTCGCGCTGGAGCATTGCTTCGACCCCGTTGTCGATATGCTTGCGCAAGCCGAGGCGAACTGGGATGGCGTCAAGCGACTGGACCGCATGGCGGTGGAATACTTCAACTGCGAGGACACCAAGCTCAACGCCGCCTTCATGCGGAAAACGATGATCGCAGCAACGGCTCGCGCCCGCAAGCCCGGCTGCAAGTTCGACAATATCACCGTGTTGGAAAGCGCCGAAGGCTTCAACAAGTCTACCGCGATCCGCGTGCTCGCCGGTGACGAGAATTTCTCCGACGAGAGCATTATCGGCAAGGAGAGCCGCGAGGTCCAGGAGCAACTCGCTGGGGTCTGGCTTCACGAGAACGCCGAACTCGCGGGCATGCAAAAGAAGGAAGTCGAAAAAATCAAGAACTACGCATCGAAGCAGGTGGACCGCGCACGCCCCGCGTATGGTCATTTCAACAAGTTGCAACCGCGTCGCTCAGTCGAATTTGGCACCACCAATTCGGCCGAATACCTGCAATCGCAGACCGGCAATCGGCGGTTCTGGCCGCTGCGGGTTCTCAAGAGCATCGACATCGAGAAACTGCGGCGCGACCGGTTGCAGTTGTGGGGCGAGGCGGCGCGCTATCAGAGCCAAGGCGAAAGCCTGGTGCTCGATGAGGCGCTGTGGGGCGAGGCCGGCATCGAGCAGGAGGCCCGCCGCATCACTGATCCCTGGGAGGACGTGCTCCGCGACATGCCGAAAGTAGCTGCTGTCCGTGAGTTCAAGGACGGCTACTGGCGAGAGGAGGACGTGCAGATCATTTATCGCGATGACGAAGCTGGTGAAGACCGCGTCGCCGCAGCAGACCTCCTGGAATATCTCCTCAAGATTCCGCCGGGCGCCCAGCAGACCGGGCATTCGATGCGGTTGTCTGCCGTGATGCGCAAGCTGGGCTGGGATCGTCCCGACAACGGCAACCTGACGATCGGCGACAAGCGGGTGAAGGGCTACTTCAGACGCTCATGAAGCCAACAGCTATGCACTTTCGGCATGAGACGCGGACGACCTGGACGACCAGGGACGACGAGGATGGGCATTTCCTACTTGCTCCAGGATGTGCTGCCCGGCAGGCGGCACGCGACAGCGCCATGGTGCGTGTCTGGAGAACTCTTCTCAACAGGTCATCCAGGTCATCCAGGTCGTCCTTATGGCTCTCTGCACAGCGTTTTTCTCGCAAGCGGCTGGTCGTCCGTTTTCGGGGGACTTGGTCGGCCAAGCCGTCCTCTGGGTCGTTGGAGGGCGCTGACAGCAATGCTGCCCCAGGGGGGCGCCCCGCTCCATGGGGGGTGCACTCGAAACGGCCTGCAAAGCCCCGATTACCGCACGGGCTCGTCCGTTTGCACTGGGATCAGATTCCGAGAAGGGGGTTGCCCATCGTGACGGCATTTAGCCCACGGGGGGCACCGTGAAAACCAAGGCGAAGGCGCACCCTGCACCGACGGCCGCCGCCCAGCGCATGCGGGAACACCGCGCGCGCAAGGCAACCGGCGCGACGCGAATCGCCTTTGATGTCGACGGGGACGACAAAGATTGGCTTCGCAGCCAGGGCGTGCTGCGGGAGTGGGACGAGGACAATGGACTTGCACTGGCCCAAGCCTTGAAGCTGGCGCTGCAGAAACTGCATCGCAAGTTACAGCGTAACGAAGGTTGAGATCGTGATCTGCTATTTGAAGGTCGACTTCGAAATGAAGAGGGGGCGACAATGGTCGTCAGGCTAGCAGCGAGTGAAGTGGAAACAGGTCGCCGTTTGGTTGCCCGCAAGATGGCCCGTTCGGTGGTTCGCATTTTGCCGGAAGCCGATGATCTGGTTGCAATCAATCGGATAGCCAAGCAAATCCGCGAGCTGCTCTGGCACCGCGATGATCCTGACAGCATGCGCGCGTGTCGCGCGCTGATCCGCGAGCAAGCCCAGCTGTCGCTTGCGTATGAGCGACGCCATGGGAAAGCACCCAACATCGAGCGCGTGTAAATGACGGACATCCCAACTCCCGAAGAGCGCCGTGCGATCGAAGCCAGGGTGTCGCCCCAGCGGCGAGCCGAGATCGAAGGCCTCGTCAAATCGCTGGCACCGGTGATCGGCGATTTCGTACTGGCAGCAATCACGCCGCTGAAAGAGCGGCTCAAAGAACTCGAATCGCGCCCGACACTGCGGTACTTGGGCATTTGGGATGTATCGCGGACGTATCCGCCGGGGTCCTTCGTGACGCATGCGGGTTCAGTTTGGCATACCGAGACGGAAAGCACCGGCGTTCGGCCGGGTGAAAGCGGATTCTGGCGACTGGCTGTGAAGCGTGGAACAAAATGACTTTAGATGAAGCAAACGCCGAGTTGTGCCGCCATCGCGATCTTGCGCTCACGGCCTATGCGCACCGTCTGCTCGCTCAAGGTGCCGACATTCACGGCGAACAGTTTCGTGCGGACTTGTCGAAATACGCCACCGAGCTGGAGGCGTGGCGGAGCAAAGCTATGGAGGGCTTGCGGCAGTTTGTCCAGGCGATGATGGAGCGGCCGGGCGCGACGTTGCACTGACTTGCCGACTAGCTTACCGAGTTTCTGTTGGCGTTTTGAGGAGCGCTGTAGGACTTTTGGGATCAATTTGCATCGATCGGTCTCACTCGCGGGCCACCACCCTCGCCGTTGTCGCAATCAGCGCGCCCTCGGAGAATGGGGGTTGTGAAACCGTGTGCTGTTGGAGAAGCCATCGGCGATCACGTTCGCGGCGCGCCCTGAACAGGTCGAGGCACTTCTTGGAGCAAAGCGCGGTTCGCCAGGAGTAATAACGGATCAGGCCAAACTTCCCGCCACACATAGCACAGTTCTTCGCTGCGGAACGGCACTCCGCGTATTCCAAGCTATCGCACATGCTGCCTCCTTTGGGCGGGTGGGGTTCTTGGAATCCAGCCGCGCAACACTTCTTCGGCACCGTGACCCCACTTTTGTTGGATTCGTCAGGAAGGTCGCTCGTTCAAGAGTTACTCAGCAAAAAAACTCTACTCAGTTCACCAGGAAAATTCTTGTGAGTTTGAGCCAGAAATTTTGGATTTCGTGCTGCTGAGGCACTCTCACCTCACGGAGTTGGAGGCCCGGAACTCTCGGGGTGTCAGACCTGTCCAATTGGTAAAGGCGTGAGTAAACGAACTGACCTCACGATACCCCAAGAGCCACGCGATCTCCGAGATTGGCAATTGCTCTTCGCGCAAGTAGTGCCTGGCTAACGCCTGTCGCAGATCGGTAAGTACCGCCGAGAACGTTGCGCCCTCTTCTGACAATGCCCGAGCGAACGTGCGGCGGCTCATGCCAAGGCGCCGGGCAACTTCAAGCACATTGCCTTTGCCGTTGGGGAGTAGTTGGGCGAGCTGATCTTCGACTTGGGATCGGATGCTGGCGCGCAGTTTTTTACGCTGACCGAGCGCTTCATCGGCATATTTGAGCAATAGCTTGTTCAGATGGACTTCAGCGCCGATAACCGGCAAAGAGCCGATCGACTTTGGAAAAAGAATCTCGTCCGTGTCGGCCGCATAAGTGATCATACACCCTAGATGGGTTCGCACATCGTTCGGTATATGCGTTCTCAGATGCCTTAATTTGACCTGCCTCGGTGCGACTCTACCGCCGGTTAGCGCTCGACAGATGCGCAGCAAGGTGACAAGCCAAAACTCTGTGTGGTGGCGATCGGTGCCACGATCCAAGGTCGGGTATTCAAGCCCTATCGTGACAGCGGTGTTGATAGAAAGGCGTATCCGAATGCCTTCATTATTGATTGCACAATAGCGCTCCGCGCTTCGAAGCGCATCGACGAGCCGATCGGATGACGCCATGACATAGTACACCAACCCGATTTCGCCCAGTTCAAACTCCTGAGCCAGGCGAAATCCAAAATATTCGTCGTGCAGCTCAGTGGCAGCAAGCTCGAGTATCTTGATTTGCGACTCCGCTTTCACGCGGCAGTCGAGATTCTCAATACCATGAATTGCTAGACCTGCATCCGCCAGAACTGGCTTTAAGTCTTTGCCCGCCTTCCGTAGCCGAGCGCAGGCGAGCCGGGCTATTCCTCCGGTAGCAGTTGGTATCGAGGAAAGGCGGCCCGTAAGCTTCTTGCGCATCGAGCCCTCTCATCTTTCAAACGGGCAATGGCCTGAAACCACATTATTTGGATCGGCCAGAGGATGGCGCAGTTGGTTTGCGCGCGGCTGTCAAGTTTCACAGCGCTAGCACGATGCGGTAAGCTGAAGGTCAGCGTTGCCGTTGATCTAGATCAATCTTCGACTCTCACACCCGTACAACGGCAACGTCGGAACTCGCTACGGAGCTACTGACGACCAAATCGATGTCGTGTTGTGCGGATCTGACTGTAGGCTCATGCGTTTAGGACTACATCCCGAACAACACCCAGACCATCGCGACTAACAAACTGACAAACCAAACAATTGAAGCCAAGAACAACCAGTCGCTTCCCGTCATGATGATGAGTGCGTTTAGTATCGCTGCCGCTTTTTGTCTTACTTGCATGGTGCCTGGCGCTCTAGCGGACAACGCCAAGCAAGTCCTGCTATCAGGTGCCAACAAATTGGGAATTTGGGCCAGCCGAGCCGACAGACTCTTTCCGTTTCGGCCGGTCAGAGGGCGACACGGCCGACTAAGACGGATAAAAGGGGTCCTGCTTCCTAGCGTCGATCAGAAGGACAGTGCAGAAAATGAACAGCGCCCAACGCTCCGTAAGATTACGGCGCGCGGGCCAACTTCGCCTTCCGGATGGTTCGGATCGAGCGTGCGTGATGGCTAAGAACGCTATCGTGGACCTGGGAAGCGATTTCGGCCTGGGGGCTCAAGAGGGGCGTTTGGAGTCCCTGTTCGCCCATCGCGTCGGTTGGCGCCTGCAGCGGCAGGTCTGAAGCCGGGAGTAGAGCCGACGTCATCGCCTCCGGTGCAGATCGGCCGTTGAGGTCCGCTGTTAGTGACTCGGGCGAGCCTCCCTTACCGACGCTTTAGGGCGGCGTGGGCTGGCGATGCTGATCTTCCAGCAGCGCGGAAGCGAGCGCCAGCAAGCTCTGCTCGTCATAGCTCGCGCTCCATCGCTGGATGCTTGCGGTTCTTCACTTTGATCCAATAGCGACAGCGACCGCCCTCATAAGGACGATCGCGCCGCTTGGACACCAGTCCCTCAAGCCCGATGTTGCAGGCCGCTCGAAACAGATCAGGCCCAAGCTCACCGCGCTCGAAGGGATTGACGAACACACCTTCAGGACGCCGCGCCAACAGGCGCTCCAAGTTCGCCTTCCGCATCGACAAGGGGAGCAAGCGAAGGTCGTCACCGCCTTCGGCCAGAATATCGAACGCACAGAACTGCACTTCGTGATCGTGCTTGCGCGAGTGCAGCGCGTTGAAATCGGAGACACCATCGACGCCGAGCACGACCGCCTCGCCGTCGAGCACGAACTGCTTCTGGCGGACCTTACGCGCGGCTTCCACGATCCACGGATAACGGCTGGCCCAGTTGTAGCCGCCACGGGTGATCAGGCGCACGCGGTCGCCATCGCGCTCCAGGCGGAGGCGGTACCCATCGTATTTTACTTCATGAAGCCAATCGGCGCCGTTCGGGACTGCAATGCCCTTGGTCGGCAGGCAAAACTCAAATGAACGGCATGCGAGAAGAATAGGCATTCGCGGCCTGTTTGCCAGATGTGGAGCTTGGGCAACCGGCCACAAGCTGGCGGGCTGCTCTACGGCCTTGGCGGCAGATCAGGTTCAGTTTCGCTACCGGTGCTCCACGGATAGCTTGCTCCACTGCCGATGCGAGCACAGCAAGGTTTTCGGCCAATCTGGCAAACACAACTCGCGCTTCTTGGGATTAGACGCCAGGTCGCGAATAAGGGCGCACTCCGCCGCGTCTCGCTGGAGCTTCTCTAGCTGGGCCTGCATGTCCTTCATCTGCGGCCTCAATGTTCCGGCGTCGGAACATTACAAATACTTGTTCCTGGTCACAAGTGAACACAGCGATAGCGCTCAATGGGACTAGCGTGCGATCACATGGCGCCTTCTCACGCGCCAGCCGTCGGACCGCTTGGCCCCCGTACTTGTCCCCTCCAGCCCCCAGGGGTCAGGCTGGCCCGATGGGGGCTTTGCGCAATGTCAAAGTGAGAGCCTGGCATCTCGGGCAGTGGCATAAGAGGTCCGGTATCAAGGGTAGATCGGACCTGCCGTATGGGAGCGCCCGACCGCCGCTTTTGCCCCTGGCTGTGTTTGCACACAACCAAGAGACCCATTGCGGACCCCAGGGGTTACCCTGAAAGAGCGAGATTTGATCGGCAGCGTTCAAAGGAGCAGATGAACGACCCGTCGTGGCAGTCGGCCAGGAACCCATCTACTCGCATTTGCTTAAACAGTTAGATACGAACGCTCTTTGCTATGGTTGACGGAGCCGACAATGAGCTCCGTAGACGTCGTTGTTCCCTGCTTCCGGTACGGGCACTTCCTGCGAGAGTGCGTCGAGAGCGTTTTGACGCAATCCGGTCCCGAATTGCGTGTGCTCATCATCGATGACGCGTCGCCCGACAATACTGCGGAAGTTGCGCAAGAGTTGGTTGGCTCCGATGCCCGCGCCAATTTCCGAAGGCACACCTCGAATCAAGGTCTCATTGCTACCGCCAACGAAGGTATCGCCTGGGTGAGAGCCGACTACATGCTTCTGCTGTCTGCGGACGATTACCTGCTGCCCGGTGCCCTCAAGAGATCGGCCGATCTGATGGACGATCATCCTTCTGTCGCTTTCACCTTCGGAAGCGCGGTTGTCCTGGATCAACGGGGGGAGCGTTCGCGCCGCAAAACAGGTGTGGGATCGAGAACCCACGTTTTGTCTGGACTTGATTTCATTAAACTTAGCGGCGCAAGAAACATTGTGCTGTCACCGACCGTAGTGGTTCGCACGAGCCTGCAGAAAAGAGTGGGCGGGTATTTGGCTGACTTGCCCTACGCCTCTGATATGGAAATGTGGTTGCGGCTCGCCGCGCACGGCGACGTGGGGGTCATTGCTGCTGATCAAGCGGTGTATCGATCGCACTCGGCCAATATGTCAAGTGAGCCTTCGCGGGAGCAAGACCTGCTCCAACGCAAGGCGGCGATTGAACACTTCCTGAATAGTTGCGCCGCTAGGTTGACGAACGCTGATGATCTTCGTGCCTGGTTGATCCACATGTTGGCGCTTGAAGCGATCGGCTGCGCAAGCGCTGCCTTCAACGAAGGAGCGATGGAAAGCTCAGCGCGCCTTTCTAAGCTTGCGGTGAGTATCGATGCGAGCGTTCAAGGAACGCGTCGGTGGTGGTTTCTCGCCTGCAAGAAGGCTCTTGGGTTGCGAGCATGGCTGCTGGTGCGGCCCTCAGTTGAGTGGTTTAGATCTATCTTCCAGAACGAGCGCCGCTGAATCTGCTAAAGCGACTGGGGCGTCATTTCAGCTTTTGGCCCATCGCGCCAATACTTGCATGTCTCCTCTTGCGCCGCTCTTCGGGGCTAAGCAGACATTGTGGTGCAAGTTCTAGCGAACGCACTGCCGCACCCAGTAGCCGCCGCTCACCCGTATCCACTGGCGCGGGCTCGGCGGGGCTCTTTGATGATCGGCCATCCATGAATGTCGATGTTGGTTGGCGCGGTGATGCCGCGCCAAAAGACAGCATTCGCTTCGGAGGAATGGACGACCAAAGCTCCGGCGATGCAGGTAACGGCTATGCAGCACAGCAGGAAACGACTCATTTGTCTGATCCCGGTGAGACGCCTTTGCCGATGCTATCCGAGGTCCGGGATTGGGCCAAGGCACCGAAATTTCAGTTGTACGTCAACCTTGGCGTTCGGGATGACGCCGTCGCCGGCGTTGCACTGCGGAACTGAATTGACTCGACGCCGTCCCAGAAAGGGAATTCACTGGTTCCATCGATGAAGACATCCGGTTGCACTCCAATACTGGAGGAGCCGTAGCGTGATCATCAGAGAACTCCATTTCGACATGTATTCGATCCTGGCGCGCATCCGTTTTGCCATCGCGCTGGTCGGTGGCGCACTACTGATCGCCCTCGGTTACCAGCATCTACTTTATGAAAGAACGCGCTCGTACAGCGCATGATGTTGGGCACCATGCCTAGAGAGATCGCCATAGCGCTCTGGTCCCTAGCCGCCGCCTGCATAGTGGCGTTCAGCGTTGCCGCGCTCGTATCCCCGCATTAGCAGTGCTGAAGGCTTGGCACGATCTGCGCCGGATAGGGTGCGGTAATCGGCAACACCAAAGGATCAGGAGGCACGGCGGAGAGGTATAACCGGCCTCTACGCGACACTTAGTTAATTTTTCGGGAGGTTCGCGTGCGGACTGTCGTCCTACTTATTGGGCTATGGCTACTGATCAACGTTTTGTTTGTTGTGATCACGATGCCCCCTCGCAGGCCACGCTTGCCGTCTCGACCAGCGCGGCCACCGTTGATCCAAGCATTGGATGCAATCAGGCGCTTTCTGAAAATACGACGCCCTTGAAAAGTCAGACGATTGCGCTGTCATTTAAACCGGTCAAACACCGGACTATCACCCGTCACTTTAATCTGCGAGAACCTTCAATCCGAGACAAACAATGGCTTGCGAAAAGCAAGTCCGAAGGAGGTTCGCAGTGGAGAAGGTGCGACGCTTGCGCGCGATGGGTTCTCTGTGCCGTCAACAGGCGGCGTACAACAGCATGAACAAATGGAAACTCCTCGCGGACGTGGAATGCTGGGAGCACTTGGCTGAGCTTGAGTTGTCGTCCCACTTCCAGGAATGCAACGTCGCTAGCTCAATCAGCTCGCTTGCTGGGTGAGAAAACTCCTGCAACGCGAAATCGACCAATGGGCCAATTCTTCAAACATCGGGGGCGTGCAATGGCTAACCGTAGTCGGACGTTGAACCGCGTTGTCCTGTGCCTGCGTGCTCAGGCGCTTCTTTTTCAGCTTGCCGAACTTGAGACCCTTCGAGGCCGAGTGCGAGAGGCCGAGGAGAATACAGCTCTCGATCAATCGTCAGACCCGGTGAAGTCAACCATTCACTGATTGATCTCGGGTCTCACGGTCGAGCGTGGGAGGGTGCGCTGCATCACCCGATTGCCCGACGCCTCGCTGGCCGATTTCAACGGTGAAGCACATTGAAGACTGATCGGCCGTGCGCGCGATAGGCTTTGCCGCGATCTATGGCGCCTCGGCAGAGTGGGCAATGGAGGCGCGCAAGGTCGCCGACCGGCTTGCCTGTAAAGCGTGAAATAAACGCATGCTTGCCTTCCAAGGGCCTGGCTTATCCAATCCCGCCAGCGCCAATCGGAAGACGACGGCGATCCGTGAGCTAGAGCGATACATGCTCGTTCAGCGTCTTCGCCTCGGCGCTCGCGTCCGTACATCACGCTCGTTAAGGAACTGGTTACGGGTCGCTGTCACCATTCCCCTATTAGGTCGCCATAGGCGGCAGCCAATTCCAACAACGGTTAGATTTTTCGACACGCCCGGTTGGCGGTCTCTTGTAGGAGAGGCCCAATGTTTAAGGGCTTCATGGTGGCGGTTGTGGCGCTGATTAGTACAGCGCAGGCGGATCAATACCTAACCAACGGTCGATACACCGAGGCGGCGATGGCTATGCTGCGCCAAATCAGGAACGCGTTTGGATTTTGACTATTTTTTGCGACGGAGGCGCGTGATGGAAGATGTCTCATGGGCTGATCTCGACCCGGATGAGCAACGCGCCATTGCCATTTTGGGAGCCGGACTTTCTATCGAACTATGTGCTCCCCTTGCTCTCCTGACCTTAAAGCGGCTCGGGCTGGTCGTAGGCTCGCATTTGACGGCTGCTGCGCACCAATTGCGGAGGGACGTTGTTTTAGACGATCTTAGGACGCGTGATTGCAGCTTGAAGGTTCGAATGAAGCTCGGGGGTACGGGAGATGTCAGCAGCCATTGAGCTGATCGTGGAGGGTTACGTTTCCCTCAAGGACCAGAAGTCGCTCGACGAGCTTCGGATGCAGCGCCGGAAACTGATTGCAGACCTCAATGCGTGTACCGGGATCGACTGCACGAGCACAATCCAGCAGATTGAGGGCGACATCGTCGTGATTGAGGCTGGTCTGGTGCAGTTGGACGGGGCGACGACGAGATAACCGGTCAGTCTGTGTTCACCCTGGTGTGACCCGCAAGGTGCGGAGGTAATAGCCCCGTGCCCGAACGGCTGACTTGATCTCGTCGCTGACCTTGAGAACTCTCTTTCTGCTCTTGTGCCACTTATGTGCAGAATAAAGCACGGGTACGGCAGAGCCTGTGCTCAGAACGAGCAAGTCGCGCTTGTGATTGCGATAGACATCAAACACCTTCTGCCCCCGCTGATCATATGAACTAAGAATGAAATATGTTCTCGCCTCTATCGAGGAGCTTAGTGTCTCGATTGGCTATGCGGGTTGTAAATCTGCAACGCCTGCCACGTTTTCCTTTCATCGCGAATTGATGCAAAGTCCGCGCGGCTGGAGCGCGGCGCCTACGGAATTACCTTAGCAATGCGCGAAGATGGCGGCTTAGTTCGTCGTGATCGAATAGAAGTTGCACGTGGGCTTGCCAAACCGCTAACGCTGGTGTGCCGATAATCTTCATTTCGATGGTCCGGGCTTCGGACGATAAGCCTCCAGCAGTTCTTCGAAGCTCATGTCGTTCGGTTCGAGAGATCGCCCGATCAGCGCCTTCGTCAGTGCACGGCACATGGGGTATCCACGCCGCGCCTGGAGTCGGGCTGCCGCCAAGCGCTGCGGTCAACTCCACAGCATGGATAAAGGCGAACAACGGGCTACGGCCGATATAGGTCTCGCCGCATCTGGCAAGCAAATTTCGCGTTGCCAATTGTTAGATCAGCAACGCCTTGGGTTGCCGTGCACAGGTCAACATCAACGCCATTCTCGGTCCCGATATAGTCAGCTCGGCAGCCTTCGCCCGTCTTCACATTGCGAAACGTGGTGCCGCGCCATTTTATCGTGCAAGGCGTAGTCTCACCATCGCAATCATCCCGGCTGCCTGTGTCAAGGACGAGTGGATATGTTTGATTATGATCTCGGCAAAGGTAGGTGTAAGTGGCAGCTTGCGTCGAGCCGATCAGCGCGACGGACGTTGCAGTCGCTAGTAATAACAATCGTACCACTTACCCCTCCTAGCTAATCCGTTTTGGCGGGTTTCTGATATCCACGACCCATGGCTTTGGTGAGTTGGAGCGAATCTGCCACATTACGGGCGATGGCAGACAACCAGCAACTTAGCCTGATTCTCGGCAACGCGACGCGGTTGCTCGACGATGCGCGGTTGCTGGTCGAGCATCGGCGCTACGCCAGTGCCTTCGCATTGGCGCTGCTCGGTGTCGAGGAGATCGGCAAGGTGCTGCTCAAGAGCTGGGAGGCTGAGGGGCCGCTCGCAAAAGCCAAAGAAAGGAAGACCGCGCACGTTCTAAAGCAAGCGGCTGTGGCAAACTTGCTGGTCGGCGCGCTGCTCGCGCGGACGTTTCCCAACGGGGTTGACTGGGCGACCATCGACTTCGATGCCGTGACCAAGGCATTCAACGACAGCGTTGAAGGCGAGCTGCTGGTGCTGATCCGCCATGGCCATCTCGACCGCAGGAAACAGGAAGCGCTGTATCAGGACGACGTGATCACCGCTGTCGAGGATGGGTTCGCAGAGCTGCAGATCGGCGGGATGCTGAAGATTGCCAGCGACGCGCAGGAAGCGCTGGCAAGTCCCTTCAACCGGCTCGCGGCGCGAGCGTTCTACGAAGCGACCGTGCTTGGTGTTCGGTGAGCGACCGGCCCGACGCCGCCCCGCACACGGCCAGCGCGCGACTGTGATACTGAACCATGGATCAGTATTGCGCAGCCGCCTGATCGTCGCCTCGACCGAGTTTCCCGATGGGGCGTTGAGTGGCAGCAAGGTTCTTGTCGACCAAAACCAGATGGGACGAGGCGCTGGCGAACATCGAGGCCTATGTGGACGATCTCCGGGAGCTGATCCGGAAACTTGAAGCGGCGGTTGCTGCATTGAGGGCCGACGACGTCGAAGGCCGGGCCAGGCGAGAGGCTTCAAGGCACAGGCAAATCAGGCCCGGCAGTCGCAACCCTACGACCACCGGGCCTGAGCGCCAGCCAATAACATTACGATATGAAACATCGTCAGTGTCGCTGACACTGAGGGCGCAGGTCTGTCCGCTTCCCGACTTTCGGCGATAGGGGAAAATACGGAGTTTCCCGCGAGGTAGTCACACCTTCAAAAAATTTCCTGGAAACAGCACCGTCCCCAGATCGGGACACAACGGTGAACACAAACTCGCTTGGATATTGATTTTATTATGTTTTTCGACCCATTCTATTCCCTGCGCAGTGGTTTGACGGCTTATGCCGAGCTCTCCCCGGGGAGCGATGCACTATTGCCCCGTCGCCTTGCGGATGACTGATGTGCGCACCCAGTCGGGCCGCCACATCACCGCAAGACTTGACGCACAGACCCCGGGCGTCAGGACGACACGGTTTGCCGTACGCTGATAGCACGGGTCGTGTGCGCGAAGGCTCTTCGCTCACGGTTGCCCGCCCTGCGATGCCTCTCGCGCCGGCGCTGCCAGCGTCCACCACGGCTCACCCCGCGTTTCGTGACGATCGCGATACGCCCCTCTGACAGGGATGAGGTGACGCGACAATGCGATAAATCAGAAATTCTGTAAAGACGAATATTTTAGCGAGCGTGCATTGCCCTACGGCTAGCGTGTTTTGCCCGTCGGGCAACGCAAGGGCTTGTAGCCCGGATGAGCGCAGCGACATCCGGGTTCACGCGGGCAGTGGTCCCGGGTCTCGCTTCGCTCACCCGGGCTACGAAGTTCCGCTTGGGCCACCTCAGGGATCATTTCGCACCCCCGCGAGTTCTCTCCGGATCGTCCGGGTTGGAGCTGCCATGACCGTTGATTTCGACACGCTGAAGGCCTCGCTCGTCCTGTATGGCCTGAACGCGATCTACGCGGTGCTGCTGCTCGCGATCGGCTGGTATCTGTCCGGCGCCATGCAGCGTTTCGTCACGCGCCTGCTGAGCGTCACGCACCGCGTCGATCCGCTGGTGACCTTGTTCGTGGGCAGTCTTGCGCGCTACGGCGTACTCGCAGTGGTCGGCATCGCCGTGCTCCAGCTCTTCGGCATCCAGACCGCGAGCCTTGTCGCCGTGCTGGGTGCGACATCACTTGCCATCGGTCTCGCGCTTCAAGGCACGCTCTCCAATCTCGCCGCCGGCGTGATGCTACTGTTGTTCCGGCCCTTTCATATCGGCAATGATGTCGAGGTGGCCGGCAAGGCGGGGAAGGTGAAGTCGCTGTCGCTGTTCATGACCGAGCTGGTCGCACCCGACAACACGCAGATCCTGTTGCCGAACGGGCAGGTGTGGGGCGCGGCCATCATCAACCACAGCGCCTATCCCGGCTCGGGTGAGGTCAAGGTGGCGTTTCCGGTCCCGGCCGGGGCGGCCAATGCGATGGCCGATCGTATCCTGGAAGAGTTGCGCAAGGACTCCCGCATCGACAATCAGGCGCAGCCTGCCGTCTCCGTCACCAAGGTTCTCGATGTCGCCAATCCCGCGGCACCGATTCTGGAATTGACGGTCAGCGCGAAGGCAAAGCCGTCGCAGGCTGACGCCGTGAAACAGTGCGTGCTCGACCACGCGAGTGCGCTGCTGGCGGCGGCGTGACGTGACCTAGCCCCGGGGCGACCGCGTCGGCCTGCGCTTCACCGCGTGCCGGCGCGGCGAGCGGGTCACGCGCGGGCGCAGGCGGGTTGCGGCGGCGCGCGGCTTGGTCTGGGCTTGCGGGCCGCGGGCGAGATCCATCAGCATTCGCAGCGCCTCGACGACGGAGCGCTGACGCACGGCGGAGCGGCCGATCGCGCCGAAACGATGCTCGCGGTGAATGATCCGGCCATCGCGCGCGGCTGCTGCGAAGTGCACGAGACCGACCGGCTTGCCGGGCGTTGCACCGCCGGGACCGGCAATGCCGGTGATGGCGACGGCGAGATCGACGCCGGCACGCTCCAGCGCGCCGACTGCCATCGCGGTTGCGGTTTCCTTGCTGACGGCGCCGAAATTGGTGAGCGTGCTCGCCTCGATCCCGAGCATCGCGCGCTTGGCGTCGTTGGAATAGGTGACGAAGCCGCGATCGATGACATCAGAGGAGCCGGGGATGTCGGTCAGCGCGCCGGCGACGAGGCCGCCGGTGCAGGACTCCGCGGTCGCGATCGTCAGCTTGCGCATCCGGCACAGATCGAGCAGCGAGCGGGACAGGGCGCGTGCGTCGCTGCCGCCCATGATCCTACACGCTCCAGGGAAGACGGATGGTGGCGCTCGCGGTGGCCGCGATGCCTTCCTCGCGGCCGGTGAAGCCGAGCCGCTCGCTGGTGGTCGCCTTCACCGCGACGCGGGAGATATCGACGCCGGAAATCTCGGCGATGCGTGCGCGCATGGTGTCGCGCAAGGGGCCGATCTTCGGCCGCTCGCAGATCATGGTGACCTCGAGATTGGCGATGCGGCCGCCGCGCTGGGTGACGCGCTCGATGGCGTATTTCAAAAACTGGTCGGAGGAAGCGCCCTTCCATTTCGCATCGCTCGGCGGAAAGTGCGAGCCGATGTCGCCGTCGGCGAGCGCGCCGAGGATGGCGTCGACCAGCGCATGCAGGCCGACATCGCCATCGGAATGGGCGAGAAAGCCCTTGGTGTGCGGCACCCGCACGCCGCAGAGCATGAGGTGGTCGCCTTCGCCGAAGGCGTGCACGTCGTAGCCAGTGCCGGTCCTGATATCACCGAGCTGGGCCGCCAGGCGCGCTTCCTCGCGCACGAAATCCTCGGGGGTGGTGAGTTTCATGTTGGCAACATCGCCTTCAAAGGTTGCAACCGTCAATCCCGCCCATTCGGCAATCGCGGCATCGTCGGTGAAATCGCTGCGACCGTCCTTTGCCGCGCGACGATGCGCCTCGAGGATGACGTCGAAACGAAAGGATTGCGGCGTCTGCGCGATTCGCAGCCGCGCGCGGTCCGGGGTGCCCTCGACATGGCCGCCATCGCCCGTGAGCTTGATGGTGTCGGTGACGGCAACGGCGGGGATCGCAGCGCCGGTGCGGCTCGCCGCCTCGATCGCGCGCGAGATCAATCCTTCCGAGACGAAGGGGCGCGCGGCGTCATGGATCAGCACGATATCGGGCTTGTGCTCGACCAGGGCCTCGAGGCCGGCAAGCACGGACGCCTGCCGCGTCGCGCCGCCATGGGTCGGCGGCTCGTGCTTGAGCCCCGCGACCGCGGCCGTGAACATGGCGCCGTCATCGGGGTTCACCACCGGCTGCACCGCAAACACCTCGGCGTGGCGGCTGAAGGCTTCCATCGCGCGATAGATCACGGGCACACCGCCGATCTCGCGATATTGCTTCGGCCCGCCGGCGCCCGCACGCAGCCCGCGCCCGGCTGCGACGAGGACGACCGCGGTGCGCTGTGATTTCGCCATAGGAGTCGAATACTCAGTTGGTGATGAAAGAGTCGGGAAGTGGGGTGATTGCCGCATGCCTCTAGCACGGCAGGCCCGCAAAAAAAGGGGGTTTCCCCGTATTGTTGGAAACAGCATTTTGCTGCACTGCACTTGAAAGGTTTGCAGAATTGTCTAAACTGTAGGCATGGCGCTTGACTGCACAAGAATTGTGCGCAAGATAGATCATGGCAGGCGCGATGAGGCCCTGCCCAGTCGACGAGACCCCTGTGACCGGTTCGGCAGTATCCGGCTCTAAGCCGTTGAAAATAGGCGATATTGACGTCGCCAATCCGGTCTTCCTGGCGCCGATGTCGGGGGTGACGGACTCGCCCGTCCGCAAGCTGGCCGCCGAGCTTGGGGCCGGTCTCGTCGTGTCGGAAATGACTGCCAGCGATGAGCTCGCCAACGGCCACCGGATGTCCCGGTTGCGTTGCGAAGCCACCGGGATCGGCCCGCACGTGGTCCAGCTCGCCGGCTGCGAGAGCCATTGGATGGCCGAGGGCGCCCGGATCGCCGAAGCCGAAGGCGCCGATATCATCGACATCAACATGGGCTGTCCGGCCCGCCACGTCACCGGCGGCCAGTCCGGCTCGGCCTTGATGCGGGACCTCGACCATGCCGTCAGCCTGATCGATGCGACCATCGCGGCGGTGAAGGTGCCGGTGACGCTGAAGATGCGGCTCGGCTGGGACGATCGCACGCGCAACGCGCCGGAGCTGGCGCGGCGCGCGGAAGCCGCCGGAATCAAGCTCGTAACGGTGCATGGCCGCACCCGCAGCCAGTTCTACAAGGGCGAGGCCGATTGGGATGCGATCCGCGCCGTGCGCGAGGCCATCGCCATTCCGCTCGTCGTCAACGGCGACATCACCTCCTACGAGAAGGCGCTCGCCGCCCTCGGGGCGTCCGGCGCCGATGCCGTGATGATCGGCCGCGGCGCGCAGGGCCAGCCCTGGCTGCCCGGCCAGATCGGCCGCCGCCTGAAGGGCGGGGCCGAGGAGGCGGCGCCCTCGCTCGAAACCCAGCTGCATTATGTCCGCACGCTCTATGAGGGCGTCTGCGCGCTCTATGGTCTGCGCATCGGCCTCAGGCATGCCCGCAAGCATCTGGGGTGGGCGCTCGATGTCGCGGCGCAGGCGAGCCGTGCGCCGGCCGAAAAGCTGAAATCCTGGCGCCAGAAGATCCTCACCTCGGAGGATCCGCGCCTCGTCCACCAGTCCCTGCAGGATGCCTTCGACGACTTCGCATGGAGCGCTGCTGCATGAGCTCAGCCGTTGAACATCGTCGGCCGCTTGCGTCCGACAGCGACGCCATCCTGGACGCTCTTCCCAATCCGGTGCTCATGATCGGGCCGGACGGCAAGATCGTTGCCGCCAACATCGCGACCGAAGCCTTCTTCGACATCTCGACGCAGTTCCTGAAGCGGCAGTCGCTGAAAGAGCTGGTGCCGTTCGGCAGTCCCTTGCTGGCGCTGATCGACCAAGTGCGTTCGTCGAACGCGCCAGTCAACGAATACAAGGTCGATCTGGGCACGCCGCGCATGGGCGGCGACCGCCAGGTCGACCTGCATGTGGCTCCGCTGACCGAGCGGCCCGGCCATATCGTGGTGATGCTCCAGGAGCGCTCCATCGCCGACAAGATGGACCGCCAGCTCACCCATCGCAGCGCCGCGCGCTCGGTGATCGCGCTGGCCGCGATGCTGGCGCATGAGATCAAGAATCCGCTTTCCGGCATCCGCGGCGCGGCGCAGCTTCTGGAGCAGCAGGCCTCCTCGGAAGACCGCATGCTGACGCGGCTGATCTGCGACGAGGCCGACCGCATCGTGACGCTGGTCGACCGTATGGAGGTGTTCGGCGACGAGCGCCCCGTGGTGCGCGGCCCCGTCAACATCCATTCGGTGCTCGATCACGTCAAACGGCTGGCGCAGTCGGGCTTTGCCCGCAACATCCGCTTCATCGAGGATTACGATCCCTCGCTGCCGCCGGTGCTGGCGAACCAGGATCAGTTGATCCAGGTGTTCCTCAACCTCGTGAAGAACGCCGCGGAAGCCCTGATCGACGTGCCCGACGCCGAGATCCAGCTCACCACTGCGTTCCGCCCCGGCGTGCGCCTGTCTGTCCCCGGTCAAAAATCCCGGGTATCGTTGCCGCTCGAGTTCTGCGTGAAGGACAACGGACCAGGCGTGCCGGACGATCTTCTGCCCAACCTGTTCGACCCCTTCGTGACCACCAAGCAGACCGGCTCGGGGCTGGGTCTTGCGCTGGTCGCCAAGATCGTCGGCGATCACGGGGGCATCATCGAATGCGAATCTCAGCCGCGCAAGACCACCTTCCGCGTGCTGATGCCGATGTATTCCACATCGGTGAAACATGCCGATCAAAGCAGTCGCGCCGACTCTGCCGGGAAGTCGTCGCCTGTGTCACAGGGGGCGAAATGAGGATTAACGATGCCCGCAGGTAGCATTCTCGTAGCTGATGACGATACCGCCATCCGCACCGTTCTCAATCAGGCACTGTCCCGGGCCGGCTATGAGGTCAGACTCACGGGCAACGCCGCAACGCTGTGGCGCTGGGTCAGCCAGGGGGAAGGCGATCTCGTCATCACCGACGTGGTGATGCCGGACGAAAACGCCTTCGACCTGTTGCCGCGGATCAAGAAGATGCGGCCGAATTTGCCCGTCATCGTCATGAGCGCGCAGAACACGTTCATGACGGCGATCCGCGCTTCCGAGCGCGGGGCCTACGAATATCTGCCAAAACCCTTCGATCTCAAGGAGCTGATCGCCATCGTCGGCCGCGCGCTCGCCGAGCCGAAGGAGCGCGTCTCGACGCCGGACGAGGACGCCGAGATGGAGGCGATCCCGCTGGTCGGCCGTTCGCCGGCGATGCAGGAAATCTACCGCGTGCTCGCGCGGCTGATGCAGACCGACCTCACCGTGATGATCACGGGCGAGTCCGGCACCGGCAAGGAGCTGGTGGCGCGCGCGCTTCACGATTACGGCAAGCGCCGCAACGGCCCGTTCGTCGCGGTCAACATGGCCGCGATCCCGCGCGACCTCATCGAATCCGAGCTGTTCGGCCATGAGCGCGGCGCCTTCACCGGCGCCAACACCCGCGCCTCCGGCCGGTTCGAGCAGGCCGAGGGCGGCACGCTGTTCCTGGATGAGATCGGCGACATGCCGATGGAGGCGCAGACCCGTCTCTTACGCGTGCTGCAGCAGGGCGAATACACCACCGTCGGCGGCCGCACCCCGATCAAGACCGACGTGCGCATCGTCGCGGCCTCCAACAAGGACCTGCGGGTCCTGATCCAGCAGGGCCTGTTCCGGGAAGACCTGTTCTTCCGCCTCAACGTCGTGCCGCTGCGGCTGCCACCCTTGCGCGAGCGCATCGAGGATCTGCCGGATCTCATCCGTCATTTCTTCGCGCTCGCCGAGAAGGACGGCCTGCCGCCGAAAAAGCTCGACACGCTGGCGCTGGAGCGGATGAAGCAGCACCGCTGGCCCGGCAACGTGCGCGAGCTGGAAAACCTCGCCCGGCGTTTGGCGGCACTCTATCCGCAGGACGTGATCACAGGCTCCGTCATCGACGGCGAGCTCGCCCCACCGACCGTCAGCCCGGGCGCGGCAGTCCAGCAGGGCGTCGACAATCTCGGCGGCGCCGTGGAGGCGTATTTGTCCTCGCACTTCCAGGGCTTTCCGAACGGCGTACCGCCGCCGGGCCTCTATCACCGCATCCTCAAGGAGATCGAGGTGCCGCTGCTCACGGCCGCGCTCGCCGCCACCCGCGGCAACCAGATCCGCGCCGCCGATTTGCTTGGCCTCAACCGCAACACGCTGCGCAAGAAGATCCGGGACCTCGACATCCAGGTCTATCGAAGCGGGGGCTAGACCGCTCGCGACAAACGCTGAACGCGTTTGCGCGGCGCGACAAACGCTGAAGGGCGTTTGCGCGGAGGTGGCTCAGCTCCCCCTACCAAAGCGGAGCTGAGCCTGTCCGGATCGCGCTGGCCGTTGTGGCTGACGCGGTGAGCAGAAGTCCGACACGGGCCTAAATGTTCCGCTGAAAGGGGACGATCTCGTCATTTGGCCGCAGGCCGCACCTGCCGGGCCTCATCTGACCAGGCGAGTTGATGTTGGCAGCATGGCCAAGTCGGCTCGCTCCTGCAGACCCGGGCCATTGACCAGCAGGTCGGAGGCCACGATCAGCAGCAGTACAGCCGAAGCCATTATCGCAAGAAAGATCCTGTCCATGCCGGGTCAAGCCGGAATAGCCGGATTCCGTTCCCGCTGATTTGGCATTGCCCTGTGGATGCGCCGCTCCGTCCCGTCGCGGGCGCCGCGGAATTGTCGCAATTCGGCAACAATGTGGTACGAATACATCAGTATCCGCCCCGTCGCGGACCCGTTTTCAGCCACCACCATTGCCGGAATGACCAGCGCAGACACCTCGGCCGCACACTTTAACACGGCCCCAGCGGAAGAGCCCCGGCGTTGGTCGGTGCGGCGCTGGCTGGCGCCCATTGCCGTGGCGCTGGCGCTGGGGTCGGCGTTTCTGACCTTCCTGGTCCTGACCGGCCTCACCAAGATCGAGCCGACGCCCGAAGTTGTCCGCTCGTTCTACCTGATCAATGCGGCCACGATCCTGCTGCTGGTCGGCATCATCGTCCGCGAGCTCTGGCAGCTGATCCTGGCGCGGCGGCGGGGCAGGGCGGCGGCACGCCTCCATGTCCAGATCGTCAGCCTGTTCTCGATCGTGGCGGTGCTGCCGGCGGTGCTGGTCGCCGTCGTCGCCAACGTCACCATCGAGCGCGGCCTCGACCGGTTGTTCTCCGGTCCGACCAAGGAGGTGATCCAGAACTCGCTGACCATCGCGCGGGCCTATATGCAGGACCATGCGCAGCTGATCCGTGGCGACATTCTCGGCATGGCCAACGACATCGCGCACGCCCGGCCGCTCTACGACCAGGATCGCCGCTCGTTCCGCGAGATGCTCACCGCCAGCGCCGGCTCGCGCAACCTGCCGGGCGCGATGATCATCGACAAGAACACCAACATCCTGGAATCCGCCGAGACCGGCATGCGGCTCGCTTATTCGCCGCCGGCGCCCGACTTCCTCAGCAACGTCAACGAGAACGAACCCGAGATCGCGGTGCTGCCGGACGCGAGCTACGTTGCCGCGGTGATCCGCCTTCGCGCCTTCAACGACACCTTCCTCTATGTCGCCCGCCCGCTTGATCCCAATGTCGTCAATCAGCTCAAGCAGACCGAGGTCAGCGTTGCCGAATACGCCCAGATCGAGTCGCGCCGCCTCGGCATCCAGGTCGCCTTCGCGCTGATGTTCGCGGTGATCGCGCTGACCATCCTGATGGCCTCGGTGCTGATCGGTCTCAACTTCGCCAATTCGCTGGTCTCGCCGATCCGGCGGCTGATGAATGCGGCCCACACGGTTTCGACCGGCGATCTCCATGTCCAGGTGCCCGTGCACCAGTCGGAAGGCGATCTCGCCCAGCTAGGCGAGACCTTCAACAAGATGACGCAGGAATTGCGCAGCCAGCGCGACGAGCTCGTCAACGCCAGCGACCTCATCGACAGCCGCCGCCGCTTCATCGAGGCCGTGCTGTCCTCGGCGAGCGCCGGCATCATCGGCGTCGATGCCTCCGGCAGCGTCGGCATTTTGAACCGCTCCGCCGAGAAGCTGATCGGGCACGCCGAATCCGAGACGCTCGGCCATCCGCTCTCCGATGTGCTGCCCGAACTCGACGAGATGATGAAGGCGGCGCGGGAAGGGACCCAGCGTCTGGTACAGGGCCAGATCACGATCACCCGCGACGGGCAGGAACGCAATCTGTCAGTCCGCGTCAGCGCTGAGAAGAACCAGCCGCACGACAGCTACATCATCACGCTCGACGACATCACCGAGTTGGTCTCGGCGCAGCGCACCTCGGCCTGGGGCGACGTGGCGCGCCGCATCGCCCACGAGATCAAGAACCCGCTGACGCCGATCCAGCTCTCCGCCGAGCGCATCCGGCGCAAGTTCGGCAAGGACATCACCGAGGCCAAGGACAAGCAGATCTTCGAGCAGTGCACTGATACCATCGTGCGCCAGGTCGACGATATCCGCCGCATGGTCGACGAGTTCTCGCGCTTCGCGCGGATGCCGAAGCCGGTGATGGAGGGCGAGGACGTCGCCGACGCTGTGCGGCAGGCGGTGTTCCTGATGAAGGTCGCTCATCCCGAGATCGATATCGAGGTCGAGTTCAAGCAGGATCCGCTGCGGGCCCAGTTCGACCGGCGGCTGATCTCCCAGGCAGTCACCAACATCGTCAAGAATGCCACCGAGGCGATCGAGCAGGTCCCGCCGGAGGAGCTCGGCAAAGGGCGCATCGACGTCGTGGTGTCGCGCGAAGGCGAGGACGTGCTGATCGACGTGGTCGACAACGGCATCGGCCTGCCCAAGGTCGCGCGCTCGCGTCTGCTCGAGCCGTATGTTACCACGCGCGCCAAAGGCACCGGGCTTGGCCTTGCAATCGTCGGCCGCGTGCTTGAAGACCATGGCGGGCGCATCGAGCTGAAGGATGCTTCCGACTTCCGCGAGGGCCAGCGCGGCGCCTGGATGCGGATGCGCTTTGCGATCTCCGGGCAACCCGCGAAGTCCGAGGGAGCCGAGCAGGCCCCGGCGGCCGCGGTCAAGGAAGCAATCGGCAAACAGGCCGGCGCTCCTGTCAAGGATCAGGCGCAGGAAACAAAAGAGCCGGCGGCCGAAACCAAAGAGCCCGCTGAAAAGACCAATGATTCAACGAAAATCGAAGCCTCAACAGGCAGCTGACAAGACAGGCGCGAACCCATGGCTAGTGAAATTCTGATTGTCGATGATGAGGCCGATATTCGCGATCTCGTTGCGGGCATTCTCGAGGACGAGGGCTTCGTGACCCGGACCGCACGCGACAGCGATACGGCACTCGCCGAGATCGCCAACCGCAGGCCGCATCTCGTGTTCCTCGACATCTGGCTGCAGGGCTCCAAGCTCGACGGCTTGCAGCTGCTGGAGCAGGTCAAGAAGGACAATGCCGACCTGCCGGTCGTGATGATCTCCGGCCACGGCAACATCGAGACCGCGGTCGCCGCGATCAAGCGCGGGGCCTACGACTTCATCGAGAAGCCGTTCAAGGCCGATCGGCTGATCCTGGTCGCGACCAGAGCGCTGGAGAACTCGCGGCTCAAGCGCGAGGTCAAGGAGCTGAAGCAGCTGGCGCCGAGCGCCAGCCAGCTTGTCGGCCGTTCGCCCAGCATGAACCAGCTGCGCCAGACCATCGAGCGCGCGGCCAAGGCCAACAGCCGCATCCTGATCGTCGGCCCCGCCGGCGCCGGCAAGGAATTGACCGCACGCACGCTTCACACGGCCTCGGGCCGTGCCGACGGTCCCTTCGTCGTCATCAACGCCGCCGCGATCACGCCCGAGCGCATGGAGCACGAGCTGTTCGGTGTGGAGCAGTCCAACGGCGAGCAGCCACGCAAGCCCGGCGCGCTCGAGGAAGCCCATGGCGGCACGCTGTTCATCGACGAGATCGCGGACATGCCGCGCGAGACCCAGAACAAGATCTTGCGCGTGCTGGTGGAGCAGTCGTTCCAGCGCGTCGGCGGCACTGGCAAGGTGCAGGTCGATGTGCGCATCATCTCCTCGACCGCGCGTAATCTTGAAGAGGAGATCGCGGCCGGCCATTTCCGCGAGGACCTCTATCATCGGCTCTCGGTGGTGCCGATCCGGGTGCCCGCGCTCTCGGAGCGGCGCGAGGACATTCCGGAATTGATCGACTACTTCATGGAGCAGATTTCGGCCGGCAGCGGTCTGCCCAAGCGGCAGATCGGGCAGGACGCGATGGCGGTGCTGCAATCGCATGTCTGGCCGGGCAATGTACGCCAGCTCCGCAACAACGTTGAGAGAGTCATGATTCTGGCTGCGGGTGGCCCCGAGGTCATCATCACGGCCGACATGCTGCCGCAGGACGTCGGCTCCATGGTGCCGGCGATGCCGACCAGCAACAACGGCGAGCACATCATGGGCCTGCCGCTGCGCGAAGCGCGGGAAGTGTTCGAGCGCGACTATTTGATTGCACAGATCAGCCGTTTTTCAGGAAATATTTCTCGAACGGCCGAGTTCGTTGGCATGGAACGTTCGGCGCTGCATCGGAAGCTGAAGGCGCTCGGTGTCGGTTAACGACGCCGGGGTGCCGTTACACCTCGGGAATAGGTAAGGAAAGTCATCGATTTCCGTAGTCTTTCGGGGCAATACGGCGTGCCCTGCCGCGTGAAGCGGCTTGCCTAAAAGGCCCACCTGTCCTCTAATCGCACAGCTGTTCCTTCCGAGGGGGATCTCATGAGGAACGGCAACCGGGAGAGGCCCCGGACATCACAAAGAGGGCCGCAACCGGCGCAATAAAAAGAAACTCAAAGCGAGAAAAAAACAATGGCGGCAGACCGCGCACAAAACCTACAGGACACCTTCCTTAATCACGTTCGCAAAACCAAAACGCCACTGACGATCTTTCTGGTCAACGGAGTGAAGCTCCAGGGCATCGTGACCTGGTTCGACAATTTCTGTTTGCTGCTCCGGCGCGACGGTCATTCGCAGCTTGTCTACAAGCACGCGATCTCGACCATCATGCCGGGCGCACCGATTCAGTTGTTCGAAGGCGGCGAGGATCAGCCGGCTTGAGAGTGATCTGATTGGAACCCCGGAATTTCGACGGGGATGCCGACCGTCCGCGGTCGGCAGGGGCTAAGCAGACGGGGCGGGTGCTTGTCATCGGTCCCTATTTGCGAGTGCGCGCGGGCAATGCCGACGCGCAATCGGAAACTCACGTCTTGCGTGACGCCGAGGCCCGGCTTGATGAAGCCGCGGGCCTCGCGCGCGCGATTGACCTTGTGATTGCCGACGCCATCATCGCGCCGATCAGCCAGATCAGGCCTGCGACGTATATCGGCAAGGGCAAGGTCGAGGAGATCGCTGCGCTGATCAAGACCCTCGACGTCGAACTCGTCGTGATGGATTGCGCGCTGGCGCCGATCCAGCAGCGCAATCTCGAGAAGGAATTGCACGCCAAGGTGCTCGACCGCACGGGGCTGATCCTGGAAATCTTCGGCCGCCGCGCCAAGACACGGGAAGGTTCGCTCCAGGTCGAGCTCGCGCATCTCAACTACCAGCGCTCGCGCCTCGTCCGCTCCTGGACCCATCTGGAGCGCCAGCGCGGCGGCTTCGGATTCATGGGCGGTCCCGGCGAGACGCAGATCGAGGCCGACCGCCGCCTGATCCAGGAGCGCATCTCCAAGCTTGAGAGTGAGCTGAAGAAGGTGCAGGCGACGCGCCGGCTGCATCGTGCCGGACGCCAGCGCGTGCCGTATCGCGTCGTGGCGCTGGTCGGTTACACCAATGCCGGCAAGTCGACGCTGTTCAACCGCCTGACGCGTGCCGACGTGCAGGCTGCCGACATGCTGTTCGCCACCCTCGATCCGACGTTGCGTGCGCTGAGCCTGCCGCATGGCGGCAAGGCGATGCTGTCGGATACGGTCGGTTTCATCTCCAACCTGCCGACCCAGCTCGTCGCCGCCTTCCGCGCCACGCTGGAAGAGGTGTTGGAGGCCGACGTCATTCTCCATGTCCGTGACATCTCGCACGAGGATGCCGAAGCGCAGCAGAGCGACGTTGACGCCGTGCTGCGCCAGCTCGGCATCAACCCCGATGATTCAGGCCGCATCATCGAGGTCTGGAACAAGATCGACCGCTACGATACCGAACAGCGCGAAGAGCTCTTGAACATCGCCGCGCGCAGGCCCGAAGATCACCCGGCGATGCTGGTCTCGGCCGTATCGGGCGAGGGCGTCGATGCACTTCTCGCCGCGATCGAGGAGCGTCTCGCCGCAAAACGTACCACGCTCGATCTCTCCATCGACGCTGCCGACGGCGCCGGCATCAGCTGGCTGCATCGCAATGCCGAGGTGCTGGCGAAAGAGCTGCACGACGGCCGCTTCGACATGACCGTGCGTGTGGACGAGACCAAGCGGGATATCGTGGTGAACCGGTTCGACGCCGTGCCGCGTCTGTCGGCCTAAGGCCAGCGGCTCAGTAGCCCGGATGGAGCGAAAGCGTAGTCCGGGATTCTCGCGTTCGGACAGATTGGCCCCGGATTGCGCTGCGCTCCATCCGGGCTACGGCGGAGAGAATCACCTCGACAGGTCGAGGCTCATGAACTGGTTGTGCGGACTCGCCTGGTAGTCGGCGAACGGCTCACAGGGGACGAAGCCGACGCTGCGGTAGAGCGCGACGGCGGGAACGTGCAGCGGCGCTGTGCCGGTCTCCAGGCTGAGACGCGCGTAGCCTCGCTTGCGGGCTTCGGCGATGATGTGGAGCAGGATAGCGCGACCGACCCCGGTCCCACGCGCGGCCGGCGCGGCGCGCATCGACTTCACTTCGCCGAGTGCCTCATCCAGCCGCTTCAGGGCACCGAAGCCAGCCAGCACATCGCCGTGCCAAACCGTCCAGAACGTCACGGTCGGAGCCGACAGACCGCTCGCATCCAGCGCCTGCGCGTGCTCACCCATGACGCTGCGGAGTTCTTCCAGATGATGTGCCAGCAGATCGGCGACATGCGGCGCCTTCGGATCGTCCTGTCTGATTTCCATGGCGCGTCCTTGCATCACTTAGCCGTCTTCGCCGCGTTCCACAGCGCGTCCATCTCCGCAAGCGACGCCTGTTCGAGCGTCCGGCCCTGTGCCTCCAGGGCTCGCTCGATATAGGCAAACCGCCGCTCGAATTTCGCGTTCGTCGCGCGCAAGGCTGCTTCCGGATCGGCGTCGACATGGCGGGCGAGATTGACGAGCGCGAACATCAGATCGCCGGTCTCTTCGGCGATCTCCAGCTTGTCGTTGCGGTCGAGCGCGGCCTCGATCTCGTCGGCTTCCTCGCGGATTTTTTGCAGCACCGCGCGCGGGTCGTTCCAGTCGAAGCCGACGGTGGAAGCCTTGCGCTGCAGCTCCATGGCGCGCGTCAGCGCGGGCTGGCCGGCCTTCACGCCCGACAGCAGCGATGTGTGCGCCGGCACTTCCTCCGCCGGCCGGCGTGCGGCGCGCTCGGCCTTCTCCTCCGCCTTGATGCGGTCCCAGACCTCCTTGACGTGGGAGGAGGCGAGGTTGCCGTCCTTGTCCGCGAAGACATGGGGATGGCGCCGGATCATCTTGCGGGTGATGGCCTCGACGACGTCACCAAAAGCAAATGCGTTCTGCTCCGACGCCATCTGGGCGTGGAACACCACCTGGAGCAGAAGGTCGCCGAGCTCCTCGCGGAGATCGTCGAGATCGCCGCGGGTGATGGCCTCGACTACCTCATAGGCCTCCTCGATCGTATAGGGCGCGATCGTCGCAAAATCCTGTTCAAGGTCCCAGGGGCAGCCGGTCACCGGCGTGCGCAACGCCGCCATGATCTCGATCAGGCGGGAAATATCGCGGGAAGGGGTCATTGCGGGGCGCTCTCCTGGGTCCCAGTCTTATGCCAAAAGCGGGCCGCCGTTCCCAGCGTGGGCGTGCGCAACGGGCCGATTTCCACCGATTGGCGGGCAGGGCCTGCAATGCTAAAGCGCGGGCCATGAGTGACGCATTTTCCTCCGAAACCGCGCTGGTGCTGTTTTCCGGCGGCCAGGATTCCACCACCTGCCTTGCCTGGGCGCTGAGCCGCTTCGCGCGCGTGGAGACGCTGGGCTTCGACTACGGTCAGCGCCACGCCATTGAGCTCGCCTGTCGCGAGCGGCTGTTCGACGGCGTGAAAGCGCTACGCGCGGACTGGGCCGCAAAGCTCGGCGAAAGCCACACGCTGTCGATCCCGACGCTGGCGGCGGTGTCCGAGACCGCGCTGACGCGCGACGTCGCGATCGCGATGGGCGCCGACGGACTGCCCAACACCTTCGTGCCCGGCCGCAATCTGGTGTTCCTGACCTTCGCGGCGGCGCTGGCCTACCGGCGCGGCATCACACATATCGTCGGGGGCATGTGCGAGACCGATTATTCCGGCTATCCCGATTGCCGCGACGACACCGTCCGCGCCATGCAGGCCGCGCTCTCGCTCGGCATGGCCAGAGAGTTCGAGCTGCATACGCCCTTGATGTGGATCGACAAGGCCGCGACGTGGCAGCTCGCGCAGGATCTCGGCGGCCAGGGGCTGGTCGATCTCATCCGCGAGCACTCCCACACCTGCTATCTCGGCGAACGCGGCGCCCAGCACGATTGGGGTTATGGCTGCGGAGAATGCCCGGCATGCAGCCTGCGGGCGAAGGGGTGGCGGGAGTTCGTGGCGGGGAAGTGATCGCCGTACTCTTCTCTCGTGCCCCGGACGCAGCGCAGCGCTTCTTCAGCGGTGCGCTGCAGAGCCGGGGCCCATGTTTCCGTAACGTATCGTGTCGCCATCTGGGTCCCGGCTCTGCGCCGCAACGCTTGCGCGTTGCAGCTTGTCAGGGACACGAGAGCGAACCGCTCGCAATGACGGCGTGTGGTGGGAGCTACCGAAAATCCTCCTCCCGCAGCTCAATCGGTTTGCCGTGCGGGGTCCGGTCCGCGGCGTGGTCCCAGGCATCGCGATAGCGATGCAGCGTATCCATCGACGCGACGCCCTTGCGTGCGATCAATCCTTCGAGCGTCGCGAGCCAGTGCAGGTAGTAAGTCTCGCCGGTGTCGGGGTCGCCGGCGGCCTGCGCGCGCTTGATCTCGGAGGCGAGGCTAGCTGCCCATTCCGGCCAGGTGAACACGCCGCGCTCGTGCAGCCTCAATGCCATTGCGAAGGCGTGCGCCTCCCAGGGCGCGCGGAACACCGGGCCGTCGTCGTCGCGCGGAATGCTCGGGATCGCCGCTGTCGCGGCGGCAGCGGCGCTACCGCTCATCATGCCGGATCCAGATAGGGCTCGAAGGCATCAATTGAGACCTTCAGCGTGGGATCGCCATCCTCGCCCCAGAGATCACGGCCTTCGAACACGACGGTGTAGAGCCATTGGGGATTTTCGCCGAGCTCCATCGCTGCGGAATCCGGAAACACATGGCAGCCGTGGTTCAGCTCGACGACACCAACATGGCCGCGCACATAGCGCGGCAACCTGGTGTGCGTGGCCGGATGAATGTTCCTGGCGCGTACGCGATCGCCGATGCTGAATTTCGCGGGCGCGGGGGCAGGGCGGGCGAACTTGCCGCGCACCATGATGCGCTCGACCTGACCAAGATCGAACTTGCCGTGCTTGAGCGTCTTTGCGGGCTGCATCGCATGGCCGGCGGCGACCTCGTCCCTCGTGAGGTAGCCCTTCTCCATCAGCATCTCCTCGAGCCCGAGAAACCATTTCTTGTAATAGGAACTCGACAGGTAGACATGCGGCGGCAGCGTTTCGCGGTAAAAGCGCGAGGTGTCGATGTTGAAGGCGCCGGCCGCGCCCATCGCGCGCACCATCGCCAGCACGCGGGATTCCCATTCCTCGTGGAACATCGGCTCGTTGGCTTCCGGCTCAACCTTGCCGAACCCGTCCATGCCGCCCATGTCGTGCACGCCGTTCAAGAGGGGGCTCCCGGTGTTTTGGGAAAGCCGGTCCCGATCATGGAATCACGCGTGACGAGCTCGGCGAGCTGCTCCTCGCTCCAGCCCTCGGTGCCCTCGGGGCGCATCGGCAGCACCAGGAAGCGGGTCTCTGCCGTCGAGTCCCAGACCCGGATCTCCATGTCCTTCGGCAGGGTGACGTCGAAATCGGCGAGGACGCCGCGTGGATCCTTCACGGCACGGGACCGGTAGGGCGCAGCCTTGTACCAGACCGGCGGCAGTCCGAGCATTTCCCAGGGGTAGCAGGAGCACAGCGTGCACACGACCATGTTGTGCCGCCGCGGCGTGTTCTCGACCACGACGAGATGGTCGCCGACGCGGCTGACATGGCCGAGCGTGCCGATGGCTTTGGAGCCATCCTCGAGCAGCGCCGCCTTGAACGCCGGATCGGCCCAGGCCTTGGCGACGACGCGCGCGCCGTTGTGCGGGCCGATCTTGGTCTCATAGGCCTGGATGATGGCGTCGAGCGCGGCGGGCTCGACATAGCCTTTTTCGGTCAGGATGGTCTCGAGCGCGCGCACGCGCAGCTCGGTCTCCGACAATTCGGAATGATCGTGGTCGTAGTGATGGTCGTGATCGTGGCTCATGGTCTGGAAGATAGGGGCAATGGGCCCTGCCTGTCGAGTATGCGTTGCGGCGCAACCGGGTCCCATATTCGTGAGGCCGGATGTAGGCTAGCATCGCCGCACGGCAGAGTGGGAGACGTTGGTGACGGACTACGTGAAGATCGAAAAGGGCCTCGGGCCCGAGGGACGGATCGCGGTGGTGCGTTTCGACCGCGGCGACGGCATCAATGCGCTGTCGCCGGAGGCGCTGCGCCAGCTCACCGCGGCCGCGCGCAGCTTCGAGGATGATGCTGCGACCTCCGTCGTGGTGCTGACAGGCAGCGCGAGCGCATTCAGCGCCGGCTTCGACCTGAAGGATGCCGAGGGACGCGCGCGCAAGGACATGGATCTCGGCATCTTGCGGCGGCACCTCAAGCTCGGACCACGTCTCACCCACGCCTGGCAGGAGATGGAGCAGATCACGATCGCGGCGATCGAGGGCTTTTGCGTCGGCGGTGGCGTGGCGCTGGCCGTTGCGCTCGACTTCCGTGTCATGGGCAGCGATGCCCATCTGCGCGTGCCCGAGATCGGGCTCGGCATGAACATGAGCTGGCAGAGCATCCCGCGCATGCTGCATTTGATCGGGCCCGCCCGCACCAAGCAGGCCGTGATCCTGGCCGATCAGCGCATCTCTGCGGAGGAAGCCTATGAATGGGGTCTGGTGGAGCACGTCGTCGATCCCGGCCATGCGTTCGACGCCGCCATGGATCTCGCCCGGAAAGTCGCGGCGCAGCCGCCGCTCTCTGTGGCGATGACGAAACTCACCGTCAACCGGCTCGCGCATGCGCTCGATGATCTCGCCAGCCACATGGACGTCGACCAGTTCGCGCTCGCTGGCTTCAGCGAGGATCACAAGGAGGGCGTCGAGGCGTTCCTGGCTCGCCGCAAGCCGCGCTTCAAGGGGCGGTAGAAACCGACGTCAGACCATTGATCGCATCGCGGACAATCCGTATACGCCGCGCAGGGACAAAGCAGCCCGGACAACGGGCGCACGATGTGACGGCAATCGAGGGGAGGGCTCATGGCCACTGGTTCACAGGCGCCTGGAGCAAAAGGGTTTCGCTGGAAGCTGATCGCACCGCTCGTGGTGTGGCTGGCCATCTATCTGTGGCCGGTGCCCTCAGGGCTCAACGTCAATCAGTGGCACTATTTCGCGGTGTTCGCGGCCGTCATCACCGGGCTCATCCTGGAATCGATGCCGGTCGGCGCGGTCGGATTCATCGGCCTGACTGTCGCGGGCGTCGCTGGCTATATCGATCCCGATCCGACCAAGTCGCTGCGCTGGATGCTGGCAGGCTTTGCCGAGAGCACGGTCTGGTTGATCGTCGGCGCCTTCGTGTTCTCGATCGGCTATCGCAAGAGCCAGCTCGGCCGGCGTATTGCCTTGGTGCTGGTGCAGCGCCTTGGCCGCAATACGCTCGGCCTCGGCTATGCGGTGGCGATGTCGGACTTCCTGCTCGCGCCGGCGACGCCGTCCAATACCGCGCGCAGCGGCGGCATCGTCTATCCCATCATCAGCAACATCCCGCGCATCTACGGCTCCGAGCCGGGGCCGACCGCCGGCAGGATCGGCACCTACGTGATGTGGACGGCGTTCGCCGCGACCGCCGTCACCAGCTCGCTGTTCTTCACGGCGCTTGCGCCCAACGCGGCGGCGCTGGCTATCGCCAAGAAGACGGTCGGGGTCGAGGTCAGCTGGGGCCAGTGGTTTCTCGGCTTCGCGCCGCTCGGCATTCTCCTGATGGTGCTCGTTCCGCTGCTCAGCTACGCGATGTGCCGCCCCGAGGTGAAACGCAGCCCGGAGATCTCCGAATGGGCGGCGAAGGAACTCGCCGAGATGGGCCCGATGTCGCGCAACGAGTGGATCATGCTTGGGCTGATCGTGCTCGCGATGTTCCTGTGGATTGCTGGCTCGAGCCCGGACATTCATGTCCCCGTCCTCGGCTCGAACTTCGTCAATGCGACCACCGTCGTGTTCATCGTGATCTCGCTGATGCTGGTGACCGGCGTGATCGAGTTTGCCGACATCGTCAGCGAGAAGAGCGCCTGGGAGGTGTTCTTCTATTTCACCTCGCTGCTGACGCTGGCCTCCGGCCTCAACGAGATCGGCTTCATCAAATGGTTCGCGACCGAATACGCAAAACCGCTCGCCGGGCTGTCGCCGTCGACCGCGATGCTGCTGCTGGTCGCGCTGTTCTTCTGGATCCACTATTTCTTCTCGAGCATCACCTCGCATGCCGCCGCCGTGCTGCCGGTCGTGCTCGCGGTTGGATCGGGCATCCCCGGTCTGCCGGTCACGACGCTCGCCATGCTCTGCATGTACTCGCTCGGCCTGATGGGCGTGATCTCGCCTTACGCGACCGGACCCGCGCCGATGTATTTCGGCAGCGGCTATATCGGAAAGGGCCAATTCTGGGGTTTTGGCCTGATCTTCGGGCTGCTCTATTTCGCCGGGCTCCTGCTGATCGTGCTACCCTGGTTGCAGATGGGATGAGCCCGGCGGGAGGCTGATCTCCCCGGGCGAAGGAATATTCTTCTCCGGGGGGAGATCGGGGAATCTTCGTCCAACTCCTCGCAAATATCTGACATTGCAAGAAAGACTGGAAAAGGCGATGGTGCGTGCTGCGGTGCAGCGCGTGCCCCTTTGAGACGTTTGCTGCTGTTCCACCCCCAGTCGCTGATGCGACCCGGCTCCTCGTTTGCCTTTTCGGGTGGGCGAGAGAACTATTGTGCATGAAGGCCGTCTCCATGAACGCTCATCAATCGCTCGCCGTCGGACAGCCGATAGCGCCGCCTGAAGCGATTTCAACTGCCACAGCTGAGCCGGACGCGATGGTCCGTTTCGCCGGGATCTCGAAGACCTATCCGGCTTACCGCGGCAAGCCCGGCGTCAACGCGCTGCAAGACATCGACTTCGCGATACCGCGCGGTTCCATCACCGGGGTGATCGGCCGCTCCGGCGCCGGCAAGTCGAGCCTGGTGCGGCTGATCAACGGGCTGGAGAAGCCGACCACCGGACGCGTGATCGTGGACGGCCGCGATATCTCGGCGCTGGCGGGCCGTGAGCTGCGTCTGGCGCAGCGCTCGATCGGCATGATCTTCCAGCATTTCAATCTGCTGTCGTCGCGCACAGCGGCCGACAACATTGCGCTGCCGCTGGAGATCGCCGGCTGGGCCAAGGCCGATATCAAGGCCCGCGTCACTGATCTGCTCGCGCTCGTCGGCATTGCCGACAAGCATGACCGTTATCCGTCAGAACTCTCCGGCGGCCAGAAGCAGCGCGTCGGCATCGCCCGCGCGCTGGCGACACGGCCGAGCGTGCTGCTGTCGGACGAGGCGACCTCCGCACTCGATCCGCAGACGACGCGCGCGATCCTCGATCTGCTGGCGAACATCAACCGCGAGCTCGGGGTGACCATCGTGCTGATCACCCACGAAATGTCCGTGGTGCGCCAACTCGCCAAGGAAGTCGTGGTGCTGGATGCCGGCCATGTGGTCGAAAGCGGCGATGTCGCCGACATCTTCACTCAGCCCAGGCATCCCATCACGCAGTCCTTCCTGGCCGAGGTCATCGGCGATAGCTTGCCGGTCTCGCTGGCGAGCCGGATCGTGGCGGAGCCGTCGGCCGGTGGACAGGCTGTGATCCGCCTTCAGGTGCGCGGGGCAGGGGCCGGCGACACCCTGGTCGCGCGGCTCGCCCGCGAGCTCGGCCTCGACGTGTCGCTGCTGTCGGCCCGCATCGACGAGATCGGCGGCCAGCCTGTGGGCTCGCTCGTTCTCGGCATTCCCTTCGGTATGTCCAGCGGCGAGGACGCGGTGACGCGGACGCTCGCCTGGCTCTCTCAACATCAATTCCCGGCGGAGCGTCTCGGCTATGTCGCCTGAACTCATCAACCTGATCATCCAGGCGACCTTCGAGAGCCTGTACATGGTCGGCATTGCGGCGCTGCTCGGCACCGCCTTCGGCCTGCCGCTCGGCGTCTTCCTCGCAACCAGCCGGAAGGGCGAGCTGTTCGCGGCTCCCTTCGTCAATCGCGTGCTCGGCATCGTCGTCAATGCAACGCGGTCGACGCCGTTCATCATCCTGGTCGTCGCCATCATCCCGTTCACGCGCCTTATTGCCGGCACCTCGATCGGATCGAGTGCGGCGATCGTGCCGCTGACGATTGCGTCGGCGCCGTTCATCGCGCGTCTGGTCGAAGCTGCCATCCGCGAGGTCGATGGCGGCCTGATCGAGACCGCGTCCTCGTTCGGCGCCTCGCCGCTTCAGATCGTGTTCAAGGTGCTGATCCCCGAAGCGCTGCCGGGCCTGTTGCTGGCGCTGACGCTCGCAGTGGTCAGTCTGCTCGGCTATTCCGCGATGGTCGGCGCGGTCGGCGGCGGGGGCTTGGGTGACCTCGGCATCCGCTACGGCTATCAGCGCTTCATGCCGGAGATGATGCTGGCCGTTGTCGTCGTGCTGATTGCGCTGGTGCAGCTCGTTCAGAGCGCCGGCGACTATCTGGCGCGCCGGGTCAACCGCCGGCTGCGGCATCATTGAGCCGGATCACGCGGCACGCCTCGCCCGCCGCAGCGTCTCCGAGGGTAACTCGGCGAAGTGGCGCTTATAGTCGAGCGAGAACTGGCTGAAGTGCCAGAAGCCGTGCTGCACGGCGACGTCGTAGATGGACGTCCCGGCGCCGCCGGCGCGTTTCAGGTCGCGCCGGACCCGGTTCAGCCGCATCGCGCGCCAATAGTGCATCGGGCTCGTGCCCAAGACCTCCTGGAAGCAATAGCCGAGCTTGCGCGGGCTGGCGCCGACCGCCGTGCAGACCTCCAACAACGACAGCGAGCGGTCGCCGCTGCCGTGCATCAGCTCGCGGGCGCGATCGACGGTGCGCCTGCGCGCCGCGGCGCTGCGGCCGGGATCGCTCGGCCGTGCCGTCGGCAGCATGTCCATGATCTCGACGAGAAGGGCATCCTCCAGCGCCTGCCGTGTCGCAGGATCGTCAAACAGCCCGGGTGCGGTCGTGATGGTCTCGTGAATTGCGGTGAGATGCGCGCGCAGCCGCGCGACCGGCGCCTCCGCCATCTCGATCACCTGCAACCGATGCCAGGCGCGGCGCGGCAGCGCGATGTCGAGACTGGCGGCAAGCTGCTCGATCAGCGCCGCGCTGGCGACGACGCCGCGCAGCTCGAAGGCCTTCGGCGTGCACATGTCGACCTCGGCATCGATGCAGGCGATCACCTGCGCGCCCGTCGCGTTCGCTCCGTCGCAATTGATCTCGCCGTCACCGTGCCAAGGCAGGCCAATGCCAAAGCTGCCGGCACCCAACTGGCCGTATTGGCGGACCTGCTGGCTGGTGATCTCGCGAAACACGTCGAGCCGGGGCAGGGAGAGCTGGGTGAAACTGCCCTTGAACGCGCCGGCGCTGATCTGATCGTAGCTCAGGCGCCAGCGGCCGAGCGCGGCGCAGTGCTCGTCAACGTCCGTGCTGCTGGCCTGGAACAGGCTGGCGGCCGAGTCCTGAATCGTAGGAGTTGCACTTAAGGCCATGACAGCGCGTCGAAATTTGCCAGGCGAATTTTAGCGAGAACCTCGCAAGACTGGGCATGGCCATCGCCCGTGTCCAGCAAAATATTGCCGGATCTCGATAACGCCCGGTGGTGCCCGGGCGCAGTCTTGCTCGCTAACCGTCCCAGCAGGGCCGCTGGTGGCGCTTCGCGGAGGATCGAGATGCGGCCGACCGAAATCATGCGTGGCAGCCCGCCGGCGCCCGAGGCCCTGGTGACGCGCGCCAACTGGCGCAGCTATCCCGCGATCCGTTGGGGCTTCACCCACACCCGCGAAGTCCTGCCAACGGCCGAGGTTCGCCGGTCGGCCAATCCCAGCGCCATCACCAGCGCGCCGCGTGAGCTGGTAAAGCTCGGCTTCACGGCGCCCGACGGCACGCCCACCACGGTCGAGGCAACCTTGCGCGAAACCTTCGCGGACACGCTGCTCGTGATGCACCAGGGCACGCTGATCCACGAATGGTATGGCGACGGCATGAGTGCGGCCACGCCGCATCTGATCTGCTCCATCAGCAAGGCGATCGCCGGCACCTTGGGCGGCGTGCTGGCGGCACGTGGACTGGTCGATCCCGAGGCGAGGGTAGTGCGCTACGTGCCAGAGCTGGAGACCTCGGTCTACGGCGGCTGCACCGTCCGCAATCTCCTCGACATGGCCGTCGCCATCAAGTTCGAGGAGGATTACGAGGACCCCTCAGGCGATGTCGCGCGCTATCGCTTTTCCTCGGGATGGGACATGCCGCCGCCGGGCGTCGAAGCCGGTCACCAGCGTGCCTATCTCACCACGCTACGCGGGACAGGAAAACCGCATGGCAAAGTGTTCCATTACGTCTCGCCCAACACCGAAGTGCTCGGCTGGGTCTATGAGCGCGCCTGCGGCATGCCTTACCAACATATTCTGTCCGAATATCTGTGGCAGCCGATGGGCGCGGAGGAAGACGGCTCCCTGACACTCGATAGCCACGGCATGGGCCGCATTGCCGGCGGCCTCTCCGTCACCGCGCGCGATCTCATGCGCTTTGGCGAGATGATCCGTTGCCGTGGCGCCGTCCAGGGACGACAGGTGGTGCCCGGCTGGTGGATCGACGACATCCGTGAAAACGGCGATCCCAAGGCTTGGGCCGACGGCGACCTCGCCGAATTCTTCCCGGGCGCGCGCTACCGCAGCAAATGGTTCACGATCGATCCGTCGCGCAACGCGCTCACGGCGATCGGCATCCATGGTCAGTTGCTCTATGTCGACCTGGACTCGGACACCGTCATCGTCAAGCTCGCGACGCAGCCGAAGGCGATGGACGTACCGATCGACCTGCGCTGGTTCGCCGCCTTCCGCACCATCACCGCGCATCTCGCTCCGCGCTGACCTCCGGACTCCATCATGCTCGACACCGTCACATCCAAATCGTCCGCGCAAGCTACCGCACCGCATTCGCTCGACCCGCTGACCGCGGCGGAGATCACGACCGCCTGCACGATGGTGCGCGCCGCCGTGGCTTCACCCGAGAACTGCCGCTTCCCGACGGTGCGGCTGGAGGAGCCTACCAAGCAGGAGCTGGCCGCGGGCGGATCAGGGCTTCCGCGCCGCGCCTTCGTGCTGACGCTGGATGTCGTCACCGGGGAAGCGATCGAGCACATCGTCGATCTCGGCCGGGGCGAGATCGTCGATCGCAAGCTCATCCCCAACCGCGAGGCGCCCTATGGGCAGCCGCCGGTGATGCTGGAAGAGTTCTTCAAATGCGAGGCGGTGGTGAAGGCAGATCCCGGCTGGCGTGCAGCGATGCAGCGGCGCGGGCTCAGCGACAAGGACATCGAGCTGGTTCAGGTCGACCCGTTTTCCTCGGGCTTCTTCGACAACGAGTTCGAGCGCGGCGCGCGCATCGTGCGCGCCGTCAGCTATTTCCGCGAGCATCTCCAGGACAACGGCTACGCACACCCGATCGAGGGTGTGGTCGCGGTCGTCGATCTGATCGGCGGCAAGGTCATCGACCTCACCGACGAGGATCCGATCGTGCCGATCCCGCGCAAGAAGCGAAACTACGGCGCGCATGAGGTCACGGACCGGCGCACCGACATCAAGCCGCTGCACATCGAACAGCCCGAGGGCGCGAGCTTTCGCGTCGACGGCTGGAAGGTCGACTGGCAGAAATGGAGTTTTCGCGTCGGCTTCACGCCTCGCGAGGGCCTCGTGCTGTATCAGCTCGCCTACCAGGACGGTGCACGCAAGCGCTCGCTGATTCATCGCGCCAGCGTTACCGAGATGGTGGTGCCTTACGCCGACCCGACCGCCAATCATTTCTGGAAGTCGGCGTTCGATGCCGGCGAATACGGCCTCGGCATGCTCGCCAACGCGCTCGAACTTGGCTGCGACTGCCTCGGCAACATCCACTATTTCGATGTGCCGGCTGCCGACAGCAGGGGCGAGCCCTTCGTCATGCAGAACGCCATCTGCATGCATGAAGAAGACTACGGAATTGCCTGGAAGCACTATGAATTCCGCAACGGCCTGTTCGAGGTTCGCCGATCTCGGCGGCTCGTGATCTCGTTTTTCGCGACCGTCGGCAATTACGACTACGGCTTCTACTGGTATCTTTACCAGGACGGCACGATCCAGCTCGAGACCAAGCTCACCGGCATCATTCAGACTGCCGCCGTGCAGCCGGGCGAGACATACAAATGGGGCGGTATGGTCGACGACAATCTGGGCGGACCGACGCATCAGCACTTCTTCAACGCGCGCCTGCACATGGACCTCGACGGCGGCGGCAATACCGTCACCGAGCACGACTTCGTGCCGCGGCCATGGGGCCACGACAATCCGCACGGCAACGTGTTCGACACCACCACGCGCGTGCTGTCGCGCGAGCGCGATGCAGCGGCGATCGCCAACGGCGAGACCGGGCGGTTCTGGAAGATCAGCAATCCCAGCGAGACCAATTCTGTCGGCAATGCTCCAGCCTACAAGCTCGTGGTCAATCCGAGCCCGCTGATGCTGGCGCAGGAGGGCAGCTATGTGCGCAGCCGCGGCGGCTTTGCCACGAAGCACGTCTGGGTGACCGCGTTCGACCCGAGCGAAAAATACGCCAGCGGCGATTATCCCAACGTCCATGCGGGCGGCGACGGCCTGCCGCGCTATGCCGCGCAGAACCGCGACATCGAGAATGCCGACATCGTGGTGTGGCACTCGTTCGGCCACACCCATGTCTGCAAGCCCGAGGACTTTCCGATCATGCCGGTCGAATATGCCGGCTTCATGCTGAAGCCGACCGGATTCTTCACCGCCAATGCCGCGGGCGACATTCCGCCGGATCGCAACAGCCGCAGCGTGCTGGCGGGAGCAAGCAATGCTCCCAACGAATCGTGCTGTAACGCCGGGAAGACCTAGGCCTGAACATTTCCGACCATTGCCTAAAAGTGAGGGAATGTTTTCATCTGGAAGCATTCCAAATGCGAAGGCATCGAGATGGCCGTGATTGGTGCCTCTCGTATGCGACGGCAGCGCGGCATCTTGGGCCTCATTCGCCGTGAGTGCATTCGTCGCACGTGCTGAGCACATGTCTGGAGAGATTCTAACGCTGTTCCTATCGCACTCCGAAACCCCCTGAGTTAGGGCGGGACTTCAAAAATGATACCGGCAAAGCCGGCAGTGCGTGGGGCTCAAGAGACGTGACCGACTTCCAACTTTCTTCGCGTGAGGACGCGCGTCGTCGACAGATCCAGATGCTCCTCCTCGGCGCGGTCAGCACGTTTTCCCTCGTTGTTCCCTTCGGTTCCGTGGAGGCCCAGACGCAGATTCCCGCTGTCACCGTCGACGCGCCGGCCCAGCGCGCCCGTCCTGCGGCGATCGCTCCGTCGCGAAGGGCAGCGACGCGGACCTCGCGCGCCAATCGTCGCTCTCCCGCGCAACAGGCCGCGCCAGCCCAGTCGGCCGCATCGAACGGCGCCACGGGCGAACGCGCCAATGGGCCAGTGCGCGGCTTCGTCGCCACAAGGAGCGGCACCGCCACCAAGACGGATACCCCGCTGATCGAAACCCCGCAGTCGGTGTCCGTCGTCACCCCCGATCAGGTCAGGAACCAGGGCGCGGTCTCGATCGGCGAGGCACTGCGCTACACCGCCGGTGTCAGCGGTGACGTCAATGGCGGTTCGGACACCCGCTTCGGCGCCCTCCAGATCCGCGGCTTCGACACGACCATGTCGGGCCTCTACGTCGACGGCTTGCGGATTCCCTCCAGCAACTACGTGCACTTCAACGGTCTCGATCCCTACGGCGCCGAGCGCCTCGAGGTTCTCAAGGGGCCGTCCTCGGCGATGTATGGCGGCAGCGGCACGGGCGGCATCCTCAACTACGTGACCAAGCTGCCGACGGCGCAGCAGTTCGGCGAGGTCTCGATCTCCGGCGGCAGCTTCAACCGCTATCAGGGCCAGTTCGACATGGGCGGTGCCGTCAACAAGGAAGGCACGGTGCTGTGGCGCCTGACCGGCGTTGTTCGCGACGGCGAAACCCAGGTCGACTTCACCAAGGACAACCGCGTCTTCATCGCGCCCGCCGTTACCTTCAAGCCGAACGAGGACACCACCATCACGATCCTGGCCAATTACCAGCGGGATCGGGCAGGGTGGGGCCTGCAGTTCCTGCCGGCCTCGGGCACGGTGTGGCCGAACAACGGCCGTACCATCCCGGTCTCTTTCTTTGCGGGCGTGCCGAGCTTCAACGCCTTCAACACCGAGATTGCGACCGCCGGCTACCAGCTCTCGCACAATTTCACCGACAACATCACGTTCCGGCAGAACCTGCGTTACGCCTATCAGCACAACGAGGAAAAGACCTTTTACGGCACCGGATATACCGACGAGGCGGCGGGACAGCTTGGGCGTTTCGGCAGCTACAGCAACTCGTACATCAACTCCTTCGCGGTGGACAACCAGCTCCAGGGCAAGTTCACCACCGGCATCCTCAGCCATACCACCCTGGTCGGGATCGACTATCGCAACACCACGTTTCGCGACACCGCCTTTGCCGTCACGACGTCGGCGCCGGAGATCAACGTCTTCAACCCGGTCTACAGCTACGACTGGACCCTCGGGGGCATGTACGACAACACAGGCGTCAAGCAGTCGCAGGTCGGGCTGTATGCGCAGGATCAGATCAAGCTCGGCCGGCTCTCGTTCCAGCTCGGCGGCCGCCAGGATTTCGTGACGACGCAGCTCGATAGCGGTATCTCCAACACCTCGTCCTCGAAGGATGCGTCTGCCTTCACCGGGCGCGCCGCCGTGATGTACAATTTCGACAACGGCATCGCGCCCTATTTCAGCTACTCGGAATCGTTCCTGCCGGTGCTTGCGACCAGTGCGTCCGGACAGATGCTCAATCCCGAGACCGGCGTGCAGTACGAAGTGGGCGTCAAGTACCAGCCGCTCGGCTGGAACGCGCTGTTCACCTTCGCAGCCTTCGACCTGACGCGCGACAACGTCGTCGTCTACGTGCCCGCAAGCACCTTTGCCGAGCAGACCGGGCAGGTGAAATCGCGCGGCATCGAGCTCGAAGGCACCATGTCGCTGGCCGACGGCTGGAACCTGCGTGCCGCCTACGCCTATGTCGATGCCATGGTCACGCAGGACCCGGTCAATGTCGGCAAGGCGCCGGTGACCGTGCCGCTCAACCGTGCTTCGCTGTGGAGCGACTACACGCTCCAGAACGGGCCGGCCGCCGGCCTTCAGTTCGGCGGCGGCATCCGCTATGTCGGCGCGACCTGGGGCGATGATGCCAATACATTCAAGGTAGGATCGGCGACCGTGCTCGACGCGCTTGTTGCCTACACCAGGGACAATTGGCGCTTGTCGCTGAACGTCACCAATCTCGCCGACACGCGTTACGTCGCCGCCTGCTACAGCCTGTCGGGCTGCATGTATGCCGAGGGACGGAAAGCCATCGGCAAGCTGACATACCGGTGGTGAGGGTGAAATTGAGGCCGATGAACACGCACGGGAGGTCGTCATGGCCGGGCTTGTCCCGGCCATCCACGCCTTGCCCCGCGGGACGAAGAACGTGGATGCCCGGGACAAGCCCGGGCATGACGACGTGGAAGCTTTTCGAGATCTGAACCATGAGAGCGATATTCGGCAAGTTGCATCGCTGGGCGGGACTGCTCACGGCCGGCTTCCTGTTCTTCTCCGGCATCACCGGCGCGATCATCTCCTGGGATCACGAGATCGACGACGTCTTGAACAGCCATCTGTTCGACGTCTCCAGCAAGGGACCGGCGATCCCCTCGATCGAGCTTGCCAAGATGATCGAGCAACGCGATCCCCATGCGCGCGTCGTCTACCTCTTCATGACGCCGGAGGAGGGCCACTCGCTGTGGTTCTTCGTCATGCCGCGGATCGATCCCGCGACCGGCAAGCGTTACTCGCTCGACTACAATCAGGTCTTCCTCGATCCCAACACCGGCGCGGAGCTGGGCCGGCGCTATTGGGGCGCGGTGTGGCCGGTGACGCGGGAAAACTTCGTCTCGTTTCTCTACAAGCTGCACTACACGATGCACATCCCTGAGTTCTGGGGCAGCGACCGCTGGGGCATGCGCGTGCTCGGCGTGATCGCCATCATCTGGACCATCGATTGCTTCGTGGGCTTCTATCTGACGCTGCCCTCGCGCCGGCGCGCGAAGGCGGCGCGCGCACCTGCCGTCACGCGCCAGCTCGAGCGCGGCTTCTGGGCGCGCTGGGCACCGGCCTGGACCATCAAGACCTCGGGCAGCGCCTATCGGATTAATTTCGACATCCACCGCGCCTTCAGCCTGTGGACCTGGAGCCTGTTGTTCGTCATCGCCTTCACGGCGTTCTCGCTGAACCTCTATTTCGAGGTGTTCTCGCCGCTGATGAAGATGGTCTCGAATTATACGCCGACGCCTTATGAGCAGCGGCCTTATCGCGATCTCGACGACCCCATCGAGCCCAAGGTCACCTTCGCCGATATCGCCGCGCGCGCGGCGGCCGACGGCAAGGCGCGAGGGTGGACGATTCCGGTCGGCTCGGTCAATTACGGCCCGGCCCATGGCGTCTATGCCGCCGCCTTCTTCCACCCCGGCGACGATCACGGCGCCGGCGGCGTCGGCCCAGCGCAGCTCTATTACGACAGCGAGGATGGCCGCCCGATCGGCGAACGGCTGCCCTGGGTCGGCACCGCCGCCGACATCTTCGTGCAGGCGCAGTTTCCGCTGCATTCGGGACGCATCGTCGGCCTGTTCGGCCGTATCCTGATCTCGATCATGGGCCTCGTGGTGGCCGCACTCTCGGTCACGGGGGTCGTCATCTGGTGGCGCAAGCGCCGCGCCCGGGTCCGCGTTCGCGGGACCGCGGCGGTGCGCCTGAATGAGCGGCAACTCACGCCGGCGGAGTAGGGCTAAACGAAGCGATGTTCTGGAAGGCCCTGCGCGACGCCGTGAATGGCAAGGACATGACCGGCCTGAGGCTCGGTGCTCAACTGGCGCTGATCCAGGAACTTTCTCGCCGTCGTGACATACAGCGTTCTTAGATCGCTCCCTCCGAAGCACAGGCACGTCGGATTGGTCACTGGCATCGGGATAATGGTATCGATCTGCCCGTCCGGCCGGTACCGCACGACCCGGCCGCCGGAAAAGAAAGCCGTCCATAGCCCGCCGGCAGCATCGACGCACGCGCCATCAGGTCTTTCCTGAGAAGCGCTATAGTCTGCAAACAAGCGCCTGTTTCGGATCACGCCGTCATCGACATCAAAGTCGAACATCCAGGTGCAGTATCGCCGCGTGTCCGTGAAATAGAACGTGCGATTGTCAGGCGAGAATGCAATTCCGTTCGTGACGATGACGTCGCCGAAGATGCGCGCCACCTCACCGTCGCCGGTCACGCGATACAGCGAGCCGTTCGGACGATGCAGCTGATTGTCCATGGTGCCGATCCACAGGCGGCCACGGGCGTCCACGCGGCCGTCGTTGAGGCGGTTGTCCAGGCCACGTTCGACCTCGCAGAACTGACTGGGAGAGGCATCGTCGCAAGAGCCGCGGGTGAGACGCAGATCCCGCGCAAGGAGATGCGAGCCGTCCGCCGTCAGGGCCTGGCTGCCCAGGAATTGGCAATCGCAGGAGGAAACCTGATGGGTGCCCGTCGCCGGATCGAAGGATTGATGAAGCTGACCGTCGATGTCGATCCACCACAGCTTGCGGGACCGGTCGCACCACAATGGCGTTTCGCCGAGAATATCCGCGCTGGCGACCGCGGTCTCAACCCGATGCGCGGGGATGGTGTCCGGGGTCATCCAGGAATCCTGTTGCAGCCGTCGACGGCTTGATTGGCCTGACGGGAGAGGGCGGTCAGCTTTCCTTCCAGGAGGACAACGCATGCGCAACGCAGCCATTGATGTGGTCGGTGAGGACGGCCCTGGCGGTCCTGATGTCGCGCTTCAGGGCGCAGTCCAGCAAGGCCTTGTGCTGGTTGATTGTCTCGGCGCCGCGATAGAGCAGCGCATAGCGGAAGTATTTGTCGAACACGACCGAATGGGTGTGCATCAACTCGCGCGAGCCGCAAGCAGAGATCAGCGCCTGGTGAAATTCGCCGTCATAGCGCTTGCGGAGTTCGGGATCGTCGCCCTCCGCGAGGACGGTTCGCTCGGTGGCCGCCAGCTTGTGGTGCGCGGAAACCACGCGGCCCTCCCACTCGACGTCCCCGGCGCGGAACGACTCAGCCATCGCATAATGCTCCAGCAGGATGCGCAGTTCGGCGAGCTCCCGCAGATTCTGGATTGAGATGGGCGCCACCTCGAATCCACGTTGGCCTTCGGCAACCACAAAACCTTCGGAGGTCAGGCGATTGAGGATCTCACGCAACGTGCTGATGCTGACGCCGTAATCTTCCTTCATGGCGTCGAGCCTGAGACGCCCGGATGGCGTGAGCACCCCGAAAATGATGTCGGACCGAATGCGCCGATAGCCGCTGTCGCCTGCCGACAGGGGCCGTTCCTCAACTGCCGTCATGCTTTTCTCGATCCCACGTCCCGATCGCCGCTGCTCCGTGCGGAGGCCGAACAATCAATGTTGACAGCAATATAGCAGACATCAGGTGCCTGACGTCTACCAAAATCTCATATGAAACTATTATCATCATTTGACATGTAAATTGATGTATGATCTCTAAATGGCCAGAGGGCGCGAAAGATGGCTTAAGCCGCGGTTCGTGCTCGCTCGCATAGGGGAGGAATCGATGAGCTTGTTGGCACGGGCGCTGTCTGCGACGGCGATCTGCGTGGCGCTGACGGTCGGCGCATCTGCCGAGGATATTCAGGAGCGCACGATCAGGTGGGGCCACCTGAACAATACCGATCACCCCGTGAGCCAGGGCGTGCAGAAGTTCGCCGAGATCCTGCTCTCCAAGAGCGGCGGCAAGATGAAGGTCCGCGAGTTCGCGGCCTCGCAGCTCGGCAACGAGCTGCAGCAGCAATCCGCGCTGCGCGGCGGCACTCAGGAGATGCTGTCGGCCTCGACGACGTCGCTCGCGACCGTCATTCCTGAGTTCGGCCTCATCGATTTTCCGTTCCTGTTCAACTCGACCGAGCAGGCCGATGCGCTCGGCACCGGCAAATTCGGCAAGGCGATGCTCGACACCCTGCCGGCAAAAGGGCTGACCGGCCTGGGTTATTGGGGTCTGGGCTTCCGCAACGTCACCAACAGCACCCGCCCGATCACCAAGCTCGAGGACTTCAGCGGGCTTAAGCTTCGCGTCATTCCGAATCCGGTCTATCTTGAGAGCTTCAGCGCCTTTAAGGCCAACCCGGTCCCGATGGCCTTCGGTGAGCTGTATTCGGCGCTGGAGACCCGCACCGTCGACGGCCAGGAGAATCCCTACACCGTCATTCTCTCGAACAAATTCTACGAAGTGCAGAAATACGTTTCCGCCACAAATCACACCTTCACCCTGAACATCATTCTGGTGAGCAAGGCATTCTGGGACAAGCTGTCCCCGACCGAGCAGCGCCTGATGCGCGAGGCTTATGAAGAAAGCCGCGGCTATCAGAAGGAGCAGACGCGCCTTCAGACGGAAAAGGCTTTGGCGGAGCTGCAGGCCAAGGGCATGCAGTACAATGCTATCGCTCCCGACGAGACTGACCGCATGCGCAAGGCGGTTCAACCCGTCGTCGAAAAGATCTCGGCGAACCTTCGTGCCGAGACCGTGAAGCTCTTCAACGAAGAGGTCGAGCGCATCCGCAAGGACGTGAAGTAGCCGCCTTCTTCGTCACGCAGGCGGCGGAGCCGGCGAGTGGCCGGCTCCACCCCTTGATTTGCCCGGACGTTACGCATGGCGCGAGCTCTCGACCTCTATTGCACGTTCCTGAAGGCCGTCATTGCCGCGTGTCTTGCCGTCATGGTGGTGCTGGTGTTCGGCAACGTCGTCCTGCGCTACGGCTTCAACTCCGGCATTGCGATTTCCGAGGAACTGTCGCGGTGGCTGCTGGTCTGGTTGACCTTCCTCGGCGCAATCGTCGCGATGCGCGAACACGCGCATCTGGGCGTCGATAGTCTGGTCCGGATGTTGCCGTCTTACGGCAAGCGCATCTGCTTCGTCATCAATTATTGCCTGATGCTGTTTGCCGACTGGCTTCTGCTCTCGGGCAGCTGGCGCCAGACCATCATCAACATCGACGATCGGGCGCCGGCCACGGGTCTTTCGATGGGCATCTTCTACGCGGTCGGCGTGATCTTCGGCGTCTCGACTGCAATCATCCTTCTCTACGACCTGTACCGGGTGATCAGCGGGCAGGCGAGCGAGGAGGACATGGTGGCCGTCAGGGAATCGGAGGAGCAGTGATGCCGTCCGTCGCCATCGCGCCTGCTCATCCGCTTCGCGCCACCCGGATCATGCCATGACGATCGCCGTGTTCACCTTCTCGCTGCTTGGCGCCATGGCGCTGGGCATGCCGATCGCCTTTGCGCTCCTCATCTGCGGCGTCGCGCTGATGAGCACGATCGATATGTTCGACGCCCAGATCGTGGCGCAGAACGTCATCAACGGCGCGGACAGCTTTCCGCTGATGGCAATCCCCTTCTTCATGCTAGCCGGCGAGATCATGAACAAGGGAGGACTGGCCAAGCGCATCGTCAATGTCGCCCTCGTTGCGGTCGGGCACTTCAGGGGCGGCCTCGGCTACGTGACCATCCTGGCGGCCTGTATTCTCTCGTCGCTTTCGGGATCTGCTGCGGCTGACGCTGCCGCGCTCGCGGCGTTACTGGTGCCGATGATGGTGGCCGCGGGGCACAAGAAGACCTATGCGGCAGGTCTCGTGGCTGCCGGCGGCGTGATCGGCCCGGTCATCCCGCCCAGCATCGGCTTCGTGATCTTCGGCGTCGCCGCCAACGTGTCGATCTCCAAGCTGTTTCTCGCCGGCATCGTCCCCGGCCTGCTGCTTGGGTTGGGCCTTTGCGCCGCCTGGTATTGGGTCGTGCGCAAGGAAGACCTGACGCCGCCGCCGCGGGCCTCGCTGCGTGAAATCCTGCACGCCATCATCGACGGCTTCTGGGCGCTAATGCTGCCCGGGATCATCATCGTCGGCTTGCGCTTCGGCATCTTCACGCCGACCGAGGCCGGCGTCGTGGTCGCCGTCTATTCGCTGTTCGTCGCGACCTGCGTCTACCGCGAGCTGAAATGGTCGCAGGTTTATGCGGTTCTGGTGTCGTCGGCGGTGACGACCAGTGTCGTCATGTTCCTCGTCGCCGCGGCGCTGGTGTCGTCCTGGCTGATCACGGTGTCCGAAATCTCCGCGCAGGTCGTCGATCTCCTGAAGCCTTTCATGGGCAACAACACGATCCTGATGCTCGCGATCATGGTCGTGGTGGTGGTCGTGGGCACGGCGCTCGACATGACGCCGACCATCCTGATCCTGACGCCGATCCTGATGCCGATCATCAAGGCCGCGCACATCGACCCTGTCTATTTCGGCGTGCTCTTCATCATCAACAATTCCATCGGCCTGATCACGCCACCGGTCGGCATCGTGCTCAACGTCGTCTGCGGCGTCTCCAGGATCAGCATGGAGGACATCATCAAGGGTGTCTGGCCCTTTATGATCGCGCAATTGATCGTCCTGTTCGCGATGGTGCTATTCCCCGGACTGGTGACGATCCCGGCGAAGTGGTTTGGTGGTTAGTCGCGCATTGGCAAAGGACACGAGGAACGAGAATGACCGCACGGATCATGATCCTCAATGGACCCAATCTCAACTTCCTCGGCATCCGGGAGCCCCATATCTACGGCTCGACGACGCTGAAGGAGATCGAAGCCAGCTGTCAGGCTTTGGCCGATCATCTTGGTGTCTCGATCTCCTTCCACCAGTCCAACATGGAAGGCGAGCTCGTCACCCTCATCCAATCCGCCCATGGCAAAGCGGATGCGATCATCATGAACCCGGCGGCCTATTCCTTCACCTCGATCGCGCTGATCGATGCGTTGAAGATCTTCGAAGGGCCGAAGATCGAGGTGCATATCTCGAACATCCATACGCGCGACGAGCTTCACCGCCACTCGGTCACGTCGAGCGCCTGCACGGCGGTCATTTGCGGTCTGGGCCCATACGGCTATCTCGCCGCGATGCTGGCGGCTGTTCAGCGGATCGGACAATTGCCCGAGACGATCCCGGCCGCTCTTCACGGGCTCGCGGCCGCCGGCAAGGCTTAGGCAGGGAGAGCGGAATGCACGGAGCTGGATTTCTCGCCATCTGGAGCGACGTCGAGGCGCACGATCTGACTGATTACCGGCACTGGCTGACGCGCGAGCACACCACCGAGCGCGTGACGACCAGGGGTTTCCTGGCTGCGCGTGTCTTTCGCGCTGCAAGGGCCGACATCGACCGCTTCTTCATCCTGTACGAGCTGGAAGCGCCGGAGGTTCTCGATGGCGAAGCCTATCTGGCGCGCCTCAACGCGCCCACGCCGTGGTCGCAGCGCATCATGCCGAAACTCGGCAATTTCATGCGGGGTGGGGGCGCTATGGTCACGCGTGCGGGCAGGGGCGAGGGGGCAACGATCATGGCCCTGCGGATCGAGAATCTGCCTGGAGATCCGCAAGGAATGGCTCAGGCGCTCGTCGCCTGCGACGGGGTCGCCGCCGTACAGATCGGCGCGACCGATCAGGCGCGGACCTCGGTGCCGACGGCGGAGAAGGGCATGCGGAAGAACGAGGGATTTTTCGCGGGACTTTTGCTGATCGAGGCGCTGGACCTGGCATCCTTGCGCGCCGCTCTTCACAAGGCGACGGAGATTGCACCTGACGTCATGAACCACGCCAGCGAGCCGGAGATTTATCAGAGCATGTTCGCGCTCGACGCCCGCATCGCGGATTTCGTTTGAACCTTCCCGCTTCGCACAGGCACAAAGACTGGAAATCGCTCCCCAAGTCCGCGGACAATGAATGAAATCGCTTGCCTTGCTCAGCTTGCTCGTCCTGGCGACGCCCGTCCATGCAGCCACGCCCGAGCAGGGCTATCTCGACCTGCGCGATCGCTATATCGAGAAATTCTCGAAAGCCAAGGAGAGCGAGGAGATCTACAAGCAGCACGAGGCCGCTCTGAAGGAGCTCTCAGGCGTGCTGCGCGGCCTGGTGGGACCGGTTGCGATCAAGGGGCTGCCCGCAGACGGCAAGTCGAACGTCGATACGCTGTTTCGGAGTGACATCGGCTTTGGCCACCTCGACGGGCTCAGTTTGGCTTCGGAAGGCTACAAGACCCAAGCCGTGGTGACCACGACGACGCTGCTCAAGCACTGGCTGCGCGAGCATCGCGAGGACGGGATGCCACAGGAGAGCGGCGCCGCCTTCAAATCGGACCGCTTCTACTACAATGCGATCCAGGACGCGGCCTTCGCCATCTATGCCGAGCTGCCGATCATCAAGCCCGCGGGCACGAGTGCCGCCGTCGCCGTGCTCGGCCTGCGCGGCAATGGCGGGCTCAAGGGAGCGCCCGACGAGATCGACGTCGTCGCGATCAAGGGTGACAAGGTCTTCTTTCTCGCCACCAGCGACGCCGTGAAGACGGCCGAAATCCCGGCCTGCGAGCGCGTGGGGAAGCAGATGATGGCGAAGCCCGTCAACAAGAAGGACCCGCGCGGCGACATGGCCAGGGAAGACCAGGCGATGGATGCCTATACGAAATGCTTCGCCAAGGAAGCGCCGGGCCAGAGCTGGTTCGCGGCGGCGGTGAAGAAGGCGCAGAGTCAGTTGGAGTTGCTGCCGCTGCGCTAACGCGGGCTCCCACCCAAACTCCACCCGCGGCCGCCCTCGCCAAAGATCTCAAAGCCCGTCGGCGTCACCGCCACCGTGTCCTCGAGCTTGATGAAGCCGCGCTTCGGATGCTTCATCGTGGTCTCGATCGACACCACCATGCCGGCTTCGAGCGGCAGGCGGGCGTCGGTGTCGTCGTAGGGAACCGGACCCTTGGCGGTCAGGCGAGGGGCCTCGTGGCTGACGAGACCCATGCCGTGGGCGAGGAAATCGGTGCAGTCGCGGTTGCTGATCTGGGCGAGCTGGCGCTCGGCCGCGACGTAGATGTCGCCGCCCATCGCACCTGGCCGGACTGCGGCGAAGGCCGCGCGCTGCACCGCCTCGATCTCGGCCAGACAGTCCTTCAGCTCGGAATCGGGATCGCCCAGCACGGCCATGCGCGCGAGGTCGCCAATATAGCCGTGATAATTGCCGCCGGAATCCAGCGACAGCACGTCGCCTTGCTCCCAGCGCTGCGCCGACGGCGCACGGTTGTGGCTGCTGCCGCAGGCCAGCAGGCAATATTCGAAGGTCAGGCCGCGACTGGCTTCGGCAATGCGTAATGCGTCCGACAATTGCTGCTTGGTCGTGCCCGGCCCGTGCCCGGCGATCACCTCAAGCATGGAGGCGATGACCAGCTCGGACGCAGTCTTGAGTTTCGCAAGCTCCTCCGCGGACTTCACCGCCCGCAACCGTTCGAGGATCAGGAGGGCGTCCTTGAGCTCGGCGCCGGGCAGGGCGTCGGTCAGCGCCCGGCCCGCATCCATCGGCAGGAACGCCATCTCGACCCCGACCCGCTTCAAAGGCACGCCGGCATCCCGCATCAGGCCAACGGCCCGCGTGACGGCGTCGACAGAGCCGTTGGACTCGGTCCGGACCTGCGGCACCCAGGGCGGAGCGACCGTGCGCTGATGGGTCTCCAGCCGGTGCCCGACATAGACGGCTTTTTCGGGTGCGCCCTTGGGATAGACCAGGACCGGCAGATAGCGGCTGACGCCGAGCGCGTCCATGTAGTCGAAGAAGATCGCGCGCTCGGCGCCGAGCAGGTACTGCACATTGTGCTTGGAGGTCGCGACCAGCACGTCGAGGCCGGCCGCTTCCATCAGACGATCGAGCTTGGCGGCATCGAATGGAATCGCGCGCGAGCGGGCTGCGCGGGCGGCGTTTTCCTGCATGACTGACTCCCTTGAGCGGCGGTTAAGACCGCCTTGTATCGTTGGCCTCTTTAGGACTGCGGCGCCCAGCCTAGCACTACTCCACCCGGGCGTCCCCACTGGACGGCTGGATGCAAAATGGAACCTGGACCGGGACCGTCTTCAGCTAGCGTCCGCGCCTGAGGTCCTCGGTCGCACGCCTGAGGATGTCGTGAAGCCAGTCATGCGACGGTTCGCCCTCGATACGTTCGTGCCACAACAAGCGGACCTCGACCGCCGTCGTGGCATAAGGCAATTCGTACGTCGTGACGGCATGCGCGCGTTCGAACGCCAGGGCTAACGGACGCGGAACGATAGCCGCCAATTTGGAGTCCGCGAGCAGGGCGGGCAGGGCAAGAAAATGCGGCAGCGAAACGGCGATCCGCGGTGGCCGGTCGCTTTCCGACAGTGCCCGTTCGAGTGCGGCGCGATCATACATCTCCGATCGCCTCGCAAGACCACGCTCGGAGATGAAGCCTCCGATTGCTCCCTCCTGCTCGCCGCCAAAAGAGACAACGACCAGCGGCAGGCGCGCCAGTGCAGCGTTGTCGATCCGGCCGAGCTTGCGCTTTCCCCCCACGATCAGCACGTCGTCGTACTCGAACAGTAGCGACGTGCGGAAGCGGCTCGGGGGATCCGAGAAGACGCCGATCGCGACGTCAATCCGGCCAAGGTCGATCTGCTCGGCGAGGTCGATCCGTGTCACCGGCTTGATGATGAGGTCGATCGCCGGCGCTTCACGGCCGAGTATCTTCAGGAGTGGCGAGGCCAGCACCATCGTGGTGAAGTCGTTCGCGGCCAGGGTGAACTGCCTGGTGGAATCTGCCGGCACGAATCTCGGCTGCTCGACCGCGGCTTCGAGAGATCGCAGGGCTTGCCGAACCTGTGGCGCCATTGTCAATGCGCGTGCCGTCGGCTGCATGCCCGTCGCCGTGCGCACGAACAAATCATCTTCCAGCATCTCGCGGAGCCGGGCGAGCGAATGGCTCACGGCGGATTGACTGAGGGCAACCCGCTGGCTTGCCCGCAGCACGCTTCGCTCCTCCATGACGGCGTCGAAGACCTTGAGCAGGTTCAGGTCCAGGGTCTTGAAGGAAACAGCCACGAGCAGGACACCATCGCAGGCGGATCGCGCGCCCGTTGCGTGATTGCGATCGGCCTTAGTTAAGGCCATACGCGCAGCCGGCGCAACCGAGCAGGGTTCTCAAATGCCTGACCGCTCGCATCACCAATCTGAAGCCGGTTCAGGATCACTCTGCAAGAGTTTCACTTCCGCAATCTCGCGATCTCGTCATGATCCCGGCGCCGGATTTGGAGGAGACACGCAATGAAATCCCGCGGGAAGTCGATCGGAGCTTTCGGACTAGCATTGGTGTTGTTCGCAGCGCCGGTCATGGCGCAGGAAGGTCCGGTGAAGCTCGGCGTCTTGACCGACATGTCCTCGCTCTACGCTGACAATGGCGGCCAGGGCTCGGTGGTCGCGGCGCAAATGGCCGTCGACGACTTTGGCGGTCAGGTGCTCGGACGCGGCATCCAGATCGTCGCGGGAGACCACCAAAACAAGGCCGATGTGGGAGGTACGATCGCCCGACGCTGGATCGAAAACGAAAACGTCGAGGTCATTCTCGACGTGCCGAATTCGGCAGTCGCGCTGGCGGTGCAGGGCATCACGCGCGACAAGAAGAAGCTGTTCCTGGCAACCGGTGCAGCCACATCGCGCCTGACCGGCGACGAATGCTCGCCGACCGGGATTCACTGGACCTATGATACCTATGCGCTCTCGCAGGGAACGACGAGGGCGATGTCGCGTCTCGGCGCAAACTCCTGGTTCTTCATTTCGGTCGACTATTCCCTCGGTGCGCAACTCGAAGCCGACAGCCGTAAGGTTATCGAGGCCACGGGCGGCAAGGTGCTCGGTGCCGCGAAACATCCGATCAACACGCCCGATTTCTCCTCCTTTTTGCTCCAGGCGCAGTCCACGAAGGCCGACGTGATCGCGCTGGCCGACTCCGGCGGCGACTTCGTCAACGCCGTCAAGCAGGCCGGCGAATTCGGCATCACGCAGCGGCAGAAGCTTGTCGGACTGCTCGTCTTCATCGCCGACATTCACAGCCTCGGACTCCAGAGCGCCCAAGGCCTGATGCTGAGCTCGGCATTCTACTGGGACCTGAACGAGGAGACGCGCGCGTGGTCGAAGCGTTTTATCGCAAAGACCAACAAAGTCCCGACCATGATTCACGCCGGCACATATGGCGCCGTGATGCACTACCTCAAAGCGGTCCAGGCAGCCGGCACGCTGGATGGGCCGGCCGTCGCCGCCAAGATGCGCGAGATGCCCGTGAACGATTTCATGACGCGAAACGGCCGGATCCGCGACGATGGCCGGCTGGTCCGCGACATGTATCTGTTCCGCGTCAAGTCACCCGAGCAGTCCAGGTACAAGTTCGACTATTACGAGCTGCTGGCGACGATTCCGGGCGAGGAAGCCTTCCGGCCGATGGAGCAAGGCGGATGTCCGCTCCTGAACAAGCCATGATCGGCGACGGCGCGGCTGCGCCGAGCTGCATCGACGAGATCATCGCTGACCGTTTCGCATGCCGCGATTTCTCGGGCGAGCCGGTCGGGCGAGGGACCATCGAGCAGATTCTGCGCGTGGCGCGATTTGCGCCAAGCGGTGCCAACATCCAGCCCTGGCACGTCTACGTGCTGGCGGGCGAAGCCAGGGGCAGGGTGTCAACGGCGCTGCGCGAGGCACACGAAACCGCTCGCGACGAGCACAAGTCGGAATACAGCTACTACGCCAGCGACCTGCCCGAGCCCTACCTGCAGCGACGCCAGGAATTCGGCCGCTTGTTCTACGGCTCGCTCGGCATCGCTCAAACCGACATCGAAGCCAGGAGCAGACAAACTGCCAAGAACTATGCGTTCTTCGGCGCGCCCGTCGGCCTGATCGTCACGATCGACCGGCGCCTGCAGGTCGGAAGCTGGCTCGACCTCGGCATGTTCGTCCAGAACGTGCTGCTGGCTGCGGCAGGCCATGGGCTGCAGTCCTGTCCGCAGGAGACGTTCTCTAGATATCACCGGATCCTGCGGCCGCTGCTGTCGATCCCGGCGGAGCAGATGGTGGTGTGCGGCATCTCGATCGGCCGTGCCAGGGAAGGAACCAGGGGCAGGCTGATGCCACGCGCCGACCTCGCGGAGTTCGCCTCTTTCGTGGGCTTCGAAGAACAAAGTGAAACCCAAGAAGAAAGGACAAGGCCATGGGAAGCCGAGACGAGCTGATTCAGTGCAGCATCCCGTTTCTGCGCGAGGTCAAGGACATGACACCCGGCGCGGAGATGGAGCGGTGGCTCAATCAAAAATACGGCGAGGGCAGCCAGCTCTACCGGGACCTGGCGCGGCTGATTAAGCGCGGGGTCGCGGAAGGCTGGGCAGCCAACCAGGAGGTCGAAGGTCCGAACTACCGGCGCAGCCGCATCCTGGAGCCGGTGCCTGAAACGTTCCAGTTCAGCATCACCGCCGTTTACATGAACAGCACCGATCCACGTCGCTTCAAGGACGAGGACGAGGACGAGGACGAACACGACGTGCTGCGCGGACAGTATCATGGCCACCCATACGGGGAGCTGAACCTGGTCGTCCCGCTGGACAAGGGCGCCGAGCTGAAGGGACTGCAGGGCTGGCAGGGGCCGGGCTGGACCGCGCCCGATCCCGGCAGCCGTCACTATCCCGAGGTCCGCGGTGGCGCCGTCATCGCGCTGTTCTATCTGCCCGCCGGGCGCATCTCTTACGACTTCGCGGCGCCGTCCTGATGGCGACGGGCTTCACCCAACACGAGGATGGCACAGCCGAGCCGGTCGCTCAGAGGCGGTGGTGAGTCGCGAGACCACCGCTGCAACGCTGGACTGGCGGCACCAGTGGAGAGGGATTTCGTCGACCAGGAGACCAGGCGAGCTACGTTCCGCACAGCCATATCCGTAATTCGCATAAGGTATATTATGGAATATATTTATGTACAATGAGATCAGTTATTTAGACGGAATTCCTTCCATGGCGCCTTCGCTTTCGACGGTTTTCGGCCAAGGCATCGAGCCTCGTCCCGTTCCTTGACGGCTACTGTGCATGGGGTTGTTTTTCAGATTTCGAATCCGGCCGATGTCTCCGAAAGCCGATATTGCCGTGACCTTGTCCGGCTGCAATAAGCGAAGCCTCGCGAGATCGCAGATGACCTTCTGACCCGACGTCCGTATAGGTTTGCGTCTCAGAACAACAACAAACCTTCCGAGGAAGCAGACCCATGGTCTTTTCGACGCGCTTTTCCCGACGCACGCTTCTCAAGGCCTCCGCCGCGACCGCGGTCCTGGGCGGCATCGGTGCGCCCCATGTGGCCCGCGCGCAGAGCGCCGAGTTCACCTACAAATACGCCAACAACCTGCCCGACACCCATCCGCTGAACGTCCGCGCCAAGGAGATGGCTGCGGCGATCAAGAGCGAGACGAACGGCAAGTTCGATCTCCAGATCTTCCCGAACAACCAGCTCGGGTCCGACACCGACATGCTGAGCCAGATCCGTTCCGGCGGCGTCGAGTTCTTCACGCTGTCCGGCCTGATCCTATCGACCCTGGTGCCGGCAGCGTCCATCAACGGCATCGGCTTCGCGTTCCCGGACTACGACACGGTCTGGAAGGCCATGGACGGCGATCTCGGCGCCCATGTCCGCGGCGAGATCAAGAAGGCCGGCCTCGAGGTCATGGACAAGATCTGGGACAACGGTTTCCGCCAGACCACCTCGTCGAGCAAGCCGATCACCGGTCCCGACGACCTCAAGGGCTTCAAGATCCGCGTGCCGGTGTCGCCGCTGTGGACCTCGATGTTCAAGGCGTTCGACGCGGCGCCCGCCTCGATCAATTTCAGCGAGGTCTATTCGGCGCTCCAGACCAAGATCGTCGAAGGCCAGGAAAACCCGCTGGCGATCATCTCGACCGCCAAGCTCTACGAGGTACAGAAGTACTGCTCGCTGACCAACCACATGTGGGACGGCTTCTGGTTCCTGGCCAACCGCAGAGCCTGGGAAAAGCTGCCGCAGGACGTGCGCACAATCGTCGCCAAGAACATCAATGCCGCTGCCGTCAAGGAGCGTGAGGATACCGCCAAGCTCAATGCCAACCTGCAGCAGGAACTCGCGACCAAGGGCCTGACCTTCAATCAGCCGACGGTGGCGCCGTTCCGCGACAAGCTGCGGTCTGCCGGCTTCTATGCCGAGTGGAAGGGCAAATATGGCGACCAGGCCTGGGATCTCCTGGAAAAGGCCGTCGGCAAGCTGTCGTAACGCGTCGGGGCCGCCGAGGTCAGTATCAGGATGGCTCATGTCGAGGTCGAGGTGATCGAAGTGGCGGGCGAGGCGGCTATTCAGTCCCCTCGCCGATCTTCGTTGCTGACTTCGGTCGAGCGCGCGCTCGGTCTCGTGGTCGAAATCCCGGCGGCGATCCTGGTCGTCGCCGAGATCGTGATCTTGTTTGCCGGCGTGGTCGCGCGCTACGGCCTGCATCGTCCGCTGATCTGGTCGGACGAGCTCGCCTCGATCCTGTTCCTCTGGCTTGCCATGCTGGGCGCGGCGGTCGCGTTCCGCCGCTCCGAGCACATGCGCATGACCGCGGTCGTCGCGAGTGCCGGTCCGGCGATGCGGGCCTATCTCGATCTGGTCGCGACCTCCGCGGCGCTGGCATTTCTGATGCTGATCGTCTGGCCGTCAGGCGATTATGCCTATGAGGAAAGCTATATCACCACGCCGGCGCTGCAGATCTCCAATATGTGGCGCGCTGCCGCGCTGCCGGCCGGCATCGGCTTGATGGCAGCCTTTGCCTTGCTGCGGCTGCTGCGCGCGGCCGACTACCGGATGGTCGCGGCCGCCGTGCTGTCGGTCGCCGTCCTGGTCGGCCTGTTCTGGCTGGCGGAGCCGTTGCTGCGGCCGCTCGGCAATCTCAACCTCGTCATCTTCTTTGTCGGCGTTGCCGGCTTCTGCGTCTTTGCCGGCGTTCCCATTGCGTTCGGCTTTGGCCTTGCGATATTCGGCTATCTCGCGCTCACCACGCGCACGCCTGTCATGGTGCTGGTCGGGCGGATGGACGAGGGCATGAGCCACCTCATCCTGCTCTCGGTGCCGCTGTTCGTGTTCCTGGGGCTCCTGATCGAGATGACCGGCATGGCGCGGGCCATGGTGGCGTTCCTGGCGAGCCTGCTCGGCCATGTCCGCGGCGGCCTGCACTACGTGCTGGTCGGCGCGATGTATCTGGTCTCCGGCATTTCCGGCGCCAAGGCCGCGGACATGGCGGCGGTCGCACCCGTGCTGTTTCCGGAGATGAAACAGCGCGGCGCCAAGCCCGGCGATCTCGTCGCGCTTCTGGCGGCCACGGGTGCGCAAACCGAGACCATTCCGCCGAGCCTGGTGCTGATCACGATCGGCTCGGTGACGGGCGTGTCGATCGCGGCGCTGTTCACCGGCGGCCTGCTGCCCGGCGTCGTGCTCGCGATCACGCTCTGCATGCTGGTGTGGTGGCGCTACCGCCATGAGGACATGAGCCACGTCCGCCGCGCCACGGGTGGTGAGGTCGGCAAGACCTTCATCGTCGCCCTGCCCGCGCTGGCACTGCCCTTCGTGATCCGTTATGCCGTGGTCGAGGGCATCGCGACCGCGACCGAGGTCTCTACCATCGGCATCGTCTATGGTGCGCTGGTCGGCCTCCTCGTCTACCGCCGGTTCGACTGGCGACGGCTGTTCCCGATGCTGGTCGAGACTGCGGCGCTGTCGGGCGCCATCCTCCTGATCATCGGCACGGCGACCGGCATGGCCTGGGGCCTGACGCAATCGGGCTTCTCACGCTCGCTGGCTGCGGCCATGACCGGACTGCCCGGGGGAGCGGCGACCTTCATCGCCGTCTCGATCCTGGCCTTCACCATCCTCGGCAGCGTGCTGGAGGGCATCCCGGCGATCGTGCTGTTCGGGCCGCTGCTGTTTCCGATCGCCCGGGCCGTCGGCGTGCACGAGGTGCACTACGCCATGGTGATCATTCTCGCCATGGGTATCGGATTATTCGCCCCGCCCTTCGGCGTCGGCTATTATGCAGCCTGCGCCATCGGACGCGTCGATCCGGCCGAGGGCATTCGGCCGATCTGGGGCTATCTGCTGGCACTGCTGGTGGGATTGATCATCGTCGCGATCTTCCCCTGGATCTCGATCGGATTCCTTTGAGGCGCGGTTTAAGGAGGGCGTCGATGAGTGAGCAGCAGAACCAGTACAATATCGGCCTCGACAAGACGCCCGCCAACTACGTGCCGCTGAGCCCGCTGAGCTTCCTCGCGCGCAGCGCCGCCGTCTATCCCGATCATGTCAGCACGGTCTACGAGGGGCGCAGCTTCACGTGGGCGCAGACCTATGAGCGCTGCAAGCGTTTTGCGTCCTGGCTCGCGAGCAAGGGCATCGGCATCGGCGACACCGTTGCGGCGATGCTGCCGAACATCCCGGCGATGAACGAGGCGCATTTCGCCGTGCCCATGACCGGCGCCGTGCTCAACGCGCTGAACATCCGTCTCGATGCGCCCTCGATCGCGTTCCAGCTCGACCATGGCGGCGCCAGGATCATCCTGGTCGACCCCGAGTTTTCAGGCGTCATCAGCGACGCGCTCGGGCAGATGAAGGGGCCCAAGCCGCTCGTGGTCGACGTTGACGACGCCTCCTTCAAGGGCGGCAGCCGCATCGGCGAGATCGAATATGAGGCGGCGGTCGCCCAAGGCGATCCGAATTTCGCGGCGATCAGGCCGGGCGATGAATGGGACGCCATCGCGCTGAGCTACACCTCGGGCACGACCGGCAATCCCAAGGGCGTCGTCACCCATCATCGCGGCGCCTATCTCAACGCCGTCAGCAACATCCTCGCCGGCAATCTCGGCCAGCATCCGGTCTATCTCTGGACGCTGCCGATGTTCCACTGCAACGGCTGGTGTTTTCCCTGGACCATCGCGGCCTCAGCCGGCATCAACGTCTGCCTGCGCAAGGTCGAGCCGACCAAAATCTTCGAGCTGATCAAGCAGCATGGCGTCACCCACATGTGTGGTGCACCGATCGTCTACAACACGCTGATCAACGCTCCCGACGCGCCCAAAGGCAACGCCGCGCGCCGCGTCGTCGGCCTGATCGCAGGCGCAGCGCCCCCGGTCGCGGTGCTCGAAGGCGCCGAAAGCATCGGTATCAAGCTGACGCATGTCTACGGCCTGACCGAGGTCTACGGCCCCGCTTCCGTCTGTGCCGAGCAGCCCGGCTGGGACGAGCTTCCCGCTCCGGAACGCGCGCGCATGAAGCGCCGACAGGGCGTGCCCTACCCGCTCGAGGAAGGCGTCACCGTCATCGATCCGCAGACCATGAGGCAAGTGCCGCGCGACGGCGAAACCATCGGCGAGGTCATGTTCCGCGGCAACATCGTGATGAAGGGCTATCTCAAGAACGAGAAAGCGACCAAGGAAGCGTTCGAAGGCGGCTGGTTTCACACCGGCGATCTCGGCGTGCTCGACGAGCACGGCTACGTCATCATCAAGGACCGCTCCAAGGACATCATCATCTCCGGCGGCGAGAACATTTCCTCCGTCGAGGTCGAGGACATCCTCTACAAGCACCCGGCCGTGCTGTTCGCCGCAGTGGTCGCAAAGCCCGATCCGAAATGGGGCGAAGTGCCCTGCGCCTTCGTCGAGCTGAAGGACGGCGCAAGCGCGAGCGAAGCCGACATCATCGCGTTCTGCCGCAGCCACATGTCCGGCTTCAAGACGCCGAAGGCCGTCGTGTTTGGGCCCATCCCGAAGACGTCAACCGGCAAGATCCAAAAATTCCTGCTGCGCAACGAGGTCGGATCAGTGAAGGCGATCTCGGCCTAGAATGGCGGCGCTACCGCACGTTCAGTGCGTCTCCAGCCGCAGCCCGTCAAATGCGGGCACGACGCCGGCGGGCAACGATTGCCGGATCACCTCGTAATCCACGTCGGCCGTCATATTGGTGATGACCGCGCGCTTCGGCTTGAACCGTTCGATCCAGGACAGCGCGTCGTTGATGCTGAAATGGCTGACATGGCCGGTGTAGCGCAAGCCGTCGACGATCCAGAGGTCCAGATTTTCCAGTGCACCCCAGCTCTCGCGCGGGATGTCGTTGAGGTCGGGTGTGTAGGCTGCATCCCCGATGCGGTAGCCGAGCGCGGGAATGTTGCCGTGCTGGACCAGAAAGGCCGTCATCGTCACGGCGCCGCCCTTCCCCAGGATGGTCTGGCTTCCGCCCGCTTCGATCGAATGCCGCGTCAGGATCGGCGGATAGTCGCTGCCCTCCGGCGAGATGAAGCAATAGGAGAACCGCGCCAGGATGTCCTTGGCGGTCGACTGGTTGAAGTAGGTCGGGATACGACGGCGCATGTGCATGACCACCGAACGCAGATCGTCCATGCCGTGGGTCTGATCAGCGTGTTCATGCGTCAAGAACACCGCGTCGATGTGATCGACATTGGTCGAGAGCAATTGCTCGCGCAGGTCCGGCGAGGTGTCGATCACGATGCGCGTGGTGCCGTGCTCGGAGGTCCGTTCGACCAGCAGCGAGCAGCGGCGACGGCGGTTCTTGGGATTGTTGGGGTCGCAGGCGCCCCAGCCGAGCGCCGGGCGCGGCACGCCGGCGGAGGAGCCGCAGCCCAGGATCGTCAGCGTCAGCGTCATGCGGCTCCCGGTTTCAAGCTTTCACCTTCGAGAACAGACGGAAGAAGTTTTCGCTGGTCTGACGCGAAACCTCCTCAAACGAAACGCCGCGAGTCTCGGCCAGCACCTTTGCGACCTCGACCACATAAGCCGGTTCGTTCCGTTTACCCCGGAACTTGCCCGGCGCAAGATAGGGCGAGTCGGTTTCGACCAGGATACGATCGGACGGCAGTTCGGCCGCGAGCGCGCGCAAGGTCTCCGATTTCTTGAAGGTCAGGATTCCCGTGAAACCGATATAGAGCCCAAGCGACACCGCCTTCAACGCCAGCTCACGCCCGCCCGTGTAACAATGCAGCACGGCGCGAAACGGTCCCTTTGCCGCCTCGTCTTCCAGGATGCGGGCGCAGTCCTCGTCGGCTTCGCGGGTATGGATCACCAGCGGCAGGCCGGTGGTGCGGGCGGCGGCGATGTGGGCGCGAAAGCCCCTCGCCTGCGCCTCTGGCGAGCCGTTGTCGTAGAAATAGTCGAGCCCGGCCTCGCCGAGCGCGACGACCTTGGGATGCTCCGTCAAAGCAACCAGCTCGTCCGGTGCGATTCCGTCTTCCTCATCCGCGTTGTGCGGATGGGTGCCGACCGAGCAATAGACGTCGTCATAGCGTTCGGCGAGGGCGAGAAGCTGATTCAGCTTTCGGACCCGAGTGGAGATCGTGACCATGCGGCCGATGCCGGCCGCTCGTGCGCGCGACACGATCCCGTCGAGATCTTCCGCAAAGTCCGGAAAATCCAGATGGCAGTGGCTGTCGACCAGCATCGCGCAAACGTCCTAGGCTGCCGGCTCGATGTAGCGCGGGAAGGCCGGCGTCGGCGCCGGCAAGGTCGAGCCCGGCGCGATCCGCCTGGCGCCGCCGAGCATCGCGAAGTTGCGCTCGCCTTCCGGGATGCCGAGGCTGTCGAGCAGCAATCCCGAGGCGGTCGGCATCGCGGGCTGGGCCAGGATCGCGATCTGGCGCACGACTTCGGCGGTAACGTAGAGCACCGTCTTCTGCCTGGAAGGATCGGTCTTGGCGAGCGCCCACGGCGCCTCGCCCGCGAAATAGCGGTTGGCCTCCGCGACCACGGCCCACACGGCGTTGAGCCAATGATGGATCTGCTGCGTCGCCATGACCTCGCGTGACGCCGCGACCATGCCGTCGGCCATCGCCAGGATCGCCTTGTCGTTGTCGCTGAACTCGCCGGGCTCGGGCAATACGCCGCCGAGCTGCTTGGCGATCATCGACAGTGAACGCTGCGCCAGGTTGCCGAGATCGTTGGCGAGATCAGCGTTGATGCGCGCGACGATGGCCTCGTGGTTGTAGTTGCCGTCCTGTCCGAACGGCACCTCGCGCAGGAAGAAATAGCGCATCTGGTCGACGCCATACTGGTCGGCGAGATTGAAGGGATCGACGACATTGCCGACCGACTTCGACATCTTCTCGCCCCTGTTGAACAGGAAGCCATGGGCATAGACCCGCTTCGGCAGCGGAATCCCGGCCGACAGCAGGAACGCCGGCCAATACACCGCATGGAAACGGATGATGTCCTTGCCGATGATGTGGACGTCGGCCGGCCAATAGCGCCAGTTTCCGTCGCCTTCGTCGGGAAAGCCGACGCCGGTGATGTAGTTGGTCAGCGCGTCGACCCATACATACATCACGTGCTCTGCGTCGCCGGGCACCTTGACGCCCCAATCGAACGTCGTGCGCGAGATCGAGAGATCGCGCAGGCCGCCTCTGACGAAGCTCACCACCTCGTTCTTGCGGGAGTCGGGCCCGACGAAGTCGGGATGATCCGTGTAAAGCTTCAGCAGCTTGTCCTGGTAGGCCGACAGGCGGAAGAAATAGCTCTTCTCCTCGACCCATTCGACCGGCGTGCCCTGCGGTCCGAGCCGTACGCCGTCATCGTTCAGGCGCGTCTCGTCCTCGGCGTAATACGCCTCGTCGCGCACCGAGTACCAGCCGGCATAGGTGTCGGCATAGATGTCCCCGTTCGCCTCCATGCGTCGCCAGATCTCCTGGCTGGAGCGATGATGCTGCTCCTCGGTGGTGCGGATGAAGCGGTCGAACGACACGTTCAGGCGCTCGTCCATCTCCTTGAAGCGGCCGGCATTGCGGGTCGCAAGTGCGGAGACGGCCATATTCTCGCCTGCGGCCGTCTGAACCATTTTCTGGCCGTGCTCGTCGGTGCCGGTCAGGAAGAACACATCCTTGCCGTCAAGCCGTGCAAAACGTGCGAGCACGTCGGTCGCGATCGCCTCATAGGCGTGGCCGATATGCGGAACGCCATTGGGATAAGCGATTGCGGTCGTGATGTAGAAGACGTTGTCGCGCGCGGGGGCGGCAACTGGCGCTGCGGCTTGCGGAGCTGCGGCTGCGACGGGCTTCGGCGCAGGCGGTGCCTTGCGGGCCGATTCCCTGGGTTTCGACACCTTGGGCGGTGCAGCCTTCGGCGGCGTGACGACGGGAGCCGGTGCGACGGTCGCGGCGGCCACCCTCGCCTTCTTCGCCCGAGCCACCGTCTTCGCCGGAGCCTTGGTTGGCTTTCCGGCGGCCTTTTTCCTCGCGGCTTTCTTGACGGCGATCTGCTTCTTCGCAGCCTTCTTGCCGGCCTTCTTTGCCGTCTTGGCAGCGCTCTTCTTCACGCCCTTCTTGGCGGCGGTCTTCTTGCTCTTCTTGGCAGCTTTGCGCGCAACCGCCTTCACAGCCTTCTTCGTGGCTTTCTTGACGGCCTTCTTCGCAGCTTTCTTGCCGCTCTTGCGCTTGACGGTTTTCTTAGCTCGCGTTGCCACCACGAATTCCTTTACCGGCTTCTCGAAATTTGGAAACGAACCTGCGTTCGATTATTGATTTGAGCATGATCCTCTCGGAAAACCGCTGCACACTTTTCCAGATCATGCTCTAGCGCGTTGCATCCGCCAGCCAGCCGAACACCGAGAAAACCAAGGGCTTTCGCTCCAGATTGTAGGTTTCGGTGTCGCGCGCGGCGCGGACAATCTTTTCCCATACCTCGGCTAGGCGCGCAAGGCGCGGCAGGTTCTGGTTGGCATTGGCCTCGTCCGCATGCAGGCGTTCCGCGATCCAGCGATCGATGCCGTCGATGAAGGCGGCAAGTGCGACGCGATCGCTGGTGGGAAGCGAATCGCCGAGCGTGTGCAATTCGCGCGGATCGACCTGCGGCAGGCGCGCGAGCAGCGCCGCCGTGCGCTGCTGAAGTTTCAGGGCATCGCCGCCGAGCAGCGTCAGGGCCCTTGCAACGCTGCCTTCGGAGGCCTCCGCCACCTCGCGCAGCGCAGGATCGTTCGGATCGAGCTCGGCGGCCGAAGCCGCCGCGCCAATCACGTCATCCGTGGCGAGCGGCCGTAGGCGCAGCTTGCGGCAGCGCGACTGGATCGTGGCGAGCACGCGCGCGGGCGCGTGGCTCACCAGAAGAAACAGCGATCGCTGCGGCGGCTCCTCGAGAATCTTCAGCAGCGCGTTGGCAGCGTTTGGATTGAGCTCGTCGACGGTGTCGACGATGCAGACGCGCCAGCCTTCGGCCGCGGCCGTCGAACCAAAGAAGCCGATCGTCTCGCGTGTCTCGTCCACGGTGATTACGGTGCGCATCACACCGCGATCGTTCGCGGTGCGCTCCAGCGTCAAGAGGCCGCCATGCGAGCTCGCCGCCACCTGCCGCGCCACGGCGTCATCGGGATTGATCGCAAGGTTCTCGGCGCGCTGCACGGACGCTGCCAGCGGCTGGCCGTGGGCGAGCACAAAGCGCGCCATGCGATAGGCCAGCGTCGCCTTGCCGATCCCTTGCGGGCCGCCGATCAGCCAGGCATGCGGGATGCGCCCGCTGCGATAGGCCGCGAGCAGCGCCGCCTCGGCCTCGCGATGGCCGAACAGACGGCCCGTCTCGCGCGGATGCGGAATGGACGTTTCGCGCTCGGTCTGACGCGGGCTCATGCGGAAACCACCGAGGCCGGTGTGGGAAGCAGACGATCGCGCAGCGCCGTCCAGACGCGTGCCGCAACCGTATCCGGGTCGGAATTGGCGTCGATCAGCACGCAGCGCGCGGGTTCGTCCGCAGCGATCTTGCGATAGGCCTCGCGCAGGCCCTCATGAAAACTGAGCTTCTCGCCCTCGAACCTGTCCGGCGTGCCGTTGCCGCGGCGCGCGGCGGCGCGCTGGAGGCCGATCTCGACCGGCAGGTCGAGGATGATGGTGAGGTCCGGCTTGAGATCGCCGATCGTGACCCGCTGCATCGCGTTGATGAGACCGATTGGAACCTTGCCGAGGCTGCCCTGATAGGCCCGCGTGGAATCGGCGAAGCGGTCGCACAACACCCAGGTGCCCTGGTTGAGCGCAGGCAGGATCACGGTGCGGACATGGTCATCGCGCGCGGCGGCAAACAGCAGCGTTTCCGCCTCGGGGCCCAGCAGCCTGCCCATGCCCGACAGCACCAGATGACGCATGATCTCGGCACCCGGCGAGCCGCCCGGCTCGCGCGTGACCCGGATGCGCAGCTTTGCCGCCTTGAGGCGGTCGGCGAGCTTCTTGATCTGGGTCGATTTGCCGGTGCCCTCGCCGCCTTCAAAGGTGATGAAGCGTCCGCGTCCGGACGGCCGCTGTGGCGCGCTCTCACTCATGGTCAGAGCTTCTCGGCGCCTGCGCGGAACATGCCGATCACGAGCTCGCTGGCGCCGTCGATCGCGCGTCGCACGGTCGAGCCGGTACCGATCGCGTCAGCCGCATAGACCGGCGTCTCCACCGCGATGTTGCCACTGCGCCAGACCCTGACCACGCCGACCCGCTGGCCCGCTTCGACCGGCGCCCGCACCGGGCCGCTATAGACGACGCGCGCAATCAGCTTGTCGCTGCCGTTCTTGTGCACCATCACCTTCACCGGATTCTTGGCGACGAGCTTGACCGAACGGCTCTCGCCGCCGAACACCTTGGCGTAGCCGACGGGCTGCTCGGCCGCGATCAGCGTGCGGGTTTCGAAATTGCGAAAACCCCATTCCAGCATCTTCTTGGCTTCCGTAGCACGATCCTCGGGATCTTCGAGCCCGTTGACGACGACGATCAGCCGCGTGCCGTTCTGCACCGCCGAGCCGACCATGCCGTAGCCGCCTTCCTTGGTGTAGCCGGTCTTCAGGCCGTCGGCGCCTTCCATCGAATTGAGCAGCGGATTGCGATTGGGCTGGCGGATCTTGTTCCAGGTGTACTCCTTCTCACCGAACAGTTTGTAGAATTCGGGGAAGTCCAGGATGATGTGCCGGGCGAGGATTCCGAGCTCGCGCACCGTCATCTTGTTGCCGGGGTCGGGCAGGCCGTTGGAATTGCCGAAGGTCGACTTGGTCATGCCGAGCTCGCGGGCGCGCTTGGTCATGAAGTCGGCCGCGAAGATCCGCTCGTTGCCCGCCATGGCTTCGGCCAGCGCGATGCAGGCGTCGTTGCCGCTCTGGATGATCGCGCCGTGCAGGAGATCGTCGACCGAGACCTTGCTGTTGATGGCGGCAAACATGGTCGAGCCGCCCGAGGGCGCACCGCCCCGTCGCCAGGCGTTCTCGCTGATCCGGTACTCGTCGGTCAGCTTGATGTCGCCCTTCTTGATGGCATTGAAGACGACCTCCGCGGTCATCAGCTTCATCATGCTGGAGGGCGCGCGCAGCTCGTCGGCGTTCTTCTCGAACAGCACGCTGCCGCTGGAGGCTTCGATCAAGATCGCGGTCGGGGCATCGCCGTCGAAGCCGGCATCGTCCGCCTTCTTCGCGCCCTGGACGCTCTGGTTAGCGGCCAGAAGCGCCCCACTCCAGCCGATGCCCACAACCAGAACCGTCGCCATCAGCCCGCGCAACAGCGCTCCGGCGGTGAAGCGGGTGCGACGAAGCGAAGAAGGACGAAATGCCATGGCCAAGCCCTGAGAGCGGCGTTCTAACAGCTGGAACCGGTGCGAACAACACGAGGTTGGACGCCTGCCGCGAGATTGCACGATTCTCGCCGCGCCCCTATCGTGGCGCCTCATGTTTCTCGACCAAACCCCTGAAACAAGGCGGAAAAGCGATGTCTTCCACCCGCGTGATCAAGACCAACGGCATCGATCTCTTCATCCGCGAAGCCGGCCAGGGTCCGCTGGTGGTGCTGTGCCATGGCTGGCCGGAGCTGTCCTATTCCTGGCGCCACCAGATCCCCGTGCTCGCCGAAGCCGGGTTTCACGTCGTCGCCCCCGACATGCGCGGCTACGGCCAAAGCGCTGCGCCGCCTGACGTTGCCGCCTACTCGATCTTCGACACGGTTGGCGACGTGGTCGGCCTCGTGCAGGCGCTCGGCGAGACCAAGGCGATGGTGGTCGGCCATGACTGGGGCGCGCCGGTGGCCTGGCACGCGGCGCTGTTCCGGCCCGACACCTTCACGGCGGTCGCGGGCCTGAGCGTGCCGCCGCCGTTCCGCGGCCGCGGCAAGCCGCTCGACCTGTTGCGCCAGGGCGGCGTCACCAATTTCTACTGGCAGTATTTCCAGCCGCCCGGCGTCGCCGAGGCCGAGCTCGAGGGCGACGTCGCCCGCACCATGCGTATCGTGCTTGGCGGACGGGGCCTGGCCGATCCCACCGCCGCCATGTTCGTGCAGGAGGGCAAGGGCTTTCTCAGCCACGCGACCGCCGAGGAGCCGCTGCCCGACTGGCTCAGCGAGACTGATCTGACCTATTTCACCGAAAGCTTCCGCAAGTCCGGCTTTCGCGGCGGGCTGAACTGGTACCGCAACATCGACCGCAATTGGGAGCTGACGGCGCCGTGGCAGGACGCGCAGATCCGTCAGCCCTCGCTGTTCATCGCCGGCTCCAGGGACGCCGTCATCACCGGCCTGATCGGCGCCAAGCGCGTCAACGAGCTCGAGCGGGTGCTGCCGAATCTGAAGCGAAAGCTGATCATCGAGGGCGCCGGCCACTGGGTGCAGCAGGAACGGCCCGACGAGGTGAACGCGGCGCTTGTGACGTTCTTGAGGGAGAGCGCGGCCTAGTAGAGGCCGCGGCCGCTCAGGATGCTGCGAGCCTCGGCGGCGCCGTCAACCGATGAGGGCGCGTTCTCAGCCGCGTAGCGGCCATCCCCGTCGTAGGACACCGCGCGGGCGTTCTGGACCGCCCGGCCCCGGTTGCGGCTCGAGGCCGACATTTCCGAGGTCGCATTGAGGGAGGCCATATCGGCGGAGGTGTTGCCGAGATTATAGGGCCGCCCCTCCGGCATCGGCACGTCGCCGCGAATGGCGCCGCGGCTCGATCCCGGCAATTCCGGCACGAAGGGTCTTGCGGAGGCGACCCGAACCATCGAGGGCGATGGCGCCGGAACGCCGGTGCGCAGGGTTGCCAGAAGCTGGCGGTCGTCGGAGCCTTCAAGCGGTGCCCGGCCGACATATTCGACGCGAACCTTGGCGACACCATTTCCTTTGAATTCAAGGAGTTCGGCGGCCTTGTTCGAGACATCGATGAGGCGATTGCCATGATAGGGACCGCGGTCATTGACGCGGACGATCAGCGACTTGCCGTTCGAGACATTGGTCACTCGCGCGTAGGACGGCATCGGCAGGGTCGGATGCGCCGCGGTCAGCGAGGTCATGTCGAACACTTCGCCATTGGCGGTCAGGCGGCCGTGGAAGTCATCGCCATACCAGGACGCCATGCCCTCGGCACGATAGTTGACGTCCTCCTCCGGCACGTAGGTCCGGCCGGCCACGACATAGGGCTTGCCGACGCGGTAGGTGCCGCCGCCCTTCGGGACCGGATCACCCAAAGCCACCACCCGGGGGCTCGAGGACACGCCGTATTTCGGATCGACACGGCTGGCGAATTTGTTGGAGGAGGCGCAATTGGCAAGCGCAAGGCAGGTCGCGACCGCCGCAACGCCGCGCGCGGCCCGCAAAACCGAATCTGACCGTCGGATCCCCATGCGCCCCAAATACCACTTCGCCGGAAGCATACCCAACCCGCTATGGCTACGGGAGCGCTCTCCGGTCCTTTGATCCGAAGCGGCCCACCACCGCGTCGGAAGCAGTAACGATAACGCAACCCGAACACGGCGGAAATGGGGAGCCCACAGCGATCCCGCCGGGATGGTAAACGGGACGTTCGCATTTTTCCGTTGTTCTACGGAGCGTTGGCGCCTGCGCTGTGCCACGGCTGGACATTCTGTTGCGCCAAATCCTCACTCCACCCCCATTGTCGCGCCGCTCACCGAAATTCTTTTGACTGTGCAAGGCCGCACGCGTTTTCTCGGATGCAAGGGCGGGATTTGGAATTTAACGATGATCGAGACGGTTTCGGCACTGATGGGTCTGGTAAGCGCGGGGATCTTCCTGGCCCATGCGTTTGAAGGTTACCGCACGAGGGCCTGAGGCACTCGCGCGAACGGCAAGCATCACCTCTTTCAAGACGTCGCGTTCGGCGAATTTGATCGATCCGACCGAGCATCGAAGACGAGAGCGGCAGGTGTCCCATGCGCAACCATGACCTGGTATCTGATGGCTTCCTGGCATTGACCGCCGGCGGCTTGGTCTTGCTCTGCTCGAGCCTCGTGGCACTGGCCTTCGCCTGAACACGGCCACCGCTTTCCCGTTTTCTAACCACAACTACACCGCGATGCAGCATCGCGATCCCTTTAGGATTGCCCTGCTCCCGTTTAGTTGATTGAATTTCTGCATTCGACGCCTCGACTCATTTCAAGAGGCCATCACCAACGAAGGTGACGCAAATGCTTGCTGAGAAATTTTTCCTGGTTCTTGAATCCCTGATCCGTGGCGACCGCTCCTATCCCGACGGAAGCCCCCGGGTCATCAGCACTTCCCCGCACATACCGGTGAAGCTGGCTGGTCAGAAATAGCCGCACCGTCAGGGGGCACGCGCCGCTCAGCGCAGGCCCAACAGAGAACGGCGGTAGAAGCTCTCGCGGGCCTCGTTCTGGCAGACGAAGCTGCCGTCGAACCCCTGGCCGTACCGCTTCTGACCCTTGCGGTAGTAGACCCCTTTCCTGAAATCGAGCCAGACCACCTTGTCGTGCGGACAATGACGCTGCGCCTGCGCCTCGTAGCGAAACGGGGTCAGCGGTGTCGCCGAGACCTCCGCGGAGCCGGCGCCAACCATGATCGCGCCGGCGAGCGCGATCCCGCTGGCCCATCTGCCGAAGTCGCCCCTACTCACTCCCCGCCTCCCGATCCGGGCCGTCGCACGATAGCCGCAAGGCACGCTAGCACGAAAGGACGCGATCCGCCGAAGGCGAGACGCGGGCCGCGTCTTCCACCGGCCATCTTGTCGGGTTAGATGAAAGCCAGATCGTTTCGATTGCGAGGATGCGGCCCGAATGTCGGTTGAGCCTGGACCCCAATCCGAACTTGGCACCGAAGCCCGCCCGCCCTCGCCGCGCCTGGGCCTGCTGCCGATGATCATCTTCGGCTCGCGCTGGCTGCAGCTGCCGCTCTATCTCGGACTGATTGCGGCGCAATGCGTCTACATCGTGCTGTTCCTGAAAGAGCTCTGGCACCTCTCCTGGCACGCGATCGATCTCACCGAGCAACAGATCATGATGAGCGTGCTCGCGCTGATCGACGTCGTGATGATCTCGAACCTGCTCGTGATGGTGATCGTCGGCGGCTACGAGACGTTCGTCTCGCGGCTCGACCTCCAGGGCCACCCCGACGAGCCGGAATGGCTCGGCCACGTCAATGCAAGCGTGCTGAAGATCAAGCTCGCCATGGCCATCATCGGCATCTCCTCGATCGCGCTGCTGCGCACCTTCATCGAGGCCGGCAATCTCGGCTCGAACCGCGCCGGCTTCACCGAGACCGGCGTGATGTGGCAGGTGCTGATTCACATCACTTTCATTCTCTCGGCGATCGGCATCGCTTATGTCGACAAGCTCAGCGATTCCGGAATGCGCAGGCACGCCGAGTGAAGCCTGAGGGCCGCTTCACCTCTCGGTCTCGAGCTGCTGCATGACCTGATGCAGGCATTCCTGAAGCTTGGCCGCGACCTGCTCGCGCGCAAGGCCCGTGCCGGCAAGATCCTCCGACACCTTGTTCAGCACCTCGTCCATCGTCCGGTTTTCCAGATGGTCCGTCACCAGCGTCGTTGCATAGCTTGCCGCCGCATCGCCGCTGAGGCCGAGCCGGCTTGCGGCCCAGAGACCGAGCAGCTTGTTGGACCGGACGGTGGCCTTGAACATGAGTTCCTCGTCGTGGACGAATTTGGCCTCGAAGCCCTGCTCGCGCTTGTCGAACGTGGTCATGGTCAGCTCCATTGCGCTTTCGCTGATGAGGGTCGGACTGGCTGGTAAACGTCTCCGTGGTTCACGCTGGTTTAGGACGATTTGAAGCTTCCGGCGGAAGCCAAACGCCGTCAAGCCTGCCGTGCCCCCGGCCCGGTCGCGTGCATGGCTCGCACAAGCCCGGCGCCAGCCAACTCGGCTAGGTGGAGATTGTTTACGATTCATTAAGCAGACTCAGCGCCGCATGGCTTGGGGCACACCGAGAGCTGACGCATGAACAAAGAGCTGCGGGAGTTTCGACGGCTTGAACGGGTCTGCCTGGAGCAGGCCGCCCTCTCCACCATGGACCTGACGCGAACCGGGCTGCTCAAGGTCGCCGAGGACTGTCGCATCGCAGCCGAAGCGATCGAGGCGCGATTGCCCCGCGGACCCTTCGTGGGGGCCGTCCAGGCGCTCGTCCTGGCCTTGAGCGCAACGCGGATGTCGAACCGGCATTAGCCGTCCATCGACCGGAAGATCGCCTCAGAAGAATTGCTGGCGGAAGCCGCGCGAGATCAGTCTTTTGCCGCCGCGGCCTCGCGTGCGAGGCGCTCGGCCCTCAGCCGCTCCTTGTTGGCGTAAAACGCCTTCTGCGCCACTTCATGGTCGCGCATGGCCTTTTCGGCCTCGATCCGGCGTGCCGCATCGCGCGCCTGGCGCTGTTCGGGGGTCAGGGGTTTGCGTCGGAAGGAAAGGTCTTCAGTCATGCCGAGAGAACGCAGCGGCGAGGAAAAAGTTCCGCATGCCCCGCCGAGGGGCGCAGGGGGCCGCCCCAACAATTTGCGAAAACAACCCCATGCACAGTAGCCAAGCCATTCTGTGGCAAGGACTTTTCTATCATGCGCTTGAGGCGGTTGACCCTCGGGCAAACCAGTGGCGGGCGCAGCGATGATTGCCACGACCGTCGACAGGACAACGCAACATGGCAATGCTTGAGCAAACAAGTTCAATCGGACCCGACAGGTGCTCGCCGCCGGCAAATAGTGGTAATTGCAACTCATTGATCGCCGCAGCCGACTTTTAGGGTATGTCATGCGCTATCGTGTCCTCCTCTCGACGCTTCTTTTGGCATCTGCTGGTTCGCCGTCGTCGTCCGTCGCAGAGCCGGTGCCCGTCAATCCGAATAAGCCGCGAGACGCGAATTCCTGGTACGCGACCAGCCTAAAATGCCCTCGGGGTGCCAAACGGCGTTCTAGAATTTTCAATGAGGACACCAGCAGGTGCGCTGTCCAAAATTTGGGTGGACTACTCGAACGCTGAACCAGCCAAGGTCAAGATGCTCGTCTGGCCTTCTGACGGCGCCGCTGTGGAAACCGCAGTGGACGCGGCCTTAACTTCCGATTTGGATGATAAGAGGAGCGCAGCAGTGAGAAGTATTCGCCGTTACACTGACCGAGTTTTTGATGAGGTTTGCTTGGGAAGTAGCGCCAACAAGAGGCAATACGACACGATTTTGACCGAGAATCGGACCTTCCTGAAGGAGTAGAACTCTCTCGGTTGGCAGGCTGCGCCCCATCACCGGCTCGGCTTGGCCGTAGGCGTCGGTGGCTGAGAGACCCGTTGTGCTCCCGCCTGCAAGGCAGAGGAGCGCCGATGTCCCAGGCGTCTAACCACGAACATATCAATTTTCGTCGCCGTCTTGCTTCTCGCGACGCGAAGTTGGTTGCTCGATCCCACGATATCCTTTGGCATTCCCTTGAGCTGCTGCGCAAGCCGACGCCGTTGACCTTTCTTGGAAAACAGCGTGAGCCGGACAAACGACAGCCGGACGATCCACCAACCTGAAGGGAGTGGACGCCTAATTGATCGAAGCTGGTCCGTCCTTCGAAAATACTAGATCTCAATGTCTGCAATGACAGGCAAATGGTCCGAATAGGCCCTCGCCTCTGCGTCGGTCCAGACTTTCCGGATCCGGCTGTCGGACGTTGCATAGATCCGGTCAAGCCGCATGAGAGGCAAGCGCGACGGGAAAGTTCGCAGCCGCGTACGGTTTGGGCAGACTTGCGCGAGCACGCGCCGCACCGATTTGACCCAGAACCAATCGTTGAAATCGCCGAGGACGACGGTCCTTGCCGGCTCCACCAGGCTCACCAGAGTCCGTGCTTGCGCATGGCGTTCGTGGATGCTGAGGCCAAGATGCGTGGCCACCACACGCACGTCGCCGGTAGGCGTCAGCAAATCCGTCGCAATCGCTCGGCGCGGCTCCCGCTCACGATACGACACGTCGACGATCTCGGGTACGCCGGAGAATGGAAAGCGGCTCAGGAGCATCTGACCGTAGTCGCCGTCCGCTGTGACGATCGACTTGGCGTGAACACCGTGATCGCCGACGACACTCGCCAGCTTCGCAAACGGATCTTCTAATCGCGATCGCGAATCCACCTCCTGAAGCGCGACGACATCGGGGGCCCATTTCCGAACGATGGAACAGATGCCCTCCAGATCGAACTTCGGATTGAGATTGAACGTGCCATGCACATTCCACGTCATGAACCGCATCGGCGCCATCAGCGCCTCCCGGCGAGCCAGGTCGCGACGAATTGCGCGCCTGCGCAGATCGCGACCCAGCCCAGGAACGCCAGTACGAGCAGCAATATGTTGGTCCAGGATGCATTCCTGGCCAGATCTGCGATCTGAGCCCCCAGAACGGCCATGGCGAGAATCCCGGGCGTCATGCCCAGCAGAGTTCCGGCCAGGAAATCGCGCAGAGGCAGCGTGCTCGCACCAGCCACCACGTTCACCACCGAGAACGGCGCGATGGGAATCATCCGGATCACGACGACAGCCAGAATGCCCTTGCCGACGACACGTTCCTGGATGCGCGCGGCACGCCGCCCCAGCAAACGCTGGAGGCGTTCGCGGCCGAGGGCCCGTCCGATCGCAAAAAGGATGAGAGCGCTGAGCAAGACGCCCACCATGGCGGTGACGAAGCCCAGCCATGGTCCGAGTGCGGCGGCAGTTGCCGCAATGAGCACGAGAACCGGAAACACGACCAGCCCGCCCACCACAAAAGCTGCGATCGCGAATGGCGGCCCCCAGACCGACTGCGCGTAGGCAGACAGGAGCGTCGAAATACGGCCCGCATCGGCGAAATGGCTCAAGGATGTGTACGACCACGCCATCGCCAGTCCAAACAGCGCCACCGCTATCGAAACGATCCCGATGATCGTCTTCGTGTTCCACATGCGAGATGCCGCCCGCTCCAGATGAAGAGGCCGTTCAGGATCCGCAACCGGCTGGACCATCGTGGCCAGTGCGCTGGTCAGGACCGAGCACTCCACGTCGCGCAGGGCCTTCGCCCCGTCGGCGCCCGACACCTCATCCAACTGCGTAAAAAGACGATCCTCGTTTTGTGCGACGGCCTGTTCGTCGACACCGCAAAAATGGGCGATCAGGCGACGGCGGACCGACGCGATGAAATCCCGATGCTCGTCGAGTGCGGCTTCAAAGATGAGGTCACATTCGCTGTCGGCGCCCATCGAGCGGTTGTTCAGGTTCGCCGAACCAATCCTCAGGATCCGGTCATCGACGATCATGAGCTTGCTGTGCACCATCACGGCAGCTTCGGTGTCCCCGCTGCGTGAGACCGGGTAGACGAAGCGGATACGATCCGCGACGCCGGCCGCGCTGAAGCAGCCGATGAAGGCGCCCCGGCCGTTCTGCATGGCCTGGGATTCCACCCACGAGGAATGCAGCCTGGGCGTGACAACGAGAACCCGAAGCATGGGCACGCGACGCATCTGCTCCGCCAATTCACGTGCGATCTTGGTGGCGCTGGTAAACTGATTTTCGATGTAGACGAAGCGCGACGCGGACCGGATCGCTGCGATCAACGAGCGTTCGACCTCCCTGATCGTCGAACCTGCAGGACAGACCACCTCGGTCCTGGCGATCCCCACCGGCAAGTGCTCCACTTCGACCGGCACGTTCGCCGGCCACCGGATGCTCTTCTGTGCGCGCCGATCATGAACCTGTTGGCCTGCCGCACGCCAGCGCTCCTCCGCGAGCTCGAACAGCCGCGCCGCAGCGTCTCCGTCGACCATGCATTGAACATCATGAAACGGCGGATATGGCTTACCCCCGGGGTCGCAGCGCAATGCGTGATCGGCGCGATGGTCACTCGTGTCCCAGCGCCTGATGGTCAGATCGAGCCCGCCGACGAACGCCAGTGAACCATCGACACAGACGATCTTCTGGTGTTGGGCCGAGCCAAACGGAAGCGTGGAATCCAGATGAAATCGGAGGCGACCATCAGTCTCGGCGGTGAATTTTCCCGCAGAATTCCATTCCCTTTCGGAGGCATAAAACGAGACGAAGTCCCAGACGAGAATGTTGATCTGCAAGGCGGGACGCCGTTGAACCAGCGCGCGCAAAAATAGGCCAAGCTGTTCCGGCAAGCCGTCATCCGCCTGTCCGGAATCTCCGACCAGCCTGGTCTCACTATGGATATCCCATCCGATGATGTAGACGAGATCCTGCGCCTGCAGCAGCGCGTCCCGCAGGGCCGCGAAATAAGCGGCAGCATCGTTCAGAACCGCCACGCGCCGCGCCTTGCACCGCCGCCAGACGGTGTCGCGGGGGATCAGGGTCGATGAGCTCTGAAGCAGGTGGACCTCGCAATTCGCATTCGCGGCTCAACGCGTTGAATGCGCAAGGTGTTCCACGTCTTCAGGACCGGGAAGACTGTTCAGCGTGTGCGGATGCCGGCGCCTTGGCGCTCGCTCGGCACAGTCGCCGATTGCCGCTATTTTGTTCGGACAGTCTGTGCGCCGGCGCCCCTCAGGACGTCGGCGATCTTCTCAGGAGCGTCGCCGTGAAAGTCCACGGAGACCTCGATCAGACCTTCCAACTTCTGCCGGCCGTCCGGCGCCGGCGCGGATTTGGCGTCGCTACCTGCCGGCCGTGTCCCCGCGCTGTTCGCGCCGCCGGCGGGCTGAACGAAGACGTCGCTGCGCGGCACGCCGCATTCCTGCACGACGTGCTCAACCGCAAGCTCGGCGCCGCGGCGCGTGTCGAATTCTCCGATGATCGTACTTTCCAAGGGCGCACTCCCGTGGGTGGATGAGAGTGCGAACAACGGGCCAGCAAGAGCCAGGTTCCTGTGGCTTGGCGGGCTGCAGCTCAGATCGGACGGCTGTCCGCGCTGGACGTCAGAACCTGATCATCCCGAACAGGAAGAGCAGCGCCACAGTTATCAGACCGGAGATCAGCAGCGAACCGAGACACCCGAGCCGGTTCGAGAAGAAGAAAAACATGCGTTGCCCGCTGTGAAGCTTCGTGCGGGCTAATTTTTCAGATTCGATAGCGTTCCTGATGCGATCTTGTTTGGACCGGTGTTTTTCCGGAATCGACGGGTAAGAACCAATCCTCGAGCGCGACGTTGAGATCCGATGTCCGACGCTTTTGACTACTTCCGAGCACACGCGGTCCGAGCCCTTTGCAAGGCCCGGGCGATGCCGCGCGGACGAACGAAGCATCTCCAAACCGTGGTGGCGCGGATCTACCATCTGCTCACCAAGGAGTCCGCCTACGGGCCGAACCTGCAGCACATGGATGATTTCCGGGCAGCCCGGAAGCTCGAGAAGTCGATCGACTGAACTGACGTTGGAGCAGCTTCAGCAAGGCTGCCGGCGATTCGCGCTGGCGGGCCGCCGTGGCCTTCGCATTTGGTGTCGGTGCGGAGCTTCGCCGCTAGGAGGCTCCCGTGACCGGCGCCCGCTGGTAGCCAATATCTCGGTCAAAGTCCGGCCGGCTCACAAGAGGCGGGTTTTGCCACTGTCGGTTAGAATCGGGAGCAGCTGTAAAAACCCTTCCACTCAACCCACGTCTCGTTGCCGTCCTCGTCTACTAACTCCAAGCTTTCAACCCATCTGTGAGTCGGGGGAATTCATGGAAGGGAAGCCGTTTGAGAACATGTCTCTCGAAGAACTGTGGCAACTCCACACTGTCGTCAATGACGTTCTTGCCGCGAGGCTCGCGGCGAAGAAAGAAGAGCTAGAAAGGCGGCTGGAGCTGCTTAACCGAGAAGACAAGGCTATCCATTAGCCGCATCAGTGGCCCGCCGGTTCACGCTGGCGGCCGCTGTCCGTTTGATAAGGGGGCTTCTCCGTAAGCGAGCGTAGCACTTGTTCAGCTTGCTCCTTGGTTAAACTGGCCGCCCAGGCCCTCCCGATCAATGCTGGGCCCTTGCGTTCTCGATCGTAGACCATCCAACCCTTGCCGCCGATTCGAACCAAAAATCGGCTCTGCGATGGAACTTCGTCACTCAATGAAGCATGCTCCCGAATTGCCCAGCACCTAGCAGGGAGCGCATTCATCTTTGTAGCTTCATTCACGTATGTGAATCGCGTCGGGAAAACTTGGCAATGCAAACCAGATTTCGCTGGTGTGGGAGGCGCCAGGGTTTAGTGCGAATTGTGGCTAGTGGCCCACAAAATGGCCCCAGCTCCCGGGGGGCAATGGGGGAGGAGCTGGGGCGCATCGGGGTCACCCTTGGGGAAGGACATCGGGAAAGCTTAGCAATCGGCAAAGCGTTCCCAGCCTTTCCCTTAGGTCACCGATCGTTATCGGGTTTGCCGTTGGGGCTGCCGTCGCGCCCGCCGTTGCCCCAGCCGTTGTTGCCGCGATGGCCATGATGCACCAAGCCGCCGCCGGAATGGGCGATGGCCGTGCTAGTCAGGGACGTTGATAGCAACGCTGTGATGGTGGGGGGAGTTACGACCGCAAACTTACCGCAAGTCTTCAGAAATTCCCGCCGATCGTCATCTTCTCGTTCTGTCATTTCAATCTCCGAGAGCCGCGACAGTAGATTACACCATTAAGATGGAAATTAACTAATTAAATAGGTTAATGGGTTCAATCACAAATTGTCACAGAAGTGTGGTGGCTCGCGCTTATCTTGAGTAGGAACTGGCGGGTGGCGGCGGGGATTGGTGCTGTGCTCCGGTTCAAAGCCCCCTTGGTGCCGGAGCGTTTAACGGCCCCAGCCGCCGCCAAACGCTGGGGTCGTTTTTACGCCTTGGGGGCGTCGAGAAGCCCTTCCCATTCAATCGCCTGCTGGTAGCTCTCGGCCATCTCGAGCAGAGCCGCGCCGGTCGCGGCATCGGCGTCCTCAGCCATCTCGTGGCAGGTTGCGATCATTTGACTCAGCTGCGCGATACGCCGCCGTCGCCGCCGATTGATGATTGTAGATTGTGCGCTGGAGTCGCGAAAGGAATTCAGCTAGTTGATTTTACTGATGTTTTGGCGGAAGGGGTGGGATTCGAACCCACGGTACCCTTGCGGGCACGCCGGTTTTCAAGACCGGTGCCTTAAACCACTCGGCCACCCTTCCAAATCCGGAATGGCTGTCGCTTAACGTAGTCGACGGCACAAGGCAACGCCAAGTTGGCACCCTCGCCTCCGGCCCATCCGCCCGCCCTCTGTCAGGCGAGCGTCAGCCTGTTCCTCTAGCTTGGCGGCAGGTTCGGCGCCGCCGCGCGCCGACGTCTCGGCAATCCGACACTGGCGACATCTCCCAGGGCGTCGCCGGTCGCGAGGCCCGGCCGGATTGGTCTCCATGTCCGGGCCTCGTTTTGCGGATGCGCAAAAGAAAGCGGCGCCCCGTTAGGAGCGCCGCGCAAATGTTCTTCCTGACTGCGTCAGCTCAATAGCCGCAGGACGCACAGCCCATCTGCACCGGGGCGTAATAGGAATAGCCGGGCGAGACCATCTCGACGCGCTGGCGGGTGGCGTATTGCGGGGCGATGCGCTGGTACTGGACGCTGGGCGGCGCCACCATCACGGTCTGCGGCACCATCACGGTGCGGTATTGCGCCGGCGTCCGATGTGCGACGACGGAGCCCGGCGAGACCATCACGGTCTCATCGACGGTGCGGTATTGCGGCTGCACGTATTGCTGCTGATAGCAGGTCGTGCACGGCGGCGGCGTGTAGCAATTGTAGCAGCCGGCGGAGGCTGCGCCCGTCATGGAAATCGCGGCGACGGCGGTGGAGAAAACAACGGCGAGAGTACGAGACATTGCGGTGGTGCCCCAGTTGCCCGAAATGGATTTGCGAAGGTCGGCGCAATATACGCCGCAAAACCTTGCCGTGCCGAAGTTCGTGGAGGCATCCTTAATGCGAATGGCCGACGGCGGCGGACCGGTAAGGACTCATTGACCACGCGCATTAACGCGCGCGATGGGCGCACTGCTCCGAAGTCCGCATGGCAAGCGAGAGCGTGATCGCGGCCCGCCGATCGGACATTTCCGCGGTCCTCGTTCGAGCGGCAATTCCGGAGCGTTCATCCGCCTTCGATCGTCGAGCTTCAATGCCTCGCTGCCCTTTCCAGGAACTCCAGCAGCGAGGGATCGGTCTCCTCGAGTTCGACAAAGCTGCGGCGCAGCTCGTCGGCGATTTCGGCGGTGGCATCCCGCGACCATCCCTCCGCGGTATTGAAGGCCACGATACGTGCGGGATGAAGATATTGCCCTTCGGCGAGATGTCTGAGCAGGGTCGCGCGATTGGCGTCCTCCTCGGCCGTCTCACACCAGGCGCGGCCCAGCTGCCGGCCGAAGTCATCGAGCACGAGATAGACGTCCCGGTCTGTCGTAATTTGCGGCACGAGTGATGGAGAATGACTCATGGCTCACTCCGATACTGGCACTCCGGACCGTTTCGGACGGATCTCGACAAGGCGACCGCCTCGGCCGGATTCGGAAAAATGGATTTTCAGCTATTTTTCCGAGGATGGCATGATTAAATCGAAAATAAAACGTAATTAATAAAAATTAAATAGCAAGATGTGGACAAATGCACTAAAGTTGACGGTGCCTGGCGGGCAAGCCCGCACGTCGGGTGCCCACTTCGCAAACGGCTCCCGCCTCCACCCCCAATAGCCCACACCCCGGAAGGCGGGGGCCGTTCTTTGCAGACCTCCGTCCCGGCTCCAGATTCCTCCTGCAACGGCGCATCTGCGCGCTCGCGTAGAGAGCCCGATTGGCTTCGGAGCAATCGATCCAGCCTAAGGCGCCGCCGATCAGGCGCCTATCTCAAGCGCCGCTTCACCTCGCGCACCGCTCCGCGGGCGGCGCTGGTGGTGAGCGCGGCGTAGGCCTGCAGCGCGGTCGAGACGTTGCGCTTGCGCGCAGCCGGCTGCCAGGCGGCATCGCCCTTCGCCTCCTCCGCAGCGCGGCGCTGGGCTAGCTCCTCGTCGGAGACCTCCAGGCTGATGCTGCGGTTCGGGATGTCGATCGCGATGCGATCGCCGGTGCGGACCAGACCGATGTTGCCGCCTTCGGCCGCTTCCGGCGACAGATGGCCAATCGACAGGCCGGACGAACCGCCGGAGAAACGGCCATCGGTGACGAGCGCGCAGGCTTTGCCGAGGCCCATCGATTTCAGATAGCTGGTCGGATAGAGCATCTCCTGCATGCCGGGGCCGCCGCGCGGGCCTTCGTAGATGATGACCACGATCTCACCGGCGACGACCTTGCCGCCCAGAATGCCCTCGACGGCGGCGTCCTGGCTTTCGAACACGCGCGCAGGGCCTTCGAATTTCAGGATCGAGGCATCGACGCCCGCGGTCTTCACGATGCAGCCGTCCTGCGCGAGGTTGCCGTAGAGCACGGCAAGACCGCCGTCCTTGCTGAAGGCGTGTTCGAGGTTGCGCACGACGCCCTTCTCGCGGTCGGCATCGAGCTCGTCGTAGCGGCGCTCCTGGCTGAAGGCGATTTGGGTCGGGATGCCGCCGGGCGAGGCGCGGAAGAAGGTGCGGACCGTCTCGCTCTTGGTGCGCTTGATGTCCCAGCGCTCCAGCGCCTCGTTCATGGTCGGCGCGTGCACGGTCGAGACCGAGGTGTCGATGAGCCCGGCGCGGTCGAGCTCGCCCAGAATGCCCATGATGCCGCCGGCGCGATGCACGTCCTCGACATGCACGTCGGCCACTGAGGGCGCGACCTTGCACAGCACGGGCACGCGGCGCGACAGCCGGTCGATGTCCTTCATGGTGAACGCGACCTGCCCTTCATGGGCGGCGGCGAGCAGATGCAGCACCGTGTTGGTCGAGCCGCCCATGGCGATGTCGAGCGTCATCGCGTTCTCGAACGCCTTGAAATTCGCGACGTTGCGCGGCAGCACGCTGGCATCGTCCTGCTCGTAATAGCGGCGGACCAGATCGACGATGGTGTGGCCAGCCTCGACGAACAGGCGCTTGCGGTCGGCATGGGTTGCGACGACGGTGCCGTTGCCGGGCAGCGCCAGGCCGAGCGCCTCGGTGAGGCAGTTCATGGAGTTGGCGGTGAACATGCCCGAGCAGGAGCCACAGGTCGGGCACGCCGAGCGCTCGATCACCTTGACGTCCTCGTCGCTGACCTTGGAATCGGCCGCGGCCACCATGGCGTCGATAAGGTCGACGGCCTTGGTCTTGCCCTGCAGCTTGACCTTGCCGGCTTCCATCGGACCGCCCGAGACGAACACGGCGGGGATGTTGAGCCGCAGCGCGGCCATCAGCATGCCGGGCGTGATCTTGTCGCAATTGGAGATGCAGACGAGGCCGTCGGCGCAATGCGCGTTGGCCATGTATTCGACGCTGTCGGCGATCAGCTCGCGCGACGGCAGGCTGTAGAGCATGCCGTCATGGCCCATGGCGATGCCGTCATCGACCGCGATGGTGTTGAATTCCTTGGCGACGCCGCCGGCCTGCTCGATCTCGCGGGCGACGAGCTGGCCGAGGTCCTTGAGATGGACGTGGCCGGGCACGAACTGGGTGAAGGAGTTGACGACGGCGATGATCGGCTTGCCGAAATCGGCGTCCTTCATGCCCGTCGCGCGCCAGAGGCCGCGGGCCCCCGCCATGTTGCGGCCGTGGGTCGTGGTGCGGGAGCGATAGGCTGGCATGGCGGTTTCCGTCCTCGGTTTGGCCGGCCGGGCGGGAAAATATGGAGCCGCCTCAGGCCTTTGTGGCCGGATAGCGCACGCCGGGAACGCGCGCAACGGGAACTTGAGCCGGACAGGGCTCCCCTGCTCCCGGCGCGGGCTCTCTCACGTTCCCCGGACGCAGCGCAGCGTCTCCCTGGCGATGCGAGCATCGTCCAGCGACGGTGCGCTGCAGAGCCGGGGCCCATGCGGCAGCAAGTGCGTAGCCTCCTGGGTCCCGGCTCGCGCTTCGCGCGTCCGGGACACGGGACTGGCCTACTGCAGCGTCGGATCCAGCCGGTCGCGCAGCCAGTCGCCGATCACGGAGACGGCCAGCGTCGTGATCACGATGGTGGTCGCCGGAGCCAGCATGATCCAGGGCGCCCGGGTGAGGTATTCGCGGCCATAACCGACCATATTGCCAAGGCTGGTCATCGGCGGCTGCACACCGAGGCCGAGGAAGGACAGGCCGGATTCCATCAGGATCACCTCGGGGAAGACCAGCGTGGTCGAGACGATCAGGGTCGAGGCGATGTTGGGCAGGATGTGCCTGAGGTAGATCCGCGGCGGCGTCGCGCCTAACTGGCGGACCGCGGCGGCGTAGCCTTGCGCGTTGGCCGAGATGGCAAGGCCCCGCGCGATGCGGGCGTAGCGCTCCCAGCCGAACAGGCCCATCAGGCCGATCAAGAGCGGCAGCGAATTGCCGAAGAAGGCGAGCACAGCAAGGGCCATGATCAGGAAGGGCATGCTGGCCTGGAAGTCGGTCAGCATCAGCACGAACTGCTCGACGGCCCCGCGGAAATGCGCGGCGAGGAAGCCGAGCGTGGTGCCGACCACGGCCGAGATCGCGGTGGCGCCGAAGGCGATCAGCAGCGAGATGCGGATCGAGACGAGCAGCCGCGACAGCACGTCCCGGCCGAGCTCGTCAGTGCCGAGCCAGTGCGCGGCATTGCCGGGCGCTGCGAGCCGGTTGCGCAAATCGAGCTGGGTGAAGCCGTAAGGCGCGATTGTCTCGGCAAAGGTTGCGATCACCAGCATCGCGACGATCCAGCTCACCGCAAGGGCGACCGAGACCGGGATCGCCGGCAGGCTAATGCGGCGGCGGATGGCGGTATCCTTCAGCGTCGCGTCGGTCATGCATGCGCTCCTTTGGCGCGCAGGCGCGGATCGAGGAAGCCGTAGAGGAAGTCGACGATCAGATTGGAGGTGACCATGGTCATTGCGACCAGCAGCAGGATGCACTGCACGACGGCGAGGTCGCGGTTGGCGACGGCGACGACGAGCAGGCGCCCTACTCCGGGCCAGGAAAATACGCTCTCGACCACGACCGCGCCCGCGATCAGCGTGCCCACCATGAAGCCGAGAATGGTCACGGTCGGGATCGCCGCGTTCGGCAGCGCATGCGACGTCACCACCTTGCGCCACGGCACGCCCTTGGCGGAAGCCGTGCGGATATAAGGCTGGCCCAGCACCTCCAGCATCGCGCTGCGGGTGAAGCGCGCCAGCACGGCGGCGCCGCCAAGGCTGAGCGTCGCAATGGGAAGGATCGCGTGGCGCCAACTGTCCTGCCCGCCCGACGGCAGCCAGCCGAGCTGCACGGCGAAGACCAGCACGAGTAGCAGCGCCAGCACGAAGCTCGGCACGGTGAAACCGGCGACCGCCATCATCATCACGGCGCGGTCGATACCCGATCCCCGGTGCAGCGCGGCGTAGATACCGGCGGGAACGCCGAGCGCCACCTTGAACGCGAAGGCCGGCAAGGTCAGCGCCAGCGTCGCCGGGATCCGCTCCAGCACCAGCTCGATCGCGGGCCGGCCGTCGCGCATGGAGCGGCCGAGCTCGCCCTTGGCGATGGCGCCAAAATAGTCGAGATACTGAAACCAGATGGGATCATCGAGACCCCAGGCCTTGCGGAACGCCGCGAGCACCTCCGGCGGCGCCTCCGGCCCCAGGATCATCAGGGCGGGATCGCCTGACAGCCGCAGCACGACGAAGGCGAAGGTGACGACGAGAACGATCGTGAGCGCCGCGCGCCCAATGCGGATGGCGAAGTAACGTCCCATCACGCCGCGTCCCGCGTCTCGGCGCCGGTGACGAGATGACAGGCGACCTGCCGATTGCCGCCGACGTCCGCAAGCGCCGGCACCTCGCCCTTACAGCGCGCAATCGCGCGCGGGCAACGCGGATGGAAGGCGCAGCCTTGGGGACGTGCCGCCGGGTTCGGCGGATCGCCCGCGAGCACGATGCGGCCCGCACTGCGGCGCCCGGGCGCAGGCGAGGCCGAGACCAGCGCCTGGGTATACGGATGCTCCGGTCGCGCGAAAAGATCGTCGGCGCTGCCGATCTCGACGATGCGGCCGAGATACATCACCGCGACGACGTTGCTGATCTGCCTGACGACGCGCAGATCGTGGCTGATGAACAGCAGCGTCAGCGACAGCTGCGCCTGGAGATCGCAAAGCAGGTTCACGACCTGCGCCTGGATCGAGACGTCGAGCGCGCTGACCGGCTCGTCGCAGACCAGAAAATGGGGTTTTGTGGCGAGCGCCCGTGCCAGCACGATGCGCTGACGCTGGCCACCGGAGAGCGCGCCGGGATAACGCGCGCCATGCGCCGGGGTCAGCTCGACCGCGCGCAGGAGTTCGCGGACGCGCTCGTCGCGATCGGCAGGCGTGCCGATGCCGTGAATGTCGAGGGGCTCGCGGATCTGGGCCGCGACCGGCAAGCGCCGGTCGAGTGCGCCAAGCGGGTCCTGAAAGATCATCTGCATGCGCGCCCGCTGCGCGCGCCAAGCCGGCGTGCCCGGCGCAGCCATCGGCTGGCCGTCGAACCGCACCTCGCCGCGATCGGGCAGTTCGAGGCCAAGCACGACGCGCCCCGTCGTCGATTTGCCCGAGCCGGACTCGCCGACGAGACCCAGCGTCTCACCCTTGGCAATCGTCAGCGACACGCCATCGACGGCGTGCACGGCCGCAGCTCGGCCGAACATCCCCGAACGCATCGCATAGCTGCGCGAGATCGCGCACACCTCGACGAGCGGCGCGCTCATTCGGCGGCGATCCCGAGCAGCGCGCGGCGCGACGCCTCGGCGCGGATGCAGGCGACGCTGCGATCATTGGCGATCGCCGCCAGGGTCGGCGCGGCAAGGCGGCACGGCTCGGCCGCCAGCGTGCAACGCGGCGCGAAGGCGCAGCCATCAGGCATCTTCGCGGGATCGGGCACGGTGCCGGGAATGGCCGTCAGGCGCCGCCGCGGCCCGTCGAGCGGCGGCAGCGCGCCGATCAGGCCTTGTGCGTAGGGGTGCACAGGATCGGCGAAGAGCTGGTTGCTGGGGGCCTCCTCGACGATGCGGCCGGCATACATCACGGCGACGCGGTCGCAATTCTCGGCGACGACGCCGAGATCGTGGCTGATCAGCACCATCGCCATGCCGAGCTCGCGCCGGACCGTCGACAGCAGCTCCAGGATCTGCGCCTGGATGGTGGCATCGAGCGCCGTGGTCGGCTCGTCCGCGATCAACAGGTCGGGATTTCCGGCAAGCGCCATCGCGATCATAATGCGCTGGACCTGGCCGCCGGAGAATTCGTGCGGATAGGCCTCTAGCCGCCGGCCTGCGTCGGGAATGCCGACGAGATCGAGCAGCCGTCGCGCTTCCGCCTTCACGGCATTGCCTTGGAGATCCCGGTGCAGCGCCAGCGCTTCGCAGAGCTGCTTGCGGATGGTCAGCACCGGATTGAGCGCGCTCGCCGGATCCTGGAAGATCATGGCGACGCGCCCGCCCCTGACATGGTCGAGCTCGGCGGCCGGCGCGCCGAGGATCTCGCGCCCCTCCAGCCGCACCGAGCCAGAGACCTGGGCATGCCGCGGCAGCAGCCCAAGCGCGGCAAGCCACGTCACCGACTTGCCCGATCCGGACTCGCCGACGAGGCCGAGGGCCTCGCCCTTGCCAAGCGCGAGATCGACGCCACGCAGGACCGGCACGCCGCCAAAGGCGACGCGAAAGTCCCGGATGCTGACCAGCGGCGGCACCCCTTACGCCTCGAAATTGCCGGCGCGGAAATCCATCGCGAAGGCCGGCGATGCCTTCCACTTGATCGATTTCGGCTTGGCCGTGAAGGTCGCGTTCTGGTGCAGCACGGTGTAGGCGGGGTCCTCGCGCTCGGCGATCTCCAGCATGCGGCGGAACGCTTTCTTGCGCGCGGCGCGGTCGGTCGAGGTCTCCAGGAACTCCGAGAGCTTGTTCAGCTCGACATTGGTCCACTCGCCGATCTGCTGCTGCTGGCCGTTCGGCCCGTGCTGGGCGACCAGCGAGGATACGGGGTCGTTGAAGGCGGCCGAGTTGGACCAGTCACGCACTGCGCGGGTCGGCGCACGCTCCATGATCTGCGACCAGTTCTCCTTGGTCTCGATCTGCACGTTGAGACCGACCGACTTCCACATCTCGACCAGCACCTGCGCGGTCGCGACCTGGTTGGTGTAGTAATTGTTGAGCAGGCGATAGGGAATCGGATCGCCCTTGTAATTGGCCTGCTTCAGCAGATCCTGGGCGAGCTTCGGATCAAACGCCGGCACGTTCCAATCGGCGTTGAACATGTCGCCGTAGAATTCCCATTGCAGTCCCTTCGGCACGCGGGTGCGGCCGGCCCACAGGCTGTCGACGATGGCCTGGCGGTCGATCGCATGGGTGAAAGCGCGCCGCACCAGCGGATTGGCGAGCTGGGCGTGGTTCTTGTCGAACACGGTCAGGCGGTGATTGAGGATGGTGCCGCCCTGCACTTCGAACGCAGAATTCTTCTCGATGCCGGCGATCTGGTCCGGCGGGATGTCGCAGGCGAACTGGTATTCGCCCGAGAGCAGCCCGTTGATGCGGCTCGCGACCTCCGGGACCTCGAGGAAACGGATGCGCTTGAGCGGCGGGCGGCCGCCCCAATACTCGTCATGGGCTTCCAGCGTCAGCGATACGTCGGGCTTGAGCTCGACAACCCTGTAGGGACCGGTGGTGACCGGCTTGCGCGCCCAGTCGAGATAGCTCGCGGATTCTTCCCAGGCGCGGCGGTTCATGATGTCGGAACCGTAGCGCATCAGGCGGCCCTCGATCGTCACGTCGGGCGTCGCGTTGTAGAAGCGCACGGTATATTTATCGACGGCGTCGACGCGGACGAGGTCGGGCCAGATGCGGCGGGCGACGGCCGGCACATCCGGCGGCAACTCCTTGCCCGGGCGCGGCGTCGGAATCTTCTCGAAGGCCTGGATGGTGGAGCGGCTCTTGGCCTCGGTCTCGCCGAACATGCGCTCGCGGCTGAAGGTGAAGACGACGTCTTCGGCCGTGAGCTCATCGCCATTGTGGAACTTGACGCCCTGGCGCAGCTTCAGTTCCACGGTCTGGTCGTCGATGCGGCGCCATTCTGTGGCAAGGCCCGGCACGGCCTCGAGATTGCCGCGCCAGTTCTTGGAAATCAGGCCTTCCCAGATCGAGGAGAAAAACACGCGCTCGCCGACATTGGACTGCTCGCGCAGCACGTCGAGCACGTTGGCGTTCGTCACCTTCTGCACGGCGATCGTCACCGACGGACGGTTGTCGCCCTGCGCGATGGCAAAGCGCGGCAGCAGCAATGTGCTTGCGGCCGCGCCGCCGGATTTCAGGATGGTGCGACGGGTAAATTTGCTCATGGCGGTAACCCCTGCCCTGGATGATGCGGTTATTCGGCGAGTTCGAGCGCGGCGAGATGAGCTGCGCCGGCGCGGACGTCATCGTGATTGCGAAGCTCGAGGATCAGCCGCGGGTTGGACGTCAACCGGCCAAGAGCCCGGAACACCGCGACCCAGGGAATGTTGCCTTCGCCCGGCGCCCAGTGCCGGTCGGCAAAGCCGTCGGTGTCCTGCAGATGCACATGCGTCAGCATGTCGCCGGCGGGCTCGACGTAATAGTCGACCGGCGGCGCGCCGGTAGAGATGTGAGCGTAGTTGGCGTGTCCGGTGTCGAGCGAGACCCGGACCTTGCTGCTTTCGAGCGCCTTGGCGAGGCGCACCCGGTCGCGCGGGTCCTTGTCCTCGATGTTCTCGATGACGACCTCGCAGCCGATGGTTTCCGCGCGCGCGATCACCTCGGCAAGCGTCGCCTTGACGCGTTCGACGAGATTGCCGCGATTGTCAGGATAGAGATCGAGATTGTTGTGGTCCCAGGTCGTGAACGGCGAGTGGATCACCATCTGCGTCGCGCCGAGGAACTCGGCGGCCTCCAGGCCCTGAAGCAGGCGCTTGGTCACCGCCTGGCGGATCATGGGATCGTGGCTGTCGATCTTGAAACCCCAAAACGGGCCGTGGATGCCGAGCCGGCCGGTATGGCCTGAGAGCATCTGCTTGATCTCGCCGGCCGTGCTGCGCCAATCGCTATCGAGCAGATCCGCGCGGAAGAAGTCCTGGATTTCGAGATCGCGCTGCCGATCGAGAAGCCAGTCGCGATGCGCGGGAATCGATTTGATGGACAATGCGGCGCCCAGCACCGGCTTCGACATGGCTTGCTCCTTGGCTGTCAGCGTTGACGGGGAGCAGCGCTAGACCAGTTCAATGACAGGCCGGTGAAATCGAGGTCCCGCGGCGCTGAGGAGATGTGGACATCCTGCCGGCCGGCACTCCAGATTCAGGCAACAGCCATCGAACCACCGATGCTGAACGAACACATGGCAAGCGGTATCGGTGTCCGTAGTGACCCGGAATGGAATCCTAACAGCACTTCGCGTACATCGCGGGACATCGATCGGCGGCCACTTCCACGGGCATCACCCTCTGATCGCGCTACATGGGGTTGGGGGACCACATGGGGCGGGGGATTGAAGGCTGGGGCAAAGGTGACGAGGTCCGGACTCCTAGGCACTCCGGACCTCGAAGCTTTTTAGATTGAACGCAGCAACGCGCCGTCCGGTGGGGCATCATCCGGGCGGCGCGTTCTCGTTTCAGTGTGGTTCTTCGGTTAGCGCGTCGGCGGCTCGAGTGTGACCGTGCAGTCGCCCTGCCCTTGCGTTGCGACCACGATATTGCCCGCGGGAGCGCCGAGGGCGATCGGCGCGGACGAGCCGCCGCCGGGCATCTGGACAGTCACGCTCAGCGAATCCGTGCGCGCGGTCGAGCCCACGGTTGAGGGCTCTGCCTGGGCCACATTGCCGGAGGCGTCACGCCGCATGATCTGGCAGTTCACATTGCTCCCACCGGCTGCCGCCATGCTCGTCGACGACGCGCTGCCGCCCATCTGCGCACGGGCCCGCGACGGATCGCGCGGCACCTGGCTGACGATGCGATGCGAGCGCGGCTCCACGATGACGACCTCGTCATCCGTGGCAAAATACTCGTAGTCCCGATATTCCGGCTCGATCGAGACGATCTCGGGCGGAAGCCGATGGAGCCGCACGCGCGGCGGAATCGTCTCGCCGACCCGGATCGAGATGTTCAGATTGCGCTCCGGCTGCGCCAGGCGTGCGCGGCTCACCGTTTCGGAGATCCGCACCTGCCTCTCGGAAGTCACCTGGGTCTGCTGATTGACCTGCGTGTTGGTCTGCGTGGTCTGATTGGCTTGATTGGTCTGCGTGCCCGCGGTGCCAGGCGCGGTCTGCGCATTGTTGGTCGGAGCCGTCCGGTTCGTGTCCGTCGCGGTGGCCGGCCGGTTGTTCTGTTGCGCCGGCTGTTGCTCGGCCGCATTGCGTGGAGGCTGGGCCTGGTTGCGTTCGTTCTGATTGGCCGTAGCCCCACTCCGCTCGTTCTGCTGGCCAGCCGGGCCGGCCTTGGACTTCTCGGACTCGGCCGTTGATTTCTGCGGCGCAGACTTGTCTTGTTTCGTCTCCGCGCTGCTCTTGCTGTCACGTCCCGGCTTCGTGCTCTCGGCGTCACGGTTGCGATCGCGGGCAGGCTCGCGGGATTCTTGTGCCTGATCCTTCGCTTTTGGCTGGTTACGCTCGGCAGAATTGGCAGGCTGGCGCTTGTCCTCATTCGCCTCCTGCTTGGCAGCGCCGCCCTTCTCTTCGCGGCCCGCGCCCTGCAGTCGCTCCTGGGCGCCTTGTGCGCGCTCTTGAACACGTTCTTGGGCGCCTCCGCGCTGCGGCGCAGCGCCTTTCGCCGGCTCCTCGGTCCGTCTCGGCTCGTCTCTGCGCTCACCGGGTGCCTGAGCGTAGGCGAACCCGGAAGAAAGCATCAGTCCGATAGCTGCAGTCGATAACATCAAGTGCTTGCGCATGGTCCCTCTCCTCGACAATTCGCAACAACAGACGCGAACGTTCGGTAGGTGCGAAGGTTCCTGAGCAGGAACGAGGGCCGATCACGCCGGGCTCACATCGCGTCCTTGAGCGTGAGGCGGGCTGTGAATGTCACCGTGGTCTTGCCGACCAGCGCCATTGCCTTCGACTTCGGCGCCACCAGCGGAATAGTCACCCGAGAAACCGCAAGTGACCTCCCGGCCGCCGAATGCGAGCGTCCTGCCGACGGCTTCGGTGTGCTGATTGACGATCATGTCGCCCCGCCACTTGCCGTTCCGGAACGTGTAGCTGCCGGTGTAGTAGAAGAAGCTGTCACCGCCCATGATGCGACCATCGCAGAGCACGACCACGCCTCTGGCCTGCCCGCGCTTGCCGTCACGCATCTCGATGTCGAAGATGTAGAGGCCGTTGACGACCCCGGCCTCTCCACCCGCTTCTGCTCTGTCCCCGGTCGACATCCGATCATCTCCCCATGTCGATCCGCGCCCGATCAGCTGGGCACGTTCCGTTCGAGATCTTCGAGCCACGCCGCCGCGCTCGCATCCGACGGCGCGCGCCAGTCGCCACGCGGTGAAAGCGACCCGCCGGCCGAGACCTTCGGGCCGTTCGGCATCGCCGAGCGCTTGAACTGGCTGAAGGCGAAGAAGCGGCGCAGGAACACCTCGAGCCAGCGGCGGATCTCGGGAAGCTCGTAGGCCTTGCGCCGATCGTTCGGGAATGCCGGCGGCCATTCGCCCTTGGCGACGTCCTTCCAGGCATGCTGCGCCATGAACGCGATCTTGGATGGCCGCATGCCGAAGCGCAACGTGTAGAACAGGTTGAAATCCTGCAGCTCATAGGGCCCGACGGAAGCTTCGGTGCTCTGCGGCTTCTCGCCGGCCTCGACCGGCACGAGCTCCGGCGAAATCTCGGCCACCAGGATCGAGCCGAGCGTGCGGTTGACGTCGTCGCTGAACTGCTTCGACGAGATCACCCAGCGGATCAGATGTTGGATCAGCGTCTTCGGCACGCCGGCATTGACGTTGTAATGCGCCATCTGGTCGCCGACGCCATAGGTACACCAGCCGAGCGCGAGCTCGGAGAGATCGCCAGTTCCGATCACGATGCCACCGTGATGGTTGGCGAGTCGGAACAAATAATCCGTGCGCAGGCCCGCCTGCACGTTCTCGAAGGTGACGTCGTAGACCTTCTGGCCCTGACCGAAGGGATGGCCGATATCCTTCAGCATTTGCGTCGCCGTGGTGCGGATGTCGAGCTCCTGCCAGCTCGTCTGCAACGCCTGCATCAGTGCCAGCGCATGGGACTTGCTCTCGCTGCCGGTGGCAAAGCCCGGCATGGTGTAGGCCAGGATGTTCTCGCGCGGCAGGCCGAGCAGGTCGATCGCCTTGGCGGCGACGATCAGGGCGTGGGTGGAATCGAGCCCGCCCGAGACGCCGATCACGACGCGCTTGGTGCCGGTGGCGCGCATGCGCTGCACGAGGCCGGCGACCTGGATGTTGTAGGCCTCGTAGCAATCCTGCTCGAGCAGGCTTTCGTCGCTCGGCACGAAGGGGAAGCGCTCGACCTTGCGCAGGAAGCCGATGTCGGCCGCGGGCGGCTTCAGCGCGAACGTCACCTTGCGGAAAAACGCCTCGCGCTGGCGACGGTTGTCGTCGAACGTGCCCATCAGAGCGCGTTCCTGCCTCAACAGGTCGAGATCGATGTCGGCAGTGGTGATCTGGCCGCCCTGCCGGAACCGCTCGCCCTCCGCCAGCAGCACGCCGTTCTCGTAGATCGAGGTCTGGCCGTCCCAGGCGAGATCTGTGGTCGATTCCCCTGCCCCGGCCGCCGAATAGACGTAAGCCGCGAGGCAACGTGCCGATGTCGATTGGCACAGCAGCGCGCGCGAGCGCGCCCGGCCGATCGTGATCGGACTGCCCGAGAGATTGATCAGGACGCTGGCGCCCGCAAGCGCGAGCTCCGAGGCTGGCGTCACCGGGATCCACATGTCCTCGCAGATTTCGACGCCGATGGTGAGGCCTGGGACGTCCTCGGCCGAAATCAGGAGGTCGACGCCGAACGGGGCATGCAGCCCGCCGAACGCGATCGTCTCCCCGACCATGCCGGCGCCGGAGGCGAAATGCCGGCCCTCGTAGAATTCGCGGTAGGTCGGCAGGTAGGTCTTCGGCACCACGCCGAGAACGTTGCCGCGATGAATGGCCACGGCGCAGTTGTAGATGCGATGACCAAAGCGCAGCGGCGCGCCGACGATCAGGACCGTCATCAGTCCTGCGGAGGCCTCGACGATGCCCAGAAGGCCGCGCTCGACCGCATCGAGCAGCGGATCCTGTTTGACCAGATCTTCGATCGCATAGCCGGACAGGCACAGCTCGGGAAACACGGCGACTGCCACCGACTGCTCGTGGCAGGCATTGGCCGCGGCCAGCACGGCCTTCGCGTTGGCCGAGGGATCGGCGACATGGGACGTGGTGACGCAGGCCGCCACGCGGGCAAATCCGTGGGCGTAGATCGAGTGGAAAGTCATCGAGCGCAGTACCCTAAATCTCTTCGCTGCCGAAGCCGTCAGCTCCAGACCATATGTAGCCCATCGGCCGGGGCCCGTGCAGGCCATCCGCCGTCATGCATAACGGATCTGCAGGGTGGCCTGCCCGGCGCCTGGCGATTCAGGCGCTGCGGGCCAGCACGCCGGACAGGTCGTCGCGCAGCCAGTCGGCGATCCGCGGCCAGGCATGCGCGTGGGTGCGCGCGCCCATGAACAGGCCAAGGTGGTTGCTCGGCTCGGAAGCCGCCGCAATGAAGGCCGGCGGCGTGCCGAGGAGACCAGCGGTGGCGAGCGCCTGCGCAGCCGGCACGACGTCGTCGTCGAGCCCGGCGAGCAGGAAGACCGGCGCCTTGACGTCTTTGAGATCGACCGTGCGGCCAAGAGCGACGAAACTGCCGCCGGCGATCTGGTTCTCCCGGAAGATCCGGTTGACGGTCTCCAGATAATATTTGCCCGGCAGATCGAGCGTCTCCGCGTTCCAGCGGTCGAAGCGCGCGAGCAGCGCCGCGCCCTCCTGGTCCGACAGGTCTCTCTGCAACGCCGCTACGATATCGTCGCGGTTTGGCGCCTTGGACCACAAGCGGAGCATCTCCCCGCCGCTGACATTGCCGCCGCCGCGTGCGACGAACTGGTCGTAGACCATCTCGGGCGCGTTCCGGGTGAGCTGGCACAACGAGGAATCGATCGACAGGTCCACGGGAGCACCGACCAGCACCAGCCGCCGCACCTTGGCCGGGAAGCGCGCCGCGTAGAGCACCGACAGCCAGCCGCCCTGGCACAGGCCGACCAGATCGACCGGCGCGCCGATCTCGTCGATGGCGACGTTGAGATCGCTAAGATAGCTGTCGATCGACAGATGGCGCATGTCCGGCGTAGCTGACCGCCAATCGGTGAGATAGATCCGGTCAATGCCGCCGTCTTGCAGGGAGCCAACCACGCTGTGGCCTGGCGCGAAATCGGCGATCAGGGCCCGATGCAGCGCATAGGGCGCGCAGACCAGCACTGGCTGGCCGGACCGGGTCTGCGAGCAATCGCGCAGGCGCATCGTCGCAAGCTCCAGCGCAACGCTGTTGGGCGTCGTCCACGGCAAGTTGCTCTCATCCTGCTCTGCCCGGCCGCGCTCGACCCACCAGAAGCAGGCGTCCATGGCGAGCCGGGCCGCCGCAAACGGCCAGAGCAGCGGCTCGTCAGGGGCATGATCCGGTCCGCCCGGCTGTTTGCCGATGTTTTCCACCATGACTTTCTCAAGTCCTTATAGAAACGCCTCGAGGCTGACGACGGAGATGCCGAGGTCGCGAAAACTCCGATGGGCCGCGGCTACCGAGCCGTCGAGATCGATGCCGCGGCAGGCGTCCTCGACGACGGCCACTTCCAACCCTGCCTTGCGCGCATCCTCCGCCGAGAAGCGGACGCAGAAGTCCAGCGCCAGACCGGCGACAAAGACGGTCTTCAGCTCACGTTCGCGCAAATATCCGAGCAGGCCCGTCGGCGTCCGACGGTCGTTCTCGAACAGCGCCGAATAGGAATCGATGCCGCGGCGAAATCCCTTGCGCACGACGAGGCTCGCGCAAGTGACGTCGAGATCGCGATGGAATTCGGCGCCTGAGGTGCCCTGCACGCAATGCGCCGGCCAGAGCACCTGGGTGCCGTAATCGAGCTCGATGGTCTGGAACGGCTGCTTGCCCGCATGGTTCGGCGCGAACGAGACGTGGTCGCGCGGATGCCAGTCCTGGGTCAGCACCACGTTGGTGAATTTTTGGGCGATTCGGTTGATCGCAGGCACGACCTTCTCGCCGCCGGGAACGGCAAGCGCTCCGCCGGTGCAGAAGTCGTTCTGCACGTCGATCGCCAGCAGCACGTCGCGGTCGGAAATCTTCATCGCCAGTCTCGTTGATGCGCCGGGCGCGCCGGCGCCAGGCCCGTCCCCTGAGTGTCGGTCTTCCCGCGCTGCTTCGCAACCGGCGGCTCCGTGCGAGGGCTGCGCGAATTGGGCAGCGGACGACGGTCAGAATGCAACGGTTTGCCCTCGTCCGTGTTGACTAGGCGCACCCAAGGGCGGATTCTCGCGCTGTCCGCAACGGGCGGATCGGGTCAAAGGCGTGGAGGACAGGGTTGGCGCGGCCGGAAGGCGGTGGCAGCCGCGAAGTCATGAATATCGGCAAGACAGGACAGATTCTTCTCGCCGATATCGGCGGCACCAATGCGCGCTTCGCGCTGAGCCAGAGCGAATTGGGCCGCGGCGATTTCGATCAGATCGGACCGATTGATTATGTGAAGGTCGCCGACTTCCCGACCGTCCGGGAAGCCATCTCGGACGTCCTGGCGCGCCGGTCCGGCAGCGAGCAGCCTCACAGAGCCGTGCTGGCCGTCGCGGGTCCCGTCACCAACAACCGCTGCGTCATGACCAACAGTCCCTGGGTCATCGACGGCAACGAGCTGCAACCGGCTCTCGGCCTCGACAGCGTCCATGTGCTCAACGATTTCGAGGTGGTCGCCTGGTCCCTGCCCGCCTTGCAGCCTGCCGATCTGATCCCGCTTGGCGGACAAGATGGCCTGCCCGGAGAGCCGTTGCTGGTGGTCGGACCCGGAACCGGGTTTGGCGTCTCCTGCCTGGTCGACCGCCATGGCGCGCGACTGGCCGTCGTCACCGAAGCCGGACACGCGACGCTGCCGGCGGAGGACGAGCGCGAGGAACGTGTGATCACGTGCTTGCGCCGACGCCTCGGCCACGTCTCCATCGAGCGTGGCGCGCTCTCGGGTTCCGGGCTGCAAAATCTCTACGAAGCCTTGGCGGAGGTTGACGGCGCTCAGGTGCCGCAGCGCGATGCTGCCGGCATCACCAAGGCCGCCCTGGAGGGCAGTTGTCCCGTCAGCGGCGCGACGCTGGAGATGTTCTGCGCCATCCTTGGCTCAGTCGCCGGCAATCTCGCGGTGACGTTCGGCGCCCGCGGCGGTGTCTATATCGCCGGCGGAATCGCGCCGCGCTTTCCTGAGTTCCTGATGGCCTCCGCGTTCCGGGCACGCTTCGAAGCCAAGGGACGATTCCAGGAGTATTTGCGCAACATTCCAACCAGGCTCGTGATCAAGCCCGATGCGAGCTTCGTCGGCCTGAAGATGTTTGCCGACCACAACGTGGATTGAGGCGCGAAAGCTCTCGCTGCTCGCGGGTTCCAATATTCACAGCTGATTGCAGCGCAGGTGCGGTTCCACTCATGAATGCGCTTGCCTGCATGTTCCCGATGAGAAACAATCAGACCGTGTGTGCCGTAGTTGCGGGGGCGTAACTTGCGTAAGCAGGATCTGGGTTTCGACTATCACCGCTATCACCGTCTGCTGAGCGAGGCGGATGACGAAGACAAGCGGCTCGCCCTGATCGACCTCTTGATCGAGGAAAGGGCGCGAGACCGGCTGGCCGCCCAGCGCGCCTCGGACCGCGCGGCCATGACGGCCCATACCATTGCCACGGTGCTGAGGAACGGTCGCAACTGAGACTTGCAAGCCGGCTGCGGCAGGCGCGAACGCGGGAAAAATTAGCAATTCCATTAACGATTTCCCGCAATCCGCCGTCAAACTTTTTGCTCTAAGAGTTCCCTCACCTGATGCAATTCAGGATCAACACAGGGGGCAATGAACATGAGCATGATTTCGATCGCCGCGATGCCGGCCATCGTCGAAACGCGTTTCGCCGATTCGTCCTTCAAGACCATTTTGCTGTTCTGCTGCACGGGCCTGGTCGCCTCGTTCGGCCTGATGGCGCATGGCTTCGACCTCGGCGCCGGCCTGATGTGAGATTGCGACAAATCCCTTCGCCAAATGGCCGCCCCTGACGGGCGGCCATTTTCGTTGGCAATCCCCGCGCGGCGTCTTCGCCGTCACCAGCGCGGCGTCTTCGCCGTCACCAGTGCGGCGTCTTCGCCGTCACTAGTGCTGCGCTTTGACGGGGGCTCCCGGAAACATCGAATCGATCATCGCCTTGAGCTGATCCATTGCGATCGGCTTGCGCAGGATCGGCCTGCGCCGGAGCAAGGACGGCAGCAGCTCGGGGCCGTAACCGGTGGCGAACAGGAACGGTTTGCCGCGGCGCTCGATCAGGTCGGCGACGGGATCGACGTAGACGCCCATGAGATTGATGTCGAGGATGGCCAGATCGTATTGTGCGGTCATGGCGAACGCGCTGGCGTCCCGCACATTGTCCGCTTCCGCAACGACGTGGTGGCCGAGTTCCTCCACCATGTCGGCGATCATCATCCGGATCAACGCCTCGTCTTCGACCAGGAAAACGGAGAGTCCGTCCGCCATATCAACCCCGCAGTCAGCCTTCGCGAAGCTAACCATACATCAATTGTGGAGAGCATTCACGAATTCGTGGCGGGCGCCGTTAATTCAGACGCGCCCGATCCGATTCAACTTGATCAATCCAATCCGCGCTCATGGCTCAGGCGCACCATCTCCTGAATGAAGACTTGCTTCTGCTTGTCATCGAGGCTCGAAAAGAGCGGCTCGGCCGCGTCGGCCACGTTGCGCTGGTCGGCGGCCCGGTCGATCAAGAACTGCGACTCGTTGCGCATCTGCTCGATGATGTCGTCGGGCGGATCCCGCTTGGCGCGGGCAACCCGCAAGTTGAGCCGCTCCGCGCCATTATGCCCCAGGTAGTGCATAGCGCTCGAGAAGCCGTACCAGTGCTTCTCCTGATCGGGCGTGAGGTTCAGCTCGGTCTTGATCCGCTCGATATAGGCGTCGCTGTTGGCGACGATCTGTTCGGCGGTCTGCTGCGGCGCGCCGGGCTGGGTGAGGACCGTGACATCTTTATTGTCCTTGCCCTGCGGTGCGTTCTTCGCCTCCTTGCTTGCCTTGGCGCCCTTGCCCGCTTTGCCGCTCTTGGCATCCTTGTCCTTGGCCGCGCCCTGCTGCTTGGCATCCTTGCCGGCGTCCTTGCCAGCGTCCTTGGCGGCTGGGGCCTGATTGCCATTGTTGTTGCCGACGCCGAGCACGCCGGTGAAGACGCCGACCACACCGCCGATTGCGCCGCCGAGCACGCCACCGACCGGACCTGCCGCCTTGTTCCCGGCCGCCGCACCATCCTGAACGCCTTTGACCAGCCCTTGAGCATTGGCCGCCGCGGCGTTGCCGAGCAGCAGCGCGAGCACGGACCCCAGCGCAAACCATCGCCGCATGTGAAGCCGCGCTGGCGGCGCCGGGTTGATCATTCTCGTCTCCATCGTCGATCTGGCTGGCCTGTCGGGCGAGAGCCCCCGCCAATTGCAACTCTATCGTTTCCGCCGCGCCAAGGTCCAGATGCGGCCGATTGCTGTCCACGCCCGAAAACTCTTTCGCGGGAAGCGGTTATGCAGGCTCATTCGAAACTGCGGCGTAATTGCGCACGGATCGTACGAGGGCTCGCTCGCACAAAGTGTGCGTCGCAAAATGAACAGCTGCGTTGACGCGCGACGCAGGTCCTGACGTGCAATCAAGACGGTGTCGGGCACACCATTAGTTCTAGACGAGGAGCCGTTCGGCTTTCTCGACAGACGCGATCAATCATGATCTGATCGCGCTACCAATTTGTTGCGGCCTGCGTGAATTGTTCACGCCAGCCGACAGCACCAAGAAGAAAATCCGACAACAAGAACTCAACAAGAAAGTCTCTCAGAGGAAACTCCAACAACAAACACCCAGGCGAGGAAACGAGATGTCACGCAAGACACTGACGCGACGTCAATTTGTGGCTGCCACTGCAATGTCCTCCGCGGCGCTGATCTCGGCGCCCTATGTCCGAGGCGCCTACGCCGCCGGCAAGCTCTCGATCGGCTTCTGGGACCATTGGGTACCGGGCGCCAACAAGGCCTCGACTGATCTCGTCAACGAATGGGCCGCCAAGGAGAAGGTCGAAGTCTCCATCGACTACATCACCAGCAACAACAAGAAGATCGAGCTGACCGCTGCGGCCGAAGCCCAGGCCAAGTCCGGTCACGACATTCTTCAGATGCCGAGCTGGTGGCCGCAGGCCTACTCCGAGAATCTCGAGCCGCTCAACGACGTCATGGAGCCGCTGCTCAAGCAGAATGGCGAGGTGAACGGCACCGTCAAATATCTCGGACAGTCGGGCGGCAAATGGCTCGCAGTGCCCGCGACACCCGGCAGCCAGATTAAAGGCCCCTGCTCCCGCATCGATCTCATGAAGAAGCATGCCGGCATCGACGTGCAGGAGATGTATCCGGCCGGTGGCGCGCCCAAGGTCGAAAACTGGACCATGGAAACCTTCCTGAAGGCGGCCGAGGCTTGCCACAAGGCCGGCGTTCCGTTTGGCATCGGTCTCGGCGAGACCACCGACAGCGTCGACACCGCCGGTGCGATCTTCCAGTCGTTCGGCGCCGAGCTCGTCAACGCCAAGGGCGATATCACGGTGAAGACCGATCAGGTTCGCCAGGCCATGGAGTTCTACAAGAAGCTGATCGCGTTTCTGCCCCCGGACGCACCGTCCTGGGACGACGCTTCGAACAACAAATGGCTGATCTCCGGCCGCGGCGCGATGATCCTCAATCCGCCGAGCGCCTGGGCCGTTGCCAAGCGCGATGCGCCGCAGGTTGCCGAGCAGTGCTGGACGCACGGCTTCCCGTCCGGTCCGAAGGGCCGGTTTGCGCCGTACCTGCCTTACTTCTGGGGCGTCTGGAGCTTCGGCAAGAACAAGGAGGCGGCCAAGAGCCTGCTGGTTCACCTCTCCGCGCCATCGTCGATCGAGAAGTTCGTCGCGGTGAGCGGCGGCTATGACCTGCCGGCCTATGCGAACATGAACAAGTTCAAGACTTGGGAGGAGGAAGGGCCGCCGAAGGGAACGCTCTATCACTATCCGGACCCGCACAAGCATCAGACGCTGTCGATCGCGGCATCGCCGGCGCCGCCCAAGATCGCGCAGCAGATCTACTTCCAGGCGACGCTGACCAAGATGGCACTGCGCTTTGCGCGCGGCGAGACCATGGATCAGGCGCTCGCCTGGGCCGAGGGCGAGTGCGAAGGCTTCATGCGGAGTTAGACCGGGGGTGACAGGGGCGGTTCGCGCCACGTTGCGTGAGCCGCCCGTATCCGGTCCTCCAATCCGCATGACCGCGAAGCCGAGCCTTTGCCGGCTTCGCGGTTGGAAAGTTGCAAGAAAGCTGACTTAAGGAAGCTGACATGGCCGATGTCGTCGTTGAGCGAGGCCGCGTCGCCCGTGCGACGGGCGCGCGAAAGGGATCGAGCCTGCGCAACGCGCTCGGGCGAAAATCGACGGTTGCGTTTTTCCTGACGCTGCCGCTGATCCTCCTGATCCTGCTGCTCGTGCTCTATCCCGCCCTCTACTCGGTCCATCTCGCGACGCTGAATAAGGCGATGACGAAGTTTGTCGGCCTCAGCAACTTCACTTTCCTCTTCAAGCGCGAGACGTTCTGGATGGTGGTGCGGCAATCCTGCATCTTCGCCATCACCGCCGTGGTCTTCAAGGCCTTGATCGGCTTCATCGTCGCGCATTTCGTCCACAACATCCCGGCCAAGGGCCAGCGCAAATGGCGCGGCATGTTGCTGGTGCCCTGGGTGATCCCGCCGGCGATGAGCACGCTCGCCTGGCTCTGGCTATTCGACCCCTCCTACAGCGCCTTCAATTACACGCTGTCCTTCTTCGGTGTCGGGCCGATCCCCTGGCTCGGCGACACCTTCTGGGCGCGCTTCTCCGTCATCCTCGTCAACGTCTGGTACGGGGCGCCGTTCTTCATGATCATGTATCTGGCCGCGCTGAAATCCGTGCCCGACCAGTTGTACGAGGCCGCGGAGATCGACGGCGCCAATTGGTGGCAGAAGATCTGGCACATCACCTTGCCGATGATGCGCAACATCATCGCGATCACCACCTTGTTCTCGCTGATCGTCACCTTCGCCAATTTCGACATCGTGCGCATCCTGACATCGGGCGGCCCGCTGGATACGACGCATCTGTTCGCCACCTGGGCGTTCCAGGTCGGCATCCAAAGCAGCGACATTCCGCTCGGCGCCTGCGTCTCTCTGTTCATGGTGCCGATCCTGGCGGTCGCTGCGATCTTCATCCTGCGCGATGTCAACAAACGCGGAAACGAAGCCTGATGAGCACGCTCGCAATCGACAAGGCCGGACCGTCCCGCAAGGTCAAATACGGCAGCATGAGCCGCGACCGCACCTGGGCGCTGCGCTGGTCCTATTTCTTCCTGGTGCTGTTCGCGATCTTCTTCCTGACGCCGCCGGTGTACATGCTGATCACCTCGCTCAAGAGCAGCGCGGAGATATCGGCGGCGACCAACCCCTGGTGGGTGTTTCATCCAACGCTGTCGAACTATGTCGAGCTATTGAGCTCGAACCAGTTTCTGCGCTTCTTCTGGAATTCGTCGATCATTTCGATCATCGTGGTGATCGTGACCATGATGATCAGCATCCCCGCGGCCTTCGCGCTGGCCCGTATGAAGTTCTGGGGCTCGGCGACGCTGGCCACCGGCGTCTTCCTCACCTACCTGATTCCGGACAGCCTTCTGTTCATCCCTCTGTTCAAGGTGCTCGGGGGCGTCCAGGAGCTGACCGGCATCACGCTGCTCAACAGATGGTACGTGCTGGTGTTCATCTATCCGACGCTGACCGTACCGTTCTGCACCTGGATCATGATCGGCTATTTCGCCTCGATCCCGAAGGAGCTGGACGAGGCAGCCCTGATCGACGGCGCCTCCTGGCTCCAGACGCTGACGCGGATCTTCATTCCCGTCGCGCTGCCCGGGCTGATCGCCGCCACCATCTTCGCGTTCACGGTGTCCTGGGCGCAGTTCCTCTATCCCCTGGTGTTCACGACGTCGGTGGACCAGCTGGTGCTGCCGGTCGGCATCACCACCACGCTGATCAAGGGCGACGTGTTCAACTGGGGACAGATCATGACCGGCGCGCTGCTCGGCGCTGCGCCGCCGCTGGTCATCTACGCCTTCCTGATGGACTACTACATTGCCGGCCTGACCGCCGGCGCGACAAAGGGTTGATGTCTGATGGCTGACGTTGCTTTGCGGAAGGTAGTTAAGCGTTACGACGATGTCGAAGCCGTGCGCGGCATCGATCTCGACATCGCCGACCATGAGTTCATCGTGTTGGTCGGCCCCTCCGGCTGCGGCAAGTCGACGACGCTGCGCATGATCGCGGGGCTCGAGGACATCAGCGACGGCGACATCATGATCGACGGCGACGTCGTCAACGACGTGCCGCCGAAGGACCGCGACATCGCGATGGTGTTCCAGAACTACGCGCTCTACCCGCACATGACGGTCGCGGAGAACATGTCGTTCGGATTGCGCCTGAAGCACTACCCCAAGGCTGAGATCAAGGCGCGGGTAACGGAAGCCGCCCGCCTCCTCGACATCACCGACCTGATCGACCGCAAGCCGAAGCAGCTCTCCGGCGGCCAGCGCCAGCGCGTCGCGATGGGCCGGGCCATCGTGCGCAATCCAAAGGTCTTCCTGTTCGACGAGCCGCTGTCCAATCTCGATGCGAAACTCCGCGTGCAGATGCGGATCGAGATCAAGAAGGTCCACCAGAAGGTGCGCACCACGACGGTCTACGTCACCCACGACCAGGTCGAGGCGATGACGCTGGCCGATCGCGTCGTGGTGATGAACAAGGGCCGTATCGAGCAGATCGGCACGCCGAACGAGCTCTACCACAAGCCGGCAACGCGCTTCGTCGCCGGCTTCATCGGCTCGCCCGCGATGAACTTCCTGCCGTGCCGGCTCGAGGACGTCGGCGGCACGCTTCAGATCCGCCTCACCGACCGCATCGCCTTTGCGCTGCCGCCGGCCCGTGCCGCGCGCTACAATGCGCTGCCGCGCACCGACAAGCTGCTGCTCGGCCTCCGGCCCGAGCATCTCACCGAGTCGCACGCGCATCTGGAGCCGGGCGTCGAGAGCTTCGACACCGTGCTCGACGTCACCGAGCCGATGGGAATGGAGACGCTGGTCTATTTCGGGCTCGACGGCACGCCGGTTTGCGGCCGCGTCAATCCCAATGCCGGCGCCAAGGACGGGGCACCCATGCGTTTGGCGATGGACCTCAATAATATGCACCTGCTAAACGAGGCGACCGGCGTCGTGTTGTGACGCCGGTCCAAGAAACTCGCGCAGGCAGGGACGATGGCGACCAACAAGAAGAAGATTTTCGTTACACAAACTTTGTCGCAAGGGGCACGCGCCCTTCTCACCCAGCGGGACGATATCGAGCTCGTCGAGTTTCCGAACCTGATCTCGGCTGGGGATTTCGAGGCCTTGCTGAAGAGCCATGCGCCGGTCCACGGCGTGGCACTCGGCGCCACCGCTTTCGGCGAGACCGAGCTCGAGGCGTCCCGCGGCATGCAGGTGGTGACCCGCATCGGCGTCGGCTATGACGCCGTCGACGTGCCCGCCCTCTCCCGCCGCAAGGTGCCGCTGATGGTTGCGGGCAGCGCGAACTCTCCTTCGGTCGCGGAAGCGGCGCTGTTCATGATGCTGACGCTCGCCAAGCGTGCGCAGGAGTTGCACGCCTGCGTCAGGGACGGCAAATGGGCCGACCGGCTCGGCATGCTGCCGTTCGATCTCTACGGCAAGACCGTACTGGTCATCGGCTTCGGTCGCATCGGCAGCCGTACCGCCAAGCGGTGCCTCGCGATGGAAATGAACGTGCAGGTCTACGATCCCTACAAGCCTGCCTCTGAGATCAAGGCTGCCGGCTGCGAACCTGTCGCTGACTTCGATGCCGCCCTGCCTCACGCCGATTTCGTCACCATCCACTGCCCGAAGACGCCGGAGACGATCGGCTTGTTTGACGCGGCGCGGATCGGCCGGATGAAGCCGAATTCCTATCTCATCAACACGGCACGCGGCGGCATCGTCAAGGAAGCCGCGCTTTACGGCGCCCTGGTCTCCGGCAAGCTCGCCGGCGCCGGGATCGACGTGTTCGAGATGGAGCCGCCGCCGGTCAGCAATGCACTGTTCGCCCTGCCCAACGTCATCATCGCCCCGCACGTTGCCGGCGTGACAGTCGAGGCGGTCCAGCGCATGAGCGAGCAGACCGCGCGCAACATCCTAAGTGTGCTGGACGGCGATCCTATCCGGCAGAACGTCATCAATCAGGACGTGCTGGGCTGAACGAGCCCAAGGCGGGCGGGCAATACCGCCCGCCTTCGGAAGGCCAGAATGCGTCCCATTTTGGTGCAGATCGAGCCCCAACTCAGCCTTAATCAAGCGCGTGTAATGGAGCCGGAAGCGCGGCGGCAGTGGGACAGACTGGCCGTCGCGTCGAGCTGGAGGATGGACCCTTGTCAGAGATCGACCCGACCGACCACGCGCTGGCGACCATCGCCAGCATCCTGGAGAATCCCGAGCCCGTTCTCGTCATTCGCAAGACCGAAACCGAGATCGTGGTCGCCGGAGAGCGCGAGCACATCGACTCCGACGAACAGCAGGTCGTCGACGAATATTCGGTCGTCGACGAGCATCCGTCGGTCGACGAACATCCGTCAATCGAAGAGCATCCAGTGGTCGAAGAGCAGCCGCTGGTGCCGGAGCACACCGATGCCGACGGCTACAGCAAGGTCGGCCCCGGCCCGATGGTCGCGATCCGGCTGAAATGGACGGTCCATCGCGGCGATGACGACCAGTTCTACGTCCACGAGACCATCGGCGAGCAATCCGTCCCCGTGGTCAGCGGCCCCATGACGAGCGAGGCCGCGGTGCATTTCGTCGACACGCAGGAGGACGAGGCGCACCGGCGCTTCGAAGAGCTGCGCAGCGAGATCGCCGGCCGCAGCTCGCTCGCCGATTACGAGCGCAAGGGCGAAGCCTAGCGCTCGCGCGGGCCAAGAAAGTCCCGCTTCACCAGCTCGACGCCGGCGTGCCGCAACAGGTCGTAGGCCGTCGTGACGTGAAAGAAGAACTGGGGCACGCTGAACGTCAGCAGCAGCGTCCGCCCGGTGAACGGCAGCTCGGTGCCGTTCTTCAGCTTGAAGAAGAGATTCCGTTCCGCCGCCGCGTCGATCTCCGCGCGCGGCAGGCTTTCGATGAACTCGATCGCCGTCGCGATGCGCGCCTGGAGCCCGGCCATGTCGTGCTCCAGCACCGGCAGCGCCACAGGCTCGCGCCCGGCCAGCAAGGCCGGAGCAACCGTGGCATGACGGCAGGCCTCGCCGACCTGCTGCGCCAGATCGTACATGTTCGGCGCCATTCGCATGCCGAGCAGGATCGCCGGGTTGAACTTGCGGGCCTCGGCATAGGCAACGCTCTTGTCGAGCAGTGCCGACAGATTTCGCAAGTACGGCACGAAGAGGCCGACCGAGGCCTCGTACATCGAGATCGTCACCTCTGAATTCCCTTCAATTCCGCCTCGCCAGCGACGGGCATCTGGTCTAAATCCACACCTCAAGAGCTGCACAATGACAGCTCGGGCATGGGTGGAAAAGAGATGATCGTTCGAAGGGCTGTTCGAATCTTGGCGGCTGTGGCCGTGGCGTTGCTGGCAAATCTTTCGGCTCACGCGCAGCAGGCGCCCTCGCGCCTCGACGAGATCGTCAAGCGCGGCACCCTGCGCGTCGGCATGACCGGCGACTACAAGCCGTTCACCTATCTGGACAAGACCACGCAACAATTCAGCGGCTTCGACGTCGACATGGCGGAAGCGCTCGGCAAGGCGCTCGGGGTCAAGGTCGAGTTCGTGCCGACGGCCTGGCCGAAGCTGATGAAGGATTTCGAGGCCGACCAGTTCGACATCGCGATGGGCGGCGTCTCGGTCACGCTCGACCGGCAGAAGAAGGGACTCTTCTCGACACCGATCATGCGCGAGGGCAAGACGCCGATCACGCGCTGCGCCGACGTCGGCAAGTACCAGACGCTTCCGGACATCGACAAGAAGGGCACCCGCGTGATCGTCAATCCCGGCGGCACCAACGAGCGTTTCGCACGCGCCAATGTCAAGGACGCCGAGATCACCGTCTTCCCCGACAACACCGTGATCTTCGACGAGATCGCCAAAGGCAACGCCGATCTGATGATGACGGACGCCTCCGAGACGCGCTACCAGCAGAAGCAGCACGCCGGCGTGCTCTGCGCGGTGCATCCCGAAAAACCATTCGACTTCTCCGAGAAGGCCTACTGGCTCCAGCGCGACATGGCGCTGAAGGCTTTCGTCGACCAATGGCTGCACATTTCCATGGAAGACGGCAGCTACAAGAAGATCTACGCCGCCTGGTTCGACTGACATGCGAAGGGAATTGGCGGTCGCAATTGTGCTCGGGATCAGCGGGGTCCACGGTGCGCTCGCACAGTCGAGGTTCACACCCGCGACCGGGCCGGCATGCAAGGACGAGTCGACAAAAGAACTCAGTCTGTGGACCTGCCCGGGTCCGGCCGGTTACGTGGTGAGCTTTGCCGACGAAGGCAACATCGTATCGGTCACGATTGCGCCTCGGAGCAAAATCGAGAAGGTGTCCGGGCCGACCGCGCAATGGCGCGGCGCCGGCAAGTCGTTTGGCGAAAAGGTGCAATGGATCATGCGTGCCGGCATACCAAGGGCCGCGGTGATCCGCACCTGGCGACGGGTCGACGACGATGAGAAGGAGCTCCAGGAGCTCTCCGTGTTCGCGATCAGCGGCGCAAATGCCTGCCTCGTTGGTTCGGTCGATGTTCATGCCGATAAGGCGAACGACGTAGCGCTTGCCCGCGCCCAACAGGCGGCCAATGCGGGTTGTCCGCGGAAGTAGACGGGGCGCGCTGAATTTTCGCTGATCAGGCGCCGAGCGGGCGCCGCCCCGCCCAACTCCAGGCAGAGTTCGGCGTTATTGAACCAAGGTCGGCGCGAGCACGACTCATACCGAGAACAGTGATCTAGATCACTTTTTGCGATCGAGTCGGGGCGTAAGCGTCGGTCCGGGGACTATCTGCTCAGGAGATGGAAATGAGGAAGCTGTTGGCCGCGGCCGCATTCCTTTTGGCGAGTACAGCTGCTCAAGCACAGTACACTTTCGAATATGGCGGGCGCACCATCCGGATTGATCCGGACCGCGGCACGGTGCAGATCCCGGGCGTGTACGACAACACGGGCCAGGGCAAGGCCAAGAAGGCCAAGAAGAACGAGGCGACCCCGGGCCAGCAGGCACCGCAGCAAGCCACGATTGAGCCGCAAACGCCGGCCGCGCCTGCGGCTCCCGCCCCGACTGCCCCACCGTCCGCCGCCGCGCCTGCACCCGCTGCCGCAGCACCATCGCCGGCTCCGCCTCCGGCCGCGACCGCCAGCAATGCGCCGGCCAGCACAGCTGTCCTGCCGCCGCCCGCGCCCCCTCCGGCAGCTGCGCCGGTCGAGCAGCAGGCAGCTCCCGCAGCGGCCCCGCCGCCAGCTCCGACAGTGGCCGCGGCACCTCCGGCGGCCCCGTCTCCGCCGCCCGCGCCGGCCCCTGCCCCCGTTCAGGCCGCCGCCGTCGCGCCGCCGGCTCCCGCAGCCGCGCCCACGCGGGACCTCACTTCACCGCTCGGCGTTTGGCTCACCGAGGAGAAGGAAGGCAAGGTCCGCATCGAGCAATGCGGCAGCAATCTGTGCGGCTATTCGGTCGACAGCAAATCGAACCAGAATGGCGAGCAGGTTCTGATCAACATGAAGCCGAGCAAGGACCAGAAATGGTCCGGCCGCATCCTCGATCCGAACTCCGGCTCAACCTATGATTCGACGATCGCAATGAAGGGCACCGACCGCCTGCGCGTGCAGGGCTGCGCCTTCGGCGGCATGTTCTGCGGCGGACAGACCTGGACGCGGGTGAACTGAGTTTTGACTCGACGCTCTGATTGAGGAAGGGGCCCGCGATCCGGGCCCCTTTGCTTTTGCCCGGCTGTCGGTGCGAGGTGCACTAGATCACACAGCCTGCTGCTCGCGTGATAGCCCTCACATTGCCGGTTCCGCGCCCGTGCCATGTTCCCCGCATGGTCACCCACAGGGGCGTGTCATGAACGGCTTTCGCAAAGGTCTCTTCGCCACCATCGTCGCCATCGCCTTCCCGCTCGCGCAGGCTGATGCTGCGACAAGTACTTTCGACGGCACATGGAATGTCCGCATCTCGTCATCGAGCGAGACCTGCGGCAACGGCGCGACCGTCGCGATCGGCATCAACAACGGGCAGATCGCCTCGAGCAGCACCGCGGTGACGGCGTCCGGCCGCGTGGCGGACGCCGGCAGCATCAATGTCACCCTGAGCACCGGCATCAAGCGTGCCGTCGGCTTCGGACGGCTCAGCGGCACCTCGGGCTCCGGCACCTGGCGCGGGCCCCTGTGCACGGGGACGTGGACGGCGGAAAGGATGTAGGTTTGCCGTGCCCGGACGCGCCAGCGTTGCTGCGCAGAGCCGGGACCCAGCGCTGTTCGTGGTCTCAAATCCTGGGTCCCGGATCGGCGACGCCTCGCCTTCAGGCGACGCGTCTTGTACGGGACACGAGAAGCTAGCCCAACGCGGCTCCGTACTCTGCGTCAGTGACCGGCTCAAGCCAGGTCGAGTAGACGCCGTCGAGCGCTTCCTGCATGGCGATGTGGCACATGCCGTTGGTCGGCGATGCCCCGTGCCAGTGCAACTCGCCCGGCGGAATCCAGATGGTGTCGCCGGGACGGATCTCCCTGACAGGGCCGCCCTTGGTCTGCACGCGCCCGACGCCGGAGATGACGTAGAGCGTCTGCCCGAGCGGATGGTGATGCCAGTTGGTGCGCGCGCCCGGCTCGAAGGCAACGCGCGAGCAGTTCAGCCGTGCCGGCGCCGGTGCCATGATGACGGGGTCCTGCCACACGGTGCCGGTGAAGTTTTCCTTGGGCGCGCGGCGGGTCGGCCGCGTGCCTGCAACAGTGATCTCCATGGGGGTCCTCGCTTCCGTTACTTCTTGCTGGCGGCGTAGCGCGCCTTGGTCTCGGCGTTCATGGGATAGAGGCCCGGCAGCACCGCGCCGTTGTTCACCTCGTTGACGATCCAGGCTTCCATGCGCTCCTGCTCGACGCCCTCGTTGAGGACGTGATCGAGCATTGCCTGCGGGATCAGCACGCAGCCGTCCTGGTCGGCGACCACGATGTCGTTCGGAAAAACGGCAACTCCGCCGCAGCCGATCGGCTCGCCCCAGCCGACGAAGGTCAGGCCGGCAACGGAGGGCGGCGCGGCATAGCCGTCGCACCACACCGGAAGATTGGTGCCGAGCACGCCCTCGACGTCACGCACGACGCCGTCGGTGACGAGCGCGGTGACGCCGCGCTTCATCATGCGGGCGCAGAGAATGTCGCCGAAGATGCCGGCATCGGTGATGCCCATGGCATCGACCACGGCGATACATCCGTCCGGCATCGCCTCGATCGCGGTGCGGGTCGAGATCGGCGACGACCAGGATTCCGGCGTCGCCAGATCCTCGCGTGCCGGCACGAAGCGCAGCGTGAAGGCCGGTCCCACCAGGCGCGGCAGGCCCGGGCGCAGCGGCCGCGCGCCCCGCATCCACACATTGCGCAGGCCCTTCTTCAGCAGGACCGTGGTGATGGTGGCGGTGGTGATGCCGGCGAGGGTCTTGCGGGCTTCGGGGGACAGCGACATGGATGACAACGAGCTCCGGATGGCGGGAAAGAACGCGCGCATCTTGCGAGCCGCAGCTCTTGCGTCAAGGGCGAAGAGGCCACCAATAACGCAGGGCGGCTGAGCCGTTATGCGACGCGATAACAAGGCCTTATCGCGCCCCCTTGTATTAATTTATTGGACTAGCGGGCGCATTTGCGCGAAGCAGGACGAGGCGGAACTCCCACGTCGGGGGCCGCATTCCCGATTTCGACAGCTCTTCGACAGCTCATGGCCGCGACGCTTCCCCCGCCCCGCCTTCTGCCCAGTGGCGACAGCGCCGTCACGGTCGAGTTCAGCCGCACCATCGATGACGACGCCAACCAGCGCGTGCTGGCGCTGGACAAGGCGCTCGCGGCAAGCCCCATCGACGGCATCACCGAGACCGTGCCGACCTATCGCTCGCTGCTGGTGCATTACGATCCCGGCAAGATCGGTTTCGACGCGCTCGGCGAAAAGATCCTGCCGATCGCCACCCGGCCGTTACCGCCGGTGACCAAGGCACGCCGCTGGCGCATTCCCGTCGCGTATGGCGGCGAGCACGGCATCGATCTCGATGATGTCGCCAAGGCGCTGAACACCACGCCAGACGACATCGTCGCCCGTCACGTTGGCGGCGACTACAAGGTTGCCATGATCGGCTTCACGCCGGGCTGGTCCTATCTCAGCGGCCTCGACAAATCCCTGCACATGTCACGGCGGCAAAATCCGCGGCTGCTGACGCCCGCCGGCACGATCTCGATCGGCGGCATTCAGGCCGGGATCCAGTGCCTCGCCGCGCCGAGCGGCTGGCACCTGCTCGGCCGCACGCCAGTGCGGACCTATCAGCTCCACCGCAACCCGACCTTCCTCACCGAGCCCGGTGATCGCGTGACGTTCTTCGCCATCGACCACAAGACCTTCGACGAACTGGACCGCGCCGCGGAAGCCGGCGAGATCGTCGCCGAGCAGGTGGACGCATGAGCCGGCTCGTCGTCGCCAGCATCGGACCTGCAAGCTCCGTCCAGGATGGCGGCCGCCTCGGTGCGCAGCGCTATGGCTTGACGGTGAGCGGGGCGATGGATCGGCTGTCACTTGCCGCGGCGAATACGCTGGTCGGCAATGAGCCGTTCGCAGCCGCCGTCGAGATCGGGCCGTTCGGCGCCTCTTTCACCGCGCGTGATGGCGCCGTGCGCGTCGCGATTTCAGGCGCGCCGCGCAATGCGGACGTCGCCGGAAGCCCCCTCGCCATGGACAATTCGGTGACGCTGAAGGACGGCGAGACGCTGACGCTGGGCTTTGCCCGCAGCGGCGCCTTCACCTACCTGGCGATCGAAGGCGCCATCAAGGGCGAGCCGGTATTCGGCAGTCTCGCGGTCAATGCGCGCGCTGGCCTCGGCAGCCCCTACCCGCGCCCGCTGCAGGCCGGCGACGCGTTCAGCGTTGACGCCGCCAGCGGCGCGCCGGAGCTGCGGATCGAGCTGCCGAAGCCCGTGAGCGACCCGATCCGTGTGGTGCTGGGCCCGCAGGACGACGAGTTCGACGACGCCAACAAGGCGCTGTTCCTAGGAAGCGAGTGGAAGATCTCGGCGACTTCCGACCGCATGGGCTACCGGCTCGAGGGCCCCGCCATCAAGCATCTGCACGGGCACAACATCGTCTCCGACGGCACCGTCAACGGCAGCATCCAGGTGCCCGGCAACGGCGCGCCGATCGCGCTGATGATGGATCGCGGCACCTCCGGCGGCTATCCGAAGATCGCAACCGTGATCACGGCCGATGTCGGCCGCCTCGCGCAGACCTCGGCGGGAACGGCATTCCGCTTCAAGGCCGTCAGCATAACCGAGGCGCAGGACGAGGCGAAGAAATTCGCGCAACTGATCCGGACCCTGCCCGATCGCTTGCGCTCTTCCGATACCGTCGCGCTCAACATCGAGGCGCTCAGCGATGCCAACGTTGCAGGCTATGCGGTGAGCGCCGTCGATGCCGGGACGTGGCAGGTCACCGCGGAGCCTTAAGGCAACAACAAAACCAGAGGCGGAGAGCACCCATGAAGACAGTCGACCTTAATTGCGACCTCGGCGAAGGTTTTGGCGCGTGGGAGATGGGCAACGACGCCGCGATGATCGAGCTGGCAAGCTCGGTCAATGTCGCCTGCGGCTTCCATGCCGGCGATCCCGACATCATGCGCCGGACAGTGGAGCTGGCGAAGGCGCGCGGCGTCTCGGTCGGCGCACATCCTGGCTATCGCGACCTGCACGGCTTCGGCCGGCATCCGATCGCGGGGCTGAAGGCCTCTGAGATCGAGAACCTCGTCGCCTACCAGATCGGCGCGCTTCAGGCGATCGCGACCGCCGCCGGCCACAAGGTCACCCATGTGAAGGCGCATGGCGCGCTGTCCAATGTCGCTTGCGAAGACGACATGACGGCCAAGGCGATCGCGGACGGCATCAAGGCGGTCGATCCCAGCCTGATCTTCGTCGTGCTCGCCAATTCGAAGCTGGTGAAGGCCGGCGAAGCGGCCAATTTGCCGATGGTGCACGAGGTGTTCGCCGATCGCGCCTATGAGGACGACGGCAATCTCGTCTCGCGCAAGAAGCCCGGCGCGGTGCTGCACGATGCCAAGGCGATCGCCGATCGCGTGGTGCGCATGGTGCAGGACGGCGCGGTGGTGTCGGTGACCGGCAAGGTGATCAAGATGCGCACCGACACGGTCTGCATCCATGGCGACACGCCCGGCGCGGTCGACATCGCGCGCGGCTTGCGTCAGGCGTTGAAGGCTGCGGGGATCGAGGTCGCGCCGTTCAAGCGCGGGGCGTGAGGCACAACAGGTGCCGTAGGGTGGGCAAAGCGAAGCGCGCCCACCATCTCGTCGTATCAGAGAAAGCTGGTGGGCACGGCGCTACGCGCCTTTGCCCACCCTACGAGACCGTCAGAACGGATGCACCGACAACGAGCCGAGCACGATTGCCGCGATAACCGCAAACGCGCTGTAGAGCGCCAGATGATGGGCGTTGGCCCGGGTCTGCCGCGAGAGCGAGCGCGCGTAGAAATGCAGTCTGGCTTCCGCCGATAGTTCGCGCATGGTCGATCTCCAACGCCCCATTTGCGGGATTATGAGGGATCAACCAGGGCGGGAGGCAAGATGATATTGCAAATAGCGATGCGCCTGCTACGAAGCGGCGGCATCGCAGAGGTAAATTCTCTCCAGGCCTGGGTTCCGAGAATCTTATTCGTTCAAATCCGAGCCAGTTGGAACCGGCGAGATGACACCCGAATGACAACTCTCGTAGGGAGGGCAAAGCGAAGCGTGCCCACCACCTGTCTCAATCATGACGAGATGATGGGCACGGCGCGCGGAGAGCGCGCCTTTGCCCACCCTACGGCACCGAACTAATCGAAATGGGTTTCCTGCCCTGACCCACACCGCGTCTCAGTACACGTCAGCCTGGAAACGGCCGGTCTTCTTGAGCTCGGCGACAAAACTAACGGCCTCATCGGTCGAACGCGCGCCGAACTGGGCGACGATGTCGACCAGCGCGCGCTCGACGTCCTTGGCCATGCGCTTGGCATCGCCGCAGATGTAAAGATGCGCGCCTTCGGCGAGCCAGGTCCAGACCTCGCGGCCGACCTCGCGCATGCGGTCCTGCACGTAGAACTTCTTCTCGCCGTCGCGCGACCAGGCCAGCGACATGCGCGTGAGCAGGCCCGACGTCTTCATCGCGTTGAGCTCCTCCTGGTAGAAGAAGTCGCAGTCGCTGCGCTGATGGCCGAAGAACAGCCAGTTCTTGCCGGGCGCGCCGGTGGCCTTGCGGTCGAGCAGGAAGGCGCGGAACGGCGCGATGCCGGTGCCGGGACCGATCATGATGACGGGCGTCTTCGGATCCTGCGGCAGGCCGAAGCCGTGCGCCTTCTGCACGTACACCTTGAGATTCTCGCCCTCGTTGATGCGCTCGCCGAGGAAGGTCGAGGCGACGCCGAGACGCTTGCGCTTGCCGACGACGTAGCGCACGGAATCGACGGTCAGCGAAAGCTTACTGGGTGTTGCATTGTGCGAGGACGAGATCGAGTAGAGCCGCGGCTGGAGCGGCTCCAGCGCTTCGACGAAGGCCTCCGGATGCGGCCGCGTGCCGGAAAACTTCTGCAGCGCCGCCATCACGTCGAGGGTGGCGGCATCGCCATCGGGATCCTCCCCCTGCGCCAGCGCCCGCGCCTTCTCGCGCGCCGCGCCGCCGGTGATGAAGGAGATCAGCTCGAACAGCGTGTCGGGCGCCGGCCACAGCGAGACGTCGTCGATCAGCACCTCGCGCAGCGTCTTGCCGTTGACCTTGGTGGTGTGGGAGGCGCCGAGCAGGGCGATGATCTGGTCGACGAGGCCGACATCGTTGCGCGCGAACACACCAAAGCTGTCGCCGACGACATAGTCGAGCTTGCTCTCGGAGAGATCGAACTCGACGTGATAAGTTTCCTTCTCCGACTTCCCCTTGTTGAGCAGGCGGCGCGACAGGAAGGTCGCGGCAACAGGGTTGTCGCGCGAGCGGCCCGGCTCTGCGATCGTCACCGTCACGGCCGGCGCCGGAGCGTCCGGCTTGTCCGCCGCTTTGGCCGCCGGGGCCTTGTCGAGCTCTTCGTACAGCGACTTCAGCATCCGCGCGGTTTCCTTGCCGCCGGGGACGCAGAGATTGAGCCGCGCTTCGCTGCGGCTGGCGATCGCCTCCGAATAGTCGTGGCAATTGTAGCCGCACTGGCCGCAATCCTGCTGCGCCATCGCCGCCATCAACTTGCGGCGCACCGGGCGCCCCTCGGCGAGCTTCATCCGATCGGCGATCGGCATGGTCTGGTCATGCCAGGGCGCTTCGCCGTCGTCACCGTCGCCGGCAGCACCTTGCATGACGGCAGCGCCCTGCTCTGCCGACAGCGGCGCGGCGACGTCAGGCGACAGCAGCCCGGCGAAGAAGCCGTTCAGCCAGGAGCGCTGCGCATCGGAGAACGGTGCGCTGGCGGGAATGATGTCGAGCCTGGGCGGAGGGGTGATCTGGTTCATGCGGACACCTGTGCATCGGCAAGCTTGCGCAGCGTTTCGCCGTCATGGCGGCGCGCAAAGGAGAGGAAGGTTTCGTCGGGAGACGCGCGATGGGCGATATAGGCCTTGAGCAGTGCCTCGACCGTCTTTGGCGCATCGTCGGCCTTGAGGTCGTGATAGACCTCCTGGCCGACATCGGCGTCGGGGCCGAACCCGCCGCCGGTGAAGAGGTGATAGCCCTCAACGGTGTCGTCCTCGTTGACAGGCACGCGCGCACCGATCAGGCCGATGTCGCTGATGTAATGCTGCGCGCAGGAATGATGGCAGCCGGTGACGTGGATGTTGACCGGCTTGTCCATCGCCACGCGCGGCTCGCACCAGTCGCCGATCTCGGCGGCATGGCGCTTGGTATTCGCCGCGGCGAAGCGGCAGCCGGCATTGCCGGTGCAGGCGATCAGGCCGGCGCGGATATGCGAGGCTTCGACCGCGAGCCCGATCTGCTTGATGGCCGCGATGGCAAGCTCGACATTCTCGTCGCGCACGCCCGAAATCAGCAGGTTCTGCCAGACCGTGAGACGGATCTCGCCGTCGCCGAGGTCGCGCGAAACCTTGGCAAGGCCCCGCATCTGCTCGCAGCTGAGCTTGCCGAGCGTCAGTGACACGCCGAGCCAGTTGAGGCCGTCCTGCTTCTGCTTGTGCACGCCGACATGCGCCATGCGGTCTGCTGCGGGCCGCGGAAGAAATGCCTCTTCGGGCACGCGCGTGAACGGCGTCTTCAGCCGTTCCTCGACCAGCTTGAGGAAGCCGTCATGGCCCATGGCGTCGAGCACATATTTCAGCCGCGCCTTGTTGCGGTTGGTGCGGTCGCCATGGTCGATGAACACGCGCACGATGGCGTCGGCAACAGCAGTCGCCTGCTCCGGCTTGACGATGATGCCCGAATATTTGGCGAAGTCCTTGTGGCCGGTGATGCCGCCGAGACCGAGGCGGAACCAGATTCCGGGCTCGACGCCAAAACCGTCCTTCACCTCATAGGCCGTGAACGCGATGTCGTTGGTCTCCTCGAGCACGGCGATCCTGCCGGCCCCGTCGAAGGCGACGTTGAATTTGCGCGGCAGGCCGTAGAGCGAGCGATCGTTGAGGATGTGGTAGTGCCACTCGCGCGCATAGGGCCGCGTGTCGATGATTTCCTGCGGATCGATGCCCGCCGTCGGCGTTCCCGTCACGTTGCGAATGTTGTCGGCGCCGGAGCCGCGCGAGCACAGGCCGAGGTCCTGGATGCCCTCGATCAGCTTCACCGCGTTCTTCGGCGGGATCTCGCGCAGCTGGAGATTGGCGCGCGTCGTGACGTGGCTATACGGGCCGCACAATTCGTCGGCGAGATCGGCAAGGCCGGACATCTGCCAGTGCTTCATGATGCCGTTCGGAATCCGCAGGCGGCTCATATAGGAGTCCTGCGTCGGCGCGACGTAGAAGATGCCGTAATAGCGCCAGCGGAAATTGTCCGCCGGGCTCGGCGGCGTGTTGTCGTGCGCCTGCTGGCGCAGCCGCGGATAGGCATCGAAGGGATGCTCGTCGCGCTTGAACTTCTCCTGGTCGGCGAGCTTCTTGCCGGACGCGACGACCTTGTCCTGCGCCTTGATGTGCACGGCATCGGGACCGGTCGGCTCGGTGCTCGCCTTACCGGCGGCGGCGCCGCCGAGACCGCGCCCGACCTTGCTGATCTGCAGACCGGTCGTGAAGCCTTCGAGATAGCGTTTCTGCTCGTCGGTAAAGTCGACTGCGAGCGTATCGATTTTCATGGTCGGTAACGAAGCTCCTGCGGCCACCTCAGTGGCTTCGACGGAAATTGGCGCGACCCGCGAGCAACCTTGCTGGCCCTGAGAGCCGGCCTAGCCACCCAACGGTCCGATCAGCTTCGTTGCTGCGGGACTCGGCTCAGCAGGCACCTGTGACAAGCTGGCCGCACTGCAACATTCAAGTTGCGTGCCAGCTTGGCAAAAATGGAAAGCTCTGTCTTTTCAGCTGATTAGGCGCGTGCCCGGAAAATCCCGGGCTACGCACTTTCACGAAATTCGAGCACCCTGATCAATATTTAGGCGCTGAACTTGCGTGCTTAAAAACGATGCAGACTCGAATCAGGCCTTCCAGCGCCCGAGCTCAAAAGCCTCGAGATGCCCCCGGATGTTGTCGGGATCAAAAACTGGGCCGGCGAATGCCCCGAACGCGGCGGGCGCCTGCTCGGGCGGCCGGCGGCCGAGGGCCGCATCGTAAAGGTCGGGCCTGAACACGGCCATCGCCGTCTTGACACCCTCCGGACTGAGCGCGGTCTGCCCCCAACGCACCATCTGTGCGTAGAGCCAGGCGGCCTGAACCGGATCGGGGCGCCCTGCCTCCTCCCGCCCCACCAGAAGGTAGCGGCTGCTTTCGCGCAAGGTGCCATCAGGGGAAATCTTCAGGCGTCCTGTCAGGGTACGCTGGATGACCTCGGCGTCGACGCCGATCCGCTCGGGTTGCGCGAGGATATGCGCCGCCTCGGCGAGGTTCGCAGGGTTCTCGATGAACTCGGCCCCCTTCACCGCCGCGCGTATCAGGCTGGCGACCACGTCCGGATGCTTGTCGGCCCAGACCTGGCGAACCGCCAGCACCTTCTCCGCCGCATGCACCAGGATGTCGGAGACGAAATGCAGGATGTGACCGATGCCGAGATCGACCGCGACCGAATTCCAGGGCGCGCCGACGCAGAATGCATCGACATGGCCATTGGCGAGGCTGTCGACCATGTAAGGCGGCGGCAGCACCACGAGGCGCACGTCCTCGTCGGGATCGACGCCGGCCGCGGCCATCCAGAACCTCAGCTGGTAATTGTGGGTCGAGAACGGGAAGGTCATGCCGAAGGTGAGCGGCTCAGCCCCTGCCTTGCGGCGCTTGGCAACCACCTTCGCCAACGCTTTCGCCGTAGCGAGCGGATCGAAACGATCGCCCTCGATCTCCTCCATCAGCGCTGCGTGGAGCGCGGGCGAGACCGTGATCGCGTTGCCGTTGATGCCGAGATTGAAGGGCGCGGCGATCGGCACCTTGACGTGACCGAGCCCGAGCGAGGACGCAATCGCCACGGGCGCCAACAGATGCGCGGCGTCGAACAGGCCGATATTGAGCTTGTCGCGGACGTTGGACCAGGAGACTTCGCGCACCAGCTCGACCTCGAGCCCCTCGGCGGCGGCGAACCCCTTGTCCACGGCAACGATCATGGCTGCGGCATCGACCAGAGGAATGAACCCGATGCGGAGGGGAGCAGTCATTTCAGCATCTCCGACGCGGTGATGATCGACTGCGCGATCTCGCCGATTTTCTTCTTCTCGCGCATCGCCGTGGAACGCAGCAGCACATAGGCCTCGTCCTCGGTGAGGCCCTTCACCTTCATCAGGATGCCTTTGGCGCGTTCGATGATCTTGCGGTCCTCGAGCTGCGACTTGGTGCGCTCCAGCTCTTCCTGGAGCTTGGCGAAGGCGTTGAAGCGGGACACGCAGAGGTCGAGGATCGGCTTGATGCGCTCCTTCTTCAACCCGTCGACGATGTAGGCGGATACCCCCGCCTCGACCGAAGCCTGGATCGAGGCTGAATCGCTCTGGTCCACGAACATCGCGATCGGCCGTTTCACGGCGCGGCTGACCTGGAACATCGCCTCCAGCACGTCGCGGCTGGGGTTCTCCAGATCGATCAGGATGATGTCGGGGTCCACCGCATAAATACGGGCGAGCAGGCTCTGCATCTCGCGGATATGGACGACTTGCGTGAATCCGGCCTCCCGCAATCCCTCCTCCAGGATCGCAGCCCGGATCGGGCTTTCGTCGACGATTACGATTTTGGGCGACTGTTCGGCGCTCATAGCTCACTCACGGCAGGTGATTCATCCATAGCACGCCGGAACGACCTGCAAAGGGTTGTAATTGTGGGCAATTGGGACTAGCTCAGGCCGGTCAATCAGGCAGATCAGATATGGATCAGACGGCTGCACCCAAGGTCAGCTTCGTGTCGCTCGGGTGTCCCAAGGCATTGGTGGATTCCGAGCGTATCATCACGCGCCTGCGCGCCGAGGGCTATGAGCTCGCCCGCAAGCATGACGGGGCTGATATCGTCATCGTCAACACCTGCGGCTTCCTCGACAGCGCCAAGCAGGAATCGCTCTCAGCGATCGGCGAGGCCATGGCCGAGAACGGCAAGGTGATCGTAACGGGTTGCATGGGCGCGGAACCCGAGCAGATCGAGCAGGCCTATCCCGGCGTGCTCTCCATCACCGGCCCGCAGCAATATGAGAGCGTCCTCGACGCCGTGCACCGCGCGCTGCCGCCCGCCCACAATCCGCATCTCGACCTGTTGCCGCCTCAGGGCATCAAGCTGACGCCGCGGCACTACGCGTATTTGAAGATCTCCGAAGGCTGCAACAACCGCTGCACCTTCTGCATCATCCCGAAGCTGCGCGGCGATCTGGTCTCGCGTCCGGCCAATGACGTGCTGCGCGAGGCCGAGCGTCTCGTCGGCGCCGGCGTCAAAGAATTGCTGGTGATCTCGCAGGACACCTCGGCCTACGGCGTCGATCTCAAATATGCCGAGAGCCCGTGGAAGGATCGCCAGGTCCGCGCCAGATTCCTCGATCTCGCACGCGAGCTCGGCGAACTCGGCGCCTGGGTCCGGCTGCAATATGTCTACCCCTACCCGCATGTCGACGAGGTCATCGCGCTGATGAACGAGGGCAAGGTGCTGCCCTATCTCGACATCCCGTTCCAGCATGCGAGCCCCGAAGTGCTGAAGGCGATGAAGCGTCCGGCGGCGCAGGACAAGACGCTGGCGCGGATCAAGCGTTGGCGCGAGGAATGTCCGGATCTCGCTTTGCGCTCGACCTTCATCGTCGGCTTCCCCGGCGAGACCGACGCCGACTTCGCCTATCTGCTCGACTGGCTGGACGAAGCCGAGATCGATCGCCTCGGCTGCTTCAAATACGAGCCCGTTGCCGGCGCCACGTCGAATGCGATCGAGAACCCCGTGCCGGAAGAGATCAAGCAGGAGCGCTACAACGCGCTGATGGCGCGTCAGCAGAAGATCTCCGCGCGCCGGCTCAAGCGCAAGGTCGGCACGCGCCAGCAGATCATCATCGACGAGGTCGGCCCGACGGTGGCCAAAGGCCGCTCCAAGGCTGATGCGCCGGAAATCGACGGCGCGGTCTACCTCTCGAGCCGCCGCCCCTTGCGCGTCGGCGAGATCGTCACCGCGAAGATCGAGCGCGCCGACCAATACGATCTGCACGGCAGCGTCGCGGGGTTCTGAGGCACTCCGTCATTGCGAGCGTAGCGACGCAATCCAGAATCCCTCCGCGGGAACAGCCTGGATTGCTTCGTTCGCTTGACGACGTTGAGGCAGTCACGCCAGCCATTTCGGCACCCAGCGCTCGGGGCGCGGCGCCCGCGCGAGGTCGGCCTGTGCTTCGGACAATGTCGCCGGCTCGCCGTCGATCGTCGGGCGTACATCGTATTCGAAATTGGGCATGACGCGGCCGTCCGCATAGAGCCCAAAATTCATCGCGTACCACAGCCCAAGCTCGGGCTGCGCACGGCGCATCTCCTCGCGCAGATCGCGCAGCAGGGATTCGATCGAAGCAGCTTCCTCGAACGGTTGCGGTCCGCGCGTGAGCACGCGCGCCGCGTATTGCTTGCCGACGATCGCGACCTCGAAGCGCGTCTGGTCCCAGGGCTTCTTGCCCTTGGGCAGATGCGCGGCCAGCCGCCAGCCGAGCTCGGCCATCAGCCGGTGATTGGCCCAATAGTCCTCGCGATCCCGGCTCCATTTTTCCACGAAGCCGCGGAAGTCGGGTAGCTCCGACGAATTGTCGTCGGGCGTCGTCGGCTCGCCATGCGGCCGTCCGGCAAGCCACCGCGCGAGCTCGACCGTCTGACACTCGACCTCGTCATGCGGCTTGAGATCGCTCCAGGCATTGTCGAATTGTTGCGACGTCAGTTTGGCGAGCAGACCATCGAGGCTCGGCGCCAGCAATTCGTAGTCGCCTTCCGACCCCAGTCCCACGATCGGCGGATTGTCGCGGTCGAGACCTGCGCCGTACCAGCCGCCGACGGCCGAACCATCCGGCAGCCGCATGAACAGCGAAAACCTGTCCCGCAAGGAACTGCCGTCGATGATCGGCGCGTGATCGGAGAACTGCCCCTGCAAGGAGAAGCAGCCGACGCTGCCCCACGGGCGCCCGTTGAGCCATGCGGCAAAGTCGACCAGTAGCGGAGGCGCTTCGATGCCCGGCGGAAACGCGCCGCGAATGCTGTCGAGGTCGATCGGATAAGGCGTATCGGACAAGGCTGAAAACTGTCTGGTTGGTCCCGTCCCTCTTGGTCTGAGCCGTCATGCATTCGGTTCGAACCAAGTCGAGTGCTTCGATCACAAACACGCTAGAGACGCAATGGTTTCGGCGCGGTACACAATGAAATACGACGAAACATCAGGAATTTGGTTCAAGCTGTCCGCAATCGGCCTCACCATGGCCCTGCTCGCGCTGTCCGCGCCCGCTGCGGCGCGATCCCCGTCGGCCGCACAGCTGCGTCAATGGTGCTACGAGGACGGCGACGGGGTCAGCGAGGAGGAGCGCTTCGAGGGTTGTTCGGCCATGCTCAAGGCCAATCCCAACGATGTGCATGCGCTCGCCAATCGCGGCGAGATGCTTCGGCGAAAGGGCGACGTCGCAGGCGCGCTGGCGGACTTCAACCGTGCGATCAGGCTCAATCCTGGACATCCCGACCTGTGGTACAACAGGGGCATTGCCCATGACGATCTCGGTGATAAAGATCGTGCCATTGCCGACTACACGCGGGCCATCCGGCTGAATGCCCGCGACCCGCTCTACTACAACAATCGCGCCAACTCCCTCATCGACAAGAACGACTACGAGCGTGCGATCGCGGACTACGACCAGGCCATCAAGCTCGATCCGGAATTTGCGCTCGCCTATTACAACCGGGGCACGGCGTATCGCGAGCACAGCGAGGCCGACCGCGCCCTCGCCGATTTCGACATGTCGATCAAGCTCGATCCCATTTACGGCCCGGCCTATGGCAACCGCGCGCGCATCTTCCGCGATCGCGGCGACCGCGCCCGTGCGCTGGCCGATTTCGCCAGATCACTCCAGCTCGACCCGAACAACGACCGCGATTTCTATGCCCGCGCGAACATGTATTTCGACGAGCACGACTATGCGCGGGCGCTGGAGGACTACGACCGCGCCATCGAGGCGAACGCGAGCTATTCCGGCGTGTTCAACTCGCGCTGCATGACCCACGCGATCCTCGGCCACCTGCAGGAGGCGCTGGCCGATTGCGAGCAGTCGCTGAAAATGGCTCCCAACAATCCCGAGACGCTTGACAGTCGCGCCCTCACCTATCTCAAGCTCGGCAATCTTGACGCGGCGATTGCCGACTATGACGCGGCGCTGAGCGCAAAACCCGGCTACGACAGCTCGCTCTACGGCCGCGGACTTGCGAAGCGGAAGAAGGGCGACAACGAAGGCGCCGAGCGCGACATTGCGGCCGCCAAAGCGATCAAAGCCGGCATCGCCAATGAATTCGCGTATTACGGCATTCAGTGAAGAAGCCGCCCATCGGCGGCGACTGACACACGCCCGACGGGCATTTTGCAAAACACCCGCTTGACAAGTCCTGCCATTCGGCTGTACGGACGCGCCCCATGATCAACTCTCGGACCCACCTGCGCACCGAAATGCTCCGTCGTCGCTCCCGCGACGATGAGAGGGTGCGCCATGTCCGACGACGCCGCTGAACCACTGAATTCAGCTGAAGTCTTCGAGAAGGCCGCACCCGCAAGGTGCGGCCTTTCTGCTTTTTGCGCCCGTTTTCCACCCGCCTCCAGAGGAGTTCGACATGACCACCGCCACCCATCCGTATGACGCGCTGATGGACATCACCGCACGGCCCAAGGCCGTGTTTGTCCGCGGCGCCGGCTCCTACCTCTGGGACGACGGTCGCAAGCGCTATCTCGATTTCGTGCAGGGCTGGGCCGTGAACTGTCTCGGCCACTCGCCGCCGGCGGTTGCCGACGCGCTGACCGCGCAGGCCAAGCGGCTGCTGACGCCGAGCCCGGCCTTTTACAACGAGCCGAGCCTCAAGCTCGCGCAGTCGCTCGTCGCTGGCAGCGCCTTCGACCAGGTGTTCTTCGCCAATTCCGGCGCGGAAGCCAACGAGGGCGCGATCAAGCTCGCGCGGAAATATGGCAGCCTGCACAAGGGCGGCGCGTTCGAGATCATCAGCTTCGAAGGCGGCTTCCACGGCAGGTCGTTGGCGACGATGTCGGCCTCGGGCAAGAAGGCGTTCGAGCCGCTGTTCGAGCCGAAGGTCGCCGGCTTCAAGAAGGCGAAGCTCAACGACATCGCCTCGGTCGAAAGGCTGATCAACGACAACACCGTCGCGGTGATGCTTGAGCCGATCCAGGGTGAATCAGGCGTTTGGCCCGCGAGCGATCAGTTCCTGCAGGAGCTGCGCGCACTGACAGAAGCGCATGGCCTCTTGCTGATCTTCGACGAGATCCAGACCGGTATGGGCCGGACCGGCAAGCTCTTCCACTACGAGCATACCGGGATTTCGCCCGACATCATGACGCTCGGCAAGGGCATCGGCGGCGGCGTGCCGCTCGCCGCCCTGCTCGCCACAGAACGCGCCTCCTGCTTCGAGCACGGCGACCAGGGCGGCACGTTCAACGGCAACCCCATCATGTGCGCGGCGGGGCTCGCGGTGCTCCAGGAGGTCAGCAAACCGGACTTCCTCAAGGCGGTCACCGAGACCGGCCTGCTGCTCGAAAGCGAGCTGCAGAAGGTCTCGGCCCGGCATGGCCTCGGCGGCGTACGGGGGCGCGGCCTGCTGCTCGCGCTCGACCTCAAGCTGCCGATCGCGCCCGGCATCGTCGCGCAGGCGTTCGAAGCGGGCGTGCTGCTGAACGCCCCGCAGGTCGACACCCTGCGCTTCATGCCTGCCCTGAACGTCGCGAAGGCCGAGATCGCCGAGATGATCGACTGTCTCGACGGGATCTTGACGAAAGCGGGTGCGGCACGACGGGTGGCGTAGGGTGGGCAAAGCGAAGCGTGCCCACGTCTTCTCTCTTATGAAGTGATCGTGGGCACGGCGCTTCGCGCCTTTGCCCACCCTACGAGATCTCGACCGTGAAGGCGAGTTATGGCTTCAAGATCGACGCGCCCGTGGTCTTCCGACTCTCGAGATCGATATGCGCTTTCGCGGCGTCCTTGAGCGCGTAGGCGTGGTTGATCGGCACGTGCAGCTTGCCGTTGATGACGGCGGCAAACAAGGTGTCGGCGCCTTCCAGCAGCTCCTTGCGCGTGCCGACGTAGTCGTTGAGCTTCGGCCGCGTCGCGAACAGCGAGCCGTGATTGTTGAGCTCGGCGATCGCAAACGGCGGCACCGGGCCTGAGGCATTGCCGAACGAGACGAACATGCCGCGTGGCTTCAGGCAGGACAGCGAGCCCGGAAAGGTCGCCTTGCCGACGCCGTCATAGACGACGTCGCAGCCCTCGTTGCGACTGATCTGCTTGACGCGCGCGACGAAGTCCTCCTCGTTGTAGAGAATGACGTGGTCGCAGCCATTGGCCTCGGCAAGCTCGGCCTTCTCACGCGAGCCGACGGTGCCGATCACATGAGCGCCGAGCGCCCTCGCCCATTGGCAGGCGAGCAAGCCGATGCCGCCGGCGGCCGCATGGACCAGCACGCGATGATGCGGCTCGACCTTGAAGGTCTTGTGCAGGAGATACCAGACGGTCAGCCCCTTCAGCATCAGCACGGCGCCCTGCTCGTGGGTGATGTGGTCGGGCAGCTTGACCAGCTTCTCCCAGGGGATGTTGCGCTCGCCGGTATAGGCGCCGAGATTGTGGTAGTAGGCGACGCGGTCGCCGGGATGGAAATGCGTCACGCCCGGCCCGACCGCGACCACCTCGCCCGAGGCCTCGTTGCCGGCGATGAAGGGCAGTCCGGGCGCCTTGTAGAGGCCGGTGCGGTAATAGACGTCGATGAAGTTCAGGCCGACCGCGTGCTGGCGGATGCGCACCTCGCCGGGCCCGGGCGCCGGCACGTCGACGCTCTCATAGACCAGGGCTTCGGGGCCTCCGACCTTGTGCACACGGACGGCTTTGGTCATCACCTGACCTCCTCTTCTTGCAGGCCAGCGAAAGGCATCGCGCCCGCCTTGTCAACTCGACGCCAGCTGGAACGGCTAAGCGGACGGCCTGCCGGTTTTCCTGCGATTGCGCTTGGCCAGCACGTTGAAGAATTCGACCGCCGCCGAGAACGCGATCGCGAAATAGATATAGCCGCGCGGAATGTGGAATTGGAATCCGTCCGCGACCAGCGCGACGCCGATCAGCACCAGGAAGGCCAGTGCCAGCATTTTGGTGGTCGGATGCTCCGCGACGAAGCGCGACACCGGTCCCGACGAAATGTACATGATCAGGCAGGCGATCACGACCGCCGCGATCATGATCTCGATGTCCTGCGCCATGCCGATCGCCGTGATGATCGAGTCCAGCGAAAACACGATGTCGATGACGATGATCTGGACGATCACCCAGAAGAAGGCGCTGCCCCCGGACTTCTGATCGTCCTCGCCGTCATCGGCCTCGACCTCGGCGTGAATCTCGTGCGTCGCCTTGGCGATCAGGAACAGGCCGCCGCCGATCAGGATGAGGTCGCGCCAGGAGAAATCGTAGGCCGAGAACGAAAACACCGGCGCGGTTAGGCCGATCAGCCAGACCAGCAGGCTGAGCAGGATGATGCGGAAGATCAGCGCCAGCGCGAGCCCGATCTGGCGGGCGCGATGCGCCTGCTTCTCGGGGATGCGCGAGACGATCACCGACAGGAAGATGACGTTGTCGATGCCGAGCACGATCTCGAGCGCCGTCAATGTCAGCAGCGCCGCCCAGGCTTCGGGGCTGGTCAGCAGGTGCATCATGCGAAGGATCTTGCCAGGCGGATCAAGGCGTCGCTGAAGCTGATCCAGAGCGCGATGGCGCAGAGCACGATGGTGACGCCGGCGCCGACGCGGAAATCCATCTCCAGCACGTAGAGGCCGAGCACTGCCCAGATCGCGATCAGCGACATCGTCAGCCACCGCAGCCGCACGACGCGGACCGGATGCAGCACATGGAACGGCACAAAGGTCAGCACGACGAGCGCGGTCACCAGCAGCGTCGACCACAGCGGCGGCCAGTGCAGCAGGAACAGATAGAACGCCGCCGCATTCCACAGCGCCGGAAAGCCGCGAAAATGATTGTCGTCCGCCTTCATGCGCAGATCGGCGAAATATAATGCGCTGGTGACGATGATGGCGATGCCGAGCAAGGGAGCTGCGACCGGCAGCAGCAAGCCGCTGGCCACGATCGCATAGGCCGGCACGAAGACATAGGTGACGAAATCGACCACGAGATCGAGCACGTCGCCCGACCAGTTCGGCTGCACGTTCTTGACGTTGAGCCGGCGCGCGATCGGACCGTCGATCGCGTCGATGATCAGGGCGATGCCCAGCCACTGAAACATCGCCGCCCAGTGCTCGCGCACGGCCTCCAGCATCGCCAGCAGCGCGATCGCGGCGCCGAACGCGGTGAAGATGTGCACCGAGAAGGCCGCGGCGCGGATCGCGGGCGTGGGCTTCAGGGAATCTTCTTGGCTGTCCATGGCTTCTGCTATCAGAATGAGGCCGGTTTGCACATCCGCCATGGCGCCGCTCGGTCGCACAATTCGTCGAAAAATCAGGCTAAATCAGTGGACTTGAATTTGCCGCCGGGCGTGTCATGTGTCGTTCCATGACAGACGCATCGACACTCCATGACGCTGCCGTGATCGGCGGTGGGCCGGCCGGACTTGCGGCAGCCATCGCACTGGCACAGGCGGGTGCGCGGACCGCGCTGGTGGCGCGGCACGTGCCTTATGCCGACAATCGCACCACCGCGCTGTTAGGAGCCTCCATCGATCTGCTGGAGACGCTCGACGTCTGGTCGCGCTGCAAGGACAAGGCGGCTGCGCTCGAAATCATGCGCCTCGTCGACGACACCGGCCGGCTGTTCCGCGCGCCGGAGGTCCGGTTCTCCTGTCACGAAATCGCGCTCGACGCCTTCGGCTACAACATCGATAACCGCTCACTGATGCTTGCGCTGGAACAGCGTGCGGCCGAGCTGACCAATCTCGCCCGTTTCGACGACGAGGCCGAAAGCGTCGTCATCGAGGCCGACGACGTCGCGATCCGCACAGTCTCCGCACAGTTTCTCTCGGCCAGGCTCGTGGTCGGCGCCGACGGTCGGCATTCGCTGTGCCGCGAGGCCGCCGGCATCGCGGTGACGCGGCGCGAGCTGAACCAGACCGCGCTGACATTCAACGTCGGCCATACGCGGCCGCATCGCAATGTCTCGACCGAGTTCCACACGCCGCACGGCCCCTGCGTGTTCGTGCCACTGCCCGGCGACCGCTCCAGCATCGTATGGGTTTCGGCACCCGCGGAAGCCGAGCGCCTGCGCGGCCTAAGCGATGAGGAGCTCTCCGCCGCGATCGAGAAGCAGTCGCACTCGATCCTCGGACGGATGACGGTGGAGCCCGGCCGCAACCTGTTCCCGCTCGCGATCGAACGTCCGAAATCGTTCGGCAGCGATCGCATCGCGCTGGTCGGCGAAGCCGCCCATGTGGTTCCCCCGATCGGCGCCCAAGGCCTCAACCTTGGTCTGCGCGATGCCGCCGACATCGCCCGGCTCGCAGGCGAGGCCATCGCTGCGGGCCAGGATCCCGGGGCGGACGACGTGCTCAAGCGCTACGACCGGGCGCGGCGTCCGGACATTCTGAGCCGGACGTTTGCGATCGACATGGCCAACCGCTCCCTGCTCAATGATTTCCTGCCGCTGCAGCCGGTCCGCGCCGTGGGCATGCACCTCCTCGGCGCCATCGGCCCGCTCCGGCGTTTTGCGATGCGCGAAGGCCTGACGCCGACGTGGCGAAGGTAGTGGTTAGGTTGGAGGAATTGGCCACTGGCTCGGTGCAACCTCTCCCGCTGCGGGGGAGGTCGGCGCGAAGCGCCGGGTGGGGGCTCTCTCCGCTTAGGAACATTCTCCACAGACCTCAGACAATCCCGACGCGGAGACACCCCTCCCCAACCCTCCCCCCGCAAGCGGGAGAGGGAGCGCACCTGTCGCGCAGCAGGCAACGAGGCCAATCCCATCGGGCGCGAACACCGCTCACGGAAACGCCAACCGCCCGCTCTGGATCGCCCACATCACGCTGGTCAGCGTGACCACGGACGCAAACGTCCCGAGCAGCACCGCGACGGAGGCCGATTCGATCCAGGCATCATTCTGCCGGGCGATCACGAACACGTTCAGCGCCGGTGGCAGCGAGGCCATCAGCACGGCGGTCGCGGCCCAGGGCTGTGCGAACGGCCCGAACGCGAGCATCAGGCCGAACGCTGCGAGCGGATGGAACAGCAGCTTGACCGCGATCACGCCCGGCACCTCCCAGGGGACCCGGTCGAACGGGCGCAGCGCCACGGTGACGCCGAGCACGAACAGCGCGGTCGGGGCCGCCGCGTTCTGCAGGAAGGTAATCGTGCGATCGAGCGCGACCGGCATCTCGATATGCAGCGATGCGAAGGCCGCGCCGAAACACGCCGACATGATCAGCGGGTTGAGCACGATCTGCTTCAGCACGACGCCGAACGCGTGCACGATCGAGGGATGGTCCCGGTCGGAGAGTTCGATCAGCAACGGCACGATGGTGAACAGAAAGATGCTGTCGCAGCAGAAGATCAGCGCGGTCGGCGCCGCAGCCTTGGTCCCGAGCACGGCGAGCGCCAGCCCGGGCCCCATGTAGCCGATATTGCCGTAACCGCCGGAGAGACCGGCGAGCGTCGCCTCGCGCAATGTCAGCCGGCCGAAAACCTTGCCCACGATCAGCGCCAGGGTGAACGCGGCGACGGTGGACAGCGTGGTCGCCACCAGGAACGGCGGGTTGTTCAATTCCGAGAACGGCGTCTTGGACATGATCGCAAACAGCAGTGCCGGCAGCGATACGTAGAGCAGGAAGAAGTTCATCCAGGCGAGGCCTGATTCCGGCAGGGATTTGGCCTTGCCGCACGCGAAACCGACGAAGATCAAGCCAAAATAAGGTAGCGCCAGATTGAGGATATCGACCATTGATGAAGTGTCTTCTGAAGATTCGGGGGCTATCTGCCCCTTAAGTGAACGTTAATTCCAGATGAGGCCACTAGCATCGGCCACAATCCTGGTCTATCGACGGGGGATGATTAAAGCGCGGACCGCCAAATTCCAGATCGGACAGGTCGTGCGCCACCGGATCTTCTCGTTCCGGGGCGTGATCTTCGACATCGATCCGGAATTCAACAACACCGAGGAGTGGTGGTTGTCGATCCCCGAGGAGGTGCGGCCCCACAAGGACCAACCGTTCTACCACCTGCTCGCTGAGAACGCGGAGTCGGAATACGTCGCCTATGTCTCCGAACAGAACCTTCTGCCCGACGATTCCGGCGAGCCGGTCCGGCATTCGCAGGTCGCCGAGATCTTCATCAAGAACAAGGACGGCGGCTATCGCCCGCGCAATCCGTCCCTGAACTGAGTTTCGCCGACAGACGGTCAGCAAAAAAGGCGCTCGAGATGAGCGCCTTTTTCATGTCCGGGATCTGGTCCCGATTACTTCTGACCAGCCGGTGCCGCACCGGGAGGCGTACCCTGCTGCTCGAGCTTCTTGCGCTGCTCGTCGGCCTTCTTCTGAAGCTCTTCCTGAAGCTTCTTCTGGGTTTCCTCGAACACCTTCGGATCGGTCGGCGGACCGTCATAGGCCTTCTGGAATTCGCCGGCGAGCGGCAGCGGCAGGGTCAGCGGCGCGCCATTGGCATTGATCGCCTGGACGACCAGATTCTGGCCCTTCTTCATGTTGTTGATGAGCTCAGGCGTCGCCTCGTAGTCCGACATGCAGCCGTTCTGGAAGCAGATCACGTAGGGTTGCTGCAGCGGCGCGTTGCTGTCCACGATGATGCGGGTGCCGTGCACGAGTTGCATGCCGAGCGGCAGCGTCACGCGCAGGATCTTCTTCGGCTCGCCTTCCGGCTCGATGATGACGGCGGCGATGACCGGCTGGCCCGACTCGATGCGGCCGTCCTTGCCGGTGAAGCAGACCTGCTTGGCGTTGGCGTCCTGGCCCTTCAGGCAGAACTTGGTCCAGGGGGCATAGATCAGCTGGATCTGCTGGTCAGCCGGCTGGGCCGCGCCCTGCTGCGCCGGAGCGCCCTGGGCGGGAGCCTGCTGGGCCTGCGGAGACGCTGCGGGTGCCGGAGCCTTCGGAGCAGCCTTGGGAGCGGCTTTCGGGGCCGGAGCCGCCTTGGGCGCGCCCGGGGCCGGCGCCGGGGTCTGGGCCTCGGCGGCAAACGGAACGGCCAACGCCGTCGCCGTCAACAGGGCGAGAAGTCGCCCACGCGGCCGGACGGACGCGGCCAAGTAACGGAAATTCATTGCGGAAAACCCTTTCTGAACGGGAAGTGCCCGAACCGCTCCGAAGCGCCGAACCTAGCCGCCTTGGGCGCGGCTCTCTTCCCGTCAATTGAGGCAGATAAGTGACGGGCTCGGCGCTCTTGCGCGATTGCCCGCCTTCTTAACGTGGCCGACGAAAAGATCAATGCCGACAAGCGCCTTTGGCCACATCCGCAGCTGCACCCCGGTGAAATTCCCTGTGATAGGATTCATGCCTACCGGTCCTCGAATCAACGTGTGCTGATGTTCATGTTCCAACGCCTTTTCGAGGGCCCCGGTGTCGGTGTTTGCGTCTTGGCCGCAGCCCTTGTCTTGATCCTCGGCGGGGGACTCTCGACAGGCGCCGCACGGGCCGAGGAGGCGCATGCCATCGCCATGCACGGCAAGCCGGCGATGCCGGCCGATTTCACCCACATGCCCTACGTCAATCCCGATGCCCCCAAGGGCGGCCGATTGACCTGGGGTGTTCTCGGAACCTTCGACAGTCTCAATCCCTTCATCGTGAGGGGACTGGCCGTGCAGCAGATGCGGGGCTACGTGGTCGAGAGCTTGCTCGCGCGCGGCAATGACGAGCCGTTCACGCTCTACGGCCTGCTCGCCAGGAGCGTCGAAACCGACGACGAGCGAAGCTTCGTCACGTTCCGCCTCGATCCCCGCGCCCGTTTCGCCGACGGCAAGCCGGTCACGGCCGAGGACGTGCTGTTCTCCTGGCAGCTGCTGCGCGACCACGGCCGGCCGAACCACCGGCAGTACTACGCCAAAGTCGCCAAGGCCGAGGCGACCGATCCCCTCACCGTCCGCTTCGACCTCGCAGGCGCCAACGACCGCGAGCTACCACTGATCCTCGGCCTGATGCCGATCCTGCCCAAGCATGCAGTCGATGTCGCGACCTTCGAGGAGACGACGCTGACGAGCCCGATTGGCTCCGGTCCCTATCGCGTCACGGCGGTGAAGCCCGGGGCCAGCGTGACGCTCACCCGCAATCCCGACTATTGGGGCCGCGACCTGCCCATCAACCGCGGGCTCTACAATTTCGACGAGATCAGGCTCGACTATTTTCGCGAGGCCAACGGCCAGTTCGAAGCCTTCAAGCGCGGCCTCTATGATTTCCGCGTCGAGCACGAGCCGCTGCGCTGGCACGACGGCTATGATTTTCCGGCAGTGAAAAGCGGCGAGGTGATCCGCGACACCGTCAAGCCAGGCGTGCCGCAGCCATCCGAGTTCCTGGTGTTCAACACGCGCCGGCCGATCTTCGCCGACATCCGCGTGCGCCAGGCGCTGACGCTGCTGTTCGATTTCGAGCTGGTCAACCGCAACTATTTCTTCGGCCTGTATGCGCGGGTTGCCGGCTATTTCGCCGGCTCCGACCTGTCGGCCTATGGCCGCCCCGCGGATGCGCGCGAGCGCGAGCTGCTCAAGCCGTTCGCGGCTCGAATTCCAGCCGACATCATGGACGGCAGCTACCGCCTTCCCACGACCGACGGTTCGGGGCGCGACCGCACCACGCTGCGCGCCGCGCTGAAACTATTGTCGGAGGCCGGCTACGATCTCGAAGGCACCGTGCTGCGCAACCGTGCGACCAGGGCGCCCTTCACCTTCGAGATCCTGGTCACGACCCGCGACCAGGAGCGTATCGCGCTCGCATTCCAGCGCGACCTCAAGCGCGCCGGCATCGAGCCGAGCGTGCGGTCGGTCGATCCCGTGCAGTTCGACCAGCGCCGGCTCGCTTTCGAGTTCGACATGATCCAGAATCGCTGGGATCAGTCGCTGTCGCCCGGCAACGAGCAATCTTTCTACTGGGGCAGCGCCGCCGCGGACAATCCGGGGACTCGCAACTACATGGGCGCCAGGGATCCTGCGGTCGATGCCATGATCGCCGCCCTGCTCGAGGCCCGTGAACATACGGATTTCGTCGCGACGGTACGGGCCCTCGATCGCGCTTTGATCGCGGGCTTCTACACAATCCCCCTGTTTAACGTATCCGAGCAATGGATCGCGCGCTGGAATCGGATAGAACGACCCAAGGCCACCTCGCTCTCCGGCTATTTGCCGGAGACCTGGTGGTCGAAGGGGCAGCCGCAAGCTCATCAAGCAAAGTGACGCCGTGAACCAGCCAGCCATATCGCCGACGCTCGACACGTTGTTCCAGCGCACGCTGATGCGGCAACCGCACGCGCCCGCGCTGCTCGACCCGCTCAACAAGGCTCGCGTGACCGGGCACCAACCGCGACGGATGACCTATGCCGAGGCCGACACGGCCATCGAGGCGCTGTCGGCCTATTTCGTCGAATCGGGCCTGCCGGCCAATTCCGTCATTGCGATCCAATTGCCTGCCACGGTCGAGTTCGTGCTCACCGTGCTCGCCGCCCATCGCGCCGGCCTCGTCGTCGCAGTGCTGCCGCTGCTGTGGCGGCATGCGGAACTGACTGCTGCGCTCAATCGCACGGCGGCGCGCGCCATCGTCACCATGAGCACGGTCGACGGCGTCAGCTATGCCGACCTCGCGATGCATGCGGCCGCCGAAGCCTTCTCGATCCGTCACGTCTGTGGCTTCGGCACTGATCTCCCCGAAGGCATGGCTTCGCTCGACGAGGTCCTGGCCCGCCCGCCCGGCGCCACGCGCGCCGTGATCCAGGACGGCCGCAAGGCGGCGATGATCTCCTTTGACGTCACCGCGGAGGGCTTTCGCCCGGTGCCGCGGCCGCATTTCAGCCTGATCGCCGGCGGACTTGCGATGTCGCTGGAAGCCGACATCAGGCAGGGCGCGACCGTGATGGCGGCGTTCGCGCCAATGTCGTTCGCCGGCCTCGCCTCCTCGCTCGCAGTATGGTTGCTCTCCGGCGGCGCGCTGGCGCTGCATCATCCCTTCGAGAACGAGGTGCTGGAGCAGCAGATCAACGAGCATGAATGCGAGGTGCTGATCGCGCCGGCGCAGCTTGCCTTGCGCCTTGGCGATTCCGACCTGGCGGCCCGGATGCCGTCCGTGCGCAACGTCGTCGGCCTGTGGCGCGCGCCCGAGCAGGTGGCGGCAAGCGATGCCTGGATCGCGCCGCATGCGCCATTGACGGACGTCTATCTGTTCGGCGAGGCCGGCCTGTTCGGCGCCCGCCGCGGCGAGGACGGCATGCCTGTCGCGGTGATGCCGGGGCCGCACGGCGCGCCGCGGGAGCAATCCGGCTCCTCAATCGCCGGCGAAATCCTGCTGACGCCTAAGGGCACGCTCGGCCTGCGCGGCGCGATGGTGCCGATCGCGGCCTATGCCCCGCCGCAGCCGGTCGGCGACACGCTGATCGCACAGCCGCCGCGCGATTATGTCGACACCGGCTATGCCGCACGGCTGGACCGCCCGAGCGGCGCGATCTGCATCACCGCGCCGCCCTCCGGCATCATGGCCGTCGGCGGCTACCGCTTCCTCTCCAACGACCTGCAGGAATGGGCACGCCGGCTCGGCCAGGGCGCGCTGCTCACCGCGCTGCCCGACCGGCTTTCGGGCCACAGGCTGGCCGGACGCGCCCAGGACAATGCCCGCGCCCGCGAGGCACTCAGCGAGCTCGGCCTTAACCCCCTGATGGTCGAGGCTTTTCGCGACCGCTCCGGTCCGGTCTAGGCGCAGTTTCGCCTGGTCCGTTGACGCTGCATTAATGCGGCCAATCTAGATTGCGCGGCAACTGTCGCGTGATCAGAGTTTCCGAATGTCCCAGGCGGGCCCGATCCTGTTTGTGTCCAATGCCGAGCGGCCGCCCTTCGTCGGGGCGCTGGACGAGGCGCGGCTGTTTCCCGTGGTCGACACCGACTGGGCCAGCGCGGCGCGCGCGGTCGAAGAGGTGCTGCCAGCCGCGATTCTCGCTGTGATGCATGGCGGACACGAGCCGCATTTGGCCGCGCTCTCAAGGAAGATCGCCGACCAATCGCCCTACCTTCCCTTCGTGGCCGTGGATGCGGCGGGCACGCTGCCTCACAACGCCCTGCCCTTCTCCTCGCGCGCCGGCAATCCCGACCGCCTGATCGCACGGCTTCGCGCCGCCCTGCGCGTGCGCACGCTCCACGCCACGGTGTTGCGCCGGCTGCCGGAAGTGAAGGTCGCACTGCCGCAAGGTGATCCCGCACGCGATGCCACCGTGCTCCTGGTCGGCAGGGGCGCGGCCTATCCCGCGCTTTCCGTAGCGCTCGGTGAACGGGTCGGCGTGGTCGGCGCGCTCTCGATCGAGGCCGCCGCGAAACACCTCAACACCCGTGACCTCGACGGCGTCGTGCTCGCCGAGGGTTTTACAGCGCGCGTCACCGACGCCTTTCTCACGGTGCTCGCCGAGGACACCCGCTTCCGCAGCCTGCCCGTCGTCGTCACCGCGCACCAGCTGACGCAGACTTACGACCTGCCCAATCTCGAGCTGATCCCGGGCGAGCCGGCCAAGGTCGCAGCCAATGCGCTGCCCCTGATCCGCCAGCACGCGATGGAAGCGCAATTGAGCCGGACGCTGCGCTCGATCGATGCGGGCGGCTGGCTCGATCCGCGCAGCGGCCTGCTGACGGTGGAAGCTTTCGCCCGCGATTTCGCCAAGGCGGTCGAGCAGACGCTGGCCCGCGGCGGCGGCTTGTCGGTCGCACGCTTCGCTTTCGACCCCGGCAATTCCCGCGCCCAGCTCGATGCCGCCCGCATCCTCAGCCGCCTGATGCGGCAGATGGATTTCGGCGCGGCGCAGAAGGACGGCTCGGTCATCGTCGTGTTTGCGGAAACCGACTTCCGCACCGCCCACATGATCGCCCGCCGCCTCTCCGCGGTGATGCGGCACACCTCCAACGGCAAGCACGAGATGCGCAGCGAGCCCGTCGTCAGCGTGGATTCGCTGTCGTCGTCGGATACGGCAAGGTCGCTGCTGGCGCGGCTGTCGGCGGATGCGTCAAGGGCGGCGTCGTAATCACGACCTCGCTGCCGTAGGGTGGGCAAAGGCGCACTTGCGCCGTGCCCACCATTTTCCTGACGACGGCTGCGGTGGGCACGCTTCGCTTTGCCCACCCTACGGCATCTCGCCTCGCTCTCACGCCGCCTTCTTGCTCTCCGCGAGCTGCGCCAGCTGGCGCATGATCTCCGTCGTGCCGGCGAGACGCTCTTCCGGCGTCTCCCAATCCTGCAGGAACACCACCTTCATGTCGGGCCGCACCTTGGCGGCCTGGCCGTGGCTGCGGATGAACGTCACCAGGCGATCGGGATGGGCGAACGAATTGTCGCGGAAGGCGATGACGGCGCCCTTCGGGCCGGCGTCGATCTTTCCGACATTGGCCCGGCGGCAGAACGCCTTGATCGCGGCGACCTTGAACAGGTAGCGCACCTCGTCCGGCAGCACGCCGAAGCGGTCGCGCATCTCGGCGCCAAAGTTCTCGATCTCCTCCTCGCTGTCGAGGTCGGCAAGGCGCCGGTACAGCGACAGCCGGACCGAGAGGTCGCTGACATAGTCCTCCGGAATGAGCACGGGCATGCCGATCGTGATCGACGGCGACCAGCGGTCGGCGGCGGGCTCGGAGACGCCAGCCTTGAGGTTGACGATCGCCTCCTCCAGCATCGATTGGTAGAGCTCGAAACCGACCTCCTTGATGTGGCCGGACTGCTCCTCGCCGAGCAGATTGCCGGCGCCGCGAATGTCGAGGTCGTGGGAGGCAAGCTGGAAGCCTGCGCCCAGCGTCTCCAGCGATTGCAGCACGGTGAGCCGGCGCTCGGCCTGCGCCGTGATCTTCTGCTGCGCCGGCAGCGTGAACAGCGCATAGGCGCGCAGCTTGGCACGGCCGACGCGGCCGCGGAGCTGATAGAGCTGGGCGAGACCGAACATGTCGGCACGATGCACGATCAGCGTGTTGGCGTTGGGAATGTCGAGGCCGGATTCCACGATCGTGGTCGACAGCAGGATGTCGAACTTGCCGTCGTAGAACGCGGTCATGATGTCCTCGATCACGGCGGGCGGCATCTGGCCATGCGCGACCGCGACCTTCATCTCCGGCACGTTCTTGTCGAGGAAGTCCTTGACCTCGGCGAGGTCGTCGATGCGCGGCACCACGTAGAACGCCTGCCCGCCGCGATAGCGCTCGCGCAGCAATGCCTCGCGGATCATCAGGGGATCATGCGGGGCAACGAAGGTGCGCACCGCCAGGCGATCGACCGGGGGTGATGCAATGATCGAGAGTTCGCGGACGCCGGTGAGCGCGAGTTGCAGCGTGCGCGGGATCGGCGTCGCCGAGAGCGTCAGCACGTGCACCTCGGAGCGAAGCGCTTTCAGCCGCTCCTTGTGGGTCACGCCAAAGTGCTGCTCCTCGTCGACGATAACGAGACCGAGGTCGCGGAATTTGATCGCCTTGCCGAGCAGTGCATGGGTGCCGACGACGATGTCGATCGAGCCGTCGGCAATACCCTTCTTGACCAGATTGAGCTCTTTGGTCGCGACCAGGCGCGAAGCCTGCGCCACGTTCACCGGAAAGCCCTTGAAGCGCTCCGTGAAGGTTCGTGCGTGCTGGCGCGCCAGGAGCGTGGTCGGCACCACGACCGCGACCTGCTTGCCCTCGAGCGCGACGGCAAACGCGGCGCGCAAGGCCACCTCGGTCTTGCCAAAACCGACGTCGCCGCAGATCAGCCGGTCCATCGGACGGCCGAGTTCGAGGTCCTTTAGCGTCGATTCGATGGCCCCTAACTGGTCCTCGGTTTCGTCATAGGGGAAGCGTGCACAGAACTCGTCGTAGATGCCGGGCTGGACCAGAAGCTTGGGCGCCTCGTGCAGATGGCGAGCGGCAGCGATCTTGATCAGTTCGCCCGCGATCTCGCGGATACGATTCTTGAGCTTCGCCTTGCGGGTCTGCCAGCCGCCGCCGCCGAGCCGGTCGAGCTCGACCGTGGTCTGGTCGGATCCGTAGCGCGACAAGAGCTCGATGTTCTCGACCGGCAGGAACAGTTTTGTCTCGGCGGCATAGTGCAGTTCGAGACAGTCATGCGGCGCACCGGCGACATCAAGCGTTTGCAGGCCGACGAAGCGGCCGATGCCATGGTCGACGTGGACGACGATGTCGCCGGCGGCAAGGCTCGTCACCTCCGAGATGAAATTGTCGAGCTTGCGGCTGGCCTTGCGCGGCCGCACCAGGCGGTCGCCCAGAATGTCCTGCTCGCTGATGAGTGCGATCTCGTCGGTCTCGAAACCACTCTCGAGGCCGAGCACCGCGAGCATGGTCTCGTTGCGTGGGGTGGCCTGCACCGTGCGCCAGCTGTTGACGCTGGTGGTGTGGGTCAGCTTGTGGTCACGCAGCATCGAAGTCATGCGGTCGCGCGAGCCTTCGCTCCACAGCGCGATCACGACCTTCTTGCGCTGGGCGTGCAGCGCCATCACATGGCTGACCACGGATTCGAACACGTTGACCGTGGTGTCGTTGCGCTCCGGCGCGAAGTCGCGGCCCTTGCGCGCACCGGCGTCGACGACACTGGTCCCGTCGGTCGGAACCGAAAATTGCGTCAACCGCACCAGCGGCATGTCGCTCTCGCGCTTGGTCCACTCCTCGTCGGTCAGATAAAGCCGATCCGGCGGCAGCGGCTTGTAGATCGCGCCGCCGCCCGGATGCTCCATGGCATCGCGCCGGGCCTCGTAATAGTCCAGGATCTGCTTGAAGCGTTCGCGGACGGCGTCCTCGGCCTGCGGCTCGATCGCGATCGGAGCCCCTTGCAGATAGTCGAACAGCGTGTCCATCCGGTCCTGGAACAGCGGCAGCCAGTGCTCCATGCCGGGATGGCGGCGGCCCTCGCTGACGGCCTCATACAGCGCATCGTCGCGCTCGGGCGCGCCGAACTCGGCGACATAGCCCATGCGGAAACGGCGGATGGTGTCGGTGACGAGCTGGAACTCGGAGATCGGCACCAGGTCGAGCGCGCGCATGCCGAGCAGCGTGCGCTGGGTTTCGGCGTCGAAAGTGCGGATCGATTCTAGGCTGTCGCCGAAGAAGTCGAAACGGACCGGTTGATCGAGGCCGGCGGGAAACAAATCCAGAATGCCGCCGCGCACGGCATATTCGCCGGGCTCGCGCACGGTCGAGGAGCGGTTGTAGCCGTTGTGCTCGAGCCAGGCGACGATGGTGTCCATCGGCACCACGTTGCCCGGCGCGACCGACAGCGCCTGCGCCGCGACCAGCTCGCGCGCGGGCACGCGCTGCACGACGGCATTCACCGTCGTCAGCACGATCAGCGGCTTGTCGCTGCCCGTCAGGGACGCAAGCCGTGCCAGCGTCGTCAGGCGTTGCGCCAGGATGCCGCCGTGCGGCGAGACGCGGTCATAGGGCTGGCAATCCCAGGCCGGGAAGGTCAGCACCGGCAGATCGGGGGCGAAGAACTGCAGCGCGCGTTCGAGCTGCTGCATGCGCGGACCGTCGCGGCAGACCACCGCAAGGCTGACGGCCGGCTTCTTTGGCCGCGCCGCGATGGCCCGGGCGAGATCGGAGACGACGAGGCCTTCGGCGCCTTCCGCGACATTGGCAAGCGTCAGCGCACGGCCGGGCGCAAGCAGCTCGGCCGGAGATTTCATGCCCTGCTTCATACGCCGCCGTCCGCGATCGGATAGGCCTTGATGCGGGCGAACAGCGCGCCGGTGACATCAGCCGGCAGCACCTTGTCGCCAGTGATGGCGGCATAGAGATCGGGATCGTTGACCTCGAGGAGCGTCTCGAGCTGCGTCAGCTCGTCATCCGACAGATTGCCGATCTCGGCGTCCGCAAAGCGGCCGAGGATCAGGTCCATCTCGCGCGTGCCGCGGTGCCAGCAGCGGAACAAAAGCCGCTTGCGGCGATCGTCCAGCCCGCTGCTCGATCGTGTCGTTCCCGTCATGTCTCAAATCCAGTCAAACGCAGAAAGCCCGGACGTGCCGGGCCGGGGTGATATAGCCACTCGGGGTGGCCGTGTCAGCCCTTTGTTGTGGCAGGTCGTCGCTCCGGTCCGTCATGGCCGGGCTTGTCCCGGCCATCCACGTAAGGTCTGCAAAAAAGACGTGGATGCCCGGCATAAAGCCGGGCATGACGGCGAGGAACAAACCTTAGATTCCCCGAATGCGCCCCAGCCTGCTCAATCCGCTGTTTGCTGCCGTGACCAGCCTGCCCGGGGTCGGTCCGAAGCAGGACAAGCTGCTGCAATATTTGCTCAGCCGCAGCGAGACGCCGCGGCTGGTCGATCTGTTGCTGCATTTGCCGAGCCAGGTGATCGACCGCCGCGCGCGGCCAAAAATCCGCGACGCCGTGCAGGGAACCATGGTCACGCTTGAGGTGACGGTCGACCGCCACCGCCCGCCCCCGCCGCGCAACGCGCGCGCCCCGTATCTGGTCTACGCCAGCGACGACACCGGCGACGTCGTGCTGACCTTCTTCCGCGCCAAGCCCGGCTATGTCGAAAAACTGCTGCCGATGGGCGAGAAGCGCTACGTCTCCGGCACGCTGCAGATGTACGACGGCATTCCGCAGATCGTGCATCCCGACCGCGTCCTCGACGAGGAAGCGATCTCGAAGCTCTCGGGCATCGATCCCGTCTATCCCTTGACGGAGGGCCTCGCGCTCGGCTCGCTCCGCCGGGCGATCGCGCAGGCGCTGCAGAAGCTGCCGGAATTGCCGGAATGGATCAGCGCGGAGGTGATGCGCCGCTGTAACTTTCCGCCGATCTCCGAAGCGCTCACCCGCGTGCACCAGCCGGTCGAGCTCACGGATATCCTGCCGGACCAGCCGTTCTGGTCGCGCCTCGCCTTCGACGAGCTTTTGGCCGGTCAGCTCGCGCTCGCCTTGATCCGCGCGCAACTGCGCCGTCCCGCCGGCGTCCGCAATGCCGGCGACGGTCACCTCCGCAACAAGATCATCGATGCCCTGCCCTATGCCCTGACGCCGTCGCAGCGTAGCGCCGCCGCCGCCATCGCTGATGACCTGCAACAGCCGGTGCGCATGCTGCGTCTGCTCCAGGGCGACGTCGGCTCCGGCAAGACCGTGGTCGCGCTGCTCGCTGCCGCTGCCGTCGCCGAGGTCGGCAAGCAGGCCGCGCTGATGGCGCCGACCGAAATCCTGGCGCGCCAGCACATCAAGACCATCGCCCCACTCGCCGAGCGCGCCGGCATGCGGGTCGCGATCCTCACCGGGCGCGAAAAAGGCAAGGAGCGGCGCGAGCTGTTGGCGCAGCTTGAAGCCGGCGAAATCGACCTCCTGGTCGGCACCCACGCGCTGATCCAGGATGATGTGATCTTCCATGATCTCGCGCTCGCCATCGTCGACGAGCAGCATCGCTTCGGCGTACGCGAGCGCCTCGCGCTCACATCCAAGGGCGAAGCCGTCGACGTGCTGGTGCTGAGCGCGACGCCGATCCCGCGCACGCTGGTGCTGACCTATTTCGGCGACATGGACATCTCCGAGCTGCGCGAAAAGCCCGCGGGCCGCCAGCCGATCGAGACCCGCACCATCTCGATCAGCCGCCTTGCCGAGGTCACGGACAGCATCGGCCGCGCGCTACTATCCGGCAAGCTGGTCTACTGGATCTGCCCGCTGGTCGAGGAATCCGAGGCGGAGGGCACCGAGCACCTCACCAACGCGACCAAACGTTTCGAGAGCCTGCAAAAGCGCTTCGGTGAGCGCGTCGGTCTCGTCCACGGCCAGATGAAGGGCACCGAGAAGGACCGCGTGATGGGCCAGTTCGCCGCCCACGAGATCGGGCTGCTGGTCGCGACCACCGTGGTCGAAGTCGGCGTCGACGTTCCGGCCGCGACCATCATGGTGATCGAGAATGCAGAGCGCTTTGGCCTGGCCCAGCTGCACCAGCTCCGCGGCCGCATCGGGCGTGGCTCGGAAGCCTCGACCTGCCTCCTGCTCTATTCGGAGCCGCTCGGCGAGATGTCGAAGGCGCGGCTCAAGGTGATCCGCGAGACCACCGACGGTTTTCGCATCGCCGAGGAAGATCTGAAGCTGCGCGGCGAAGGCGACGTGCTCGGCGTGCGCCAGAGCGGCCTGCCCGGCTACCGCATCGCGCGCCCGGAGATGCACGGCCAGCTGATCGCCCAGGCTAGAGACGAAGCGCTGCGGATTCTGAAGGACGATCCGAAACTGAAGGGCGAATGCGGCGAGGCGCTACGCTGCCTGCTGTATCTCTACGAGCGCGACGAGGCGATCCCGCTGATCGGGGCGGGTTAGCTGTAGCGCCGCTGCCGCAAGGTTGGTGACGGACGTAAGAGCGCCGGGCCTCGCTGTCATTGCGAGCGCAGCGAAGCAATCCAGAATCTTTCCGCGAAGGCACACCGGATTGATTTCGCTGCGCTCGCAATGACGGTGCTGATAGAGCTTCGCACAAGCCGTTCAGGTCGGCTTGCGAAGAGAGCGTCGAAGATGATGCCATCTTCCACTGCGCCCGCTTTCGTGAAACGTTCCCACCATGCGCCGGATCATCGTCGTTGGCTCCCAGGGAAGCGGAAAGACTAGCCTCGCCCGGAATCTCGGGCGAAAGCTCGACCTGCCGGTGGTGCATCTCGACGTGCTCTACTGGCGGCCCGGATGGAAGCCATCCGACAAGCCGAGCTTTCGCGCACGGGTCACTGAAGCGATCGCTGGCGACGAATGGGTCGTTGACGGGAGCTTCTCGGGGCTGGCCTTCGATCTCACGATCGCACGCGCCGATACGCTCGTCATCATCGACCGTCCGCGCTGGCTTTGCCAGTGGCGCATTCTCTGGCGCTCGGCCTTCGACCGCGACACGACGCGGCCCGATCTGCCCGAGGGCTGCCGCGAACAGTTCGACTGGAACTTGATGCGGGAGGCGTGGCGCTACGACACCGAGCGCGTGCCGGTCATCGTGGCCGAGCGCATCCAATATGGCCCTGATGTCCCGGTCGTGCGCCTGAGACGCGACCGGGACATCCAGGGTTTTCTGGACTCGGTTTCAGTGAACGGCGAGTGAGCCCAGACGGATCAGGCTTTCTTCTGCCCGATGCGCGCGGCAAACGCTTTCATCAGCTCCACCTCCGCCGCCTCACCCTGGGCATCCTTGGCCAGATGCTCAAACCACCGCGCAAAACCCTCATAGATTTGGCTCGCGGGATGATCGGGGCCGAGGAAGCCAGAGATTTCTCGCATCTCCGCAACCCAGCGGTAGGCCTTCGGGATCATGTCCGGCAGCGCGACTTCAAGCCGGGCGAGGATCGCGGGCTGGCTCAGCGCGAGCTCGTCGCGCAGCGCATCGGCCGCACCCGCCTTCGTTGCCGCGATCACCATGGCCGAACCGATGCCGGCGAGACCCTTAACGATCCCGGCGTAGGACATCTTCAGCGCGGAGGCCGCGCCGACCGGACCTTCGACGATCCGCACATCGAGGCCGAGATCCTTCAGCACGGCGACATCCTTGGCGTGCTCGCCGGACATGTAGAAGGCCGGACTCTTGCCGCCCGGCTGCGGCGGAAACCCGATGATGCCGCCATCGACGAACGGGGCCTGGGCCGAACCGATGATCTCCTCGATCCGCAACACGGTGTCGACGTTGACGGCGTTGCAATCGACCACGACCGGCTTTTTCTCGCGCCTGACGATCAGCGACGCCAGCCGTTCCGCCAACGCGACGGCTTCGCCCGGCGGCACGATGGATAGAATGATGTCGGCACCTGCGATCGCGTCGTCATCGGCACCGACCATGCCGGCGTCGGCTGCGCGCTTGCGCGTTGCCTCGCTGCGCCCCTTCAAGGACGTCAGCACGCGCGCACCATGTTCGCTGAGGCGGCGGGCGACGGCGCTGCCCATGGCGCCGGGCGCGAGGATCGCAATGGTTTTGGACATCATGCACTCCAGATCGAACGCCGGGCGAGGCGCCCGGCTCGACAGGAGACTAGCAGAGCATGCCAGCACGCGCGTGACCGACGCCATCCCGCAAAGGAATGGCCCTACTCCACCTTCGCAGGCTCGGGTTGGAGCGCCGACGCGTTGGCGATGCGCGCGGCATTCGCCACGCCGGCGAGCGCCGCGGCCTTTTTCGGATCGGGCGCAGAGCCCGGCTGCACCACGCCGGCCGACATGATCAGCGTCGCCGCGTCCTCGGCGGTGAGATCGACCTCGATGATCTTGCTCTTCGGGACATAGAAGAAGAATCCCGTGGTCGGGTTCGGCGAGCACGGCAGGAACACCGAGACGTGCTCCTCCTGCCCCGGCAGGCTGCGCGCGATGTCCTCGTTCGGCGATTGCGAGATCAGCACGATCGACCACATGCCCGGCGAGGGAAACTCGACCAGGCCGACTTTCCGGAAGCTCGAGCCCTTGCCCGAGAACAGCGTCTCGAACACCTGCTTCAGGCCGCGATAGATCGCGCGCACGGCCGGAATTCGACCGAGGAACGTTTCGCCGACGTCAACCAGCGTCCGGCCGATCAGATTGGCCGCGAGGAAGCCGACCAGCGTCAGCGTGAAGAATGCGACAACCAGTCCCCAGCCGGGAACGACGTACGGCAGATAGGTTTCCGGCCGGTAGGCCAGCGGCACGAACGGCCGCACTACGCCATCGACCCAGGTGACGAACCACCAGACCAGATACAGAGTGATTGCGATCGGCCCTGTGACGACGAGGCCGGTCAGAAAATAATTGCGGAAGCGGCCCATCAGGCCGGTATGCGGTTCCGGCAGGGGATCAAGAGGCGCAGGCGCGTCGTCGCGGGGGGTCATTCGGGTTCCAAGTCGGTCGCAGCACACAAGCTAGGGTCTTCTAGCAGGTTTTGGAAGACCGCGACCGGTTGATATCCCTTCCGCCTATTCCACGGTCACCGATTTCGCGAGATTGCGCGGCTGGTCGACGTCGGTGCCCATCACGACAGCCGTGTGATAGGCGAGCAGCTGCACGGGGACGGCATAGACCATCGGGGTAAAGGCCGCCGCCATGTCGGGCATGACGATGGTGACGAGGGATTCGACGGTCGCCTCTTCCGCGCCCTTCGCGTCGGTCATCAGGATGATGTTGCCGCCGCGGGCGGCGACCTCCTGCATGTTGGACACGGTCTTCTCGAACACCCGATCATGAGGCGCGATGACGACGACCGGCATGGTCTCGTCGATCAGCGCGATCGGCCCGTGCTTGAGCTCGCCGGCGGCATAGCCTTCGGCGTGGATGTAGGAAATCTCCTTCAGTTTCAGCGCGCCTTCGAGCGCGAGCGGAAAGCTGGTGCCGCGGCCGAGATAGAGCACGTCGCTCGACTTGGCGATCCGGTGCGCGAGCTTTTCGATCTGGAGCTCGGTGGTGAGCGCCTCCGCCATCAGGCGCGGGATTTCGACCAGACCGTGAACCAGCTTGGTCTCGTCCTCGTCGGACAATTCGCCTCTGGCCTTGCCGGCCGCGATCGCGAGATTTGCCAGCACCATGAGCTGACAGGTGAAGGCCTTGGTCGAGGCGACGCCGATCTCGGGGCCGGCCAGCGTTTGCAGCACGGTCTCGCTCTCACGCGCGATCGTCGAGGTCGGCACGTTGACGACGGCGACCGTGTGCACGCCCTCAGCCTTTGCATAGCGCAGTGCCGCCAGCGTGTCGGCGGTCTCGCCTGACTGCGAGATGAAGATGGCGAGATCGCCCTTGCGCAAGGGCGCCTCGCGGTAGCGGAATTCGGAGGCGACATCGACCTCCACCGGCAGGCGCGCAAAGCGCTCGAACCAGTATTTTGCAACGTAGCCGGCATAGCTCGCGGTGCCGCAGGCCGTGATGTTGATGCGCTGGATATTCTTGAAGGCGAAGGGAAGCTTGACCGGCAGCGAGACGCGCTCGGTCGCCATGTCGACGTACCGCGCCAGCGTGTGGCCGACCACTTCCGGCTGCTCGTGGATCTCCTTGGCCATGAAGTGGCGGTAATTGGCCTTGTCAACCAGCGAGGTCGAGGCGGCGTGCTTGATCTTGTCGCGCTGGACCGCGTTGCCGTCCTTGTCGAAGATATCAGCGCTCTTGCGGGTCAGCACGACCCAGTCGCCGTCCTCGAGATAGCTGATCGTGTCGGTGAACGGGCCCAGCGCGATGGCGTCGGAGCCGAGATACATCTCGCCATCGCCATAACCGATCGCCAGCGGCGGCCCGTTGCGGGCGCCGATCAGCAGATCGTCTTCGCCGGCGAAGATGAAGCCGAGCGCGAAGGCGCCGCGTAAGCGCCCCAGCGCCAGCTTGACGGCTTCGACCGGCTTGTTGCCGCGCGCGAGCAAATCGTCGACGAGATTCAGCACGATCTCGGTGTCGGTCTCGGTGTGGAACACCGCGCCCTTCTTCTCGAGCTCCTCGCGCAGCTCACGGAAGTTCTCAATGATGCCGTTGTGGACCACGGCGACGCGTTCGGTCGCGTGCGGATGGGCATTGTTGACGGTCGGTTTGCCGTGGGTCGCCCAGCGGGTGTGACCGATGCCGGTCGTGCCCTCTAACGGCTCGGCTTCCAGCCGCTTCTCCAGATTCTTCAGCTTGCCTTCGGCACGACGGCGCTCAAGATGCTTGCCTTCCAGCGTGGCGACACCCGCCGAGTCGTAACCGCGATATTCAAGACGCTTGAGCGAATCCACCAGCTGCTCTGCAACCGGTTCGCGCCCGAGAATGCCGACAATCCCGCACATGCGGATCACTATCCCCCAAATCGTCGAAAAATCGCCTAAACGACGCGCTCGGTTTTTAGCGAAGTTCCTAGGGAACCATATACTCAATAATTATTGCGGATTGAGACAGCATGGACCGCACCCGAGCTTCGCCTGCGTCGATATGGCCGGCCTTAAACCGCGTGCGTTAACTTGTTGTCAACATGTTTGGCCAACGATTCCGGGCCAGGGAGAGCATAGCCATGAAAGGCTCGTCCGACCGCAAAGGTCTGTCATCGATGTACTTGCGTGCCAGCGAGACCACGGGCACGCATTTGGCGCATTGGCCGCCGCCCCAGCGCGGCAAGGAAAGCAAGCCCGTCTTCATCAAGCATTCCGAAGGCGAGCCGGCCAAGCGCGCCAAGCCACGCGGCTGGCGCCTGACCCGCGCGATCTTCTCCGAATTCGCCGACGACGAATAGCCACGACGTAAGAAGACCCTCATGGTGAGGAGCGCGAAGCGCGTCTCGAACCATGAAGGCCCGCATCTCGCCCGCGGCCGTCCTTCGAGACGCCCGCTTCCAGCGGGCCCTCAGGATGAGGGGGATGCTGCGACGCAATAGTAATAGAGCTCACTTCTCCGGCTTCTTGCCCGTCTTCATCTCGCGATAACGCGCGGCGCCGCCTTCCCTGATGGTCTGCTGGTTGCGCTCCAGCGCCATGGCGTCGTCAGGCACGTCACGGGTGATCACCGAGCCCGAGCCGATATAGGCGCCGTTGCCGATTTTCACTGGTGCGACCAGCGAGGAGTTGGTGCCGACGAAGGCGCCCTGCCCGATCACTGTCTTGTGCTTTTTGAAACCGTCGTAGTTGCAGGTGATGGTGCCGGCGCCGATGTTGGAATTGGCGCCGACGGTGGCATCGCCGATGTAGGAGAGATGATTGACCTTGACGCCCGCCTCCAGCGTCGCCGCCTTGGTCTCCACGAAATTGCCGATCCGCGCGCCGTCGCCGAGCGAGGTGCCGGGCCGCAGCCGCGCATAGGGGCCGATCGAAACGTTCTTGCCGAGCGTCGTCTGCACGATGTGCGAGAAGGAATGGATCACGGTGCCGTCGGCGATCGACACGCCGGGGCCGATCACCACGAACGGCTCGATCGTCACGTCCCTGCCGAACACGGTATCGGCGGACAGATAAACGGTCTCGGGCGCGATCAGCGTGACGCCGGCCTCCATCGCCGCTTTCCGCAACCGCGCCTGCATCACGGCTTCTGCCTCGGCGAGCTGTGCCTTGGTGTTGATGCCGCGCACCTCGTCCTCGCTGGTTTCGATCACCACGGACTCCCATCCCTGCTTGCGGACGATTTCGACCGCGTCCGTCAGATAATATTCGCCCTTGGAATTGGCATTGCCGATTTGCCCGAAGATTTGAAGCGCGCGGCGGCCGTCGATCGCCATCACGCCGGCATTGCACAGATCGATCTTGCGCTCCTCAGTGCTCGCATCGGCCTGCTCGCGGATCGCGACCAGGCGTTCGCCCTCGACGATGAAGCGGCCATAGCCGGTGGGATCGGCGGCGCGGAAGCCGAGCGCGGCAATCGCAGCGCCCCTGGCGAGCGGCGCGCGCAGCCGCGCAAAAGTCTCGGCCGAGATCAGCGGCGTGTCGCCGAAGGCAATCAGGAGATCATCGACGCCCCGCCCGATCGCCTCGCGTGCCGCCAGCACCGCATGCGCGGTGCCGAGCCGTTCGGCCTGCACGAAGGTGAGTGCATCGGGCCTGATGCGCTTCGCCTCGTCCGCGACAGCCTGGTGGTCGGGGCCGATCACGACCGCGAGCGAGGTGCCGGTTCCCTTGGGGGCCACGGCAAGCACGTGGGCAAGCAGCGTTTGCTGAGCTACCGGATGCAGCACTTTGGGCAGGCTCGATCGCATGCGCGTGCCTTCGCCGGCGGCGAGCACGATCGTGAGGCTGGAACGGGCGGTCATCGAAATCCTATCAGGCCGAATCAATTTTGCGACGGGCGGCGGGTCATCCTGAAAAGCTCTCGCCTTGCTACCCCCGCAAACGCCCGGAATTCAAGTGCGATGGGGTTTTCCTGTTAATGTTCCCTGATTGATTCGGGGAAGCTTCGGGGTTGGGCACTTAACGTTCATGGCAAAGGATTCCGACCCACTGGCGGATGCCTTCGGCACCAAGGAGACCGGCGGGCTGTTCTCTGGACTTGTGGCCGAGGAAAGCGCGTTCGACCGCCGCATGATGTGGCGGCTGGGCTCGTGGGGCGTGGCGGCCGTGGGCGCCGTCACCATCGCAGTGATCGCCAACCAGGCCGGGCTCGGCTGGCGGCGCGACCAGGTTGCCTCCGCCGATCTTGCGCGCCAGGCCGACCGGCTGCAGATGCTGACCAAGGAGAGCCAGAACGAAGCCCGCCGCCTCGCCGCCGCCATCGAGACGCTGAACGGCGATCGCGACCGGCTCTATTCGCGCGTCACCGTGCTGGAGCAAGGGCTCGATTCCGTCACCGGCGCTATCGCCAAGCAGACCACCCCGTCGCCGCAGGCCGGCAAGGATGCCGCGCCTGCCGCCCCCAGCGTCGCGCCGGTCGCCTCGACGCCCGCCTCCGCCGGCGACAAGCCGCGCACCGAGGCCGCCAAGGACACGCCCAAGGAAGCGTCCAAGGAAGCGTTGAAGGAAACGTCCAAGGACATTGCAAAGGAGCCGCCGAGCCCGCCGCCGCAGACCGCAGCCGCCGCCTCGCTGGTACAGCAATCGCCGGCCATGAATTCGGCGTTGCCGGCCATTCCGCTGGTGCCGTCCAAATCGATCATGGCGCCGCCCGATCCGGCTGCGTCGAAATTGATTCAGCCCGAGACAAACGAGAAGAAGGCCGAGCCGGCGCCGGCCCCCGCCGAGGTCGTCGCGACAGCCGCAAAGCCACCGGAAACAGCCGAGAGCGAATCCCCCGCGATCGCGGTTCAGCAGACGCGTTTCGCGATCGATCTCGGCGGCGCCAATTCGGTCGATGGCCTGCGCGCGCTCTGGCGCGGCGTGACCAAGTCCAATCCGGACGTCGCAGCGCTGCGACCGATCATCATGATCAAGGAAGGCACCGCCGGGCTCGGGATGCAGCTTCGCCTGGGGGCTGGCCCCCTCGTCAACGCCGCCGCCGCCGCAAAATTCTGCGCGAGCCTCGCCGAGAACAATCGTCACTGCGAGACCACCGTCTTCGACGGCCAGCGCCTGTCGATGCGTGGCTCGGAAAAGACACAAGACAAGGGACAAGAGAAGTCTCAAGACAGGGTTCAGGAGAAGACCTCGGAGAAGAACCAGGACGCGGTCCCGCAAGCCGAAACCGCGCCCGCGCCCAGCGCAAAGCCCGAGAAGCCGCAGCGCCGCCGCAGCTATTCCTCAAAACGCTCGAAGCGCGAGGAGCCCGCGCCCGCCCCTGCGGCGCAGCCGGCGCCGGCGAAGCCAGAGGCCGCGGCCGCGTCTACCTCCGCGGGATCGACGCTGTCGTCATTCTTCAGGCGGTAAGTATTGCGCCCTCCAGGGCGGCGCCGCGTCGACCTGAACCTACGGTGAATGCCGGCGTGTCATTGCGCGCGGCGATGGACCTAAATTTCGGTCCGCCAGAGAAACCACCCGCCGATTGCCAAGTTGTCCCGGTCCTGAACCGGAGCGACCGGCATGCGACATCGCTCGCGCCGCCTCCATGACCAAGGGAGAAACAGACGTGAAGACATTGATCATCGCGACGGCCGCGCTTCTGGCGGCATCCTCGGCGTTTGCGCAAACGACAAAATCGCCAGGCGCTTCGAGCAACGCTCCGGGTCAGCAGATGCAGAACACGACGAAGCCTTCGACGGCGCCCGGCGCTTCCGAATACGCGCCCGGTCACCAGACCAATACCACCGCCAGACCGGGTCACTCGGAAAGCGCGCCCGGACAGAAGATGCAGAACACCACGGGCTCGAGCACCAGCAAGAAGCGATGATGCTGGGACAGCATCATTCAACTTTGGCGACGGCGCCTGACCAACATGGTCGGCGCCGTCGCCTTGAAGGCTCGTATCGCACGCGTCCAGCGATCGTTCGGAGTTGCGCGAGCATGCGACCATCGGACGCTAGGACCTCAGCGGCTCTTTCGCACCAGGCTCGCACTTATTCCCGATGTGTCCGACGCGCGCCAGCGTCGCCCCTCTTCCGAACTCACGAGCCTCGATGAACGAACTGGATGATGTGCTGAGGCTTCTCGTCGCGGCGGGAACAGGGCTGCTGATCGGCATCGACCGCGACATGAACGACAAGCCGGTGGGAATGCGGACCCTTGCCCTGGTGGCTCTCGGCTCTGCGCTGGTCTCCATCTCCGTGATCGAGTTCCAGAATTTGCGGGACCATCCGGATGCGATCTCCCGGGTCATTCAAGGCGTCGTTGCCGGTGTGCTGACCGGCGTCGGCTTCATTGGTGCAGGCGTCATCCTGCACGACGCCAAGGCGAAGTCCGTTCACGGCCTCACGACCGCAGCGACCGTCTGGATTGCGGCAGGGCTCGGAATTGCCTGCGCGCTGGGAGCCTGGCTGCTCGTCGGCGCCGCGATCACAGTCACGTTGCTCGTGCTGTTCGTTCTCGGCTGGGTCGAGCGGCGGCTGGGACTGAAATAGCCGCTAAGGCTGTGCACGTACCAAATGATACGATCGAGGCCGACATAACTCGGCACTATCCGCGCCGGATTTGATTCGGAGCGGAGATGATGGACGCGAAGTTTCTGCGGGAGCAACTTGCATTGATCCGCGAGCTGGCCGACCAGGCCGATCCCTATATTAAACGGCGATTGCTTGCACTAGCCGACACGTATGAGCGTCGGCTGGCCGCACAGAGCCGGCAGACGCAAGAACGCTCCCGGGGTTGACAGCTCACGGGTCGTACGGAAACTTCCGCCTCCCCTGTTGCCCCGTTCCGCCATCCCGACCATATTGCCCCCATGACAAAAAAGCCCTTCCGCCTCACGCCCTACCAGGTGCAGTTCCTGCTCGTCGTCGGTTTCGTCACCGTCGGCTGTGCGTTCTACGTGCGCTATCTCGCGATCGAGTTCTCGCAGGTCGCCCTCGCCTGTGACGCCGGGCTTCAGACGCTGGTCTGCAAGGCGCGGTCGGTCTCGACCGTGCTGTTCAAGAATTCGGTGTTCGGCATCGTCGCGCTGGTGGTTGCGACGCTGAACCTGATGCGGCCGTCGATCGTGCTGCTCACCGTCGGCATCATCGCCGCCGGCCTCGGCATCGTGCTCTACAATGTCGTGCTGTCGGGCCTGGCGATCGGCCTGTTCATCCTTGGATTTGCTCGGCCCGCGCCCGCCACAGCGTGAGCGCGAACAACAGATAGATCGCGCAGGTCCACAGCGACTGCCAATTATCGCGGCCTTCGTTGAAGAGCACAAAGACGGCCGACAGCGCCAGCACGCCCGCGAACACCGATTCCGCGATCGGACGCTGGCCGATCTGCGGCCGGTTCAACATCAATAGCGCAAACGGCACCACCGCCATCGTCAGCGAGGCGTAGGGAAAATCCTTGTAGCGTGGGTCGAACACGAAGCCGAGCGCGGTCGCGGCCGCGATCACCGCCGTCACCGCGAGCGTCAGGCCGAGCACGGCGGTGAGCTTCGACCATTTGCGGCCCTCGCGCGGTCCGAGCAGATCGAGGAAGGTCGGAAGGCTGCGGCCGATCACCATCGCCTGCGCGCAGAAGATCGGCGATAGGATGCCGGCCAACAGCAGCGCGCCCCAGAGCAGCCAGCCGCCGATGCCGTAACTCTCGTAATACATCTTGTCGGCGCCGATCCCGAGCAGGCTCCCCGCCGTCGTCGCGGAGATGGCGACACCGAGCCAGGCCGAGAAGCGCGGCGTCCACGGCCGCCGGCGCAGCGTGATCACCGCGACCGCGAACACCAGCACGGAAAGGCCCATGCCCGCGCCCATGTACCATTTCCAGTACGGGAAATTGCTGATCGGCTCGCCGGGCGGATATTTCAGGCTCCGGCGCACCGAGTCGTACAGGCCCCAATAGCCGCCGACGGTGCCTTCCAGCTTGCGCTTCCACGGCTGGTCGTAGGACTCGATCAGATTGACGCGAAACTTGTTCGCCTTCGCAAGGCTCAGGATTTCCGAAACGACGCGCGCCTGGTTGGTGCGCGAGGGCAACGCGCCGTCGCGCATGCGCCCCTCGCTCGGCCAGCCGGTCTCGCCGATCAGGATCTCCTTCCCGGGGAACGCCACCGCCATGCGCTCGCGGATCGCCTCGACATGGGCGGAAGCGAATTTCGCCTTGACCGGCAAATCCTCCCAATAGGGTAGGATGTGGATCGTGACGAAGTCGACAACGTCATAGACCTCGCGGTTCTTCAGCCAATATTCCCAGACGTCGGCATAGGTGACGGGCACGCTGACCTGCGTCTTCACCAAGCGGATGATGGAGACGAGGTCGGCCGTGGTCATCTCGCCGCGCAGCAGCACCTCGTTGCCGACGATGACCGAGGTGATGATGTCGGGGAATTGCTTGGTGAGGCGGATGGCGAGCGCGGCCTGCTCATAATTCTTGGTGCGGTTGCTGGAGAGCCAGATGCCCTGCAGCACTTTCAGCCCGCCGACCTTGGCGGCGATCGCCGGCACCTGGTCGAGCCCGTTCTCCATCGAATAGGTGCGGACGCAGTCGGTGATCTGCTTGAGCTGGCGCAGATCCTGCTCGATCTGCTCGGCCTCGATATGGGTCCACGCGTTCAGCGGCGTCTGCTCGCCGCGGAACGGCGCGTAGGAGACGCATTGGACCTTCTCGGCGGGATCGATCGGGGCGCGCGCGAGCGTGATCGGCGTCGCCAACCACCACCACACGGCAGCAATCGCACCCAGTGAAACGAGCAGAAGCGCCAGTGGCGTACGAAGAGAAATCGGTTCCGTCCTCCGCGAAGGGTCCGTCGATTACCTGCTTGCACGCCGTCTGCCAAGGGGGTGCTCCGGTGCGGATCCGCTCCGTGGATCCGCGACTGCCCCAAAGGAAACCGGCTGCGGCCGTTCGACCGGGGCCTAGCATCGTGACTTTGCTGGACAAAATTCCAAATACAGGTCATGGACTCCGAAAGACTTTTCCGCCGCATTGGAGACCCATTTGGACGCCATCACCGGCGCGTCCGCGGGATCCTGACGCGGACGGCCAGCGGATACATTGGGGAATTCATGCGGCAACGGGTGTTCGAGTCACGAAATGCGGTCCTGCGGCAGTTCGCCGCCACCTTGGCCGTCTCCTGCCTTCTCGTTCTCGCCGGTCTCGGGGGCGCCTCTGCCCAAAGCGGCACGCCCGCACCGGATCAGGGCAAGGCCGCCGCCCAGCCCGCCGACGCCGCCAAGGATGCCGCCCAGAACCAGCGCCGCACCGACGAGTTCGCCGAAGCAGCCCAGGTCATCAGTGGCCCGGCCGGCAACCCCGAATGCGTCTGGCTCGGTCGGCGCGTGGTGCGGTTGATGTGGCGGGATGACCTCGATACCGCGTTCCGCCATCTCGACCTCTATGATCGCTTCGGCTGCCCTGGCGGCCACATCCAGGCCGCCTTCCGCTGCCTGACCCGGTTCGGCGCGCAGATCGATCCCAAGGTCGCCGAAACCCTGGACAGCCGTGTGCACGCCTGCTGGATCAACCCGGCGGCTCAGCCGCAGCAAGCGGCGGCCGCGGCATCACAGCCGGCGGCACCGGCCTCGGGCAATCCGCCGTCACCGCAGCCGGCCGCGAGCCCCTCGCCTGCGGCGAGCCCGTCCCCGGCGCCTCCCAAATAACCGCGATCGTTTCAGCTGTCGTTCAGGAACGATCGGCCATAGACGCGGTTGGCACTGCCACGCATTTTCTGGAAAAGGCCATGCCCTCATAAGGACATGACGCCATGACAGTTGAGAAACCGCGCGGCAGAGGTATGCTCCATTTGCCGCGGACTTGGTCGGATCTCGGGGTCGGATCCGCTTCCCTGCCCCCTCAGCCCCTTTTGGTTTAGCCGCGATGCGCGTTGTCGCCGCCGTTCTGTTGCTCGTGTCTGTGCTTCACGCAGGACTGTGGGGAGTCCTGCGCGACAAGGAACCCGCGCCTGATTTCAGAGGCCTGTTGCCCAGCGTTTCCTACGCGCCGTTCGAGGGCTCGGCCCACCCTGACATCGACAACATCCCGACCGTCGAGAAAATCCGCGCCGACCTCAAGACGCTGTCGACCATGACGCGCGCGATCCGCCTCTATTCGTCCACGGGCGGCGTGGAGCTGGTGCCGCCGATCGCCGCCGAGTTCGGCCTCAAGGTCACCGTCGGCGCCTGGATCGACAAGGACAAGGATCGTAACGAGCGCGAGATCAAGGCTGCGATCGAGCTCGCCCGCAAGAACAGCAACGTCGTCGGCGTCGTCGTCGGCAACGAGGTGATCTACCGCGGCGAGCAGAAGGTCGAAGACCTCATCGACATGATCAAGAAGGTCAAGGGCTCGGTCCGCGTCCCCGTCACCACCGGCGAGATCTGGAACATCTGGCGCGACAATCCCGACCTCGGCTCCAGTGTCGATTTCATCGCCGCCCACGTGCTGCCCTATTGGGAAAACTTCCGCTCGGACCAGGCGGTCGACCAGGCCGTCGACCGCTACAATCTGCTGCGCAACCTGTTCCCCGGCAAGCGCATCGTGATCGCCGAGTTCGGCTGGCCGAGCCAGGGCTACAATTTGCGCAACGCCGATCCGGGCGCGTTCCAGCAGGCGCTGATCCTGCGCAATTTCGTCAGCCGCGCCGAAGCCATCGGCATGGAATACAACATCGTCGAAGCCATCGATCAGCCCTGGAAGTTCTTCGAAGGCGGCGTCGGTCCGTATTGGGGCATCCTCAACGCCAGCCGCGAGCCGAAATTCGCCTGGACCGGCCCGGTCGAGAACCCCGACTATTGGAAGCTGATGGGCATCGCGCTGCTGGTCGGCATCCTGCTGTCCCTGCCGATCCTGCGGCTTGAAAAGCCAACCGCCAAGCAGGCCTTGCTGCTGTCGGCGACCGCCAACGGCGTCGGTGCCTGGGCCGCGACCGTGTTCGCGTTCTGGAACAGCCATTATTTCATCTTCGGCTCGGCCTTCGCGCTGACGCTCGGCATGATCCTCCTTGTTCCTCTTGTTCTCATCGCGATGGCGCGCATCGACGAGATCGCAGCGGTCGCCTTCGGTCGCCCGCCGCAGCGGCTGCTCAGCAAGGGCAAGCCGGTCGAGAACGTGCCCGAGAATTACTATCCGAAAGTCTCGATCCACATTCCCGCCTACTTCGAGCCGGTCGACATGCTCAAGCAGACGCTGGATGCGCTGTCGCGGCTGAACTATCCGAACTACGAATGCGTCGTCATCATCAACAACACGCCGGATCCCGCGTTCTGGCAGCCGATCCAGGACCATTGCCGCGCGCTCGGTGAACGCTTCAAGTTCATCAACGCCGAGAAGGTGCAAGGCTTCAAGGCCGGCGCTCTGCGCATCGCGATGGATCGCACTGCCGCCGACGCCGAGATCATCGGCATCCTCGATGCCGACTATGTCGTCGATCCCGACTGGCTTAGGGATCTCGTGCCGGCCTTCGCCGATCCGCGCGTCGGCCTCGTGCAGGCACCGCAGGAGCACCGCGACGGCGACCTTTCGATCATGCACTACATCATGAACGGCGAGTATGCCGGCTTCTTCGACATCGGCATGGTCCAGCGCAACGAGCTCAACGCCGTCATCGTGCACGGCACGATGTGCCTGATCCGCCGCGCCGCGATGGACATGGCCGGCGGCTGGTCGTCGGACACGATCTGCGAGGACTCAGATCTCGGCCTTGCGATCCAGGAGCTCGGCTGGACCACCCATTACACCAACCACCGCTACGGCCAGGGCCTCCTCCCCGACACCTACGAGGCCTTCAAGAAGCAGCGCCACCGCTGGGCCTATGGCGGGCTTCAGATCGTCAAGAAGCACTGGCGCCACTTCCTGCCCGGCAAGAGCCGGCTGACGTCCGACCAGAAGCGCGAATATGGTCTCGGCTGGCTGAACTGGCTGGGCGCCGAGAGCCTCGGCGTGGTCGTGGCGCTGCTCAACCTCGTCTGGGTGCCGATCGTCGCCTTCGCCGACATCGCCATTCCCGACAAGATCCTGACGCTGCCGATCATCGGCGCCTTCATCGTCTCGCTGGCGCACTTCCTGTCGATGTACCGCGCCCGCGTCGCGATCAAGCCCGGCCAGATGCTGGGCGCCATGATCGCCGCGATGAGCGTGCAATGGACGGTGTCGCGCGCGGTGGCGCAGGGCCTCATCACCGAGCACATCGCGTTCGCCCGCACCTCCAAGGGCGGCCTGTCCAGGATGTCGATCGAGTTCCAGGCGTTCTGGGAGGCCGTGATCGGCGCCCTGCTGCTGATCGGCGCCGGCGTGCTGATCGCCTCCAACAGCTACCGCCAGATCACCGAGATCTACATCTTCGCTGGCGTCCTGGTGCTGCAAAGCCTGCCGTTCCTGGCCGCCGTCGCCATCGCCATCCTCGAGCTCAGCCGCATCAACTCGTTCCAGTTCTGGCGCGACAGCGCGATCCGCACCGCCGAGCTGATCGGCCTGCGTCCGGTCGCGCTGCCACCCGTGGGCGCGCCGCAAGCCGTGCCGAACGAGGTCCGGCGGGAGACGAACTGACGGGCGGCTCAGCCAGTTCAGACCTCACGATTAAAAGTCACGTGCTCTTCGACGGGGATGGTGGCCCGCCAATCAGGTTGAGAATTCCGGCCTAAGTCGCGGAGACCGCGAGCAAATCCCCGCCCCTGCCGAGAGTTTCGGCAGCGCCCCGCACTATTGACCTGCGCAGCCACTCCCCCTACACAGCGCAGGCCGAGAGCATGATCCGGAAACAGCCGGTTTTTCCTCGCGACGCCCTTAAGCGTTGCGGCAAGACATGCCTCTCGAATGTCCGACCACGATGGCGATCTCTCAAGAAGCCATCAGCGGCCATGGGAGCGCGTAGCTCAGCCGGTAGAGCACGTGACTTTTAATCACGGGGTCCTGGGTTCGAGCCCCAGCGCGCTCACCAAAAGCCGGATCAATTACTTAAAGGCCGTTTCCGCGCTCCCGGGCGCCTTGGCGCGCCTCTTGCCATAGAGACCTCCCAAGCATGGAGGCGTGCACCGATGGCACAACGAGTTCGTGTTCCTAGACGCCCAAGGCCCAGTTTGAAGCATATCGCGCGCAAGCTGGTCAGATTGCTGGACGCGATCAATGAGCTCGAAGACCTGAAAGAAAGGGTCCAGGCCGCCGAAGCCTCGCGCGTCCTGCATTAGAGCGCCGGAAAGTCCCTTGCGGGAGTAAACAATCCACGTCGTCCGCGAGGCTGCTCCGTCCCAAAGGCCACGGCTGACGTTGTCGCCCCTGGTGCCGGAGCCGTCCTCAAACGCGGCCTCGGGAATACGGAGTAGAATACGGTGAGTGCACTCAACCCTGAAGCTCAAAGTTCTTGCTTCGGTCCGGACGACTGCATGAGGGGGCACTGTCACCGTAGTCCCGGTTGCGACGTTCTGCGCGGCAAAGAAGCCGCGTGCTTAGTTCTCCACATCCACGACGGGCAGTCGTTCGCGCTCGCTCCGCGCCAATAGGTCTCGATAATTTGCGAGGTACTTGCGATTCGCTTTGATGGCGGCATGCCGCGGCAGATCAAGCCGCATGCCTACGCACGCAGACGGCCAACCAGTGAAGATCACCTTCGGGGAGATGCGCGGCATGACCGTTCGCGCGGTGCTGGTCTATTGCCAGTGCGGCCATCACACAGCGCTAGAAGCCCATCGATGGCGGGACGAGGTGCGGCTGTCTGATATCGAGCCGCGCTTCGTCTGCGCAGGTTGCGGCGGCCGCGGCGCCGACCTCCGGCCTGACTTCAATCGAGGCAACCCGCAGCTTGCGATCATAGGCATGAAAAAGGGCCGGCCCCGGGGAGCGCTGAATTGAAATTGACCGAAGAACGTCCGGCTCAGATCACGCCCACAATGATCAAAACTCCGATCTCAACCAGTAGGAGCGTACCCGTTGCTGCGGAGATGAGAAACAAATCAACTAGTGACAAGAACTGCATGATTCGCCTCACAATTTGCCAAAGAAGCGGCCCTTACATCCTTGATGGCGTAAGCAGGGGCAGGATGATGGGGCCGCTTCTAGGAGGTCCTTGACGCGTTCGTCCGGCGCCAAGCGTTCTCATCCTAATCCAATTTTAAATCTCGTCCAGCATTTAATTTGTTTAATTTCATTTTAATGTTTTAATGTTTAATCAGGCGACATTTGCACGATGCAAGCCGCCGATTCCCCGTGGAGCGAACCAGGGATTGGCTTTTTGGCGCGGCGAGCTATCTACCTGCTCGAGCATGATTAAGACATACGATCTCTACCTTTGCAGCGCCGCTCCAGGGGCTGCCTAGCTAAAGCTGCGCTCCCTTTGGCGGTGGAATAGGCCCAGTTGATTTCCTTGGCCTTCTGCTCGGCGAGTTCTCGCAGCTCCCTGCCAAGGCCTTCGACGCGATCAGGGTGATACCGCGCGATCTCCTTCCGGAATTGATTGCGTCTGGGCGAAGCATCCTTGCTCACGCCCAATATCTCCCACCATGACCGCTGCGAACTCGGTTTTGCAGTCGAGTCATTTTGAGCCGCGTCAGCTCTTCCCTGCTCTGACTCAGCCTCTGATCTTCCGTATTGTGGATTTCCGTCGTTGACTAGCCGACGTTTTCAGCGCTGTCGCTCGCGGATGACGTCAAAAGTTTTGTCACTGACCCCGTGAAGGCGGCCAAAATTCAGAACGAGGGTCTCGCCCTTTGGAAAGAGGGTAATGATGCGTACAAGGCGGATGATTACAAGACGGCCATTGAAAAATTCGAGAAGGCGCGGATCAAATACGCGACGATCAAACGTGACAATGACGTCAAGATCGTCACAACCTCGATTATGGCTGCGGCCTGTCTAGATCACATACGTTCGAGCGATGTCACCGAGCTCCAAATTCTCGTTGGTACGAATGAAGACAAAACCTTGGGAGCCAAGACTCCCTATCCGGAAGCTTGCCTGCCTTTTCCTGAGCTGGCGGCAGCCGTGACGGAACGCATCAGACTTTCTTAAGAAATCCGGGAAATAAACCACGACCCATCCTACGCGCTGTGGCTGCGGTGTCGACTTCGTCGACGCGAGGCCAACGACCCCTTCCTCGCAAAAACACGCCAGATTCCGATAGAGTCCAGTAGTCGCCCCGAGATGAACTGCAGGCAACAGGCGCCTATTGTGCCCTACCCCTTGGGCATCTTGGCGATGATTTGCGCAGAGAAAGACAGCCCGCCCGTTCTGATCTGCTCCAAGTGCAGACGGCCGATGACGTTTTTGGCCACGCTGCCCGCAATCCTCACGCTTCCCGCAGAGCATGCCTACCTGTGCCGTCCCTGTCGGCGGGTGGACACCATCCCGCTGGCTTGAGGCCGGAGTTGCCGTGATCGCAAGCTCACGACTGCGGTGCACACAATTGCCGCCCCCCTGCTATTGCCTGGCATCTGCAGCGGCTCCAAGGGCCCACCCTCAAAAAGTGGGAAGACAACCCGCCGGAAATGTGTAGGATTCAAGAAAACCGGAGGAGCGGCATGTTTGAAATCAACGGTTTCGACACGGCGGGCGTGGTCAGTCTGAAGCGGCTGTCACTTCCCGCCGCCCTCAAGAAGGCCAAAGAGCTCATCGAGGACGGGTGCTGGGACGTTCAGGTCGTCGATCCCAGCGGCCGGGTCTACACCTCGTTTGAAGAGCAGGCCGCCTAGCCCCCCACCCTTCGGCGCCATTCGAGCGAGCACCGGCGCCTGTTTCCGCCGCTATCCGCCTCGGCCGACATTTGACGAGGCGTTGTTCAACCAGCGCTGCGTTGCATCGTCGCTCCAGCCAGGGACGGCGAAGCGCGCCGGCGGAGTCGCATTCGCGCCCGGCCGCTCCGCCGCAGGATGGCGTGCGCGGGCGTGATGCACCGCTGCGGCGTTTGCGGAGCTGCAGAGCAGCAGCAACAGACCCATGGCAAAAAGCGAGCGCATCGCATCAACTCCAATCGAGCAATCGCCCGCTGTCATCTGATGCGTCGATCGGCTCGCCACAATCCTTCGCAGCTTCACAAGCAGGAGAGAGAAGCGCTGGCTATGGCGGTGGTGCAAGCCGGTCCTCGACTGCGCGATGCCATTTGCCAGTCAACCCGTTTGGGAGCAGGCTCGCTCCAGGCGCTTAAGACGCCACACGGGAGAGGTACATGAAGGAACAGGGCCTGGATGGCCGCCACCGGGACAAGGATGGCGGGATCAGCAAGAAGCACGGCAACACGCTGGTCGGTACATTGCGCAAGATCTACGGAAAGAGTTTTGCCGCAGGGTATCCGGATGCGACGCCACTTAGCGAGGTCCTGGCCCAACTGAACGAGACGTCACTGAGCCAGTTGCGCCGCGATCACGACACCGGGCATTTGGGGCACAAGATCGATCACGCCTTGAAGTGACGGACGACAATGACAGCTCGTAGGATAGGTTGAGCTCTTGCGAAACCATCCTTGCAAATCGGTCGGTCCTCCGCGGGCCCTTTGAGGATTGCTCCGGTCATCGATTGCGGATAGCAGCGGCGCTAATCACAACGTAGGATGGGTTTCGCAAGAGCTCACCCATCCTACGCACTAGCTCTCCGGAGCTGCCATCGCAGCCGGCACGCTCAGCGGAGCACCGCCAACCGAAACAGGCCCCACCGACTTCGGCTCCCGAACCAGCCGTTTGCGCATCGCTGCGGATAGTCCATAGCGCGCATGCGCTCGTCGAATGGACGACGTGACGTCCGACATCATTGTATTTTGTAGCGAGTCGACCTTCGCGATCAGTGTGGACAGCTGCGAAGATATCTTCTTCACATCGACCCGTTCGTCCGTGATGCTCTGTCGCAGCGACAGCAGCAACATTGAATCCTGCTGCAGCAAAACCGAGTTCTGATCCGATGCCTGATTGTTCTGCTGCAGCATCGCGGTGTGTTGCTGCTGGGCCGCCTGAATGTCCTTCAGGGCGGCGACGACCGGATCCGGCTTTGGCACAGACGCTTCCAGGTGCGGAAGCAGTTCGGCCAGGCGGCCGACGTTCAGCGACGAAAAATCGGACGGCGACGTGTAGATCGCCGCCGCGCCGTTGATGGCCAAGGCACACACCGAGAAGGCCAGGACCGATTTCCGGCTGGATCTCTTGCTTGGGGCTGGAGCTTCCGGGGCTGCGGGTTCGAGCGCTGCTGCGGCGGCAGCAAGGGCTGCAGCGTCGAGTTCTTCGGCGAAGCCTGCCGTTTCGAAGGTCGTGGTCATTTGCATTGACCCCAATGAGCGAGCAACAGGAAGCCGCCCCTGGAACGCCCTCACGACGCACCCTTTACGCAGCACCCATACACAACTGCCTAAAATTGTAGGCTTTTTGGATTAATTCCACGTTAGCGACGTGGCCGGCTGACGGGCCGGGTCACCCCGGCCGATTACGGGGTCATGCGTGCAGTCCTCAGGCGCTGACACTGGCTGCCGCAAAGCACCGCCGCCGTAGGGTGGGCAAAGCGCAGCGTGCCCACCACTTCGATCGCGTGACTTGGATGCATGGTGGGCACGGCGCTTCGCGCCTTTGCCCACCCCACGGCAGTCGTACCTGGCTCAACGTCTCCATTACCAAGCTGATTTTCCGAAGTTGGCAGAATGCCCCTGTTTTGCCCGACGGGTCAACCGGCGTGTGAGCGGGAAATACGTCCCCAGCGATGCGGCCTCACGCGGAGCAATTGACCTTGAGCCGGATCATGGGCTGCCAGCTTTCTCAGCCGCGCCAGGGTCGCGATCGGCCTTTCCACCCGATGAAGAACCCGTTGTGCCAGCAACACTTAGCTACTGTGCATGGGGTTGTTTTCGCATTTTTGATGCGCCCTCCCCCTCATCCAGCACCTCGAACAGCCTTCTCCAGCGTTCGAGCAGCGCTCCCGCATCGGGCTTGGTCGAGGGCGATGACGCACTGCGCCGATCCTGTTTCTTCGCCCGTTCGCTCGCAGGCTACAAACCTGGTCGTATCAGGCCCGGAACGCGTCTGGGCGACACAGTTGTTCGTCGCTCGACCTGCGCTTTGGCGTCCAGCACCTTGTCCCCAGCTCGTGCGGCTCGCGGCAGTCTGATCTGGTCCGAAAGACTCGTGCCTCTCCCTGGCAGACCTCCTGAACCAACATTGGTGTTTCCTTGAGCCTGTGTTGCCGGCCGGAAGCTGTTTCGGGAGGACGCCGGGCCGCTGGCCATTTGATCCTCATTGCTCGTGCCGCTCCCAATTGCGCCGATCGGCAGACCATTTGGAGCGTGACCGACCCCGGCATTTTTCGCCGCCTGGGCTGCCGCCCGCGACCTCGCGGGCGTGGCGGACTGAACGTTCGGATTGATCGGTTGGCTGTCGGTGCCCAGTCCACCGGGGGCAGTGTCTTTCGTCCCCATCCCTGGAGGCGCTGAGGGACCCGCATTGCCTGCACTCGTCCCCATTCCGGAAGGTGCCGACCCGCCGGCGCTACCCGCTCCCGTCCCCATGCCCGCTCCCCCGGACCCGGCACTAGCGCCGCCTGCTTGCGCCAGAACCAACAGACATGAGGTTGCGATAATCGCGACAATGATCGGAGGGATGGCACGGGACATCAGACAATCTCCATCGCCAAGCTTCATTAACTATAATGATGAGGCCGGGTTCCCGCCATGAATTCGCGGTTGCAGAAGCCCGCCGCTGCAAGAGTTCCAGGTCTGCCAATCGCGGGTATCCGTGCTGACGAAGGCGCGAGCCCCTACCCCTCGTCCAGCAGCTCGAACAGCTCCTCCACCCGCTCGAACGGCGCGTCCTGCATCTTGGCGTGATAGACCACGCGATCACCGTCGCGTTGCAGCGACTTGCCCCGCGACTTTCGCAAGCGTCCCGGCAGGAACGTCGCGGCCGCAGCTTCAGGGCCGACGTCGAGGCGGACGATGCCGCGTCGCTTGCATTCGAACCTGAGCCTGGCTGCGGCGAAGAAGTCGCGCGCGACCTTCGGCAGCGGGCCGAAGCGGCGGGAGGTTTCCTCCTCGAGATCTTCGAGGTCGTCCTCGTCAGTGCATCTTGCGGCGCGCGCATAGAGCTCGAGACGCACCGGCTCGGACTGCACGTAGGTCTCGGGCAGCATGTCGGCGACCGGCAGGTTCAGGTCCGGCACCCACACCGCCTGCCCCTCGTCGAGCTTCTCCGAGGCCATCTTCAGGAGGTGGCTGTAGAGCACGGGCCCGAACACCTGGACGTGGCCGGATTGCTGCTCGGAAAACAAATCGCCCGCGCCTCGCAAATCCAGGTCGCGCTCGCTGATCGCAAAGCCCGCGCCGGGCCGGCTGAACTCTTCGAGCACGGCCAGCCGCTTCTCGGATTGCCCGGACGCCGTTTCGGTCAAGAGATGGGCGAAGGCGCGGATGCCGCCACGGCCGACCCGCCCGCGCAGCTGATGCAGCTGGGCGAGGCCGAACTTCTCGGGCCAGCAGACCACGATGGTGTTCGCACGGGGAATATCGAGCCCGCTCTCGACGATGTTGGTCGCGAGCAGGACGTCGGCCCTGCCCTCGACGAAGCTCATCATGCGGTCGTCGATCTCGTCAGCCGCCAATCTGCCGTGCAGGCAGACGATGCGGAGGTCGCCCGCCACCGCCTGAACCCGCGCCAGCATCGGATCGAGATCCTGGATGCGCGGGCAGATTAGAAAGCTCTGGCCGTGGCGGCGCTGCTCGCGCAGCAGCGCGGAGGCAATCGCCGCATCCGACAGCGGCGCGATCCGGGTCGCGACCGGCAGCCGGTGCACGGGGGGCGATGCAATCACGCTGAGGTCGCGGAAGCCGGCAAGGCCGGCGGCGAGCGTGCGCGGGATCGGCGTCGCGCTCATCATCAGCACGTGGACGTTCTTGGCGAGGCCCGAGAGCTTGGCCTTCTCGGCCGCGCCAAAATGCTGTTCCTCGTCGATGATGACGAGACCGAGATCGTCAAACTTGACGTCCTTGCCCGTGAGCGCCTGCGTGCCGATCACGACCTTGATCCGGCCGCCGCGCAGGCCCTCCCTGGTCTCCCGCAGCTCCGCGCCGGAGGTCGCCCGTGACAAATTGCCGACCTCGATGCCGAACGGCGCAAAGCGCTTCTGGAACGTTGCGACATGCTGGCGTGCAAGCACCGTCGTCGGCACCGCGATCGCCACCTGCTTGCCCGACAGCACCACGGCGGCCGCCGCGCGTAGCGCCACCTCGGTCTTGCCGAAGCCGACGTCGCCGCAGATCACCCGGTCCATGGGATGACCGGAGGCAAGATCGTCGAGCACGTCGGCGATCGCCTTGGCCTGGTCGCTGGTGGTGAAATAAGGGAAACGCGCGACGAACTTCTCGTAGGCCGATCCCGGCGGAACCAGCTTTTCGCCGCGACGGCGGCGGCGCTGGCTGATGTGCTTGGCCAGCGCCTTGCCGGCGGCCTGGATTTCGCGCTCGGCCGACGTGCGGCGGGCCCACCATGTGCTGCCATCGGCCTTGTCGAGCGAGAGCTTGCCGAGCTCCGCCGCGTAAGGCCACATCAAGGCAAGATCAGGCGGCGGCACGAGCACGGCGTTGTCGCCGGCGAACTTCAGGCGGATCATTTCCCGCAAGCTTCCGCCGCCGGTGTTCACGGTCTGCAAGCCGTCGAGCACGCCGAGGCCGCGCTGGAGATGGATGACCACCGTGCCCTGCTCGGGTACATCGGCATGCTCGAAGGCCGCGCTCCAGGCGCGCGCCATCGGCTGCGGATGATGCGCCCGGCTGCCGAGCACGTCGGAGGCCGTCACGATGACGAGAGGCTTTTTCCCCGGCACGACGAAGCCCGCATCGAGATCGGCCAGCAGCGCCGCCTCGCCGCTCCGCCCGCGCGTCGCCTCGTCCCAATCGTCACAGCGCTGCGCCTTGAGGCCGCTCATCCGCTCCATCACGCGCAGGTCGTCCTCCTGCGCTGCGACCAGGATCAGTCGCGATCCGGCCCGGCGCGTCTCCTCGACGAAACCACGCAGCGCCTTCCTGGAGGATGTCAGCTTCGAAAACTCCGGGATCGTCTGGAAGGACGAAGCGCGCGGCAGCACCTTCATGCCCTTGGAGAGCTGCTTCCAGTCGCGCCGTGCGAGATATTCGCGCTCACGCTCGGCGCGCGGCGCGGCCTCCTCGATGGTATCGAGCCAGCCGTCGGCGTGCACCGGGACGCCCGCATCGGCGATCCATTTGGCAGGCCCGCAATAGTCGAACAGGCTCGCGCGCTTGCCGCCTTTGCCGGCAAGGCCAAGCCGCTCCGACATGGGATCGACGAGAAGCTCCTTGGTCTCGAAGATGATCCTGTGCTCGTTCGGATCGAACGCCACAATCCGCTTGATCGCGCGATCCGAATGCTCGATCCGGAACGGCCCCAGCGCGCCTGCGGGGAATATCTCGAAGGTCTGCCCGTGGAACAGCGCCCCGCCCGGATAGTCCGGTTCGTCCTCCAGATCGTATCCGAGGGATTCGAGGCGTGGCTCGAGGTCGCGCTCTGAGAACGTACCACCCACCTTCAAGCTCAGGCTCAGGCGCGCCAGGCTCGCCGGCGGCGGCAGGCGCTCCATCACGGCTTCCGCCGTCGACACGAGAAAGAGCGGCTTCTTGGATTTTGCGAGGCGCCTCAGGACGGAGGCCCTGCGCCCTGCGAGTTCGTGCGACGGCTCCAGCTGATCGAAGGGCAAGGTGTTCAATCGCGGAAACACCAGGACCTCACAGGAGGGGTCGAGCGCGTGAATGACACTGCCCAGCCGCTCCGCCCTGTTCTCGCTCTCGGCGAGAAAAACGATGCCGCTGCGTCCAGACTGTTTCCATTGGGCAAGCAGATGGAGCGCCAGCACGCCGAGCGGCGACGAAGACGAGATCGTGGCGCGCTGCGCCGCTTTGCTCTTCCTTGGCGACGTCTTGTTTGGCAACGCCTTCTTCGGTGGCGTCTTCTTCGGGAGCGGCTTCTTCGGCAGCGTCTTGGCCACCCGCGCCTTTTTGGTAAGCCTCACTTGAATCCGTTTCTGGTCGTAAACCGTCGTCAACTGAACACCAGCCGCCCTCATTTTCGATTCGGCGACTTCTCGCCATGCATATGGGATTTGCCCCGCGAACGCACCTGGTGGCAACGTTCGGCGCGGCGCCGCGATCCCGACACATAGGCTGTTTGATCAAGCTCTGGATCGGAACTGGCGCGGCGCGGGATCTGCGTCTGTCGATGCGACGCTTGGCGCGATTGTAAACGTTCTGCGCGCAGGGAGCCACGAAAAAGCCCCAGCGCTTGGAGCCACGCTGGGGCGTTTCGTTCAAAATGAATCGGTTAAGCAATGACGTCTTCATAGCAGCGGATTCGCCGCGCGCTTGTGAACTGGTTCACACGTCTTGCAACAGACAAACGACCTCGGGGGACCGAGGTCGCCAACCTTTGTGGGGAAGGTTTTCTCTCGGCCCGGGGGCTTGGGGGCTTGGGGATGAGCCGAGAGCCAGGATTCGACGCCTGCCGCGCGCAGTCGTTCCAAACGTGCTGGTCGGAAATCCGCGGGCACGTTCCGTCTGCCCCATCACGCCGGAGCGGGATACCGCATCCCCGGTTTGAGTGCGCACGCGCCGCGCGCTACGATGGCCCTTTTACGGAGGCTCATTTGAAACCATTCATTGTCATCGCCGCCATCGCGCTGCTTGCGAGCGCTCCCGCCCGCTCACAGGCGCTGGTCGATCCCAACAAGGTTGCTCCCGAATACCGCGAGGCGGCCGAGAAGCGCCGGGCCGAGCAGCTGCGCCAGCGCGAATGCGCGCTGAAGGCGGACCTCGAAAAGGTGCTGCCCAGGGACCGCACCGCCTTTCTGAACCAGTGCCTGGACACGATGGCGGCCAAGCAATAGCGGCCGACAGCCTGTTTCCAACCGGCATCTTCTGCGGCCGGCCGATGGCGCTTGGCCGCGCGCGTTCCAGCCGCGAAGCCATTCAAGCTTTCTTCAGACATTTGGGATCAGCTGAAGATCCATTTTCAAAGTCATTGTCGTGCGCGCATGAGTTCAGTCCAGATTCAGTGCACGCGGTGCAAGAACGTGTTTCGCGATCGCGCCGGGCGGTTGCAGGACGGCTATTCCAGGCAATGTCCGAGTTGCGAGGTGGTGCTGTTCTTCGCCGAGGACTCCCAACATCCCTTCATCAAGCGCGCGATGCGCAATGCGCGCAAGGCCCGCAAGGAGATGCGCGAGGCTGATGCGGCAAGACGAGCTGCTCCGGAGCCGCGCGCGACGCGATCGAGATCGCTCGCTGGACGGACGCGATCGGCGGGACGCCAGGACTAGCTCACCTCCGCTTCTGCTTCCTCGGAAACAGGCGGTCGCGGATGTAGCGCGAGGTCGCCGTCAGTCGGATGCCGCGTGGTTTCTGCCAGGCGGCGCGGTCGATCTCCTTCTTGTCGCCAATCGCCAGCCTGCCTTTGGCCGTCTTGGCAATGAAGATCGCGTCGCTCATCTTGCGGCCGGAGCGCTTGTTCCTCGCCGTCACTTCCTTCCAGAGGCTGATCCTGCCGAGCTTCAGCTTGGGCAGCTCCTCCCTGATCTCCCGCCGCAGGCAATCCTTGTCGGACTCGCGCGCACGCTTGCGGCCGCCCGGGAACATCCACAGGCCGTCCGACCGGCGCCTAACCAACAATACTTTGCCGCGCCTCGCGGCAACCAACTTGGAAGACTTCGCCATCGCTTCCGTCATTGAAACAGAATCGGCCCAATCCTAACTTGTCTAGTGGAACAGACAAGTTTGCGACAGACTTTGATCACAGGCCGCGCGCCGTCGGGACCCGGCGAGACATCGCGGGCAGATCGCGCCGTTCGAGGCGAGATCAGCCCTCGCCCGCCCCTGCCCGATCCTCCGTCCTGATCCAGGCCATCATCATCTCCCAGGCCACCGACAGGATGATCGGTCCGATGAACAGGCCGACGATGCCGTGAGCGAGCGTGCCGCCGATCACGCCGACGAAGATCACGATGGTCGGCGTGGTCAGGCCCCGCCCCATGACGAGCGGCTTCAACATGGTGTCGATGAAGCCGACCAGGACGAGAAACACGGTGAGCAGCAGCGCCGTGGTGACGTCCTTGGCGGTCCAGATCCAGATGATCACCGGCAGCAGCACGAGGAAGGCGCCGATCTGCACGATCGAAAGCAGCAGCACGATGAAGGCGAGAAGGCCGGCGCTCGGCACCGCCGCGAGCTTGAAGCCGATGCCGGCGAGCAGTGCCTGCACGATCGCGACACCGATCACGCCCTGGGCTACGGCGCGGATGGTCGCGCCCGCAAGCGACAGGAAATGCTCGGTCTGCTCCGGCACGATGCGAAACAGGAAGCCGCGGCCGGCCGCGACCAGCCTCGGCCCATGCGGAAACAAAAAGCCCGCTACGAACACCGAGACCAGAAACTGGAGCGTGCCGACGCCGGCATCGCCCGCGAGCGAAAGCAGCGGGCCCGCCAGCGGCTGGAGATACGGCGCCACCTCGCGCACCACCGTACGGATGTTGGTATAGGCCTGGTCCCAGAGGTCGTAGAGCCAGGGTCCGACGAGCGGCCACGATTTCAGCTGCTCGGGCGCCGCCTGAAGCGCCAGGTCGCCGGTGCCGAGCTGCTGCGCCAGCTCGCGCACCCCGTCCACCGCGCTGATGCCGAGCCAGGTCGCCGGGCCAATGACGATGCCGAGCGTGATCAGGGTCAGGATCGCTGCTGCGGTCTTGGGCCGGCCGCCGAGGACTTTGGCGACCCAGCTGAAGGCTGGATAGAACGCAACGGCGAGCACGCCGCTCCAGGCCAGGATCGGCACGAACGGGCGGATGATCAGGAAGGTCCAGATGATCAGCAGGGCGAGCAGGCCGAGCCGGATCACGAGCTGGATGACGTCCTCTCCGGTCAGGAGCTGACGGAGACTTTTCACGGGCACTGCTTTCCTTGCGGCATGAACGCAACTTCCGGTGCTTGCGAGGCCTAGCCGTTATTGCCAGCAACGCATCCGGCGTCAAGACGACTGGAACCGCCCCGGGCCCACGATTGGGAACACATCGGACCGTTCCGCATTCCGAGACGGGCCCGCAACGCGGCCGGGCTTGGCTAACGCCCGTTAACCGGATTTCCCCGCGCCGGTTTACGCCGCTGCAAACGCCCGTGACTACCGTGGGTCGAACTCACCAAGAAGCATTCGGCGCAATGGCCAACACCATCTGGACGATCGAACAATTCACCTGTGCGGGTTGCGGCATGAACTACACCGCGACCAGGGAGGAGCACAGCGAAGCCCACGCCGGCAGCTTCAAATGCAGCATCTGCAACGGCGTGGTGCACGCCTGGTCCGGCAAACACCATTTCTTCGGTTGGCAAGCCGTGAAGACGCGGCCGCCCGTGTTCGGGAGGCGCTGGGCGGACGTCGAGTGGTAGGCCTGCCCGCCCACCACGCGCGCACCTCCGATGACGCCGCGCGGTGATGCGAGACGGACCGGAGGATCGGCCCAATTGCACCGGCGCCGTTTGGACTCCGTTCACCGATCGCCGCTAGATCAGGACGGATCCCTCGCGCCGAACAGCAGACATGGCCGACCTCAACGCCGTCCTTACCAGGCTCAACGACCGCCTGCTCCGCCTCGAGGGCGAGCTGTTCGTGCTGCGCTCGCTGGCGCGCGCCACGCTGACGGCGGGCGACGACCATGCGGCGCGCATGCGCAAGCTGGTCGAAGCCGCGAAGATCGCGCTCGACGACGAGGCCAAGCGCCCGCTGGACAAGCCGACACGCAAATATGTCGATGCCGCCACCGCGCTGGTGGAGGAATTGCTGGTCGAGCCGACCCCGGCTCGGCCGCTGTTCACGGTGATCGACGGCGGCCGGCGCGACTGAGCGCGCCCGCCTCAGCACGGCGATCGGTTATCGCCCGTACATTCCGGGCGCCCGTGCGCCGTTCGGATAGCACTGCCCCTGCGAATAATTGTAATCGTAGCCGTGCGGACAAAGCCCGCCGCGTCGGCCGTATTGCTCGGCTCGTCCATAGGCGCCCGGCGCATGCGCACCATTCGGATAGCAGCTGCCGGTCGAGTAATTGTAATCGTAACCGTGCGGGCACAGGCCACCACGGCGCCCATAGCCTGGTCCGGGATCCCGGGTGTAGACACCCGGCGCATGATAATCGTTGGGATAGCAGCGGCCGTTCGAGTGGTTGTAATCATAGCCGTGCGGACATTGTCCGCCCGGACCACCTCTGAACTGAACTTGCTCCACCATGGGCCCCGGCGATGCCGCAGGCACGGTTGCAAATGCAAGCAGGCCAGCCAGCGCAAGCTCGATCATGACGTCTCCTCCAAATCACGGGGACAAGCCTAGCAGGATTCGTGTCCCACGAAACGACCCGCGGATTGAGCCATGGTCGGCCTGAACCATGAATGAACCGGTCTCGAACTGCGACGATGCGCCGTCCCCCAATCCACGCAAGAGCCGGCCTCGCAGCCGCGCTAGATCACCGTGGAATTCTCCGCCTTGAGCCGGCTGAGGCCTGCCTCGATGATCGCGATCTCCTCGTCGATCTGGCCGATCGGCAGGCTGAAATCATAGCCGGATTTGCTCTTCAGATCGACCGCGAGCCGCTGCCTGTGCATCATCAGCTCGTCGAGCCCGCGGCGGTTCTTCAGCCGCACGTAGCTGTCGACGATCTGCTCAATGGCGCTCGGCATGACATCTGTCCCGGCGAAAAGGCCCGCGCGGCGCACCCACGCCGGCGGGACATTTCGGTGTCGCGGTACGCAATACAAATCCGCGACGGATTCGTCGATACGCCAGGCTGGTTGAGATCGTATTACCAATTCGATGATTTCGTGATGCGCGGCATGAAAAGGCCGCTGACGATTGCGCCAGCGGCCAAAGCCGGGTTCAAAAACGGATGCGGGTTGAAATGTCGCCAGCCCCGGGTTGGCCCACTCTTATCAGCCGACCAAGGTTATCTCTGTTCAAAACGAAACACAGGAACCGGCTTTTCGTCCCGCTTGCCGTCCGACCGCGGCGGCGCGGCAAACGCTAGTCGGTGACACAGAAGTAAGTGCGCGGCCATCTGCGATAGGCGCTGTAACGGTAATGCGGCCGGTAAGCGTAGCCGCGATAGAGCGCCGGCGGCTCCTCGCCGTAATAGGCGCGGTGATAGAAATTGGTGACCGGCCCTCGGGCGCAACGATAGGTATCCCAGATCGGCCCCACGAACGGCGCGATCCCGGTTTCGGGCGGCACGGCCGGATGCCCGCCCGCATGGGCCGGAATGGCTGCAAGCAGTGTCGCGAAAAGGAAAAACCAGGCGCTTCGCATGCGCTCGCTCCCGAACCGGTGCAATGCCCGCCATGGAAGCACCGCAAGGGCCGGCAGCGCAATCAGGGCGTTCATCGCGCCCGGCACCTCGGCGCATTGTTGATAACCCGTGCAAACGCTGTGCGGGTGGTGACAGGGCGTCGGGACGTGTTATCGGGGGATGACGCAGTTGCGAGACCGGATCGGACACCCATGCGCATTACCCTCGTCGGCTCCCGCCATTTCGGCGTGACCACCCTGAACATGCTCCGGGAGCACAGCGTCTCGATCGTCCGGGTCGTGGTGGCCGATGCCGAGGATCGCCTCGCCGCGACCGCCGCGGCGGCCGGCATCGAGGTCGTGGTGCAGGCCAATCCGAAGCTGGTGGTGGCCTCCGAGATTGCCCCTGATACCGATCTGATCATCACGGCGCACAGCCACGCCCGGATCGGCAAGGACGCGCTCGCCGCCGCCACGTTCGGCGGCATCGGCTATCACCCCTCGCTGCTGCCGCGCCATCGCGGCAAGGCCGCCGTGGAATGGACCATCAAGGAAGGCGATCCGATCGCCGGCGGCACGATCTACCACCTCGCCGACCGCATGGATGCCGGCGCCATTGCCGCCCAGGACTGGTGCTTCGTCAAGAAGGGCGAGACGGCGCGGGAGCTATGGGAGCGCGCGCTGGCGCCCCTCGGCCTCAAATTGCTGGCTGACGTGATCGACTACGCCAAGGTCCACAAGGCGCTGCCCGCCAAGACTCAAGACGAGCAGTTCGCGACCTCCGCGCCAAGCCTGTCCTAAAGGCGCCTCTCCTGACGTTTACCCTTAACGTGAAGCCGTATTGATTTTGCTTCGAAAACTGGCACCAGAAACGCAAATAAACCATTGTTCCCACAGGAACAATTTTCGATTTGGCGTCGCAACAAATTTCCGTCACATTTGGTCCAGATAAGCGACAGCATATCAGACAGATTCAAGGACGGAATTTATGCGTTTTGCTCGCATCGCGGTGTTCTGTGCCGCTTCAGTTTTCACCGGCACCCTAGCCGCGTCCGCCTTGGCCCAGACCCCCTATGACGGCAACTGGCAGGTCACGATCGTGACCAAGAGCGGCTCCTGCGAACCCACCGCGAGCTCCATGCTGACGGTTGCCGACGGCAAGATCACTGCGCCCGGCGCTAACGTTTCCGGCACCATCGGCAGTGGGGGACTTGTGAAAGTTTCGATCAATGGTGCATATGCTAACGGTCAACTCAGCGGCAACGCCGGATCGGGGAAGTGGAATGGAGCATCTGCAGGCATACCGTGCAGCGGGCGATGGGAAGCATCGCGCCAATAAACCAATTGAGGCTCGCGCCCGGAACCGGCGGCTGCTGTTTGCGGCCGCCGTTTTGTTTGTGGCAGCGTTCGTGAACACTGAAAGCAATGCGCAGTCCGGCCCATTCGCCCCGCTGGCGGGCAGCTGGAGCGGTGCTGGCACCGTGACCCTGGACGACGGCTCGACCGAACGGATCCGCTGCCGGGCCAAATACGCCCCGATCGGCCCCACCATGGAGATGTCGCTGACCTGCGCCAGCGACGCTTACAAGTTCAACCTCGCGGCCAGTGTCAAGGCTGAGGGAAGCGCCATCGCCGGCAGCTGGTCCGAGGCCAGCCGCAATATCTCCGGTTCGCTCCAGGGCCGCGGCGGCGGCGGCAATTACGAGCTGGTTGCCTCCACCGCTGGCTTCAATGCCAACCTCTCGCTGAAGACGAGCGGCAACAAGCAGAGCGTCTCGATACGCGCGGATAGCCAGTTCCGCGGCGCCAACGTCTCGCTTTCGAAATAGGACGTCAGCACGCGGCACGACAATCGACCCAGCGACCGCGCCGGGTCGATTTTTTTATGCGTCCGGCACGAACGCCGTGACCTCGATCTCGACCTTGGCCCGGTCGTCCACGAGGCCACCAATGTAGAGCAGCGTCGACGGCGGGAAATTGCGTCCGAGCGTTTCCTTCCAGGCGGCACCGATACCGGCGCCTGCACCCTCATATTCGCTGCGGCTGGTCAGGTACCAGGTCAGGCGGACGATGTGCTCGGGGCCGGCGCCGGCCTCGCCCAGGAGCTTGATGATCCGCTTCAGCGCGGTCGCAACCTGCGCCGCCATGTCGGGCGCGTAATTGCCGGCCTCGTCGCCACCGGTCTGGCCGGCCAGAACCACCCAGCGCCCCGGTCCCTCGACCACGACGCCATGGGAAAAGCCGCGCGGTTTCTTCCATTCAGCCGGCTGCAAGATCTGCATGAGCGGAGCTCTCCCGATTTTCTCGTTGTTGCATGATGCCTAGCACGACAGGCTGCATCGCTGCATCCACAGATTGACCGTTGCAAACGGCGGCGATGTCGCCGATACCGGCCGTCCTTTCAGGCTTCCATCCTCCAGCATTTGCCCCAATGAGCACGACACCGTCCAAAACGATGGCTGCATTGTGGATGGCCGGCTGGCTGTCGCTGATGCTGGTCATGGCGGTGGCCGGGCGCGAGACCACGCGCGAGCTGAACGTTTTCCAGATCATGGAAGTGCGCTCGTTCATCGGGTTCACGCTGCTTCTGCCGATCATCTACCACGCCGGCGGCTTCAAAGCAGTCGCGACCAAACGCCTGCCCCAGCACCTCGCACGCAACGGGGTCCATTATTTCGCACAGCTCGGCTGGTTCTACGCGTTGACGCTGATCGGAATAGGGCAAGTCGTCGCGATCGAATTCACCATGCCGATCTGGACCGCGGTGCTGGCCGCAACGTTCCTGTCCGAGCGCATGACGGTCTGGAAGATCGCCGCGATCGTGCTCGGCATCGTCGGCGTCGTCATGATCGTGCGGCCCGCCACCGGCGAGATCAATCCGGGCCAGTTGATCGCGCTCGGCGCCGCGATCGGCTTCAGCTTTTCCATGATTCTGGCGAAGTCGCTGACGCGGACCGAGAGCGCATTATCGATCCTGTTCTGGATGATCGTGGTCCAGGCCGTCGTGGGCCTGCTGCCGACGCTCGCTGTGTGGATCTGGCCGTCGCCTCGTTTATGGGGTTGGCTGTTCGTAATTGGAGTCTGCGGCACTTTCTCGCACTACTGCCTCGCCAGCGCGCTCCGGTACGCGGATGCGACGATCGTGGTTCCCATGGACTTCCTGCGGGTTCCACTGACTGCGACGGCCGGCTGGCTGCTTTATTCCGAGCGGCTCGACTCCTGGACCGTGCTCGGCGCGGCGCTGATCCTGTGCGGCAACCTCTTGAATTTGAAGCCGGCACCAGCCGTTCCCGCCCGCGCGCAGTGAACCTCGCGCCGCCTCGCGCGACAAAACAAAGTGGCCGTGTGATTTGGATCACGTTGGAGCGCATTTCCATCGTGCACATTCGGCCACACAGCAGCGGTTTGGACGCGACCTACCCCCCGTTTTGGTGGCACGAAGTCGGGCACTTCGTGTAGGTTTGTTGCCAATTCGTTGCTGCCTGCAATTCGATTCTGTTGGGGATCTCAGATGCGCTATCTCACCCTCCTCGCTTCGCTGATGTGCATGGCCCTGTCGGTCAGTGCCGCGAAGGCCGACCGCCGCGTCGCCTTCGTTGTCGGCAATGGCAACTACAAGAACGTCGCGCAATTGCCGAACCCGCCGATCGACGCCAAGGCGATGGCGGCGACGCTGCGCAATGTCGGCTTCGAAGTGATCGAAGGATCCAATCTCAGCCGCGACCAGATGACGGAGAAGCTGCTCGACTTCGGCCGCAAGGCGCAGGGCTCCGACATCGCGCTGTTCTATTACGCCGGCCATGGCATCGCCGTCAGCGGCACCAATTACCTGCTGCCCGTCGACGCTGACATCAAGTCGGAGATGGACGTCAAGCTGGGCGCCGCCATCAACATCGATCTGACGCTCGAGCAGACCATGGGCGATGCCAAGGTCAAGCTCGTCTTCCTCGATGCCTGCCGCGACAATCCGTTCGCCGCCAAGATCAAGTCGAACTCGGCGACGCGCAGCGTGAACGTGCAGAGCGGTCTCGCCGAGATGAAGTCCGGTGAAGGCACCCTCATCGCGTTCGCCACCGGTCCTGGTCAGACCGCGCTCGACGGTCAGGAGGGCAACAACAGCCCGTTCACCCGCGCCCTGATCGACAACATCACCAAGCCCGGCATCGAGATCCAGCAGGCGATGACGTCGGTGCGCGCCCAGGTCAATGAAGAGACCCGCAAGGGTCAGCTGCCCTGGGGCCACACCAACCTGACCGGCTCCGTCTATCTCAACCAGGCCGCGACGACGCAGGTCGCCAACGCAGCACCGACCGCTTCTGGCATGGTGCCGGCTGCGACCGGCGGCTCGGACGGCGTCGAGCTCGAATACTGGCGCTCGGTGAAAGAGTCCAACAAGCCGGAAGAGCTCAACGCCTATCTCACCGCCTATCCGAACGGTCAGTTCAAGGCGCTGGCGCTGGCACGCCTCGCCGCCATCAAGAGCGGCCCCTCGACTGCAACGCGCACCCTCAACGCCGGCGTTGATCCCGCGACCTTCACCGACGAGGCGACCCAGCTCACCGAGGATCAGATCGGTCTCGACAAGACCCAGCGCCGCGACGTGCAGCGTCGTCTCACCGGGCTCGGCTTCGATACCAAGCAGACCGGCGCGTTCAGCGAGGAGACCCGCTCGGTGCTCAAGCGCTGGCAGTCAGCGCGCGGCTATCCCTCATCGGGCTACCTCAACAAGCACCAGCACAAGGCCCTGCTCTCGGAAGTCGTGGCTGCCCCGGCGACCGCGAGCGATAACAGCCAGAAGGCGGCCCGGCGCGCCGCAGCGCCCGCAGGCAGCAGCGCACCGGCGCCGGCTCCCCAGCAGCGCAGCAATCCCGGCGATGCTGCCGGCGCGGCCTTCGTGGGTGGCGTCGTCGGCGGCATGATGGGCGGCATGTTCCGCCGCTAGGACGCGACGCCGATCTTAAGAGACAAAAGCCCGGCTCGTGCCGGGCTTTTTCGTTGATCGTTCTCGCCGAAGAGAGCTGGCGCTACTTCCCCGCGGCCTTTCGCAGCGCCTCGTTGATGCGGTCCTGCCAACCCGGTCCGCCGGCCTGGAAGAACTCCAGCACGTCCTGGTCGAGGCGCAGCGTGACCTGCTCCTTGACGCCGGGAACGGCGTTTTGCTTGGGCGGCGCCGCGGCGACCTTGGCCGTCACTTTCTTGAACGCTGCCTCCGCTTCGGTCCTGGCATCGCCAAGCGTGCGCGGCCGCCTCGGTGGTTGGTCCGCCATGTCCTAGATTCCCTCAAACAGAGCCGTCGAAAGATACCGCTCGGAGAAGGACGGCACTATAGCCAGGATGGATTTTCCTGCAGCGTCCGGGCGCTTGGCGATCCGGAGCGCTGCCGCGATGGCCGCCCCCGAGGAGATGCCGCCCGGAATGCCCTCATGCCGCGCCAGCGCGCGCGCGGTCTCGATCGCATTCGTCGAGTTGATCTTTACGATCTCGTCGATCACGGCGCGGTCGAGAATGTCAGGGACGAAGCCCGCGCCGATGCCCTGGATCTTGTGCGGGGTATGCTGTCCCCCTGACAGCACCGGGCTCTCCTCCGGCTCGACCGCGACGACGCGCAAGCCGGCCTTGCGCGGCTTGAGCACCTGGCCGACGCCGGTGATCGTGCCGCCGGTGCCAACGCCGGCCACGAAGAAATCGATATTGCCGCCGGTGTCGTTCCAGATCTCCTCCGCGGTGGTGCGGCGGTGCACCTCGGGATTGGCGAGGTTCTTGAACTGCTGCGGCATCACCGAGTTCGGCGTCGTCTTCAACAGCTCCTCGGCGGCAGCGATCGCACCCTTCATGCCTTGCGCCGCCGGCGTCAAGACCAGTTCGGCACCGAGAAAAGCCAGCATCTTGCGCCGCTCGATCGACATCGATTCCGGCATCACCAGCTTGAGGCGGTAGCCGCGCGAAGCCGCCACGAAGGCGAGCGCAATGCCGGTATTGCCGGAGGTCGGCTCGATCAGCACGGTGTCGGGCTTGACGATGCCCGCCTTCTCCATCGCGATGATCATGGCCGCGCCGATGCGGTCCTTCACGCTTGCGGCAGGATTGAAATATTCAAGCTTTGCCAAAATGGTCGCATTCACGCCGTGCATGTCGGGCAGCCGGCGCAAGCGCACGATGGGCGTATTGCCGAAGGCCTCGACGATCGAGTCATAGATCCGGCCGCGGCCGGGTTGGTGCGCTGCACCCGTGGTGGACGATGCGTCCATGATGAACTCCCTGTGGCGACAATTGCTTCTGTCGCGACCGTTGCGCAGTTACCGACAGCTTGCGGCGACGCGCAAGCGACAATGCGATCGGCCCGGAATTCGCTGCATGGCAAAATTGCGTGGGCAGGTGGGCTGTCCGGCCGTCTGCGTGAGGCCCAAGCCCGCCGTCCAGCCGCTTTCGTTGTCAATCCGTTCACGATTGCCGTGCTGAACTGCCGGGGCCGGCGTGCAGCCTTCCGATCATCGCTTGTGCCCTAGCCAAATGCCGTCCCGGCAGGCGACGTCAGTTGCGATCGGCCGATCACCGGCGGCGGGAGCGCAGAGAAGGCCTGATGCACAGACGGCTGGCATTCATCGATACCCTGCGCGGCATCGCCGTCCTGGCGGTGGTCGTCCAGCATGCGCTCGAGGTGATCGTGCGGGAACACCCGACCGGCGCCTATCAAGCGTTCCTTCACGACGCGATCGGCTACTACATGAATTTCGGCCGGTTCGGCGTCGTGCTGTTCTTCTTCGTCAGCGGCTTCGTCATTCCCTTCAGTTTTCCGGCCAGCGCGTCCCCCGTGAACGACTTCGCGATCAGTCGCTTCTTCCGGCTCTACCCAGCCTACTGGACCTCGATCGCGATCGGGCTGGTCACGATGCAGGCGGTCACGTCCAGGACCTATCCCCTGTCGCAGATCGCCGCGAACCTCACGATGCTCCAGTCCTTCCTGGAGGTCCCTCACCTCTGGGACTTCTACTGGACGCTGACAATCGAGCTGCTGTTCTACCTGATCTGCATCGTTCTCTTCGCGGCGGGACTGCTGCACCGGCGCCTCACCGCCGTCGCGATCGTCGTTGCAACCGCTCTTGTCGGGACGGCGGTGGCTGTCCTGGTTGAGGACAAAGCGGCCTGGGTGGTGACGGAGACCGGACTGAACCTGTCGGCGATGTTCCTCGGCAAGATCATTCGCGACACCGTCATCGGCGGAAAGCTGCGATGGCAGCATGTGGCCCTCTGCACGACGCTCTACATACTGTTCGCCATCACGCTGTCCAGCAAACGCTATGGCGGGATCTACCAGGACGATTTCTTCTACAGCTATTCGATCGGGGCAGCCTATGTCTCCGCGGCCCTCGTCTTCATCGTGTTTGCCGTAGTCGGTGAGAGGATGGCGTGGCGCCCGATCGCGTTCGTCGGCGTCATCAGTTACTCGGTCTACCTGATGTCGCCGTTCGCACTGGAATGGACTCACCACTACGCCTGGCCGGGCGACGGACCACTGCCATGGCTCGTCTTCGTCGCCGAGGTCGTGACATCGTCAATCCTTGTCAGTTGGATGACATATTCGTTCGTCGAGAACCCTTCGATCTCGTTTGGGCGCAGGCTCCGTTCCGACCGCAGCACGCCGGTCGCTATCGAGCCGGCTCTCGGCCGGCAGGGTGCGGCGCAGTAATCGAACGTCACGACGCACGAAGCAGTGCGGCGACTTATCGCAATGCACACGGATTGTTTGCGCTGCGATAGTCGCGACTGCCAGATCGGCAAGCCGGCGGCAGGACACATCGAGGTGAAGCTAATTTTACAAGAGTCGACGCGTTTGTGTTGCGACCTCGTCAAATGCTTCTGCTTATGTTAGACTTACGTCTTAAAGCAGGGAGGTCACCGCGATGTCAGCAGTTGCTGAAGTGCTGCCGACCGTGAACCGCGATCCGCGTTGTAGCGAGTTGCCCACCTGTCCCGTCTGCGCCGACTCCATGGTCGCCGCCGAAGCATCCGCTTACGTCTCTGACCACATGATCAGCTATCTCTGGACCTGCGACAATTGCGGCTATGGCTTCGTGACCAAGCACGCCGTGAAGCAACGGTTCACTTGCAACTGATCTAAACTTGCAACTGATCTAGCGCGGGGCGATGTCGCCCCTCGCCCAGTCCGCGCGCGTACGCTGATAGAACTCGTCGAATTTTCCCTGTGCGATCGCGTCTCTGATGCCCTGCATCAGGAACTGGTAATAGGCGATATTGACTTCGGACAGCAGCATCGCCCCCAAAGTCTCGCCCGCCTTGACGAGATGGTGCAGATAGGCGCGCGCGCAGTTGCGCGTTGAGGGCCATGAGCTCTCCTCATCCAGCGGACGCGGATCGTCAGCGTGGCGCGCATTGCGCAGATTTACCTGACCAAACCGCGTGAAGGCGACGCCGTGCCGGCCATTGCGCGTCGGCATCACGCAATCGAACATGTCGATGCCGCGCTTCACGGCTTCGAGGATGTCGTCGGGCGTGCCGACACCCATCAGGTAGCGCGGGCGATGTTTCGGCAACACCGGCGCGGTCTCGTCGATCATCGCCAGCATCACCTCCTGCGGCTCGCCGACGGCAAGGCCGCCGATCGCATAGCCGTGGAAGCCGATCGCGACCAGGCCTCCGGCGCTGGCATGACGAAGCTGGGGAATGTCGCCGCCCTGCACGATGCCGAACAGCATGTAGCCGTCGGGGGCGTCTTCGAAGGCGCGCTTGCTTCGCTCGGCCCAGCGCAGCGACAATTGCATCGCGCGCTCGATGTCGGCGCGCTCGGCCGGCAGCCGCACGCACTCGTCCATCTGCATGGCGATGTCGGAGCCGAGCAAGCGCTGCACCTCGATCGAGCGCTCCGGCGACAGCTCGACCTTGGCACCGTCGATATGCGAGCGGAAGGTGACCGCTTGCTCGCTGATCTTGCGCAGGTCCGCCAGCGACATCACCTGGAAGCCGCCGGAATCCGTCAGCATTGGCCCGTTCCAGCCGGTGAACCGCTGCAAGCCGCCGAGCGCCGCGATCCGCTCGGCGCTCGGACGCAGCATCAGGTGATAGGTGTTGCCGAGCACGATGTCGGCGCCGGCATCGCGCACCTCGCGCCAGTGCATGCCCTTCATGGCACCGGCGGTGCCGACCGGCATGAAAGCCGGCGTCCGCACCACGCCGTGAGGCGTGGTCAGGCGCCCAGTGCGCGCGGCGCCGTCGGTGGCGAGCAATTCAAAGTGATTGGGAAGGTCATTGTCGGGATTCATGGCGGTGCTTATTGCGTGTCGGAGGAAGCCGATCAACCCGCCCAACCCACGTCCTGGCCGGCCCGTGCCTCAGACTGGGACACAATTGAAGCGATATTGCCGCCGGGCCTCTTGTTAAACAAAACGATACCGTGTAGTTTTATGCTGGGCTGAACGAGATGCCGCAGGCGAATTGCCGGCGGCGGTCAATGCGTGATCGAGATCGACAGCCACCGACAATGCCTTCACCTTCATGTTCGACTGACGTCTCCAGCCGCTCGCATGACTGGATCAGGCAAACAGCTGCCCGTCTGATCGGTTTCCTGGTCCTGACGTGCAGCCTGGCACTCGCCGGCTGCACCTCCCTGCCCCGAACGCCCTATACCGCCGCCGAAGCCAGCACATCGCGCGTGCTCGATATCGACGGCCTCAGGCGCTACGCCGACGAGCCCGTCACGAAATTCAGTTTCGAGAAGGACAACAGCACGGCGACGAAGTCGTATCTAGCGCTCTCCGGCGGCGGCGCCGATGGCGCCTATGGCGTCGGCGTGCTCAACGGCTGGAGCGCGGCCAGAACCCGTCCCGCCTTCTCCGTCGTCTCGGGCGTGAGCACCGGCGGCCTGATCGCGCCCTTCGCCTTCCTCGGCCCGCAATATGACGACACGCTGAGGGAGGTCTACACCAGCGGTATCGCCGAGAGCCTCCTGAACGATCCCAGCATCATGCGCGTGCTGTTCGGGTCCGGCCTGTTCGGCAACACAAGGCTGCGCGAGCTCGTCGCCCGCTATGTCGGGCCCGAGATCATGGCGCAAGTCGCGCGCGAGAATGCCAAGGGCCGGAAGCTGTTGGTGGTGACGACCGATCTCGACACCCAGCGCACCGCGATCTGGGACATGGGCAAGATCGCCGCGGTCGGAACGCCCGAGGCGCTAAAACTGTTTCGCGACGTGATGGCGGCCTCCGCCAGCATTCCCCTGGTGTTTCCGCCGATCATGATCGACGCCGAGGGCCAGGGCCGCAAGTTTCAGGAGATGCATGTCGACGGCGGCGTAACCGCCCCGGTGCTGACGCTGCCGGAAGCCTTGCTTTTCCAGGGTAGCCGACTGCCGGGCAATGCGAAGCTGGACATCTACATCCTCGTCAACAAGAAGATCGAACGCAATTTCGAGCTTGTCTCCAACGGCACCATCGATGTCGCCTCGCGCAGCCTGTCGGCGATCACCCAGTCACAGACGCGCTCGATCATCTTCTCGACCTACGATTTCGCCAAGCGCAACCGTCTCGGCTTTCATCTCTCCTACATCGCGCGCGAATATCCGGCGCCGCCGTCGGAAGGGTTCGACACCGCCTATATGCGGGCGCTGTATCAATACGGATACGACAAGGCCGCTTCCGGTCAGGCCTGGAGCTCGACGGTGCCGTGAGCGCTGTTGACGGAACGAGGCCCAGCTGAAACCGTTGACGATACGGCCAATTCGGCCAGATTCGCGATGACGCCTCCGCTCCCGCGCGATATAGATCGAATGACCACTGTCAGAAACGCGCAGGAATCATCGGGCATGGGATTGACTGCGACCAAGACGAGACCGGCAGCGCCGCGCCGCGAGGTGCCGAAATCCCGCGGCGGCCGGCCGACGAAGTCAGCCGCCATCGAGCGCGACCAGCGGCTGATCGAGGTCGCCACCCGCCTGTTCCTGGACCGCGGCTTCGACGCGACCTCGCTCGACGCGGTCGCGGAAGCGGCCCGGGTCAGCAAGCCCACCGTCTATTCCCGCTACGGCGACAAGCGCGGCCTGTTTGCCGCCGTGCTCAGGCGCGAGATCGCGCGCTGGCTTGCTCCACTGTCCGCCGCGGCGGAGACGCAGCTCAGCAGCCTTGCGGACATCCCGGTCGAGCAACGACTGGTCGAGATCGGACGCGAGATGCTGACATTCACCTGCGGTCCGGATGCCGTCGCCTTCAGCCGCATGATGACGTCGCAGGCCATCAATTTCCCTGACGTTGCCAAGCTCGGCAAGGAAGAAGGTTGGCTCAAGGCCGTCGCCACTACGGCACGCTTCTTCGACCATCTGGTGGCGCAAGGCGCGATCGACGTCGAGGACACCACCATTGTGGCCGAGGTGTTTCTCGACGTGGTCGTCGGCCACACCCACCGCATGGCGACATTCGGAACGGCCCTCGAGATGAAGGCCGCCGAAAAGCGCATGCGCGCGGCGATCAAGCTGTTCCTGGCCGGCGCGCTGGGACCTGCCAACCGCGCCCAGGACGCCGCCAAGAGCACGCCGCGGCGACGCCCATCCCGCTGACAATTCCGTGAGTTGCGATTTTTCCCCAGCGGGATCCCGGCCCACGCCATTGACCAAAATAAAACGATACGGTATGGTTTAGTTATAAGCGATACGGACCGCTTTTTTCACCAGCCCCAAAAGAGGCCCGTATCGTTAAGATCGCCGCGGCGGGTACAGCCCGCCACGTCGCTCCGCGGCCGGCCGATGCCCAAGGCCGGCCGCGAATTCTTTACGATCATCCGGCACACTCGCTGGCCGAGGGTTTCGAGCATGACGACAGCCAAACGATGGACCTCGGGATTGCTTGCGATCACCCTGTCCGCACTCTTCCTCGCAGCGCCGGCGCGGGCGATCGTGAGCACGGGCACGCCGACCGCCCTTCACAGCGACACAGATGGTGACACTGAGGCGGACCGCCAAGCGGTCAGCCGCGAGATCGAGCGCTTCCGCGGTTCGTCGATCTCGATCAGCCAGGCCATGGCGATTGCGGAACGCCGCCACGCCGGCGCCACCACGGCGGATGTGAGTTTCGACGGAGCCTCCGGTGTACCGGTGTATCGGGTGAAGACCCTGCACAACGACCGGATCTGGCGCCACACCATCAATGCTTCGACCGGCGAGCTGGTCGGCGGGGAAGCCGCCCTGCCCCTCGCCGAGCTCGACCACGAGGACCGCGACAACCTCGCAGCGCTCGGTGCGATCAGGCATCGCCTCGCTGATGCCGTGCGGGTCGCTGAACGCGCGGCCTCGGGCAAGGCGATCAGCGGCGGGCTGGTGCGCGAACGCGGCCGGCTCAATTTTGCGATCGTCGTGATCAGCGGCGACGACCTCAAGGAGGTCATCCTGGAGCCGCCGGGCGCCAGGACGAAATAGTAGCTGCGAAATAGCGACTGCCAGATAGCGGCACAAGGTTCATTCCCCGGCGTCGACCGGGGGCGAAAGGCCATTGACGACCGCAAGACTCTCCCGCATAAGTCGCCGCCATGTTCACGACCACCAAACGCACGACCAAAACCACCACGGCCTCAGGGGCCCGGGGAGGCGTGCGCGCGTAGTCGTCGACTAGAACGCAATCCACTCTACCGAAGCCCCGCCAGCGATGGTCCGGGGCTTTTTTGTTGCCCAAATTTTCAATTCAATGGAGGACAAAGTGAGTAACGATCCCGTCGTCGCGATTGTCGGCGTCACCGGTGCGGTGGGCGCCGAATTCATCGCCACCATGGACAAGCGCGGCTTTCGCGTCAGTAAGCTCAAGGCGCTCGCCAGCGCCCGCTCGGCCGGCAAGACGGTATCGTTCCGCGGCCAGTCAGTCGTGATCGAGGAACTGACCGAGCGGTCTTTCGACGGTGTCGATATCGCGCTGTTCTCCGCCGGCGGCAGCATTTCGAAGAAGTATGCGCCGATCGCGGTCAAGTCGGGCGCTGTCGTGGTCGACAATTCCTCCGCCTTCCGCATGGACCCCAACGTGCCGCTGGTGATCCCCGAGATCAATGCGAACCGCATCAGGGATCACAAGGGCATCATCGCCAACCCGAACTGCGCCGCGATCACCGCGCTGGTGCCGCTGTGGCCGATCCATCAGAAGAACCGCATCAAGCGCGTCATCATCTCGACCTATCAGGCGGCCAGCGGCGCCGGCGCGGCCGCGATGGAGGAGCTGGTCGAATCCACCCGGGCCAATCTCAACGGTCAGGTCTATACGCCGAAGGTGATGCCGCACCCCTACGCCTTCAACCTCTTCAACCACAACACCGCCGTCGATCCTGAGACCGGCTACAACGACGAAGAGACCAAGGTCATCAAGGAGACCCGCAAGATCTTCGAGGACGAGAAGATTGCAATCGGCGTCACCTGCGTGCGCGTGCCGGTATTGCGCGCCCATTGCGAGGCCATCACCTTCGAATGCGAGAAGCCGATCAGCGAGGACCAGGTCCGCGCCATCATGGCGCAGGCCCCCGGCGTGAAGGTGGTCGACGACCGCGTGAAGAACTACTTCCCGATGCCGATCGACGCCTCGGGCCAGGACGACGTCCTGGTCGGCCGCATCCGCAAGGACCTCAGCGACCCCAGCGGGCATTCGATCTCGATGTTCGTGGCGGCGGATCAGCTGCTCAAGGGTGCGGCGCTGAACGCGGTGCAGATCGCCGAGCTCTTGCCTCAGCGGGTGATGGCGTAGAAGGTCTCGTAGGGTGGGCAAAGCGAAGCGTGCCCACCAATCGATCTCAACTATGGAGATAGATGGTGGGCACGGCGCTATGCGCCTTTGCCCACCCTACGGCTCTGCCCTGAACAACAGGCACGCATCGCCGTACGAATAGAACCGGTAACCTTCCGCGATCGCGTGCGCATAGGCGTGCTTCATCGCTTCCAGCCCGGAGAACGCCGACACCAGCATGAACAGCGTCGACTTCGGCAAGTGGAAGTTCGTCATCAGGACATCGACTGCGCGGAAGCGATAGCCGGGGGTGATGAAGATCGCCGTCTCCGCCGCGAAGGGCTGGATCGTGCCATCTTCGCTCGCTGCGCTCTCAAGCAATCGGAGTGACGTCGTGCCGACGGCGATGATGCGGCCGCCGTTCTTCCGCGTGCTGTTGAGGCGCTCCGCCGTCTCGGCCGAGATCGTGCCCCACTCGGCATGCATCTTGTGGCCTTCGGTGTCGTCCACCTTCACCGGCAGGAACGTCCCTGCCCCGACGTGCAGCGTGATGCGGTTGACCCCGACGCCGCGCTCGCGCAGCGCCCGCTCCAGCTCCGGGGTGAAATGCAGCCCTGCGGTCGGCGCTGCAACCGCGCCTTCATTCGCGGCGAACATGGTCTGGTAGTCGGCGAGGTCCTGTTCATCGGGCGTGCGCTTGGAGGCGATATAGGGCGGCAGCGGCGGGCTGCCGAGATCGGCGATGGCCTGATCCAGCGCCGGGCCGTGGAACGAGAACGACAGCGTGACCTCGCCCTCGGTACCCTTGGCTTCGACCTCGGCGTCGAGATGGCCGAGCAGGCAGACCTTGCCTTCATTGCCGAAGCGGATGCGGTCGCCGGCGACAAGCTTCTTCGCGGGCTTGACCAGCGCCTGCCAGCGCGAGCCGTCGAGACGCTTGATCAGTGTCGCCTCGATCCTGGGCTCGGTCTCGCGGCCTATGCGGCGGCCCCTAAGCTGCGCCGCGATCACCTTGGTGTCGTTGACGACGAGCTGGTCGCCCGCCTTCAGCCATTGCGGCAGGTCGGCGATGGTCTGGTCGCGCAGCGCACCGTTCTCCACGACCAGCATCCTCGCGGAGTCACGCGGGCTCGCCGGGCGCAGTGCAATGCGCTCGGCGGGCAGGTCGAAATCGAACAGATCGGTGCGCACGTTTGATACCTAGGCGCGCCCCCGCCGAAGCGGGGGCACGACGGGCAGGTGTTACTCAGCGTCAGCGGCCATCCGCGCCTTGACGATCTTGTCGGGGTTCTGCACGGGCTCGCCGCGCTTGATCTTGTCGACGTTCTCCATGCCCTCGGTGACCTTGCCCCACACCGTGTACTGGTTGTCGAGGAAGCGGGCGTCGTCGAAGCAGATGAAGAACTGGCTGTCGCCGGAATCGGGGTTGGCGGCGCGCGCCATCGAGGTGGTGCCGCGCACATGCGGCTCCTTGTTGAACTCGGCTTTCAGCTTCTTGCCGGAGCCGCCGGTGCCGGTGCCCTGCGGGCAGCCGGTCTGCGCCATGAAGCCGTCGATCACGCGGTGGAACACGATGCCGTCATAGAAGCCCTCGCGCACGAGCTCCTTGATGCGCGCGACGTGGCCGGGCGCGAGGTCGGGGCGCATCTCGATGGTGACGGGGCCCTGCGTGGTCTCGAGGACCAGGGTGTTTTCGGTGACGCTCATGCTCGTCTCTCTTGCGTTGGGGGTGAAGTCTTGTCAGGTGAAGTTTTACGGCTGCGGAACTGGATCGCGAATGGTCGCCCCGCGGCGGCGCCGGCCATTGCATCGGTAAATGGCACCGGCGTGCAGCGTTGCAACGCCTCCATCACCGCGATCCGGTATTGCAGCCGGTCATTGTCGGAGGCCTCCGCGGATTCATAGGTAATCCTCGGATGGCCCAGAATGTTTCCGGCCCGGTTAAAGCTCACGACCACCGTGATGTCGAGGGGGCGCGCCTTGGCCGGCGACGGCGGCCTCCAGCAGGTACGCAGGTGCCGGAAGATGTCCTGGATGGTGTTGACCTGCCCATCCTGAGAGGCAGCGCCCGAGGTGCCGAACAGCAGCACCGCGGCAACCAGCAGGAGCTTGTCACCACAGCGCGCCATCGCCGCTCCTATTTAATGTCGGAGGCGACCTGCACCTTCACCATCTTGTCGGGATCGGTCACGGCGCCGCCGGCGGAGCCGGGAGGTGCCTTCTTCAGCTTGTCGACGACGTCCATGCCCTGCACGACCTCGCCGATCACGGTGTACTGGTTATCGAGGCTGCCTCCGTCGGCGAACATGATGAAGAACTGCGAGTTGGCGCTGTCCACGCTGTCGCCGCGCCGGGCCATGCCGACGATGCCGCGCGCAAAATGCACCTTGGAGAATTCCTGCTTCAGGTTTGGATATTTCGAGCCACCGGTGCCGTTGAACTTCTCGCCATCGCCGGTCTGCGCCATGAAGCCGTCCATGACGCGATGGAACGGCACGTTGTTGTAATAGCCCTCGCGCGCGAGCTGCTTGTCCGCTCGGCATGCTGGGGCGCGATATCGGTGCGAAGCTTGATGATGATACGGCCCTTGGTGCTGTCGATGACGATGGCGTTAGCCTTGTCGAGGTTGGCCGGCAATTGCTGCGCCACCGCCGGCACCGCGAACAGAAGCGCGGCAAGAACTGCGAGAATTCGGATCATGACAACTCCGGATCAGAGAGAAGAGGAAGTGCGCCGCTATGCGGCGAATTTTGCCTTGAGCTGTGCCGCAACCTGCGGCGGGACGAAGGCCGAGACATCCCCGCCCATGCCGGCGATCTGGCGGACCAAAGTGGCGGTGATCGGGCGAACCATGGGAGAGGCCGGCAGAAAGACCGTATGCACCTCGGGCGCCATCGCCTCGTTCATGCCCGCGAGCTGCATCTCGTAATCGAGGTCGCTGCCGTCGCGCAGGCCCCGAATCATGATGGTCGCACCGTGCTTGCGGGCCGCGGTCACGGACAGGTCGTCGAACGTCACCGCTTCGAGGACGCAACCGGCCTGCGCCGCCACCGGCCCGCAGACGTCATGGAGCATCTTCAACCGGTCCTCGGTCGAGAACAGCGGCTTCTTGCCGGGGTGGACCCCGACCGCGACCACGAGCCGGTCGCACAGCGACACGCTGTGCCGGACCACGTCCAGATGGCCGTTGGTGATGGGGTCGAAGGAACCGGGATAGAAGGCGATACGCGGCATGGCTCCCTCCTACCGCGCCCGGCCCGGCCCGGCAAGCCGGACCGGTTCCCTGGCCGATTCAGGTGAAATCTCCGCCGGCCGTGTCGGCAAGGGCCGGTTTGTTTCGTCCTCGGGGCAGCCACGAAACAAAACGGAGCGCGAACGAAACCATTTCCGGCGTCCGCGAAGACGTCTGGAAACTGGCCATGGTTACTAATCCGGCCAACGAAATGACGGGCCGCACACTGGGCGTAGGCGGCCGCATCACAGGGGACTGTCAATGATCAAGGCTCTTTCAGCGATCGCACTCTCGGCGTCTGTTGCCGCAGCCCTCACCCTCCTGCCCGGCTTTGCCCCGACCGTCGAAGCCAGCGTGCCGCAGCCGCTGGCCAAGAGCGACCGGCTCGATATCCGCGCCATCGGCAAAGACTGCTCGCAGCAGGCCTGGCCGAATTTCGAGGCGTCGTGCCTGCGCAAGGCTGGCACCAAGGCGAATGTCCGCGAGGCGCGTCTCGTGACCGCCAACCGCATGCCGTAGTCGGGTCTGTCAGCTTCGCGTCATATAATCCCGATGGAGTTTTGCGACGTCTCATCGCAGACTGGGTGATGTTTGCGCCCGGCGGAATGGCCCGTCGGGCGCGATCCCATTGGGGGGCCGCCCTTGTCCAGTACGCCCGCAGTCGCTTCCGGCCACCATCCTGATCCGCTGCCGCTTGCCATGACCATGGGCGCCCTCGGTGTCGTCTACGGCGATATCGGCACCAGCCCCCTCTACGCCCTGAAGGAAGCCGCCAAGGCGGCCGCCCGCGGCGCAACCCTGACCCCCGAAGCCGTCCTCGGCGTTGCCTCGCTGATCCTCTGGGCCCTGCTGCTGATCATCTCGCTGAAATATGCGCTGTTGATCCTGCGCGCGGACAATCGCGGCGAAGGCGGCATCGTCGCGCTGCTCGCCCTGCTCCACGCCCGCCATTCCCAGCCAGGCACATGGCGCGCCCATCTCCTGGTGGTCGGCCTCGTCGGCGCCGCTCTTCTCTATGGCGATGGCGCGATCACGCCGGCAATCTCCGTGCTCAGCGCCATCGAGGGCCTCAAGGTCGATGCTCCCTCGCTCGCGCCCGTCGTGGTGCCGGTAACCGTCGTCATCCTGATCGGCCTGTTCATGATGCAGAAGCAGGGCACCGGCTTCATCGGCCGCATCTTCGGACCGGTGATGCTGGCCTGGTTCGTCGTGCTCGCCGCGCTCGGCATCCACGGCATCGTCAAGGCGCCGGCGGTGTTGGCGGCGCTCAGCCCGCTCTATGCCTTCGAATTCCTGATCCACCAGGATTTTCACATCTCGTTCGGAATTCTCGGCGCGGCCTTTCTCGCGGTGACCGGCGGCGAGGCCATGTATGCCGACATGGGGCATTTCGGTCGCTTCCCGATCCGCCTCGCCTGGTTCGCAATCTGCCTGCCCGCGCTGGTGCTGAACTATTTCGGCCAGGCCGCGCTGCTGATCACCGATCCCGCCATGATCGAGAATCCGTTCTTCCAGCTCTGCCCCGACGCCCTGCACTATCCGCTCGTCGCGTTCTCGGCGGTCGCCACCGTGATCGCTTCGCAGGCGATCATCTCCGGCGTGTTCTCTCTGACCCAGCAGTCGATCCAGCTCGGCTTCCTGCCGCGCATGCAGATCCGCCACACGAGCAATGCAATCGGGCAGATCTACGTGCCCCTGGTGAACTGGCTGCTCGCCGCCGCCACGCTGGGGGCGGTCCTGAGTTTCGGCACGTCGGACGCGCTTGCCGGCGCCTATGGCATCGCGGTGTCGCTGCTGATGGCGATCACGACGCTGCTCGCCGCGCTGGTCGCGATCCAGTGGGGCTATTCGCCCTGGCTGGTGGTGGCCGTGAATGGGGCCTTCTTCGTCATCGACGTGATCTTCTTCTCGGCCAATTCGGTCAAGCTGTTCGAGGGCGGCTGGTTTCCGCTGCTGCTCGCCGGCCTCGTCGCCTTCCTGATGCTGACCTGGCGATCCGGCGTCAAGCTGGTCGAGGTCGCGCGCGCCAAGCTGCGCCAGCCGGAGGAGGACCTGATCGAGACCGCGGTCAACAAGTGCCACGCAAGGCTGCCCGGGACCGCCGTATTCCTGGCATCCGCACCGCGCGGCGTGCCGCTCGCGCTCACCCAGTTCGTCAAGCATAACCGGGTGCTGCACGAACGCGTGCTGCTGGTCACCGTGCTGATCGAGGAATCCCCGCACATCGCCGACGAGGAACGCGCCGAGGTGATCGAGATCATTCCCGGCATCACCCGCGTGATCCTGCATTACGGCTTCATGCAGAACCCGACGATCTATGAGGGACTGAAGCTCGTCTGTCGCCAGAGCAAGTTGCCCGGCGTCGATCTCTCCGACATCACCTATTACGTCGGCCGCGAGACCATCATCCCCAGCGAGAACATTCCGGGCATGTGGGTCTGGCGCGAAGGCGTGTTCGCCTTCCTCCAGCGCAACGCCGAACGCTCGGCCGCGTTCTTCGGCGTGCCGACCAGGCAGGTGGTGGAGTTTGGCACGGAGTTGGAGATCTAGGGCGTGTACTCATAAATCACGAGGGTGCTCCAGATGTCTGCTCATCCCTCAACAGCGGCACAAACAGCAGACATCGTTGAAGGTCGCCGATGGGCCAGAAGCGGAAAAGCTGCCGCTACGTTCGCGGCGTCGGCTGTCCTTGCGTCGGCCGATCCTACCGCAGCCATGCGGTCCCATGCCTCGAAGGCGTCCGCATAGCGCTGCCGCATCGCTCCTCAGCGCGAGACAATCACTGAACTTATCGAACACGAGATCTGTGTTTGCGAGACGCCGCCCACCAAGACCACCAACATCCACTTCATAGCTGCTGCCCACGTTCGCACCCAGCTCACGGGGAACTGCGAGGCGACAGCTATGCGACCCACCGAGGTGATCGGACGGATTTAGTTACAAACTTCAACACTTTCGCCAGTGTGGGTGTTGGCATTACCGCCGCCCCTGCGAAACTCCAATCGACAACCTTTGGACACTGGTCGGCAGCCGGCGCTATTGCAAACGATCTGTCCGCTCGTTTGTGGCTTCGCGGGTGTAGCCTCGATCTTCTTACGCTCCGCGTCCCGCTTCGTCGCATCCTCGCGCGTGGCTACCGGCTTCTTTTCCTGAGTCTTCTCACACTCGTTATCGTCGTTGACGTGATAGCCGGCGCGACATGCGATCTTCACGCAGGCATCTCCATCGGCCCTGAAACCATGATCGCAGACCAGCGGGCAGACGCGGCCTGACCGGGCTTTGATCGCGTTTAGCGCATCGGGGCTTGCGAGCGTCGTGTTGAGCTTCGTTCCCGCGTACTTGTTGAACAGCGTCAGGGAGCGCTGTGATTTGGCGCTCCACTCACCGTTCTCCACACTGGCTAGACAGCCTACGCGGCGAAGTTCGGACTGTACCGACTTGGCGAGTTCTTGCGGCGACTGCGCGGTGTCGGGCGAAGGCGCAGGCGATGGGAGGGTCGCAACCTTCTGGTCAGCTTCTTTCTTCTCCGCTGCCTGCTTATCGGCCAGAGCCTTGGCAACGGCGGCCTCAGTCTCCTTACGGCGTTGCTCGGCTGCGGCGGCTTTGGCCTCCTCAACCTGCTTGGCCTTCTCGGCAGCGAGCCGCGCATCCTCAGCAGCTTTGGCTGCAGCGGCTGCTTTGTCCTGTTCAGCTTTCTTTGCACGGTCAGAGGCAAGCCGGGCCTTTTCTTCTTCGGCCAGCCGCGCCTTCTCCACCGCCGCTACGCGGGCTTCCTCCGCCGCGATCTTATTGAGTTGACCCTTGGCAAGCCCTGCATAGAAGCCGTCCGGGTATTGGGCGAGGAAAACGTTCCACCCGTCGCGGGTGCCGAGTTGGAGTGCAAGCTCGTAGTTTCGGCGTATAGCGTCGTCCGGGCTTGCCTGAGGGCCGGTTGCTGTCGGCTTCGCCGCCACCAGCGCCACATCCTCACCGCCAAGAGAACCGTAGACATAAGGTTCCTGCTTGTAGCTGGTGTTCTTCAACACATCGTCACGGACGAAGCCGAATGCCTTGCGCAGATCGAGACCTGGCGTCAGTAGCCGCTCGACAAGCGCTGCGGCAAATGGGCTGTTCTTTGAGTCGCCATCCGACGCTGTGGACCCGGCCTTCGCCGCGAACGCGATCATCGTGTTCGGGCTGCTCGGCTCGACCTTGGCGAGACCACGCCCGATGGCACGGGCGGCAACGGTTCGCTTCATAGTCTTGGCGAATGGGTTATCTCGACAGGCATCAAGGATGATGAGACGAAGCTGCTTGGCAGGCTCGACGGCGAACAGCGCCCGGTCTAGCGCCACGGTCTCGTCAAGAACGTCGCTGTCGGTCTCCAAAGCCGCATCAGTCGGAATGAGGTAGTTGGTGCCATCTAACTCAATGCCGTGACCGGCATAGTAAATGACAGCCACTTCTGCATCTCGCGCCCGTCCACCGAAATCACGCAAGGCCTTGCGCATCTCGGAAGCGTTAAGATCGGTCTTGATGTCGATCCAGTCAAACCCGGCTTTCTTGAACATGCCACCGACCAGGGCGGCATCGTTGGACGGGTTTGAGAGCTTCGGAACGCTTTTGTACGCCGAGTTGCCCATCACCAGCGCGATACGACGCTCGGCGTGTGCTGAACCGCACATCAGCCAGATGGAAACGAACAAAGAAAACCAACGAAAAGCGCCCATTACAGTCCCCGACAATATGTGCGCAGCCTATGCACAGCTTGCTGAAAGGCAAGCAGTCAATCTGTGACATTGGTCACATTTCATGCACTTCAGGAGGCGGGCAATGCTCCAGCGCAAAAGTCCGCTTAGGGGTCACAAGCAGTAATGGTCTGGCCGATCAAAAGATTTCCGCTCGGCCCTCAGGAGCCGACATTCCCTTTATGAGTACACAGCCTAGCCCGATTTCGTAGCCCGGATGGAGCGCAAGCGTAATCCGGGATTCCAAACGTTCGGCAACATGCGGTCCCGGATTGCGCCATCGGTCGGTGCTCCGCACCGACCCCTTGCTCCATCCGGGCTTCTGTAACGGGCCTTGGTTAGTCAATCCCTTTTTGCGTCATCCACTCGCTGGGCACTTGCTTCTGTACGGGATCGGCGCGGTGGC
>NZ_JADPKR010000121.1 GCF_023074055.1 Bradyrhizobium sp. 141
AGCTCGAGGACGCGATCGACGTCGAGGACGACCATGAGCTGTCCGTCGAGGCGGTGGACGCCGCCGGCGAGCTTGGCCATGCGGGGGTCGAGGTTGACGGGGTTCTCCTCCATGCCGGCCTCGGGCAGGCGCAGCACTTCACCGATCTGGTCGATCAGAAGGCCATAGGATTCGCCGCGCAGGTCGACGCCGACCGCCATCGGCACCTTGCCGTCCTCAGGCTGCGGCAGGCCGAGCCGGGCGCGCATGTCGACCACGGTGACGATGCGGCCGCGCAGGTTCAGGACGCCGGCGATCTCGCGCGAGGACAGCGGCACGCGGGTGACGCGCTCGGGCATGAACACGTCCTGGACGCGGGAGATCGGCAGGCCGAACAGCTGCCCGCCGATCATCGCGGTGACGTACTCGACCATGGCGCCTTCGCCAACTTGCGTCTTCTTGCTGGTCATATGCGTATCTCCTGATCCATCCCGCTGGCGTTAGGCCGCTGCCCGGCTCAGCTCGGAGGCGCCGGCGGCGCCCGCGGTCTGCTCCTTCAGCGCCGCGATCAGACCGGGACGGTCGAACTTGGCGACATAGTCGTGGAAGCCGGCCTGACGGCCGCGCTCGATCGCCGCCGGCGACACCAGGGCGGAGAGGCCGATGATCGGCATCGAGCCCAGATTGTTGTCGGAGCGGATCACCTCGGCGAACTCGAACCCGTTCATGTCGGGCATCTCGATGTCGGTCAG
>NZ_JADPKR010000023.1 GCF_023074055.1 Bradyrhizobium sp. 141
GCTGTGGCGCTCGATCAAGTACGAGGAAGTGCATCTGAAAGCCTATGCCGACGGACGCGAAGCGCGAGATGGCATCGGATCATGGATGAGCTTTTACAACCGCGCATCAGAACACCCATCTGTCTATGTTGTTGAAGAGAAGAGACTTTGCTGATTGGGATGCGATCCCGTGGGGTATCTTGGGTTCTGTCGCGCTCGTTCGGCGATAGATTGAGCGGCAGTTGTTATCAGCGAGGCGCGGGCGAAGATCCACGGGCCGTCCGATAGCGGATGGAAGGCTTCGATTTCGCCGGCTTCAGCGGCCAGCCGAAGCGTCTTGGGCGCGATCTTCAGGAGCTTTGCGGCGTTGCCAAGTTTGAGCCAGGGTTCGATCCCGTCCTCGGCGGGCTTGAACAGCGGGATGCGATGGTTCGAGCGCATCGAGGTGACACGCTCGCGCGTCCAGCGATTGCCGTTACCGGTCTTGAGGCCATTGCGGTTGAGGAGGCCGGCGATCAGATCGTCGCTGGCGATCAGCACCAGTCGGCGCACAGCCTCGATGATGTTGGCGGAGGTGCTGTTACGCTGCCCGCGCCGGCGATTGGGCAAGCGCAACTCGCTGTGGGCACCACCCACCCAGTGGACGAGGATAACGATCTCGGAGGCTGCGTCGTCGATATTGGCTACGACTTCGTGGATGAGAGTGCGCACAATGCGCTTCTTGAGGCGAGCATCCGTCGTGGGCGCATTCCAGGCCGTTTTAAGGTTCGAGGCCAGAACGCTGAGCGCAACTGGATCAGCAATGGGTGCGGGCCTCGCCGCATCATGCATGGCGATCTTGCCCTCGACCTCCGCCGCGTGAGCGAGCGCCCTGTTCCAGCGCGCTTCGAGCTCACTCGCCACCAACCGGTTCGCGGTGGTCAGCGGCATCGTATTGCCGGAAGGCCCGGTCGGTAGCATAGCGCGCCGCTTCGAGGTCGCGACTAAGAGCATCGCGCACCTGATCCCGCCGTTCCCCGGCTTCCTTGGCGGTCGCGGTTGCAGCGGCGATAGCGCCCGGACCAACGACGCCAAGCAGTGCTTCCTCGATTGCATCATCGACGCGCAATCCGCCGAAGGCGATGCAGTGAGGGCCGCCATTGTCCATCCAGGCGCGGCTGCAGCTGTAGCGCGGGATATGGTGCTTCATGCCGGAGTACCGGAGTGTGAGCTTGCGACCGCAGCGCCTGCAGCGGATCAGACCGGCCAGCAGCGCGTCACCATGCTTGGGTGCGCCGTGATGCCGACCGGTGGGAACGTTGCTGCTGACCATGGTGCGGATCGCCTCGAACCTCTCCCAGCTCACATACCCGTCGTGGGTGATTGGCTTCAGCGCCAGCCATTCGCTCCGCGTCTTGCGGCGGATCCTCACGCTCACGCCCTCGGCGCTGTATCCCGCCGCCACAGCCGTCTTACCATAAGCATAAGCGCCGCCGTAGACCGGGTTCTCAATGATCCGGTGGATGGCGGAGTAACTCGGTCGCCGCCAGGCGGTGTCGCCGTTAGTCTGCTTTACCGGCAGATCGAGATTGTACTCGTGGAGCCAGCAGAGCGCCTGTCGCGCGCTGCCCAGTTCCTCGACCTTGTCAAACACCAGCTTGATCGCTTCCTGGACGCGCCGATCCGGATCTTTCTCATAACGGTCGCCGGACTTAACGAAGCCCACCGGTGCCGCTACAACCAACTCGCCCCGGCGCGCCTTCTCGTAGCGGGCCGAGAGCGAGCGCTGGCGCAACAGATCCAGCTCGTACTCGTTGAGGCTGCCCTTGAGCCCGAGCAGCAGGCGATCGTTGCCGTGCCTTGGCGCATAGATGGTCTCCTGATCGACCAGAACGGTATCGACCACCCGGCACATCTCGATGAGTTGCTGCCAATCCCGGCTGTTGCGAGCGAAGCGCGAGACCTCGCGGGCGCAAACCGCACCAACCTTGCCGAGGCAAACCTCCGCCACCATCCGCTCAAAGCCAGCGCGTTGTACCCCGCCGGCGGCTGAACGACCGAGATCATCATCGATCACTTCGATCTCTGACCACCCGAGCGCCGTCAGCCGGTCCCGCATGGCGTATTGCAACGCGCTGCTCTCGCGATTGTGCAACACCTGATGTGCCGAGGATTGGCGCACGTAAAGAATCGCCTTGCGCTCCAGATGATGAGGCCTGACTTTGTCAGAGATCATGATCGACCTCCTTCGCGGGCGGCGTCGCTGTCATCGCAGCATGGTCGAGGATCAACTGCGTCATCAGGCTCGTGAGGGCCGCCCGGGCTTCCGCCGGTAGCTCCGGCCATGCTGGCGCGCCGATGGCGCCGTTCGACAGGCCGCTCCCGAACAGATCCATCTGCTGCTGCGGCCGCGGTTGTCGATTGTGTCGGTATCCGCTCCCTGGCATTGCCGTCTGCCGTGACCTGGGTCTCTCCCCGAATCTGGTCGTGAGAGGCTCTGGATGCGCTAGAAAACAGGGCAGCTGATGGCGTTCGATCCTTCAACGCCAGATCGAGAAGCGCAGAAAGCGCTGCAAGTGCGGTTATGCTGACAAATGGCCGAGCTGCCAAAACCTCAGCCTCAGGGCATGCCGTCCGGTCGAACATCCAGGCTGGAACCTCCAGCCAACGATCTGTTTGCGATCCATCCAGCGAGCAGCGGAAAGCGACTTCATCAGCCTTGTCGACCGTTCCGTGAACGTCTTGGCGACCAAACCAAGGATGATATCGATAAAGAATCTCGCGAAGAACGGTCCTGTGGGCGTTCTCAAACCTTGTTGTACAATCGCCGCCGTCCCCATTCGAGCCTTGACGGCAGCACACCGGATCAAGCCTACTTCAGCCCGCTGCCAATCCCCTTGGCAGCCTAACCCCGGCAGAGGCTCCACTTATCAACGCGGAGATTCTGTTCAGACAACCGGGACCAGCTCTTTAGTGATTTTCGCATTTCCTCCGCCGTAATAATCTTCGGGTGCTAATATATGGATTTCACCGCCGGGAAATGTGTCAGTAATCGCATCATCCAAGTTGTTGCAGGGGGTGGCAAACTGTCCGCAAGGTGGTGTTCCGCCTGCGGTCCCGCCCGAGGGTGCAAGAAATGTGATTGGATATTGAGATTGAGCGAGCGATGGTTGAAGTGGACCCCGGAGCGGGGACCATGGATCGCCAAAGTTAAGGTGTGATCCGGCCTGCCTTGTCGTTCAAATTAAGCAGCTTTCTTGTGCTGCTGTTGCGTCTGCTGTGGGTATGTGGGCAACGCGTTTGCGTTGTCCAAGCGAAGCGGCATATCCACAGTCCTCGCCGCCTCGATCCTGTCGATGCCGGCACGCCATGCCGCCATCGGAAACTGGTTATTCATTGCCTGGTGCGGGCGGCGATGATTGTAAAAGCTCATCCATGATCCGATGCCATCTCGCGCTTCGCGTCCGTCGGCATAGGCTTTCAGATGCACTTCCTCGTACTTGATCGAGCGCCACAGC
>NZ_JADPKR010000047.1 GCF_023074055.1 Bradyrhizobium sp. 141
GTAACCGGCATGAGGCCCCCACCTCGCCATCGCGAGGTTCGCCTGCGATACAGCCTGGCATGAGCTGATCGGTGGAGGTGAAGCGATGGCAAATGCCATGCTTGATGCCAGGCAGGAAGGTGACTCCTATCGTCGCGTCGAGGTGATCACTGGGGAGCGCCGACGGCGACGGTGGACGGGCGAGGACAAGGCCCGGATCGTGGCGGAGAGCTTTGAGGAGGGTGCGAACATCTCCGAGGTGGCGCGGCGCAATGGCGTTTCCCGCGGGCTGCTCACGGTGTGGCGCCGCCAGGTTGCGGCGGCGGTGGCCGGCAAGGCGCCGAACTTCGTGCCGATCCAAATTGGCGCCGGAAGCGGTGGCGGGACAGCTGGCGAGTCCGAGCGTATTTCGCCGGCACAAACGACGCCTTTGGAGATCGCCGCGCCGCCGGCCAAGCCCTGCGGGGTGATCGAGATCGAGGTGAGTGGAGCGCGCATCCGCGTCGAGCCAGGCGTGGAGTTGGCGACGCTTTCGACGGTGCTGTCGGCGCTCCGGGGTATCCGGTGATTGCGCTACGGTCTGACCTCAAGGTGGTGCTGGCGACACAGCCGGTCGACTTCCGCAAGTCGGTGCACACGCTGTCGGCGCTGGTGAGCGAAGCGCTGCGCGCGAACCCGTATTGCGGCGACGTCTTCGTGTTTCGCAGCAAGCGCATGGACAGAGTGAAGCTTCTGGCGTGGGACGGCAGCGGCATGGTGCTGGTGACGAAGTGGCTGCACCAAGGGCGCTTCACCTGGCCACCGATCCGCGACGGCGTGATACATCTGAGTGCGACGCAGCTCGCGATGCTGCTCGACGGGCTCGAGTGGACGCGTGTGTCGCCGAAGCCTGTGAAGCAGCCGGCGCTCGTCGGATGACGCGTGTGGATTTCGCTGGAGCCTGTGGCGCGCGGATGTATCGTTTGATCATGGCGATTCGTCCCGACGCTCTCCCGACCGACACCGCAGCTCTGACCGAGATGGTGCTCGCGCTTGACGCCGAGAACGAGAAGCTACGTGTGGCGATGCAGGCGCTCAAGGAGATGATCTTCGGGAAGCGCTCGGAGCGACTTGCGGTGCTCGTGGACGAGCAGCTCGCGCTCGAGCTGGACGATCTGGAGACCGGCGTCACACCAGCTGCGCCGGCCAACGACGATGCGGCTGCGACCAAGCCGGCTGGTAAGCCGCGCAAGAAGGCCCGCCGCAACATCGGCGCGCTGCCCAAGCACCTGACACGCTGTGAGCAGGTGCTGGAGCCGGACGCGACAGCGTGCCCGTGTTGCGACGGCCGCCTGCATAAGATCGGCGAGGACGTCAGCGAGGTGCTGGACGTGATCCCGGCGATCCTGCGGGTGCTGCGCACGATCCGTCCCAAATACGCCTGCCGCGGCTGCACCGACGGCGTGGTGCAGGCGAAGGTGCTGCCGCGACTGATCGAGAGCGGCATGGCCTCAACGGCGCTGGTGACCCACGTGGTGGTGTCGAAGTTTGCTTTGGTATCTGCCGCTGTATCGGCAGGTGCAGATTCTGGCCGGTCAGGGCCTTCATCTCGACCGCGCGACGCTGGCCGGCTGGGTGAAGCGTGCGGCCTGGTGGCTCAAGAGCCTCTATGAGCTCCAGCTGCGCACGATCCAGGCCTCGCCGCGCGTGTTCTGCGACGAGACGCCGATGCCGGTGCTCGATCCCGGACGACATCGCCCCCGCATCTGCCAGTTCTGGGCGCATGCCATGGATGACCGCCCGTGGGGCGGCCCCGCGCCGCCGGCGGTCGCCTACGTGTTCGCCGGCGGCCGCGGCACCGAGGAGATCGCCGGACAATTGACCGGCTTTTCCGGCATTCTCCAGGTGGATGGTTATGCCGCCTACAAGGCGCTCGCCCGCGGTCATGGCAGCGCGATCCAGCTCGCTTTCTGCCTCGCCCATGCCCGGCGCAAATTTGTCGAGGTCTACAAGACGACCCAGTCGCCATTCGCTCGCGAGGTGATCGAACGGTTGCAGGCGGTCTATGCCATCGAGGCCGAGATCCGCGGCAGCAGTGCCGAGCAGCGGCTTGCCGCCCGCCGCACCAGGACCACTCCGTTGATGGCGGCGCTCAAGGCGCGACTGACGGCAACGGTCGGCCAGCTCTTCTCCCAGTCGAAGCTGGCCGAGGCCATCAACTACGCGCTCAATCACTGGGACGGACTGACGCTGTTTCTTCGCGACGGCCGCGTCGAGGTCGATTCCAACACGGTCGAGCGTTCCATGCGCCCGATTGCAATGGGAAGACGCAACTCATTGTTCAGCGGCAGCGAAGGCGGCGCCGAGAGCTGGGCGATCCTGTCGTCGATCGTGAACACAGCAAAGCTTCATGAGCTCGATCCGCAGGCCTACTTGTCCGACGTGCTGGAGCGCATCGTGTCTGGGCGAACCAAGAGCCATCAGCTGCACGAGCTGCTCGCCTGGAACTGGAAGGCGGCCCGCGAGCGCATCGCACAAGCCGCCGCATGAGCCCGCGTCGCCCTTCAGCATCGTCGTCGATGGCCGCAGCCGCGATGCCGCTTGCGGAGCTCGAGCGGTGGCTCCAGGTTCGTGTCGATCGGCACCCTGCCGCCACCAGTCTCCCCATGCTCGATGGCTACGTCGCCGCGATCGTGGCCGGACCGGTGTCGATCAGCCCGCTCGACTGGATCTGCCCGCTGCTCGCCATCGATGCCGATGCTTTCAACCACGGCGGCACTCCGGAGTTCGCAGCGATCTCCGCCGTCGCGCTGCGCCACAACGAGATCAGCCAGATCCTTTCGACCACGCCCAGCCAGTTCGAGCCGATGCACCGGCGCAAAGCCAGGGATTCTATGCCGCAACGCGGCTCAGGCCGTCGGCGTGGGCGCCGTTGCTGGACGCCAGCAACGTCAATCATGGCCTGCTTCTGCCCATCCTGCTGCACTGTCGCGACGATCAGGGCCGGCCGCTGCTCGGACCGCCACGAAGCGGGCGCGAGACCAGGGATTTTCTGCGCAA
>NZ_JADPKR010000049.1 GCF_023074055.1 Bradyrhizobium sp. 141
ATCAACGTCCCACGGACGAAATGTCTTGCTCATCCATCGTTTGAATCACGATGCTTGTGCTTCGTCGAGAAAAATCAGATTACTCAGACAGGCTCCTAGCCTGAAGAGCTGCACCGCGTTGACTGCGGTCTATGCCGCCGGATTACGGGTTTCGGAGGTCGTTTTCCTCAAGATCGCAGATATCGATAGCCGGCGGATGGTGATCCGTGTCGAGAAGGGCAAAGGCGGCCGGAATCGTTACGCCATGCTCTCCCACAGCTTCTGAAGATTCTGCGGTCTCCTGGCGGCTGACCCGACCGACACGCTGGCTGTTTCCCGGTCGCGATGGCGAGCGGGCGCTTGAGCCCGCCGTGCTGCACGCCGCCTGCTGTTCAGCCCGTATCGCGGCCGGTCTGAGCAAGCACGTGACGGTGCACACGCTGCGGCACAGTTTTGCCATCCATCTTTTGGAGAACGGCGCCGATATCTGCGTCATCCAGGTGCTGCTCGGAAGGGCGACATACTGCCCGCGAACAACAGGCTGAAGCACGCATCACTTACCGATTTCATCCTCGCTTCGGGGAGACGGTAGGTGTTAGGCGGCGGCTTGAGCGAGGTGGCGCCGCGTTTCTCGTTGTGCACCAACTTGACGGCACCTTTGCCTGCCTTCCGGCGTGGATGACTGACGAGGCTGCGTCCCGATTCGAGATCAGCGTTGAGCCGCATTTTCCCCTGAAT
>NZ_JADPKR010000065.1 GCF_023074055.1 Bradyrhizobium sp. 141
GAAGGCGGCATATCGTGGGGGTGCTTGACGCCTCCACTTCTCCACCGAAGGAGCGATATGCCGTGTCCAACGATAACGTCATCCAACTGATTCAGCCAGGAATCTTCGACGATCAACTCACAGAAGTCTTGCGCAACGGGGCACGTGCCCTTCTCGCCAAAGCGGTCGAGGCTGAGGTCGCGGACTTTCTCGGCCAGCATGCCGATTTGAAGACCCGGGACGGCCACCAGCGCGTCGTCCGCCACGGTCACCTGCCGGAGCGCGAGGTGATGACCGGCATCGGTCCGGTCGCCGTCCGCCAGCCGCGTGTACGCGATCGTGAGGCGGCTGCTGCCGATCCTGGCCGCATCCGGTTCTCGCCGTCGATCCTGTCGCCCTACATGCGCCGCTCGAAGTCGATCGAAACGCTGTTGCCGATCCTATATCTGAAGGGTATTTCGACTGGCGACTTCTCCGAAGCGCTGGCGGCGCTGCTTGGCAAGGATGCTGCCGGGTTGTCGGCATCCGCCATCGGCCGACTGAAGGACGGCTGGCTCGACGAGCACGGCGCGTGGCAGAAGCGCGATCTGTCGGCCAAGCGCTACGTCTACATCTGGGCTGATGGCATCCATCTCGAAGCCCGCCTCGAAGACGAAAAGCAGTGCATCCTCGTGCTGATCGGCGCGACGCCGGAGGGCCGCAAGGAACTGGTCGGCTTCACCGATGGCGCCCGCGA
>NZ_JADPKR010000120.1 GCF_023074055.1 Bradyrhizobium sp. 141
ATGGCATTTGCCATCGCTTCACCTCCACCGATCAGCTCATGCCAGGCTGTATCGCAGGCGAACCTCGCGATGGCGAGGTGGGGGCCTCATGCCGGTTACCCATGATCTGTTCGGGTTGATCGCGGTGACTGCCATGCGTCTGTCCGAGGCGATCGCGCTTCAGCGTAGCGACCTAATCTCGACGAGGGCCTGCTGACGATTCGACAGAGCGAGTTCGGGCAAGTCGCGCTCGTGCCCTTGCATCGGACGACCCGCGAAGCTCTACTAAGCTACCCAAACCGCGTGATGCTCATCTTGGATCGCGCTGCGGCCCGCACTTCTTGTGGCCGAGCGCGGCGCTCGATTGCTGCACCGGTATGTTCATCGTGTTTTCTGGCGCTTGTCCCGCGAGATCGGTTTACGATGCCCGGGCGATCACACCGGGCCACGTGTATCCGAGTTTCGGCATCCCTTCGCCATCTGGACGCTTCTCGACTGATGTCACAAGGGGATCCATGTCGAGCAGCAGCTTCCGGTGCTTTCCAATATCTCGGTCATGCCTGCGTGCGCGACACCTATTGGTAGCTCTCGGCCTGTCCGGAGTTGATGGAGCACACGGCGCGGCTCCTCGACCGACGGTGGGAGGCCAAGCCATGAAGCCGGGCTGCGACGTCGCCACGCAGTCGAGCGTTACATCACCCGAGCGGCTGATCCGTCAGCGCAATGCCAGGGCCAACGCGATCGCATCGTACAGGGACACGTTCCGGCTGCTGTTCACGTTTGCACAGGCGCGGCTCCGCCAGCCTCCGTCCGCCCTAGCTCTCCGCGATCTGGATGTGCCTTTCATCGCATTCCTCGCTGATCTTGAGACGAAGCGGGGCGCCAGCGTCAGGAAGCGCAACTTGCGCCTGACGGCCATTCGCTCCTTCTTCCGCCTCGCGTCGTTCGACGAGCCGGCCCACACAGCGCTCTTATCCAGCGGCTCATCGCGATGCCGAGCAAGCGACACGAAAAACGTCAGGTGCATTTCCTGATGCGGCCCGAGATTGAGGCGATCCTTGCCGTTCGAGATCGTAGGACATGGCTTTGACACGGTGATCACACTGTGCTGCTGCTCGCAGCAGAGACAGGCTTGCGCCTCTCCGACCGAGACGGCATTCATCTCGGCGCCGGCGCGCACGTGCGGTGCGTCGGCAAAGGACGAAGGGAACGATGCAGGCGCTAACCGCGCAGGCGCGGGGCGTCCTTCAGAAGTGGTCTAAGGAATCGGCGCGCCCCGGTGAGGCCGCGTTGTTCCCCAACGTGCGCGGGGCCGGATCAGCGCCGACAGCGTCCAGTCGCTCCTGGCCAAGTACGTCGGGTCGCCAGCAAGAGGTGTCGATCATTGGCATCCGAGCGAGTGTCGCCGCACGTGCTGAGGCACAGCGCTGCGATGGAGCTGCTGCAAGCGGGCGTCGATTGCGCGCTATGGTCGCCAGGATCGATCGAAATGACGCAGCCTTACCTGCATGCCCGACTCGCACTCAAGCCAGCAGCCCTCGCAAGGCTCAAACCGTACAAACGTGCCAAGCGAACCGGCTTCCGCCGAGCGATCACCTGCTCGCCTTCCTTCAGCCACTGTAAAAAGGCAGACTATGTCGAATGGAACTCGAGGGATGTCCCCTCCATCGGCCGCAAGCGCGCGCAAACGACGGCTTGCTTCCAGAACCGTTCGGCATAGTTCGGCGGCATAAACGTGCAAGATGAACCACGTCGATCAGCGAACCCGGCTCGCTGACGTGTTGGCCAAACTTCCAGATCACCCAGCCGATAGCTACGATCCGTCCGGCCGCAAGCGCGGCGAATAATTGCTTTTCGGCTTTCGAAACCGCCATTTGCGTTGTTACAGGTAGGTTTCTGGTGGATACCAGATAACGCTCGACAAATGCCAAGCGGACTGTTGTCGAATGCCGCAATAATTTTAACTCGTAACCGTCGATGCGCTCGAATCCGGTGCCGTCGCTAGTTGGCACATTCCATGATCCAGGCACCCAGTGAAACCAATTTTCACGATATTCAGAGCAGTGGTCGCGAACACTTTTGATATTCCGCCACGCAATCCAAGCGAGCGCCATTGGAGTGACCACCAAGGCATTTGTTCGGGGTCGAATTCCAATGGATCGGGCACCGTAGCAAGAGGGTGAAAACCCTGCTTTGCCGCTTCAGCCTCAGCTTCTTCCGGAGAGAGTTTTCCTCTGCGCACCCTATCGATGAGGATGTCCCGCGCATCAAGCTCCCATTTTCTCCAAATTCATCACGCGCCCCGTGACGCACCAAGGGAGCGCGGAAACCGGTGGTGCTCCCGGCTTGTCGGATGGCCGTCCTATCCGCGCGCGATAACAGTATGCGATTCGGGGCTATGACCAAGTCGCGCAAGAAATTCGATGCCGCGTTCGAGGCCGAGATTGCCCTGGAGGGACTGCGCGAGGTCTCGACGGTGCCGCAACCAGCGAAGCGGCACGGCGTCCACCCGAACCAGATCTATGGCTGGAAGAAGCAGGTCTCGACAATTTCGCGAGCGTTTTTGCGCGCGGCGCGAGCGCTCCGGGGATGGCGAGGAGGAGCATGAGCCCGAGACGGCGAAGCCTTATACCAAGATTGGTGATTTGTCGGTTGAAGGATTCATGGCGAGGAGGCCCGGGCGATGAGTGTCCCCGAACGGCGGCGAAAATTGCAGGTATGCCGCTTCGCTTGGACAACGCAAACGCGTTGCCCGCATACTCACAGCAGCGCAAAAGCAGCAACAGGACGCTACTTGATTCGAACGACAATGACAGGCGCAATCACCTTAGCTTCGACGACCATGGTCCCAGCTCCGGGTCCACTTCAGTAGCGCGTCGCGAGCCTCTGACGTCTGAAGTGGACCCCGGAAATAGGACCAAACGTTAAGGTGTGAAGCGTCCTGCTCTGTTTGAACCGACGGAGCACGGATATGACGAAATCACGCAAGAAGT
>NZ_JADPKR010000080.1 GCF_023074055.1 Bradyrhizobium sp. 141
GTTTGAGGGACGACCGCCTTCCAACCAACAGGCCGCTCGCGAGCGCGCTTCCAAATCGCGCCGTAGCGAGCGGGCGGCCGGCCCGTTACCCCATCTACGGGTCGGTCCTACGACCCGTTCTCGCCATTCCCGCTCTCCGCCTCTTCCGTGATGTGCTCGACCGACACCACGTGCTCGTCCTCGGCGGTGTCGAACACGATCACGCCCTGCGTCGAGCGGCCGGCGATGCGGATGCCTTCGACCGGGCAGCGGATCAGCTGGCCCTTGTCGGTGACCAGCATGATCTGATCAGCCTCCTCGACCGGGAACGACGCGACCAGATTACCGTTGCGGTTGTTGACGCTCATGGCGACGATGCCTTTGCCGCCGCGGCCCGTGGTGCGGTACTCGTAAGACAAGGTCCGCTTGCCATAACCGTTGACAGAGACGGTGAGCACGACCTGCTCCTGCGCCGACATCTCGGCGTAACGCTCCTGCGCGAGCTGGAAGCTGCCGGAGGTCTCCTCGGCCTCGCCGTCCACGGCCGTCTCCTCGGCCGCGGCTTCGCCGGCGACCGCGCGGCGCATCTTCAAGTACGCGGAACGCTCGTCCGAGGTGGTCTCGACATGGCGCAGGATCGCCAGCGAAATCACCTTGTCGCCGTCGCCAAGGGCGATACCGCGCACGCCCATCGAGGTGCGCCCGGTGAACACGCGCACGTCCGTGACGGGGAAGCGGATGCACTGGCCGCCGGCGGCGGTCAGCAGCACGTCGTCGCGCTCGGTGCAGATCTGCACGTCGACGATCGCCTCGTTGTCGTCGAGCTTCATCGCGATGATGCCCGAGCGGCGGACGTCGACGAAGTCCGACAGCTTGTTGCGCCGGACGTTGCCACCCGTGGTGGCGAACATCACGTCGAGGTTGCCCCAGGTCGATTCATCCTCCGGCAGCGGCATGATGGTGGTGATGCGCTCGCCCTGCTCCAGCGGCAGGATGTTGATCAGCGCCTTGCCGCGCGCGTTCGGCGCGGCCATGGGCAGGCGCCAGACCTTTTCCTTGTAGACCTGGCCGCGCGAGGAGAAGAACAACACCGGCGTGTGCGTGGAAGCCACGAATAGGCGCGAGACGAAATCCTCGTCGCGGGTCTGCATGCCGGCACGGCCCTTGCCGCCGCGGCGCTGCGCCCGATAGGCCGACAGCGGCACGCGCTTGACGTAGCCGGCGTGGGAGACGGTGACGACCATGTCCTCGCGCTGGATCAGGTCCTCGTCCTCGACTTCGCCTTCCTGCTCGATAATGACAGTGCGCCGCGGCGTGGCGAATTCGGACTTCACCTCGGCGAGCTCGGTCTTGATGATGCCCAGCACGCGGTCGCGCGAGCGCAGGATGTCGAGATAATCGGCGATTTCGCCCGCGAGCTTGTCGAGCTCCTCGCGGATCTCGTCGCGGCCGAGTGCGGTGAGGCGTTGCAGGCGCAAATCGAGGATGGCCCTCGCCTGCTCCATCGACAGCCGGATCGTGCCGTCGGCGCTGATGCGATGGCGCGGATCGTCGATCAGGGTCAGCATGTCCTCGACGTCCCGCGCGGGCCAGTCGCGCGACATCAGGGTGTCGCGGGCGGTAGTCGGGTCGGGCGAGGTCCGGATCACGCGGATCATCTCGTCGATATTGGCGACCGCGATCGCGAGACCGACGAGGATGTGCGCGCGATCGCGCGCCTTGGCCAGCAGGTACTTGGTGCGCCGCGTGACGACCCGCTCACGGAAGTCGACGAAGATGGCCAGCAGGTCCTTCAGATGCATGATCCGCGGACGGCCGCTGTCGAGCGCCACCATGTTGACGCCGAAGCTGGTCTGCAGCGGCGTGAATCTGTACAGCTGGTTCAGCACGACGTCCGGCACGGCGTCGCGCTTCAACTCGATGACGACGCGGTAGCCATCGCGGTCCGATTCATCGCGCAGGTCGCCGATGCCCTCGATCTTCTTTTCCTTGACCAGCTCGGCGATGCGCTCGACCATCGTCGCCTTGTTCACCTGGTAGGGAATCTCGGTGATGATGATCGCCTCGCGCTCCTTGCGGATGGTCTCGATCGCGACCTTGCCGCGCATCACGATGGAGCCACGGCCGAGGTGATAGGCCGAGCGGATGCCCTGCCGTCCGAGGATGACGCCACCGGTCGGGAAATCCGGTCCCGGCACGATGTTGATGAGCTCGTCGATGGTGAGCGCGGGGTTGTCGATCAGCGCGACGCAGGCGTCGATGACCTCGCCGAGATTGTGCGGCGGGATGTTGGTCGCCATGCCGACCGCGATGCCGCCCGCACCGTTAACCAGAAGGTTCGGGAACTTGGCCGGCAAGACCGAGGGTTCGGTCTCGTTGTTGTCGTAGTTCGGCTGGAAGTCGACCGTGTCCTTGTCGATGTCGGCGAGCAGAGCCAGCGCCACCTTCGTCAGGCGGGCTTCGGTGTATCGATAGGCGGCCGGGGGATCGCCGTCGACCGAGCCGAAATTGCCCTGGCCGTCGATCAGCGGCACGCGCATGGAGAAGTCCTGCGCCATCCGGACCATGGCGTCGTAGATCGACTGGTCGCCATGCGGATGATACTTACCGATGACGTCACCGACCACGCGGGCGGACTTGACGTACTTCTTGTCGGGCGTGTGCCCCTGCTCGTTCATCGAGAACAGGATGCGGCGGTGCACCGGCTTCAGACCGTCGCGGGCATCAGGCAGCGCCCGCGCCACGATCACGCTCATGGCGTAGTCGAGATAGGACTTCTTCATCTCCTCGAAGATGGAGACAGGGCGAATATCCGAGGGTTGCGCCGGCTGGTCGCCGGGCTTGTCGTCGTCGTCAGCCAAGGGGAAATCCGGTGAGGTTTTATCTGGGAATCATATAGCGCATCGAGCCCCTGATAACCACCCTTGCAGGCTCCAGGGAAGCGCTTTTTCCGCCCATTTTTCCAATAACTTACGGCCTTACGGGGAGCGTCTCGGACGGGCCTGGAACAGGCCTTCCGAAATCGCCGCTGACACCTCGTTAATCGGGCGAAGAGCGCACCTCATCGGCCTGTCTGCGCTGGCGCCGCCCGACTTCAACTCAAATATGAAGCGGGCCCGGAAATCCCGAGCCCTTCCTGTCGATTAGTAAGGTTTGCTGACACGACGTGGCAGGCGCGGCTCAAGCGGCCCGCGCCCCCTGATTGTCCGGTCGTCCTCAGAACGGGATATCGTCGTCCATGTCGCTGTTGCGGCCACCGCCACCGGCGGCCACGGGACGGCGCGGTGCGCTGCTGACGGGGCCGGAGGAGCCGAAATCGCCGCCCGGCTCGTCGCCGAAGCTGCCGCCTCCACCGCCGCCGCCGCGGCCGTCGAGCATCGTGAGCGTCGAGTTGAAGCCCTGGAGCACCACCTCTGTCGAGTACTTCTCGACGCCGCTCTGATCGGTCCATTTGCGGGTCTGGAGCGCGCCCTCGATGTAAACCTTGGCGCCCTTCTTCAGGTATTGCTCGGCGACCTTGCAGAGACCTTCATTGAAGATCACGACGCGGTGCCACTCGGTCTTCTCCTTGCGCTCGCCGGAATTCTTGTCGCGCCAGGTCTCCGAGGTGGCGATGCTCAGATTCGCGATCGGCCGCCCGTCCTGGGTGCGGCGGATTTCAGGATCCTTGCCGAGATTTCCAACCAGAATGACCTTATTGACGCTTCCCGCCATCGCCGCTCTCCACTCCGAATGCCACTGAATTCAAAAGGCCGAGCGCGCTAACCGCGTTCCTCTGCGCCTGTTGAGGCGACCCTATACACTTGCAGGCGCCGCTCAGCCCGTCACCCCAAGGTTATCCCCACTATATAGCACCGACTGGCAATCTGTTCCAGATTTGTTCCTACAGAAATCACCGCCAAATGTGGAGACGGGATGGCGGCAAAATGGCGCTGTGATGGCAATTGGGATGGAACCGGATCGAGTTCCCGTGAATGGCAAATACCACTTAACATTCATTAAGTTACGGACAGGTCGATTACCCCCAACTGTTGCGCTCCGGGCACGGACTCTGCCGCCCAATCGAGCTATCGTTGTGCTTCGAATTGATGCAAATGGGCCTCGCGCCTGATAGTCCGCCTCGGGGAACTCTGAGAGGCGGATACGACTGGGGAGATTGCAATGAAGAAGATCCTGATCGGCTTCGCCGGCGCGGTTGCGCTGACCCTCTCGGCTCCGGCCGGTGCTGCGGACCTCGCAGCCCGTCCCTATACGAAGGCGCCGGTCGCGCCCCCCGCTCCGATCTATAGCTGGACCGGCTTCTACGTCGGTGTGCAGGGCGGCGGTGCCTGGGGCCGCAGCGACGAAACCTTCTTTGGCGCTCCGAATACGGCGATCTTTGCTGGATCTCAAGACTACGACACCACGGGCGGCTTTGTCGGTGGCGTGTTCGGCTACAACTGGCAGTCGGGTCCGGTCGTATTCGGCATCGAGGGTGATTACCACTGGGCTGACATCAACGGCCGTTCCGCCGAGATCAATGCCGGCCTTGGCGATACCTACTTCACGAGGATTCGCGGTTTCGGCGACATCAAGGGCCGCCTCGGTTATTCAACCGGCCCCGCTCTGTTCTTCGTCAGCGGCGGTGCCGCGGTCGGCGACATCCAGCATCGTTATGATCCCGCTTTGGTCCCCTCCCCAACCTTCGCCCAAAACGACTGGCGCTGGGGTTGGACCGTCGGCGCCGGCGCGGAATACATGTTCGCTCCGAACTGGTCGGCCAAGATCGAATACAACTACATCGACTTCGGCCGCAGCACGATCCAGTACACCCCAGTGCCCGCCAACCGCTCCGAGTGGACCGATACCGTTCACACCGTCAAGGCAGGCGTGAACTATCACTTCAACTGGGGCGGGCTGGGCACCACCAGGTACTGATATCCCTCTGATATCATTGAAGTCTAAGGCCGGCCTCGCGCCGGCCTTTTTCGTTTGACCGCAAGCCGGATGAGTCAGTCACGCTTACGTTTTGGGCAGCCGTGTGGCTTTTAGGAGACACAACTTGCGGCTTTGGTGGTGTAAGTACGGCCTCAGTTGGACACAGAGTCCGCTGCCCTTCCGCCCGCGGAAGGCAACAACAGAAACTGGGACTGGGATTAAGTTGAAAATGAAGAAGGTTTTGTTGGCTTCGGCCTGTTTGTTCGCTCTGGCAGCTCCCGCTTCGGCTGCTGATCTCGCAGCCCGCCCCTATACCAAGGCTCCGGTCGCTCCGATGGCTTCGGTCTACAACTGGACCGGCTTCTACCTCGGTATCGTCGGTGGCGGCGCCTGGGAAGCCTCTTCGGGCGACCCGAAGATGAAGGGCGGCTTCGTCGGCGGCACCGCCGGCTACAACTGGCAGACCGGCAACGTCGTGTTCGGCCTCGAGGCCGATGGTTCGTGGGCTGACGTCAGCGCCTCCGCCACCGCGCTCGGCCTGACCGTATCGTCCAAGACCGACGCGCTCGGCACCGTGCGCGGCCGTATCGGCTGGGCCGTGAACAACGTCCTGTTCTACGGCACCGGTGGTTACGCCTGGATCGACAACAAGCTCAGCCTCTCGGCGCTCGGTGTGACCGTCTCCGACAGCAAGTGGCACTCGGGCTGGACCGTCGGCGCCGGCGTCGAAGCGTTCTTCGCTCCGCAGTGGTCGGTCAAGGGCGAGTATCTCTATCGCAGCCTCGGCGGCGAGACCTACTTCTCGGGCGCCGTGCCCTCCGGCACGCTCAACTTCCACACCGTGCAGGTCGGCGTGAACTATCACTTCGGCGCCCCGGTGGTCGCCAAGTACTGAGCTCGCTCCAACGCTTCGCGTTACGAAAGGCCGGCCTCGCGCCGGCCTTTTTGTTTGTGCGCGACAACCCGCTTGCCAGCCAGCGTTTTTGGAGAGATGTGGCGCCCGGGTGACACAACCTTTGGCTTCATTGGTGTAAAACAATGGCATTGGTCGGATCATCATAGCGTCCGCTGCTCTTCCGCTTTCCGGAAGGCAGAAACGAGAAACGGAACTGGGGAATCGATATGAAGAAGATTTTGCTGGCTTCGGCTGGTTTGCTCGTACTCAGCGCGTTGGCACCGGCCTCGGCGGCCGATTTGGCGGCCCGCCCCTACACCAAGGCGCCGATCGCGCCGATCGCAATGTACAATTGGAGCGGTTTTTACATCGGCATCAACGGCGGTGGCGCCTCGAGCCGCAATTGCTGGGACGTCAACAATATCTTCGGCATTGCAGGACCGGACACGCCCGAAGGCTGTCACAACGCGACCGGCGGCGTCGTCGGTGGCCAGGTTGGCTATCGCTGGCAGTCGGCCAACTGGGTGTTCGGTCTCGAAGCTCAGGGCGACTGGGCCAACCTGAAGGGCTCGAATACGAGCTTGGTGCTTGGGCCGCCGCCGCTGGTCAACCAGACCAAGATCGATGCGCTGGGCCTGTTCACCGGCCAGATCGGCTACGCCTGGAACAACGTGCTTTGGTATGTGAAGGGTGGCGCGGCCGTCACGCACGCCAAATATAACGGTCTGCTGGGCGGCGTCGTCCTCGATAGCGCCAGCGAGACGCGCTGGGGTGGCGCGGTCGGCACTGGCGTGGAATTCGGTTTCGCCCCGAACTGGTCCGTAGCCATCGAATACGACCATCTGTTCATGGGCCGCCGCAACAACTCGTTCACGATTCTCGGTGTCAACGACCGCATCGACCGTATCAAGCAGGACGTCGACATGGGCACCGTCCGCCTCAACTACACCTTTGGCGGCCCGGTGGTCGCCCGATATTGATCGGACGTCCCGATCTACCGACGCGTCATCGTCACGAAAGGCCGGCCTCGCGCCGGCCTTTTTGTTGGTGCGCGGCACTGCCCGCGAGGTTCCGCCCGCCGCGCTCCTGCCAGATGCCGCCAGTGCGCCAACAATCCGTTGACGATTCGCAACTCCCTCTGGAAATCGGCCCGCGTTCTTCCTACGTTCGCTGCCAACCCCATCGGCGCCGATCCCGGTTCCGGGCGAAGCGCGCCTTGACGTTGGCGCGATCGCGAGCCTTTGGGCTTCCTTGAGGGCAACTCGGATGGATGAAGTGATCAAGGCGAAGCGCCAACAGCAGAACGCGGGGGCACACCTGCGCGCAATTACGATCCGTGGCGCGCGCGAGCACAACCTCAAGAACATCGATGTCGAGATTCCCCGCGACAAGCTGGTGGTGTTCACGGGCCTGTCAGGCTCCGGAAAATCCTCGCTCGCCTTCGACACGATCTACGCCGAAGGCCAGCGCCGCTACGTCGAATCGCTGTCGGCCTATGCGCGCCAGTTCCTGGAGATGATGCAGAAGCCTGATGTCGACCAGATCGACGGCCTGTCGCCGGCAATCTCGATCGAGCAGAAGACGACCTCGAAGAACCCGCGCTCCACCGTCGGCACCGTGACGGAGATTTACGACTACATGCGCCTGCTCTGGGCGCGCGTCGGCGTGCCCTATTCGCCGGCCACGGGCCTTCCGATCGAGAGCCAGACCGTCTCGCAGATGGTCGACCGCGTGCTGGCGCTGCCCGAGGGGACGCGCCTCTATCTGCTCGCGCCGGTCGTGCGCGGCCGCAAGGGCGAGTACCGCAAGGAGCTCGCCGAATGGCTCAAGAAGGGTTTTCAGCGCGTCAAGATCGACGGCACCTTCCATGAGCTGGCGGAAGCGCCGACGCTCGACAAGAAATTCCCGCATGACATCGACGTCGTCGTCGACCGCATCGTGGTGCGCGCCGACATCGGCCAGCGTCTCGCCGAGAGCTTTGAGACCGCGCTGAAGCTCACCGAGGGCCTTGCCGTCGTCGAATTCGCCGACGCGCCGGCGGCGGCACCCGCCGAAGAGAAAGAGAAAAAGAAGACCGCGAAGATCCACGACAAGAGCGGTCCCGAGCGCATGCTGTTCTCGGAAAAGTTCGCCTGCCCGGTCTCCGGCTTCACCATTCCCGAGGTCGAGCCCAGGCTCTTTTCCTTCAACAACCCCTACGGTGCCTGCCCCGCCTGCGGCGGCCTCGGCGTCGAGCAGCATGTCGACGAGGATCTCGTGATCCCCGACAAGGAGCTCGCTATCGGCAAGGGCGCGATCGCGCCCTGGGCCAAATCGTCCTCGCCCTATTATGTGCAAACGCTGACTGCGCTGGGCAAGCACTACAAGTTCACGCTGACCACCAAGTGGAAGGATCTGCCGAAGAAAACGAAAGACGCGATCCTGCACGGCTCCGGCGAGGACGAGATCAAGTTCTCCTACGAGGACGGGGTGCGCTCCTACGACACCAAGAAGCCGTTCGAGGGCGTCATCACCAACATCAACCGCCGCTACCGCGAAACCGAAAGCGAGTGGGCGCGCGAGGAGCTGGCGAAGTATTTCCACGACGTGCCATGCGAGGGCTGCAAGGGTTTCCGCCTCAAGCCCGAGGCGCTCTGCGTCAAGATCGGGACCAAGCATATCGGCGAGATCTCGGAGCTGTCGGTCAGGAAGGCCGGCGAATGGTTCGAGACCGTGCCCGACGCGCTGAACGCACAGCAGAACGAGATCGCCGGCCGCATCCTCAAGGAGATCCGCGAGCGCCTCACCTTCCTGCTCGACGTCGGTCTCAACTATCTCACGCTGTCCCGCTCCTCCGGCACGCTGTCCGGCGGCGAGAGCCAGCGCATTCGCCTGGCCTCGCAGATCGGCTCGGGCCTGACAGGCGTGCTCTACGTGCTGGACGAGCCCTCGATCGGCCTGCACCAGCGCGACAACGCCCGCCTGCTCGACACCCTCAAGCGACTGCGCGACCTCGGCAACACCGTGATCGTTGTCGAGCATGACGAGGACGCCATCCTCCTCGCCGACCACGTCCTCGACATCGGCCCCGGCGCCGGCATGCATGGCGGCAACATCATCGCCGAAGGCACGCCCGCCGAGATCATGCGCAACCCGAAATCGCTCACCGGCAAGTATCTGACCGGCGAGCTCGAGGTCGAGGTGCCGGAGCGGCGCCCGCCGAACCATCGCCGCACCATCAAGGTGGTCAACGCGCGCGGCAATAACCTCAAGAACGTCACCGCCGAAATTCCGCTCGGCCTGTTCACCGCCGTCACCGGCGTGTCCGGCGGCGGCAAGTCGACGCTCCTCATCGACACGCTCTATCGCGCCATCGCCCGCAAGCTGAACAATGCCAGCGAAGGCGCAGCCCCGCACGACCGCATCGAGGGCCTCGAGCACATCGACAAGATCATCGACATCGACCAGTCGCCGATCGGCCGCACCCCGCGCTCCAACCCCGCGACCTACACCGGGGCCTTCACGCCGATCCGCGAATGGTTCGCCGGCCTGCCCGAGTCCAAGGCGCGCGGCTACGAGCCCGGCCGCTTCTCCTTCAACGTCAAGGGCGGCCGCTGCGAGGCCTGCCAGGGCGACGGCGTCATCAAGATCGAGATGCACTTCCTGCCCGACGTCTACGTCACCTGCGACGTCTGCAAGGGCAAGCGCTACAACCGCGAGACGCTGGAGGTGCTGTTCAAGGGCAAGAGCATCGCCGACGTGCTCGACATGACCGTCGAGGAAGCCGCTGACTTTTTCAAGGCGGTGCCGCGCGTGCGCGAGACGTTCCAGACGCTGCACCGCGTCGGTCTCGACTACATCCACGTCGGCCAGCAGGCGACGACGCTCTCCGGCGGCGAAGCCCAGCGCGTCAAGCTGGCCAAGGAGCTGTCCAAGCGCGCCACCGGCCGCACGCTCTACATCCTGGACGAGCCGACCACCGGCCTGCACTTCCACGACGTCAAGAAGCTCTTGGAGGTGCTGCACGAGCTGGTCGCGCAGGGCAACACGGTTGTCGTCATCGAGCACAATCTCGAAGTCATCAAGACCGCAGATTGGGTCATCGACCTCGGCCCCGAAGGCGGCGACGGCGGCGGCGAGATCGTCGCCTGGGGCCCGCCGGAGGATATCGCGAAGGCGCCAAGGAGCTACACGGGGAAGTTTTTGGCGCCGGTGCTGAAGAAGGCAGGGAAGCCGAAGCGGCGGAGCACGAGCGAGGCGGCGGAGTAGTTGCTCTGAACCGAAGCCGTAGGGCGGATTAGCGAAGCGTAATCCGCCACTGCTCTTCCTGCGCAACGAGCTGGACCACGCATCGTGATCCCGCCCGACGAACCACGCACGATCGGGGAAGAACCGACATGTCCGCAGGACTTGTGCAAACCTATCGCGCCTTCGCCTACAACAATGCCTGGGCGAACCATCGGCTGCTCGCGGCCTGCGCCGCGTTGTCCCAGCCGGAACTCGAAGCCCACCGCACCGGCTTCTTTCCAAGCCTGCAGCGTACGCTGAACCACATCTACATCATCGACCTGTTCTACATCGATGCACTCGAGGGTGGCTGGCTCGGGCCGGCGGCCTGGAAGAACGAGGTGCCTTTTCCTGCTCTCGCTGCGCTGAAGTCTGCGCAAGCTGCAATGGACAGGCGCCTGATCGCCATCTGCGATGCACTGACGCCCGCGCGGCTCGATGGCGTCGTAAAGATCAACCGCGATACACGCGTGCAGACCGAGCGGTGTGACCGGCTGCTCATGCATCTCTTCCAGCACCAGATCCATCATCGGGGACAGGCGCATGCCATGCTGTCCGAGACAACCGTCGCGCCGCCGCAACTCGACGAGTTCTTTGCGGAAGGCGAAGCGCCACTCCGGGCTGCCGAGTTCGCCAAGTTCGGCTGGACCGAAGAGACCGTCTGGAAATCCCGGACGTAAGCTACGCCAAAAACTCCGGCGGCGCATCGTCGGTCAGCCACACGCCAGATGAGGCGATCTGGAGGGAGCGATGCCCAGCCGAACCTATACACTCTTCCGCAACGCGATCCTCGATGGACAGCAGGCGACCTGCGTCTACGAGGGCCGACATCGCGAACTATGCCCGCACATCATCGGCACCGACAAGAGCGGCGAGGAAGCTGTGCTCGCCTGGCAATTTGCCGGCAAGAGCAGCGGACCGCTGCCGCAATGGCGGTGCCTGAAGCTGGCCAATGTCAGCGGTGTCCGGGCGCGGGACGGTCGCTGGCACGAGGGCGGCTCACATCGGACCACCCAGACTTGCGTCAAGAACGTCGGTCTCGACATCAATGTCCACGTCCGCAAGTTGCGGTGACTCGTTCGATGTCGGGATGACGCTACAAAGGACGGGATCGAAAACGAACCTCGTCCACCACGACAAAGCGGCCGAAGAGCCTTTGGCCAAACTGATCGACTGCTTCCAATAGCCGCCTGCGTCCGAGCGGTCCGCTCTCCGGATCGATACGTAACAAGACGAGACCTGGAACGGCTTGGCCGCGACGAAAGACAAGCTCGCCGAAATCCTTGTCAGCCGTGAGGAGAAGACGTCCCTCCCGCGACGCCAGCGCGATGACCTCCACGTCGCTCAGACTGGCAGCAAATTCAGCAATATAGAGCACGTCGTGACCGGCGCCCCGGAGCTCTCGAACCAGAGAGACCGTGACGCACTCGTCAGCGAGCCAGAGCATGGTTCAGCGATAAATGATGTCTTCGTCGGCCAAATAGTCGGCCGCAAAAGCCTGAGATGCCCGAATATCGTCGGCCGTCAACCGCGGGTGCTCCGCGATGATGGCCTCGGCGGTCATACCCGCACCCAGTTCGCGCAACACAAGTTCGACCGGCACGCGCGTCCCGCGGATCACGGGTTTGCCGGCCATGATTGCCGGGTTGATTTCAATGCGTTCGTGCCGCATGGCTATCCTCGAATTCTGTCGAATGATAGCACGCCACATTTCGCTTGTCAGCGAGCTCAACAATCCGGCTCCATGCCCTACGCCCTCGCCATCTTCGATCTCGACGGCACCCTCGCCGACAGCTTTCCGTGGTTCCTGCGCACCATCAACGATGTCGCCGACCGCTTCGGCTTTCGCCGCGTGAGGGATGAGGACATCGAGGGGCTGCGGCATGCGTCGAGCCGCGAGATCCTCAGCCAGCTTGAGGTGCCGCTGTGGAAGCTGCCGGCGATCGCGCGGCATGCGCGGCGGCTGAAGGCGGAGGCAGCGGCGGAGATTTCGCTGTTTGCGGGTGTCGAAGCAATGCTGCGGACGCTGGCCGACAACGGCATGCAGCTCGCGCTGGTGACGTCGGACAGCGAGGCCAATGCGCGCGAAAAGCTCGGCGAGGCTGCCGCCCTGTTCGCGCATTTCGATTGCGCGGCATCGCTGTTCGGCAAGCCCGCGAAATTCCGCCGCGTCATCCGCCGCGCGGGCGTCGAGCCTGCCCGCGTCATTGCGATCGGCGACGAGGTCCGCGACATCGAGGCGGCGCGCGCGGTCGGGATTGCTTGCGGTGCCGTGTGCTGGGGCTACGCGGCACCGGCGGCGCTGCGGGCGCTCGGGCCGGACCATACGTTCGAGCGGATGGATGAGATTATATCGGCGCTGTGCCCCGGTGCCGTAGCCCGGATGAGCGAAGCGATATCCGGGAATGCCGGTGGATAAGGAGGGCTCTGCCCCGCATGTCGCTGCGCTCACGCGGGCTACCGCCCCCTACTCCGTCCTCCGCAGAAACGCCCCGAACGCCCTTGGGCCGTCGCCGGTCTTGATCTCGCCGATCACCTTCAGATCAGTCGCGTCGATGATGCTTAGCGTGTTGCTCTCCCAGCAGGCGACGATGATGCGCTTGCCGTCCGATGTCGCGGCAATGCCTTCGGGATAGTCGCCGACATTGATGCGTTTGATCGGCTTCAGGCTCGCCAGGTCGAACACGCTGACGGTGCCGCCATATTGATCGCTGACGAAGCCGCGGCCATGCGTCAGCGCCACTGCATAGGGCCGCATGCCGACCGGCACGCGGCCGATCTCGCGCGCCTCCGCGATGTCGATCACGGAGACGTCGTCGGAGCCGACATTGGCGGTGTAGGCGCGCTTGCCATCGGCATCGATGGTGACGCCGAACGGACGGGTCCCGACCTTGATCGTCGTCTTGCGCTGGCCCGTTGTCGTGTCCACCACCGAGACGCTGTCGTCGTCACGATCCGCCGAGAGCAGCAGCTTGCCATCAGGCGTCACCGCCAGCCCCGAGGGCGAGGCGCCGACCGCGATGCTGGCGGTGACGCTGCGCGTGGCCGTATCGATCACCCGCACCGCAGCCGCATACCAGTCGGCGACATAGACGGTCTTGCCATCGGGCGCCACCGCAATGCCGAGCGGCCCGCCGCCGACCTCAATCCGGCCCGCGACCTGGCGTGCTGCGGCGTCGACGACCGTCACCGCCTTGGCGTCGGGGCTCGTCACATAGGCAAAGCGCCCGTCCGCGCTGACGGCCACCCCCGCCGGCTTGCCGCCGATGGCGATGGTTGCCACGCTCCGCGAGGTCGCGAGGTCCACGACCATCAGATCGTCGCTGAGCTGGTTGGTGACGAACGCCTCTTCGGCGCACGCGCTGCCGAGACCGGCCCAGCAAAGGCCGGCGGCGAGCGCCGCCAGGAGCAGCGCCCGCAAGTCCGGTGCCCGCACGATCAGCTACCGCTTTCGATTTTCTTCTTCAGCGCCTCGAGGCCGGTCTTGTAAAGCCCGCTCACCGCCTTCACCGCGGCCTCGTCGCTCAGCTCCGGCGGCGGATCGTTGTTGGGAAAGCCGCGGTAGAACGCGCCGGCCCATTCCAGCTTGGACTTGCCGTCAGGCGCCGGCGACACCGTCAAGGTCGAGGAATAATTGGTCACCGGCAGCACCTTCACGTCGACCTTGGTGATCCGGTAGGAATAGCTCAGCATGTCCGGCTCGTATTTGTAGAGCTCCTCCTCGACCGTCGGGCCGCCCGTCAGGGTCAGCGTCCGCGTCGCGCCGATCTCGTTGCCCTTCTCACCCGCGGTCTTGGTGACGATCGGGAGCCAGCTCATGTCCTGGAAGTTGGAGATCGCGGCCCAGACCTTGGCCGGCGGCGCACTGATCTCGATGGATTCCCGCACCTTCTGCCGGGTCGGCCCATGCGCCCAGGCCGGGCCAAAGGTCGCCGTCAAGCCTGCCGCCCCAATTACAGCCAGCGCCGCAGCCACGGCCGTGCGCCGTCCAATCGTCACCCTCATCTCGTTTCCTCATACGTCCAGTTGATCACGCGCGACTTAAGGCGCGCTCCGGTCATCCTAGCGTATTTTGGGGCCGAGGGGAGACCGGTTCGTGGCGCCGTTGCGGCGACGCTCGGCCCAACCCACAATCTGTTGCGCTGCCCGTCGGGCAAAATACCCCATGGGAGGGTCAACGCCATCGCGTCAAAATATTTCTCTTTATCAGAACTTCGGATTATCGTATAGAAAGCCATCCCAACCCGGCCGAGGGGCGCATCGCGATCGTCACGACACGCGGGATGGGACGTGGTGGATGCAGGCGGCGTCGGCGCGAGGGTGATTGCAGGGCGGGTCACACCGTGAGCAGCTCACCCGCGCGCATACGACCGGCGCAGCCTGCGTACGGCAAAATCGTGTGGTCCTGGCGCCCGGGGTCTGTGCGCCAAGTGTTGCGGTGATGTGGCGGCCCAACCGGGTCCGCGCATCAGCCATCCGCAAGGCGACGGGGGCAATAGTGCATCGCTCCCCGGGGAGATCACGACATAAGCCGTAAAACCACTGCGCAGGGAAGGCCGGATGTTTGGCTTCACCTGTATGCCGCTGTGCAGCTGTTTTAGCACACGCTTCGCACAGTGGACCGCGGGTGCCAGCCGGCACCCGGCCTTCCCTGCGCCCTCGGCGTTTTCGAGGGCGGCAACGGCCGCAAAGCTCGGGCGGAATACGCCGCGAGAACGCAGGGGCGCGTGTGCGATTTGGATTGGTATTTGGCGCTCGTGCCCCGGACGCAGCGCAGCGCCCCTTCGGCGGTGCGATGCAGAGCCGGGGCCCATCCAGCAGCAATCCGTGCGACTTCCTGGGTCCCGGCTCTGCGCCGCACCGCTACGCGCTGCGTCGCGTCCGGGACACGAGAGAAGAGAATGCTGCTGCTCCACACGCCGTCATTGCGAGCGCAGCGAAGCAATCCAGACCCTCTCCGCGGAGGGATTCTGGATTGCTTCGTCGCAAGTGCTCCTCGCAATGACGGCGGAGAGAGCGAGTGCCAACCGCGCTCATCACTCCCTCAGCGTCGCCTCAACAAATCCGCGCGGGTCCGCACAAAACTCCCGCATCAAGCGATAATGATCCGTCTCCTCGACCGTAACAGGCTCCAGGCCGTATTTCCCGAGCCGCAGCAGCCGCGCATTCGGGTAAGCCATCAGCATGGGCGCGTGGGTCGCCATGATGACCTGGCAGATCCGGGAATCCTCCATCTGCCGCAGCAGCTTCAAAAACTCGATCTGACGTGCCGGCGACAGTGCCGATTCCGGCTCGTCGAAAATGAAGATGCCCTGGCGCTGACAGCGCTCCTCGAAGAAGCGCAGGAAGCCTTCGCCGTGGGAGTGGGACAGGAAATCGGGGCCGACCTGGCCGGCATCACGTGCGGCCTTGTCCAGATACCGCGCCACCGAGAAAAAACTCTCGGCGCGAAAAAACCAGCCGTTGGTGATCTTCGGCAGCCAGCTCGCGCGCAGCGCCTTGGAGAGTTGGCCGCCCATCTTCTCGCGTGCTTCGGAGTGGTCGACCGGCCTATAACCCTTGCCGCCTCCGGCATCATCGTAGCCGGCGAGCGATGCGATGCCCTCGAGGATCGTCGACTTACCGGTGCCGTTCTCTCCGACGATGATCGTGATGGCGGTGTCGAAGTTGAGCTCGAAATCATCCGAGAAGATGGGCAGACAAAACGGATAGGCCTCGCGATCACCCACCTGCAGCGGGTCGAGCCAGACCCGCTTCAGATACGGCGCCGGCAAGTTGATCGTCCGATAGCCTCTCCGCGCCATTGCCAGCCTCCGAGCCTCTCCCTGGGATCGGAACATAACGGGAACGATAATGATTGCAAAGAGGCTTCTCGCGCCACCCGTTCCAAAGCTAGTCCAGCGCCTCCAGCACCAGCTCCATCGTCATCAGCACGGGATTGTCGCCGCGGATCAGACGGCCCTCGGCCAAGCCGCCGGTGTAGTCGATCAGCGCAACGTCGAGCGCAGCTTCGAGCGCGCCAGAGTGCCCGGGCGCGATCAGCCCGGCCGTCACCGCAACCTCAGTCGCAAATGGCTCGGTCACGCCGCCATGGGTGAAGCGTGCGCCGATGGTCGAACCGACGCCACCATGGATCCTCGCCCGCATCATGCCGTGCGCGCGGCAGAACTCTTCGAGCGAGCCAGCAAAATCTTGGTTCGGGCGCAGCCGGAGCGCGAAAGCGCGGCTGGTCGTGGGCGCGCCCGTGCTCTCAGCGGCCACCGGGCCGAACAGCTTGAAATTAGTCTCCGGATCGGGTTCGGCGGTGAACATCGCACCGTCCAGACCGAAGGCCTCGACCTCGAACGGTTCGGCGACGACGGTCTCGTCCGGCAGCATGTGGCCACCACTGTCCCCGCCGTCGGCTTCGGTCCAGAGCCCATGGCAATGAAAGAACGGCGCGCCGTCCCGCATGCCGAGCGTCATGCTGCCGAGCCTCGTGCGCGTCACGCCAGCCGGCCGGAACGTGTCGCTGTAGAAGGCGGCGTTCTCGCCGGTCTTCGACAGCGCCGGCATGACGTAGCCGAACGGCCCGAGCGCGCCGCGCCGGAAGCTGAGCACGCCGCTCGTAAAACCTTCGGCCGCAAAGCCGCGCCGGGCGGCTTCCAGCAGCGGCAGCCCTGCCGGAAGCGTGAACGAGAAGGCACGTCCCCTCGCCTCCACCCATTGGGTGCGTTCTGCGATGGGCGCGCCCGGCTGCTTGATACTCCGCATCGCCACCGCTCAGCCAGCTTTCGTCTTGTCGAGATCGAGCAGCCCGCGCGCCTCGAGCTCGTCGCGCACCATGCGTTTGGGAATCTTGCCATAGCCGGATTTCGGCAGCGCCTCCCAGAAGAAGAACCGCTTCGGCATCTTGTAGCGCGGCACCTTCGGCGAGAGGAACGCCGCCATCTCGGCTTCGCTCACCGGCTTCTCGCCGTCCCGCGCAACGCAAACGGCGACGCCGACCTCGCCCCAGGTCGCATCGGGCACGCCGAGCACCGCGACCTCACCGACCGCGGGATGCGTCAGGATCTTTTCCTCGATCTCGCGCGGATAGATGTTGGAGCCGCCGGAGATGTACATGTCGGACGCGCGGCCGGTGATGTAGACGAAGCCCTCCTCGTCCATGTGGCCGAGATCGCCGGTGCGGAACCAGCCGTTGCGGAATGCCTTCGCATTGGCTTCAGGGTTGTCGTAATAGCCGGCGAGAACGGCAGGGCCGATCACGCAGATCTCGCCGCTCTGGTTGGCCGCGAGCTCGCGGCCCGCGTCGTCCTGGATCGAAACCTGCATGCCGGTGCGTTCGAAGCCGCAGGTGCCGATCTTGGCGTGCGGGCCGTCCTCGGGATCGTGCAGCGCCGCCGGCAGCACGGTGATGTTGCCGGTGACCTCGCCGAGGCCAAAATACTGCACGATGACCTTGCCGAGCTTCTTCAACGCGGTCTTCTGGTCCTCGCGATACATCGGCGCGCCGGCATAGATCACGTGACGCAGCGAGGAATGATCGTATTTGTCGACGGCGGGGTGCTCGACCATCATCTTCAAGATCGTCGGCACGGTGAAGAGATTGGCGACCCGATGCTCTTCGATCAGGCGGAACGCCTCGTCGATGTCGAACCTCTCGGTCGGCAACAAGACGGTGCACACGCCGCGCGCGGTCTGCACCAGCTGATGCACGCCGGCGCCATGCGACAGCGGCGCGACCACCAGCGAGGCATCCGCCTCGGTCACGCCGGGGGTGAGATCGGCGAGATGGTTGGTGACGACAAATCCCATCTGGCCGTGGGTCAGCACCGCCGCCTTGGAGCGCCCGGTGGTGCCGGAGGTGAAGAAGAACCAGCAGGGATCGTCATGCTCGACATCGGCATTCGCGACACTGGCGCCAGCTTGCGCGGCAATGGCATCAGCAACCGAGCGCTCGCCGAAGGCGGCCTTGCCGTCGATGCTCCAGGTGAACTCGAGCGCCCCACCCTTCACGGCCGCGGCGTGCTCGGGAAAATCGACATGGCATAAAAACGCCTTGGCGCCGGAGGCCTGCGCGAGATAGGTGACCTCATCCGGCATCAGGCGGAAATTGGTGGGCACCCAGACCGCGCCGAGCCGGAATGCCGCGAACATCGAGAAGAACATCTCGTCGCCATTCTTGGAATGGACCAGGATGCGGTCGCCCTTGGTGATGCCGCGCGCGGCGAGCGCCGCCGCCAGCGCCGAGACCTGCGCGTCGATCTGGCGCCAGGTCCAGGATTTGTCTCCCCAGACGAAGCCGGGACGCGGCCCATGCCGCCGCGCATTCTGGGTCAGCATGTAAGCGAGATTCATGACGCGGCGGGACATGCGCAGGGGCTGCATGGGGCTTCCTCTTCGAAGGCGGACGGCACGCTGGCTACCCGCTCATTGCAGCCCATTTATCGCCATCCCCCGCGCCCCTGCAAGGCCGCCGGATGCACGGCTCCCCTACGGTTGCTTGAATGCAAACGGCGTCGCCGTGATGGTCTTCTGCTTGACGCAGGCCTGCGGACCAAAGCCGCCGCAGAAGCTGCCATGCAGATCGAAGCGGATACTGCGCGCAGCACCGCGCTTCGTCGGCGGGGGCATGATCTTGTAGCGGAGGACGTAGCCGTCAAACACCTCGCGCAAGTTGCCATCTGGCAACGTCGCCAGGATCTTGATGACGCAACCGCCGGTTCCGCAATAGGTGGTCTCGCGATCTCCGCATTTGGTCTCGCCGAAATCGACGATGTAGTCGTCGCGGCCATCACCGGTGAGATCGATCCTGCGCACCGTATCCGGCGCGAAGCTCACCTCGCCGCCGTCCTGACTGGTGCATTCCTCATTGGCGTAGCGCAGCGCCTTCTGCACGCCGGCCGGATAGTCGGCTGGATTGAACGTCCTTGTATCCTCGGCGCGCACGGCAGAGCTGAACAGAGCGAGCATCAGGATCAGATAACGCATGCGGGTTGGTCGCCGGTGCGGCCGCAATCGTTCAGGGAATTTTAAACATGATCGGCGCACCCTCGCTCAGTTCTCGCGTACAGAGTGCCGCATCATGGTCAAAGCGCCTGCCTTCCTTCTGTTGTCGCTGGCGCTCGCCGGATGTGCCGTGGCGCCGCAGGCGCATCTGGCGTCCGATCCGGCCTTCAAGCCGGCCCGTTATGCCTGGGATGGCGCCGGCGAGGATCCCAATCGGCCGCGTGCTGCCCCACAACCAACACGGACCGCGGCCCGAACCGAGCCAAGCAGCGCGCAGGCCGGGCTTCAGCCCCATTCGAAGGAGTGGTGGCAAGCGCAGGACGGCAGCGAAGCTGAGCAGGATGCAAGGGTCAACCGCTCCCTGGTGATCTGCCAGGGATGCCTGCGTCCGCAGCAACAGCCCGAAGATTCCAGGCTCGCCAAAGCGGCCGATTGAACCGAACGACCTCAACATCCGAAACCGGCCGGCCCGACCGTGCGTTATGACTTGGTGCGCGAGGCTGGCAGCTGGAAGGTCGACAACATGAGCAACGTCATCAACAACAAGGACCATTGCCGCTACGAGCTCGCGGTGGAAGGCCATCTTGCGACCGAGCATTACAAGCTCGACGGCGACGTGATCACGTTCGAGCACACCGACGTGCCGAAGGAGCTCGGCGGCAAGGGCGTCGGCTCGAAGCTGGTGCAAGGCGCGCTCGACCAGGTCCGCGCCGACGGATTGAAGCTGATCCCGCAATGCCCGTTCGTGAAGGCGTGGATCGAAAAGCATCCGGACTATGCAGACCTCGTAGCGCGATGAGAGCACAGGCCCGCCGCCCGTAGCCAGCGGGCCGGCCGACATCTACGGTCTATTGTCCGTGCTTGAGCATGTCCTGATCATTCAGATCCCAGTCCTGCCAAAGCTGAAGTATGCCCAGCAGCACCACCGCCGCGCCGAGGCTCGTGTGGTAGATGCGGAGAAAGCCGTCAGCGGAATAGCCGAGGGCGTAAGGCGAGGCGATGAGCCACAGTCCGACGAGGATCGTCGTTACCTCTTGCCAGCGCTGCAAGGCGACATATTCGAGCTGGCTGATGCCAAACACGACCAGACCGATTGCGACCGTATTCAGGATCGCCGTCTGGTGCCCGGCAATCGCCGGATCCTGGATGGGAAACCACGGCGAAGCCACGATGAGCGCGCCGAGCAGCATCCCGCACCAGTCTTCCCATGTTCGATGAGTATTCAAGAAACCAAAGTCCGACATCGTAACCTCCTACAAAGAGGCATACGTCTGCGGCTGGCAATCATGACACTCCGAATGTCTAGCGACCCTGCCGGCCGCATTCGGGCGTATGTCCTTGAGAGGACGTGGGAGCCGCCGTGGAACTTGCAAGAGCGGCGCCGCAATTATTGGAGCCGGCGTGGTGTTCACCAAGGATGACTTCTCATACTGCACTGCAGCTACAGGCACGCGCGTTGCAGATATCTGCCGTGCGGCAAGTCTCCCTTGGCCGCGCCTTGCCAAGGACGGGGACGGGCTCCTAGATCAATGCGTAAGACGCACGTCGGAAGGATCTTGCATGGCCGCATCGGTACGGGACAACAAGGACAGGAGCCGCTTCGAACTCGATGTCGGCAACGATATCGCCTTCGCCAATTACCGGCTGACGCCGACGGCGGTCATCATCACCCACACCGAAACGCCCCGCGCGCTCCGCGGTCGCGGCATCGCCTCCGAGCTGGTCAAGGGCGCGCTGGACTTGATCCGGCGCGACGGCAGGAAGGTGATCGCCGGCTGCGGCTTCGTCGTCGATTATCTCGACAGGCATCCGGAGGATGCGGATCTGGTCGCCTGAACGCAAAAGGGCCCGCGAGATCGCGGGCCCTTGCGGCACGACCGACGGTCGGTCAGTGCTTGATCTCCGGCGGCAGCTTGCCGCCATTGGCGGCGAGCTTGGACATCACCTGCTTGTGCAGCCAGACGTTCATGCTCGCCGAGTCGTTCATGTCGCCGGTGTAGCCCAGCTCCTTGGCGAGATCCTTGCGGGCTGCAAGGCTGGAATCGATGTCGAGCGCCTTCATGAGGTCGACGATCGAGGTACGCCATTCCAGCTTCTCGCCCTTGTGCGCGGCCACCGCCTTGTCGACGACCGCGGCGACGTCGACCGCGGCCATGGGCGCTCCGGCCGGCGCCGATGCTCCCGGCGCCGCTCCAGCGGGCGAAGCTGCGCCACCGGCGGGCGCGGCGGAAGCCGGCTGGCTACCGAAGATCGCGCCCATGATTTTCCCGAAAATGCTCATATCTGCTCCCCGAAAAGGATCCGTTGGAAGGGCCTTGAGTGGCACTTATAGACCAAGTTACTGCGTTGCGCCCGCGAAGTTCTGCGAACCAACGAGCAGCATCAGCTTATCTGCGGCGAAATGACGACCGAATGACATCGTCGAGGTTGCGCTGCGGCATCGAATCTCACCCGAGCGTAAGGGACAGGACTCGGAAATAGGCGTACGCTTCGCGTTCAGCTCGCGATGCCTTCCGGAATTCGCGTCTGGTTGGAATCGCGAAACTCAAAAATGGCGGCCGCTCGCGCCGTTTGCCGGCGCCGGATGGCGGCCGCTCGGCAAGGGAGCTAGCGACTATGGCCACACTCTACCAGGGCAATGTCCCCACAATGGGCCAGAGCGCGGATGCGGCTGGACCTGTCATTCGAACCATCCAGCTGTCCGATCTGCACGATGCGCTCCGGCGCGGCTGGGAGGATTTCAAGGCCGTTCCGAGCCACGCCATCATTCTCTGCGTGATCTACCCGGTGCTCGGCCTCGTGCTCGCCCGCGTGGTGATGGGCTATTCGGTGCTGCCATTGTTGTTTCCCCTTGCCGCCGGCTTCGCACTGATCGGCCCCTTCGCAGCGCTCGGTCTCTACGAGCTCTCCAGCCGGCGCGAACGCTATGAAGAAGCCAGCGCCTGGGATGCCATGGAAGTGCTGCGCTCGCCTTCGTTCGGAGCGATGCTCGGCCTCGGCACATTGCTACTCGCTCTGTTCGTGACCTGGGTTGCAACCGCGCAGGCGATCTATGTCGCGGCGTTCGGCTATGAGGGCGTGACCGGGATCTCGGACTTCATGACGCGCGTGCTGACGACGCAGCAGGGCTGGTGGCTGATCGTGGTCGGCTGTGGCACCGGCTTCCTGTTCGCGCTCGCCGCACTCTGCATCAGCGCCGTGTCGTTCCCCTTGATGCTGGACCGCCATGCCGGCGCGTTCGAGGCGATGAGCACCTCACTGCGCGTTGTCGCGAGGAACCCGGTGCCGACGGCGGCCTGGGGCCTGATCGTGGCGGTGCTGCTCGCGCTCGGCACGATCCCGGCCTTCCTCGGCCTTACCGTGGTGATCCCCCTGCTCGGCCATGCCACCTGGCATCTCTACCGCAAGGTGATCGTCTCGGAGCCCGGTGCACGTCCGGTGCCGCCCCCGCCGCATCGTCCGCGCAAGCCGGCTGCCGACTTCCCGGCCAACCTCTTCCCCTGGCGTAACCGGACGGACGTCTGACGATATCGTGACATGCGATCCTGCCCCGGCTCGGGCAGGATCGCGCTGTGTCACACGCCTTGCTTTGGCCGCGGTTCGGACCGAGATTGCGCCCACCGGTCAGATCGCTTCACGGAATTCATTTACTCGAATGACCTCGACGATTTCTCGTCTCGCTCTCGCAGCCTTCGCCCTCTCCGCGTCAATCCTGTCTGCCCAGCCGGCGTCCGCCGCGGTTGCCTGCGGTTCGAGCAATTTCGATGCCTGGCTGACCGACCTCAAGACTGACGCTGCGGCCAAGGGCATCTCACAACAGGCCATTGCATCGGGACTCGCCGGCGTGACGCTGGATCAGAGCGTGCTCAACCGCGACCGTTCGCAAAAGGTCTTCGCCCAGACCTTCGAGGAATTTTCCGGCCGCATGGTGCCGCCCCGCTTGGAGCGCGGCTCCAACAGGATGAAGCAATACGGCTCGGTGCTGTCGCGCATCGAGCAGACCTATGGCGTTCCCGGCGAAGTGCTGGTCGCGATCTGGGGTCTGGAGACCGATTTTGGCGTCAATACCGGCAAGTTCGCGACCATCCGCTCGCTGGCGACGCTGGCCTATGATTGCCGGCGCGCCGAGCAGTTTCGCGCCGAGCTGTTGGATGCACTGCGCATCGTCCAGCGCGGCGATCTCGCACCAGCCGAGATGAAGGGCGCCTGGGCCGGCGAGCTCGGTCAGACCCAGTTCATGCCGTCGTCCTGGATGAAATACGCGGTCGATTTCGACGGCAACGGCAAGCGCGATCTCTTGCACAACGCGCCCGACGTGCTCGCCTCCACCGCCAATTATCTCGCCGGCTATGGCTGGCAGAAGGGCAAGGATTGGCAGCCGGGCAGTCCGAATTTCGAGGTGCTCAAGCAGTGGAACAAGAGCGAGGTCTATTCCAAGACCATCGCCTATTTCGCCACGCAGCTGGCGCGCGCTCCTTAGAGAACCATCTACAACGCGTAGGGCCGATCGTCCGACGACCGGCCCTCTCTGGTGCGTTTACTTGCCCATGGTGGCGTGCAGCGCCTTGTTCAGATGCGCGCCGCACGCACCCATTTTGCCGTTGAGCAGCGAATCCTGCGCAGCAGCGATCTCCTTCTGCGCGACGAGCTTGCCGTCACCGTCGGGCATGGCCTCGATCGCAGTTTCCGTCTTTTCCAGATTGGCCGAGCTGCAGCCGCCCATGGCGGCGTGCTTGGCGGCCTGGGCCGGCGCAACGGCGAGCGCGACGGCGGCAATTGCGATAACCCCGAGTAACTTCGTCATGATGTTACTTTCCTTCTCTTGTTCTTGGGACAGACCCAGCGACATTGCCGGACTCTGCGACAACACCTTCCTCCGGGCGCGGCAACTTGCCGCAATAAATTCCTCGCGAGAATTGCGTGATGTTGCGCGCCGCGCAGAGCGTCATGCAAGAATTCTGTTTTTCATTACATCCTTGTCATCAAACCACACGCTGGGCGTGCGGACGTGCCGCCAAGGAGCGCGAATGCGGCCGAGACAAACCCTGGAGGAGCCATAGCGCCGCCTCCCGCCGCGAGATCTGCGCTGGCGAAGCCGCTTCACACTCGCGGCTTCGCTGCACTCAACTCAAAAAATGAATTTAAATTCAATAAATTGATTTCTCATCTCATGCGATTCGCGCATATCGGACTTGGGTGTAGACGCTGAAGGCGCCTACTTGCCGGCGACAGCCTCGCAACCTATTTCCGTGATGATCAAAATCAAATATCCGCTACTAAGCCCGTGATTTCACGGGCCCTGAAGATTCGGCGCCCCCTGCTTACCGCTTGGGTGGGGATCGCCTAGGAGTTAAGTCTTCCTTACTCGCGCTATGCGCTTTCCGCTTAGCTGCATCGCAACATCGGAACTTTCGCACTGCACCACTCTCCACTATATTCATTTCAACGATGAGGCCCGGGCAAGGGCTGAATCGAACTACAGGAGACTACCAATGCTGCTCTCGCTCATCCGCATGATCCAGGCCTTCCGGGACTATCAGCGCAATGTTGCCGAGCTGTCCCAGCTCAGCGATCGCGAACTGGCCGATATCGGCCTCGATCGCTCGGACATCCCGCGCGTTGCCGCCGGTCAGTATCAGGGCTGATATCGTTCAGCCCTCCACCGGACGAACCGATAGCGCCCGCCTCGTGCGGGCGTTGTCGTATCTGGTGGCAGAAAACTCGATCTCGACGATTCCACTGATCGCCGAAAAGCGCTACCTGTCCGCCCCATGACAGGACCCCTATCCAACATTGTGCACGTGATCGGCGCCGGCCTTGCCGGCTCAGAGGCAGCTTGGCAGGTCGCGAAAGCCGGCGTCCCCGTGGTGCTGCATGAGATGCGGCCCACCCGCATGACCGAGGCGCACCGCACCGACGGGCTCGCCGAGCTCGTCTGCTCCAATTCATTCCGCTCGGACGATGCCGCCAACAACGCCGTCGGCCTGCTGCATGCCGAGATGCGCCGGCTCGATTCGCTGGTCATGCGAGCGGCTGATGCCAACCAGGTGCCCGCCGGCGGCGCCCTTGCGGTCGACCGCGATGGCTTCTCCGCGGCCGTCACCAAGGCGCTGAACGACCATCCCCTGATCGAGATCGCCCGCGGCGAGATCGCAGGCCTGCCGTCGGCCGACTGGAGCAATGTGATCGTTGCCACCGGCCCCCTCACCTCCGCCCCGCTGGCCGATGCCATCCGAGAGTTGACCGACGAGAACGCCCTCGCCTTCTTCGACGCGATCGCGCCGATCGTGCACCGCGAATCCATCGACATGTCGGTAGCCTGGTTCCAGTCACGCTACGACAAGGTCGGCCCCGGTGGCACCGGCGCGGACTACATCAACTGCCCGATGACCAAGGAGCAGTATGATGGCTTCGTCGCCGCGCTGATCGCCGGTGAGAAGACCGAGTTCAAGGAGTGGGAGACCGACACGCCCTATTTCGACGGCTGCCTGCCGATCGAAGTGATGGCAGAGCGTGGCCCCGAGACGCTGCGCCACGGCCCCATGAAGCCGGTCGGCCTTACCAATCCACACGATCCCGCCACGAAGGCCTACGCCATCGTGCAGCTGCGTCAGGACAACAAGCTCGGCACGCTCTACAACATCGTCGGCTTCCAGACGAAGCTGAAATACGGCGAGCAGCAGCGCATCTTCCGCACCATTCCCGGTCTGGAGAAGGCTGAGTTCGCCCGCCTCGGCGGCCTGCATCGCAACACCTTCCTCAACTCGCCAAAGCTGCTCGACAGTCAGTTGCGCCTGCGCGCGCAGCCACGGCTGCGCTTTGCCGGGCAGATGACGGGCTGCGAGGGCTATGTGGAGTCTGCCAGCGTCGGTCTGATCGCCGGTCTCTATGCGGCGGCCGACGCACGCGGCGAAACCCTGGCGAGCCCACCGGGGACCACCGCGCTGGGATCTCTACTCGGCCACATCACCGGCGGCCATATCGAGACCATCGAGCCCGGGACACGGTCGTTCCAGCCGATGAACATCAATTTCGGCCTGTTCCCGCCGCTTGCGACCGTGCCGACGAAGAAGCCCGACGGCACGCGCCTGCGCGGCAACGAGAAGACGGTGGCCAAGAAGCAGGCGATGAGCGCCTTGGCACTCGCCGATCTCGATCGCTGGATCGCCGATCATTTGCGCATGGCCGCAGCCGCGTGAGTTTGCAATGAGCCTCCCCAAAGACGACGCCGCGACGCTTTCGGCGCGCTGGACCGAGGGCGTGCTGCTCAAGCGCGACGTGTTCTCGACCGTCGAGCGCGGGCGTTTCCGCGGCGAGAGCGGCGAAGTCGACGCGGTGCTGCGCCGGCTGGACGAAGTGCCGTGGTGGTCGTTCCTGCTGGCGCGCCACCTGTTCGCCCGCGAGAAGCATGCGCTGGTGCTCGCCAAAGGCCTCAACGTCGGACCCGAGCTGCTCTGGGCCGGCCGCCGCGCGCTGGTGCGCGGCTTCGTCGACGGCGCCGCTTTGCATCTGGCAAAGCCGCATGGCGACCTCGCCTATTTCCGTTCGGCCAAGGTGGCCCTGCGCCGGCTGCGCCGCGCCGGCATCTGCCACAACGATCTTGCCAAGGAACAGAACTGGCTGGTCGGCCGCGACGGCCGCGCCTATGTGACCGACTTCCAGCTCGCGGCGTGCTTTGCGCGGCGCGGTCGGCTCTATCGCATCCTCGCCTACGAAGACCTTCGGCATCTGCTCAAGCACAAGCGCTCCTACGCGCCGGAGGCGCTGACGCCGCGCGAGCGCAAGATCCTGGCCAAGAAGTCGTTCGCGGCAAGCCTGTGGCTCGCCACCGGTAAGAAGGTCTATCGCGCCATCACCCGCGGCCTGTTCAACTTCACCGACCGCGAGGGCGGCGGCCGCAGGCTGGTCAATGACGCGCCGGTGCTGACCGAGTTGATCCGCAAGAACCCGGCCGTGCGCGACACGGCAATCGTCGCTTTTGCCGACCGCCGCTCCGGCGTCGGGCTCTATGCCTTCGTCGAGGCGGATCAAGCCACGCTCGAAGGCCAGTTGCGGAACGAGCTCACGGCAGCGAAGGGGCCGAAGCCGCCGGAACACATCCAGGTCGTGCACGCGCTGCCGCGCGATACCAGCGGCAAGCCGCGGACCGAAATCCTGCAACTGGTCGCCATGAATCAGCTCGACCTGATCGAGCCGATGATGAAGAACGACCAGGACCGCGCCTTCCTCAAGGACATCCTGGAACAACGGAAGAATCTGCGCGACCGCTTCAACTTTGAAGCGGACCTGCCGACGAGCTGACAGGCCGCCCGCGCCTTGAAGCGTCCACATTGGCGATAGAGAAGCGGTCGGGCAATTTGGGCTCGGTGGGGTTATGGGCACTCGGTGGACGATGATGCGTCGTGGGGTCGGCGGAATGATCGCCGGCCTGCTGCTGCTGGCGGGCGCGCCCGCGAGGGCGGATTCTCCGGCCGAGCTGATCTCCAGCTTCCGCCTCAAACACGGTGAAGTCCGCGTCGTCCGCGATGCCACCCTCGACCGCATCGCCATGGACCAGGCCCGCGCGATGGCCGCCAAGGACGATCTCAGCCACGACGCGCTCGGCCCGTTCAACCGCCGTGTCGCGCCGGCCGGCGCCGGCCGCGCCGCCGAGAACATCGCCTACGGCTACGATAATTTCGAGAAGACCCTGGGACAGTGGATCGACTCGTCCGGGCACCGCAAGAACCTGTTGCTGCACAACGCCTCCCGCGTCGGCATCGCCAGCGCCAAAAACGCCGGCGGCAAGCGCACCTACTGGGCCATGGTGATCGCGGGCGATTACGAGCCAAAGGGCAAAGGCAAGAAGAAGGACAAGGAGCCGCTCGTTGCCGTGAAACGCGAGGGCGCGCCGGCGAGCAAGCCGAAGTCCAGCAACTGTCACATCAAGCTGCTCAGCCTCTGCATCTGAGATCTGGCAAGCCCTTGGGCCTGACATCTTGCTCAGACCGCTCGACGCATCTAATGCGTGAATGCGGATTGCGAGAAGTGGAGGCATAAGTGATCGACATCGGTGAAATACGAGCCGACACGCCGGCCACCAGCCGGCTTGCCTATCTCCACAACGCCGGTGCGGCACTCATGCCGACCCCTGTTGTCGTGGCGATGAAGCAGCATATCGATCTGGAGAGTGAGATCGGCGGTTATGCCGCGGCTGACCGGGAGGCCGCACGGCTCGAAGCGGTCTACGGCTCGGTGGCGCGCCTGCTGAATGCTGCGCCCGACGAGATCGCGCTCGTGGAGAATGCGACGGTTGCCTGGCAGATGGCGTTCTATTCGCTTTCGTTTCGCAAGGGCGATCGCATCCTGACCGCCGAGGCGGAATATGCCGCCAATTACGTGGCGTTCCTTCAGGTCGCCAAACGTACCGGCGCAGTCATCGATGTGGTGCCAAGCGATGCCAGCGGCGAGCTCGACGTCCTCGCGCTCCAACGCATGATCGATGAGCGCGTCAAACTCATCGCCATCACCTGGGTTCCGACCAATGGCGGGCTGGTCAATCCGGCGGCTGCGATCGGCAAGATTGCGCGGACGCACGGCATCCCCTATCTGCTCGACGCCTGTCAGGCGGTCGGCCAGATGGAGGTGGACGTCGAGGCGATCGGTTGCGACATGCTGTCGGCCACGGGGCGCAAATTCCTCCGCGGCCCGCGCGGCACCGGCTTTCTCTACGTCCGCAGGGCGATGCTGCAGCGGCTCGAGCCTCCGATGATCGATCACTTCGCCGCGCCCTGGGTCTTGCGCGACGAGTACCGGCTGCGCGACGATGCCCGCCGCTTCGAGACCTGGGAGAACAACTACGCGGCCCGGCTAGGGCTCGGCGCGGCCGTCGACTACGCCCTCGAGATCGGCATTGCTCCGATCGAACAACGCTGCCGCATGCTTGCCGGCCGTCTTCGCAGCGGCCTCGCGGCCCTTCCCGGCATCACCATTCGCGACCTCGGACGCGCGCCGGGTGCCATCGTCAGCTTCACGATGGACGGACACGAGGCGGACGCCATTGTCGCCAGTGCCGCTGCGGCCGCCATCACGATCGGCGCTTCCGATCCGCCGAGCACGCGCATCGATGCCGAACGTCGCGCGTTGCCGCATGTCGTGCGGGCGTCGCCGCACTACTACAACACGGAAGCCGAGGTCGACCGGCTGATCGGCCACCTCGCGGGATTGACGCGGCGATCGTAGCGCGCACTCAGGTGCAGCGCGCGCTCAAGCCGGACGCACTGAGCCTTGCCATGACCTCGTCGAGATGGGCGCTGTCGCGGGTCTCGATGACGAGTTGCAGCAGCGTCGCCTTGGCCGGCAGGTCGGAGAACGTCCGCTGGTGCGAGACTTCGATGATGTTGGCGCCGGCTTCGGCCAGCAGCGCCGCGACGGCGGCCAGCTGCCCGGGGCGATCAGGAATATCGAGCGAAAGCTGCGTCAGCCGCCCTTCGCGCGCGAGCTCGCGCGTGAGGACGGATGCGATCAGCCGCGTGTCGATATTGCCGCCACTGAGTACCAAGCCGACCTTCTGGCCGGCAAAGCGGGAGGGATCGGACATCAGCGCGGCGAGGCCGGCGGCGCCGGCACCCTCGACCACCGTCTTCTCGATCGAGATCAGGGTCGCCACCGCGCGCTCGAGCTCGGCTTCGTTCACCAGCGCGATGTCGTCGACGAGGCGGCGGACGATTTCGGTCGTGATCTTGCCGGGCGATTTCACTGCGATGCCTTCGGCCAGCGTATCGCCGCGCGCCGGCAGATTGCCGTCATGGATGGCGTTGTACATCGAGGGATAAAGCCAGGCCTCGACGCCCAGGACTCGCAGTGACGGCTTGATCGATTTCGCGGCAATGCCGATGCCGCTGATCAGGCCGCCGCCGCCGATCGGGACGACCAGCGTCTCGAGCTCCGGCACGGCTCTCATCATCTCGAGCCCGATGGTGCCCTGCCCCGCGATCACAAGCGGATCGTCGTAGGGGTGGACGAAGATCATGCCGCGGGCTTCGCCGTGGCCCCGCGCGAACGCGGCCGCCTCCTCCAGCGTCGCGCCCGTGACGAGCACTTCCGCGCCGTGATGCCGGGTGTTCTCGATCTTCACCATGGGCGTGCCGACCGGCATGACGATGGTGGCGGGAATGCCGAGCCGCTTGGCGTGATAGGCAACGCCCTGCGCGTGGTTTCCGGCCGACATGGCGATGACACCGCGCGCACGCTCCTCCGGCGTCAGCGCGGTGAGGCGGTTGAGCGCGCCGCGCTCCTTGAAGGAGGAGGTGAACTGGAGGTTCTCGAATTTGAGCCAGATCTCGCAGCCGCAGATGTTGCTCAGCGTGCGGCTGTAGCTGCAGGGCGTCTCGACGACGGCACCCCGGATGGTGGCGGCGGCGGCATGAATGTCGCCTGGCGCGACCGGAAAACCGCTTAGATCGGACGACGTGCTTTGGGACAACTCAGCCATGGGACAGCATAGAGCATCCGGCGGTTCGAGGCGATATGCCAGCCGCTATTTGGTAAATTCCCGGGAACGTGAAGCCCGCCACAGCGTCCAGAGCGTGCGCAGCCGCGACGTCGGCTGCGGCGCGAACGGATTGCGGCCGGGGTGCGACAGGCGCTTGAGATCGGCCTTGACCTGACTCAGCGGCAGAAACGCCGGACGCACGGCGACCGGCACTTGCGCCAGCAGCGACAGGGCCGTGGTCAAATGCTGCTGCGCCTCGCCCACGAGCTGCTCCAGCACGGCGCGGAGGTTCGAACTGTCCTTGCCGGCAAACACGTCCTCCATCTCGCAGCCATGGCTCGCCAGCACCTGCTGCGGCAGGAACAGCTGCCGGTGCGATGCATCGCGCGGCAGGTTCGCAATGACCTGCACGATGCCCTGTGCCAGTCCCGCATGACGGGCGAGATGCTCGACCGCCTCCGATGGCGGCCCCAGAACCTGCGCCACCAGACCAAACAACGCCGAACAGGTCGCGGCCAGATAGCCCTCCAGCGCGGTCAGCGTTGGCATCGGGTCGTTGTAGAGGTCGAACTGGTGCTCGTCGACGAGCAGCGACAGCGGCTCGACCGGCAAGTCGACATCACGGATCGCACGCAGCAGCTCCGCCGCGACCGGGTTGCCCTCGGCACTGCCGTGGACCAGGCCCGAAAACAGGTCGGTCCACCATTGAAAGCGGATCTCGCCGGGCAGCGGCTGGCTCACCTGGTCGCGGACGCGGACGATCTCGACATTGAAGGCGTAGAGCGCCAGCAACGCGCGCCGCTCGGCGGCGGGCGCGAACAGCGTCGCGGCATAGCGCGGAAAGTCATGGCTGCGCACGAGATCGGCGCAGAAGGTGACGGAATCGGGCGGCGGAGCGGCGCTGCTCATGTGCAGTTCATAGCACCGCGATCAGCGCAGCGGCGACCCGCCGCCGTTCGCCGATCATGATGTTGTAGGTGCGCACGGCAGGCCCGGTCTGCATCGTGTCCAGCACCACCCTCACCGCTTTGAGCGCCTGGCGCAGCTCCGGCGGCGGCAGCCAGACCCCGGTTCCGGTGCCGACCAGGAGCGTGTCGATGCTGTTGGCGGCCGTGAAGACCCGATCCAGCGAATAGCGGTCGATCTTCGCGGGATCGGTCACGTCCCAGGCCCAGATCGCGTCCGGCAGGCAGAGCAGCGAGCCGCGATGCGACATGCCGGCGAAGGCGAAGCCGCCCTTGCCATAGGCCTCGATCGGCGCCGAGCGCGGGAAATGGGGAGCGTTGGGATCGCCGGCCATGAGCTTGGTCCGAATGAGCTTACTGCCCTCGCCAACTCGTGCGAGGGCATGCGGTTCGGATCATGCCTTGTTTTTCTTCGCCGGCGTAGCCGTATCGGGCGCATCCTCGCGATGCTCGCCGACGCCGAGATAGATCAGGATCGGCGCAGCGATGAAGATCGACGTATAGGTGCCGACCAGCACCACGCCGAACATCATCACCGCGGTGAAGCTGTGGATCGCGTGACCGCCGAACAAGAGCAACGCCAGCAACGCGAGCGTCACGGTGAAGTGGGTGATGATGGAGCGCGACAGCGTCGAGTTGATGGACTCGTTGAGCAGCTGCGGCATCGGCATCTTCTTGTAGCGACGCAGCATTTCACGGATGCGGTCGTAGATGACGACGGTGTCGTTGAGCGAATAGCCGAGAATCGTCAGCAGCGCGGCAATGCTGGTCAGGTCGAAATCGACCTGGCTGATCGACATGAAGCCGATCGTCAGCACGATGTCGTGCACGTTGGCGATCATGGCGCCCAGCGCGAACTGCCATTCGAACCGGAACCAGAGATAGATCAGGATCGAGACGATCGCGAGCATCAGGCCGAGCATGCCGTAGGCCAACAGCTCGCCGGAAACGCGCGGGCCGACCACTTCGACGCGGCGGTACTCGACGGAATCACCGAGCGCGGAACGAACCTTCTGCACTGCCTGCTGCTGCGCGGCATCGCCGCCCGGCTGCTCGGCTACTCGGATTAGGACGTTCGCGGCATCGCCGAATTGCTGCAACTGCACTTCGCCGAGACGCAAGGAATCCAGCGTCGTGCGCATCGCGGCGATGTCCGCGGTGCCCGACTTCGCTCTGACCTCCAGCAGCGTGCCGCCGCGGAAGTCGATGCCGAAATTCAGCCCATGGGTGAAGAACAACGTGATCGCGACGATCGACAGCGCCGCCGAGATCGGGAAGCTGATGCGGCGGAAGCGCGTGAAATCGAAATGCGTGTCGTCCGGGACGATACGCAGCGACGGCAGCAGGCCGAGGGCTGCGACCACGGTGAGGACGGCAATCAAGATGCCAAGCCCGATGAGAACGTAGTGAGTCACGGTCTTAGCTCCTAGATCGGCACGCTCTGCGGCCGCTTCCACCGCACCCACCAGGCGACGATCAGCCGGGTCATGGTGAAGGCGGTGAACACCGTGGTGATGATGCCGATGCCGAGCGTCACGGCAAAGCCGCGCACCGGGCCGGTGCCGATGTAGAACAGCACCGCAGCGGCAATGAAGGTGGTGATGTTGGAATCGAGGATGGTCGCCAGCGCCCGCTTGAATCCGGCGTCGATAGCCGAGATCGCGTTGCGTCCGCCGCGCAGCTCCTCACGGATGCGCTCATAGATCAGCACGTTGGAGTCCACCGCGATTCCGACCGTGAGCACGATGCCGGCGATGCCGGGCAGCGTCAGCGTGGCATTGAGCAGGGACAACAGGCCGAAGATCATGGCGACGTTGATGGCCACCGCGATGTTGGCGAACACCCCGAACAGCCGGTAGGTCAGCAGCATGAAGACGATGACGAGGATCGAGCCGACATAAGCCGCCAGCTCGCCCTTCTCGATCGAGTCCTGGCCGAGGCCCGGACCGACGGTGCGCTCCTCGACCACGGTCAGCGGCGCCGGCAGCGCGCCGGCGCGCAGCAGGATCGCAAGATCGTTGGCCGATTGCACGGTGAAGCTGCCGGAGATCTGGCCCTGGCCACCGGTGATGGGCTCGCGGATGACGGGCGCCGAGATCACCTTGTTGTCGAGCACGATCGCGAACGGCAGCCCGACATTCTCTTGCGTTGCCTGCGAGAACTTGCGCGCGCCGGAGGTGTTGAACTTGAAGCTGACGACCGGCTCCCCCGTGCGCTGGTCGAAGCTCGCCTGCGCGTCGGTCAGGTCGCCGCCGGCGACCAGCACCTGCTTCTTGACCACATAGGGTGTGGGCGGCGGCGAGGCGCTCATCAGCAGTTCGGATTCCGGCGGCAACCTGCCCTGCTGCGCCTGATCCGGCGGCACGGAGGTGTCGACCATGCGGAATTCCATCTTAGCGGTCTTGCCCAGCAATTCCTTCAGGCGGGTCGGGTCCTGAAGACCGGGGACCTGGACCAGGATGCGGTCATTGCCCTGGCGCTGGATCACGGGCTCGACGGTGCCGAGCTCGTTGACGCGGCGTTCGACGATCTGGATCGACTGCTCGATGGTCTTGCGCAGGCGATCGAGCATTGCGGCCTGCGGGACCGTCAGACGGATCACCCCGCCGCCGGCATCGGTCACCTCGAGGTCGCGCTGACCGCTGGATCCCATCAGGCCGCCCAGCGGCTGAGACAAATCGCGCAGCTTTGCGAGCGCAGCCTGAACGTCGGATTCCTTGGTGATGCGCACCTCGGCCGCGTCGTTGCGCACGGTCACGCCACCCGTGAAGCCGATCTTGGCATCACGCAGCGTCCGGCGAACGTCGTCACGAACCTGGTCCAGCCGCTCCTTCTTCACATAGGCGGAGTCGACCTCGAGCAGCAGATAGGAGCCGCCCTGGAGGTCGAGGCCGAGCACGAGCCGGCGCTGCGCCCAGGCGGGCCAGGTCTTGACCTGGGCCTCGGGGAAGAAGTTCGGGACCGCGCAGAGGCACACGATCAGCGCCGTCAGGATAATCCCGAGCGCCTTCCACCGCGTGAAATACAACATCGACTGGACCTGTCAGATCAGGAGACTTGAGATGCTCGCGGAAGCGCTCACTTCGACGCGGCGTCGTCCTTGGCGGCTTCCTTCGCGCTTTCCTTGGATTCCTTGGCCGGCTCGCCCTTGGCGCGCACGCCGGAGATCATCTGGCGCATCTGCCGCACCCGCACGCCGTCGGAAATCTCGAACTCGATCTGGTCGTCATCGACGACCTTGGTGACCTTGCCGACGAGGCCGCCCGAAGTCACGACGGTGTCGCCGCGGCGGATGTTCTTCACGAGGTCGGCGTGGTCGCGGACCTTCTTCTGCTGCGGGCGCAGAATCAGGAAGTACATGATCACGAAGATCAGGGCGAACGGCAGCAGCGACATCAACATGCTGTTGGTGTCGCCGGCGCCCGCGGCCTGGGCATACGCAGGAGTAATCAGCATTCGGACGATCCTCGTGAGAACGGGGTAAAGCCGGTCAGGCCCTCAAAGGCGACCGGCTCGGTCAAATTCGCGCGGACTATAGCGGCCATTGCCCCAATTGCAACGCTGCCAGACCGCCCTTTTGGCCACCTTGCGGCGCGCCCTCAGGCCCGATAAAGGCTGCGTTCTCAGGAACTTCGGACATGCCCAAAAAATCAAGCAAAAGCCCGGCCGGCAAAGGCCCCCGCACCCCTGCCAGGAAGCCTGCCCGCGTCGCGGCAAAACGCCCCACGACGGCCTCCAAGGCCACTTCTCAGCCAGCCCCAGACCTCTCCCAGGACCGCATCGTCCGCGCGCTGGAGACTATTGCGGCGCACCTCGCAGTCCAGGGCCAGCCGGCAGCCGAACGCGAATCGTTCAAACGGGCGGATGCCTATGTCTGGCACCCCGACGGCCGCCTGTCGGCCGTACCGCGGGTCAGCCGCGTCGAGCTGTTCCTGCTGAAGGGCGTCGATCGGATGCGCGACATCCTGATGGAGAACACCGAGCGCTTCGCAGGCGGCCTGCCTGCCAACAACGCCCTGCTCTGGGGCGCACGCGGCATGGGCAAATCGTCGCTGGTGAAGGCCGCGCATGCCAGCATCAACGCGGAGCGCAAAGCGGCCGAGAAGCTGAAGCTGATCGAGATCCATCGCGAGGACATCGAGACCCTGCCCGCGCTGATGGAGCAGCTTCGGGCCTCCTCCTTCCGCTTTATCGTATTCTGCGACGACCTCTCCTTCGACGGCAACGACGCCTCGTACAAGTCGCTCAAGGCGGTGCTCGAAGGCGGCATCGAGGGCCGGCCCGATAACGTCATCCTCTACGCCACCTCGAACCGTCGGCATCTGCTCGCGCGCGAGATGATCGAGAACGAGCGCTCGACTGCGATCAACCCCGGCGAAGCGGTCGAGGAGAAGGTCTCACTGTCCGATCGCTTCGGCCTGTGGCTCGGCTTCCACCGCTGCAGCCAGGACGAATACCTCGCCATGGTGCGCGGCTATTGCACCCATTTCCGCATTGAGGTCGACGACGAGGCGCTGGAGCGCGAGGCGCTGGAATGGTCGACCACCCGTGGCTCACGCTCGGGCCGCGTCGCCTGGCAGTTCGTGCAGGAGCTGGCGGGCCGGCTGGGCGTGAAGCTGACGGCGAATTAGTCGAAACTGCCACCACACCAACACTGTCATTCCCCGCGAAGGCGTACGCCACGGCTTATCGGTTCAACAACAACTGTCTCTGGAATACTGGATCGCCCGCTCCTGTGCGCAATTGCGCACAGGGCGGGCGATGACAGCTTGCGTGTGGTGATCGCGTGGCCCGACCCGGCGGGCCCTCGCCTCACGCCCCGTTCAGGAATTGAAGCGGGTCAACCGGGCTCGATCCCTTACGGATCTCGAAGTGGAGCTGCGGCGACGCCACCTCCCCGGATTGACCCGACTTGGCAATGACCTGACCGCGCTTGATGGGATCGCCGCGCTTCACCAGCAGCTCACTCGCATGGGCATATGCGGTGACGTAGCCGTTGGAATGCCGAACCAGGACCAGATTGCCGTAACCTTTCAGCTCGTTGCCGGAATAGGCGACGACACCATCTTCTGCCGCCTTGACCGGCGTCCCCTCGGGCACCGCGAGATTGATGCCGTCATTGGACTTGCCGTTGGTCTTGGCGCCGTAGCTCGTGACCACCTTGCCGCGCACCGGCCAGCGGAAGGTCGGCAGCGCGCTGGTGGTCTCCGCAGCCTTTGGGGTCTCGGCGGGCTTCTCGTCGACGTTCGCGGTGGCCTGGGCCAGGCGCGCGCTCTGCACCGGAGCGGCGACCGCGGCCATCTTGGTGGCGGGCGCGGGAGCTGCGGCAACCGGCTGCAGCGTCCCCACAACCGGAGCGGCCCCGACCGGAGCCGCAGCAAGCGGAGCTGCAACGGCGGCGGTCTTGACACCGGGCACGGTCAGCTTGGTGCCGAGCTTGAGCTTGGTCGAGGGATCGAGGCCGTTGGCACGGGCAAGCTCGGCCGACGAAATATGGTTCTTGCGGGCAATGCTGGCGAGCGTGTCGCCATGATTGACGAAGTGGGTGCTCGATGGCGCAGCCATGGTAGCAACGGGCCTCGCAGCGGGAGCCGCCGCAACGGGAGCCATCGCTGGCGCAGCGGCCGTGGCCGGATGCGGGATGATCAGCTGCTGGCCAGGCGAGAGCGCGCGCGGGCCCTTGTAGCCATTGGCGGCAAGGATCGCCTGCGGCGTGACGTGATAGCGCTTGGCGAGCAGGTCGAGCGTGTCGCTGGTACCGACGATGATCTTGGTCCCGCCGGTCGGCTGAGCGGCGGCAACGGAGCGCGGCGGCACGGTGGCCGTGGTCTCCAGATGCGGCTGCGTCGGGGGCGCGTAGGAGCTGACGCCGCGCCCGCCTCCGGACACCCCGCCACCTGCCGCGACGGGATAGGATTGCGGCGCGGACACCGGCGGCGGTAAGGGCTGCGACTGATAATAGCCGGGCTGCGTCTGCGGCCGCGAATATTGCGGCAGCTCACGCTGCGGCGGCGGTGCCTGCTGCACCGAACCGGTCTGGTCTGAGGCAAAGGGATTGGAGAAGTTCGACTGGGACAGCCGCGACGACATGTCGGCGCTGCACCCTGCGAAGCTGAAGGAAATCAGCGCCAGCACCGCGACCTGCGGTACGCGGCGCGAGTAAAGCAACTCGGCGACAGCGGACATGGTTACTCACTCGTACGCAACAGAACTGGTCTTTTAAGTAAACACGCGCCGAGTAAATAACGGCTTAACCCTCCCAATAAGATGTTGGCAGCACAGCCAATCCGGAAATCTACAGCTCCCGCGCCACCCCGGGCAGTGCCGGCACGAAGCGGACCTCGACGAGTTCCTTGCGCTCGATCCCGGATTCACCGCGGGTCAGGCGGACCAACGTCTGCACGCCCTGATGCGGGCCGACCGGCGCGATCAGGATGCCGCCAACCTCGAGCCGCTCGACCAAATTCTCGGGAAGTTGCTCCACCGCGGCGGTGACGATGATGCGATCGAACGGGCCGATATTGGTCGGCAGATTGAGCCCGTCGCCAAGCATCACCTCGACATTGTGACAGTCCAGTTTTTCAAGCCTGGCGCGCGCGGTGTCCGCAAGCTTGCGATAGCGTTCGACCGTCAGGACCTGGCCGGCGAGCCGCGACAGCACGGCCGCCTGATAGCCGGAACCTGCCCCGATCTCGAGCACGCGGTGCTGCTTCCGGAGCTGGAGCTGCTCGGTCATATAGGCCACGACGAAGGGCTGGCTGATGGTCTGTCCACAGGCGATCGGCAGCGCACTGTCGCGGTAGGCGCCGTCGCGATCGGCCTCGTCGACAAAAAGCTCGCGCGGCACCTCCTCCATGGTTCGCAGCACGGCTTGATCGCTGATGCCCCGACGCCTCAGCGTGAGCTGAAACATCATCTTTTCCGGCGGGTGCTGATCGGTCATTGCCTGATTACGTTGTCCTGCCGGGGCCAGTGGGCGTTAAGCCCGGACGCGAGAACCATGTTCCTGTCCAGGAACTCATGATAGCCTTCGGGTGGAGCATTTGACCACAAATTGGCTTGCCACGAACGAGCCGCGATGACCATTTTCAGGCATTCGTTGGTCGAAACACGGATTGCGTCAATTCGTGTTATCTGCGAACGTTTTTGGCAATGGGCAAGGACTCAATCATGACCGCGACAGGGCTTTCCGGCCGCTCTGTATTTCTCGTCGAGGACGAGGTGATGATCAGGATGATGGTCGCGGACATGCTCGAAGAGCTCGGCTACAAGGTGGCTGCCGAGGCGGGCGACATCACCGAGGCCATGCGGCTCGCCCAGGCGACCGAGTTCGACATCGCCATTCTCGACGTCAACGTCAACGGCAAGGTCATCTCGCCGGTCGCCGATGTCATCAAGGCCAAGGGCTGCCCGTTCATCTTTGCCACCGGCTACGGCTCCTCCGGCCTGCCCGAGCAGTACCGCGACCGTCCGGCGCTTCAGAAGCCGTTTCAGCTCGACGCACTCGGCAAGACCATCGAAGCCGCACTCCGCGGCGGCTAGCCGCTATTTCAGCGTCGCGCTGAGCTCTTCCGAAAACGCTTCGTTGGTGCGGTCGAGCCTGAGCGGCGTGACCGAGACATAGCGCTCGCGCAACGCCGCGAGATCGGTGCCGTCGGCCAGCGTGTCCATCATCGCCGCGCGCTCGAAGCCAATCCAGAAATAGGGATTGCCCCGACCGTCCTTGCGCTCGTCGATCCTGAGAAAGCCGAGATTGCGTTTGCCCTGGCGCGTGACGCGGATGCCCAGCACATCCTCCGGCGCGCAGGACGGGAAGTTGACGTTGATGACGGTGTCCTTGGGGATGCCGGCGGCGATCACCTTGCGCAGGATGTCGGGCCCGAATTTGCGCGCGGTGTCCCACGGTGGGCGCTCGCGGGTCTCGACGCTGAACTCCTGCGATAGCGCGAACGACGGCAATCCCAGAATGGTGCCCTCCAACGCGCCGGCGATGGTGCCGGAATAGACCACGTCCTCGGCGACGTTACGGCCCTTGTTGACCCCGGACAGCACGATGTCGGGCAGTTTGGGCCCAAGGATATGGCGCGCGCCCATGATGACGCAGTCGGTCGGCGTGCCGCGCACGGCAAAGTGCCGGGGCCCGACTTCGCGCAGACGCAACGGATCATTCAACGACAGCGAATGCGACACGCCGGATTGGTCGAGCTCGGGGGCAACGACCCAGACATCGTCGGACAGAGCGCGCGCGATCTCCTCCACGACTTTGAGGCCGGGGGCGTGAATGCCGTCGTCATTGGTGCAGAGAATGCGCATGCGAAAGGTCGATTCCAGAAGGGGGTCTGAGCCGTCTTATCCGGCTCTGGCCGATCAGGCAAACCGGCCGCTCGGGGTCCGGTGGCAGGTTCCGGCTCAATCCCGTTACCGGCGGATGCGCCATTGCGGCAGAAAACGCGCCAGCCTGCCCTCCGCACGCAGCTTCATCACCGGCAGCACCGGGCTCGCGACGGGAGCCTCGATCACGCCGAGCGCTTCCAATTGCGCAACGAACGGGTTCGACTCCGGCGCCTGCGGAAAGCGCTCGCGCGCCACCGTGAGCGCCTTGTCGAAATCTGCTGCATTCACACCGGGCTTGGCCCGCCGGCTCTGCACGAGATCGTCGTCCCAGAGCCGCGCGATCTCGATGTCGAGCACGCCGCGCAGGCGCTGGTCCACGGCCTGGATGCCGGCAGCCGTCACCGCCCATTGTCTGCCGACCCAGAAGATGTCGCGGTGCAAGGCCATGAACGGTGGGGTTCTCGTCGACGGGCCGGCAGGATAGCCGGCCGCCCGATCTTCGCAACCGATCGTTTCCAGCATTTCAGACGGGCGAGGCGATTCTTGTCTTGACGCGTTTTTCTTGACGCGAACCGGTATCCACTTCGCTCGAAAACGCTTTACTCGCGCCCGATCACCTTCACGCCGCCCATATAGGGCTGAAGCACGTCGGGGACCGCGATCGAGCCGTTCTCCTGCTGATAGGTCTCCATCACGGCGATCAGCGCACGGCCGAGCGCGGTGCCGGAGCCGTTCAGCGTGTGCACGAAACGCGGCTTGCCGTCGGGACCGCGCGAGCGCGCATCCATACGGCGCGCCTGAAAGTCGCCGCAGACCGAGCAGCTCGAGATCTCGCGGAATGCCCCGCCCTCACCCTGCCCCGGCATCCAGACCTCGATGTCATAGGTTTTTTGCGACGAGAAACCCATATCTCCGGTGCAGAGCGTCATGACGCGATAGTGCAGATCGAGCTGGCGCAGCACTTCCTCGGCACACGCGAGCATCCGCTCGTGCTCGTCCTTGCTTGTTTCGGGTGTCGTGATCGAAACCAGCTCGACCTTGGTGAACTGGTGCTGGCGGATCATGCCGCGCGTGTCGCGCCCGGCGGCGCCTGCCTCCGCACGAAAACACGGCGTCAATGCCGTCAGCCGCATCGGCAATTGCTTCTCGTCAAGAACGGATTCGCGCGCGAGATTGGTGAGCGACACTTCCGCGGTGGGGATGAGGCCGAGGCGCTCTGTCCTCAGTCGCTCCTGGTCGGGCGCAGCGAGAAGCTCGCCCTTGATTGCCCAGAACTGGTCGTCCTCGAATTTCGGCAATTGCCCGGTGCCGAACATGATCTCGTTGCGCACCAGCAGCGGCGGATTGATCTCGGTATAGCCGTGCTCGTCGACGTGCAAATTCAGCATGAACTGGCCGAGCGCGCGTTCGAGCCGAGCCAGCCCTTTCTTGAGCACGACGAAACGCGCGCCGGAGAGTTTTGCCGCCGCCTCGAAATCCATGTCACCGAGCGCGGTGCCGAGATCGTCATGCAGCTTCGGCGCGAAGCTGTAGTTGCGCTTGTTGCCGAACACGTGGTGCTGCACGTTGCCGTGCTCGTCGACACCGTCGGGCACTTCGTCCAACGGAATGTTCGGGATCGCGGACAGCTCTTTCGTCAGCTCATCGTCGGCGGTCTTCGCGGCGGCCTCGAGCTGCGGCATCGTGGTCTTGAGCTCGGCGACCTCCGCCATCAGCTTGGCCGCGCGTGCCTCGTCCTTCGCCTTCTTGGCGTCGCCGATTTCCTTGGAGGCCGCGTTGCGCCGCGCCTGCGCCTGTTCGGAAGCCAGGATCGCCGCCCGCCGCTTCTCGTCGATCGCGAGCAGCGAGGCCGCCAACGGCTTCAGACCCCGCCGTGCGAGGCCGGCGTCGAAGGCTTGCGGATTGTCGCGGATCGATCTGATGTCGTGCATGGCTGTCTTCCCGTCATGGCCGGGTTCATCCCGGCCATCCACGTGTCTGCCGCCTTAGATCAAGTCGTGGAGGCCCGGGTCAAGCCCGGGCACGACGAATCATTGGCTGAACGGCGCTATGATAGAGCGAAAGCGCGCCCTACTCCGCCGGATTGGCTGGCGTCGAGACGTCGGTGCCGGTGGTCGCCTGCGCGGCTGCCGCCGCCTTCTTCTCCACGATCCCGACCGCGATGATCGAGCCCTCGTAGAGCGCCATGAGCGGGATCGCGAGCGAGCACTGGCTCAGCACGTCGGGCGGGGTCAGAACGGCTGCGATGACAAAGGCGATGACGATGAAATAGCGGCGCTTCTCGCGCAGCATCTTCGAGGTCACGATGCCGATGCGGCCGAGCAGAGTCAGGATCACCGGAAGCTGGAAGGCGATGCCGAAGGCGAAGATCAGCGACATCATCAACGACAGATATTCGCCGACCTTGGGCAAGAGCTGGATCTGCGCGGTCTCGTCGCTGCCGGCCTGCTGCATGCCGAGCGAGAAGCGAACCAGCATCGGCAGCACGACGAAATAGACCAGCGCCGCGCCGAGCACGAAGAAGAACGGGGTCGCGACCAGATACGGCAGGAAGGCCTGCTTCTCGTGCTTGTACAGCCCCGGCGCGACGAATTTGTAGATCTGCGTCGCGATAATCGGGAACGAGATGAAGCCGGCGCCGAACAGCGCGAGCTTGAGCTGGGTGATGAAATACTCCAGCAGCGCCGTGTAGATGAACTTGGAATTCTCCGGACCCGCGATCCACACGAACGGCCAGACCAGCACGTTGTAGATCTGCTTGGCGAAGAAGAAGCAGAAGATGAAGGCAATGCCGAAGCCGAGCAGAGCCTTGATCAGCCGCGAACGCAGCTCGATCAAATGGTCCATCAGCGGGGCTTTGCTGGCCTCGATATCGGCGTCGCTCATGACGCTTTGGCGTCCTTGATCGCTTCGGATGGCGCGGTGTCCTGCGCAACCGCTGCCTGCTCGACCTCGCGGGTGATCGCGAGCGGCTCGTTCGCGGCCGCATGCGCCTCGGCTTCAATGAAGGTCGCGGGCGTCGGGGCCTCCGGCGTTGTGGGCGTCGTCGGCGCTTCACTTGAAGCCGTCGGAGGTTCACCGGCAGTCGTCGTGGAGGTCTCGGCCGGCTTGTCGAGCGCATCAACGCGCAGCGCGTCGCTGACGTCCTTCTGGAGCGAGGTCAGCGGATTGAATCCCGTGGCGGCTTCCTTGACCTCGTCGAAGCTCTTCTTGAGGTCGGCCATTTCGGCCTCGCGCATCGCTTCCTGGAACTGGCCCTGGAATTCGGCGGCCATCTTGCGCGCTTTGCCCAACCATTGTCCGACCATGCGCAGCACGCCCGGCAGCTCTTTCGGGCCGATGGCGATCAGGGCCACGACCCCGATGAGGACCAGTTCACTCCACCCGATGTCGAACATGAGGTCTTCCGTTCACGACAGCCGCAGCCGGCCCAACCCTTGCGCGCAGGATCGGGGCGCTGGCCGCGTCTCGCGTGCTCTCTGGCTCAGACGGCCTTGCTGCCGACGTCGGACCGCGCCGCAGTCGGCGCGCCATTGTGTTCGATGGACTTGGCCGGCTCCGGCTTCTCGGCGGGCTTGTCGTCGTCCTGCATGCCCTTCTTGAATGCCTTGATGCCCTGCGCCACGTCGCCCATCAGATCCGAAATCTTGCCGCGGCCGAACAGCAGCAGGACCACTGCGATCACCAGGATCCAGTGCCAAATGCTGAGTGAACCCATCCTGCAACCCTCCAAACGCGCATGGCCGGGGACCCGGCCGATCTTCACCGAAACCTAGGCTTGGCAAGGCTCAAAAACAAGGACCAAGGCAGTGCCAATTCGCTGTCGGCACTACGTAATCTTGCTAGTGTTAACCGGTCGCAGGAGCCCGCAAATAGCCCGGGTGTCACTCCTCGGTGCCACCCTCGCCGCCGTCCTCTTTGCCGCTGTCCGCCGTCTCTTCCGGGGACTCCGGCTCGATCGCAGGCGCCAGCGCCAAATCGAGGTCGTCGCCCGGTTCCAGCGGATCCTCGTCCTCGCGGAGCTGCGGGTCGTCCGACGGCGTCGGCACGCTGAATCCCGTTGGCAGGCGCGAATCCAGCAGACCCGTGCCTTTCAGCTCCTCGAGACCTGGCAGATCGCCGAGCTGTTCCAGGGTGAACTGCGACAGGAAGTCCTCGGTGGTTCCGAACGTCAGCGGACGGCCGGGCGTCTTGCGGCGGCCACGCGGCTTGATCCAGCCGGTCTCCAGCAGCACGTCCAGCGTGCCCTTCGAGGTGACGACGCCGCGGATCTCCTCGATCTCGGCGCGCGTCACCGGCTGGTGATAGGCAATGATCGCCAGCACCTCGATCGCCGCGCGCGACAGGCGGCGGGTCTCGGTGCTCTCCCGCGTCATCAGCCAGGCGAGATCGCCGGCGGTGCGAAAGGTCCATTTGTTGGCGACGCGAACGAGATTCACCCCGCGCAAGGAATAGTCGGCCTGGAGTTGCTCGAGCGCGGCTTTGACGTCGACGCCCTCGGGCATGCGCTTGGCCAGCGTCGCGGTGTCCAGCGGTTCACTCGAAGCGAACAGCAGCGCTTCCAGCAGCCGCAATTCCTCGGGACGTGCCTGGGTTTCGTTCTCCATCGGCTCGGCCTCTTCTACCCGCACTTCAGCCAGGCTTGCCATGGTAGCTTCTCCTTCTTGCACTTAACCGACCGGCGCATCAGGCGCAGGAACTGCGTCCGGGACCGGTTTCGGGCGCCCCTTTCGGAAATAGATCGGCGCAAACGCCTCTTTCTGGTTCAGCTCCAGCTGACCTTCGCGCACCAATTCGAGCGCAGCGGCAAAGCTCGAGGCGAACACCGTCGCGCGCTGCGTCGGATCGGCGACATGCCGGACCAGGAAGTCGTCGAGCACGCCCCAGTCATCCTGCTCGCTGATGCTGCCGACCAGCCGCTCCAGCGTGGCGCGCGCCTCGGCGAGCGACCACACCGTGCGCTTGGCCAGATGCACGCTCGCCAGCACGCGCGACTGGCGCTGCGAGGCATAGGCGGTGAGCAAATCGTACAGCGTCGCCGTGTATTTCGGATGCTTGATCTCGGCGATTTGCTCGGGCTCGCCGCGCGGGAAAATGTCGCGCTGCAATTGCGGCCTGTTCATCAGCCGGTTGGCGGCTTCGCGAATGGCTTCCAGCCGGCGCAGGCGGTTGGCGAGCGCCGTCGCCATCTGTTCCGCGCTCGGGCCTTCCGCACTCGGCGGCTCCGGGAGCAGCAGGCGCGACTTCAGGAAGGCGAGCCAGGCCGCCATGACGAGGTAGTCGGCGGCAAGCTCCAGCCGGATCTTCCGCGCGGCTTCGATGAAGTGGAGGTACTGGTCCGCCAGCGCCAGGATCGAGATCTTGGCGAGATCGACTTTCTGCTGCCGCGCCAGCGCGAGCAGCAGGTCGAGCGGGCCCTCATAGCCCTCGACGTCCACCACCAACGCCGGCTCACCCTCGGCAAGCTCTGCGGGCCGCCCGGTTTCGAAGGATAGAATTTCTGCGGTCATGCGGATGCCGTGTTTGCCCGTGCGATCAATGCGTCCAGCTCAGTGCGTGCGGCGACGCGATCGAGCGGTTGCGGCGCCCTGCGCGCGGCGAGCGCGGCGTTCGCCCGCTCCAGTGCCCGGCCGGACAGTTCAGGTGTCTGGCCGGCGACCTCGCGCATCTCCTCGATATTGCCGTTGCAATGCAGGGCCACGTCGCAACCGGCCGCGAAGATGGCGCGGGTTCGCTCCGCGATATTCCCCGACAGCGCGTTCATCGACACGTCATCACTCATTAACAAACCCTGGAACCCGATTACGCCGCGAATCACGTCAGCAATCATTGTCGCAGATGTCGTCGCCGGATGGGCGGGGTCGACCGCGCTAAACACAACATGTGCAGTCATGGCCATTGGGAGATCCGCCAGCGGCTTGAACGCCGCGAAGTCGGTCTGTTCCAGCTCGTTCCTCGGCGTATCCACCGTCGGCAGCTTGAAGTGGGTGTCGGCGGTGGCCCGGCCATGGCCGGGAATGTGTTTGAGGACCGGCAGCACGCCGCCCTGCTCCAGCCCTTCGGTGACGGCGCGCGCAATTGCCGCGACCTTGGCCGGCTCAGTGCCGTAGGCCCGGTTCCCGATGACGGCGTCCGCGCCCGGCACCGGCACGTCGGCCAGCGGCAGGCAATCCACGGTAATGCCGAGATCGGCGAGATCGGCCGCCATCAGGCGAGCGCTAAGGCGTGCCGCGGTGAGCCCAAGGTTCGAATCAGTGTCGTACAAGGTCGAGAAAACGGCGCCCGGCGGATAGACCGGCCAGTGCGGCGGACCCAGCCGCTGCACCCGTCCGCCCTCCTGATCGATCAGGACAGGCGCGTCGGCGACACCTGCCGCTGCCCGCAATTCCGCAACCAATGCAGCGACTTGAACTGGCGTTGCGACATTGCGCTTGAACAGGATGAAGCCCCATGGGCGCTGGTCGCGGATAAACTCCCGCTCGACGGCGGTCAGTTCGGTTCCGGATACGCCGGTAATGAAGGCCCGCGTGCTCATAACGGCCGATTAACCCTGACCCGCGAGGGGGTCAAGGAAACGGCCATTAATTCCTCTGGACGAAGCAGGCGGACAAGCCGGCAGACTTCAGGCTGTTGCAGGCGTGCGTCGCCTCCTCCGCCGAACCATAGGGGCCGGCGAAGGCGCGGTAGACGACCCCCTTGCCCTTGTCGGAGAGGTCCACGCGCTTGATCACCGGCGAACGGGAGCCGAGCACGCTGCCATACTTGTTCTGAAGCACGCGGTACGACGCGGCGGCGCTATCCTCGCTCTGCTGCGAGGAGACCTGCACGATGTAGCCGCCACCGCCGCTGCTCGCGGGCGCGATTTGCGTCGGGGCGGTCGCAGCCATCCGTTGCGGCGGCTCAGTCGCCGGTGCCGATTGCGGCGCCAGCGACATCGGCTGGTTGGCGCTGGCATTGGCCGAGGTCGGCGGATTGCGCGGCGCGGCCGGTGCGATGACGGGCGCAGCAACAGGCCTCGGTGCAGTCGTCGTGGGCGTGGGCCTCGCGGCAGCGGCCGATTGCGGCGTGGCGCTATCGGTCTGATCGCCCTTCACGGCCACGGTCCTGATCGCGCGCGGCGAATTGTTCGGCAGCGTGCCGTTGCTCGCGGCCACCCCCGCGCCCGGCGGCGGCACCGTGGACGGCGACACGCTCGCGACCGACGGCGGGTTCGCATTCTGGTTCAACGGCGGGAACACCACGCGGGGACCGCCCGCCTTGGCATTGACGTCGACCGGCGCCTCTTCGCGCGGCACGATCTTTTCGGAGCCATCGCCGCTCACCATGCGATCCGGCACCTTGGCCGAGGAATCCGCTGGCGCGGGCACGATCTTGGTCGGGGTGTTGTCGGCCTTGATGATCGGCGGCTCGCCGCTGCGGGGCGAGCCGACATAGGTCTTGTAGGCGAACGCGGCGCCCGTCCCGACCACGGCAAGCGCCAGGATCGCCGCGACTGTCATCATGCCGCCGCGCTGCTTCTTCGGCTCCTCGAGCTCTGCCTCGGGATAATCGTTCTGGTAGGCGTAGGGATCGTCGGGATAGGCCGGATCGCGCTGATAGTCCTGCTCGCCTGCCTCCAGCCGGCCGTAGAGCGCATCGTCGTAGCGCGCCGGGTCGGGCTGCTGATGCGACTCCGGATAGGCCTGTTGCTGGTAGGCGTGATCCTGCTGCTGGTAAGCCTGCCCCTGGTAGGCGCGATCCTGATAGGCGTGATCCTGATAGGCCTGCGGCTGATGATGATCAGCCTCCGGCGCGGCGGGCTGGGCTGAATAGCGATGCAGCGGATGGACCGGATTCACGGAGACGGGATAGTCAGGCTCCGGCGCGGGTGCCGGCGGCGGCTGCACATTGGCACGTCGCATCCATGAGGGCGGCCCGGGCGGTGTCGGCGGGGCCGGCTCGGCATAGTCCTGCTGATAATCGCCCTGCCGATCGTCGTCGGCCTGATAGCTCTGTGAGGGCGCAGCGCCTGCCGGCGGGCGCGCGCCGGGCCGCGCCTGCGCAGCGAAAGGATCGGTCTGTCCGATCAGGCGGGCGAGCTCAGCCAAGGGATCGCTTTCCGTCCTTCCATGCGGGTCGCCACCGCGACCATAGTCATCGGAAGGAAACGGTCTGTCCTGATATCGTTCGGCCATCGTGATGATGCGTCCCTTCGGGAAAGCCGCGCGCCCCTCGACCAAGGCACGGCTTTCGACCCACAAGGCTTTCAACCAAGTCTAAGCGATCCGGCTTCTGCCGGTTACCCCCGAATTTCCCTTAAGTAGTTCGCCCCAAACTACCGCATCTCGTTCGGGGCATGGACGCCGAGGATGGCGAGGCCCGATGCCAGAACCGAGACGACGCCCTGGACCATGGCCAGCCGCGCCTTTGTTAGATCTGCATCATTATTGATAATGAAGCGTAAATAGGGCAAATCGCGCCCCTTCGTCCAAAGCGCATGAAATTCGCTGGCTAAATCATAGAGATAAAAGGCAATTCGGTGCGGCTCGTGGGCCGCGGCAGCCGCTTCGAGCATGCGCGGATATATTGCGAGGCGCTTGAGAAGTTCAAGCTCGACCGGGTCTGACAGCCGTTCCACCGCCGACTCACTGAGCCAGGCGATGCGTTTGCCCGAATCCTCCGGCAGTTCCGGGAACACCTCAGCTCGCGCGTTGCGGAAGATCGAGTGGCCGCGGGCATGCCCATACTGGACGTAGAACACCGGGTTGTCGCGCGACTGTTCCATGACCTTGGCGAGGTCGAAGTCGAGCACGGCGTCGTTCTTGCGATAGAGCATCATGAAGCGGACGGCGTCCTGGCCGACTTCATCCACCACCTCACGCAAGGTGACGAAGTCCCCGCTCCGCTTGGACATTTTCACCGGCTCGCCATTACGCAGCAGCTTGACGAGCTGGACGATCTTGACATCGAGCGACCCCTTCCCTGAGGTCGTCGCCTTCACCGCCGCCTGCATGCGCTTGATGTAGCCGCCATGGTCGGCGCCCCAGACGTCGATCATCTCGGCGAAGCCGCGGTCGAACTTGTTCTTGTGGTAGGCGATGTCGGAGGCGAAGTACGTGTAGGAATTGTCCGACTTGATCAGCGGACGATCGACATCGTCCCCGTAAGCCGTCGCCTTGAACAGCAGCTGCTCGCGGTCTTCCCAATCCTCGACCGGGGCGCCCTTCGGCGGCGGCAGGCGGCCCTCGTAGATGTCGCCCTTGGCCTTCAGGAAATCGATCGTTTCGGCAACCTTGTTGTTGCCGGCCTCGATCAGCGAGCGTTCCGAGAAAAACACGTCGTGGCGGATGTTGAGGGCGGCGAGATCGTCCTTGATCTCGTCCATCATCATCGCGATCGCCTTGGCCCGCACCGTTGGCAGCCATCCGGCCTCGCTCATCGCGAGCAGCTTGTCGCCGTGCTCTTTCGCCAGCGCCGCGCCGACTGGCTTGAGGTAGTCGCCCGGATAAAGACCCTCCGGGATCGCACCGATATCCTCGCCGAGCGCCTCGCGATACCGGAGGAAGGCGGAGCGTGCGAGCACGTCGACCTGGGCGCCGGCATCGTTGATGTAATATTCGCGCGTGACGTCGTGGCCGGCGAACTGGAGCAGGCTCGAAAGCGCGTCGCCGAACACGGCGCCGCGGCAATGGCCGACATGCATCGGCCCGGTCGGATTGGCCGAGACGTATTCGACATTGACCTTGGAGCCACCGCGGACGCGGCCGTAGTCAGCGGCCTCGCGCAGCACGGTCCGCAGCGCCTCCGCCCAGGCGGCCGGCTTCAGCGTCAAATTGATGAAGCCGGGACCGGCGACATCGACCTTGGCAATCAGCGCGTCGGCGCGCAGCCGTTCGGCGATCTGCTCGGCGAGATCGCGCGGCTTTGCCTTTGCCTCTTTCGCCAGCACCATCGCGGCGTTGGTCGCCATGTCGCCATGGGAGGCATCGCGCGGCGGCTCGACCACCACGCGCGAGAAATCTATGCCCTCGGGCCAGTTGGCTTCCGCCGCAAGCGTACGGCAAGCGGCGTGCACGCGTGCAAGCACGTCGGCGAACAAATGCAGTGCTGAGGATGTCTGGGGCATGGGCGCCGCCTAACGCAAATCCGGGGTCGAGTCAAAAAGCCGTTGGTGTTCGGTCAGGGCGAAACGGTCGGTCATTCCGGCAATGAAATTGCCGATCCGGCGGGCTCGGTCGCCCTCGTTGTCCGCCTCCGCCCCCAGCAGCCATTCCGGCGGCAGCTCGGCCGGCTCCTTAAGGTATTTGGCGAACAGGTCGAACAGGATCTGCTCCGCCTCGCCCATCACCCGCATCACCCGCTTGTGGCGGTACATGTGCTGGTACAGGAAGCGCTTGATGGCGGCCTCCTCCTCGGCGACCTCGGCCGGGAACGCGACCAGCGCCCGGCTCTGCTGCCGCACGTCCTGGGCCGACTGCGGCTTCACCGCGGCAAGGTTCTTCTGCGCCTCCGCGAACACCGCGCCGATCAGGTGCGAGATCAGCTCGCGCACCAGCTCAGCACCGCGCCTGAGGTCTTCGAGTTCAGGGTAATGGGCCGAAGTCTCGGCGATGATCTCAGCCGTGAGCGGCATGACCTTGAGATCGTCGAGATGGAACAGGCCGGCGCGCAAGCCATCGTCGATATCGTGGGCGTCATAGGCGATGTCGTCGGCGATCGCGGCGACCTGCGCCTCCAGTGAGGCGAAGCTCCATAATTCGAGGTCGTAGGTCTTGATGTAGTCGGCGATTCCGACGGGAATGCCGTGCTCGCGATAGCGCCCGACCGGCGCGCCGCTGCGATCGGTTAGCGGGCCGTTGTGCTTGACGACGCCTTCCAGCGACTCCCAGGTCAGGTTCAGCCCATCGAACTCGGGATAGCGGTGCTCCAGCGAGGCGACGACGCGGAGCGTCTGGGCGTTGTGGTCGAAGCCGCCGAACTCCTTCAGGCAGGCGTCCAGCGCCCGCTCGCCGGCATGGCCGAACGGGGGATGACCGAGATCATGGGCCAGCGCCAGGGTTTCGGTGAGGTCCTCGTCCAGCCCGAGCTGGCGGGCCAGCGCACGGGCGATCTGGGCCACCTCCAGCGAATGGGTCAGCCGGGTGCGGTAATGATCCCCCTCGTGGAACACGAACACCTGGGTCTTATACTTGAGGCGGCGGAACGCGGTGGAATGGATCACCCGGTCGCAATCCCGCCGGAACGGGCTGCGGGTCCGGCTCGGCGGCTCGGCAACCAACCGGCCGCGGCTGCGATCGGGGTCGCAGGCATAGGGCGCGCGGGGGGCTGCCATTCCGACGGACACGGCGAATTTAGTCCCTATCCATTTGTCACTAAGTCATTGTTATTATTCAAAGACTTCCCACAACTTTTGCCCCGGTTTCGTTCCATAGTCGTTCACGCTGTGTTTTTGGGAAGTCTCCACACCGATGTTTTCGGCGACCGCCGCCGAAACAGGGGCAACCTTTGAAGACAGCGCTTATATTGCCTGTCAAACTCAGCCGAATGCTCATCCACAGGGAGGGGGAAGAGGCGGCCGTTCGGCATGCGAAAGTAAACGTACTCACGCCCCCCTTGGGCTTTGCGATAGATGTACTTCAAGCGCGTTACGGCCAATTTACCACGACCGGGTCCGAAAAGTTCGTTTAGATCGATCCGGCCGATTGCGATGGCAATGACCTCGCCCTGCTTTCCATGCGAACGGGCAACAGCCGCACAGATGTTCAGGATGCCCCTCGGTGTAATTGGCATGATCCCCGGCCTCGGCGATCAACACACCTTGCGATATTGGATGCTGTTCTCATTAGGCACCCGCGAAGGCAGATTAGGGCATTTGGCTAGGAACGTGAATCCCTCGCAGGACAGCCGCCGAAGAACCGGCTGATCCCGTTTGGCTGCCCCCGGCCAATTCAGATGACCTCACTCTTCTTTCCCTGCGAGCGGGCAACAGCCGCACAGATTTTCAGGACCGTCGGCGTAATTGTCATGATCGACGGCCGCAGCAATGGAACGAAAATTGGATAACGTGGGAACTCTAGAAAACACGATCCACAAAGCGTATATCATCTAGATGGTCATGGCGTCGGGGCTCAACCCCAGGGGCTTCTGAAGCGTAAATCAAATCTGCGACACCTCCGTTTTGAAAAACCCGTCTAATCTGAAAAGGTTAGGCGGGTTTTTTATCCACTCCCTCACCATATCGCAAATTTGCGATGTAGCGTCACGCGGCGGGGTTGCGCCGGATCACAAAAATGCGATATTCGCTATGCCTGTCCTTTGGACGATCAGATCTTATGTCTCCGAGCGTGGTGTCGATGAGATTCGAAGTTGGTACGGAAAACAGTCGGCCCGGTGCCGTGCGAAGTTCCTCGGTCGTGTTCAATTCCTTGCCCAAACCCCTAGATCGGGATGGAAGCGCGAGCCGTTCGATCTACTTCACGGCGGCGAGTTAGGCGAAATCCGTTTCAACGTTGACGGCGTTCAACACAGGCCGCTTGGATTTTTCAGCCCCGGAATGGTTTTCACGATTGTCATCTGCGCTGAAGAAAGAGGCGGCAAGTTCGATCCGCGTCGAGCGATTGAGATAGCTGAAGGCAGAAAAAAGGAAATCGAGAACAATGCTTCCAGATGTTGCCCATTCTGGCTCCCACTTCAGTGATGAACTTGTCCGCGAACTAGCGGATGAGGAGTTCCGTCATGAGTACATGATGGACAAAGTCCGCTCGTACATTGCCTTTCAGATGCGCGCGCTCAGGGAGCAGCGACGCTGGAATCAGGGCGATCTGGCAAAGGCGGCTGGCAAAACTCAAAGCGTGATTTCTCGCCTTGAAGACCCTGATTATGGCAAGTTGAGCTTGCAATCCTGCCTAGAAATTGCAGTTGCCTATGATCTTCCGCTTCTCGTCCAATTTGTGGAGTGGGACGACTGGCTGACGCGCATGTCGAATATGTCGCCCAGCGCGCTTCGCAAACGAAGCTTCGACGCGAATAGATTGCTTGAAATTAATCGCCGTGCAAATCGGTCGGCCGCTGCATCCGTTGACGATTATCCGAGTTCTCTGGGCACATTGCAAAGTGCCGGTCTTGGCGCCCCCTCTAAGTCTTCTGCGGCTGGCCGCAGCGAGTCTCCGAATGTGGAATACAGACCGCACGGGGGGTTGATGAGGGCAAGTGCGGCAGAAGGAATTGCTGCGTGAAGTTTATTTCGTCAGCCGTTGGCCGCTGTCTTAATCTCTTCTCATGGGAAGAGGTGCGTCCCGTGCATGGATTAGGCCCCACAATGTTAGCGGCGGCACTCTCCGAACGCTTTGGATTTCAAACTCGGCCCACATTTCCGCTTGTGTCGGATGCTAGTGCAAAGTTTACGGATGGCGCAGCGGTGGTGGATGGCACGTTGATCGCGATCCACAAGCTGGAGAGCTATACTGATGGGCTTGGCGTCGATTGCACTAACACCGACGACGCCAAGCTGGTCTTGGATGAAATATTCAAGTGGGCGAGAGCAGAACTAGGATTTAGAGACTTCATCCGGCCACCGAAGGACATCTTTATCAGCCACATCACCGTGGAGTTTTCTCCTGACTTCAAGAACATCTTCAAGTCATGGGTGAAAATACAGGCGTTGTTGAATGCGAGCACTCAAGACCGGTACGGTTTTGACAAGAATGTTGATCTTTACCGCCTTCAGTGGCGAGGCGATCCGCACACGATAGTCAATAATGCACTGGTCTCTGATTTCTGGATTGAGCGTAAGGCAGGGGAGCCCCACTCCGAAAACCGATGGCATTGCAGCGGCCCCCTCCCGACCCAAGAGTTGATCGATCTTATGCAGACATTGGAGGGATTGGCGCTGGATGGCTCATAAAAGAGGCCGCCAGGGGTCCGGCAAGGTGGGAAAACCGAAATCGGATTTGAGAATTAAGCTGCTAAGTCTTTGAAACTAAAGAAACTAAGAATAGCCATTTGATTCTGCGTATGGTGGCACTTAACTATGCCGGACGCGGGATACCAAATGAAATGGGTATGACGCGGGACGATCGGAGACTGACCATGACGACTGCCGTGACCATCAGTGACAAGGCCGCACGCCGGATTGGGGAGATCCTCAAGGGCGAAGGTTCTGGCGCGATGCTGCGCATTTCGGTCGAGGGCGGCGGCTGCTCGGGCTTCCAGTACAAGTTCGACATCGACCGTGCCCGCACCGACGACGATCTCGTGATCGAGCAGGACAATGCGGTGGTGCTGGTCGATTCTGCCTCGCAGCCGTTCCTGGAGGGGTCACAGGTCGATTTCGTCGACGATCTGATCGGCGCCTCGTTCCGCGTCAACAATCCCAACGCCACGGCGTCCTGCGGCTGCGGGACGAGTTTTTCGATCTGAGCGCCAAAGCGCGACGCGATCGCGCTTTAGCTTTTTGTTTGAGCATGATCTTTTCGGAAAACCGCTGCACACTTTTTCCGGATCATGCTTATGCGCCGGTCATCTGCCTTTCCTCGTCCGTCCACTCCATGTCGACCGGCATCAGCTCCGGCTGGAGCGGCGCGTCCTCCGACATCACGTGGCCGTCCAGCGCACGCAGCAATGCCGCGACCAGCGCCGGCTTGCGCAGCGGCTTGGCCAGGAAGTCCGACATGCCAGCCTCGCGGCAGATCCTGACGTCCTCCGGGAAGGCGTTCGCGGTCAGCGCGATGATGGGCAAGGCCTCGAAGCGCCCGCCTTGCGCGCGGATCGCGCGGGTGGCGGCGAGCCCGTCCATGTCGGGCATGCGCACGTCCATCAGCACGACATCGTAATTGCCTTCGGAGGCTGCCGCGACGGCTTCGGCGCCATCGGTGACGACCCGCAGCTCGACGTCGAACGCCCCCAACATCTTGCTCACGACCATGCGGTTGACCGTATCGTCCTCCGCGACCAGCACCTTCAGCGGCCGATCGAGGCCGGCGATACGGACCTTGAGCTCGTCGGCCTCGTCGCGGCCGGCCGTCTGCTCGGAGGCCTGCGCCTGGCTCCAGGGCAGCACCAGCGTGAAGCGGAAGGTCGAGCCCTCCCCTGGCGTCGAGGTGACGCCGATGGTGCCGCCCATCTGCTCGATGATGCGCCGGGAGATCGCAAGGCCGAGGCCCGTGCCGCCGAAGCGGCGGCTGATCGAGGCATCGGCCTGGGCGAAATCGCTGAAGAGCTGGCCGAGTTTTTCCGGGGCGATGCCGATACCGCTGTCGGTCACGGTCCATTCGACGGTCGCGAGCAGATCGCGCCGCGCCTGGCAGGTGGCAGAGATCGTCACCCCGCCTTCATCGGTGAACTTCACCGCGTTGGACGCGAGATTGAGCAGCACCTGACGGATGCGCGCGACGTCGCCGCGCAGCGTCGGCGGCAGGTTCGGATCGAGCTCGACCTTGACCGCCAGCCCCTTGCTCTTGGCACTCGCGCGCGCGACGTTTGCGACCGTCTCGACCAGCGCCTGCGGGGCGAAGTCGATCACCTCGAAGGTGAAGCGCCCGGCCTCGAGCTTGGACAGGTCGAGAATGTCGTTGAGGATGCGCTGGAGATTGTCGCCGGACTCGCGGATCGTGGTAACGGCCTCGCGCTGCTCCGGATCGAGTTTTGTCTCCAGCAGCATGCTGGCAAGCCCGAGCACGCCGTTCATGGGCGTGCGGATCTCGTGGCTCATCACGGCGAGGAAGTCGGACTTGGCGCGGCTCTCTGCCTCGGCCTTTTCCGCGCGCCAGCGCTCGGTCACGTCGCGCCCGAAGCCGCGATAGCCAAGGAACTGGCCCTCGCGGTCATAGGCCGGCTTGGCCGTCAGCGACCACAGCCGCGCCTCGCCCCCGGCGACGACCTTGAGGTTCATCTCGTGCAGAGGCTCGTTCTGCTCCATCAGGCCGACGACGTTGTACGCCGCGCTTTTGTCTTCGGGACACAACATGTCGAGCACGTCGACGAAATGCGATCCCTTCAGCAGCGGCAGCGGCAACTGGGCGACGTCTGCGAACCGTTCGGGCACGTCGATCAGATGCCCTTCGGCATCGGTCTGCCACAACCAGTCGCTGGCGTTCTCCTGAAAATCCTTCAGCAGCAGCGAGATGATCTCGGTCTGGCGCTCGAGCTCGAGCTGGGCCTTGAGATTGCCGAGGAACAGATTGCCCTGCGAGACGATGTTGCGCGCCATGAAGAATGCGAACAGCAGCAGGAACACCGCCGTCGCCAGATACGGCCCGGCGCCGCAGAGCAGCAGCGCGCCGGCGCAGGCGACCGTCATGGTGGCGAGATAGACGAGGCCGGCACGCGGGAACGTCGAGAGCGTGAAGGCGCCGCCCGACATCATGCCGACCATCAGGCAGGCCAGGAGCAGCTGGCTGGTCGGCTCGATGCGGCTGAACAAAGCAAGCGGCAGCGCGCCCCAGATCGCGGCGAGGAGGACCGCCTGCCGCAGCATCTGCCGCGCGGCCCGGGGTGAGGCCTCCTGCAGCGGGTTCTGACGCGACCGGCGCCATGCGCGCACCGCCAGCGAGGCGGTCGTGGCGAGCGTCAGGCCCCAGATCGCGAGGAAGTCGTTCCAGCCCCTGCCCCAGAACAGGATCAGCACGATGGCGACGTTCAGCATCGTCACCGCCATCGTCACCGGGATCAACTGCGTCACCGCGTCGATCTGCTTGGCGCGGATGCGGCGGATCTCGCGCTCGCTGAGACCGGCAGTCAGGCCGTCCTCGATCTCGAAGCCCCCGAGCCAATACAGGAACGCGCCGATCAAACCGTCACGCGGCTCAGTTCCCTTCATCGATTTGTCCGGCCATCCCATCCGTGGAACCTTTTGACGATCAATGGCCTGCTGCCTGCTTAAGCCGGGTTAATTTTGTGGGAGATTTTGCGGCGTCCTTGACGGGCGCGTTTGCAGTTTGTTCTAACCATGGCCCCTGCCCGGAGCCTGCCGACATGACCATCAGAGTTGCCACCTGGAACGTGAACTCGGTCCGGCAGCGGATCGACCTCCTGCTGACCTGGCTGAAGGAGTGCCAGCCGGACATCGTCTGCCTCCAGGAGATCAAATGCGTCGACGAGGCCTTCCCGCGGCTGGAGATCGAGGCGCTCGGCTACAACGTGATCACGCACGGCCAGAAGACCTTCAACGGCGTCGCCCTGCTCTCCAAGCTCCGGTTCGACGAGACCAAGTCGGGCCTCGCCGGCGACGACGAGGATGCCCATGCCCGCTTCCTCGAAGGCGTGGTGACGCTCAAGCGCGGGGTCTTGCGCATCGCCTGTCTCTATCTGCCCAATGGCAATCCGGTCGGGACCGAAAAATATCCCTACAAGCTCAAATGGATGTCGCGGCTTCTTGACTATTCGAGGGAGCGTCTCAAGACCGAGGAGCCGCTGATCCTCGCCGGCGACTTCAACGTCATCCCGCACGCCCGCGACGTGCACAACCCCGCCGCCTGGACCGAGGACGCCCTGTTCAAGGCCGAGACCCGCGAGAGCTTTCAGTCCCTGCTCGGCCTTGGCCTCACCGACGCCTTGCGGGCCGTCACCGACGAGCCTGGGCTCTACACCTTCTGGGACTATCAGGCAGGCGCCTGGCAGAAGAACCAGGGCCTGCGGATCGACCATCTGCTGCTGTCGCCCCAGGCCAGCGACCGGCTCGCCAATGTCGGGATCGACAGCTATGTGCGCAGCTGGGAGAAGCCGTCGGACCACGTGCCGGTGTGGGCGGATCTGGATCTGGAGGCGGCGTGAGCAGCGGGATCGTGGGCACGGTAAGAACCCGGCATTCGCACCTGCCGTAGGGTGGGCAAAGGCGCAAAGCGCCGTGCCCACCATCTCTCCATGATCGAAACAGGTGGTGGGCACGCTTCGCTTTGCCCACCCTACGGGATCCACCCTACTCCCGGCGGCCCTGCACCCACTGCTCCAGCATTTGCAGGGCCATGGCGCGGTCGTCGTCGGAGGCCTTGGCGAAGGCGCGGTTGTAGCTTTCCTTGATCCAGGTCTCTTCAATGCCGGCGCTGTCGCGCGCCAGGGTCAGCCACATCAGGCCGCGCGCGGCCTGCCGCGGCAGACGGTCGCCATTGAACAGCATCTGGCCGAGCAGTGCCTGCGCCTCGTGCTGGCCCTTCTGGGCGGCAAGGCCGAGCCAGCGCGCGCCATAGCGGTAATCCTCCCGCGAGGCGTCGGGCGTCTTCAGGTACAGCCGGGCGAGATCGTACTGCGCGTCGGCGTTGCCGAAATAGGAGGCTGCGTAGGAGAACATCTCCCGCGCCCGCTCCGGGTCCGACTTGATCTTCGAGTTCGGGATGCCGCTGAGATAATAGCGGCCGAGCGCGACGAAGGCGTTGGCCACGATCTGCGCCTGCGGCGCAGACGGGCTATCCTCGGCATGCGCGTTGGCGATCCGGCTGAAATATTCGAAGGCGCGCAGATCGTCCTGGGTGACGCCGTCGCCATTGGCGTACATGCGGCCGAGCTTCCACTGCGCGATGGGGTGGCCACCCTCGGCAGCATATTGCAGCGCACTGAGCGAGGTCTCCTGGGGCACAGCCGCCGGCGCGACCTTGCCGCGCACGGCCGCCGCGGTCCCCGGCAAGGTGGTCACGACCGGAATAGTCGCGTCCTTCGGGTTGACCGGAGCGCCGTCGAAGGCAAGCGCCGGCGCGGCCAGCGCAGCAGCCCCTAACACAAACGCAACTATGGCACGCCTAGATGTCCGCATAGCACTGTTTCTCGTGCGCGCCGCCCGGATGGGTCACTGCCCCCCCGACCGCTGGTCCAACCTGCTGAGCATATTTCCAGAGCGCACCCGACGTGTGGTTAGTCGCGCGGGCGCTCCATTTGGTTTTGCGCTGGGCGAGCTCGGCGTCGCTCAATTTTACGTTAAGGGTACCGGCAACCGCGTCGATCTCGATGATGTCGCCGTCCTCGAGCAGCCCGATCGGGCCGCCAATGGCGGCTTCCGGCCCGACATGGCCGATGCAGAAGCCGCGGGTGGCGCCGGAGAAGCGGCCATCGGTGATGAGCGCGATCTTGCCGCCCATGCCCTGGCCGGTCAGCGCTGCGGTGGTCTGGAGCATTTCCCGCATGCCGGGGCCGCCCTTCGGCCCCTCGTAGCGGATCACGATGACTTCGCCTTCGCGGTAGGTGCGCTTCTGGACCGCCTCGAAAGCATCCTCCTCACGGTCGAAGCACCTGGCCGGACCGGTAAACCTGAGGTTGGACATTCCCGCGACTTTCACGATCGCACCTTCTGGCGCCAAATTGCCCTTCAGGCCGACCACACCGCCGGTGACGGTGATGGGCTTGTCTGCCGGGTGCACCACGTCCTGGTGCGGATTCCACTTCACGCTCTTGAGGTTTTCGGCGATCGTGCGGCCCGTGACGGTAAGGCAATGACCGTGCAGGAAGCCGTTGTCGAGCAGCGTCTTCATCAGAAGCGGTATGCCACCTACTTCAAACATGTCTTTGGCGACATAACGGCCACCCGGCTTCAAATCCGCGACATATGGTGTCTTTTTGAAGATTTCGGCGACGTCGAATAAGTCGAACTTGATGCCGCACTCATGCGCGATCGCCGGCAGGTGCAGCGCAGCATTGGTCGAGCCGCCGGACGCCGCGACCACGGCAGCCGCGTTCTCCAGTGCCTTGCGGGTGACGATGTCGCGCGGCCGGATGTTCTGAGCGATCAGGTCCATGACCTTTTCGCCCGCGGTCATGCAGAAGGCGTCGCGGATTTCATACGGTGCCGGCGCACCGGCCGAGTAAGGCAGTGCGAGACCGATCGCCTCGGAGACGGTTGCCATGGTGTTGGCGGTGAACTGCGCGCCGCAGGCGCCCGCCGAGGGGCACGCCACGCGTTCGATCTCGTCGAGGTCCTCGTCCGACATGGCCCCGACCGAGTGCTTGCCGACCGCCTCGAACATGTCCTGCACGGTGACCTGCTGGCCGCGGAAATTGCCGGGCAGGATCGAGCCGCCATAGATGAAAATCGAAGGCACGTTGAGGCGGACCATCGCCATCATCATGCCCGGCAGCGACTTGTCGCAGCCGGCAAGCCCGACGAGCGCGTCATAGGCATGGCCGCGGATAGTCAGTTCGACGGAGTCGGCGATGCATTCGCGCGACGGCAGCGAGGAGCGCATGCCGTCATGGCCCATGGCGATGCCGTCGGTGACGGTGATGGTGCAGAATTCGCGGGGGGTGCCACCGGCCGACGCCACACCCTTCTTCACCGCCTGCGCCTGGCGCATCAGGGAGATGTTGCAGGGCGCGGCCTCGTTCCAGCACGAAGCGACGCCAACGAAGGGCTGGTGGATCTGCTCGGTGGTCAGACCCATGGCGTAGAGGTACGAGCGATGGGGCGCGCGCGCAGGGCCTTCCGTCACGTGACGGCTCGGCAGCCTTTGCTTGTCAATCTTCGCGCCCATCGCAAACCAGTTTCCCCGGTCAACCCTTTCAGACCCGAAAAATCACAGCCAAGATTTGAATCGACCTTGGGATTTTTTTCGTCGTCTTCGAAGACCGCCCGCTGCCTCCAAAACATTAGAGCGATTTTATTCATGTTTGGGTGTGGCCAAAAAGCGGCGGTGATGCGAACCGCCGGTGATGAGGCTTAAATCCGGGGCGGGTGTTGCATGGACAGCACAATCGTTACCGGGAAGACACGGGCCCGGCTTACCAAAATACCCTCGCGAAGCTGGCGGTCTACAACTTCAGATTTCGCGATGCTGGACGCGCCCCTCGCTCCGGCTCGCTGACGAGGTGCACACAAGTGAGTCGGCCCTCTTCCGCATTCTCGTGTCCCGGACGCGCCGCAGCGCGCCTTAGCGCTGCTGCGCAGAGCCGGACCCAGAAGCTACACGGCACAATACGGATGGATGGCCCCGGCTCAGCAGCGCACCGTCGAAGCGACGCTGCGCTGCGTCCCGGGCACGAGAGCGAGGTATGGCGCAGGCTTTGTCAACGTCGTCATTGCGAACGAAGCGACTTGTCCGCCGAAGCCTCGGCGAAGAAAAAACCGCATTTCGGTAAAGTGGAATATTTTTGACGGAACGGATTGACTCCGACCCGCGTGGAAATGGTCAGGTGCCGTTGGGCTGCAAGATCACGCAGTCTGGCGCGGCACTGCCGCAGCATGTCGTCGCGCAGCCGCTGACCAGCGCTGCCACGGTCGACTCCAGCGCACGCAGCTCGGCGATCTTCTTCCTGATCGAGCCAAGGTGTCTTTCCGCAAAGCTCTTCGTGTCGCTGCAGGGCAGCCGCCGCAGCGAGTTGATGGACACAATCACCAGTCATCGCCATGACCGAACTCCGGTCTTGTAGCCCGGATGAGCGAAACGACATCTGGATCCCAGCGAGCGGATTCCGGGTATCGCTGCGCTCACCCGGGCTACGATCGGCCGCTCAGGCCGACATCGCGCCCTTGCGTCCGAGCGGGTCGACCAGGCGGACGATCTCGCAGGCAGCGACGAGGCCCGCGAGCCAGGCGGCGCTGGTCAGCCCGATGCGCGTGACGATGGCAGCGGTGAAAGCGCTCTCGCCGCCGAGGAACGGCGTCGTGGCGAGCAGCGCGATCTCGTAGGTCGCGTAGGCGGCGACCAACGTGATCGCCAGCGCCACCGGCGTACGGCCCTGCGGCAGCATGCCGAGCACCGTCGATGAGGCCGCGGCCGATAGAAGCGCAGCAGCGCCGATGACAAAGCCCCAGGCGATGGTGCCGGCGTCAACGGGATAATGCAGCCCGCCGAAACCGATGGTCTGGTTGACGAGCCAGGCGCCGGTGACGACGAGCAGCGCCGGGCGCAGCGGCAGCATCGCCGCGGCAACCACGGCGAAGGCCGCGAACGGCGTTGCGCAGGCGAAGGCAAAGCTCGCGAACGCGCATGTCGCCGTCAGCAGCGCAAAGCAGAACATCGGCGCAAGGCGCGGCGCGACCGGGTGAAGTCGGAAACGGTCGCCGTGAGACGGCAGGATGTTAAGAGGCATGGGTGATCTCTTTCTCTTTCGAATTCGCGTCCATTTCAGGGAATGTGATCAGAACGTTGCGCCGGCCTTGAGCAGATAGGTGCGGCCGGGCAGCGGATAGGCGCTGAAGCGGCCGTCCGTGAAGGTGCTTGCGATGCCGTAGTCGTAGTAGAGCGCGTTCAGCAAATTGTTGACGCTGAGCGACCAGAAGTAGCGCTCGTACTGACCGCTGAGCTTGAGGTCGATCGTGCCGTTGGCAGGAATCGGCTTCTGGGTGCCCGCCTGATCGTTGTCCATGCGCCGCTCGCTCCAGAAGCGCGCGGTGGCATCGAGCACCACGTAATTCTGCCAGATGTTCCAGGTGAAACCCGCACTCGCGGTGTAGCGCGACAACAGCGGCACGTCTTTGCCGGCCCACACGCCTTCGCGGAAGACGGCACCGGTATAGGCCACGCCGGAGCGCAGCAGCAGGACGTCGTTGACGCGATAAGACAGGCTGGTCTCCGAGCCGTAGCGACGGGTCGGATCAAGATTGGTGTTGTAGAACAGGACCGGGTTGAAATGGACCTCGTTGGTGAGGTCCATCAGATAGAGACTGCTCTGCAGCTGCAGCCCGCCTCCCTTGATGCGCAGACCGCCCTCGATGTCCTGCGAGGTCTGGGTCTTGAGCTGGAACGTTTGCGGGATCGCAGCGAAGGTCAGGGGATCGAACGAAGGTCCTGAGGACAGGCGCTCGTCGACGTCAGGCGCGCGGAACGCGCGCGCGGCGCGGCCGAACAGCGAGACCATGTCGTTGAGGCGATGCTCGGCCCCGAGATGCAGCGCATATTGCGTTTCATCGCTCCGCAGCGGCAGCGCGCCGGTGTCGGCGTTGAACGGCGCCGCCGGGTCGAAATTGTCGCGTGCCGCAAGACTGATGGTCTGCACCCGCGCGCCATAGGAGATGTCGGTCGTGGGCGCCACACCCAATGTGTGCTGAAAATAACCCGCAACCGTCTGCTGCCTGAGGTCGTAATTGTGCCAGGGCGTGAGCCCCTGCCCGGCGCCGCGGTTCTGCTGAAAGCTCGCATCGTAATAGTCGATGCCGGTCAAAAGCTGCGACGGCATTCCGAGCATCAGGCTCTTCACGCTGAGCCGCGGCGTAATCGACCAAGTGGTCAGATTGGAATCGACATAGGTCGACGTGAAGAAACCCGGAACCGGCGCCGGGCTGGAGAAGAACGCACTCTGCTGCTTCTTGTCGCGCACGCCGCCGTCGACGATGAGATCGACGCCGTTGACCAGGGTCTTGGTGAAGCCCGCGGTCGCGCCAAAACCCTGCTGGTTGGCGTAATTGAACGGCGTGCTGGTCCCTCGTCGGTTGGTCGCGAGCTCGTCGAGGCCGATCGAGGGATCGACGGTGCGCCCGCCCGGCAGTCGCAGCTCCTGATTGTCGCCCGCGACGGTGAGAAAAGCGGTCAGGCCTGGTGTCGTGTAGTTGAGATTGCCGACGCCGTTTTGCTGGGAATAGCGATTGTTGTCGCGATAGCCATCGGTCCTGACGGCATTGCCATAGAACGAGGCCGACCACGGACCGGAATTGAGCGAGGTTGAGACGTTGCCGAGCCTGGTGTTGAACGAGCCGAAGCCGGCCTCGATGCGTGCGGTCACCGGCGGTCCGCCGACGCCGTTTTTGGTGACGATGTTGATCACGGCGCCGACGGCGTTGTCGCCGTAGAGCACCGCTCCGGAATTGCCGCGCGTGATCTCGATACGCTCGATGGAATTGAGCGGGATGGTGGAGAGGTCCACCTGTGCCATGTCGACGTCGTTCAGCCGCCGTCCGTTGACCAGCACCAGCGTGTTGGCGGTGGCAAACGCGCCGAAGCCGCGCAGATCCACGCTGGTCTTGGCGCCGATCTGACCGCCATAGAACGTCGTGATCTGGGCCCCCGGGGTCTGCGTCGCGATGATCTCGGCTAGCGTCTGCGACGGCGAATGCGCGATATCCGCGGCCGTGATGACGGTTGTGGCAGCCCCGACGATACCGCCATTGCTGGCGACAGCCTCGGAGCCCGAGCCGGATGAGCCGGCGCCATTGCCTGCCGGCGCGACATTCGCGGTTCCCCGGCGCCTCGTCGGCTCGCCGTCACCGATCGCCCTGGCGCGGGTGCGGTTCTGATCGTCGGGCTTGGTCACTTCGATCGGCGGCAATTGCTCGGCAAAGGCCTGCTGGGCGAAGGCGGGAGATAGCTCGAGCGAATGGAGGGAAACGGACGCGAACAGGCCGGCGCTGAGGCGCCTGGCGGCAGAGACAAGACGGGACACTATTGTAAACCTCGGTAGGACGTCAGTGGCACGTCACAGCGAACGAGGTTTCACGGCAGAGCGATGGACTGCTCCGGTGAAGCTAATGTCTGTACTCCCCGACCGACATCTTCGCGTGTGACCACGGCTGACGGCAGGTCTCCTGGCTCGCGGGTCGTTACCTTGCGTCGCCTTCCCAGGACCGAGATTCCCAGTGGCATAGGACGAAAGATTCACCGCTTACAGTTGCGGGGGCAGCCGTGGCGTTGAGACAAATCCCACGTTGGGACAATCCCGCACCACATTCCCTTTTGGTCTCCGTGAGGAGAACCGTCACCGATCAACTTACGTGTCGTTCCGCCGGGGAGTCAATCGACCGGCGGCTGCTGTCACCGCCCTCAGGTCCGCCCTCGCAAACGCTGGGCCTGGGCCCAGGCGGCAGCGACGTCGCGTGGCGGAACATCGACGCGCTTGATCGGGGTCAATTCGCCGGAGGCCGAGACGATCGCGGTTTCCTCGCGGCGGCATCGCGTGCAGACAAAGCGGACCTCGTGCGGGGACGCCCACCAGCTCGACCGCTTCACATTGGCCGCCATCGGCCAAGCGTCGCAATGCGAGCACGACACCAGAAATCGACCGGGATCGAGCATACCCATTTCCATCGGACTCCGCGTCCTGCCGCCTCCTTCAATGTTTAACCCAAGTGAATCGTTCCGGTGCCCCAGCACCGCCAGCTCCTGTTCCTTAGAAGCCGGCGATCTCAGGCTCGCCGTTCCCGGCCGCCGTAGGCGTCAGGATCTCAGCGCGCGCCCTTGAGGGTGCAGGACGTCGTGCAGGTGACCGTGGTGCCGCGATCGCACGATTTGCAGGCGTTGACGCACTGGTTCATGTCGCGGGCGTTGTAGCTGTAGTTCCGCATCGGGCAGGCCGAGGTCGAGCCGGTGATGTCCTGCTCCTGATCGCAGGCCGCCGTCATAAACGCGAATATGATCACGGCAACGAGGCGCATGTGATTGCCCTGTCAAGCATGGCAAATGACACTCGCGAGGCGCTGCACTGCAGCGACCCCGGCCTTCCAACACGAGCAATCGCTCGCATGCTTCAAGGATGCGCGCCAAACATTAAGAACGGATTGCAGGCGGCGTCAGGCAGCAGCCTTGGTCGCGATCGCCTGGCGCATGTCCGCCGCCAATTGGCGGTACTGCTCCGAGAGCTTCAGATAGAACTCGCGTTTGGTGCTGTCGGTGGCGAGCTTGGCAATCAGCTCGCATTCGGCGGTGAGCGTCTCGAACCGTTCCAGTCTGTTCTGAAGGTCTGTCATCGGCGTGTCCCCGTCAAACGCCTCAAGGACATCCAACCTAAGCCCGGGAAATAGGTCACGGCGAACATCGTTATCGAGTAGAATCAATTTTTGCGGTGCGGCAGCCTATTTGCTGTCCAGCCGCCAGGCGCCATCCCAGCCGGCGTCCGGCGGGTTGGCTTCGAATTGCGCGATGCGGCCGAGCATCGTGCGCGAGGGGCCGTCACCGGGGACGGCTTCGAGCGCCGCGTTGAAGGCAGCGCGCGCCTCATCGAACCGCCGGGCGCGATAGGCAGCGAGCGCTTCGGCATAGTGCGTGCGCAAGCTGCCCTGTGCGCCCGTGAGTGCGCCTGCCCTCGCCATCACCTCGAAGATCGCCTGCGGTGCGCTCTGGCCGGCGACGGCCAAACGATCGATCTCGCGCAGTTCGAGCCGCGATCCAATCGCGTCAGCGGTTGCCTGCGAGATCAGGATGCGGGTGCCGTAGGCCTTGTTGACGGCCTCCAGCCGCGAGGCCAGGTTGACGGCATCGCCCATCACCGTAAAGCTCATCATCAATTCGGAGCCGATGCTGCCGGTCAGGACCTCGCCGGTGGCGATGCCGATCCGCAAATCGCACGGCGCGGGCATCGCGCGGATGCCGAGCAGGTCGGGCAGTTGCTTCTGAAGTGCCGGCACCTGGTCGATCATCTCGATGGCGGCAAGGCCCGCGAGCAGCGCCTGCTCGTCCTCTTCGATGAAGGGCGGGCCCCAATAGGACATGATGGCATCGCCGATATACTTGTCGATGATGCCGCGATTGCCCCTGATCGGGCCGGACATGACCGTGAAATAGTGGTTCATCACCCTGACGAGGCCGCGCGGGGTCATGCCCTCGCTCATCGCGGTGAAGCCGCTCATGTCGCAGAACATGATGGTCATGACCCGGCGCTCGCCGTCGATCGCGACCTCCGGCCGGTCGATCAGCCCCTGCACCACCTTGGGATCGATGTAGCGGCCGAAGGTCTCGCGGATGCGCTCGTTGTGCCTGAGCTGCTCGGTCATGCGGTTGAAGGCCGCGGCGAGCTCGCCGATCTCGTCCTGCGTCGAGACGGAGATGGTCTTGTCGAAGCGGCCCGCCTCGACCTCGCGGGTGCCGGCGAGCAGCAGCCGCACCGGCCGCGTGATGCCGCTGGACACCAGGAGCGCAAAGGCAAATCCGACGATCGCCGCAAGCAATGTCACGACGCCCGAAATGACGATTGCCTGGTGCTGGCGGCTGATCACCTGCGATGTCGAGGCGAAGACCTGCGTCAGCATGTCGGCGCGGATCGCGTCGATCTTCCGGTTGAACTGGTCGCGCAACACGTCGATGTGCTCCAGCGTGCCGCGGGCCTCCACCATCTGTTTGGCGTCGACCTGCTTGACCAGCCTGCCGTGGTCCTCGTTCAGATCGCGGCGCAGCTCGGTGACGGCCGTCTCGACCCGGATATCGATCCGCGCCAGCGCGGCATTGTCGGAGGGAGTCCTGGGGTCGTCGATGATCGCGTTGATGAGCTTGCGCGCGGCCTCAGCCTCCTCCTCGATCTTGCGGTCCGATTGCTCGAACTCGCGCAGGCGTGCCGTATAGGCTTCCTCGTCCGACGGCGCCTCCATCCTGGTCATGACCATCCGCCGCAGCGCCAGCCCCCGCTCCAGCGAGCGGATGTTGGCGCGGGCCAGATGGCTATAGGCCGGGATGTAGCGGTTGGTCAGCTCGTCAAGGAGGACGCCGACCTGGCTCGACATCACCATCGACAGGATCGAGGTGACCAGCATCAGGACGATCAATCCGAGGGCGATGCCGACGATCTTGCGCCGGATCGACTGGTTGAAAATCGGCATAGGCACGGGGGCAAAGGCTGAAAGGACGGATTGAGGGAACTCATACACCGGATTGGCCCACGGGAACACGCGCAATCGGCCCCTGTGACGCTCAAAGCTGCGCACAACCGTCGCGCGAGCCCACATCGTTAACAAAGGTTAAAGCACTTCGCCCTTTCTCCTTTGCGGAAGTTCCCTTGCCGCATCCGTATTTTGCCGCATTGTTGCGACACCGTGAGGATGCGACACGACGCCGATGCATCGTGTCGGTGCTTTGATTCTCAAGCCGCATGTCGTCGCGGACCTTGGTTTGTGGTGGTTTCGCAGGGGGACCATGGAATGAACCAGTGCCTACGCTCGCTCGCGTGTGTCGTTGCCGTGGCGGCAATGGCCCTTCTTCCCACCGAGCTCGCGGCCAAGAGCAGTCACAAATCGTCAGCGCCGAAGAAGACGCATGAGGCGAAAGCCGGCAAGCAGCGCCATGCTGCGACCGGCAAATCGCGGCATGGCAAGCACGCCGAGGCCAAGCGCAAGTCGAAGAAAACCGACGACGCGCCGTCTGACAAGCCCGCAACCCCGCCGCTGACCGGCGACCTCGCCGCGCTGAAGGACGCGATCGATCTCGCGCGCAAGGGCAAGACCGATGACGCGAGCGCGGCGCGCGACCGCATCGCCGACCCCGCCGGACAGAAGCTCGCGGACTGGTTCATGCTGCGCCACTCCGAGAGCACGGCGAATTTCAAGCGCTACGCCGCCTTCCTCGAGGCCAATCCGGACTGGCCGAGCCGCGCGCTTCTGCGCCGGCGCGCCGAGGCACGGCTGTGGCAGGAGAAGAGCGACGCCGCCATTGTGCACAAATTCACCATGGACCGGCCGACCAGCGCCAAGGGTAAGTTCGCGCTTGCCCGCGTGTTGCTCACTGAGGGCGATGCCGACAGGGCGACGCGGCTCGTGCGCGAGGCCTGGCGCACGGACGAATTGTCGGAGCGCAGTGAGCAGGATTCCTACGAAGCGTTCCGCGATCTCCTCACGGCGGACGATCATCGCGCCCGCATGGACAAGCGGCTCGGCGCCAAGGACTATTCGGGGGCGCGGCGCGCCGCAAAACGGCTCGGCGAGGATGCGCTCGCCATCGTCAAGGCCTGCGCCGCCGTCACCGGCAAGGCCAGCAAGGCCAAGGATTTTCTCGAGGACGTCCCGGCTGACGCGCGCCGCGATCTCGGCTATGTGCTGTGCCGCGCGCAATGGCACCTCCAGAAGGACCGCATCGACGACGCGGCCGAGGTGGTCCTGGCCGCCGCGCCCGACACCATGGCGGCCCAGGATACCGATGCCTGGTGGCGCGAGCGTCGCCTGCTCGCGCGCAAGCTGCTCGACCAGGGCAAGTTCAAAACGGCGTATGATGTGGTGCGTACGGCCGCGGTGCCGGACAAGGAAGTCTACCGCGTCGACTATCATTTCATGTGCGGCTGGATCGCGCTGCGATTCCTCGACGATCCCAACGCGGCGATGGTGCACTTCGCCGCCATCGACGAAGGCTCGGCCAATCCGATCGCGCTGTCGCGCGCCCATTACTGGCGCGGCCGTGCCGCCGAGGCGATGGGCGCGATCGCCGATGCGCGCATGAGCTATCGGGCGGCCGCGCGCTATCCGACCGCCTATTACGGCCAGCTTGCGCGTTCGAAGCTCGGCCTTGACCGCATCGAGCTGCGTCCGCCCTCGCCCGTGCTGGCCGCAATCGACACGCCGCCCGCAGACGAGCGCGTGCGTGCCGCCGACATGCTCTACGGCATCGGCGAGCGCGACGTCGTGTTCTATTACGCCGAGGATTTCGCCAAGGAGAGCACCGATGTCGCCGCGCTCGAAGGACTCGGCGCACTCGCCGGCCAGCGCAAAGATGCGCGCGTGATGCTGGAAGTCGGCAAGTCGGCGCTGGCGCGCGGGCTTGCGCTCGACCATTACGCCTTCCCCACCATCGGCATCCCCGAGCACCAGCAGGTCGCACCCGCGATCGAGACCAGCGTGATCTATTCGGTGGCGCGCACCGAGAGCTCGTTCGACCAGCGCGACAAGTCACCCGCCAATGCGGTCGGGCTGATGCAGGTGACGCCTGAAGCCGGCCGCGATACCGCCAAGCGCTTCGGCCTGACCTACGACTGGGACAAGATGGTCTCCGATCCCGTCTACAACACGCAAATGGGCGCGGCCGAGCTCAGCGCGCTCTTGTCGGAATATCGCGGCAACCAGATCATGACCTTCGCCGGCTACAATGCCGGCCGTGGCCGCGTGCGCGAATGGGTGCAGGCGCGCGGCGATCCCAGGGATCCCAAGGTCGATCCCGTCGATTGGGTCGAGCGCATCCCGCTGTCGGAGACGCGCAACTACGTCCAGCGCGTGATCGAGAACGTCCTCGTCTATCGCGCAAGGTTCGAGGATAGTGGCATGATCGCGGGGAAAAGCGATCAGCGCGTGGTGACGCACGGGGTCGGCGCAACAGCACCCGTGGCGGCCGCAGCACCCGCTCCCTAGTCGGCGCCGCCGGGGCTGGACGCGGCGCCTGCACGGTTACGTTGCTGCGGCTACCACGCGAGTGCAATCGCGCAGCTAGGTGTCACCTCCTTCCATCGTGCTCAAATCGCGACCGTCCAAGTATGCGCCGGTCAAGGCTCTTGCGAAGGTCCAGGCGTGTATCGTCCAGCTCCAGCACGAGACGGCACTGAAAACCGCCACCATCTCGATCATGTTGCCAGCGGCGAGCTCGACGTGCGGGGTGGCCCATCCTGTGCGCCACAGCGTCATGAATTCGCCGCGCCGGTAGCAGTCGTCGTTACAGTAGCGGCGCTGTGTCCGCACATGCCGGACATAGCCGGAGCGGAGTGACCGCGAGCATGTGCTGCACGTGGCGGCGTGCAATGGAGGCGCGTGATTGACCACCACGAATTTCATGAAGCCGCCCTCACGCGATCTTCCGCGATCGCCTCGCAGAACAGCGCGTAGCACTGATAGTCGCAGTATGGCAGACGGGTGGCGATCTCGCGGAGATAGCTGCCGCCGATCGGCTCGCAGCACTGCAAGCACCAGGTCTGCCGGAACGGGGTCCGGTCGTTCACCAGCACGAACGCGAATCTCATGTGGCACCTCCCAAAGCGAAGCAGTAAACGCTGTCCAACGGAGATAGTGCGGGTGGTGGAGCGCAAAGATGGTTTCGGCCGTCGGGATTATCCCTGTTTCGCTCCACTTTTTGCGGTGGGATCAGAATGTATCTCCCGTCCTCCCTGCGCCGTGCATGGATCTGGCCATCGATGTACTTGATGTCGGTCGGATAGCAGTCAGCGCTGTTGCAGCAGCTGAGGCTCGGATTGTCGGGCATGTGCCAGGTCGAATAGAATTTTTCGTGCAGCCCCTGGTCCTGGGGTGGGTGCTGACGATGAACGGCACCATGTCCTGTCTCCTGCGCCTGGACGGTCGCCGCGGAGCCGAGGAGAACCAACCAGCAGAAGAGCTTGCATGAGCGGTTCAACACAATGGGCTCCCGGATCAGACCTACCGAACGATGTCGGCTCTCCAATTCAGCCTCATGCGGCCTGAGCCCGGAACAACCACCTTCGGTCGCGTTCGCGGCGTGTGCGGAAGCGATCGACGCACTTCTTGGAGCAGAGCGCAGTGCGCCATGAATAGTAGCGGATCAAACCAAACTTGCCGCTACACACCGCACAACCGTTGTTTGAAACGCAGCGTTCGGACTCGGATAGGCGACGCTCAGGAAGTAGCGATGTATCGCACATTGTTGTCTCCCTCTGTTGCTTGCGCGTTTGCCAGTTCGTTCGTTCCCTTGGACCTCATGCGGTCCTGAATCCCGATCGCGGCTCCGTCTCGAGAACTGCAGCGGCCCCTCCTTGATCGCCGCCTGTCGATAAGGCGCCTCGGCCGCAAACATCAAATCCGGTTCCCGTACGCTTGCCGATTGGCTGGTCGACGCTCCCGATTGGTCATGAGGTTAGTTCACCGGCACGAAGCGCCCAATTGTACGGAGGTAAATGGTCGACATGACTAGGAATGGAGGAGCTATACCTAGGTTTGTATCGCCCGGGGCTCCCGCGCTCGCTCACGTTCAACGAGACGGCGCACGGCGCTTCGGTTGCACGGTCACCGTGAAAAAACTTGCGGGCATGGCGTGGTTGATGCGCCGCAATGGATCGGGCGAGCCGTCATTCGAAGGCGACGTCGTGACGCCCATCCGACTTTGGCCGGAATTGCTCCTCTGGCGTCAACGTGCTCTACTTGTATTCACGCAGAGAGCGCCGGGAGCGTCTGCGATGAAGCCTGTCCGGGCCGTCACGTTCGGGAAGTCAGCCGCGCAATCCCTCGCCGGCTGGGTCAGGCAAGCTGTTACCGCTAAGCCGCGGATTCGGCCCGGTGACGCCGGTTTGCTGGAAGCGGTCAAGCAGTGGCAGCAAGTCTTCGAGCACAACCCGGTCATGTACTTCATGGTCGATCCGGGTGGAACCGTGATCAACGTGAACACGTTCGGCGCCGGGCAACTGGGCTATACGGCCGCGGAGTTGATCGGCCGATCGGTGCTCGATGTCTTCTTCGAGGAGGATCGCGACTTCGTGCGCGCGTGTGTCGCGCTGTGCCTTGAGACAGTCGATCAATCCCACACCTGGGAGATCCGGAAGGTGCGCAAGGACGGCTCGGTGCTGTGGGTGCGCGAGAATGCCAAGACCATGCTGCGGGCCGATGGCGGGCCGATCGTGCTGGTCGCCTGCGAGAACATCACCGAGCGCAAGGAAGCGGAGAATGCGCTGCGACAGAGCGAGGCTTATCTCGCCCAAGCGCAGGAATTGAGCCACACCGGTAGTTTCGGCTGGAAGTCAGCAACCGGCGAGATCACCTGGTCCAAGGAGACCTATCGCATCTTCCAATGCGACGAAGGGACCAAGCCAGAGATCCCGTTCATGCTCCAGCGGATCCATCCGGAGGACCGGCTCGTGGTGCAGAAGACCACGGGGCGGGCGGCCCGAGAGGGAAAAGATTACGACCACGAATACCGGCTCCTGATGCCCGGCGGTTCCATCAAGCACGTCAGAGCGGTCGCCCGGGCGATGCGAGATCCCAGCGGTCACGTGGAGTTCGTCGGATCAGTGACCGACATCACGGCCACCAAGCAGGCAGAGCGCAGGCTTCGTGAGAGCGAGCAGCGTTTTCGCGACTATGCCGAGACCGCGTCTGACTGGTTCTGGGAGACGGGGCCAGACCATCGCGTGACCCACATATCCGAACATTCCGATACCATCACCGCGCCTGCGGGCCTGATCGGACTGACGCGTTGGGACATCGCTCCGGACGCAGATCTAGAACCCGAAAAATGGCGACAACATCGGGCCGCGCTCGACGCCCACGTTCCGTTCCGCGACCTGGTGTATCGCAGCAAAGACCGCAACAGGCAGACGATCTACGTTCGGACCAGCGGCAAGCCGTTCTTCGACGCCGACGGCGCTTTTCTGGGCTATCGTGGCGTTTGCACCGACGTAACTGCGGCTATCCGGGCCGATCAGGCCGAAGACGCGCTGCGCAAGGCCCAAGCCGAGCTCGCCCATGTGACGCGGGTCACGACACTGGGCGAGTTGACGGCTTCCATTGCCCACGAAATCAACCAGCCCCTCGCCGCCGTCATCGCAAATGCCGATGCCTGCATCGCCTGGCTCCAGCGCAATCCGCCCGATCTCAAGGCGGCCCGCCGCTCCGTGGAGTGGATCATCGAGGACGGCAAGCGTGCCGGCGACGTTATCCGTCACGTTCGGGCACTCGCCAAGCGGTCCGATATCGAGATGGTTCCTCTCGACCCCAACATCGTCGTGCGCGAGGCCGTCGCGCTCGTTCAGCGCGAGATGGCCAGCCATGCCGTGTCGGTACGGATGGAGCTGTGGTCGGCACTGCCCAGGGTCTTTGGCGATCGAATCCAATTGCAACAGGTCCTGATCAACCTGATCATGAACGGGATCGAGGCCATGGAAGGCGTCCGTGATCGCCCGCGCGAGCTGGCGATCCGTTCAGCAGTGGGCGGCGATGGCGCGGTGCTGGTGAGCGTTTCCGACTGCGGCGTCGGCATCTGTGAACAGACGAGAGACCGCCTGTTCATGCCCTTCTTTACCACGAAGGCTTCCGGCATGGGCATGGGGCTGTCGATCTGCCGCTCCATCATCGAGGCCCATGGCGGACGACTTTCCGCCGCACCGAACCAGCACCACGGCGCAACTTTTCAGATCACCCTGCCCCTCCATCAAGAGGAAACATCGTGACCGAGCGTGCAAAGCCTTTGCCGCCGCAGGAGGACGGCGATCAGCCAATCGTCTTCATCGTCGACGACGACGCGTCCATGCGCCGTGCGCTCACCAATCTGTTTGAGTCGGTCGGCCTCAAGGTCGAAGCCTTCGGCTCGGCACCGCAACTGCTCCAGGCCAAGCCGCCGGAAGTCCCCAGTTGCCTGGTGCTCGACATTCGCCTGCCCGGAGCGAGCGGCCTCGACCTGCAGACCGACCTCGCGAAGGCAAATATCCACACCCCGATCATCTTCATCACCGGTCATGGCGATATTCCCATGACCGTTCGGGCCATGAAAAGCGGCGCGATCGACTTCCTGACAAAGCCAGTTCGCGACCAGGACATCCTGGACGCAGTCCAGGCCGCGATCGAGCGGGACCGCGAGCGCCGCGACCTCAACAGGACAGTCTCGACCGTCAAATCACGCTTCGACACTCTGTCCTCGCGGGAGCGAGACGTATTGTCACTGGTGACATCCGGCCTGATGAACAAGCAAGTGGCCGCCAAGCTCGGATTGGCGGAAATCACCGTCAAAATCTATCGCGGCCAGATCATGCGGAAAATGGGCGCGAAGTCGCTGGCCGATCTGGTGAGAATGAGCGAGGCGCTCGGGATTCGGCCCAGCAAGTCCGACGTGCAAACCTAAGTATGAGTTTCCAATGATGACTGGCAGGTCCACCTTGCGTGTTTAGGTGTGGCCGTAGCGACGGCAAGCTCAATCCGGGGCGAGGAGCGGACGTCTTGTCAGTGGCTTCGGTCATTTCGGTGCTTGACGATGACCCTTTCGTACGGGCGGCGGTCAACAATCTCTTGGAATCGCGCGGATACATCGTCCACACCTTCGCCTCCGCCGAGGAGTTTTTGAGGTCGACCGATTCGAACAACACCTCGTGCGTGATCGCCGACGTCCAGATGCCGTTGATGACCGGAATCGATCTGCTGACGCAGATGCGCACGCACGGTTCGGCTACGCCGTTCATCTTCATCACAGCTTTCCCGGAGGAGAGCGTGCGTGTGCGTGCGCTCAAGGCCGGGGCGATCTGTTTCCTCGGTAAGCCGTTTGCCACCTCGGATCTAATGCAATGCCTGGACCGGGCGCTGGCAGCAGGTGACGAAACCATGGAGTGATTGCCCGACGGCCGGCAATGGAGACGGTGACAGCGGCCAGGATCAATCCCGCTTCTGGCGAGGCCTCCCGCGAGACGGCCGCATTTGCGGCCTCGTCACGATGGGACCGCATCACCTGGCGGCATGCCGCCGAAGCGCGCGCCGTCCGCCTCAATCCACCTTGATGTTCGCCGCCTTGATCATCGGCCACCATTTTGCGATCTCGGCCTTCTGACGGGTGCCGAGTGCTTCGGGCGTAAGCTGATCCTTCGGTGTCATCTCGAGCCCCTGGGTTTCGAGCTGCTTCTTCACTGCAGGATCGTTCAGCGCCTCCACGGCCGCGGCGTTGAGTTTCGTTACGATCTCCTTCGGCGTGCCCTTCGGCACCCATAGGCCCGACCACAGCGTCATGTTGAAGCCCTTCAGGCCCGCCTCCTCCGCGGTCGGGATCTCAGGTGCCGAGGACAGGCGCTTGCTATCGGTGATGGCGTAGGCGCGGATGGTGCCGGCACGGACCTGGCCGATGGAGTTGGAGGTCTGGTCGACGATGATGTCGATCTGGCCGGCGATGAGATCGTTCAGGGCCGGCGCGGTGCCACGATACGGCACGTATTGCAGCTTGATGCCGGAGACGCTTTCGAAATAGACGCCGGCGATGTGGCTGCCGGAGCCGGCGCCGGCGGTGCCCGCTATCGGTGGCGAGGGCCGCGACTTCAGCCATTCGATCAGCTCTTTCAGCGACGTCGCGGGCACCGCGTTCTTGCTGACGATGATCATCGGATTGCTCGGCAGCAGCACCACCGGCTCGAGGTCGGCGACGAGGTCGTATTTGAGCTTGTAGACGGCACCATTGGCGACGTGGGTGCCGAGATGGCCGAACGAGATGGTGTAGCCGTCCGGCGGCGATTGCACCGCACGGCCGACCCCGATCGAGCCGCCCGCGCCGGTGACGTTCTCGACCACGACCGGCTGGCCGAGCGAGGTCCGCATCCGCTCGGCGAGCACGCGAGCCATCGCATCCGACGGCCCCCCGGCCGAGAAGGGCACGATGATGGTGATGGAACGGGAGGGATAGTCATCAGCGCGCGCAGCGCCGGTCACAGCGAGAATAGCAAACAGCGTAGCCCAGACGGCCTTCGTCATTGTCTTCTCCCCAGCGGTGTCGCGTAGTATTTTTTCTCTTCCCGCGTACGGGAAGAGGGATCATTCGTGGCGTGATGCCGCGCTAGAACTGGGAATAGTCGATCGGCTTGTGGCGGTCGAGCGTGCGGGTGACCGGCGGCAGCGGATACTTCAGGCCGGTGGCGCAGTTGAACAGCATCACGCGGTCACCCTTCGAGACGCGACCGTCGGCGAGGCTGTCCTTGTAGGCGGCATAGGTGGCGGCGCCCTCGGGACACAGCAGCAGCCCCTCCTCGCGTGCAACCTCGTTCAGCGCCACCGAGATCTTGTCGTCATCGACCGCGATGGCAAAGCCCTTACTCTCGCGCACCGCCCGCAAAATCAGGAAATCACCGATCGCCTGCGGCACGCGGATACCCGACGCAATGGTGTGGGCGTCCTCCCAGCGTGTCGCATGCTCGGTGCCGGCGTCATAGGCGCGCACCATCGGCGCGCAGCCGGAGGCCTGCACCGCGACCATGCGCGGACGCTTGCTTCCGATGAAGCCGATCTTCTCGAGCTCATCGAACGCCTTCCACATGCCGATCAGGCCGGTGCCACCGCCGGTCGGATAGAAGATCACGTCGGGCACGTCCCAGCCGAGCTGCTCAGCGAGCTCGAGGCCCATCGTCTTCTTGCCCTCGATCCGGTACGGCTCCTTCAGCGTCGAGGTGTCGAACCAGCCGACCTTGGCCTTGCCCTCGCCGACGATCTTGCCGCAATCGTCGATATAGCCGTTGACGCGGTAGACGGTCGCCCCCTGCAGCTCGATCTCGCTGACGTTCACCTCAGGCGTATCGGCCGGGCAGAAGATCGTGGTCTTGATGCCGCAGCTCGTGGCGTAAGCGGCCAGCGCCGCGCCGGCATTGCCGTTGGTCGGCATTGCCATGTGCTTGATGCCGAGCGCCTTGCCCATCGACACCGCCATCACGAGACCGCGCGCCTTGAACGAGCCGGTCGGCAGGCGGCCCTCGTCCTTGACGATGATCTCGCCGCCACCAAGTTTTGCGCCGAGTTTCGGCAGCCGAATCAGCGGCGTCGTCACCTCGCCAAGCGAGACGATGTCCTTGCATTTGCGCACCGGCAGCAGCTCGCGGTAGCGCCACATGTCGCCGGGCCGGTGGCTAAGCGCGTCCTTGGTCAGCGCCTTCTTCACACCGGCGAGGTCGTAGCGGACGAGCAGCGGCTTGCCGGCCTTGGAGAGGTTATGGACCTGGTCGGCTGCGTAATGGTCGCCCTCCATCGCGCATTCGAGATGGGTGACGAAGGTGGGGCGTTCGATGGTGAGGTTGTCGTTGTCGTGCATGGGTTCATCCCTTTTGTTGTTCTGCTTGTTCAGTGTCTGACCGTCACCCTGAGGTGCCGGAGCCTTGCGGCGCAATTGCGCCGCTGGGCGGAGGCCTCGAAGGGCGGCGAGCCCGGCTGCTGCACCTCGGCCTTTCATCCTTCGAGGCTCGCTGCGCGAGCGCCTCAGGATGACGGGTCTCACCACCCGACGGCTCGTCCCTCAAATATTCAACACCCGTCCATAGGCATCCAGCACCGCTTCCTTCATCATCTCCGACAGGGTCGGATGCGGGAACACCGTGTGCATCAGCTCTTCTTCCGTCGTCTCCAGATTCATCGCGACGACGTAGCCCTGAATCAGCTCGGTCACCTCAGCGCCGACCATGTGGGCGCCGAGCAACCGGCCGGTCTTCTTGTCGAAGATCACCTTGACCAGGCCCTGGTCCTCGCCGAGCGCGATCGCCTTGCCGTTGCCGACGAAGGGGAAGCGGCCGACGCGGATCTCGCGGCCGCTCTCCTTGGCCTTGGCTTCGGTGAGGCCGACCGAGGCCACCTGTGGCTGGCAATAGGTGCAGCCCGGGATCAGGTTCTTGTCCATGGGGTGCGGATGCAGTCCCTTGATCGCCTCGACGCAGACCACGCCTTCATGCTCGGCCTTGTGCGCGAGCATCGGGGGGCCGGCGACGTCGCCGATGGCGTAGATGCCGGGGACGTTGGTCTTGCCGTACCCGTCGATCACGATGCAGCTGCGGTCGGTTTTGACACCGAGCTTTTCGAGGCCGAGATTCTCGATGTTGCCGACGACGCCGACGGCCGAGATCACGCGCTCGAACTCGGTCGTGACAGGCTTGCCCTTGCCGTCGTCGATGGTGGCGACGACACTGTCGGCCTTCTTCTCGAGCTTCGTCACCTTGGTCGAGGACATGATCTTGATGCCCTGCTTCTCCAGGCGCTTGCGCGCAAGGCCGGCGATCTCGGCGTCCTCCACGGGAAGGATCTGCGGCAGCACCTCGACCACGGTCACGTCGCTTCCCATGGTGTGGAAGAACGAGGCGAACTCGATGCCGATCGCGCCGGAGCCGACGACCAGCAGCGACTTGGGCATCTTCTCCGGCACCATCGCCTCGAAATAGGTCCAGATCAGCTTCTTGTCGGGCTCGAGCCCCGGCAGCACGCGCGGCCGCGCGCCGGTCGCGACGATGATGTGCTTGGCCTGATAGCTCCCCTCGCCCAGCGTGCCCTTCGGCGCTTCGACGTCGGACTTCTTCACGGTGACCTTGCCGGGTGCGTCGATCGAGGCCGCGCCCCAGATCACGCTGACCTTGTTCTTCTTCATCAGGAAGCCGACGCCGTCATTCAGCCGCTTGGAGACGCCCCGCGAGCGCTGCACCACCGCCTTCGGGTCGAACGACACTTTCTCCGCCGACAGCCCGTAATCCTTGGCGTGCTGCATGTAGTGATAGATCTCGGCCGAGCGTAACAGCGCCTTGGTCGGGATGCAGCCCCAGTTCAGGCAGATGCCGCCGAGATAGGATTTTTCGACGATCGCGACCTTGAAGCCGAGCTGGGCGGCGCGGATGGCGGTAACGTAGCCGCCGGGGCCGGAGCCGATGATGATGACGTCGAAGGATGTATCGGCCATGGCGGCTCCCGTTCAACTCAAGAGGCGCCGCGAGCGCGGCGCTTGACCAGAAAAGACCTCACCAGCCATTCGAGCACCACCACCAGGACTATGACGGCCAGCGCGGTGAGCACGATAGGCTGAGCGATGTTCCGTGCCAGTTGCTCGCCGGCAAAGAACGCAGAGTGAAGAAAATCGAACCCAATCGGGTTGAGCGCGACGAGGGCGCCGAGCAGCAGCGATATCCATGGCCAGCGGGTATGGACATGCAAGGTTGCCCCCTCTGCCGCCGCCTCAGACCATCATCATCACAGGATTTTCGATCAGCTGCTTGAAGGCGCCGATCAGCTCGGCGCCGAGCGCGCCGTCGATGGCGCGGTGATCGCAGGACAGGGTCACGCTCATCATGTGCGCGATCTCGATCTTGCCGCCGCGCACGACGGGACGCTCCTCGCTGGTGCCGACCGCGAGGATGGTCGCATGCGGCGGGTTGATCACGGCGGTGAAGTGACTGATGCCGAACATGCCGAGGTTGGAGACGGCGGTGGTGCCGCCCTGATATTCCTCGGGCTTCAGCTTGCGCGAACGGGCGCGCGCGGCAAAATCCTTCATCTCGTTGGAGATGGTCGAGAGCGTCTTGGTCTCGGCCTTGCGGATGATCGGCGTGATCAGCCCGCCCGGCATCGCCACGGCGACGCCGACGTCGGAATGATGGTGCTTGACCATGCCGCTTTCGGTCCAGCTGACGTTGCAGTTCGGGATCTTCTGCAGCGCGACCGCCATCGCCTTGATGACGAAGTCGTTGACCGAGATCTTGTAGAGCGGCTTCTTCTCCTTGTCCTTCGGCGCAGCCGCGTTGATCTCCTCGCGGGCGGTGAGCAGCTTGCCGATGTCGCAGTCGATGGTGAGGTAGAAGTGCGGGACGTTCTGGATCGACGCCGTCAGGCGCTGCGCGATGGTGCGGCGCATGCCGTCATGCGGGACGACCTCGTAGGAGCCCGGCTCGAACAGCGACAGGATCTGCTTGTCCGACATGGTCGGCGCGATCGAAGGCGCACCTGACGGCGCCGCCGCGGGAGCCTTGAGGCCCTTGCCCGACTTGGCCTGTTCGACGTCGCGCGCGACCACCCGGCCATGCGGACCGGTGCCTGTCACCATCGACACGTCGATGCCGGCGTCCTTGGCCAGACGCCGCGCGAGCGGCGATGAGAAGACGCGGCCGCCATGGCCGTTGCTCTGCGCGGCCGGTGCGGCCTGCGGCGCCGGTGCGGCGGGCGGCGGCGCTGCCTTGGGGGCAGCAGGCGCAGGTGCAGGAGCCGGCGCTGCGGCGGGTGCCTCAGCAGCTTTCGGAGGTGCAGCCGAAGCGCTGGGCTTGGCAGCGCCCGCCGCCTTCACGTCCTCGCCCTCGCCGGCCAGCACCGCGATCACGTCGTTGACCGGGACGTCCTGCGTGCCCTCGGGCACCAGGATCTTGGCGATCGTGCCCTCGTCGATGGCCTCGACCTCCATGGTCGCCTTGTCGGTCTCGATCTCGGCGATAACGTCGCCGGATTTGACCTTGTCGCCTTCCTTCTTCAGCCACTTGGCGAGGTTGCCCTTCTCCATCGTCGGCGAAAGAGCGGGCATCAGGATGTTGATGGGCATGCTGACCTCACGAAGAACTTCTCAAAACGTCGTCTCCGGAAGCGAAGACGAACAGACCAGGTTTAGTTGCCGATGTCGCCTTGCCACAGGCGCTCATTGGCAGGATTGGAACGCCAATTCTTCATCATGGTGATGGAGCGGTCGTCGGCAAGGTCGATCCAGGGGATGCCGAACTTGTCGAGGATGTCCTTGGAGCCCTCGAAGGTGACGGACTCTCCGATCACCACGAGCTTGACCTTGAACAGCGCGAGCGCGCCGGCGCACATCGAGCATGGCGACAGCGTGGTGTACATGATCGTGTCGTGGAACGAGATCGCGCCAGCTTCGCGCAGGCAGCTCATTTCGCCGTGCAGGATCACGTTGTTCTCCTGCACGCGGTTGTTGTGGCCGCGGGCGATGATCTTGTTGTCGCGCGTCAGCACGGCACCGATCGGCAGGCCGCCCTGCGCGATCGAAGCCTCCGCCTCGCGGATCGCCTCCAGCATGAAATCAAAGTGATGGGGTTCGATCGCCACGGTCAGTGTCCCTTGCCGCGCGGCGTCGTGGTGCCGGTGTCGGTGGGACGCTCGATCTCGGCCTGGAACATCTCCAGGATCCGGTTCAGGGCGTCCTCTTCGGTATATTCGCTCTCGCGGGCATAGGCTCGCGCGGCGTGGCGGGCGAGATCGACGAGCAACAGGCCCCACATGTCGGGCTCCTCGAAGGCGCGCTGGAACGCCATCGACAGCCCGCCATCCAGCACGAATACGCGCAGGATCTCGACCGCGTCATCGCGGGTCATGACGTCGGGCGGCAGTGGCTGCTCCTTCGGGCCCGCCATGATCTACCTGTAGCAGACGGCTTTGGCGGCCTCGACGACTTCCGCCGCCGAGGGCAGCGCGAGCTTCTCAAGGTTGGCGGCATAGGGCATCGGCACGTCCTTGCCGGATACGCGTGCGACTGGCGCGTCCAGATAGTCGAAGGCGTTCTCCATGATGCGTGCGGCGATCTCGGCGCCGACGCCGCTCTGGGCCCAGCCCTCTTCCACCGTGACGGCACGGCCGGTCTTCTTGACCGAGTTGATGATGGTCTCGGTGTCCATCGGGCGCAGCGTGCGCAGGTCGATCACCTCGGCCTCGATGCCGTCCTTGGCGAGCTCGTCGGCCGCCCTCAGCGCATAGGTCATGCCGTTCGACCAGGAGATGATGCTGACATGGCTGCCCGAACGCACGATGCGGGCCTTGCCGATCGGGATCACGAAATCGTCGAGCTTGGGCACCTCGCCAGTGTGACCGTAGAGCACCTCGTTCTCGAGGAAGATCACCGGATTGGGATCGCGGATTGCAGCCTTGAGCAGGCCCTTGTAATCCGCCGCCGAGAACGGCGCCACGACCTTGAGGCCCGGAACGTTCGAATACCAGGCCGAATAGTCCTGGCTGTGCTGGGCGGCGACGCGGGCGGCCGCTCCGTTCGGGCCGCGGAATACGATCGAGCAGCCCATCTGGCCGCCGGACATATAGAGCGTCTTGGCAGCGGAGTTGATGATCTGGTCGATCGCCTGCATGGCGAAGTTGAAAGTCATGAACTCGACGATCGGCTTCAACCCAGTCATCGCGGCGCCGACGCCGACACCGGCAAAGCCGTGCTCGGTGATCGGGGTGTCGATGACGCGCTTGGCGCCGAATTCCTGGAGCAACCCTTGCGTGACCTTGTAGGCGCCCTGATATTCGGCGACTTCCTCGCCCATCACGAAGACGTCGGGATCGCGGCGCATTTCCTCGGCCATGGCATCGCGCAAGGCTTCGCGGATGGTCTGCGTCACCATCTCGGTGCCTTCGGGCACTTCCGGATCCGGCTCGGCGACGGCCTGCGGTGCGGGAGCAGCCTTGGGCTGGGGCGCTTCGGCCTTCGCAGCGGCAGGCGGCGCGGACTCCGCGGCCTTCTCCTGCTTCGCCGGCGCGGACGCCTTGGCAAGATCGGCGGCGCTCTCGCCGTCGGCGAGGATGGTTGCGATCGGCGTGTTCACCGCGACGTCAGCGGTGCCCTCGGGGATCAGGATCTTGCCGAGCGTGCCCTCGTCGGTCGCCTCGACCTCCATGGTCGCCTTGTCGGTCTCGATCTCGGCGATGACATCGCCGGACTTGATCGTCTCGCCCTCTTTCTTCAGCCATTTGGCGAGGTTGCCCTTTTCCATCGTGGGCGACAACGCGGGCATCAGCACTTGAATTGGCATATCGGCTCCAAAAGAAAGCTTGCGCGCGTTCAGCGGTAAATGTCGGTCCAGAGCTCGGCGGCATCCGGCTCGGGATCATGCTGGGCGAAATCGGCGGACGCGTTGACGATGTCGCGCACCTCGGCGTCGATCGCCTTCAGGTCCTGCTCGCTGACCTTGGCCGCGAGCAGGCGGTTACGCACCTGCTCGATCGGATCCTGGTCGTGGCGGACCTTCTCGACCTCCTCGCGCGTGCGATATTTTGCAGGATCGGACATCGAGTGGCCGCGATAGCGGTAGGTCTGCATTTCCAGGATGTAGGGGCCCTTGCCGGCACGGCACCAGGCCGCCGCCTCCTCGCCCGCAGCCTTGACGGCGCGGACGTCCATGCCGTCGACCTGCTTGCCGGGGATGTTGAAGGACGCGCCGCGCTTGGAGAAATCCTGCTGCGCCGAGGCGCGCGAGACCGAGGTGCCCATGGCGTAGCGGTTGTTCTCGATGACGAAGATCACCGGCAGCTTCCAGAGCTCCGCCATGTTGAAGCTCTCATAGACCTGGCCCTGGTTGGCCGCGCCGTCGCCGAAATAGGTGACGCTGACATTGTCGTTGCCGCGATAGTGATTGGCGAAGGCGAGACCGGTGCCGAGCGAGACCTGGGCGCCGACGATGCCGTGGCCGCCGTAAAAGTGCTTCTCCTTGCTGAACATGTGCATGGAGCCGCCCTTGCCCTTGGAATAGCCGCCGCGGCGGCCCGTGAGCTCGGCCATGACGCCGTTGGCGTCCATGCCGGTGGCAAGCATGTGGCCGTGATCGCGATAGCCGGTGATGACCTGATCGCCCTGCTTCAGGGCCATCTGCATGCCGACCACCACGGCCTCCTGGCCGATATAGAGGTGGCAGAAGCCGCCGATCGCGCCCATGCCGTAGAGCTGGCCGGCCTTTTCCTCGAACCGCCGGATCAGGAGCATGTCGCGGAGCGCCTTGAGCTCCTGCTCCCTGGTGAATTCCGGGGGCGAACCGCCGTCGGGCTTATCCTGTGGAGTGCTTGCGGCGGCTTTCTTGGGTGCGGCCATAGGAATTCCGGGTCAGAGAAAACTTTCGTCCTCTCTAACCCAAGTCAAACACCCTTGGAAAGCACCGCGGCGACATGGCACGACTTTCATTATGCCGCAGTGCAACGTGGTCGAAATATTGGAAAATCTTTGGCGCCGATCGGGCAACAAATCTATGCGTGTCACGGCGTGCGCAGATTCGTGACCGGATCAAGAACGGTGGGCCACGCCAATCCTATCCTTCAGAGCGGACGGCGCCGAAGTGGCGCCGCCCTCTCCGGCCGTCCGATCAGAAGAAACCGAGCTTCTTCGGGCTGTAGCTGACCAGAAGATTCTTGGTCTGCTGATAGTGATCGAGCATCATCTTGTGGGTCTCGCGACCGACGCCCGACTGCTTGTAACCGCCGAACGCCGCATGCGCGGGATAGGCATGGTAGCAGTTGGTCCAGACCCGGCCGGCCTGGATGGCCCGGCCGAAGCGGTAGCAGCGGTTGGCGTCGCGGCTCCAGACGCCGGCCCCGAGGCCATAGAGTGTGTCGTTGGCGATCTCGAGCGCTTCCTCGTCCGTCTTGAAGGTCGTGACCGAGACCACGGGGCCGAAAATCTCCTCCTGGAAGATTCGCATCTTGTTGTGCCCCTCGAACACGGTCGGCTGGACGTAGAAGCCACCCGAGAGATCGCCGCCGAGCTCGGCGCGGCCGCCGCCGGCCAGCACCTTGGCACCCTCCTGCTTGCCGATGTCGATATAGGAGAGGATTTTTGCGAGCTGCTCGCCCGATGCCTGCGCGCCGATCATGGTATCGGCCGCACGCGGGTCGCCCTGCTTGATCGCCGCGACGCGCTTCAGCGCCCGCTCCATGAAGCGGTCATAGATGTCGGCATGAACCAGCGCGCGGCTCGGACAGGTACAGACCTCGCCCTGGTTCAACGCGAACATGACGAAGCCTTCGATCGCCTTGTCGAAGAAATCGTCGTCCTCGGCGGTGACGTCGTTGAAGAAGATGTTGGGCGACTTGCCGCCCAGCTCCAACGTGACGGGAATGAGGTTCTGGCTGGCGTATTGCATGATCAGCCGGCCCGTCGAGGTCTCGCCGGTGAAGGCGATCTTGGCGATGCGCGGGCTGGAGGCCAGCGGCTTGCCGGCCTCGAGGCCAAAGCCGTTGACGATGTTGAGGACGCCGGGCGGCAGGATGTCGGCGATGATCTCGGCCCAGACCATGATCGAGGCCGGGGTCTGCTCGGCGGGCTTGAGCACGACGCAATTGCCGGCGGCGAGCGCAGGCGCGAGCTTCCAGCAGGCCATCAGCAGCGGGAAGTTCCAGGGGATGATCTGGCCGACCACGCCGAGCGGCTCGTGGAAATGATAGGCGATAGTGTCGTGGTCGATCTCGCCGATCGAGCCTTCCTGGGCGCGGACGACGCCGGCGAAGTAGCGGAAGTGATCAATGGCGAGCGGGATGTCGGCGGCGCGGGTCTCACGGATCGGCTTGCCGTTGTCCCAGGTCTCGGCGATGGCGAGACGCTCGAGATTTTCTTCCATGCGATCGGCGATCCGGTTCAGGACCGCAGCGCGCTCGGCGACACTGGTGCGGCCCCAGGCGGCCTTGGCCGCATGCGCCGCGTCGAGGGCCGCCTCGACGTCCTGCGCGTCGGACCGCGCGATCTTGCAGACGACCTGGCCGTTCACGGGCGAGGCGTTGTCGAAATATTTGCCGGCGATCGGCGCGACGAACTTGCCGCCGATGAAATTGTCGTAGCGTTCGGCGAAGGGAACTTTGGTGACGCTGAGGAATTCCACCTTGTTCATTGATCACTCCCGATGTTTGCTTGCGCAATTCGTCGCGTGCTCGCGACTTGCGCGGACGATGTCGCGGCAGGCGTTTTCTGTCAGCCCTGGGGAGAGCGATGATGGAGCGGACCTGTCGCAGTTCTGCGACAGTCGCGGGGCGAGGCCATCACCATCGTGTCCCGGACGCGCTGCAACGCGTTTCGCGTTGCTGCGCAGAGCCGGGACCCAGAAGGCGGCACGGGAGAATGCGTAGACATGGGCCCCGGCTCAGCAACGCATCACGTCGCAAGGGCGACGCGCTGCGCTGCATCCGGGGCACGAGATCGGAGTTTGAGTAAACAGCAGGACTCAGTGGTTCAGCTCGAACCGCTTCAGCTTCCTGTGCAGCGTGGCACGGCTGACGCCGAGGGCCTTGGCGGCCGCCGACACATTGCCGCCGGCGCGGAGCAGCGCCCGCTGCACCACGGCACGTTGACCGCCGGCAAGATGATCGCGCGCGGTATCGCCGCCGAGCAGATCCGCCGCCGGCACTGGCTGCAATGCTCGGCCCGGGGCGATGCCGAGCGCCACCCGCGCGGAGCGGGTCGCGCCGATCACGAGATCATCGGCATCGACAGCAATGAGGCCTCCGGATTGGCCGTCCGCAGCTTGCGTCAGCACGATGCGCGCATGGGCAAAGGCCCTGCGGAACAGATCGGCCTCGATGCGCTTGGCCGCCTCGCCTGCCGCAAGCGCGATCAGGCTGGAAAATGCGTCGGTCCGGTCGGCGCGGCAGGAGGACACGTCGAGCACGCCCGCGAGCGCCGCCTCATGGTCGTAGATCGGAACGGCGCTGCAGCTCAGAAGCGTGTTGCGGGTGAAGAAATGCTGGTCACGGTCGATCGTCAGCGGACGCTGCTCGACGAGGCAGGTGCCGATGCCGTTGGTGCCCTCGTGCTCCTCGCTCCAGAGCGCACCGGTCCACAGGCCCCAGGATTGAAACGTCGCGTCGTCCGCCGCCGTACCGCGGCGATCGACCGGCACGCCTTCGCCGTCGGCGAGCAGCACGCAGCAGCCGCTCGCGCCGACGGCCTGATAGAGCCGGTCCATCACGCCTTGCGCGGCGGCCAGGAGCGGCGCGACGCGCTCGCGCGCCTGGTGCAGCTCGGCTTCGGTCAGCCGCATCGTCGAGGTGCGGCCGCTGGGATCGAGATGATGCAATCTGGACGAACGGCGCCACGAGGCCACGAGCGCGGATCGTGCCGCCTGGCCTGACGCGATGGCGGCCTCGACACGGGCCGCGTGATGCCGGGGCATTGTCCCATTCATCACTGTTTCCTCCGGATGGCAGACTAGAACGTGCTGGCGCTGCCTGATTGATCTGCGTCAACTTTGGCGAGCGCCACGCAAGCCATGAGCCCGCTGACGCACTGCCGTCAAGGCAACCGGTGGGTTTCGGACTTACGACCTTCGCAGGAGCCACGGACACGGTGGTCGGTTTTCGGCAATGGTCGGGTCGTTTTCGAAAGCTGCGGAAAACGCTACTTCGCCGGGATCATCCGAACGAGATCGCGCGGATTGACGTAGTCGAGCTGAAAGCGTGCCCGCTCGTCCAGCATGTCGGGATCGATCCTCTCGGACCGCAGCAGCGACACCCGCTGCTCGCTCCTGGCGCGCTCGCGCTTGAGCTGGGCCAGTTCGCTGGTCAGCGCGATGATCTCCTGGTCGAGTTCCTGGCGGGCGTTGAGGCCGTATTTGCCGGTATACGCGTTGACGCCGAAATAGCCGACGATGGCCGCCGCCATCGCGTAGAGGGCAAGGCCGGTCAGGATCGATTTCAGGCGCGCGCGGGAGACCATCTTGGGAAGATGGGACAGGTTGGTTAAGGGAGTGCTAATTGCCCCTGCCCGAGCCGCTAATCGTCATGGCCGGGACAAGCCTGGCCATGACGGAGAAGCGAGTGCTCAGCCGTGGTGCTTCGCGACGTGGGCCGCGAAGGCGTCGATATAGGCCTGGAGCACGGGCTTCAGCGACTCCTTGGTCAGATTCCCCTCAGTATCAAAGGCGTCGCCGACCGCGTTCAGATAGATCTCGGGCTGCTGCATGATCGGGCCGGCAATGCCCGGCAGGATGTTCTGCAGCGTCTTGGCGGCGCTGACGCCACCGAGCGGCCCCGGGGAGTTCGAGATGATGCCGACCGGCTTGCCGTTGAAGGAGCTCTTGCCATAGGGGCGCGAGGCGACGTCGATGGCATTCTTCAGCACGCCCGGGATGGCGCGATTGTATTCAGGCGTGACGAACAGGACACCGTCCGACTTCTGGAGCTTGTCGCGGAAGGCCAGCCAGTCCGCGGGCGGCGCACCCTCGAGGTCCTGGTTGAAGAACGAGATGCCCGCCGGCGTGACGACCTCGAGCTTGAGCGAACCAGGCGCGAGCTTGGCCAGCGCGTTGGCGATCTTCAGCGAAAAGCTCTCTTTGCGCAGGCTGCCGGCGATAACGACGATGTTGTAGGCCATGGGTTGTCCTTGAAACCTTGAGGGAAGTGCCGGGCGGCACTTAAGCGGTCCGGATCGATGGATGCAAGTGCATGAACTAGCCTGATTTGGAAACGCTGTGTTTCGCGAAAGCAGACGTTGGGACCCCTTGCCCAGATGGAGCGCAGCGCAATCCGGGGCCGGCATAGCTTGGGGCAAGACCCCGGATTACGCTGCGCTCCATCCGGGCTACGATCTCAACAATCGGGCCGCCAAGCGGCGGCCCGATCTTTCGCGCAAATCTAATTCAGATCAGATCGTCGGATTCCACGCCGACGGGATCAGGCGGTACTTCGCGCCGTCCTTCTGGACATGGCCGACCGAAGGGAACGTGAAGTGGAAGCCGACCACCGTCGCCTTCTCCGCCGCCGCCATGTCGTAGAATTTGTGGCGCGTCTCCTGCGCCAGCGCGGCGTCGTAGTCGAACATCACGTGCCAGTCGGGATTGCGCAGGAAGAATTCCGGGATGTTGGTGACATCGGACTGGATCAGCACCTTGGCATCGCCCGAGGCGACCGCGAACGAGGTGTGGCCCGGCGTATGGCCGGGGGTTGCGATCGAGGTGATGCCCGGCGCGACCTCCTTGCCCCACTCGTATTTGGTGACCTTGGATTCCAGGCCCGCGAAGGTCTTCTTCACGTTGGCAAAGTAGTTCTTCATCATCGGATTGGACTCGGCCTTGGCCGCGTTCTCCTCGCTGGTCCAGAACTCCCAGTCCTTGCCCGGCACCATGATCTCGGCATTGGGGAATGCGAGCCCGCCGTCGGCAAGACGAATGCCGTTGGTGTGATCGGGGTGCAGATGCGAGAGCAGCACGACGTCGATGTTCTTCGCCTCGACGCCGGCAGCCTGGAGGTTCTGCAGCGTGCGGCCGACCGCGCCCTTGCTCGCCTCGAAATTCGCAATGCCGTTGCCGGTGTCGATCAGGACCAGCTTGGAGCCGATGTTGATGAGCTGCGGGTTGAACGGCACCGTGACCATGCCCTTCGGCATGTAGGCTGCTTCGCCCGCGGCCAGCGCTTCGTCCTTGGAGATGTTGGCGACGAACTTGTCCGGCATCGGGAAGGTGCGCGCGCCGTCATTGATCGAGGTGCACTCGTAGCTGCCGACCTTGTAGCGGTAGAAGCCCGGCGCTTGCGTGCCGGTCGGCGGCACTGAGGCATTGGCCGCGGTCTGCACGAAGCCGGATGCGGCGGCCGCGCTGAGGGCGGCGGCGCCTGTGAGCAAATGACGGCGATTGAGATCAGTCATGGAGAGGTCCCCTTCTGAGCGCCCCGCGGTTTCTCCGCTTGCAATGGCGGCGGAATAATCTCCGGCTGCGCTCAGAAGGCAAGACCTTCCTTCGGTAACCTGCCGTTGCAGATCACGATTATTTATTCGGGTTGATGAGGAATTTTTCGCCGGTCGCGCGTTTGGCGTACACGGCGACGTTGGCGAGATCGAGCGCCTCGGTCAGCGACACCACCTTGGTGTAGTGACTGGCGAAGGTGGTCTTGAGCTCGGACGCGACGCGCTGGCGCAGGCGACCGATCTCGGCCGGACCGATGTTCTGGAGGAACGGCGTCAGCAGCCAGCCGCCGACGCCCCAGGTCAGACCGAAGGACCGGCTCAATTCGGTCGGCCGATTGTCGAGGCTGCCGTAGATATAGACCTGCTTGTACACGTTGGAGCCGTAGCGGCTGTATTCCTTCGCGGTCTTGTTGGCCGCAACTTCCATCGCGGTCAGAATCTGGCTCGCGAGCTTGCCGCCGCCGATGGCATCGAAGGCGATCGTGGCGCCGGTCTCGACCAGCGCATTGGTGAGATCTTCGGTGAAGCTCGGTGCGCTGGAATCCACGACGTGCTTGGCGCCGATCTTGTGCAGGATGTCGGCCTGCTCCTTGCTCCTGACGATGTTGACGAGCCCGATGCCGTCCTTGATGCAGATCTTGTTGAGCATCTGGCCGAGATTGGACGCAGCGGCGGTGTGCACCAGCGCCTTGTGGTTCTCCCGCCGCATTGTCTCGGTCATGCCGAGCGCGGTCAGCGGATTGACGAACCAGGACGCACCGTCCGCGGCCGTGGTGCCCGCCGGCAGCTCCATGACGTCGCGAACCTTCAGCACGCGATACTGCGTGTACATCGCGCCGCCGATCATCGACACCGTCTTGCCCATCAGGGCTTTCGCCGCATCCGACGAGCCGGTCTGGATTACCGTGCCGGCGCCCTCGTTGCCGACCGGCAGCGACTGATCGAGCCGGGCTCCCATCATCCGCATCGCAGCCTCCGGCATTTTCGCGGTGATGACCGGCATCTCCTTCGTGCCGGAAGCCTGGGCCGCCGACATGTCGGCGGCCCCGATCAGGAGCCCGAGGTCCGACGGGTTGATCGGCGTTGCCTTGACGCGGACCACGACCTCGTCGTCGGCCGGCTCCGGCGTCGGGACATCCACGAGGGACAATTCCAGCTCGCCGCTCTTCTTCAGCAGCGAACGCAGTTGCAGTCCGGACTTGCCATCGCTCATGTCGATCCTCCCATGTCTTCGTTTTCGCGCTTTCGCGGGATGCGCCGGCTTATGCCAACGCCTTCAGTGCCGCCTTGCCACCGTACAGCGCCTGCTTGCCGAGCTGCTGCTCGATGCGCAGGAGCTGGTTGTATTTGGCGGTGCGATCGGACCGCGCAAGGGAGCCGGTCTTGATCTGACCGCAGTTCGTGGCGACCGCAAGGTCGGCGATGGTGGAATCCTCGGTCTCGCCCGAGCGGTGCGACATCACCGAGGTGTAGCCGGCCTTGTGCGCCATCTCGACGGCGGCGAGCGTCTCGGTCAGGGTGCCGATCTGGTTGACCTTGATCAGGATCGAGTTGGCGCGGCCCGCCTTGATGCCGTCGGCGAGGCGCTTGACGTTGGTGACGAAGAGGTCGTCGCCGACCAGCTGGCACTTCGTGCCGACGAGGTCGGTGAGCTCCTTCCAGCCGTCCATGTCGTCTTCCGACATGCCGTCCTCGATGGTGACGATCGGATAGCGCGAGACGAGGTCGGCAAGGTACTTGGCCTGCTCGGAGATCGAACGGGTCTTGCCCTCGCCTTCATAGACGTATTTGCCGCCCTTGAAGAACTCGGTCGAGGCGCAGTCGAGGCCGAGCACGATGTCGGAGCCTGCCTTGAAGCCGGCCTTGCCGATCGCGTTCATGACGAACTCCAGCGCGGCATCGGCCGACGGCAGGTTCGGGGCAAAGCCGCCCTCGTCGCCGACATTGGTGTTGTGACCGGCCTTCTTCAGCTCGGACTTCAACGTGTGGAAGACCTCCGCGCCGTAGCGCAGTCCCTCGGCGAAGGATGACGCACCGACCGGCAGGATCATGAATTCCTGGAAGTCGATCGGGTTGTCGGCGTGCACGCCGCCATTGATGATGTTCATCATCGGCACCGGCAGGAGGCGCGCCGAGGTGCCGCCGACATAACGGTAGAGCGGCATGTCGAGCGAGTTCGCGGCTGCCTTGGCACAGGCGAGCGAGACGCCGAGGATGGCGTTGGCGCCCAGCCGGCTCTTGTTCGCCGTGCCGTCGAGGTCGATCATGATCTGGTCGATCTGGGCCTGCTGCTCGACGTCGAGGCCGCTCAGGGCCTCGAAGATCTCGCCGTTGACGGCGCCGACGGCCTTGGTGACGCCCTTGCCAAGATAGCGGGCCTTGTCGCCGTCGCGCAGTTCCACGGCCTCATGGGCGCCCGTAGACGCGCCGGAGGGCACGGCAGCGCGGCCGAGCGCGCCATCCTCCAGCACGACATCGACCTCGACGGTGGGATTGCCCCGGCTATCGAGGATTTCGCGGCCGATGATGTCAATGATGGCGGTCATGATGTGCACTTCCGTTCGTTGGAGCTGATCGGTTCGCCGCGGGTCTTACACGGGCCGCAAGCAAATGTGAACGCTTGGACGTGCCGCTTCGACTGACGCGTGAAGCGGCCGGGGCTAAGCTTGAAATCGATTGATCTGCGCGTCCAACCTCAATCTGAACCAGCCGGGGTAACGCCATGAATCGCCGCCAGTTTCTCGCCTCGAGTGCCGTCCTGTTGGTGGCCCGCCCAGGTTTTGCCCAGGAGGCCCCGTTCCGGACGAAATATTTCCCGGTCAGTGCCGGCATCGGCCTGCACGATCTCGCCCCCGCCCCTGACGGTTCGGTCTGGTTCACGGCGCAGGGCAAGGGCCTGCTCGGCAGGCTCGATCCCCGGGATGGCCGTTTCAAGACGGTCAGCCTCGGTCAGGGCGCCGCTCCGCATGGCGTGACCATCGGCCCCGACGGCGCGCCCTGGATCACCGAGGGCGGCCAGAACGCGATCGCGCGGGTCGATCCCGGCGATCTCAAGGTCACACTATTCCGCCTGCCGGAAAAGTTCGCCTCCGCCAATCTCAACACCGGCGTGTTCGACAAGGAAGGCACTTATTGGTTCACCGGCCAGTCCGGCTATTACGGCCGCCTCGCGCCGAAGTCGGGCGAAATGAATGTGTTCAGGGCGCCCAAAGGCGTTGGCCCCTACGGCATCACGGTAACGCCCAAGGGCGATATCTGGTACGCCTCGCTCGCCGGCAGCCACATCGCGAAAATCGATCGCGCGACGGGTGATGCCGCAATGGTCGAGCCACCGACGCCGAACCAGGGCTCGCGGCGCGTGTGGTCGGACTCGAAAAGCCGGATCTGGGTCAGCGAGTGGAACAGCGGCCACGTCTCGGTGCACGATCCCGCCGATGGGTCGTGGAAGACCTGGAAGCTGCCGGGCGAACGCCCCCGCACCTACGCTGTCTTCGTCGACGACAAGGACAAGGTCTGGTTGACCGACTTCTCCGCCAACGCCATCGTCCGCTTCGATCCTGCCACGGAGAAATTCAACGTGTTCGCCAGCGACAAGCCCAATGCCGCCGTGCGCCAGCTCGACGGACGACCGGGCGAGCTCTGGGGCTGCGAGTCCGGCAACGACCGGATCGTCATGATCCAGACCATCGCCGCCGGTTGACGGCAGCGGCATTTGCGTCCATCCCGACACCCTCTAGAGCGCGACCTTATCGCGCTCTAGCCGTTTTTTGACTGAGCATGATCTTTCGGAAAACCGGTGCCCACTTTGCGCTAACGCGGCCCTCCGGGTCCGGATCATGCTCCACAGGATGTGACGACGATGGCGAAGAAATCCCTCCAGCTCGGCCGCGCGGTCGAGTGGCCGCACACACCGGAAGACGCTCAGCTCGACCGCGTGCCCAATCCGCAAAAGGGCACCGACTATCTGGTGCGTTTCACCGTGCCGGAATTCACCTCGCTCTGCCCGGTCACGGGACAGCCGGATTTCGCGCATCTGATGATCGATTACGCGCCGGGGCCGTGGTTGCTGGAGTCGAAATCGCTCAAGCTTTACATCGCGAGCTTCCGCAATCACGGCGCCTTCCACGAGGACTGCACCGTCATGATCGGCAAGCGCATTGCGAGCGAGATCAAGCCGAAATGGCTGCGCATCGGCGGCTATTGGTATCCGCGCGGCGGCATTCCCATCGACGTATTCTGGCAGACCGGCCGCGTGCCGAAGGGCCTGTGGGTGCCCGAGCAAGGCGTCGCGCCCTATCGCGGACGAGGCTGAGCCGCGCACCCGCCGTCTCACCACGCGTACCGCACCAAGCCCTTGCCCGCGTAGGATCGCGTCACATTCGAGAATTCGCCCTCGAACGTGCCGGCGGCCGACCAGCCGTTCAGCCACTTCTTCTCGACCGATCCCGTCACCAGCGCGGAGTCCGAGGCCATCGCCGCGCCGTTCACGACGAAGCTGGCGCCGGGCAGCGACTGAAACGTCGCACCGATCACGCGGTCCGGATTGAAACCGTGCGCCCAGGCAATTCGGCCGCGCAGCGTGACGATGCCGTCGGCCTGGGCGAAGGATTTGTCGGTGCGCATGCCGAGCTCGGTGCGGGTGTCGGTGACGCTCTTGGCGCCATAGGCCAGCGCGAACTGGTTGCTGCCGACGATGGTCTGCTCAGCGTAAGCCGGCAGATCGAACGTCGTGAACTGCGCTGCGGCGTAAGGGGTGAGACCCACGCCCTGCGTGACGAACCGGTAGCCGCCTTCGAGCCGGCCGGAATAGGCGTTGGCGTTGAACTCGGCGCGCAGACGATCGACGCCGGCCACCGTCACGGTGCGATCGGTGGTGATGTCCTGCCAGCCATAGGCGAGCGCGCCGGTGATGTAGGCAGGGCCCACGATGTGCCGGAAGAAGGCGCCGGCCTGGAACAGGTCGGACCGGCCGCCGCCGAGCGCGTTTGCCACGGTAAAGTTGGTGCCGCCGCCGGCGAGCGCGAAGCCGACCAGCGTATCACGGGAGATGCGATAATCCGCGCCGACAGCCGTGCCATAGAGATTGCTTGTGGTGGTGTTGGAGCCGAGGACCGCGCTGCCGTCGGTCTGCTGCGCGCCGCCGAAGCCCGCCGCCCAGACGCTCCAGCGCTGCTCGAACGAGGGTGCGATCGGTGCCTTGGTGTAGATCGCAGCATATGCATCACGCTCGCTCTTGTTGCGACCGGCGTTCTTTGCCGCGTAGGCCAAGCTCTCGTCGGCATAAGCGTTCGGCGTGCCGCCCGCGCTGACGGGATCGCCGCGGCCCGCGATGAACGGATCCGTCATCACGCCCATGAACTGGTTCATCGCGTTGAACGTCGCCTGCTGCGGCGCGCTGCCGACCTCGCCGGAGAGCTGGGTCAGGCCGGCGGGCGTCAGGCCGCCGAACGCGATCGGGATGGTGCCGTTCGCATTGAAGTAGCCAATGATCGCGTTGCCGACGTTCTGCTGATTGAAATTCAGGTTGCCGGACGGCGGCGCGAAATTCAGCACGAGGTTCAGGTAGGCATGGGTGGCGTCGTAACTCAACGACGTATGAAAACCCGACGGCAGGCCAAAATTGGTGACGGCGGGATTGAACGCGCCGGTGATGCTGCCAGCGCTGACAATGGTATACTGCTTCGCAACATAGCTGCCTGCGTCAAAGCCAACGACAACGGACGCTCCGCCTAACGTCGCATTGCCGGTCACGTTCGCGAAGGTCGACGTCGTCGGGTTGGCGTAAATGAGATAGGTCACCCCGGATTGCATCGCGAGGCTCGCCAATGTCATGGACGTGCCCGGCGCACCGCCCGTCCCTGGAATGAAAAAGGAGCCCGCGTTGATTTGCGTGGCGCCGACGGTTCCTGACCCGCCAAGCACGGCGGAGCTGACGGTGACGGCGGAGGAGCCCAGCAAACCGGTCACGAGCAGCGTGCCGGCGTTGACCGTTGTGGTGCCGGTGTAAGCGCTGCTGTCGCCTGACAGGGTCAACGCGCCGTTGCCGACCTTGGCGAAATTGCCCGTGCCGATCACGGATCCCGCGAAGGTCGAGGACGAATTGTCGCCCCCGACGGTGAAGACAAATGCGCCCGTATCCAGCTGGGTGCCCGCTACGCCGGCAAGCGAACCGTAGGCCGCACCACCAGAGGTCGAGTAGACATTCGCGCCGGCAGCCGTCAGATCCACCCGTCCCGTGACGCTTCCGCCATAGGTGTTCATCGAAGCGAGACTGCCGGACAGTGTCAAATTGCCGTTGATCGTCCCATAGACCTGGATGTATCCGCCAGCGGCGTTAATCGATCCATTGATCGTCCCGGTGGGATCGACGACAATATTGGCGCCGATGGCGTTGCTGATGGTGTTTGTCGCATTCAGCGTTCCCGTGACTGCGAGATTGCCGTTGTTGGTCACGGTCGTCGCATTGACCGTCCGGCCGGCGTCGATCCAGGTGGCGTGAATCATCGCATTGGACTGGTTGATCAGCGTCGTTACGGTGAGATCGCCGCCTGAGACAAAAAGGTCGGATATTGCACCGGTGGTCAGGGTACCGTTGACGGTGAGCGCACCGGTCACCGTGAAAGTACCACTTTGATGGTCGACGTTGCCGTTGATCGTGCCGGCTGCGTTCGCCGTGCCGGAATTCGTCAGTCCGCCATTGACCGTTCCAGTCGTCGTGAAGGTCCCGGCGGCTGCGTTCGTCGTCCCGGCAGTCGTCGTCACCGTACCTCCGTTGGTGAAGGTGCCGGCGTTGTTGACGATGCTGGTCGCGCTCAGCGTCCGGCCTGCCGAGACCTGGACCGCGGTGGCCGAGGTTGAATTGTTCGTCAGCGTCGTGATGCCGGTGAAGCTGCCGAACTGCACGGCCAGACTCGACGTCCCGTTGTTGGTCACCGCACCATTAGTGGTGAGATCGCCGATCAGCGCGAAGGAGCCGCTGCCCTGGTTGGTGATGCCGTCATTGAAGGCGCCCCTCGCGTTGGCCGTGCCCGCATTCGTCAGTCCGCCGTTGACCGTGCCCGTCGTGTTGAAGGTGGCGCCGGCGGCATTGGTCGTGCCTCCGGTCGTCGTGATCGAGCCATTGTTGAAGAACGTGCCACCGTTGTTGGCAATTGTGGTCACGGAGACGACGCCGCCGGGAACGTTGGAGAAAGTGCCGGTGTTGGTGATGTCGCCGGTCAGGGTACCTTGATTGCTCGCGATCGCACTGTTGGTTAGCGACGTGTTCAGAGTGCCGGTGTTGACGAAGGTCCCGGCGGTAACGCTGGTGCTGGTGAAAGAGTTGGTGCCGGACAGCGTCAACCGGCTCGATCCAGCCTGCGAGATCGTGGCGCCCGTCATGTTGTTGCTGATCGAGATGAAAGTGCCGACGCCGACGGCATTGTTGGTGATGCCGGTGACAAAATTCACCGCCTGACCACTTATTGCGTAGCCCTGGGACGCAGCGTCGAAAATCCAGGACTGGGGCGAGATGGGTCCAAGGGTAACTGTGACGGCCGTCGTGCCCGTGTTGGAAAAGGTCGCGGTTTCGCCAGCGGTGTCGGGGACGGTGTTCGTCGTCCAATTGGTCGGCTCGTTGTAATTGCCGTTGGCGACGCCGCCATCCTGCCAGACCTGCGCTCGCGCCAGGGACGGCAACAATGCGACCGTCGCAAGAGCGGTGCCGGCCAACAAAGCCTTGGTTAAGAGCGACCCCCGCGTGGGCCCTACCCCGCCTGCCCCAATCATTGAAAATTCCGCCGGGCCGTGCGCTGCCCTGATTGCCAAATATTTCAAACGGGAAATATCTAGCTGCTTGGCCACCTGCGAACCATCGATGATCGGTTGCGTCGCCGGGCCAATCGGCGATTCCACGGCGGTGTGGCTGCAAGGCAACAAAAGGTTGCACAGTTCTCGGGCACCCGCCGAGCCGGTCCAGGAATTGGCGGGTCAACCGTAGGCGCCGTCAATGCGTCTAATACGCCGGCATTGACCATCGGGTTGAAGGGGCGGTTGTCGTTGGTGAACCGGATCGAGTTGAACGCTTCGCCGCTCGGCTCGGCGCCGATGGTGGCGGCCACGCGCTGTTCGCCGACCATCTCGAGCGCCAGCGCAAAGACGAACGCCTTCGATACCGACTGGATCGTGAACGGCACCGCACTGTCGCCTCGATTTCTCCGCGAATGCCATCGTTCGCTTCGATCCTGCTACGGAGAAGTTCGACGTGTTCGCCAGCGACAAAGCGAATGCCGCGCCGCGCTACTTGGAGACGGATGACCTTTCCCAGGGACGTTTGCCGTTGGCATCTCTGTCCCATGGGCGCGTGGTCGGCGCGTTCTTTTCCTCGGCAGCCGCTTTCGCGCGGTCGGCTTGCACCTGCTCGCGATCCGTCACCGTTGGCTTAGGCTGCGCATGAGAGGTCTGCGCGGCGACCGGACCCATGGCGAGCAGCGCGGCGATCAGGAATTTTGTCATTCCCGGCTGTAGCACGACCAGGGCAGGACGTCCGATTTAGTTGCAGGGCTTCCTGCGCACTTTCGTCAGTTGCGCGCGTCGGACGGCGCCCGCGGCTTGAGCAGCCGGGCACAGACAACGCCCAGCACCACCATGATCACTGCGCTCGCGAACAGGGTCGGGACCTTGCCGGCGTGCTGGAGCCCGAAGCCATAGGCGAGCGGTCCCACGGTCTGCCCCATGAAGAAGAAGAACGAATGCAGCGACAGCGCGGTGGCGCGCGCCTCGACCGAGAGCTCGCTGGCGAAGACCTGCAGACAGCCATGGGCGATGTAGAAACCCCATCCCATCACGATGAGATTCAGTGCCTGCACTTCCCAGCGCGGGCCGAAGGCGACGGCAATGAGCTGCGAGGCCACCAGCGTCATGCCGGAGATCATCATGCCCTTCACGCCCAGCCAGGGCAGCAGGCGCGACACCGTCAGCGTGTAGAACAGCCCGCCGACCGCAAAGCCCGCGATGACGATGCCGGCGATCGAGAGCGAGGTCTGTCCGAGCTCGAACAGGAACGAGGCGATGTAGGGAAACAGGCCGAGCACGCAGCAGCCTTCGATGAACACCGCCGAATAGCAGACATAGGCATTCGGATTGGTGAAGATGGTGCGATAGCCGGCCTTCAGCGCCGACAGGCTCGTCTTCGGCGGATGCTTGACCTTGGCGCCGTGGAAGCCGGCCGCGACCGCGATCGAGGCGACGATCACGAGCCCACCGAGCACCGCCAGCACGCCGCGCCAGCCCAGGAAATCGCCGATCAGCCCGGAGGCCGAGGCACCGAGCAGATTGCCGGTCATCGCGCCGGCAAGCGTGCGGCTGATCGCGACCTGGCGTTTCTCGGGCCCGACGAGATCGCTGGTCAGACTCAGCGCCACCGGAAACACGCCGCCCGAGCCGATGCCGGCAAGGACGCGGGTCGCGAACAGAACCGAGAACGAGGACGAGAGCGCGCCCAGGATGTTGGCAAGGCCGAGCAGCGCGAGACAGCCGATCATCAGCCGCGTCTTGCCGAACAGATCGGCGGCGGCGCCGACGATCGGCTGGATGATCGAGAAGGTGAAGGCGAACACCGCGGCAAAGCCCGCGGCGGTCGCGATGCTGACGCCAAAATCCTCGGCGACGTGCGGCAGCACCGGATCGAGCGCGCGCGCCGACAGCGCTGCGGCAAAGCTTGCCCCTGAGATGACGTAGAGCGCTGTCGGCAAGCCGTGATCGTGCGGCCGCGCCTCGCCTTGCTGCATCAGCGCGGGTTCTTTGCCAGCGCGTCGAACGCCATCAGCCTGGCGATCAGCCCCTCGAACTCGCGCAGCGGCACCATGTTGGGGCCGTCCGAGGGCGCGCTATCAGGGTCGGGATGGGTCTCGATGAAGACGCCGGCAACGCCGACCGCAACGGCTGCGCGTGCCAGCACCGGCACGAATTCGCGCTCGCCGCCCGAGGACGTCCCCTTCCCGCCCGGCTGCTGCACCGAATGGGTGGCATCGAAAATGACGGGCGCGCCCGTGGTGCGCGCCAGGATGGGCAGCGCGCGCATGTCAGAGACCAGCGTGTTGTAGCCGAAGGATGCACCGCGCTCGGTGACGAGCACGTTGGGATTGTTGGCGCCAGTGATCTTCGTGACGACATTCGCCATGTCCCACGGCGCCAGGAACTGGCCCTTCTTGACGTTGACGACCTTGCCGGTCGCAGCGGCAGCGAGCAGCAGATCAGTCTGCCGGCATAGAAAGGCCGGGATTTGCAGGACGTCCACTGCCTGCGCCACCTCGGCGCATTGCGTGGCATCGTGCACGTCGGTCAGGACAGGCAGGCCGAGCGAGGAGCGGATCTCGGCGAAGATCGGCAGCGACTGCGCCAGCCCAAGTCCGCGCGCCGCCGACGCGCTGGTGCGGTTGGCCTTGTCGAAGGAGGTCTTGTAGACGAGGCCGATGTTCAGCCGCGCGGCGATCTCCTTGAGTGCGGAGGCGACCTCCAGCGCATGCTGTCGGCTTTCGAGCTGGCACGGCCCGGCAATGATCGCGATCGGCAGATCATTGCCGAATTTGACCGTGCCAATGGTGACGACCGGCGCCGCTGAATGCGAAGAGCTCAAGGCAAATCCCTCGTTTCGGCGCGACCATAGCCGCCATGGGGGTCGGATCAACCCCATTCGGACCGGGCCGTTCGAATATCAGGGTTGCGCCAGAGTTCCCCGCTGCGGCAAGGATTGCTACTTCACCGCCGAGAAGGCGGTCGGCGTCAGGATCTGGCTGACGATGTTGCCGACGATCTGGCCGTCGGCCTCGCTCTCGGCGCGGGCTTTCATCCAGTCCGGATCGGTCATGAACGCGGCCCACTTCTTCTCGCGCTCGGCGAGCGAGTCCCAGGCCAGGAAATAGGTCAGCTCCTGATTGGAGTCACCGATCAGCGTCGTGAAGAACCCGGCCTGCTTGATGCCGTGCTTCTCCCAGATCTTCAGCGTGGCGGTCTCGAACCGCTTCAAGAGCGCCGGCAGGCGGCCGGGCACGCAGCGATAGATGCGCATTTCGTAAATCATCGGAGTTCACTCCCTGTATTGTTGTTCTTGCGGCAAGGAGTTGTCGCAACAAACCGAGCGAACGTCAAAGGCAGAGAAAGCGCTACACCAGCCGGCTCTGCACCATCGCCGCCTGAATGAAGGAGGCGAACAGAGGATGCGGCTCGAACGGCCGCGACTTCAGCTCGGGATGGAACTGGACGCCGATGAACCAGGGATGATCCTCGTACTCGACGATTTCCGGCAGCACGCCGTCGGGCGACAGGCCTGAGAATTTCAAGCCGTGCTGCTCGAGACGATCCTTGTAGGCAGTGTTGACCTCGTAGCGGTGGCGGTGGCGTTCGGAAATCTCGGTGGCGCCGCCATAGACCTGCGAGACGCGGCTGCCGCGGTTGAGCGCAGCGGGATAAGCGCCAAGCCGCATCGTGCCGCCGAGATCGCCGGCCTGCGAGCGCTTCTCGAGCTCGTTGCCCCGCAGCCATTCCGTCATCAGGCCGACCAGCGGCTCCTTGGTGGGACCGAACTCGGTGGAGTTGGCGTCCTCGATGCCGACGAGATTTCGCGCCGCCTCGATCACCGCCATCTGCATACCGAAGCAGATGCCGAAATACGGCACGTCGCGCTCACGCGCGAACCGCGCCGCACGGATCTTGCCTTCGGCGCCGCGCTGGCCGAATCCGCCCGGCACCAGGATGCCGTTGACGTGCTCGAGGAACGGTGCCGGATCTTCCTTCTCGAAGATCTCGCTCTCGATCCAGTCAAGATTGACCTTTACCTTGTTGGCGATGCCGCCATGCGAGAGCGCCTCGATCAGCGACTTATACGCATCCTTCATACCAGTGTATTTGCCGACGATCGCGATGGTGACGTCGCCCTCGGGATTGCGGATGCGCTCGTTGATCTGCTGCCAGCTCTTGAGCACCGGCGGGATTCGCGATCCGATACCGAAGGCGGCAAGCACTTCGTCGTCGAGGCCCGCCGCGTGATAGGCTTCGGGCACGGCATAGATGCTGTCGGCGTCGCGCGCCTCGATCACGGCGCTTTCACGCACGTTACAGAACAGACCCAGCTTACGCCGCTCTTCCTTTGGAATCTCGCGGTCGGTGCGGCAGAGCAGGATGTCCGGCTGGATGCCGATCGAGCGCAGCTCCTTCACCGAGTGCTGCGTCGGCTTGGTCTTCAATTCACCGGCGCTCGGAATGTAAGGCAGCAGCGTGAGGTGAATGTAGATAGCGTGATCGCGCGGCAGCTCGTTCTTGAGCTGGCGGATCGCCTCGAAGAACGGCAGGCCCTCGATGTCGCCGACGGTGCCGCCGATCTCGACCAGCACGAAATCATAATCGTCATTGCCGGAGAGGACGAATTCCTTGATGGCGTTGGTGACGTGCGGAACCACCTGGATGGTCGCACCGAGGTAATCGCCGCGGCGCTCCTTGGAGATGATGTCCTGGTAGATGCGCCCCGTGGTGATGTTGTCCTGCTTGGTCGCAGGCCGGCCCGTGAAGCGCTCGTAGTGACCGAGATCGAGATCGGTCTCCGCGCCGTCATCGGTCACGAACACTTCGCCGTGCTGATACGGCGACATCGTTCCGGGATCGAGGTTGAGATAGGGGTCGAGCTTGCGGAGGCGGACCTTGTAGCCCCGGGCTTGCAACAGCGCACCGAGTGCCGCTGAAGCCAGACCCTTGCCGAGCGAAGAAACCACGCCGCCGGTGATGAATATGTACCGCGCCATGGGACTTAACCTCTAATCCCTCGAATTCGATTCGCCAAAGCGATTCGTATTCCGCCCCAAAGATTCTGCGGGCCTGTGGGTGAGCCAAAACTAAGAGTGGTGACAGTGCCTTGATGGGGATTGTTGATGCAGGACGGTAGAAGCCGCCCTGCATGGCCCCCCTGCTTTATTGTGAGCGCGGCACCTGCGGGCCGGTCGGGGCCGGGGCCTGCTGCTGTTCGTCGGCCTTCTTCAGCGAATCCAGAATGCCGCCCGAGGTCGGCGGCGCGATCGGCGATCCGCCAGCCGGCTGGGTCTGCGAGGCCGGCGTGCCAATGATCGACGACGGCGCACGGCTGTAGCCCGCGTGCCATGACAGGAACATGCTGGTGAGGAAGAAGCCCGCAGCCAAAATCCCGGTGGTCCGCGTCAAAAGGTTCGCGGTGCCGCGGCTCGACATGAAGCCCGCGCCCCCGCCCATGCCGAGGCCGCCGCCTTCCGACTTCTGGAGCAGGACGGCGCCGATCATGACGGCGACGATCATGAGGTGGATGACGATGACAACAGTCTGCATAGTGCCCTTCCGTCACAAGCGGGCGGCGCCTGACGGCGGCCGATCGCGCTTCGCGGGTTTTCCTGAAGTTGCGCGGTGTTACACGATCGGAGGGGGTATTGCCACCCCCGATCGGGTCCGGATCCTGCTTTGGGTTAGCTAGGGGCAGCCCTTCGCGATCGCAAGGAAATCGGCCGCCTTCAGGCTGGCACCGCCGACCAGCGCGCCATTGACGTTCTTGACCGCCATCAGCTCGGCCGCATTCGAAGGCTTGACCGAGCCGCCGTAGAGGATGCGCATTTTGGCACCGTCGGCCTTGAACCGCGAGGTCAGGAGTTCCCGGATAAACCCATGAATCTGCTCAACATCCTGAGCTGTGGGGGTCAGGCCGGTGCCAATCGCCCAGACCGGCTCATAGGCCACGATCAGATTCGCGGCGGTCGAGCTATCAGGCAGCGAGCCGGCGAGCTGCCCGCGCAGAATGTCCAGGGTCTGACCGGCGTCGCGCTGGGCTTGCGTCTCACCGACGCAGACGATCGTTGTCGCCCCGGCGCGCCAGGCCGCTTCAGCCTTCTGACGGATCAGGGCATCGCCCTCGCCGTGATCGGCGCGCCGCTCGGAATGGCCAACGATGATTGCGGTTGCGCCCGCATCCACCAGCATTTCGGCGGCAATATCGCCGGTATGCGCGCCGGAGGCCTTGGGATGGCAATCCTGAGCCCCTACTGCGACCCTCTTGCCGCGGGCCTTCTCAGTAAAGGCGGCGATCAGGGTCGCGGGCGGGCAGACCAGCAGGTCGGCCTTGCCGGCCACGTCTGCCACGCCGTTGAGCATGCCGTCGAACTCGGCAGCCTGGGCCTTTAGGCCGTTCATTTTCCAATTGCCGGCGATCAGGGGGCGGATGGCGTCGGTCATGTCAATTTCCAGCAAAATGAGGTTTCTGCATGCGCTAGCAGAGCTGCCGCGGCACTTCCAGAGACCAGAGGCCTTTAACCGCAGCCTCGAGCCGTCGATTGGCCTGAGGTTGCGGGGGGAAAGCCACCACTTTATGATGATTGATCAATTTGGTGAGGCGCTTTTGCTGAATCTGCATTAAGACGCGCTCCCGTTCCCCTCCTGCTCAAACAAGTTGGACCAAATGCTTCGAGGAATGCGCAAGGCCTCATCAAACTGGCTCGGCAAGACCATTATGGCCGTGGTGATGGGCGTGTTGATCGTCAGTTTCGGCGTTTGGGGCATCGCCGACATCTTCAAAGGCTTCGGACAGTCCACGGTGGCCAAGATCGGCAGCACCGAGATTTCGCTGAACGAGTTCCGCCAGATCTACACAGACCGCCTGCAACAGATCAGCCGCCAGTTCGGCCGTCCGCTGACGCCCGATCAGGCGCGTGCCTTCGGCCTCGACCGCCAGGTGCTGCAGCAGACGATCGCGGAAGCCGCCCTCGACGAGGAGGCGCGCCGGCTCGGGCTCGGGCAGTCCGACGAGCAGATCCGCCAGCTCATCATGAACGATCCCAACTTCAAGGGCGTCGGCGGCAATTTCGATGCGAACCGCTTCCAGGCCGTGATCCGCAATTTCGGCTATACCGAGCAGCGCTACGTCGCCGAACAGCGCAAGGTGTCGCTGCGCCGGCAGATCACCGGCGCGATCGGCGCCGGCCTCGAACCGCCGAAGACCATGCTCGACGTGCTGACACGCTTTCAGAACGAGCAGCGCGCCATCGAGTTCGTCAAGCTCGACGCCGCCCAGGCAGGCACCATCGATGCGCCCTCGCCCGAGACGCTCGCCGCCTATTTCGAGGATCACAAGGTCCAGTTCCGCGCGCCCGAATATCGCAAGCTGGCCTTCGTCGTGGTCTCGCCGGAGGAGATCGGCAAGTGGACCGAGGTGTCGGACGAGGACGCCAAGAAAATGTTCGAGCAGCGCAAGGACCGGCTCGGCACGCCGGAGAAGCGCCAGATCCAGCAACTCGTGTTTCCGAACGTCGCCGACGCGCAGGCCGCACGCGAGCGCCTCGTCGGCGGAATGTCGTTCGAGGACCTCGGCAAGGAGCGCGGGCTGAGCGCCTCCGACGTCGACCTCGGGCTCGTGACCAAGTCTTCGCTCGCTGCCGCAGTCGGCGATGCCGCCTTCGCGCTTCCCGCCGGCGAGATCAGCCAGCCGATCCAGGGCGGGCTTGGCGTCGCGATCGTCAGGGTCGACAAGATCGAGCCGGGCAAAGAGGCGGACTACGCCAGCCTTGCCGGCGACATCAAACGCGAGATCGCCACCGAGCGCGCGCGCGTCAAGGTCGCCGATCTCCGCGACAAGATGGAAGACGAGCGTGGCGGCGGCTCCAGCGTGATCGACGCGGCGCAGAAGCTCGGCCTCACGGCCGTGACCATCGACGCCGTCGACCGCTCCGGCCGCGCCCCGAACGGCCAGGCGGTCGCCAACATTCCGCAAGGCCTCGACGTGGTGTCACAGGCCTTCAACACCGATGTCGGCGTCGACAACGACTCGATCTCGTTCAAGGGCGGCTATGTCTGGTACGACGTGCTCGCCATCACGCCCTCGCGCGATCGCAATCTCGACGAGGTCCGCGACCAGGTCGAGGCGCGCTGGCGCCAGGACCAGATCGCGGCCAAGCTCAAGGCCAAGGCGACCGAGATGGTGCAGAAGCTCGAAGCGGGCGGCAAGCTCGCTGATGAAGCGGCAGCGATCGGCGCCAAGGTCGAGACCGCGACCGGCTTCAAGCGCGACGATTCTCCCGCCGGCGTGCCCGCAGCCGTGGTGTCGGCCGCCTTCCGGACCGCCAAGGACGGCGTCGGACAGACGGCTGTCAGCGGCGGCAGCGAAGTGGTCGTCTTCCGCGTCACCGACATCGTCGATCCCGCCGTCGACGCAGCCTCCGACGCGTTCAAGAAGTTGAAGGAGAGCCTCGACCGCGCCCAGACCGAGGAGCAAGTCGCTTCCTACGTCAACAGGCTTGAAACCGACATCGGGACCACCATTAATCAGGCCGCCTTCGCGCAGGTGACCGGCGCGAACCAGTGAGTTGAAAGCACGCGATGGACGACCTGAAATCGATCATTGGAAAAGTGGCGACCGGTGCCAGCCTGTCGCGTGACGAAGCCGCTTCCGCCTTCGACGCCATGATGTCCGGCGAGGCCACACCCTCGCAGATGGGTGGCTTGTTGATGGCGCTGCGGGTGCGCGGCGAGACCGTGGACGAGATCACCGGCGCGGTTACGGCGATGCGTTCCAAGATGCTGACCGTGACGGCGCCGCCTGACGCCGTCGATATCGTCGGCACCGGCGGCGACGGCTCCGGCTCGGTCAACGTCTCGACCTGCGCCTCCTTCATCGTCTCGGGCGCCGGCCTGCCGGTGGCCAAACACGGCAACCGCGCGCTGTCGTCGCGCTCGGGCGCGGCCGACGTGCTGGCCTCGCTCGGGGTGAAGATCGACCTCAGGCCGGAGCAGGTCGGACACTGCGTGCGCGAATGCGGCATCGGCTTCATGTTCGCCCCCGCCCACCATCCCGCCATGAAGAACGTCGGTCCGACCCGGGTCGAGCTTGCGACACGCACGATCTTCAACCTGCTCGGGCCCCTGTCCAACCCTGCCGGCGTCAAGCGCCAGATGGTCGGCGTATTCTCGCGGCAATGGGTGCAGCCGCTGGCGCAGGTGCTGAAGAACCTCGGCTCCCAATCCGCCTGGGTCGTGCACGGCTCCGACGGCCTCGACGAGATCACCCTCACCGGCCCGACCTTCGTCTCCGCGCTCCACAATGGCGAGATCCGGAATTTCGAGGTGACGCCGGAGGACGCCGGCCTGCCGCGCTGCGAGGCCGGCGCACTCAAGGGCGGTGACGCCGACGCCAATGCGGTCGCACTGCAAAGTGTGCTCGACGGCAAGCCGAGCCCCTACCGCGACGTCGCCCTGATGAACGCCGCCGCCGCGCTGGTCGTGGCCGGCCGCGCCAAGGACCTCAAGGAGGGCGTCGCAATCGGCACGAAGTCGATTGATAGCGGCGCGGCAAACGCGCGGCTGAAGCACCTGATCGCGGTCTCGAACGGCTGAGCGCCCCCATGTCGGATATCCTGACCAAGATCGAAACCTACAAGCGCGAGGAGATCGCCGCGGCCAAGCGCGCGCAGCCGCTCTCGGCCGTCGAGGCGAAGGCCAAGGCGCAAGGTGCGCCGCGCGGCTTCGTGCGTGCGATCAAGGCCAAGCACACCAATGGCGATTACGCGCTGATTGCCGAGGTCAAGAAGGCCTCGCCGTCGAAGGGGTTGATCCGTGCCGATTTCGACCCGCCCCAGCTTGCCAAGGCCTATGAAGCCGGCGGCGCGGCCTGTCTGTCGGTGCTGACAGACACGCCCTCTTTCCAGGGCCATCTCGACTTCATGGTGGCAGCGCGCGCGGCGACGTCACTCCCCGTGCTGCGCAAGGATTTCATGTTCGACACCTATCAGGTGGTCGAGGCCCGTGCGCACGGCGCCGACTGCATCCTGATCATCATGGCGGCGCTAGACGATGCCACCGCAAATGACCTCGAAGATGCCGCCCTCGCCTATGGCATGGACGTGCTGATCGAGATTCACGACCGCGCCGAGCTCGACCGCGCGCTGAAACTTCATTCGCCGATGATCGGGGTCAACAACCGCAATCTTCGCACCTTCGAGACCACGCTCGCGACCAGCGAAACGCTGGCGCCGCTGATCCCCGAGGGGCGGCTGATGGTCGGCGAGAGCGGCATCTTCACGCCCGCCGATCTCGCCCGGCTCGAGCGCGTCGGCATGTCGACCTTCCTGGTCGGCGAAAGCCTGATGCGGCAGGCCGACGTCACCGCGGCGACGCGCACCCTGCTCGCGCGCGAGACCACGGCCCGCGCGACGGGCACGCGCTGACATGGCGCGCAAGCCTTTCAAGACCAAGCCCGCGAAGACCAAGCCGACCAAGGCCGGCCCCGCCCTCACTCATATCGGCGCCTCGGGCGAGGCGCGGATGGTGGACGTGTCTGACAAGCCGGCGACCGAGCGGCTTGCAGTCGCGGAAGGCCGCGTCGTCATGACCAAGGCGACGCTCGACCTGATCGTATCAGGCAATGCCAAGAAGGGTGACGTGCTCGGCACAGCCCGCATCGCCGGCATCATGGCCGCCAAACGCACCTCGGAGCTGATCCCGCTCTGCCATCCGCTCGCGCTGTCGAAGGTAACGCTCGACATCGAGCCCGACGTGAAATTGCCGGGCTGCCTCGTTCGCGCCAGCGTGAAGGTGACGGGCCCGACCGGCGTCGAGATGGAGGCCCTCACGGCCGTGTCGGTCGCCTGCCTCACCATCTACGACATGATCAAAGCGGTCGAGCGCGGCGTGCGCATCGAAGGCATCCATCTGGTCGAGAAGCTCGGTGGCAAGTCCGGCCACTATCGCGCGTGATCGTTACTTCAGCGACGTGCTGATCGATGCGAATTTCGTGCTGAGCCTGCTGCCCATGCCGTTCACGACCGTGATGATCGCAAGCGCGATGCCGGCGGCGATCAGGCCGTATTCGATCGCGGTCGCACCACGCTCGTCGGCGATGAAGCTCTTCAGAATGTTCGTCATGATCGTGTCCCTCTCTGTGTCGTTGGCAGATGAGTTCGCAAATCGCGTGCCAATGCGTTTTCTAGGACTGCCAACATGTTAGATGGTTAAGCCTTGGTTGATCACGGCACGGCCGGCAGGAATTGACCGGCATCGCGGGAGCTTGCGGCAATTCCTGCACGGTCTTGCGCCCTGCACATCGATTGCTTTTGCGCGCGGCCGTTCACATCGCATTAACCGCGCTTCCTAACTTCGCCTCCACACCGTTTCCGTAAACCAACGGATGTTTGCGGGGCCAAGAATTGACCCTGACGTGTGCACCGCAATGATCCAGCATGATGACGAGATTCGGCAATCGCCTCTTTGACCAGGCCTTCGTGCGCAGCGGACCGATCCGCTGGCTGGTGGTGGGCGGCACGCTGCTGATCGCAGCAATTGCCATAGGCTCGGTGTTGATGGCGCAGAATTTCCGCGAGCGGGCGCTGCGCAACTCCAGCCGCGAGCTGGACAACACGGTGCTGCTGCTCGCCCACCATTTCGACCAGCAATTGCAGGATTTCGCGGTCATCCAGAAGGATTTCGTCGACCACGTCCGCACGACCGGAATCAATAATGCTGAGGACTATCGCAAACGCCTCTCGGGCCAGGACGTCCACGGGATGCTGCGCTCGAAGATCGAGGCGCTGCCCTACATCGGCGGCGTCAACATCATCGATGCCGACGGCGATCTGATCAACTCCTCGGCGGCATGGCCGGCTCCGAAAGTGAACGTCGCCGATCGCGGCTATTTTCGCACCTTCAAATACGATCCCTATTCACCGGACGTCCTGATCGAGCCCCTGCACAGTCGCATCTCCGGCGCCTGGACCGTTCTGATCGTGCGCAAGATCGTCGGGCCAAGCGGCGAGTTCCTGGGTGTCGTCGGACGCGGGATTGAGCCCGCCAGTTTCGAGAAGTTCTTCGCCTCCGTCGCGCTCGGCGAAGACGCGACGATCTCGATGCTGCATCGCGACGGTACGCTGCTCGCTCGGTATCCGCATTCCAGCGAATTGATGGGGCGGAATTTCAAGAACGGCTCATTCGCGCAGCAGAGGGTTTTCGGCCTCGATCAATTCACCGGCCGTTTCGTAAGCCCGGTCGACGGCGACGACCGGCTGATCTCCTCGCGCGCGCTGCCCCACTTCCCGATCCTGATGATGGCCACCACGACGCGCTCGGCTGCACTGACGGACTGGCGCGAGCAGATCGGCATCCTGATCTCGGTCGCCGCCTCGTCCGCGCTCGCCATCGCAGGCGTGCTGATCGCGGTCGTACGCAAGCTGCTGGAGCAGCACCGCCGCTCGCGGGAACGGTTGACGCTGGAAAAGCAGCGGCTCGACCGCGCCGTCAACAACATGACGCAGGGCCTTTTGCTGTTCGATGCCGAGCAGCGGCTGGTGGTCTGCAACCAGCGTTACCTCGAAATGTACGGCTTGTCGGCCGAGATCGTATTGCCTGGTTGCAGCTTCCACGACATCGTCGCCCATCGCAAGGTGACCGGCTCGTTCACGGGCGACGTCGACGATTATGTCGGGCGCGTGCTGAAGGACGTCCATGCGCGCAACTCGATGGTGGTCGATACTTCCGATGGCCGCTCGATCCATGTCCTCAACGAACCGCTCGCGGACGGCGGCTGGGTGGCAACCCATGAGGACATCACGGAGCGCCGCCGCATCGAAGAGCACATTACCCACCTCGCCCATTACGATGCTCTGACCGATCTGCCCAACCGCACCATGTTCCACGAGCATCTGCGCGAAGAGCTCGCTGCTGTCGGCAACGGCGAAGAGATCGCGGTGCATTACATCGATATCGACGAGTTCAAGGGCGTCAACGACGCGTTCGGCCATCTCGTCGGCGACGAGCTGTTGAAATCAGTTGCCGCAAGCCTGCGCCGCTGTGCGGGACCGGCGGATTTCGTGGCGCGGCTCGGCGGTGACGAATTCGCCATCGTACAGAGCCCGGTGACGTCGCTGGATCAGGTCAACGAGCTCGTCGCGCGGATCTTCGAGGCTATCCGCGCGCCGTTCGACTGTCTGGGCCATCATCTCAACACCGATGCCAGTATCGGCATTGCGCTCGCACCTGAACACGGCACCGCGCTCGACCAGATCCTCAAGAACGCGGACATGGCGATGTACGCCGCCAAGTCCGCCGGACGCCGCACCTATCGTTTCTTCGAGCCGGAAATGGACGCCAAGGTCCGCGAACGCCGGCAGCTCGAGAGCGATCTGCGCCACGCCATCGCCCAAGGGGGTCTCGAAGGCGGCCTCGAGGTCCATTACCAGCCGTGTCTCGGCCTGAAGGATGATCGCATCACCGGCTGCGAGGCACTGGTGCGTTGGCGCCATCCCGAGCGCGGCATGGTCTCGCCGGCGGAGTTCATCCCGATCGCCGAAGATACCGGCCTGATCAACGAGATCGGCGAATGGGTGCTGGCGACCGCCTGCCGGGACGCGGCGAGCTGGCCCGACGACATCCGCCTCGCCGTCAACGTCTCGCCGGTGCAGTTCAAGAGCGGCACCCTGGCGCTGAAGATCATGGCGGCGCTCGCCGCTTCGAACCTGCCGGCGAGCCGGCTGGAGCTCGAGATCACCGAGGCGGTGCTGATCCGCGACGACGACACTGCGCTTACGATCCTGCATCAGCTCCGGGCCATCGGCGTGCGCATCGCGCTCGACGATTTCGGCACGGGCTACTCGTCGCTGAGCTATCTGCACCGCTTCCCGTTCGACAAGATCAAGATTGACCGCTGTTTCGTCGACGACATCGCCGGTCCCGACGGCTCCGCCAGCATCGTCCAGGCCGTCGTCAATCTGGCGGCCGCCCGCCGCATGACCACCACAGCCGAGGGCGTCGAGACCGAGTAGCAGCAGCGTCTGCTCCGCGCGCTCGGCTGTTCCGAGATGCAGGGCTATCTTTTCAGCGCCGCGAAGCCCGCCGACAAGGTGCTGGAGCTGTTCGCGCTGCATCGCAGCCGTCTCGCCCAGCGCGAAGGCAGCGGCAGCCGCCGGCGCGAGGCCGGTTAGGTCCGAACGTAGCGCTGTAGCCCGGATGGAGCGCAGCGTAATCCGGGCTACGGATCACCGACAGTCCCCCAAACGAAATCGCCCGGGAGCGGCGATGCACTCCCGGGCGATCTCGATGTCTCGAAGTCGTAGAGCTTAGTTCGGCACCGCAGCCTTCGGCGCGCGCTTCGCCGCAACCGCATTCGCGGTGACGCCGTGCAGGAAGTCGTAAGCCGCATGCAGGGCCTTGTCGTCCTCCTCCTTCGGAGGAACGTAAGACTGCGATCCGGTCTGCTCGCCACCCTCGCCGGCCGACAGATGCCCGCGCATCTGCGACTCCGCCATGGTGTCCATCCTGCCCTTCAGCTCGGGCGGCACGTCCTGCAGGATCTCGATGTCGGGGGCAACGCCCTGGGCCTGGATCGAGCGGCCCGACGGCGTGTAATAACGCGCCGTGGTCAGCGCCAGCGCACCGTTGCCGGCGCCGAGCGGAATGATCGTCTGCACCGAGCCCTTGCCGAACGAGCGCGTGCCGATGATCGTGGCACGCTTGTGGTCATGCAGCGCGCCGGCCACGATCTCCGAGGCCGAGGCCGAGCCGCCATTGACCAGCACCACCAGCGGCTTGCCCTTGGTGAGGTCGCCGCCATGCGCGGTGAAGCGCTGGGTCTCTTCGGGACTGCGGCCACGGGTCGAAACGACCTCGCCGCGTTGCAGGAACGCGCTCGACACCGACACGGCCTGGTCGAGCAGTCCGCCCGGATTGTTGCGCAGGTCCACCACGTAGCCGACGAGCTTGTCCTGCGATACGTCCCTGGTGATCGAGGCGATCGCCTTCTTCAGGCCATCGGTGGTCTGCTCGTTGAACGAGGTGACGCGGATATAGCCGATGTCGCCGTTCTCGACATGGAAGCGCACCGGGCGCACATGAATGATCTCGCGCTTGATCGCGACATCGAGCGGGGCGTCGGCGCCCTTGCGCACGATGGTGAGCTTGGTCTGGGTGTCGACCGGGCCCTTCATCTTGTTGACGGCCTGCTCGAGCGTCATGCCCTGCACGGCCTCGCCGTCGATCTTGCTGATGAGGTCGCCGGACATCAGGCCGGCCTTCGAGGCGGGCGTATCGTCGATCGGCGAGACGACCTTGACGAGGCCGTCCTCCATCGTGACCTCAATGCCGAGGCCGCCGAACTCGCCGGAGGTGGTCTCCTGCATCTCGGTCCAGGCCTTCGCGTTCATGTAGCGCGAATGCGGATCGAGCGAGGTCACCATGCCCGTGATCGCGCCCTCGACCAGCTTGGCATTGTCAGGCTTCTCGACATAGCTCGCCTTCACGCGTTCGAACACTTCGCCGAACAGGTTGAGCTGGGAATAGGCATCATTCGCACCCGCTGCCGCCCGCGCCGCCCAAACGCCGCCGTGCGGGCTGGCTACCAGAAGGGTCAGAGACGCTCCGGTGAGCGCGCCCAGAGGGAACAGCAGGGATTTCCGCATGTAGTCTGACCTTTTCGCTTGGGGCTTTGGGGCGCCATGCAATTGGCGATCCAGTCCGTTTCTCACAATACCATTCTGGTTTCTTCAAGGCCGCGATGCCACGCTGGTGGGTACCTCCGCAGAAATCGCTTCGTTCGGGCCTAAACTTTTGGCAACGTTGCAGGACTGGTCCGCCCGCAAGGGGAATCGGTGGGCCGGTCACGCCTCGCAGCCATGCGATTTTAGGATAGTTTTGGAGGGCTGGACGGGTTAGGCGATGACATAAGGCTTCAAATTCTCGGGAGGATAACAATGAACGAGGCACCCCGCATCCGGCCGGAACGGAACGTCGAGCTCGGCGCCAGCAACGAGGCGTTCCAGAACCTGCATGAGTTCATCCGGAAGGCGCGGGCCAACCTCAACCAGAACGCCTGGGACTACATTGTCGGCGCCGCCGAGACCGAAACCACGATGCGCCGCAACCGCATGGCGCTGGACGAGATCGCCTTTCGCCCGCGCGTGCTGCGCGACGTCCGCAAGGTGGACGGCTCGGTTCAGCACTTCGGCCGCAAGATGCGCCTGCCGGTGGTGCTCGCCCCCGTCGGCGCGCTCGAGATCTTCGACCCCGATGGCGCGGCCAGCGTCGCGCGCGGTGCCGGCACCTTCGGCGCGGCGCACATGCTGAGCTCGGTGTCCGAGCCGGGCCTGGAGAAGACCGCCGAGATGGCCCCCGATGCGCTCCGGCTCTATCAGCTCTATGTCCGCGGCGACGACGCCTTCGTTGCCGATGTCGTCAGCCGCGCCGAGAAGAACGCCTATGCCGCCTTCTGCCTGACCGTCGACACCGCCCATTACAGCCGTCGCGAACGTGACATCGCCAAGCGCTACGTTCGCGAGAGCCGCCTGCGCGCCACCGGCGGCGACTTCCAGAAGGGCCTGGAGTGGCGGACGGTGAAGATGGTCAAGGACAAGTTCAAGATCCCGCTGATCCTGAAGGGCATTGCCACCGCCGAGGACGCCCTGATCGCGGTCGATCACGGCGTCGAATGGATCTACGTCTCCAACCATGGCGGACGCCAGCTCGACCATGGCCGCGGTGCCATGCATGTGCTGCCCGAGATTGTCGAGGCCGTGAAGGGCCGCGCCAAGATCATGGTCGATGGCGGCGTCTGTCGCGGCACCGATATCGTCAAGGCGATCGCGGCGGGCGCAGACCTCGTCGGCATCGGCCGGCTGCAATGCTGGGCACTGGCGGCGGCCGGCGAAGCCGGCATCGCACGGATGCTGGAGCTCCTGGAAGACGAGGTGCTGCGTTGCCTCGGCCTCTTGGGCGCCACCTCGTTTGCCGACGTCGACAAATCCTGCCTGCATCCGGCGACCGCCACCAACGCGCCGAGCGTGTTCAGCGCGTTCCCGCTGTTCGACCACGAGCCTTATCGATACTGACTTGCCGATACTGACTTGTTCATAATGACTTGCCGACTCTTGCCGATACCGAAGTGAAAGGACGCAGGTGACATCGCTCTCTCCCGGCAGCGCGGATGCGCTACTGTTCGATCTCGGGCGCGTGGTGCTCGACATCGACTTCTCCAAGGCGATCACCTGCTGGGCGGGACATGCCGGGTGCCAGCCAGAGGCCATCGTCGCGCGCTATGTGCGTGACGAGGCCTACCGGCTGCACGAGGTCGGCAAGATCAGCGACGAGGATTATTTTGCCTCGCTACGTGCATCGCTCGGCATCGGCATTTCGGACGCGCAGTTCCTGGAGGGCTGGAACGCGATCTTCGCCGGCGAGATGCCCGATATCGCCGAGCTGCTGCCGCGGGCAGCGAGGCAGATGCCGCTCTACGCCTTCTCCAACACCAACCGGCCGCATGTCGACTATTTCTCGAAGGAATATGCCGATCTGCTCGGCCATTTCCGCGGGCTGTATTTGTCGTCCAGCATCGGCCTGCGCAAACCGGATGCGGAGGCTTTCGACCATGTCGTCGCGGCGATCGGCGTGCCGGCGGAGCGCATCGTGTTCTTCGACGATCTCGCCGAGAACGTCGAGGGAGCGCGGGCGCGCGGCCTGACCGCCGTGCATGTCACGTCGCCGCGCGATGTCGGGAACGCCTTGAAGGCACTGGGCATCTGAGGCCAACCGGTCGCGCGCGAACCCACCACGGGGCCGGTTCCCGGGACTAAATCTGCGGAAAATGAGGAACCCAATCCCTTTGTGCATTTTTGTACAGAGTTCCGGGAACGGAATACCACCCTTCGGACTCATGAGTCCGTTGGGACTTCTACATCGGACTTATGACGTGCTGGGCAAAACCTATCTCACCAAGCAAGCCTCTCTCCTGCTTGAATTCGCAAGAACCACTTCGGATTCTGACCTTTCCGCCAAGCTGATCAGCAAGGCCGCCGACCTGAAATCCCAGGCCGATCCGCTGCCCGACAAGGATCAAGGTCCCAAAGCTCCCGACGTCGCACTGGACGACGGCTCGGGCCGACCGAGCGGGAGTTGACCGATGCTGGCCGTGGCATTCGTCCTTCTCGTGCTCGCCATGGCCATCCTCATCCCGGTCTGTCTCGCCTTCCGGATCATGCCGCGACGGCCCTGAGCCGCCTCAGGCGTCCGAATCCTCGCGTTCCTGCGCGGGATGCTGGATCGCCAGAATGACAATTTCACCAGCATCTTCGTCCAGTTGGTAATAAACCAGATAAGGGTACCGCCGCGTCACTAGCTTGCGTACGCCCTCGACTTTCTGTGGCCTCCCAAGCCGGGGAAAGCGAACAAGATTTTGAAGCGATTCAAGGATCGCAGCGCGCACGCGCAACGCGCCCCGCGGGCTGCGGCAATGCCAATCAGATCTTGTGTCGCACGTGGCGTGAATCTGAGCTTCATCGCTCGAAGCGGCGGAACGCGGCTTCGACCTCTGCGTCAGACGCAAACTGCCGGAGGTTCGCTTGTGCAAGTCCCTCAAGAACCGCCGGAAGATGGCCGGGATCGATTTCTTCGGGCTCCCCCGCGTTGCCGGTCAGAGCTAACATCGCGCGCGCGATCTCGTCCTGGCTATCCGCAGGAAGCTGCCGCACGGCTTGGAGCGCCTTCTCGAGCAATTGTGTCATCGACAGAAAGATAAGGCCAGGTTGCGCCGAAAGGAAGTGCGTCTCTTCATTCGACTGGAGGACCCTTTTGCGTCAGTCCCTCCGCTCGGCTAGAACCATGCCGACCCTGTCCTGATTTGTTGCGGAGTTCGCCCGTGGCCCTGATGCCGGTTTCTGACGCGCTTGCCGCGGTGCTGGCGGGTGCAGAGCCGCTGCCTGAACAGATGGCTTCCCTCGACGAGGCCTACCATCGCGTGCTCTCGCGCGACGTCGCGGCGCTGCGCACGCAGCCGCCGGAAGCGATGTCGGCGATGGACGGCTATGCCGTGCGCGCGGCCGATGCCGCAACGATCGATTCGCAGCTGACGGTCATCGGCGAGGTCGCGGCGGGCCGTCCTTTCGCGGCAACGGTCGGCGCCGGCGAAGCCGTACGGATCTTCACCGGCGGCGTCATTCCCGACGGTGCGGACGCGGTCGTCATCCAGGAGGACACCGTCGCGGACGGCAGTAGCGTCACGATCAAGGAAGCCGCGATCGCCGGACGTCATATCCGCCCGGCGGGCGTCGACTTCCGTGAGGGTGACGTCCTCTTGCGCAAGGGCACCCGTCTGACGGAGCGCGATCTCGCGCTCGCAGCCGGAATGAATCACCCGCATCTCGCCGTCTGCCACCGCCCGAAGGTCGCGATCCTCGCCACCGGCGACGAACTGGTGATGCCGGGCACCACGCCCGGGCACGGCCAGATCGTCTATTCCAATGGCTACGCCCTGCACGCGCTCGCCCGCAGCGAGGGCGCCGAGACCATCGACCTCGGCGTTGCCGCCGATACGCTTGCAGCGACCTCCGCCGGTATCCGCCGCGCCCGCGAGAGCGGTGCCGACATCCTGATCACGACCGGCGGCGCGTCGGTCGGCGATCACGATCTGGTCCAGCAGGCGCTCAGGGACGAAGGCATCTCGATGGCGTTCTGGAAGATCGCGATTCGGCCCGGCAAGCCGATGATGCACGGACGGCTCGGCGCGATGCGCGTGATCGGCCTGCCCGGCAATCCCGTGTCCTCCTACGTGTGCGCCTTCCTGTTCATGGTGCCGCTGATTCGCGCGCTGTCGGGCCGTTCAGTGATTCATCATCGTCGCGAGCGCGCCGTGCTGGGCCGCGATCTCGGCGCCAACGACCAGCGCGAGGATTATCTGCGCGCGCGCCTGGAACTGCGCGACGACGGCACGCTCGTGGCCGTTCCTGTCAGCCATCAGGACTCCTCTCTGCTTGCGAATCTTGCTGCAGCACAGGTACTTCTCGTGCGCGCACCGTTCGCGCCGAAGGCCGAGGCCGGCAGCCCTTGCGAGGTGCTGCGGCTCCCCGCTTGAGCGGCACCGCCACACGCATTCCGCGAGTTTGTCTCTGTTCACGGTAAATTAAGCAGTTGCGGAACATGTATCGAACATATAGTGTCCGTTCATGATTTGTTTCGATGATGTAGCGGCTTATCGCTGAATTCATCGTCTCGGAATCGAACGACATCAACCGGGGGACTTTGGTCGAGATGTTAACGCGCAAACAATACGAGCTTCTGCGGTTCATCAGCGAGCGTTTGAAGGAAAGCGGCGTGCCGCCGTCCTTCGACGAGATGAAGGATGCGCTCGACCTGCGCTCGAAGTCAGGCATCCATCGCCTGATCACCGCGCTCGAGGAGCGCGGTTTCATTCGCCGCCTGCCCAACCGCGCCCGGGCCATCGAAGTGATCAAGCTGCCGGAGCTTCAGGCTGCTGCCGGCAATCGACGCGGCTTCACGCCGAGCGTCATCGAGGGCAATCTCGGCAAGGTCCGCGCAAGCTCCAGCCCGTCCGTGGACGAGGGCGAGCGGCCCGTTGCAGTGCCCGTGATGGGCCGCATCGCGGCCGGCACGCCGATCGAGGCGTTGCAGACCCGCAGCCATACCATCAGCGTGCCGCCGGACATGCTCGGCTCCGGCGAGCACTACGCCCTCGAAGTGCGCGGCGATTCCATGGTCGAGGCCGGTATCCTCGACGGCGACATGGCGCTGATCCAGCGCAACGAGAGTGCCGATACCGGTGACATCGTGGTGGCATTGATCGACGACGAGGAGGCCACGCTCAAGCGCTTCCGCCGCCGCGGCGCCTCGATTGCACTCGAGCCCGCTAATGCCGCTTATGAGGTGCGCATCCTGCCGCCGAACCGCGTGAAGATTCAGGGCAAGCTGATCGGGCTTTACCGGAAGTATTGAGACCCCTCGGCGGTCATTCGATACCAGTGATTCCGATTGGAGCGGATCTGATCCGCTCCTGCTGGGCGGTCTTCTGGTCTTGCGCAGATTGTCCGGCCCCTTTCCAGCGCGACGCCTCGACGTGTCGCCACCAAGCACTCATCACTTCGAAGGCCTCGAGCGGACAATGATGCATGATGCATCGGCGTCCGCGGGGCCGCTGACGCTCGTCTTGGCCGAATGCATTGATGTGAGCTTTGTTCCTAGCGGATTCGAAAAGATAATTTGATCGCATCCCGCACGCCAGCCGCAGATTTGCCTACAACCAAGCAGAGCTTTGCGTGCTTCCACTCTGATAGAGGCTTGCGCCTCCGAGGGAGGCGCGGGTTGCTATCTTCGAATGAGGAGCACCCGATGTGTGACTACAGCCTGCATGCCGTTGCATCGCGCCCCGCTGAAGTCGGCGAGACGATCGTGTCGACAACGTTCCGCGGCACCTCGACGCGTGGTTTTGCTTCTGCGGCCGATCCGACCGTGGCCGTCTGCCTGCTGCCGGGGACGGAGCTCGCCTTCGCTGACAACGTCCGTTACGACAATCGCTGGATCTGGACGCGTACCGTCAACTCTCGCGTCGGCAAGTTCGGCAAGATCGATCCGCATATTCCCGATCGCCATCACGACGCGATCGAATTCCCGGATGGCAAATACGTGCTGGTGACGCAGCTCGTCGAAGGCCAGCGCGCAACCGTGCTGCAACTGCCGGTGACCCAGCCCGTCAGCGAGCGCGAGCACAAGCCGCAGATCGTCGCCGACAGTCGGCCGCCGGTCACGCGCCTGCCGATCGGCTGACGCCGCCTCGACTGACCATAGGTCGGGGCCAGGATTGAAATGCCATCGCCGGCCGAGGCCGGCGAGATGGTGTGGTTTGTGTCCTCGCGGAATCGCATCGGACCGACACCACCTTCCGCATCTCTCCTCAATCGTCGGCCTGCAGATCAGTCTCCGATGGCGTTGCGTCGCGGTTGCGAGGAGCTGCCTTCGGCGCAAGGCTGCCGTCGAAATCACCTTCGCCCGCACCGGCCGGTAACCACGGGCGGTTCGTGCCTCTCGCCCTCACCGCCTGAACCGAAAAACCGTCGCCATGCCGCTTCAGAGCCAGTGCCCCCTGACGAATGAGCCGCTGCCGATCCACCACCATCGCCGCGCAATCGGGCGGTGCGGGCCGTGACGTCACCACCAGTGCGGCCCGGCTGCAATCGTCCGCCAACGCGTCGATGCGCGAGGCCAGCGCGACCAGCCGCCCGTCGGCAAGCGGCGTCACGCAGCCGGACTCGTCGCACGAGACGCCCTCGGCCAGTGCGCCACTGCCGGCATCGCGCGGATCGGCGTCGGCCGCCAGCCACTCCCTTAGCAGGAAACTATCCTTGCCCGTCCTGATCAGGTGCAACCGCCCGTCCCCGCCCCGCACCGCAACGCTCGCGCCGTCCCCCGCAATCAGGATATCGGGCTGCCGCACCGACAGCCCCCAGGCAATGGAAGCCAGCAGCACCATGGCACCGCACCAGCGCAGTGGCGTGCGCAACAGGCCCATCAGGATGATGCCGAGGCTCGCGGCGATCAGCGGTGCGATACCGAACGCCGGGATGCGGCCGACCGCGCCCGGCAAGGCCGCCACCCAGCGCGAGACGGCGACCATCCAGTCGATGCCGATCCCCATCAGCCACCAGAACACGCCATCGAGCCCGAAGGGTGCGGCGAGCAATCCCAGCAGCCCTGCCGGCATTACCAGCGCAGAGACCACCGGCATCGCGCCGAGATTGGCGAGCACGCCGTAGGGCGTGACGCGGTGGAAGTGGAAGGCGGCATAGGGCGTGGTCGCCAGCCCCGCGATCAGCGAAGCCAGGAACAGCATCGCGATCTCGCGGCCGCCCCACAGCGCGACGCGCGCTGTCGCCGAATGATCGGGCGAGGCAAACAAGTTCGGCATGCCGATCTGCACCAGGGCCACCAGCCCAAGCGTTGCCGCAAACGACATCTGAAAGCTCGGATGCACCAGTGCTTCCGGCGCGACCGCGAGCACGATCATCGCCGCCACGGCCAGCGTGCGAAAGGTGATGGCGCGGCGATCGACCATCACCGCGATCAGCACCACCGCGGTCATGAAGAACGAACGTTGCGTCGCGACCTCCGCACCCGACAGCAACAGATAGAACGCGGCCGCCACCAGCGCGGCGGCGGCCGACCATTTCTTGATGGGGAATCCGACTGCCAGGCCCGGGATCAAAGCCAGCAGCGCGCGCACCGCGAAGAAGACGACGCCCGCGACCACCGCCATGTGATAGCCGGAGATCGAGAGAACGTGTCCGAGCCCCGAGATGAACATCGCATCGTTCACGGGCGTGGAAATCGCATCGCGCCGGCCGGTGATCAGCGCAGTCGCGATCGCACGGTTGTCGCCTTCGAGCGTCGCGCGGATGCGGGCGTCGATCGCATCGCGCAGGCCCTGCATGAAGGCGGCATAGCGCAGCCGCAGGCCGCCGGCATCGGGCGGCATTGAAGCCGTGATCGCGCCCATGACGAAGCCGGAGGCGCCGATGCTCTGAAAGAACATATCGCGCGAAAAGTCGTAGCTGCCGGGGCGCACCGGCGAGAGCGGCGGCATCAGCCGCGCCTTGAGTTGCACGAAGCTGCCGACCTCGGGCGCAGTGCCCTTGCGCACGGAGAGGCGGACGCGTTCCAGCTTGACGTCGCTGCGCTGCGCCTCCATGGCGGTGACCCGCAGCACGAAACGATCGGTGCGCTCGCGGATGTCGCGCGTCTCGACGAAGCCCGACAGCGCCACCGAATAGAGCGGCTTGGCCAGCACGGGGTGGGCGATGCGCACCGTCTTCCAGGTCGCCACGGCAAAGCCGGCCGCAACCGCCGCAATCATGATCGCCGGGGCGAACAGCCGGCTCCGCCGCAACAGGATCGCGCCGAGCAGGAGTGCGGCTGCCGTCGTCGCAACAAGCGACAGCACCGGCTCATGATCGGCGGCAAAATAGAGCGCGATGCCGCCGCCAAAAGCGACAGGCACCCACGGCAACAGCCGCCCGGGACCGGCCTCGGCGCGCACCCACTCGCGCAATGTCTCGACGATCGCCGGCCAAAGGCCAAAGCCTGCCGGCACAAGCCCGCCAGCAGGTATAGCGCGCCCGACGGGCCAGGTCCCCGCGATACCTTGGGACCGTACCGGCCGGCCCGACTCCGCCATCCCCTGCACCCTACGCTACGCGATGGGTGCAGAGGCTACCGGAACGTGCAGATGGCCGAATAGGGTACGGATCAGGAACGGGCTCGCGGCGCCCTACTTTTCCTCCTCCATCGTCACGGCCACCGAGGCCTTGGCCGAGAGGCGGACCTTGTTACCCTCGACGTCGGCGACCAGGCCCTTGTCGATGAAGTGATGATGGCCCTTGTGGCTGCCCTCGCCGCTGTCCTTCTTGGTCAGCTTGATGCGGTTGCCCTCGACGCGATCGACCGTGCCGACATGGACGCCGTCGGCGCCGATGACTTCCATATGCTCTGCGATGTTCTGCATGGTGGGTTCCTTGTTGAACCCACCCCAACGCGCAGGAAGCGCGTCCGTTCTCTCGCGGGAATGACGATGCCGTGTGTGCGATAGCGCTCAGATCAGCGGCGCCTGCGACGAGGCGTGGTGATTGACGATCTTCCAGTCGCCGTCCTCGCGGACGATGACCCAGCTCATCTTGACGACGAGATCGTCCCGCTCGCCCGCAAGATCAAATGAGATGGTCGCGCCCATGTTGATCAGATCAGGGCCGGCCTGCGCCACGTTCACGTCGGAGAACACAGCGCTCGGCTTGCGCCAGCGCGGCAGGCCGTTGAAATAGTCGGCGACGCCGTCCCTGCCCCGATAGAGCTTTGGGTTGGAGCCGAAGAAGAACGCGTTCTTCGAATACAGCGACGACAGCGCGGCTGCATCGAGGGCCGCGAATCCGGCGCACCATTTCGCGATGATGGTGGAAACGATAGCGTCGGCTTCTCTGGTCATGGGCGCCTCAACCTTTTGCGACTTCTTTCGCGAACGTGTCGCGCAGGCCGATGGTGCGCGAGAACACCGGCTTGCCGGGTGTCGAGTCCTTGTCGCGCACGAAATAGCCTTGCCGCTCGAACTGCATCGGCTCGGTCGAATTGCTCTTCGCAACTGATGCCTCGATCCGCGCCTCTGTCAGGATCTCCAGCGAATTCGGATTGAGATCTGCCGCGAAATTTGAGGCGTCCGGGCTCGGATTGGAGAACAGCTGGTTGTAGATGCGGATCTCGGCAGGCACGGACGTCGCCGCCGGCAGCCAGTGCATGGTCGCCTTGACCTTGCGGCCGTCGGGCGCGTTGCCGCCCCTGGTCGCGGGATCATAGGTGCAGCGCAGCTCCACCACCTCGCCCTTATCGTTCTTGATCACGCCGGTGCACTTGACGAAATAGGCGTAGCGCAGCCGCACCTCGTTGCCCGGCGACAGGCGGAAGAACTTCTTCGGCGGGTTCTCCATGAAGTCGTCCTGCTCGATATAGAGCTCGCGGCCGAACGTGATTTTCCGCGTGCCCGCGCTGGGATCATCCGGGTGGTTGATCGCCTCGAGCTCCTCGGTCTGGCCTTCCGGATAGTTCTCGATCACCACCTTGAGCGGCCGCAGCACGCCCATGCGCCGCTGCGACGTGCGGTTCAGCTCCTCGCGGATACAGAACTCCAGCATGCCGACGTCGACTACGCTGTTGGCTTTCGCAACCCCGATGCGCTTGACGAATTCGCGCAAGGCGGCCGGAGGTACGCCGCGGCGGCGCATGCCCGCCATGGTCGGCATCCGCGGATCGTCCCAGCCTGCGACATGGCCGTCGCGGACGAGCTGGGTCAGCACGCGCTTGGACAGCAGCGTGTAGGTCAGGTTCAGCCGCGCGAACTCGTACTGGTGCGGCTGTGAGGGCACCGGCAGTTTCTCGATGAACCAGTCGTAGAGCGGCCGGTGGTCCTCGAACTCCAGCGTGCAGATCGAGTGCGTGATGCCCTCGATCGCATCCGACTGGCCGTGCGCATAATCGTAGCTCGGATAGATGCTCCATTCGGTGCCAGTGCGCGGATGGTGCGCGTGCAGGATGCGGTACAGCACGGGATCGCGCAAATTGATGTTGCCCGCCGCCATGTCGATCTTGGCCCGCAGCACGCGCGCACCGTTCGGGAATTCACCGGCCTTCATGCGGCGGAACAGGTCGAGGTTTTCCTCCACACTGCGGTCGCGGAACGGCGAGTTCTTGCCCGGCTCGGTCAGCGTGCCGCGGGAGGTGCGGATTTCCTCCTGGGTCTGGTCGTCGACATAAGCGAGCCCGTCGCGGATCAGCTGCTCCGCCCATTCGTACAGGCGCGCGAAATAGTCCGAGGCGAAGAACAGATTCTTGCCCCAGTCGAAGCCGAGCCAGCGCACGTCGGCCTGGATGGAATCGATATATTCCTGCTCTTCCTTGACCGGATTGGTGTCGTCGAAGCGCAAGTGGCATCGGCCCGGAAACTCCTGGGAGATGCCGAAATTCAGTGCGATCGACTTGGCGTGGCCGATATGCAGGTAACCGTTCGGCTCCGGCGGGAACCGGGTCACGATCTCCAGGTACCTGCCTTGATCGAGGTCGGCCTGGATGATGTCACGAATGAAATCGCGCCCAACCTCAGCTGCCACCGGTTCTGTCATTACGAAAATCCTGTCGGGAAATCAGCGGCCCTTCTGCCAAATTCGGAAGGCTGAGCCAAGAGCTTAAGCAAGGCATGGCAGGTCCGCCGACGGGCTTTAGTTATGTCCCGTTCCTGCTATACACCACCGCCTCCAATGCATAGGCCCTGCCAAGAATGACCGATTCCGTCGTCACCCGCTTTGCCCCCTCGCCGACCGGCTTCCTCCATATCGGGGGCGCTCGCACGGCGCTGTTCAACTGGCTCTATGCGAAGAAGCACGGCGGCAAGATGCTGCTGCGGATCGAGGACACCGACCGGGAGCGCTCCACCGAGGCGGCGATCGGCGCCATCCTCGACGGCCTGAAATGGCTGGAGCTCGGCTGGGACGGCGAGGTCATCTACCAGTTCAGCCGCGCCGCGCGCCACCGCGAGGTCGCCGAGCAGCTGCTCGCCGACGGCAAGGCCTATCGCTGCTACGCCACCGCCGAGGAGCTCGCCGCGATGCGCGAGAAGGCGCGTGCCGAGGGCCGCACCCGGCTCTATGATGGCATGTGGCGCGACCGCGACGCGGCCACTGCTCCTTCGGACGTGAAGCCGACCATCCGCCTGCGCGCGCCGCAGACCGGCGAGACCGTGATCGAGGACCAGGTCCAGGGCCGCGTGGTCTGGCAGAACGAGAACCTCGACGACCTCGTCCTGCTGCGCGGCGATGGCAACCCGACCTATATGCTCGCCGTGGTGGTCGATGACCACGACATGGGCGTCACCCATGTGATCCGCGGCGACGATCATCTGATCAACGCGGCCCGCCAGAAGCAGATCTACGATGCGATGGGCTGGACCCTGCCGAGCATGTCCCACATCCCGCTGATCCACGGCCCGGACGGCTCAAAGCTGTCCAAGCGGCACGGCGCGCTTGGCGTCGATGCCTACCGCGCCATGGGATATTTGCCGGCAGCGGTCCGCAACTATCTCGTCCGGCTGGGCTGGAGCCATGGTGACCAGGAGATTTTCTCGACCGAGGAGATGATCACGGCGTTCGACCTCGCCAGCGTCGGCCGCGCCGCTGCCCGCTTCGATTTTGCCAAGCTGGAAAATCTCAACGGCCACTACATCCGCCACGCCGACGATCAATCACTCGTGAAGATGTTCGAGGACGTGCTCGACCATCTCGTGCCCAGCCGCGACGAGCTTAAGGCCAAGTTAAACGACACCACGCGCGCGCAGCTTCTCAAAGCCATGCCGGCCCTGAAGGAGCGCGCCAAGACACTGATCGAGCTGATCGACAGCGCCTATTTCATCTTCGCCGACCGGCCGCTGGAGCTCGATCCCAAGGCGCTAGCGCTGCTGACACAAGAGAACCGCAAGCTGATCGGCCAGCTTCATTCCGCGCTGGAGAAAGTCGAGACCTGGAGCGGCGCCGCCACCGAAGCCGCGCTGCGCACTTTTGCCGAGGAAAATAGTCTCAAGCTCGGCGCGGTCGCCCAGCCCTTGCGGGCGGCACTGACCGGACGGACGACGTCGCCTGGTATATTTGAGGTTTTGGACGTCCTGGGACGCCAGGAAAGCCTCGCCCGGCTTAAAGATCAGGCTACGACGTAAGTCGACCATGCGTGCGGCGATCTTGCAGCGCACACAGCAATAATATACCCATCTGCCCCGTACCTTCTGGAACATCCGGCCTGCCCCATCATCTCGTGAAAGGGGCCTCCGGCTCCGGCCCGTTTCACCATACATCGGGGACCTCTGATGGACGCAAAACCGAGCAATAAGACCGCTACGCTGACGGTCGGAAACAAGAACTACGATCTCCCGATCCATAGCGGCAGCGTCGGGCCTGATGTCGTCGATATCGGCAAGCTCTACGGCCAGTCCGGCCTGTTCACCTACGATCCCGGCTTCACCTCCACCGCGAGCTGCCAGTCCAAGATCACCTATATCGACGGCGACGCCGGCGTGCTGGAATACCGCGGCTACCCGATCGAGCAGCTCGCCGAGAACGGTGACTTCCTCGAGACCTGCTATCTCCTGCTCTACGGGAACCTGCCGACCGCCGCGCAGAAGAAGGATTTCGACGACCGTGTGACCCGTCACACGATGGTGCACGAGCAGATGGCCCGCTTCTTCCAGGGCTTCCGCCGCGACGCCCATCCGATGGCCGTTATGGTCGCCTCGGTCGGCGCGCTCGCCGCGTTCTATCACGACAGCACCGACATCAACGATCCGAAGCAGCGCATGATCGCTTCCATGCGCATGATCGCGAAGATCCCGACGCTGGCGGCGATGGCCTACAAGTACACGGTCGGCCAGCCCTTCGTGTATCCGAAGAACTCGCTCTCGTTCTCCGAGAACTTCCTCAACATGTGCTTCGCCGTGCCGTGCGAGGACTACAAGATCAACCCGGTGCTGGCTGACGCGCTGGACAAGATCTTCATCCTGCACGCCGACCACGAGCAGAACGCCTCGACCTCAACGGTGCGCATCGCCGGCTCCTCCGGCGCCAACCCGTTCGCCTGCATCGCCGCCGGCATCGCCTGCCTCTGGGGCCCGGCGCATGGCGGCGCCAACGAAGCCGCGCTCGCGATGCTCGCCGAGATCGGCTCCGTGGACAAGATCCCCGAGTTCATCGCCAAGGTGAAGGACAAGAACTCCGAAGTCCGCCTGATGGGCTTCGGTCATCGCGTCTACAAGAACTACGATCCGCGCGCCAAGATCATGCAGAAGATGTGTCACGCCGTGCTCAAGGAGACCGGCCATGGCGACGATCCGATGCTGAAGGTGGCGCTCGAGCTCGAGAAGATCGCGCTCAGCGACCAGTACTTCATCGACCGCAAGCTCTACCCGAACGTCGACTTCTATTCGGGCATCACGCTGAAGGCGATGGGCTTCCCGGTCTCGATGTTCACCGTGCTGTTCGCGGTCGCCCGCACCGTCGGCTGGATCAGCCAGTGGAGCGAGATGATCGAGGACCCGCAGCAGAAGATCGGCCGTCCGCGCCAACTCTACACCGGCGTCACCCGCCGCGACTACGTCGCGATCAAGGATCGCAAGTAAGATCTGCCTCAGGGCTTTCGAAACGGCGCCATCGCAAGATGGCGCCGTTTTTGTTCGGGCATGCGCTTGTAGGGTGGGCAAAGCGCAGCGTGCCCACCACCTGTCCGCGACAGGTACGAAGTCAGGGCACGCTTCGCTTTGCCCACCCTACGGAACCGATCGGACGACTCCCGTTCGTGCTGCCGCGCACAACAACGAGTCCATGCCCAGGCGGCAAAGCGCCTTGACAGTCGAAACCTTCCGCGCGCATTCTTACCCTAAGTAAGAATGACGACAGGGATGGAAATGCCGGAGCAGCCGAGAAGTCGGCGGCAGACGCGCGCTGCCATTTTGACTCATCTGCTACAGTCGGGCGGCTCGTTTCGTCCGCCTCTGGCCAAGGCCGTGCGCCTGTCCGAGGCGAGCCTATCGCGCATCCTGTTTGATCTGAAGGCCGAAGGCCTGATCGAGGAAGTGCGGCGCCCTGCCCCTTACGTCGGCGGCCCGACCGGCCTCGTGTTGCTCGATGGCTCGGTCGCCCTCGCAGCCTTCGAGCTGACGGCTCAGCGGCTCAGCGTCGGCGTCGGCGGCCTGTCGGGCGAACTGCACTACACCGAGCGTGTGCCGCTGCCGAAGACGCCGACCGTCGAGAGCGTCGGCCGGGCGTTTCGCGAAGCGATGACATTGTTGCGCGACTGGACACGGCGCCGCCGGATCACCCTCGCCCAGATCGGCGTCTCCATTCCCGGCCTCGGCCGTCTCAGCAGATCGGCCAATCCGATCATCCCCTGCGACGTCGCGCGTATCAGCGACATGTTCGGCGAGATGTTCGCCGACGTGCCGCTCGAATTCACCAATTCGGTCGTTGCGCACGCCACCTTTCACCGTTGCCGCACGGAAAACTATCCGTTCAGCGACACCCATCTGTTCGTCTTTGTCAGCCAGGGCGTTGCCGGCGCCTGGATGGATGATCCAACTGAGGCCGATGCCCTCCAGCCGGTCGAACTCGGCCACATGGTGTTCGGCCCCGACGGGCCACGTTGCCGCTGCGGCCACTATGGCTGCGTCGAGGCGTACACGTCGCTTCCTGCGCTGGCGGAGCTTCTCGGCATTGCCGAAGCCGAATTGCTCCAGCTCGGCAGCGAATGGGTGAACACGATCCCGCTCGCCTCGCGCGTGCGCCAGGAGCTGCGCCGGCGCTTGTTCCGACTTGGCCTTGCGATCGGCAACACGCTGAACGTGAAGCCGTGCGGTGGGGTCGCGATCAGCGGCTGGCCGTCGCTTCTCGCTGACGAGGATCGCAACGCCGTGGTCGAAGGAATTGACGCGTGCCTGCTGGGCGGCCGCAAGCTGGCGCAGGTGTCCCTCGCCTTCGTGCCGCCGTCGACCGGCAACGATCCGCAGGCAGCGCTTGCCTTCGCCGCCTTCCGTCTCGCCAGCCGCGGCGGCATGCCCGCGGCATCGACGGAGGCGGCCTGATATGCGCTGAGCATGCACGGCCCACACGCGCTGAGATTTCACACCGGGAGGAACTGCCATGCCGATCACAACAACAAGGCGTCGTCTGCTCGCTGGATCCGTTGCTACGCTCGCTCTGCCGGCCCTTGTCCGCGCGCAAAGCGCAGCCAAGCCGCGCCTGACCGTGATCTCGCAATGGTCCGCTGGCAGCGATGGCGCGGCCATCACGGCGCTCGGCAAGAAGTTCGAGGAGAAAGGCGGCGTTTGGCAGCATTCGCCAGTGCCCGGATTCACCACCGAGATGATGAACAAGCTACGGGCGCAGATCATGGCCGGCGATCCGCCGGCCTGTTCGCAACTCAAGGGCCCCGAGATTGCGGCCTGGTCGAAGATTGCGCCGACCGTCGATCTCGACGCCCTTGTCGCTGCCGCCGGTTACGAAAAGGTCGTCGCTCCGGACCTTGCGAAATTGCACAAGCCGGGCGGCAAATGGATTGCACTGCCGTTGCAGATCTACAGCACCAACATGCTGTTTCTCTCGAAACGCGCGATGGACAAGGCCAAGGCCGACAAGATCCCCGTCACCTGGGCTGACTTCAACGACCTCGCCGAAAAGATGAAAGCGGGCGGTGTCGCCTATCCGATCGCCAACGGCGGGACCCGCCCGGACGACGGGCAAAAGTTCGAGGCCGCCTTGGCGGGCATCAGTCCTCTCGCTTACCGCGCCGCCATCATGAATCTCGAGAAGAAGGCCCTCGAGGGTCCCGAGGTCAAGGCTGCGTTCGCGCAAGTGCGCAAGATCGCCGACTGGATGGACCCCAACGTCGGCGCCCAGCACTTTTCGACCAATTTGAAGCGCTTCATCGACGGCGACATGGGCATGATGATCATGGGCGGCTGGGCGCAAGGCGTATTGCGCAACGCCGGTTTCAAGTTCGAGGACTTCATCATCGCCCCGGGACCGAGCGACAACAGCAAGCCGGTGTTCCTGTTGAATGCCGATGCCTTCATCTTCTGGCAGCGCAAGGAGCCCGACCTGCAAGCCGGCCAGACGCTGATGGCCCAGCTCGTCATGGATCCGGCGATCCAGACGATGTATTCGCAGATTACGGGATCGATCCCCGTGCGCACCGATGTCGATCTGTCCGGTGAAGGCTGGTCGGATGGTCAACGCCGGACCGGCGCAGCTCTGAAGGAGGCCATCGCCAGCAATCAGGCAGTCCTGAGCCTTGCGCACAATATGGCCCAGGAAAACGGTATGACCGCGGCGATGATCGACGTGATCACCGAATATGTGAAGAACAAGACGATCAAGCCGGAGCAGGCGGTCGCCCGTCTTGCCGAGGCTGTCGAGGGCGCGCGTTGACCAATGCCGCCGCGATGAAACCGGATCGGCCGGCGCTTCCTGAATGGGTGCGCCGGCTGCCCGAATGTCTGATGATCTGGGTGCCGCTGCTGCTGTCAGCCGCGCACCTCGTCTCGTTCTCGCTGTGGACGATCTGGATCTCGTTCACGCCATCCACCCTGGTCCCTGTTACGGGCTGGGTGGGGTTGCGCAACTACACGGCGGTCGCGGCATCGCGGAACTGGCAGATCGCCTTCGACAATCTGCTGCTGTTCGGCAGCGCTTTCGTGCTGCTGAGCGCCGCGACCGGCCTCATCCTTGCGATCCTGCTCGATCAGCGCATTCGCGGCGAAAACGTGCTGCGATCCGTCTTCCTCTATCCCCTCGCGGTGTCCTTCGTGGTCACCGGCACGGTCTGGAGCTGGCTGCTCAATCCTGGCCTTGGAATCCAGAAGCTCGTCCACGACCTCGGCTGGACCTCCTTCAAGTTCGACTGGCTGATCGACCGCGACATGGCCATCTGGACCATCGTCATCGCCGCGATCTGGCAATCCTCTGGCTTCGCCATGGCGCTGTTCCTTGCCGGCCTTCGCTCCGTCGACGCCGACATCATCAAGGCCGCGCAGATCGACGGCGCGGGACCGATCCGGATGTATCGGCGCATCATTCTGCCGTCGCTTTGGCCGATCACCATCACCGTCGTCGTGATCCAGTTGCAGTTCGCGATTTCGACGTTCGATCTCGTCCGCGCGCTTACCAACGGTGGACCGGGTATAGCGACCCAGCTGCCGGCCCTCGTCGTCTACGACCTGATGTTCCAGCGCAGCCTGCTCGGCCGCGGGGCGGCAGCGGCAGTCCTCATGTTGCTCATTCTTCTCGCAGTCCTGCTGCCCTATGCAGCGTGGCGATATCTCCAGCGGCGGCGGGCGAGCCATGCGTGAGCGAACCTTCGCACCAAGCCGGGTTTTGATCTACCTCATCGTGTTGCTGATCGCGGCAGCATGGCTCGCGCCATTGGCTGTCGTCGTGCTGAACTCGCTCCGTACCAACGAGGAGATCGCGCAGGCCTCGATGATCGGCTGGCCGAAACAATGGGCCTGGGGCAACTACGCCGCAGCCTGGAGCGGCTTCTGCGTCGCCGAGACCTGCGCCGGCATCCGGCCGTACATGCTGAACTCCGCGCTCGTCACGATTCCCGCGATGGTCTTTTCGACCTTGCTCGGTGCGGTCGCCGGTTACGCCGTGTCGCTCTGGCGTTTTCGCGGCGATACCTGGATCTATGCCATCGTCACCCTTGGCCTCTTCCTTCCCCAGCAGATGCGCTTGCTGCCCTGGACCATCGTGCTGCGGGACATCGGCCTCATCAACACGCTGGCGGGCCTCGTGTTGATTCACACGATCCAGGGGCTGTCCTTCACCACGCTGTTCTGCCGCAACTACTATGTCGCCATTCCCCACGAGTTGATCAGGGCCGCGCGGATCGACGGCGCCGGGTTCTTTCGCATCTTCTGGCGCATCATCCTGCCGCTGTCGCCTCCTATCCTGATCGTCACCGTGATCTGGCAGTTCACACATATCTGGAACGAGTTCCTCTACGGCGTGACGTTCACAAGCGGCCAACAGCAGCCCGTCACGGCCGCGCTCATCGCGCTATCTGCCGCAGTGGCAGACATCCCGCAGCATGGCGTGCAGAGCGCCGCGGTAATCATCGCAGCGCTCCCCACTTTGTTGATCTATGTCCTTGGCGGCAGGTACTTCGTGCGAGGCCTTACCGCCGGGGCCGTGAAATGATGAGGCCGTCATGGCAGCACTGAGCATCCGCACCCTGTCGAAGCGCTACGCCAATCTGGAGGTGCTGAAGGGCGTCGATCTCGACATCGAAAGCGGCGAGTTCACGGTGCTGGTCGGCCCATCCGGCTGCGGCAAGTCCACGCTGCTCAACATCGTTGCCGGGCTCGATCGTCCGAGCGCGGGGACAGTCGAAATCGGCGGGCGCGTGGTGAACGACATCCCGCCCAAAGACCGCGACATCGCCATGGTGTTCCAGTCCTACGCGCTCTATCCGTCGATGACGGTACGCCAGAACATCACCTTCGGCATGGAATGCCGAGGTGTAGCCAAGGCCGAGCAGGAGAAGGCGGTTGCGAATGTCGCAAAACTGCTGCAGATCGAGCCGCTGCTCGGCCGAAAACCCTCGCAATTGTCCGGCGGCCAACGCCAGCGCGTGGCGATGGGACGCGCGCTGGTGCGCGATCCCCTACTCTTCCTGTTCGACGAGCCGCTCTCCAACCTCGACGCCAAGCTGCGCGTGGAGATGCGGATGGAGATCAAGCGCCTGCACCAGCGCATCGGCGCAACCATCGTCTATGTCACCCACGACCAGATCGAGGCAATGACCATGGCAACGCGGATCGCCGTGATGCATCGCGGCGTGGTGCAGCAGTTTGCCGATCCCGATACGGTTTATCGCTACCCGGCCAATCTGTTCGTGGCGCGCTTCATGGGCTCGCCGCCGATGAACACAATGCCGGCGCGGCTCGAGGCAGATGGCGGCGGGCCGATGGTCGTGATCGGCGCAGGACGATCGGACGAGGTGCGCTTGCAGCTGCAGGGCTACGATGCGGCGGCCCCCTATCTCGGCCGCGAGGTGGTGTTCGGGATCAGGCCGGAGTGCATTGCCGAGGGAGACCGCGCGTTCTCCGGCGCCGTCAGCGGGCCGGTTGTAATCACCGCGCCGGTCGAGATGGTCGAGCCCACCGGTGCCGAGACCATCGTCTTGCTCCGGCTCGGCGGTGAACCGGCGCAGGCGCGTATCTCGCCGGACGTCCGCCCCACGCCCGGCACCTCCGCCCCCTTCGCACTCGACACCCGCCGCATTTGCCTGTTCGACCCCGAGACGGAGCGACTGATCGCATGACCAAGACGAGCTATGCCGGCCTCGCGGACCGCGTGGTGCTGATCACCGGTGGTGCCAGCGGCATCGGCGCCGCCTTCGTGCGCGCCTTCGCCGCCCAACGGGCGCGCGTCGCCTTCCTCGACATCGACCAGGTTGCAGGCGGGGCGCTGGTCGCCGAGGTCGCGGCGGCGTCCGGCACCGCACCGCTGTTCGTGCCCTGCGATCTCCTGGACATCGACGCCTTGCGCGCCGCCATGGCAGAGGTCCGGCGATCGCTCGGTGACGCCGCGGTCCTCGTCAACAACGCCGCCAACGATCAACGCCAGGTTCTCTCCGAGGTGACGCCCACCGAGTTCGACTGGATGATCGGCGTCAATCTCAAGCACGTTCTCTTTGCAGCGCAGGCGGTGGTGCCGCAGATGCAGGCGCGCGGCGGCGGCTCTATCATCAACATGTCGTCGATCGCGTGGATGCGCGGCCCACCGGCGTTGCCGACCTATGCCGCGGCGAAAGCGGCGATCGTCGGCTTCACCAACTCGCTGGCCCGGCTGGTCGGCCCCGACCGCATTCGCGTCAACGCGATTGCACCGGGCATGGTGATCACCGAGCGCCAGCGCCGGCTGTGGTATCCGGACGAGCAGGTCATCACCGAAATGCGCTCGCGTCAGGCCGTTCCCGATGCGGTGACGCCCGAGGACATCGCCAACATGGCGCTGTTTCTGGCCTCGGACGAAAGCCAGCGCATCACCAGCCAGTGTTTTCGGGTCGACGGCGGGCTTGCGTAGTCTTGTAGGGTGGGCAAAGCGACAGCGTGCCCACCATCTTTCCGCGACCGAGCTAGATGTGGTGGGCACGCTTCGCTTTGCCCACCCTACGAAACCGTCTACGAGACCGTCTCTTATCGCCGCCCCTTGCGCATCGTGGCCAGCACGATGTCGGCGGCGAGTACGCTCGGCGATTTGTTGCCGGTCGACATGATGGTGTCGAGCCTGGCGAACGCCTCGACCTGCTCCCGGCGCAGCGGCGAATCTGTCAGCACCTCGGCGAGCGCCGGCGCCAGCTTCTCCGGCGTGCACTCCTCCTGCAAAAACTCCGGAATCACGTCCTTGCCGATCACGAGATTGGCGAGGATCACGGAGGAGACGCGGATCGCGCGGCGCAGGATGAAGGCCTCAATGGCGCCGACGCGATAGGCCGTTACCATCGGAATGCCCGACAATGCGAGCTCCAGCGTCACCGTGCCGGATTTGGCCAGTGCCGCACGCGCGATGCGAAACGCGGCACGCTTCTCGTTCTCGCCGGTCACGATCCTTGGCTTGACCGGCCAGTTCGCGATGCCCTCGCGGATGGTGGCTTCGAGATGCGGCATCGTCGGTAGTATCAGCTCGAACGCACGCCCCTCGGCCTGCAACCGGCCGAGCGTTGCCCCAAACACCTCGAGATGATGCCTGACCTCGCTGCGGCGGCTGCCGGGCAGCACCAGCAGTACCGGCGGCTCACTGTTGCGGCGGGCCTGCTCCTCTGCGTTTGGCCGCAACGACGGCAATTGCTCGATGAGGGGATGACCGACATAGCTGCATGGCGGTCCGCCGAGCTTGCGGTATTCCTCCGGCTCGAACGGCAGGAGACCTAAAACGTGGTCGACATAGCCGAGCATGGTCCGCGCGCGCCCCGGCCGCCACGCCCAGAGCTGCGGCGAAACGTAATCGATGACCGGAATCGCGGGGTTCTTCGCGCGCACGCGGCGCGCGACGCGATGGGTGAAATCGGGGCTGTCGATGATGACGAGCGCGTCCGGCGCGGCCTCGGTCACGGCGTCGGCCGTCTCGCGGATCAGCCGCAGGATCTTCGGCAATTGCTGCACCACCGCGGCGAAGCCGACGATCGACAGCTCCTCGATCGGAAACAGGGATTCCAGCCCCTCGCGCGCCATGGTGCGGCCGCCGACGCCAACGAACTGCACGCCGTCGCCGAGGCGCTGGCGCAGCACCTTCATCAAGGCACTGCCGAGCCGGTCGCCGGATTCCTCGGTGGCGATCAGGAAGATCTTGCGCTTGGGATCGCGCGACTGCATCACGCCGGCAGGCCGATGACGAAGAGATATTTCGCGTCGGCGAAGGCGATCATCGCCTGCGGCTCGGCGGCGATGGTGTTGCCGGCGATGACGGCGATGCCGGCCAAGCCCGCGGCGGCAACACCTTCAAGAGTGCGCGGCCCGATCGTCGGCAGGTCGAAGCGCAGATCCTGGCCGCTCTTGGGCGCCTTCACCAGCACGCCGCGGCCCATTGCGGCGCGGATGCGCCCCTCCTCGCGCAGCCGCGCAACGCGGGCGAGCAGCGCGTCGGTGCCCTCGATGTCCTCGACCGCCACCACATGGCCGTCGATCACCACCGCAGCCTGGCCGATGTCGAACGGACCGAGCGCGGTCAGCACCGCACGGCCGCGCGCGATGTCGGTCTTGCCAGTGTCGCTGGGCCAGGCGCGGCTGATGCAGCCCTCGGGCATCAAAAGATCAGGCGCGACGTCCTTGATGCCGACCATGCGAAAGCCGTCCTGCTCGAGGATGCGGCCGACGCCGGACAAGAGATGATCGTCGCCGCCGCGAAAGGCGCGGATGACGTTGCCGAGCAGGCGCAGCGTCTTGACGTCGAACCTGATCTCGGAGAGCGAAGGCCGCACCAGCGTGCCGATGAAGATGAGGTCGCGGCAGCCTTCCTCGCGAAACAGCCGCATGGCGCGGCCGAGCTGGCCGACCGAGATCCAGCGATGGCGGAATTTCTCCAGCCGCGCCGGATCGCAGGCGCCGCGAAGGGGAAACAGCACCGGCGTGATGCCGCGGGCGGCGAGCGAGTCGGCGACCGCGAACGGCATCGCGCCGCCGCCGGCGACGATGCCGACCGGCGATGCAATTTCCGACGCCGCCGATGTCATGCCCGCGGCCATCCCAACATCACTTCGCTATGGCGGGAAGACAGAGCGGGCGCTTGCCCTTACCGATGAAGTCGAGGATCTCGGCGATCGCCGGATCCTCGCCCGCGAGCGGCCTGGACGCCTCTAACCGCTCGGCGAAGGTGCCGGAGCCGTGAAAGAGTTTTTGGTAGAACCCGCGCACGGTCGCGAGCCTCTGCTTGGTGAACTTGCGCCGCTTCATGCCGATCAGGTTGAGGCCCTCGAGCACTGCATATTGGCCGTTGGCGAGGCCAAACGGGATGATGTCGTCGCGCACGCCGCATACGCCGCCGACCATGACCTGCGGCCCGATGCGGGTAAACTGATGCACGGCGGACAGTCCGCCGATGAAGACGAAGTCGCCAAGCTCGCAATGACCGCCGAGCGTTGCCGACGTCGCGAAGATTGCGTCATTGCCGACATGGCAATCGTGGCCGACATGGCTGCAGTTCATGAAATAGCCGCGGTCGCCAACCGTGGTGACTCCACCGCCGGCGACGGTGCCGGCATTCATGGTCACGGATTCGCGGATGGTGCAGCTCGAGCCGATCTTGAGCTGTGTCAGCTCGCCACGATAACTGAGCGACTGCGGCGGCGTGCCGAGGGAGGCGAACGGGTAGATGGTGCAATCGTCGCCGATCGTGGTCTGCGCGGTGACATGCACATGCCCGATCAGCTTGCAGTTCGCGCCGATCACGACATTCGGGCCGATGATGCAATAGGGTCCGATCTCGGTGCCCTCGCCGATCACGGCGCCGTCCGCGACCCGTGCGGTGGGATCAATCTTGCTCATCAAGCAAATCTTACTCGTTAGGAAGCTCTGATTATGTGTTGAAGTCGCTCAGTTTTCCGGTGGTTAGCGCGACTATGCCCGATCTGTCCAGTGACGTATCATCTCTGCCTGTGTGAAGTACTGGATGAGGCGGCCTTCCCGGTCCGTCAACACGTTCATGTGGAGTTTCAGCACTCGTGGTCAGGGCCTTGGCACTTCTGCTCGCACAGCTTGTGACCGCACCGATCGTGTCCGAGACGGTCGAGACCGGCGATCGCCGGCCCATCGATCTCGCGACATTCGAATGCCACGACATCAGTCGCAGCACGGTGCTTCAGCGTGTCTGCTATGATCGCGCGCAGCACGACCTCGTCGTCGCCACTGGCGGCTTCTATGCGCGCTATTGCGGCGTCGCGGCCGAGACGGTCGACCACCTTCTGGGGGCGCCGTCCATGGGCCAGTTCTTCAACCGGCATATCAGGCGCGAGGCCGCCGGCACCCGCTACGATTGCAGCGCGTGAGCCCCGTACCGCGGGCCGAAGGCGCTCAGTCTGTCAGCATGGCGCCGACATCGGCTTCCGCAACCACCTGCCCGTTGACCTTGGCGTCGCCGTGAAACCACCACATGGCCTTGCGGCGGCCGACCGAGCGCATGTGGTACTCGATGGTGTCGCCGGGCAGCACGGGCTTGCGGAACTTGCACTTGTCGATGGTGAGGAAATAGACCGCCCGCGGCTTCTCGGTGCCCTCGACCGACTTGATGCCGATCACGCCCGCGGTCTGCGCCATCGCCTCGATCATCATGACGCCGGGATAGACCGGACGCTCCGGGAAATGCCCCTGGAAGGCCGGCTCGTTGAAGGTGACGTTTTTGATGCCGATGCCGCTGTAGTCGGCGCGGATATTGATCACGCGGTCGATCAGCAGCATCGGAAAGCGGTGCGGCAGGGTCTGGAGGATGGCGTTGATATCCACCAGCTCGAATTTAACAGGTGATTCCGCCGTCATTCCCGTCCCTCGTCCTTCGCATCGGCTTTGGTGTCGCGTACCAGGCGCTCCACCGCGATGATCTCCTTGAACCATTGCTTGGTCGGTTTGGCAAAAAAACCACCCCAGCGTCCGCCCGCCGGGATGTCGTCCTTGACGCCGCTCATCGCGGTGACCTGGGCTCCATCTCCGATCTTGAGGTGGTTGTTGATGCCAACCTTGGCTCCCAGCGCCACGTTGTCGCCGATGGTCAGGCTGCCGGCCAGCCCGATCTGAGCCGCCAGCAGGCAATTCCGGCCGATGGTCACATTGTGGCCGATCTGGACCTGATTGTCGATTTTGGTGCCCTCCCCGATCACGGTGTCGCGCAAGGACCCGCGATCGATGGTGGTGCCGGCGCCGACCTCCACATTGTTCTGGATCAGCACGCGGCCGGTCTGCGGCACTTTCAGGTGGCCCTCGGGGCCGAAGAAGATGAAGCCATAGCCGTCCTGGCCGATCGAGCAGCCGGGATGGATCAGCACGTCGTTGCCGATCAGGGCGCATTGGATGGCGGTACGGGCGCCGACGTTGCAATCGCGGCCGATCTTGACCCCGGGACCGATCACCGCCCCGACGCCGACCACCGTGCCGCTGCCGATCTCAACGTCCGGGCCGATCACGGCCAGGGGATCGACGATCACGCCGTCCTCGAGCCGGGCCGTGGGATCGATGATCGCCGACGGCGCGATGCCGTCATTGCCGACCCAGGATTGCGGCCTGAGCGCGTCGCCATGCCATTCCCGCGCGAGCCTGACGAAGGCCCGGAACGGCTGCGCCACCCGCAGCACGGCCACATGCGCGGGCACCTGGGCTTCGAAGCGCGGGCTCACCAGGCACGCGCCAGCCTTGGTCGCCTTGAGCTCGTCGGCGTATTTCAGGTTGTCGAAGAACGCCAAATGCATCGGGCCCGCTTCGTCAAGCGAAGCAAGGCCCGTGATGATTTGGCCGCCCCTGCCGGGATCGACCAGCTCTGCCTTGGTCAGCGCGGCAATGTCAGCCAGCGCGGAGGCAGGCGGCTTTGTGAAGAAGATCGGCTGCGCCATTCCACCCCGTCGCGGTCCGGCTTCGGCATGAAGCGGTCAGGCCGCATCATGCCCCATCTCTTGGAATGGCACGATCCCTTTCGGAAACCGGCTCCAGTGATCCGGATCGTGCCGTGCTGATCGAATTAGAACGTGGTGCCGCCGCCGAACCGGAACTCCTGCGTGCGGTCGTACTTGCCCTTGCTGAGCGGCACGGCGTAGTCGAAGCGCAGCGGACCGAACGGCGACTGCCAGATCAGGCCGACGCCGACCGACGAGCGGATCACCTTGCTGTCGTCATACACGAGGCCGGTACAGGTGCCCGCAGACGACGGATTGATGCTCGAGGGGATGCAGCCCGGCACATTGACTTCGTTGGTCGTGGTCCAGCTGGTCGGTCCCTTGTAGTCGTAGAGGCCGCCGGCATCGGCATAAACCGCACCCTTCAGACCCACTTCCTTCGGCAGGAACCAGAACGGCATCTGCAGTTCGACCGATGCGCCCCAGTACTTGGTGCCGCCGAGGGCGTCCTGCGTACCGAAGGGGTTCAAATCGCGCGGGCCGATGCCGTTCGGGGCAAAGCCGCGGACGAGGTTCGAACCCATCTGGAAGTGATCGAGCATGCGCAGATCGCTGCCGATCTTGTTCAGCATGCCGCTCTGCAGGCGGACGAGGCCGACGATGTCCGACACCAGCGGAGTGTAGTACTTCGCATCGATGACCGACTTCAGGTAGGAGACGTCGCCGCCGACGCCGGCGAAATCCTGACGGAAGTCGACGAGCAGACCGTCGCTGGGGTTCTTGTTGTTGTCCAGCGTGTTGTAGGTCAGCGTGTAGCCGAGCGCCGAGGTCAGGGTCTTGCCGTTGGCAAGCTCCTTGCGCACCGGCAGCGAGGCTTCGCCGTCGCTGTAGCAGCCGAGGCCGTTGGAGGAGGTCAGGTCAATCGGCGGAATCTGCGACGCGGCGAAAGCCGGGCTCGGATTGAACGCCGACGTACCCAGATTGTTGTTACAGTTCGCCAGGTAATTCGGCAGCGTGATTTCCTGCTGGTAGATCGAGTAGCGCAGCTGCAGCGCCAGATCTTCACGCAGGGAGAAGCCGAGGCGCGGCGAGAAGCCGAGCGTCTTGGTGCCGTAGGAGATGTAGCTGTTGGACAGCTGCTGGCGCTGATAGAGGTCGAGGCCCAGCGCGACGCGGTAGTCGAGCAGATACGGCTCGACGAACGACAGCGAGTAGCCGCGTGCATACTGGCCATAGGTCACCGCCGCCTTGGCGAACAGGCCGCGGCCGAGCAGATTGCGCTCGGAGACCGAGACTTCGGCCAGCGCGCCGTCGGTGGTGGAGTAGCCGCCCGAGATCGAGAAGTCGCCGGTCGATTTCTCTTCCATGTCGACGATCAGGATCACGCGGTCGCTCGACGAGCCGGGCTCCGTCGTGATCTTCACGCTCTTGAAATAGTCGAGGTTCTTCAGGCGCCGCTCGGCACGGTCGACCAGGGCGCGGTTGTAGGCATCGCCCTCGGAGATGTCGAACTCGCGGCGGATCACGTAGTCGCGCGTGCGCGTGTTGCCGCGCAGGTTGATGCGCTCGATATAGGTGCGCGGGCCCTCGTCGATGTTGAATACGACGGAGACGGTGTGCGCCTCGAAGTTGCGGTCGCCACCGGGCCGGACCACGGCGAAGGCATAGCCGCGGCGCGAGGCCTCGATCTGCATCTCCTCGACCGACTTCTCGACCGACTCGACATTGTAGAGCGAGCCGACATTGACGCGCGAATAGCCGCGCATCGACGAGGGATCGAAGTTCGGAATGCTGGAGCGGAAGTCGATCGCGCCGACGCGGTACTGGGATCCTTCCTCGATCTTGAAGGTAACGTTGAAGCCCTTCTTCTCGGGATCGTATTCGGTGAGCGCGGCTACCACCTGGACGTCGGCGAAACCGTTCTTGAGATAGAAGCGGCGGATCAGGTCGCGGTCGGCTTCGACGCGGTCGGGATCGTAGATGTCACCGCTGGCGAGGAAGCTCAGCAGGTTCGATTCACGGGTCTTGATGACGTCCCTGAGGCGGTACGACGAGAATGCGACGTTGCCGACGAACTCGATCGACTTGACGCCGGTCTTGGCGCCCTCCTCGACCGTGAAGATGAGGTCGACGCGGTTGTTCGGCTGCTCGATGATCTCGGGCGTGACGCGCACGTCGTAGCGGCCGGACCGGCGATAGATTTCGGCGATTCGCAGCGTGTCGGACTGCACCATGGCGCGGGAGAAGGTGCCGCGCGCCTTGGACTGGACCTCAGTGGTGAGCTGCTCGTCCTTGATCTTCTTGTTACCCTCGAAGGCGACCCGGCCAATCACCGGGTTTTCCACCACCGAGACGATGATCTGGCCGCCGGCGCCGCGGTTGATCCTGACGTCCTGGAACAGGCCGGTCTCGATCAACGCCTTGAGGCCGTCATCGACGGCGCCTTGATCCAGGCGACCGCCCGGACCCGGCTTGAAATAGGAGCGGATCGTCTCCACCTCGACGCGGCGATTTCCTTCGACGGAAATCGACTGAACGGTCTGAGCGAGCGCAGACGAAGACACAAAAACAGCCCCGACCGGGGCAACCACCGGCGCGCCGAACATGATCAGGGTTGCGAGCAAGCCCCCCCGGAGTCGCAGTCCAAACTTCATCGCGCAACGCGCCCTTATCATTCCGAGCCAGACCCAACCCCAACGCCGGTCCGGAGATTCCCCAAGTCGAGGCCGCTTGTAGCCAATTTCGCCGACGCCGCAAACGGCCGAAAGCGTCGTGATTTCAATTTCATTCCAAGACGTTGCTCAACAGCAACGCCACAAAAAAGCCTCCATCAAGATGCCGCCATCCGCAGGATGTCGTTGTAGGTCGCAAACACCATCAACATCAGCACCAAGCCGAGCCCGATCCGGAACCCCATCTCCTGAGTCCGCTCGGACAAGGGCCGGCCGCGAACCACTTCGGCCGCATAGAACATAAGGTGACCGCCATCGAGCAGCGGGATCGGGAACAGGTTCAACAGGCCGATCGACACCGACAGCACCGCGCACAGGTTGATCACGAACTGGAACCCGGCGCTGGCCGCCTGCCCCGACATCTTCGCGATTCCCAGGACGCCGCTGACCTCGTTGGGATTGCCGTTTCCGACGAACAGCGAGCCCAGGAACTTGAACGTGCTGGTGATGATGAACCAGACCTGCTCGACCCCGATCTTGAGCGCCTCGCCGACGCCCACCGGCGCGGTCGAGGCCTCGCCGGCCTGCGACTTGTGCTCGACGCCGAGCACACCGAGACGGTGGCTGTTGCCGAACGGATCCTTGCGCTCGAGCAGCGCCGGCGTTGCGGTCAGCGAGACGATGGTACCGTCCCGCTTCACCTGGAAGGCAAGCGCCGAACCCGCATTCATCGCAACGATTCGCTGCATGTCGGCAAAGCTCTCGATCGGCTTGCCGTCGATCTGGACGACGACGTCCCCGATCTTGAAGCCGGCCGCCGCCGCGGCGCCGTCGGCGACGACGCCGTCGACGCGCGCGATCGTGCTCGGCTTGCCGTAGTACAGCGCCATGCCCGCGAAGATCAGCGCGCCCAGGATGAAATTGGCGATCGGTCCGGCCGCGACGATGGCGGCGCGCGGGCCGACCTTCTTGTGGTGGAAGCTGCCGGCGCGTTCCTCGGTCGTCATCGCCGCGAGAGTCTGGGCGGACGGGGTCGAGGCCTCGCTCTCGTCGCCGAAGAACTTGACGTAGCCGCCGAGCGGGATTGCCGAGATCTTCCAGCGGGTGCCGTGGCGGTCATTGAAACCGACCAGCTCAGGCCCGAAACCGAGCGAAAAAGTTAGCACGCGAACGCCCGCCCAGCGCGCGACCAGAAAGTGGCCGAGCTCATGGAAGAACACGACGATCGTCAGGACGAACAGGAAGGGAACCGCGTAGCCGAGGAGCCCATGGCTCAACGTATTGAAACTATGGACGAAAAAGTCGATCATCGAATTCCCTCATCCAGCGCCGCAAGGCCCTGGCCGCGAACCATCTAGGATGCCTTTAAGGCAATTTGAGGCAATAGGGCGGCAGCCCTATTTCGAGCGACATGGTCAACAGAGATTGCATCGTCGGCGGACGTCAGGGGCGCCTGGTTCCCGCTGCGGATCCAGTCGTCCAGTGTCGCCTCCACCAGCCGGGCGATCGCGCCGAATCGGATCTTGCCGGCGATGAACGCGGCGACCGCAACCTCGTTGGCCGCGTTGTAGACGGTGGTCGCCCCCTTCCCGGTCCGGAGCGAATCGAAAGCCAGCCGAAGCCCGGGGAAGCGCTCAAAATCGGGCGCCTCGAAGGTCAGCTGGCCGATCTTGGCGAGGTCCAGCTTGGCCGCCGGCCCCTTGATGCGATCGGGCCAGCCGAGGCAGTGCGCGATCGGGGTGCGCATGTCGGGCGCGCCGAGCTGGGCCACCACCGAGCAGTCGGAAAACTCAACCATGCCGTGGATGATCGACTGCGGATGAACGAGGACGTCGATCTCGTCGGGCGTGAGCGCGAACAGATAGGACGCCTCGATCACCTCGAGCCCCTTGTTCATCATCGAGGCGGAATCGATCGTGATCTTCTGGCCCATGCTCCAGTTCGGATGCTTCAGGGCCTGCGCGAGGGTTGCCTGCTCGATGTCGGCCGGCTTCCAGGTCCGGAACGGGCCGCCCGAGGCCGTGATGATGACGCGGACGAGCTCATCGCGATTGCCTGAAGCGAGCGCCTGGAACAGCGCATTGTGCTCGGAATCGGCCGGCAGGATGCAGGCCCCCGCCTTGGCCGCGCGCTGCATGAAGAAGTCACCGGCGCAGACCAGACATTCCTTGTTGGCCAGCGCCACATGCGCGCCGCGATCGACCGCTGCCAGTGCCGGCTTCAATCCGGCGGCGCCGCTCACGGCCGCCATCACCCAATCGGCCGGACGCGCGCCGGCTTCGATCACCGCGCTTTCACCGGCGCCGCATTCCGTGCTCGTTCCCGCGAGTGCGGACTTGAGCTCGGCGAGCTTGGAGGTGTCGGCGATTGCGACGTAACGCGCGGAAAATTCCTTCGCGAGCTTCGCCAGCGCTTCGACGTTGCCGTTCGCCGTCAGCGCCTCGACGCGGTAGCGCTCGGGCGAGGCGCGCAGCAGATCCATCGTGCTGTCGCCGATCGAGCCGGTGGCGCCGAGAACCGTGACGCTGCGGACGGTCGCCGCCGCAGCCTTGTTGTTACGCAATGGGACCGCGCTCATATCCTCACCAAACCATAAGACCGCTTCCGGCGCTATGCACACCATGGCGGAGAAAGCCGATAATCCATGCCGCCAGGATGGCGGCGACAAAGCCGTCCAGGCGGTCGAGTAGCCCGCCATGGCCGGGAATTAAGTGACTGGAATCCTTGACACCGAAGCGCCGCTTCACCGCGGATTCGAACAGATCGCCGAGCGCCGACACCACCGAGAGGATGGCGCTGACGAGCAGCAATGGCGCCATCTTTCCGAGCCCGCAAGCGGCAAAGCCGACCGCAACCAGGAGGCTTGCGACAAAGCCGCCGAGAGCGCCCGCCCAGGTCTTCTTGGGGCTCACGCGCGGCCAGAGCTTCGGTCCGCCGATGCTGCGGCCGGCGAAATAGCCGCCGATATCGGTCGCCCACACCACCAGCAGCACGAACATCAATGCCGAGAAGCCGTTGACGAGATCCTTCCGGAGCAGGATCGAGGCGAGTAGCGCCGCCGCCGCATACGCGAACCCGGTCGCAGCCCAAACGAACTTGCCGCGCGCCATCAGCGTTACGATCGCGCCGCCGATGAGGCCGACGATGACGGAGGTCTTGAGTGCGCCAAAAGCGACAGCGGCCCCCATCATCGCGATGACCACCGTCCCTGCCCCGGTCAGCGCGGCCGATCCCGCGCCCACCACCGTCAGCCATTCCGCGAACAGCCCGATCGATACCAGGGTGACGAGAAGCGCCCACAACCAGCCGCCGGCATAAGCCAGCGCAATGGCGAGCGGCGCAAGCACCAGCGCTGCGAGGACTCGCATCACGAGATTGCTCGGGGCAGGCTTGGCGCCCGCCGGTGCGGCGTCTTGTTCGCTCACGAGGCGGTTTTCGCGACCAGACCGCCGAAACGGCGCTCGCGCCTGGCGAATTCGGCGATCGCGCTTTCCAGCGCCGCCTTGTCGAAATCGGGCCAGTGGATCGGCACGAACACGAGCTCGCTATAGGCGGCCTGCCACATCAGGAAATTGGACAGGCGCTGCTCGCCGCTGGTGCGGATGATGAGGTCGGGATCTGGAATATCGGGCGCATCGAGATGCGCGCCAAGCGTCTCGGCGTCGATCGAATCAGGGTCGCGCCTGCCCTCCGCGACCTCACGGGCGAGCTTCTGCGCCGCCTTCGCGATCTCCTGCCGCGAGCCGTAGTTGAAGGCGACGACGAGCGTGAGGCGCGTGTTGTCGCGTGTCAGCTCTTCGGCCTCGTTCAAAAGCGCGCAGATGTCGCTCTCCAGCCCTTCGCGCTCGCCGATGATGCGGACCTTGACGCCGTCACGATGCAGGCTCGCCAGGTCGTTGCGGATGAAGCGGCGGAGCAGACCGAAGAGATCGCCGATCTCGCTCGCCGGGCGCGACCAGTTCTCCGAAGAGAAGGAGAAGATGGTGAGATAGCGGATGCCGAGCTCGTGCGAGGCACGCACGACGCGGCGCAGAGCCTCGACGCCGCGGCGATGCCCCTCCGCACGCGGCAGACCGCGCGCGGCCGCCCAACGCCCGTTGCCATCCATGATGATGGCGACATGCGCGGGCGCCTCGGACCGATCCGGTCCTTCCGTTGCGGGCGCGGCGGCGTTGGACATGAAGACGATGCCTTAAACAGTGAGGACTTCTTTTTCCTTGGCGGCCAGCAGCTGGTCGATTTCGGCGATCGTGCTGTCGGTCGCCTTCTGCACCTCGTCGGCGTGGCGCTTCTGGTCGTCCTCCGACATCTCGTGGTTCTTCTCGAGCTTCTTGAGGACGTCGAGACCGTCGCGGCGGACGTGGCGCGCGGCGACCTTGGCGGCTTCCGCATATTTATGCGCGACCTTCACCAGCTCCTTGCGCCGCTCCTCGTTGAGCTCGGGGATGCGCAGACGCAGCACCTGGCCCTCGGTCGCGGGCGACAGGCCGAGATTGGAATCGACGATCGCCTTCTCCACCGCCTTGACCATCGACTTGTCCCAGACCTGCACCGAGATCAGGCGCGGCTCCGGCACGCTGACGGTGGCGAGCTGGTTCAGCGGCATGTGACTGCCGTAAGCGTCGACCTGCACCGGATCGAGCATCGAGGCGGAGGCGCGCCCCGTCCGCAGGCCGCCGAGCTCGTGCTTGAGGGAGGCGACGGCGCCCTGCATGCGGCGCTTCACTTCGTTGAGGTCGAAATTTTCCGTGGGCATCACGTTTCTCCTTCAAAATCCCGGCGGCTGCTCGACGCCCTTCCCTCGGACGCGCCAGATGAGCCGTCAGCCGGCGACGATGGTTCCGTGGCCGACGCCGCGCAGAATCGCGCCGATCGACCCCGGCTCCGCGATCGAGAATACGATGATAGGCAGCGATGTCTCGCGGGCAAGCGCGAAGGCGGTCGCATCCATCACCTTGTAGCCGCCCTCGATCGCCTGCGAATGGGACAGCCGGTCGAACCGCGTGGCGGACGGATCCTTCTTCGGATCGGCCGAGTAGACGCCGTCGACATTGGTCGCCTTCAGCACCGCCTGAGCGCCGATCTCGGCGGCGCGCAGCACCGCGGTCGTATCGGTGGTGAAGAACGGATTGCCGGTGCCGCCGCCAAGCAGCACGATGCGGCCCTCGGCGAGATATTTGTGCGCCGCAGTGCGGGTGAACAGCTCGGAAATCTCGGGCATGACGAAGGCCGACAGCGTGCGCGCTGGCGTGCCCTTCCGCTCGATCGCCGCTTCCAGGGCGAGGCAGTTCATCATGGTGGCGAGCATGCCCATGGTGTCGCCGGTCGGGCGCGACACGCCGCGGGCCGAGACCTCGACGCCGCGCACGATATTGCCGCCGCCGATCACGACCGCAACCTCGGTGCCGAGCTTGCGGGCCGCGATCAGGTCGTCCGCAACCCGGTCGACGGTCGGCTGATCGATGCCAAAGCCTTGCTGTCCCGCGAGATATTCGCCGGACAGCTTGATCACGACGCGACGATAGACCGGATCAGTCATGAGCACTTTCCTTGTCCGGGCGCCGCTTCCGGCGGCACGCCGGAAGGAACGTTCCGGCGCTTACTTCTTGCCGCTGGCCGCGGCGACCTCGGCTGCGAAGTCGCTTTCCTGCTTCTCGATTCCCTCACCGAGAGCATAGCGCACAAAGCCCGCGATCTTCACAGCGCCGCCGACCTTGCCCTCGGCCTCCTTCACCGCCTGCGCCACCGACTTGCCGGTGTCGTGGATGAAGGCCTGCTCGAGCAGACAGACTTCCTTGTAGTAGGTCTTGAGGCCGGACTCGACGATCTTCTCGATCACGTTCTCGGGCTTGCCCTGCTGGCGATATTTGTCGGCGAGCACGTCCTTCTCGCGCTTGACGACCGCCGGATCGAGGCCGGACGGATCGAGCGCCAGCGGATTGGTGGCCGCGATATGCATCGCGATCTGGCGGCCGAGAGTCGCGAGCTCGTCGGCCTTACCCGGCGATTCCAGCGCAACGATCACGCCCATCTTGCCGGCACCCTCGACGACCGCGCCGTGGACGTAGCTCGACACCACGCCCTGGCCCACTTCGAGCGAAGCCGCGCGGCGCAGCGTCATGTTCTCGCCGATGGTGGCGATCGCGTCATTGATCGCGGCCTCGACCGTGACGTCACCGACCTTGGCGGCTTTGATCTTCTCGACGTCGGAGCCTGCGTCGAATGCGACCTGGGCGACCATCTTGACCAGGCCCTGGAACTGGCCGTTGCGCGCCACGAAGTCGGTCTCGGAGTTGACCTCGACCACGACGCCCTTGGTGCCCTTGGTGAGCGCGCCGATCAGACCCTCGGCCGCAACGCGGCCCGACTTCTTGGCGGCCTTGGACAGACCCTTCTTGCGCAGCCAATCCTGCGCGGCTTCCATGTTGCCGTCGTTCTCGGTCAGCGCGGCCTTGCAGTCCATCATGCCCGCGCCGGTCGACTCGCGCAGGTCCTTGACCATCGCAGCTGTGATCGTTGCCATCGTTGAAAATCCTTTGTGCCTGCCGGTTCGCCGCGGCGCGGCCTGATCGCCTCGCCGCGGTCCATCTCAGGGATTCGCGTCAACTGAAGTGGTGGCCGGATCCTATCCGGCCAATCCTTCGCTCTTTTTGACTATTCCGCTTCCGCGGTCAGCGCCTTGGCCTTGGCCACCCAGGCGTCCGCACGGCTCGGCAAACCGAGTTCTTCGCCGATCTTGTGCGCGGTGTCGTGGTCGAGCTCGGCGAGCTGCCAGTAGTGGAAGATGCCGAGGTCGTTGAACTTCTTCTCGATCGCGCCCGACACGCCCGGGAGCTTCTTGAGGTCGTCGGCGGTGCCGCGCGGACCTGCAAGGCCCTGGAAGCCGCTCGACGAGGCCGCCGGCAGCTCTTCAGCGAGCGGACGGGCGGACGCGCCGACGTCGATGCCCGAATCGCCCTGGGCACGGGAGATGCCGTCGATCGCCGCGCGCGCGATCAGGTCGCAATAGAGCGCGATGGCACGGCCGGCGTCGTCGTTGCCCGGCACCACATAGGTGATGCCCTTGGGGTCCGAATTGGTGTCGACGATCGCGGCGACCGGGATGTTGAGGCGCTGGGCCTCCTGGATCGCGATGTCTTCCTTGTTGGTGTCGATCACGAAGATCAGGTCGGGCAGACCGCCCATGTCCTTGATGCCGCCGAGCGAGCGGTCGAGCTTGTCGCGCTCGCGCTGAAGCGTCAGGCGCTCCTTCTTGGTGTAGGAGCTGGCATCGCCGCCCGCCAGCACGTCGTCGAGGTGACGCAGGCGCTTGATCGAAGCCGAGATCGTCTTCCAATTGGTCAGCGTGCCGCCGAGCCAGCGCGAATTGACGAAATACTGCGCGCAGCGCTTGGCCGCGTCCGCGACGCCGTCCTGCGCCTGGCGCTTGGTGCCGACGAACAGGATGCGGCCGCCCTTGGCGACGGTATCGCTGACCGCCTGCAAGGCCGTGTGCAGCATCGGCACGGTCTGCGCGAGGTCGACGATGTGAATGTTGTTGCGAGCGCCGAAAATGAACGGAGCCATTTTCGGATTCCAGCGGTGAGACTGGTGACCAAAGTGCACGCCAGCTTCAAGCAGCTGACGCATAGTGAAATCGGGTAGCGCCATCGTTCTAATTCTCCGGTTGGTTCCTCCGGAAACGTGTGAGCAAGACGGAGCGTTGTCGCCCCGGCTGCCACCGGACGGCCTTGTGAGCCATGTTTCCGTGTGAGATGGCGCGCTATATAGCGCCATTTCGGCCAGAAGCAAGGAAATAACGGTCCATCTGGGCACCTGGAAGCTTCGCTTCCCGGGCGCCCCGGACGCCTAGCACTTCGGCTGGCCGGGCGGGCAAGGCTTTGGCGGCGGTCCGGCCGGCCGCGGCGGCGGTGGTGCCGCACGCGGCGCGGCGGCTATGGGAGGCGGCGCCGGCCGCGCCACGGGAGGTGGCGGTGGCGCAGGCCGTGCCATCGGCGGAGGTGGCGCTGGACGCGCCATCGGCGGAGGTGGCGCTGGACGCGCCATGGGGGGCGGTGCGGGCCGGGCAATGGGCGGTGGTGGTGCCGGGCGCGCCACGGCCACGGGCGGAGGCGCAGCCCTTGGCGGCGGAGGGGGTGCGACCCGTGGCGGTGGCGGCGGGGTCGGTCTCGCCAGAGCTTGTGGATGGGCTGGGGGCGCAACGGGCTTGGCGGCCTGCGGCGGCGCAGCGGGCCGCTGACCCTGAACCCTGGACGGCTCCCGTGCTGCCACTGGTGGCGGTGGAGGTGCCACCGGCTTGACCGTGTTCGGCGGGGCGGCCGGTTTGCCCGCAGCCGCGCTCGGCGGCGGCAAACCGCCCGGCGGGGGGCCGGTCGGCCTGCCGCGCGGGTCAGTCGCGGATGGAGGCGATGCCGCCGGCCTGGGCAGCCCAGCGGACGGGGTCGCACCTCCGGGAGCCGGCGGCTGGTTGGGCGCCGTAGAGGTTGCCGCGTTCGGCTGCGCCGCGGGGATATTGCCGGCGGGCGACGTGGTGGTCGCAACGGGTTTGCCATGGGATGGGGCGGCGCCGGGCGTGCCCCCTGCCCGTGCTGGGGGCGGCGGTCCGCCAGGTGTTCCGGGCACCGGCAGCGTATTAGTCTGCGGCAACGTATTGGCCTGCGGCAACTTGGCCGGTGCCGGTGCTTGCGGGCTCGCAGCAGCGTTGCCAGCTGGGACCGTCGCGGTCGGACTCGGCGTGCCGTTCGGCGTGACAACGCCGGGCATCACCCCCGCCGCGGCGGGCGGAGCGCCAGGAGTCCCAGGCGCCGGCAAGGTATTGGCCTGCGGCGGCTTGGCGCCGGCCGGCGGCTGCGCAGTTGTGAGAGGAGAGACATTGGCCGGAGACGGTGCCGCGGGAGCAGGCCTTGCCGTCGGCTGGATGGTCGCGCTCGGCGGCATCGGCGCCTTGCCCTGCTGGATCAGCGCGGCTCGCTGCACGACCGCCTGCGGCACGGCGGGCCCGGCCGGGTTGGCACGGCCGGCCACGGCGGGCGCCAGATTGCCGGGTCCGGCCCCTGCCCCGGCAGCCGGTGCCGGCGGGCGGTTGATCACGGTGTTGATGACCGTGGTGTTGTGGATGTTCTGGTAGATGATGTTGTTCGGCGGCGGCGCGACATAGACCGGCGGCCTGACGAACACCGGGATCGGCACGAACACCGGCTGCGGCAGCACGAACAGGCCGACCACCGGCAGCGGCGGCGGCAGCACGACGAAATCCGGCGGCGGCGGCGGCAGGTAATAGACCGGCGGCGGCGGTGGCGGTGCGAAGCCGAAATCGGGGTCGCTGAAATACAGCACCGGGCGATCGACATAGACCACCTCCTCCGGCGGCGGTGGCGGCACGTCGTAGTCGATCATCGCAAAGGTCGGCGGCGGCTCGGCCGGCGCGGTCAGAATCGCAAGGCGCCGACGCGCATCGGCCGCGTGCGGCCCGCGCGGATAGCGGCGCAGATACGACCAATAGGCCTCCGGCGTATCGTTCCGGTAGGTGCGCCGCCAGGTGATCGCCTCACGGCGCGCCGCGACGATCGCCATCACGCGCTTCGACAAGGGATCACCGGGATAGGCCGCGAGGAATTCCTCATAGGCCGGCAGCGTGTCTCGCTCGAGCGCGGCGGCATAGGCATCCTGCACGCCGAGATCGCGGATCGGCTTGCTCCTGATCGCGGCGACCTGGTCGGGCGCGGCCTCCGGCGGCGGCGCGTCGGGCCCACGCTCGAAGAACGAAAACGGGGCAGTGATCTTCTGCTCGTTCCAGGGCACTTGCGCACCCTTGGAGGCCTCGTTGACGCGCAGGCGGACCCGGTCGAATACTTCAGATAGCGGCAGGCCGCCGGTGCGGATCATCTCGGCCAGCGACTGGGCGTAGATGCCGTAGGGCCCCGGCTCCTCCGGCGCCACCGTGCCGGGCGCCGCGTTGAAGGCGATCAGCATGTTCGGATCAGGTTCGACCAGCGCCAGACCACTGGCGATCGGCTGGCCGCCCTCGATGAAGGGCTGCGCGCGGGCGGCATCGAGCACGACGATGTTGGCCTTGAGCGGAACGGCCGCAAGCTGGCGCGCGTAGTCGCTGATGCGCAAGGCCTCGGTCGGGATGTCGGTGTCGCGGGTGATGTTGGAGTCGACCGGGATGAAATAGTTCTCGCCGGCGAGTTGCACACCATAGCCCGCCAGATAGACCATCGCGACTGTGCCTGGTCCCGACGCCTGCGCCTTCTGGACGAAATCGCGAAAACTCTTGCGCAGCGTGTCGCCGTCGAGGTCGCGCGCGCCGACCACGTCGAAGCCCGCCGCCTGCAGCGTCTGGGCGATCAGGCCGGCATCGTTCGCGGTCGTCGCCAGCGGCGACTTGGCGTAGGCACCGTTGCCGACAACGAGCGCGATGCGCTTTTCCTGCTGCTGGGCGCGTACCGATCCCGGCGCGCCGGCGGCAAAGGCCACGATCGGCAGCAGAAGGCAGATAAAGACCCTGAGCGTCCCACGCATGGCTTGCTTGCCCACTATTCTAGTTGAGGTGCCACCACGCAAGAGGCGCGCAGCCGGCTGAACGGCGGTTGAACGAAAAGCTCGGATTGAGGCGGTGACGTGGCCACGCCGCTGCCGGCGTCAGCTCGAGGTCAGCCTCAAATCAGCTTCGAAACGGCGCAAGGCTCCTTCGGAGTCCCGACCTTGCGCGATCAGATCGAGCATCCGTTTTGCAGCACAGCTTACTCGACAGCTTGCAGCTCGGCGAGCTTCGTTCGCGCGGTCGCCTCGTCCAGCGCAACGAGTTCGGCCGGCCCGGGATTGGCCTCTCCTGCCGTCGCGACGGAAACGACGGCAAGCCCGGCCAGGCCGCCGAGGATCGCGCCGCCCGTCGCGGCATCGTGCCTGGGGCTGCTCTTGATGAGGTAGAAGTGCGTCCGGCCGGCTTCCATCGCAATCTCGCGCTTGGTGTCCCCCGGAAACATCAGCTCCGTTACCAGCAATTCGTGGCGACCCGCCGGCCGATCAGCATAGGCATATTTCCCAGCCACGACCTTGCCGAGCGGCGCACCGTCGAGCTTCACCTCACAGGCGCAGATAGCCATGCTGAGGCCATTCCTCTTGTCCTGGAGCAGGACGACGCGCGAGTGCCCGGCGCGCGGAGGCCCGACCTTCTTTGACACCGATGCAAAGTCGGTTCCGACCTGATCGCTGACACAGCCCACCAGCATCGCACCAACGGCCAACAACAACGCGCCCCGTCGCAGCATCGCACACCCCAGCCTATTCCCCGGGATGCACGCTAGCTGGAATCAGCGACAGGTTGCAACAAGTCCGACGACCCCTACGTGGATGGGGCAGACCGGGCGTCGAGCTGCTTGCACACGACGCCCGATTCTCCAAGCCGGGCTCAGCCCTGGGCAAGCAACTCGACGGTCCCGGTGCTCAACCGATAGATGCCGCCGACCACCTTGAGCTTGCCCTGCTCGACCGCTGCGTTGAGGATCGGGGCGGCCGATTTCAGCTTGGCAACGTTGTCGAGGACATTCTGGCGAATGGCGTTGTCGAGCGCGTTCCCGCTTTGCTGGGCCGCCGTCTTCACCGCCGGCGCGATCGCGGAGACCAGCGTGGGGATGTGCCCCGGCAGCGGCTTGTCGTCCTTCAGCGACTTGATCGTCGCGTCGACGGCGCCGCAATTGTCGTGGCCGAGCACCAGGATCAGGGGCGTGCCGAGCACGGCGACCGCGTACTCCATGCTCGCAACCGTCTCATCGCCGGCAAAGTTTCCGGCGACGCGGCACACGAACAGGTCTCCGCGCCCGCTGTCGAAGGCATATTCAGGCGCGATCCGAGAATCGGCGCAGCTCAACACGGCTGCGTAGGGATTCTGACCACCAACCAGAGCCTCGCGCTCATGCGTGAAATCGTGGCGGCGCGACACGCCCGACACATAGCGCGAATTGCCCTCCATCAGCCGCTTCAGCGACGCATCGGGCGACAGCACGTTCTGGGGTTTTGGCGGCGCCTTCGCCTCCTTGGCCGACGCGCCCCCGCCAAACGCCGCCACCCCGAGCGCGGAGGCGGCGAACAGCATCATCGAGCGCCGGGAGGGAGCATGCGATTGATGCAGATTTTCAGAGCATTTGTCACACATGATTCTTCCTCCTTGGTTTTGCGCCGGGCAACAACTGATAGCTGTGCCCGGCAGACTTCGAAACCACGCGCGAGCTTGATAGTTAAGCTTTGGTTTGCGGCAAAGCGCAGGCAAGCTCAGAGCTGCTGCACGTCCACCACGCCCGCGACCGCCTTGATCGCGCCGGCGATCTGCGGCGAGACCTTGAAGCGGCCGGGCAGCTTCATCTCGACCTCGGTCTCGAGGTCGAGCATCATCACCAGCGAGACCTCGCCGTCGCCGTTCGAGCGCGGTGCGATGCCCGGACTGCCGATCTTTGGCGCGGCGCCATTCGATGCGGCCATGTCGGGGTTGGCCAACCGCTTGGCGATCGACTCCAACGGCTTGGTGTCGCGCACAAAAATGCGCAGCCCCTTCTGCGTCTTGGCGGCGGCATCATCCAGCGGCTCGGCATGCAGCACGCGGGCGCGGACGTCCTCGCCCTGAAGCTCGGCCCCCAGCTGCAGCAGCACGGCGGCGCCGGGCTCCAGCACGTCGCGATATTGCGCGAGGCCTTCGGAGAACAGCACCGCCTCAAAGTGGCCGGTCGGATCAGACAGGCCCATGATGCCCATCTTGTTGCCGGTCTTGGTGCGCCGCTCCATGCGCGAGACCACGGTGGCTGCGACCTTGCCGGCGGTGGCGCCGGTCTTCACCGCGCGCGAGAACTCGGCCCAGCTCTGCACCCGCAGGCGCTTCAGCACGGTGGCGTAGTCGTCCAGCGGATGTCCCGACAGGAAGAAGCCGATCGCATCATATTCGCGGCGCAGCCGTTCGGCCGGCAGCCAGGGCTCGATCTGCGGCAGCATGATGGTCGGTGCATCCGCCGACATCCCGAACATGTCGTTTTGGCCGACGGTCTCGGCCTGGTGCGCGCGCTGGCAGGCGGCAAGGATGGAGTCCGCGCCGGCGAAGACTCGCGCGCGGTTCGGCTCCAACGTGTCGAAGGCGCCGGCGGCCGCGAGACTTTCGATGATGCGCTTGTTGATCGCGCGCGGATTGACCCGTGCGGCAAAGTCGGCGAGCGAGGTGAACAATCCCCGCTTGGTGCGCTCATCGATGATCTGCTCGATCGCCTGTATGCCGACGCCCTTGAGCGCTGCAAGCGCATAGTAGATCGTCTTCTCGCCGACCTCGAAGGTTGCGCCGGAGCGGTTGATGTTCGGCGGCTCGACCTTGATGCCGAGGCGCTGCGCCTCCGAGCGGAATTCGGAGAGCTTGTCGGTGTTGTTGAGATCCAGCGTCATCGACGCCGCGATGAACTCCACCGGATAATGCGCCTTCATGTAGGCGGTGTGGTAGGACACCAGCGCATAGGCCGCCGCGTGGCTCTTGTTGAAGCCGTAATCGGCGAACTTGGCGAGCAGCTCGAAGATAGTCTCGGCCTGTCCCTTCGGCACGCCGTTCTTCACCGCGCCCGCGACGAAGATGTCGCGCTGCTTGTCCATCTCGGCGCGGATCTTCTTGCCCATGGCGCGGCGCAGCAGGTCGGCGTCGCCGAGCGAATAGCCCGACATCACCTGCGCGATCTGCATCACCTGTTCCTGGTAGATGATGACGCCGAAGGTCTCCTTGAGGATCGGCTCCAGCACGGGATGCAGATATTCCGGCTCCTCGTCGCCGTGCTTGCGCGCGCAATAGGTCGGGATGTTCGCCATCGGGCCCGGGCGATACAGCGCGACCAGCGCGATGATGTCCTCGAAACGGTCCGGGCGCATGTCGACCAGCGCGCGCCGCATCCCCTGGCTTTCAACCTGGAACACGCCGACCACCTCGCCGCGCGCCAGCATCTGGTAGCTCTCGGCATCGTCGATCGGCAGCGTGGCGAGATCGACGTCGATGTTGCGCGGCTTGAGCAGCTTGCACGCGACGTCGAGCACGGTGAGCGTCTTCAGGCCGAGGAAGTCGAACTTGACGAGGCCGGCCGGCTCGACCCACTTCATGTTGAACTGGGTCACCGGCATGTCGGATTTGGGATCGCGGTAGAGCGGCACGAGCTCGCTCAGGGGACGATCGCCGATCACGATGCCGGCCGCATGCGTCGAGGCGTGGCGCGTCAGGCCTTCCAGGCGCTGGGCGATGTCGAAGGCGCGCGCCACCACCGGGTCTTCATCACGAAACGCCTGGAGTTTTGGCTCGCTCTCGATCGCGGCGGCCAGCGTCACCGGCGCGGCCGGATTCTGCGGCACCAGCTTGGTCAGCTTGTCGACCTGGCCATAGGGCATCTGCAGCACGCGGCCGACGTCGCGCAGCACGCCGCGCGCCTGCAGCGTACCGAAGGTGATGATCTGCGCGACCTGGTCGCGGCCGTAGCGCTGCTGCACGTAACTGATCACCTCGCCGCGGCGGTCCTGGCAGAAGTCGATGTCGAAGTCCGGCATCGAGACGCGTTCGGGATTGAGGAAGCGCTCGAACAGCAGGCCGAACTTGATCGGATCGAGGTCGGTGATGGTCAGCGCCCAGGCGACCAGCGAGCCTGCGCCGGAGCCGCGGCCCGGCCCGACCGGAATCCCTTGCGACTTCGCCCATTTGATGAAGTCCGACACGATCAGGAAGTAGCCCGCGTATTTCATGCGCATGATGACGTCGAGCTCGAACGCCAGGCGCTTGTTGTAGTCCTCTTCCGTGGTGCCCTGCGACAGGCCGTGGACACTGAGGCGGTTGGCAAGACCCGCCTCCGCCTGGCGCTTCAATTCCGCCGACTCGACCGCGGCGGCGTCCGAGCTCTGCGCCGCGCCGACGGTGAAGAACGGCAGGATCGGCTTGCGCGTCATCGGTCGGAACGAGCAGCGCTCGGCGATCTCCACCGTCGAGGCCAGCGCCTCCGGAATGTCGGCGAACAGCACCGCCATCTCGGCGCGGGTCTTGAAGCGATGATCGGGCGTGAGCTGCTCGCGCTCGGTCTCCGCGATCAGCCGCCCGCCGGCGATGCACAAGAGCGCGTCATGCGCTTCGTAATCGTCGGTCGAGGCGAAATACGGCTCGTTGGTCGCAACCAGGGGCAATCCCTTGGCGTAGGCCATGTCGATCAGGCCGCTTTCGACGCGCCGCTCCTTGTCGGTGTTGTGGCGCTGCAATTCGATGTAGAGGCGGTCGCCGAACAGGCCGGCCAGACGCTCGCAGCGCAGCGCGGCGAGCTCGGCGTGACCGCCGGCCAGCGCCAGCGAGATCGGCCCGTCCGGTCCGCCCGTCAGCGCGATCAGTCCTTCGGTCTCGCCGTCGAACCAGTCGAGCTTGACGAACGGAGCATGGCTGTCCGGCGATTCGAGGAACGCGCGCGAGTTCAGCCGCATCAGGCTGCGATAGCCGCGCTCCTGCGCCGCCAGCAGCACCACGCGCGAGGGCCCCATTGCGCTGCGCGCATTCGGATCCTGGTCGCCGAAATCGATCGCCAGCTCGCAGCCGACGATCGGCTGGATGCCGGAGCCCGCCATCTTGTCGGAGAACTCCAGCGCACCGAACAAATTGTCGGTGTCGGTCAGCGCCAGGGCCGGCTGGTGATCCTTCTTGGCAAGCTCGGCGAGCTTGGCGATCTTGATCGAGCCCTTGAGCAGCGAATAGGCCGAGTGAACGTGAAGGTGAACAAATCCGGCGCTCGGCATGGTCGCGTGACGGCCTCTTGCAGATGAGATGGAGCGGTCGCCGGCTCTTCAAGGCATCATGCACCGCCCGGCCGACTCGCCTCACAATGGTGGGGCGTCACTGCTCCAGAGTCCACGCCGGAGCGGCCAATTGGCCGCGTCGTCCCGCTTTTCCCCATGGGGTACCGGTAAGGAGGAACACCGGTTCACAAGCCGCTGCCCTGGAGCTGCGGAATCAGAGCTGCGGTATGACTTGGGCCCAGATCGCGATCATCCCGACGAACAGCGTGATGGACGCCAGGGCTGCCGCTTCTTCCACGAAAATCTTGAACATGATCTCGCTCCCTTGCTAGAACGTATGAAGAACATTGTTCTCATTTTGTTCTCAGGAGTCAAGCCACCTCAACCATCCCGCAATCGAATGGTTAACTCGTTGAATTCGAACAATAAAAAAGCCCCGGCGCAAGGCCGGGGCTTTCGACAAGCGCTCGAAAGGAGCGATTGATATCAGTAGCGGCCGAGGATCGGGCCACCGAACTTGTAGTTCAGGCGGACGAGGCCCATGTCGACGTCCTGCTTGACGCGCTCGACAGCGCCACTGGCAAAGGTGACGTCGTGGTCGCCGAGGAAGATGTGGTTGTATTCGACGCCGACCGTCCAGTTCGGAGCAAAACCAAACTCCAGGCCCGCGCCAATCGTCCCACCCCAGCGGGTCTCGTCGGCCCGGTCGAGGTTCGCACCCGTGACGGTGCTGTAGACGTCGTACTTGTTGCTGACGACAGCCGCACCGCCCTTCGCGTAGAGCAGGATGTTGTTCCAGGCATAGCCAACCTGGCCGGTGATCAGACCGAACGAGTCGATGCGCGTGCGGTTCCGGAAACCGGTGATGCCGCTGATGTTGTCGCCCGAGAAGTCGGCCCAGTTGCCCTGGCCTTCGACGCCGAACACGAACTGGCCCGACTGCAAGCGGTAACCGACCTGACCACCGACCGTGCCGCCGGTCGAGTTGTGGGAGCCTTCGGAGCCGAAGCCGACGAGGTTCCACGACGTGTCGGCCGAACCGCCGCCACCGTTGATACCGATGTAGAAACCGCTCCAGTCGTAGACCGCGGCGACCATCGCAGGCGCCTTGGTGTAGGGCCGTGCCGCGAGGTCAGCAGCCAGCGCCGGCGCAGTCGCGCTCAGCGCGACAAGGCTCACAGCGGCAAGCAACAAATTCTTCTTCATTTGAGTCCCGTTCCAGTTTCGTCGTTAGGCCCCCTGGCCACGCAGTGGTCATAACAGCGGACAACGGAATTGCTGTAACCTCGACGCAACAGTTCGCTCCAAAGGCCCGCGCTTCATGAATGAAGGTTTATCAGCGCGTGCTGGAAACCCTTTGAAACAAGTGTTTTCTGTAGTTCCAATGTCGGCGAGACGAGATAAATTGCATGCGCGCGTAACGACGTCGCGCGCACGTTCGCGTGATGGAGAATTGAGATGCCTAGACGAGTCGCCCTCCCCATTGTCGCCACATTTTCGCTCGCACTCGCCACATTTGGACTCGCGTCGAGTGCAAGCACACCGGCGCGCGCGTTCGGCACGCACCATCCGTTCTGCCTTACCGGTGATGAATGGCCGGGTCTGAGCAATTGCAGGTTCGACACCTACGCGCAGTGTCAAGCAAGCGCATCGGGACGCGCGCTGACCTGCATCGCGAATCCCTTCTTCGCCGGACAGAGCGATGATCCCTACGCGTATCAAAATCGTCCGCGCGGGCAGATGCCGGGTTATTCGCCCGGCTACTACCTGCCGCGCTGAGATGCGCGGCGCCTGTCACGCGGTCGCTGCGATAGTCCTGCTCCTCGTGGGCGGATCTGCACGCGCGCAGACCTATGATCCGAGCTATCCCGTGTGCATGCAGATCTACGGCCCCGTCGGCTATTTCGACTGCCGTTACGGTTCGCTCGAGCAGTGCAGATATCTCGCCGTTGGACGTTCGGCGAGTTGTGTGGTGAACCCGTATTTTCCGCGGAAGAAACCGCCGCCCCCTCGTCGCTCCAGACGCGACGCTACTAGCGCTGAATGAGTCCGCACTATCGCTCGGCTTCAGCTTTGCCAAGGGGTATTGCGGATGCGCGTGCATGCGTTCGGCTTGCGGAAGCTCGGATCGTGATCTTCGATGTAGTCGAAATTGACTGTCCCGAACGTCGTCTGCGGCTTCCTCAGGGCTGAACACGTCTGCACCTTGAGGAATTCGTTCTTGAAGTCGCCGCGCGGAAACGCTGATATCACCTGGTCGCGCTGCTCCGGTGTGTAGTCGTCATATCCAACGCCGACGACGTCCACCAGAACGCCTGCGTTGGTGAGCGCGATCTCCGGCCTCATATATTGTGGAATGCCGGGCGTGGTGTGCAGTGCGATTGCTTCCCAGACCAGATCGGCCTGCGGCTCGGCGATACCGCGCGCCCGGAGAAACTCACGCGCAGCGTCGGCTCCGTCGACCTCAAATCGCTTTGTCTGCGTGTGGTAGTGATCGACAAGGCCGAGATCGTGAAACAGCGCCGCGACATAGAGCAGCTCGGAATCGAATTTCAGCTTCTGACGCAGCCCCTTCATCGCGCCGAACACGTAGACGCGGACGGAATGGTTGAACAGCATCTCGTCTTCGTAGCTGCGCACCAGCTCAGTGGCCTCGCGCGCCAGTTGGCTGTCGGGAATTTTGACGCCGGAAATCACGCTCGTCATTTTCAAGCTCCTGCTTTGCGTTTCGGCTGATGCCGCGCGATCCGTCAGGCTGCCTTCTCAATCGCGGCCTGCGGCGTATTTCGGAAGCTGATCGACATGCGATTGTACGCATTCATCAGGCTGATGGCGATCGTGAGATCGACTAGCTCGCGCTCGCCGAAGACCGCGCGCGCGGCCTGATACGCCTCATCCGGCACGCCGGTTTCGGCGACGCTGGTCACCGTTTCGGCCCATGCGAGGGCCGCGCGCTCGCGTTCCTCGAAGAGATCGCCGGCCTCCACCCATGCCTGCAGCAGCGCGAGCTTGTCGACCCTCACTCCGCTCTTGAGCAGCTCGCGGGTGTGCATGTCGAGGCAATAGGCGCAGTTGTTGATCTGCGAGACGCGCAGGTAAACGAGGGTCACCAGCGTCGCGGGAAGCCCGCTCTGCATGACGTAGCCATAGACGCCGCCCAGCGCCTTCGCGCCTGCCGGTGCAATGTGGTTGTAGTTGAGGCGTTCACTCATCCGCTTTCTCCTTGATGACCGAGGGGAGCAAAGCACTCCCTTTCATGCCTCAGATGCCCCTGCCATGGTCCATAAAAAAGGACCAAGAACGCACGAAAATCATGTACCAAGGACCATGACCAAACCGCTGCGGCTTGAGCTCGATCGGTCTGCGAAGACACCGCTGACAGAGCAGATCCACAAAGGGATCAGGGCCGCCATTGAGAGCGGCGTGCTCGCCCCGGGCGCGCGCCTGCCCTCATGGCAGGACTTGGCGGCCCAGCTTGGCGTCGCGCGCGGCACCGTGCGCTCAGCCTATGAAAAGCTCGCATCCGCCCAACTGATCGTCGCGGCCCGCGCGACAGGCACGCATGTTGCCGACCGGCCGCGCTTCCCCGTGCGGCGGGACAAGGCCCCGGCCCCCGGCTCATTCATGGAAATGTACCAGGAGCTCACGGCGGGCCCGGCGATCTTCCAGATGGGCGTGCCTGCACAGGAGACCTTTCCTGCGACGCTGCTCGCGCGAATGCGGGCGCGGGCGGTTCGTGCCGAAATGAGCGCTCCTGCGATTTACCCCGACCCGCGCGGCGAGCCGGACTTGCGACGCGAGATCGCGGCTTACCTTGCGCTGGCGCGCGGGATCGAGTGCGCGCCGTCCCAGATCGTTATCACCAGCGGCTTCAGCGGCGGCCTCGGCCTGACGCTTCGTGTCCTCGGCATCGAGCAAAAGCAGAAGGTCTGGATGGAGGATCCCGGCTTTCCCTTCACCCGGCACGGGCTCGGGCTTGCGGGATTGTCGATCGTGCCGATCGCGGTTGACGCTGATGGCATCGATGTCGATTTCGGCCTGCAACATGCACCCGACGCGGCGCTGGTTGTCGTGACGCCAGGGCAGCAGGCGCCGCTTGGATCCACGCTGTCATTGGTGCGGCGCTCGCGCCTTCTCGATTGGGCGGCCCAAAACAAGGCATGGGTGATCGAGGATGACTATCTCAGCGAACTTCAACTCAAGGGCCGGGCCACGCCGGCGCTCGCCTCGCTCGATCGCGCCGGCCGCGTCATTCACATCGGCTCTTTCAGCAAGACCGTAACTCCTGCCTTACGGCTCGGTTTTATCGTTGCACCGGCCGCTCTGGCGTCGCGGTTTGCCGAGACGGCGGCGTGCCTCGCGCCGGCGCCTGGGCCCGGGGTGCAGCTCGCCACGGCCGATTTCATGCGCGAGGGCCATTATCTCAGGCATCTGCGACGCACCAAGCGCGCCTACGCCGCGCAAGGCGATGCATTGCTGAAATACCTTCGCCCGCGCACCGCAAACGTTGCGATTAACGGATTGGCGGCGGTGCTGCGATTGCCGGGGCGGGCATCCGATCTTGCCATCGCCAAGGAAGCAGCACCGCTTGGACTGGCGCCTACGCCGCTGTCGCTCTGGTATGCGTCGAAGGCTTCGGCGCGCCAAGGATTGTTGCTGGGCGTCGCAACGTCTCCGCTCAAGAGGATCGAGGCGTCCTGCGACCGGCTCCTTCAGATCATCGACCGCCTGACGTGATCCGACTCCGGCCTCGATGGTCTTAACCCGCCAGCGTCACGATCAAAGGCCCGTTTCGCGTCGCGATCACGGTGTGCTCGTACTGGACCGTCGGTGCCGCGGGGCTGCTGTAGAGCGTCCACGGATCATCGCCATCCTCTGCCCACTCGGCGCCAAGAGACAGGAATGGCTCGACGGTGAACACCAGGCCTTCGTTCATGATGCGGCGCTCGGAGCGGTCGGGCCATGTTGCGATCTCGGTCGGCTCCTCGTGGAGTGACAGGCCGACACCGTGACTGGCGAGATTGCGAACCAGGCTGTAGCCGTTCTTGCGCGCAAACGTCCCGATGGCCTGACCGATGCCGGCAATCGGTTTGCCGGCTCCAACCTGCTGGAGGCCCGTCCACATCGCGCGCCGGCCATCCCTGCAAAGACGTTCGACAGCGCGGGTTGCGGGCGGAACGGCGAACGAGGCGCCAGTATCGGCAAACAAGCCGTTCTTCTCGGCTGACACGTCGATGTTCACGAGGTCGCCGCGCGCGATCCGCCGCTCGCCAGGGATGCCGTGAGCGATCTCCTCGTTCACGCTGATGCAGGTCGCCCCGGGAAACTCGTAGGCCAGCTCCGGGGCCGAACGCGCCCCGGCGGCCTCCAGGAGCTTTCGCCCGATCAGGTCGAGTTCAGAGGTGGTCATGCCCGGCTCGAGCGCCTTCCCCATCGCCTCCAGCGCATTGGCGACGATGCGTCCGATCTCTTTCAGGCGCATGAGGTCGTCGTCATCAGAGATCGTCATGTCAGGGCTCTCTACGAAAACCGGGACATAGCGCTTGTGAAGGCGGCTTGCAAACCGGAGCGCGCACCGGAGAATCTTGCCGCAGACGCGCCGGCAATTCCGCGGGGGGTGCAGGCCCGCAGCCCGGACGACGGCGAATAAACGTGAACCGTCATGCCACCGCAAGTTGTGATCGCGCCAATCGTCGTATAGCGTCAGTCACGGTCCCTCATCTTACGTAGTCGATCGTTTCATGCTCTCCCGAATATTGTTTCTCCTGGCCTCGCTGTTGTTTCCAGGCGCATTGCATGCCGCGGCAGCGCCAGCCGAGAAACCCGGATTTGCATCCAAGCTGACGATCTATCTGGCCAAGGGCGCTCCCGATGCGTGCGGGCCGGGTTGCGACCGCTGGATCGCAATCGAGGGCGAGGTCGATCAGGACGCAGCGTCGCGCGTTCGCCGCTTCCTCGCCGGCGTCAAGGACACGCAGCGGCCGATCTACCTTCATTCGCCCGGTGGAAACGTGGAGCAGTCCTATGTGATCGGCCGGCTGCTACGCAGCCGCAAGGCGGTCGCGCGGGTTGGCCGAACGATCGCGACGGCGTGCGCCGCGGGCACGCAGGTGGACGCCGCGTGCCTGAAGATCAAGAACGCGACCGGCGAGGTCGAGGCCGAACTCACCACCCACCACGCGATGTGCAACTCGGCCTGCGGTTATCTGTTTCTCGGAGCGACCTCGCGCGAGGTTGCCCCCGATGCCGCGCTGGCAGTCCATAACTCCAGGCTGATCCTCCGCTTTCGAGGGAGTCCGCCTCCGGAGGTGGTCGCGGAGCTAAGGCAGCGTCGGATCGCCAGCGCCGACCGCGACCGCGCCGCCTTCATTGCTGCGATGGGAATCAGCAGCGAGCTTGATGCTCTGATCCGCACCGTGAAGTTCGAAAGCCTGCACGTGCTGACGCGGCCCGAGCTCCATCGTTTCGGAATCGACACGCGGCCGCTTGCCGAGACGATGTGGAAGCTGGAGAAGCAAGCGCGGCCGTTCGTCCGCAAGGTCGCGGTCATGAAGAAGGAGAACGGCACCTCGTTCCGCACGATGGAGTGGCGGCTGTCTTGCGAAAGCAGCAAGCGTGTGCCGCTGACATTCGCGGGCGAGGTCGACGAGGCGGCCGTCGGAAAAAGCACGATCCTGATGACGGCGGATGCGGAGATGGGCAAGGAGGCCGGAGGATCCCCAGTGCGGTCCGGCAAGTACGAGCTCTGGCGGGGCAGCATCGACTCCGACACCGTCAAGGCGATGTTGGCGTCCCGCGCCCTGCATGTCCGCGAAACCACGACGATGCCGGACGACAAGACGGACACGACGAGATTCGACATTGACTTGACCGGCCTGGCGTCGGCGTGGACCCAGCTCAAGTCATCGTGCGCCTTGTCGACGCTCAGTCCGATCAGCCCTTGGCCCGCCACGGTGCCGAACGTCGGCACAACGCCCGCGTCCGCGCCGTCGCCATAAGAGGGGCCGAATTGGTCTGATCGGCTTCGAACGTTCGATTTCGCCCGTGTCGCCACTCGAACTCGGGTCCAAGCACAGGCCTGGATTGAACTACATGAAACCCGGATTGCGCGGGAGGTAGCTGGCCCAATCTCCGAATGGTCGATTCGACATCAGCAGCATCGGGAATGTCAGATGCATCCCGTGGTCGATCGCGGCCTTGAGCGCTGGCTCGCTCGCGCCGGGTATGAAGGCCGAAATGGTCGGAAAATCACTCTTCGCCGCGTACGACAACGTAGCAGCAAGCGCGGAGCCCACGAGATCTGGCCGGCGGACTGCAAGCGGGCCAATGTGTCCATCCGAAATATAGACATACCCAACGCACTCGCCGTCCGATTGAATGGTGAACCCGCTCGTCGTGCCCTCGCGCAGGAGATAGCGATGATGCTTCGCCCTGGAAACGCCGAGAGCGCCGACATCGATCAGTCCCAGCTCATCGAACCCGGCGGTCCCGGCCGCGAGAGATTCAAGACGGAGCCGCGGCTCAGTCAACCGTGACGCCAGGCGGTCACGGGGTACGCTGACCATGTAGATCGGAAACCGCGGGAACAGTCCGTGGCGGATGTATAATCCTTGAGAAACGTTGTTGAATGTGAAGGTGATCAGCGCCTTGATGGATGCTCCGCGCATCTCTGCCTGGGCGAACGTTTTACTGATGAGTTGATTGCCAATGCCATCGCTCTGGCGATCAGGGGCCACGAACAGCTGCGCCAGAAACCAAAGCTCCCCACAGACCCAGCTCCACGCGAAACCGACAACTTCTCCGTCGTCATCGGCTACCCAAAGACCCTCGGGATCGTCCGCTAGCGAGAAGGCTTGGAAATTCTGCGGGCGAGAGGACGCCATCCTTCCGAAGCCCCGCCGCTCGGTGAGTTCGTTGATACTGGCGACCACCATCTCGTCGGCTTGCTTCAAGTCCTCCATGCGAGCGGGCCGGCACACGATAGCCATTCGAGTCCTCCCAGGAATCGCTACGCCCGGCAAACTACCAAGCCGGTCGCACCATGGTCATCTTCTACCGACATCTTAACACGATGAGAGCGACGAAATCCTGATCTGAGCATCAAGCCAGGGGGCGGATGTTCTGGTTCATCCGGAAGAAGTTTGCCGGGTCGTATTTCGCTTTGATCCGCTGCAGACGCCGGTAGTTCGGTCCATAGGCGGCAACGACCGGATCGCCTGTCTCGTCGTCATCGAGATAATTGACATAGCGACCGGAGGCAAAGAAGGGCCGCATCCTTTCGTAGGTCTCGCGTGCCCATGAGATGCTGCGGCTCGTGTCGCTGGGCTGCATCCATTGCGCAAGGATCAGGAAATTATAGCCCTCCTGCCGGTGCGGAAATGCCGTATCCGCTGTATCGACGCGGGCCGCCGCACCATGGATGTGTTCGAGGAGGAACTGCCCCATGGACGTCGGGCAACGCGCAAAACATTCGATCATCGTCGCAATCGCACCATCGCTCAGCTCCGCGAGGAAGTTCGATTTCCAGTAATTGAAGGCGCCTTTCGGATAGTTGGCGTCGAGCATTCGGTTGAGCTCGCAATAGGGTATCGGTCCGACCGCATCCAGGATCGGAGTCCCGAACTGTTTCAGCGGCCGCATCGCGCCTTCGGCATCCGCCACCGGACCGCAATGGCTGGTGACCAGGGCGGCGACCTCCGTGCCGGACCCGTCGGGCGCGTGGGTCAGGGATGCAAACAGCATGTGCTCGTCCGCGAGCGATCGCGTACTGGCCCTGAAGAATTCGAGCACATCCCGGGAGCGCTCGATCGGGTGGATGATCGGGCCGCCGGTGATGATTGGCCCGACCGTATGAAGATCGTACTCGAGGCCGGTGGCGATCCCGAAGTTTCCGCCGCCTCCGCGGATGGCCCAGAACAGATCGGGCTCCTCTTGCTTGCTGGCCCGCAAAACCTTGCCGTCGGCGGTGACGAGTTCGACCGCCCTCAAATTGTCCAGCGCGAGGCCGTACTTGCCCATCAGCCAGCCCAGCCCTCCGCCGAGGGTCAGGCCGGCGATCCCGGTGGTCGAGACCACGCCGCCGGTGACCGCAAGCCCGTGAAGTTGCGTTTCGCGATTCACCTCGCCCCAGGTGACCCCGCCCTGCGCCCATACGGTCTTGCCGACAGGGTCGACCCGAATGCCCTTCATGGGCGAGAGGTCGATCATGATCCCGCCGTCGATGGTTGCGCGCCCTGCCACATTATGGCCGCCGCCGCGAACCGCGACCTCGAGGCCGAGCTTGGTCGCAAGCGCCACGGCATCAACGACGTCGGCCACGCTGCGGCATCTGGCAATCAATGCCGGCCGTTTGTCGACCAGCCCATTGTGAACCTTTCGCGCCTCCTCGTAGCCCTCGTCCGCTGGTTTGAGGAGTTGGCCTCCGAAGGAGGCGCCAAGATCGGCGGCAGCGCTGGCGACAGATGCGATCGACGACATGACATGGTCTCCTCAGCCTGACTGGCGATATCCTCGATCGTGGGCTGTCTCGGCGCAAATCCGAAGAATTCAGGTGACGGTGAATTGATTTCACCTAGACTGACCCCATGCACAAGCTGCCGCCCCTGATCGAGCTTCGCGCCTTTGAAGCTGCCGCCCGCCACCTGAGCTTCAAGAAGGCCGCGGCAGAACTCGGCGTGACGCCAACGGCGATCAGCCACCAGATCGGGCTGCTTGAGCAGTATTGCGGTCGCGCTCTGTTCCGCCGCAGGCCACGGCCTCTTTCCCTGACCGATGCCGGAGCGCGGCTTTTTCCCGCCATTCGCGACGGGCTCGAGGGGTTTGCGGCTGCAATCATGGCCGTCAGGCAGGAAGGCGACCAACAGCCTCTTCGGGTGACGACGACCAACGCTTTCGCCAGCCGCTGGCTCGTGCCCCGCCTGCCGCTCTGGCGGAAGTTGCATCCCGACGTGCGGCTCGAAGTCATCGGCACTGACACTGTGCTCGATCTGCAGGCCGGAGATGGCGACGTGGCCATTCGCTATGCGACCAGCCGAGCCCGGCCGACAGACGGGCTCGTCGATGATCTCTTCACCGATACATTCTGGCCGGTCTGCAGCCCGCGTCTCCTTGCAACGGGGCGGCTGAAGAGACCTCTCGACCTTGCGAGCCACGTTCTGATCCACTCCTATTGGTCGCCTGCCGATCGCGAGCCACCCACATGGCAGAGATGGCTCGCCACGGCCCAGCGCAGGTGGCGCGAAGTGCCCCAATTCAAGGACATGCAGCACTTGAGCTTCAGGGAGGAACTGCACGCCATCGAGGCGGTGATCGCCGGACAGGGAGTGGGGGTTTTCAGTGATGTGCTCGTCGCAAACGACCTCGCAGCTGGGACGCTCGTGAAAGTGTTCAAGTTGAGCTTGCCTGGCTACGGCTTCCATGTGGTCAGCAAGCCGAGCCATCCTCGCGCGCGGACCATCCGCGCTTTCTCGGAGTGGTTGCGGTCAAGTCCTTGATCCGCGGCTCGGTGCCCTCGACATGTCCAATGCGGCTCAAGCGGTGCATCCGGACTGACCGCAACGCCTCACCTTGCCTTTCGACGGCAGACGCGCTGACCTTTCAAGTCTCCACACCTCACACGGGCGTGTAAATCACCAGCTTCAGCGCAGGATCGTCGTTGGCCTGAAAGCTCGTGTGCTCGAAATTCAGCACGCCCCTGGTCGGATGGTTCATGGTCTTGAGGCCCGAGGCGGTGTTGCGGATGTCGTGAGCTTCCCACCATTTGACGAATTCCGGACTGCCCTGGCGCAGCCGCGTCAGCAGCTCGGTGAAGGCGGGATCGCCGGCCCAGACGTCGTGGGTGGCGCGAAACATCGCAACCATGCTCTTGGCCACATCCGTCCAGCTCGCGCCGTAGAACTTTCGCGTTTGCTTGTTCGTCAGCACCAAGAGCAGCGTATTGCGATCCCGCTCCGGCAACTGCCCGAAACCGAAAATCTCCTCGGCCGCCGCATTCCAGGCCAGCACGTCCCAGCGCCGCCCGGTGATGTAGGCCGGCTGGGGCAGGCTCTCGATCATCCGCCGGATCGGCGGCGGCACGATTTCGCGCGTGAACGCGCTTGTTGCGCCGTCGCGGGCCAGCGCCTTCAGGTGCGCGTGCTCGGTCTTGCTGAGACGAAGAGCGCGGGCCAGCGCGTCGATGGTGGTGACGGACGGGCTGACGGTGCGGCCCTGCTCGAGGCGGATGTACCAGTCGACGCCGATGCCGGCGAGCTGCGCGACCTCCTCACGCCGCAAGCCCGCGGTGCGCCGCCGGTGGCCCGCCGGAAGGCCCACGGTCTTCGGCGACAGCTTTTCGCGGCGGGACCTAAGGAAATCGCCGAATTCGACGCGGCGTGGGTCGGCCATTGCTGTCGCTCCCGCGATGGAGGGCCTCTGGAATACTAGGATAATACCAGGCCTTCTTGGCTCCTCCAAGGCGGCGCATATGGGCTTCACCCGACTTTGAGGTGAACATCATGAAAGCTGCCGTACTCAAATCCTTTGGATCGCCGCTGGTGATCGAGAATGTCCCCGAACCGGTGCTTGGCACCGGCGAGGTCATCGTCGATATCGTCGCCACGCGCGTGCTGTCCTACATGAACGAGGTTTTTAGCGGGGCGCGCAATTACGCACTCGACCTGCCGATCATCCCGGGCCCCGGCGGCATCGGCCGGGTGCGTGCGATCGGGCCGGACGCAACCAAGCTTGCTGTCGGCGACTGGGTGTTCTGCGATCCGACGGTGCGTTCGCGCGACGACGCCATCGCGCCCGACATCGCGCTGCAAGGACTGACCGCTGCCGGCGCCGGCGGCATGCGCCTGCAAAAGCATTTCCGCCACGGCTCGTTCGCCGAGCAGATGCGCCTGCCGACCGAGAACGTCAAACCCCTCGGCGCAATCACGTCGGAGCAAGCGACGCACTGGTGTGCCCTCGGGACAATGCTGGTGCCTTACGGCGGCTTCCTCGCTGCGAACCTGCGACCAGGCGAAACCGTGCTGGTGAGCGGGGCCACCGGCAATTTCGGCAGCGCCGCCGTCTCGGTCGCGCTGGCGACGGGCGCCGCCTGCGTGGTCGCGCCCGGCCGCAACGAGACGATCCTGGCCGACCTCGTCCGCCGCTTCGGCCCCCGCGTGAAGCCGGTGAAGCTCACCGGCAATGAGGACGACGACCGCGAAAGCATGAAGCGCGCCGCATCAGGCCCGGTCGACTGCGTGTTCGACATCATGCCGCCTTCGGTCGGCACCAACGTCGTGCGGGCGGCGGTCATGACGGTGCGCCCCTATGGCCGAGTCGTGCTGATGGGCGGCGTCGGCATGGCGGGCGGTCCGGGGCTCGAGCTGCCCTACCCCTGGATCATGCGCAACTGCATCAGCATTCACGGCGTCTGGATGTACCCGCCGGATGCTGCGAGCCGCCTGATCGCGCTGGTGCGCGCGGAGCTGTTGCGGCTCGACGAGTACGAGGCCACGGCTTTCGACCTCGACCATGCCAACGAAGCCATCGCTCATGCCGCCGCCAACGGCGGACCGTTCAAAATGACGGTGATCAGGCCTTGAGCATTCGGGCGGCGACGGAGCGACGTCGCCAACTTTTTTCGTCAGTCCAACCAGGCACTTGGCTACTGTGCATGGGGTTGTTTTCGCGTTTCTATTCGAGCTCGACCACCTGGCCGTTCGACAGCGAGACGCGCCGGTCCATGCGGCCGGCGAGCTCCATGTTGTGAGTCGCAATCAGCATCGAGACCTTGGTTGCCTTGACGAGCTGCATCAGCGCCTGGAACACGTGATCGGCGGTGTGCGGATCGAGATTGCCGGTCGGCTCGTCCGCAAACAGCACGCGCGGCGCATTGGCAACCGCACGCGCGATTGCGACGCGCTGCTGCTCGCCGCCCGACAACTCGGCGGGGCGATGGGTGATGCGGTCGCCGAGGCCGAGATAGCCAAGGATCTCCTTGGCGCGCTTGACGCTCTCGGACTTCTTGAGGCCGCGGATCATCTGCGGCATCATGACGTTCTCGAGCGCGGAGAACTCCGGCAGCAGCCGGTGCGACTGGTAGACGAAGCCGATATCGGTACGGCGCAGCTGCGTGCGCTCGATGTCGGGCAGCTGCGAGGTCGGCGCGCCCGAGACATAGACCTCGCCGGAATCGGGTGCCTCCAACAGCCCTGCGATGTGCAGCAGCGTCGACTTGCCCGAGCCTGATGGCGCGACCAGCGCGACCGATTGGCCGGCCCACAGCGCAAGCTTGGCGCCGTCGAGGATCGTCAGCGGCACCTCGCCCTGCAAGTACTGCCGCTTTATCTCGTGGAGATAAATGACCGGTACATCTTCAGCCCCCTGCTGCTGCTCCATCAGCCCCTCACTCGTACCGGAGCGCTTCGACGGGATCGAGGCGCGCGGCGCGCCACGACGGATACAACGTCGCCAGGAACGACAGCGTCAGCGCCATGATGACGACGGCCGTGGTCTCGCCGACGTCGATCTCGGCGGGCAGTTTCGACAGGAAATAGAGCTCCGGCGAGAACAGCTCTGTGCTGGTCAGCCAGGACAGGAATTGCCTGATCGATTCGATGTTGAGGCAGATCACGAGGCCGACGAAGAAGCCGACCAGCGTGCCGACCACGCCGATCGAGGCGCCCGTGATCAGGAAGATCCGCATGATCGATCCTTGCGAGGCGCCCATCGTGCGCAGGATCGCGATGTCGCTGCCCTTGTCCTTCACCAGCATGATCAGGCCGGACACGATGTTCAGCGCCGCGACCAGCACGATCATGGTCAGGATCAGGAACATCACGTTGCGCTCGACCTGGAGCGCGTTGAAGAAGGTCGAGTTGCGCTGCCGCCAATCGACCAGGAAGACCGGACGGCCCGCGGCCTCCGTCACCGCCTTGCGGAAGGCGTCGATCTTGTCGGGGTTGGTGGTGAACACCTCGATCGAGGTGACGTCGTTGCTGCGATTGAAATAGGCCTGCGCTTCGGCGAGCGGCATGAACACGAAGCCGAGATCGTATTCGGACATGCCGATCTCGAACACGGCGGCGATCTTGTACGGCTTGATGCGCGGCGTCGTGCCCATCGGCGTGACCGCGCCCTTCGGCGCCACCAGCGTGATGCTGTCGCCGGCATGCAGCGAGAGCTGGTCGGCGAGGCGCCGGCCGATCGCGACACCCTGCCCGTCGTCGAAGCCCTCCAGCGAACCCTGCTTGATGTTCTTGGCGATCGAGGTGAGGTTGTTGAGGTCGTCGGAGCGGATGCCGCGCACCAGCACGCCAGAGGCGTTCCACGGCGATGACGCCAGCGCCTGACCGTCGACCACGGGCGCGGCGAGCCGGATGCCCTGGACCTGGCTGAGGCGGTCGGCGACGTCCTTCCAGTCCGTCAGCGGCGATTCCAGCGGCTGGACCAGGATGTGGCCGTTCAGCCCCAGGATCTTGTCGAGCAGCTCTTTGCGGAAGCCGTTCATGACGGCCATGACGATGATCAGCGTCGCCACGCCCAGCATGATGCCGAGAAAGGAGAACCCGGCGATGACCGAGATGAATCCCTCCTTGCGGCGCGCCCGCAAATAGCGCCCCGACAGCATCCACTCGAATGGCGCAAAAGGCGCGGTCTGCACGGTTTCGGTCATGGTCTCATCCATCGATCGATAATCCCATGATTCGGGGTCAAATGTGGCCGGATTGGCGGCCGCGATCTCGCGCGATGAACAATATTCAGCCGACCAGCCTTATCAGCCCACAAGTCTTGCGACCGCGTCGGCAGGCGACATGGTCTCGCGGGAGCCGTCACTTCGCCGCTTGATCTCGACCTTGCCGTCGGCGAGCCCCTTCGGCCCGATCATGATCTGCCAGGGGATACCGATGAGGTCGGCGGCGGCAAACTTGGCGCCGGCACGCTGATCGGTGTCGTCATAGAGCACGTCGACGCCCTTGGCGGCGAGCTCGGCATAGAGCTTCTCGCAAGCCGCATCGACGGCGGCATCGCCCTGCTTGAGGTTGAGGATGGACACGCGGAACGGTGCCACCGCCTCCGGCCATTTGATGCCGGCATCGTCATGGCAGGCCTCGATGATGGCGCCGAGCAGGCGCGAGACGCCGACGCCGTAGGAACCGCCATGGATCGGCACGTCGACGCCGTCGGGGCCGGCGACCAGGGCCTTCATTGCGTCGGAATATTTGGTGCCGAAATAGAAGATCTGGCCGACCTCGATGCCGCGTGTGTTCACCCGCTTGTCCGCGGGCACTTCCTGCTCGAAGCGCGCGGCATCGTGCACATCCTCGGTCGCAGCATAGACCGATGTCCATTGCTTGATGATCGGCGTCAGGTCGCTCTCATAATCGACGTCCTCGCCGGGCACCGGCAGGTCCAGCACGTCGCGATTGATGAAGACGCCGGATTCCCCGGTTTCGGCCAGCACGATGAACTCGTGGCTGAGGTCACCGCCGATCGGGCCCGTCTCGGCCCGCATCGGGATCGCCTTCAGCCCCATCCGCGCGAAGGTGCGCAGGTAAGCCACGAACATCTTGTTGTAGGCAACGCGCGCGGCGGCCTCGTTGAGGTCGAACGAATAGGCGTCCTTCATCAGGAACTCGCGGCCGCGCATCACGCCGAAACGCGGACGCTGCTCGTCGCGGAATTTCCATTGAATATGATAGAGATTCAGCGGCAGGTTCTTGTAGGACTTCACATAGGCGCGGAAGATCTCGGTGATCATTTCCTCGTTGGTCGGCCCGTACAGCAGCTCGCGCTTGTGACGGTCGGCGATGCGCAGCATCTCCGGACCATAGGCGTCGTAGCGGCCGCTCTCGCGCCAGAGGTCGGCAAGCTGGAGCGTCGGCATCAACAGTTCCAGCGCACCGGAGCGGTCCTGCTCCTCGCGCACGATCTGCTCGATCTTCTTCAGCACGCGGAAGCCGAGCGGCAGCCAGGCATAGATGCCGGCCGCCTCCTGCCGGATCATGCCCGCACGCAGCATCAGCCGATGCGAGACGATCTCCGCCTCTTTCGGATTTTCCTTCAGGATGGGCAGAAAGAACCGCGACAACCGCATGGCAATACTCTGGGAATCAGTGATCGCCTGCAGTGAAACCGGATTGAGAGCGAAAACACAAGACCGGGAATGAGGAAAAGCCGCTAAGGCAACGGAATTCCTGTCATTTTTCCGTCGGACTTCAGGTTCAGCTTGAGCTGTGCGTTATGGCAACGTGACGTCGAGTTCATCTTCGAGCGTGATTTGCTCGAAGTCGGTTACCAGCGCGTCGATGCGCACATGCCAGCGGCCCGCAAAGGGAAGCTCCACCTTGCGCACATGCCAATAGCCATCCGGCCCTAGCGAGGCCTTCCACTCCATCGGCTCGATGCCGCGCTCGGGCAGGCTCAGCGTCAACGTCGCCTCCTTGGCCGCCAGCGGCGTCCCCTCGCCGGTCATGAGCTGGAGCACGAAATCGTCGAGCCCCGGCTTGCCCGGAGAGACCAGGACCTGGAACATCGCTTTGTCGCTGTGGATGTGGATCGCCAAAGGGGTCTCGGGAACCATTGTCCGCGGCGGCGGCGTGAAGCGCCAGCCGGCGACCACAGCCAGGATGGCAAGAGCGACAATGCTTTCGAGCATGATCGAGCGCTTGAGGGTGGCCGCGGCCTTGCGAGCTCCCGCAAGTGCCGGGGTCAGGCGGAAGCGGTTGAACGCGGCCAGCGCCAGCAACACTGCGACCAACATCAGCTTGACCACGAGGATGAGGCCATAACGCGTCTCGATCAGCGCAGCCGGCTTGTCGAGCTGAACGATCGCGAGTCCAAGGCCGGTCAATGCCAGAACTCCGACTGCCGGCACGGCAACGCGGGAAAATCGGCTCACGACGGCGATCGTCGCAGTCGTCGGCTTCGACACCAGCGCGACGAGCGGGGCGAGAGCACCGATCCAGAAGGCAACACCGAGGCCATGGAGAAAGACCGCCGGACGTGTCAACGCCTGCGGCGGTGCCGTTGCGGCGTGCCCGGTCATGGCGAGCGACAGTCCGACACCGATGAATGCGATCATCGCAAAAGCGCGCGCGTACCATGCGCTGCGCAGCGCCATCCATGCGAACAGCATGGCTGCGAGGGCAACCATCAAGGCAGGGCCTGCGCTGGTCGCAAATGCCACCTTCCAGGGACCAGCCGTCGCGAGAGCAGTCGGAGGCAGCCCGAGGAGATCGAGGCCTAATGCGCCAACGGAGACCACCGCGCTCGGAAGGCCGATGGCGAGCGCCAGGCGCGGAACGGCCATCCCGGTCATCGACCACGCAACCCAGCGCGCGAAGAACGCGCCGCCGATTCCGACGAACAGTCCGACATAAAGGCCGACCCGCGCCAGCCAGATCAGCACGCCCAACCGGTCGTCCGCGGCGGCCGGAGGTTTCGTCGCCGTCGGCACGCCGATCGAGAAGGTCACCGATCCCGTGACGGAATGACCGTCCTGCGAGATCACGCGATAGCTGACGACCGCGGTCCCCTCAGGCAGATCCGCCGGCATCGCGACCGAAATCGTCTCGCCCGATGCACTGACACGGGTATCGTTCCGCGCCCTGCCCGCACCGTCGATCAGCCGGATTGCGCCCGGCGTCACCGTCTCGTTGAAGCGCAGCTCCACCGCTTTGGGCGCGGACCTGAGCATGCTGCCGCTCGCCGGCTCGACCGAGATCAGCGCGGCGTGCGCCCACGCGGCGCTCGCGAAGCCGGCAGCGAGGAGCAGCGTCGCAAGCGCGGCGAGCAGGCGCATCAGGGCTTTGGCAACAATTTCACGCCCGGCGCCGGCGACTTGCCCTCGGACTTGCCCTCGTGCGAATGTTTTGCCCCCTCCGCGGGAATCTCGATCCAGCGGCTGACGCCGGTCTCGCATTCCTGGACGACGGGGAAGTACAGGGTCGTGTTCGCCTTCAGGCTGTCGGTAAGGAACGTGCTAAGGACGAACTCGTCATAGTTCTTGTCCGGCAGCTTGCCGCCGGACCACGCCACCTCCTTGACGCCGGAGGAGAGCTTGTTGCCGTGATAGTCATATTCACCGGCATATTTGCCCTCGACAACGTCGACATTCCAGCCCGCCTTTGGCATCGGCTTCACTGCGATCACCCCTTCCGGGATCTGAACGCGGATCTTCACCGTCGGCGAGCCCGAGCAGCCGTGCGGCACGGTGAACACAGCCTTGTACGACGCACCGACTGTGGCTTGCTTGGTCTCGAGCGAGACATGCGCCGCCGCCGGCGAGGCGGCGAGCGCGGCAATCAGGAACAGGCAGGATCGCTTCATGTTCGGTCTCCGAGAGCCCAGATCAATCTCATTTCATCTTCATTCCCGAATGATCTGGCATCTTCTTCATGTCCATATGACCTGAATGCCCGGCATCGCCAGGCGCCTGCGCACCGACGCCCTGAACATCGAGGGAGACGGTGACTTTGCCGGCCTTCTCGAATTGCAGCGTCACAGGCACCTTGTCGCCCTGCTTGAACGGGCCCTTCAGCTCCTGGAGCATCAAATGATTGCCACCGGGCGCGAGCTTCACCGTCTTGCCGGGATCGATCGCGACCCCCTTGTCGAGCGGACGCATCTTCATGACGCCATTGTCCATCGCCATCTCATGAATCTCGGCCTTGCCTGCGATATCGGCGGACACGCTGACCAGCTTGTCCGCCGCCGTCCCCTTGTTCTCGATGGTCAGATAGCCGCCGGCGACCTTCGCGCCGCCCGGCGTCGCGCGGCTCCACGCCTGCGAGATCACGAGATCACCGGCCTTGACGTCGTCCGCGACCGCCGGTGCCGCGCAGAGCGCAACAGCGAACGCAGCGAGCAGCACGCCTTTCAACATTGTCTTCATATCGGTAATCCCTTTGCAGACTGAACTTCAGTGTTTGGAGAGTTGTTGCGCCGACCATTTTTCGAGATCGGCAATTTCGGCGGAGCCTTCGATCGTCGTGATGGCCCCTTCCCGGGAGATGAGCATGGTCCTGGGGATGTCGCCCTGCCAGGCAGGGTCGATCTCGAACCGCAAGCGCTCGGCAAAGCCGTCGTTGAAGACGAAGTTCTCGGTCGACGACAGCCCGGCCTTGTCGAGCATCGATTGCGTGGCGGCCGGCAGGTTTGGCACGAGATCGGCGCTGATCGTGACGACGTCGATCTCCGGATGGTCCTTTGCAAACCGCCCGAGCAACGGCAACTCGACCTTGCACGGCCCGCAGGTCACGCCCCAGAAGTGCACGAGCGTCGGACGCCCCGTATGCCCCCTCAGTACGCTTTGCCAGGTGCCGCGTTCGAACGGTTTAAGGCTGGGCGGCGCCCCAAGCGCCGACGCCGATGCGATCAGGACACCCAGACCCAGAATAGCTGCAAGTCGACGTCTCATGGTTGGTCCTCGATCGCTATAAGACGATAGCCATCCGCCTTCGTCATCCATGACAGGTAGATCTGCCCGCCGTTGGAAACGAGCAAGGGATGATCGGAGGTGTCGGTCGTGATCGATATCGCCTTCGGCGGCGACCAGGTCTCGCCATCGTCGCGGGAGGTCGCGATCTGGACCGAAGTCGTCTCGCCATCGAACTCCTTCCAGACCATCACCGTTCCCTTCGCGCCCGCAAGCACGTAGGGGCGCGTCGGGTTGCGGCCTGGGTGCCCCAGCGCCATGGGCGCGGAGAAGGTCCGTCCTTCGTCGCGCGAGTGGGCGTAGAACAATCCCTTCCGCGCCTTCCCGTTCGTGTACCAGGCAACGTGATAGGTTCCGTTCGGCGCAACGGTGAGGCTCGGCCCGTGGTGCGGGCAGGCATTGATCTGCCAGTCGTCGTCGCTGACCCGACGGATTTCACCCGGTGTCGACAGGTCGGTGAAGGTCATGACGGCGTGGTCGCGCACGCCGCCGTCGAAGATATTTCTGAAGATCACTGCCGGCCGCCCGGGCGCCGCAAACGTCAGCCCCAATCGGCAACATTCGCAGGTGTTGTCACGCGCGAGACCGGCCTCTGTGTAGGTAGCACCGCCATCCCGCGACGAGGCAAAGAATAACCCCGCTCCCTCGTACTTGCGTCCTGCCTCCTTGGCAGGGACACGATTGCGCTTGTCGATCCACGCCGCAAAGACCGTTCCATCCTGATCAAGCGCCAGCGCTTCAAACCGCTGGCTCTCATTGTTTGCAGTGATGGGCTTCAGCTTCGCAAAGCTCTTACCCCCGTCGGCCGAGCGCGTGTAGAGCACCTGACCGTTGAAGGCCTCGTCTCTGAAGGTCGAGAACGCGAGCGCGATGCCGCCCTTGCGATCGACCACGATCTTCGGCCGCGCATCCGGCCCCCAATCGAGGTTCAGCCGTGTCGTCGTGACCTGGGTGGGCACCGAAAAACTGCGGCCCGCATCCTGCGAACTTGCGACCGAGACCTGCCCTCCCGCCATCCAGACCAGCCACAACGTTCCGTCCGGGCCGAAGGCGGGCGTCGCCTTGGTCGCACAGCGCAGCGTCGGCTCCTCACAGGCCGCTTCGGACGCGTGCTTGCCGTGCATCTGTCCCTGTGCCGCACTTTGCAGGAACACGCAGGCGACTATCCCAAGCAAGCCAGTTCGGATCATGGCCCTACTCCCTTCGAGAGCCCGGATCATTTGAACGCCACCTTCATACCCGCAACGAACAGGCGCGGCGAGCCCGCATAGATCGATCCCGTCGTGTTTGCGAGCGTGCTCCCGGGAATTTGAAGGCCGGCCGCCGTCACCGTATTTGCGATGTTGTTTGCCGACGCAACATAGGTGCGATCGAATACGTTCCTGACTTCGAGAAACAGATTGAGTGACCTGAAAGTGTCGGACACCAGATCGGTCTTGTAGTGGACGTTCACATTGACCAGTTCATAGCCCGGCGCCTTCAGCAGATTCGCATTGTCCATGTAGAAGGAGTCCTTCCACTGGACCTCGACGAAGCCCCCGAGGCCTGCCAGCGGCCCGGCGAACTCGTCGTAGCCAATGCGGGCTGTCAGTTCATGAGGCGAGATACCGGGAATCTTGTTGCCCGCACGGTTGAAGCTGAAGATGGCGCCATTGGTGATGTTCTCGACATATTCGGTATAGACCTCGTCGAGATAGGTGTACGCCGCCATGAACCGCCAGCCCGGATAGAATTTCCAGTCGGCTGCAAGCTCGAAGCCTCGGTGCTCCGATCGCGGCGCGTTGAACATATAGGTCGCGTTGCTCGCGCTGGGATTGCTGGCGGCTTGGCTGACCAATTCATTCCGGAAGAACTCGTAGAATGCCGTTGCACTCAGCTTGACCGCATTGCTTGGCGTCCAATCAAAGCCGAGATCATAGCCGACATTGGTTTGCGTCTGGAGCTGAGTGTTGTTGCCGAAATCACCGTTTGGAAGAACGAACAGATTCGACACCTGCGGCGTTCCGTATCCGGTCGCTACCCGTCCGCGAAACTGCCATTCTTGATTGAGCCTGTAGAGCAGCGCCAACTCGGGAGCCGTATTCTCAATCCTGCGATCGACGGTGGTGGGCGTAGGTATCGTAGCTACCGGAACGTTGAACGTGTTGTATTTGTAGAGGGTATTGACACCCTTCAGGATGGTGGTTTCCCACCCAATTCCGGCGATCGCGGTCAAGTCAGGAGTGAGCTTCAGTTCCTCCCTCGCACGTATCCCGTAGTTGGATGTATCGCTGAAGGTATTGGCCGAGGGCAGCCCCAACGTGGCGTTTCCGCCCGGCATGACGTTACGCGTATCGCTCGACGCCACGAGTGTATTGTACCAGGCGCCGACCAATGTGGTGGACTCCATGCCGAAGATTTCGCCGCGCTTCGTAATGTCGCTCATGTAGTTGTACGAGGGGAAATCGCCGATCGCGCTGGTCGCGCCGGTAGGCTGGCTGATGTTCCTGTCGTCGAAGACGAACTGGTTCCGCCAAATCATCGTGTTATCGAAGTCGTGCTCCCATCGTGCTCCGACAATGGTCCGTCGATCGTTTCGCCCGAGACCTGCTTGCGTCGCCGTCTCCGGGTCTCTGTCGGCGGCGACGCCCGTTCTTGCGTTGAAGCCGTTCCTGAATAGAGACACGGTGGGACATCCGGCAGCCGCCGTCGCACCGGTCGTGCACCCCTGCTGGAAGGGATTGGTGTAGAACTGGTTCAGCGACTGCCGGATCGGCAGCCGCGCGCTGAGGTCGTTGTTGATGATCTTGACCGTGAAGCGGTCGTCCGGCGTCGCTTGGAGGGTGCCGAGGAAATTGACGGTCTGGGTATTGAACCAGCTGTTGCCGATATAGCCGTCGCCCCGCGTCTCGCTTGCGAACAGCGAGCCCTCAAAATTCCCGACCTTCTTGCCGGCAGCGAGGTAATTGTTGAGGTAGCCGTAACTGCCACCGTCGACGCCATATTCGACGCCGTCGATCGTGCCGCCCGGCCGTGTCCGGAAATTGAGCGCGCCGCCGGTTGCGTAATTGCCATAGAGCGCCGACGAGGGGCCGCGGATCACGTCGATCGCACCATAGGCGTGAGGATCGATCAGGTCGCTGCGCGACAGGCCGTCCGGCTGCGTCACCGGGAAGCCGTCCTCGAAGATCACGAGATTGCGGATCGCGAAACCGTTCCGGGCGTTGGATCCGCGAATCGAGATGCCGAAGTCCCGAGGACCGTTGCCCTGCTTGATCGAAATGCCCGGACTGTCCCGCAAGACGTCGCTGACCGAAAACGACGGGCGATTGTCGAACTGGCTGCGATCGATGGTCGTCGCGGTCTGGCCGGCCGGCGACTGATTGAGGCTAGCCCGCAACTCGCCGGCGCTCCTCGTGTTGTTTTGCCCCTGGGCGCCATCGCTCGCGTTCCGCGCGACCGGCCTCACGACGCGAGCCGCCGAAGCGGCGCGCGATCGCGATGGCCGGGTGATTGGTTTGGGACGGGTGGCCTGTGGCGCCTCGACCGTCACCGCGGGCAGCGTTTCCGAGGCAGCCTGGGCGAGCGCGTCTGAACCGATCGGGGACACCAGCCCGAAAAGCACGGGCAAACCCGCGCTTCCGATCGCACGAATGCGTAACATCACTTGAATTCCTGACATCCGGCACGTCGGCCGGTCTATTGAGCACGCCATCGGCACGGCAACGGCTCGCGCCAACGGTTCGGTTTGTTGCTACGTCAGGAAAGTTGAGGCGGGGCGCGCGCCTGGGCGCTCGAGCCCTCGTGAACGGCGATGGCGAGCGCATCCGCCGGATGCCACACCACGGGCTCGGCATGGCGGAAGGGGATCGGAAGCGCCGCGTGCGCCGGCGAATCGAGCGACGCGTTGGCCTGGGCCAGGCAACACAGGGCGCACGCACCGGCATGCGCGATCGGCGCGCCGGTCTGGTCGCTCAGGCCGCCTTGATCGCTCGCACTGTGGCAGATGACGGCGGCGGACAGTGGATCGGCAACGGCCAGGCCGGTAGCCCAGCAGGCGGCAATCGGCGCCAGCACCTGCATCACCAGGGCGAGCAGGACCAAGGGTAAGAATTTCTGTAGCCGTGCGCGCATCCGCCGAACCATTCGTTCGCCCGCTAACTAAACACCGTGCCCGGCCCAAGTCGAGGACAGTTCCGCCGCCTTCTTGGCCCAGCGCAAATTTGGTCGAGAACCGTGGGCGGAACTAACCCACCACGGGACCGGAGTCGGGCATTTGAGGCATGTCAAACCGCCCCGCCACCCACAGATTTCTTATATTTGTCATATACTTGGGAGGCAAAAAGCCCGATCATTTCGTCAACTGCTCGAATTTTGAACATTCGTTGCCGAAAATGATGACAAGTGAGAAAAGTTGATCTAGCATCCTCTTGCTCAGACAGACCGTGAGGTCGAAGTCTGGTGGTCCAAGTCTCGGGAGGAGCCCCTGGCGCGCAAAACGCAGCGTCGCCCCGTCAATCAAGAGCAAATCTTAGAATCGGGGAAAATAGGGTCGACACAATTTTTGAGCGGGGCTAGGGCCCCGCTCTTTTTTTGTCCACGAGGCTGAAGTCCCGATGAAGGCTTCGTCCCATCCGATCGAAATCAGCTTCGAACTCGCGGCCTCGCGCTGCGCGGATCTCACGCCCCTCGTCTACCAACGCCTGTTCGACGCGCATCCCGAAGCACAAGCGATGTTCCGCTCGGACGGCAGTGACCTCGTGAAGGGCTCGATGCTCGCGCTGACGATCGCGGCCATTCTCGATTTCGCCGGCGCGCGTCATGGCCATTTCCGGCTGATTGCCTGCGAGGTCGCCTCCCACGACGCCTATGGCACGTCGCGCCAGCTGTTCAGCGCCTTCTTCACTATCATCAGGGATACGCTGCGCGATCTGCTCGGCGATGAATGGTCAACCGAGATCGCGCAGGCCTGGGACACATTGCTCGTCGACATCGACGCACTCACCGGGACGACGGCCTGACGCTTTGCGCTGCACCAACCCGGCTTGCTGCGATGGCGAGTGATTGCAGATTGAGTGGCGTCAACTCTTGTGAGACACTTTCGGACATCGGTCGCGCAATCAATGACGCGCCGACGATAAAATGTATGGGAGCGAGCGATGTCCGGGACGAAAGATTTCTCGACGACGAGGCGCGATCTTCTTCAGGCGGCAGCGACCGCCGGCGCCGGAGCTGCCCTCTTCGGCAGCATGGGCATAAATCCAGCACTGGCCGCCGAAGTCGGACGCAGCGAGAAACCACTGAAGGCGGCGTTCTCCAATGCGGGCCTCCAGGCCACCTGGTGCGCGCAGGGCAAGCAGGCCGCCGAATTCTGGGGCAAGCTGTTCAACGTCGAGGTCACCTGGTTCGATGGCCAGCTCGACGCCGTGAAGCAGCGCGCGGCGATCGACAACATGGCCTCGCAGAAATGGGATTTCGTCGCGATCCAGGCCTTCGGCATCGGCACCCTCACCCAACCCGTGCAGAAGATGATCGACGCCGGCACGCCGATGATCGACATGGACACGCTGATTGCGCCGCTCGATCAGATCAACGTCCACTCCTTCCTCGCTCCCGACAACGAGTTCATGGGCGCTTCGGTGACCCAGGCCCTCTGCAACGCCATGGGCGGCAAGGGCAAGATCATCATGACGCAAGGCGCGCTCGGCCATACCGGCGCGCAAGGACGGGCCAAGGGCTTCACCTCGGTGGTCAAGCAATTCCCGGGGATCGAGGTGCTCGACACCCAGCCGGCCGACTGGGACGTCTCCAAGACGGCGCGTCTTTGGGAAACGTATCTGACCAAGTATCCGCAGATCGATGCGGCGTTCTTCCACAATGACGACATGGCGCTCGCCGCCGCCAACATCATGAAGGCACGGGGCCGCACCAACATCCTGATCGGCGGCGTCGACGCCATGCCGCCGGCGATCCAGGCGGTGAGCGAAGGCCGCATGTTCGCGACCGTCCGCAATCCCTCATGCCGCATCCATGGCGGCGCCATCATCGCGGGCGTCTCGGCCGTGGTCGGCGGCGAGAAGAGCGGACAGGGCATTCCCAAGAACGTCGTCACTGACGGCCCGGTCGTGACCAAGGCCAACGCCGCCGGGATGCAGTGGATGCAGGATCACTTCCTGATCTGAGCCTGCAAGATCTGAACCTTCATGTCAGAGGGTCGCTCGCCCATCCTTGAACTGCAGGGCATCACGAAGAGCTTCGGCGGTGTCGAAGCGCTTCGTGGTGTCGACTTCGCGCTTCTTCCCGGCGAGATCCACGGTCTCGTCGGCGAGAACGGCGCTGGGAAAAGCACGCTGATGAAAATCATCGCCGGCGTGCACACCGAGTTCTCCGGCCGCTTCCTGATCGACGGCGCGGAAACGCATTTCCGTTCGGCCCGCGACGCGCACGCGGCCGGCATCGCCATGGTGCATCAGGAGCTCTCTGTCGCGCCTGACCTCACGGTCGCCGAGAACGTCTTCCTCGGCAACCAGCCGACCAACCGGTTTGGCCTCGTGCAATGGCGGCGCATGGCGCGCGAGGCCGGCGAGCAGCTCGCCCGCTTCGGCATCGACGTCGATCCGATGAGCAGGCTCGGCGACTTACCCATCGGGCTGCAGCAGCTGATCGAGATCGCCCGCGTGCTGTTCTCCGGCGCTCGCATCGTCATCCTGGACGAGCCGACCTCCGCCCTCTCCCCGCCCGAGGTCGAGCGGCTCTTCTCAACACTCCGACGATTACGCGAGGAAGGCACTGCCATCGTCTTCATCTCGCATTTCATCGAGGACATTTTGCGCGTGTCCGACACGGTGACTGTGTTCCGCAACGGACGGAAGGTTGCGGAGACAGCGAGCGCCGCGACCAGCAAGGGCGCCCTGATCGAAGCGATGATCGGCCGCGGCGGCGAGGCGCTCGAGCACAGCTACACCGACGATCTGATGTTGCCACAGCCGAGCGGAAGCTCGGTGATCCTGAAAGTCGACCAGCTGTCCCTCGCCCGCAGTCTTCAGGACGTCTCCTTCGAGGCCCGTGCCGGCGAAGTGCTCGGCATCTACGGCTTCATGGGCTGCGGCCAGCAGGAGCTGTCGCGTATCCTGTTCGGCAAGCTGAAGCCGGACAGCGGCACGCTCGCCGTCGAGGGAAGGCCAAAGACCTTCGCCAGCACGGCGGCAGCGCGGCGTGCCGGGGTGGCGCTGGTGCCCGAAAGCCGGCGCGACATGCTGTTTCACCAGGAGCCGGTCTACAAGAATATCTCGATCAGCATTCTGGACCGTATCTCGGCCCTGCTGCTGAAGCCGGCCCAGGAGCGCGACATTGCGCAGCGCCAGGTCGAGCAACTCCAGATCAGGCCGCCGGTGGTCGGCCTCGACCTCGGCATGCTCTCCGGCGGCAACCAGCAGAAGGTCGCGTTGGCAAAGTGGCTGACCTACCCGCCCAAGCTGCTGGTGCTGTGCGAGCCGACCCGCGGCATGGATGTCGGCGCCAAGAACGACGTCATCAACATCGTCCGCGACCTCCGCGCCAAGGGCCTTGCGATCATCGTGCTGTCGACCGAGCCGGAAACGGTGCTGTCGCTGGCCGACCGCATTCTCGTGCTCAAGCGCGGCGCAGTGGTACGGGAATTCAGGAACGAGCCGGTCAGCAAGGACCGCCTGCTGGAAGCGGCGTGACGGAGAAGCACCATGGCGAGCAGTGAAACGGTTCCGGCGGCTGGTCAGCGGGCGCGGGGCCTCGCGCCCTTCCTGCGCTCGCAGATGCGCAACATCGCGCCGTTCCTGACGCTGATCTTCCTGTCCGGCTTCTTCGCCTTCGCCAGCCCCTCCTTCGCGACACTGGACAATCTCGGCAACATCCTGACCCAGGTGTCGGTGACAGGCATCATCGCGGTCGGCCTCACCTTCGTGATCCTGTGCGCGGAGATCGATCTGTCGATCGCCAGCATTGCCAACGTCACCGGCATCGCGGTCGCCTACTTCACGCTCCAGGACTCCTACGTCAACATCGCCAACATCCCGCTGCCCGGCGCCGTCGCGATCATCGTGTCGATCCTGCTCTGCGCCCTGCTCGGCCTCGTCAATGCGCTCGGGCTGACCGTGATCGGAATCCCCTCCTTCATCATGACGCTGGCGATGATGCAGATCGCCGCCGGCATCTCGGCGCTGCTGGTGCGCGGCCAGATCGCCTACAAGGTTCCGAGCCTGATCACGACGCTCGGCTCGGGCTCGATCGGCGGCATCCCCTGGCTCGTCATCGTCGCAGCTATCATGCTGCTCGCCGGCCATCTGGTGCTGACCTACACGCGCTTCGGCCGCTACGTCTACATGGTCGGGGGCAATCGCGAGGCGGCCGAATATTCCGGCCTCAACGTCAAGCTCATCCTCGGCGCCGTCATGGTGATCTCGGCGGTCTGCTCCGGCATCGGCGGCATGCTTGGCGTCGCCCATTTCGGCAGCGCGCAGCAGAACGAGTTCGACACCTATCTGCTCGACTCCATCGCCGCCGTCGTCGTCGGCGGCACCAGCCTGTTCGGCGGCCGCGGCGGCATCGGCAACACCATCGTCGGGCTTTTGGTTCTCGGCGTTCTCAACAACGGCCTCGACCACGTCAACATCGACAGTTTCCTGAAGATCCTGATCCGCGGCCTGATCCTGCTGGCAGCACTGGTCATCAACGTCTATGCGCAGCGACTGAGGGAAAAAGCGGCGGAGTAGCCTTCCCTCAAAACAAAAAGTGCGAAAACAACCCCATGCACAGTAGCCGGGGCTAGCGGAATCAATGGCTTGCCGGCGACGCACAAAGGGTGATCCGTCGCCCTGAGGTGCGAGGCAGGCGATGCGAACGCATCGCCTGCGGAGCCTCGAAGGATGAAGGCCGAGATTCAGCCGGGCCATCGCCCTTCGAGGCCTCCGCCCAGCGGCGCAATTGCGCCGCAAGGCTCCGGCACCTCAGGGTGACGGTTCGATATCCGCTAGCCGCGAAAATCTGAAATCGCAGTGGTCTGCGCCGCCGGCCAGCGTTTGCGTCCGCTCCAGGCGGATGCCGCGCGTTGCGTAGGCGTCGAAATCGAGCCCGCAGATGTTCGTCAGGATGTCCTTGTCTCCGTGGCGCGCGGCGAATTTGCAGAAGCCGCAAGCCTTGTAGTCGATACCGAACTCAAAGTGGTCACCCGGGCCCGGTTCGACGAAATCGTAGACGAAATCTCCCGGAAACGCGTCCCGATGGCTCTTCGTGACGCTTTCTGCGGCCTGCTCGCGGAGCAACGCCTGGTTCTCCGGCGACATGAATTGGCGCCCCGCGGCGAGACGCTCCGCCTCGGGCACCGTGAGCAATTGTGCCTTGTAGGTTTCCCGCTCGATGTCGCCGATCACGGGCAGCGGCACGCCGTGTCGCCGGAGCACGCGGCTGATGGCCATGAAGCCCATGAGACGCATGAAGAAATCGCTCATGCGGCTTGCCGCGCCCCCGACATAGGGCATTTGGGTGAGCACGAGCTCGAATTCGTCCATCACCTCCCGCCGGATGGCGTTGGTATCGGACAGAAGGGCACGCTTGGACAACATCGTTTCGGCGAGGTCGAGCCGATGGCGCATGACGGCTTCCATGGCACCGCGATGCGCTTCGTAAAAGGGATGGATCGTCTCAGGCATTGGATGTTTCTCGATCGGGTTGGACTGTCACTTCATTCCGCGGCGATCGCCTCGATCTCCAGCAGCCATTTGCTGTCAACGGTCTCGACGATCACGACAGTTAACGCGGGCTGATGATCGCCGAGCATCGCGCGCCGAATGGTACGGTTGGTCACAACCTGGTTGCGGTCAGTCAGGAACGTCGTGACCTTGACTAGATGCGCGACGCCGAGGCCGGCTGCGGCGAGCACTTCCTTGACGTTGCGCCAGGCCTGCTCGCATTGCGCCTCAAAGCCTTCGGGCACGGCGCCGTCGGAGCTTTCAGGCACCTGGCCGCTGATGAACAACAGGCGGCGATGCTGCTTCAGTTCAAGTCCCATGCTGTAGCCGCCGGCGGGCGCGTGGACCGTTGCAGGATTGTGGCTGACGATGTGAGCTGGGGGCATGGGCTTCTCCGGGTTGCGGGCCGAACCCTATCCGGCGGCATCGCGGCGGCGCAAAGCATCATTCCTGCGGTTCAGCGCAAGAAAATCTATTGCAAGGCCGTGCTCCATCGGTGTCAAAGTGCGGCGCGATGACCTACGCCCTTCCCCCACTCAACGCGCTCCTCGCCTTCGAGGCCGCCGCCCGGCATCTCAGCTTCAAGCTCGCCGCGCACGAGTTGCATGTGACGCCGGCCGCCGTGGGGCAGCAGGTGAAGGCGCTGGAGGCACGCCTCGGCGTGCGCCTGTTCGATCGGCTGCATAAGCAGCTCATCCTCACCGCGGCCGGCCAGGCCTATCTGCCCGGGATATCCGAAGGCTTTCGTCACATTGCAGAGGCGACCTCACAGCTGAAGCCGGCAGGTGCGGTGCTGCTGCAATTGGGGGTCCATGGCAGCCTCGACCTGCGCCGCCTCGCGTTGGAAGAGTTTCGCAGCACGCATGCGGAGATCGGTCTGCGGGTGCTGCAGCCCGCCGGCCTGCACGAGCTGGTCGAAGGCAAGGTCGACCTGCTGATAGCTCGCGGTCTTGGCCACCATCCCGGCTATCGCTGCGACCGGATCGATGAGGGATCGGGTTTGGGTGATTGGCTGGTTGCGCCCGAAGGCACGGCGGACTGCCCCGAGGTCGTCAGTTTTCGCGAATGGCTGCGCACCCTGCAGGCTGAGAAGCCGCGCGCAAGCCACCGCCCTCGCCTGGTCGGCATCAGCGGACGCTGAGGGGGCTTGCTGACAGGCCGTGGTTTGAGCTGGCGCGAAGGACGTTTGACACGTCGGGCGAAACAGGATCACAAATTCAACGTGACGCCGGTCTTATGTCTGGGGGAGCCCTGAGCTCGTGATGGCTGCAATCGATCGTCGAACCGTTCTCATGGGTGGGGGAGCCCTTCTCATGGCGACAAACCCGCTTGCGGCCGCTCTATTCGAGTGGCAGTCGGTAACGCCGCCCGATGCAGGCTTTGCGCCTGATCTCGATGCGCGGCTCGACAAGCTGATCACGGACAATCGCGCCTGGGGCCTGCATGGCGTCGTCGTGACGCGCATGGGCAAGCTCGTGCTCGAACGTTATTTCGCCGGCGAGGATGAAGTCTGGGGCGCTCCTCGCGGCCGCGTCGCGTTCGGTCCCGAAACGCTGCACGACCTGCGCTCGGTCACGAAAAGCATTCTCGGCCTGCTCTATGGTATCGCGCTCGATCTCGGCAAGGTGCCCGCACCTGACCAGAAGCTGATCGCGCAATTCCCCGACTATGCCGACGCCGCTACTGATCCCCGCCTCCAGCGTCTCACCATCGCGCACGCGCTCACCATGACGCTGGGGTTCGACTGGAACGAGGACATTCCCTACCAGGAGCCGAACAACAGCGAAATTCAGATGGAGAAGGCGCCCGATCGCCTGCGCTACATCTTCAGCCGCCCCTTCATTTCCGATCCGGGCACGCGCTGGATCTACGGCGCGGCCGGCACCGAACTCATCGGACAGTTGCTGGTGAAAGGCGTCGGCCAATCGCTGCCGGATTTTGCGCGCGCAAACCTGTTCGATCTTATAGGTATCGGCCCGACCGAATGGACCAAGGGATTCAACGGGCAACCCGCGCCCGCATCCGGCCTGCGCATGACGCCGCGCGATCTTGCCCGCATCGGCCAATTGATCCTCAACCGCGGGCAATGGGACGGGCGTCAGATCGTTTCGGCGGACTGGCTCGCGAAATCGTTCCAGCCCTGCGTGCCCTGCGACGAGCAGCGCCGATACGGCTATTTCTGGTACAGCGGCGATCTGCAGTACGGCCATCCGCCGAACCGCCCGATCACACACTGGGTCGGCGGCTTCGGCTATGGCGGCCAGCGTCTGTTCGCAATGGCTGACCTCGGCGTCGTGGTCGCCATCACCTGCGGAAATTACGCCGACGAGAAGCAATGGATGCCGCCGATCCGGGTGATCCGCGACGTCGTATTGGCCGGGCTGAGGTGAGCGGAGCACTTCGAACTTCGCAGTTCACCGCAAGCGATGACCCGTCATCCTGAGGTGCGAGGCGAGCGATGCGAAAAGCATCGCATGCGGAGCCTCGAAGGATGAACGGCCGAGATGCACAGGCCGGGGCCATCGCCCTTCGAGGGCCGCTGAAGAAACGGCCACCTTAGGGTGACGGAGATAGAGCGAGGCTCGCTGCACCGATCTCCTCACTCCGCCAGCACCTCACCGCATGCCCGTCGGCGCGCGTCTCCAGCGACGGCCCCGGCTCTCTCCGGCACATGTCTTCCGCATACCGACAGCGCGGGCTGAAGGCGCATCCGTTCGGCGGGTTGAGCGGGTTGGGAAGATCGCCGCCCGTCGTCGCCAGCGGTGCGTGGCGCAGCGGATCGGGGATGGCGGCGATCAGGGCTTGCGTGTACGGGTGCGCCGGGCGTTCGAATATCTCGCGCCAGTCGCCGTTCTCGACGATGCGGCCGAGATACATCACGGCGACCCTGTCGCTCATGTGCTCGACGACGCCGAGGTCGTGGCTGATCATGATGTAGGAGAGGCCGAGCGTCTCCTTCAACTCCAGCAGCAGATTGATGATCTGGGCGCGGATGGAGACGTCGAGCGCCGAGACCGGTTCGTCGCAGATGACGATCTTGGGATTGAGGATCAGGGCGCGCGCAATGCCAATGCGCTGGCGCTGGCCGCCGGAGAATTCATGCGGGTAGCGGCCCGACTGTTCCGGCCGCAGGCCCACATGTCGCAGCATCGTCGCAACGCGATCCTCGATCTCGCTTTTCGCGGTCACGCCGTGCACGCGCAGCGGATCTTCAAGCGTGCGACGCACGGTCTGGCGCGGATTGAGCGAAGCGTAGGGATCCTGAAACACCATCTGCACGGTGCGGGCCAACGCCTTGCGATCGCCGGATTGCCGGTTCGTGACGACCTCGCCATCCAGCACGATGCGGCCGCGCGTCGGCGTCAGGAGGCCGAGGATCGACAATGCGACCGTCGACTTGCCGGAGCCGGACTCGCCGACGAGGCCGAGGCATTCACCCCGCCTCAAGCTGAGGTCGACGCCGTCGACGGCCCGGAGCAGCCGCCGGCCGCCGCCCAGCAAGCCGCCGCCCAGCGGAAAATGCACCGCGAGATCCTCGACGCCGAGGATGAGATCGTCGTCCGGCCTCGCCTTGCCCTGCACGAGTTGCGGCTCATGCATGGTGATGACACCTGACCAGACCGCCCGCCTCCAGCGGATCTGTCTCCGGCGCGCGGGTCCGGCAAATATCGGTCGCCTGCGCGCAGCGCGGGTTGAACCGGCAGCCATCAGGGAAATTCGTGATGGCCGGGACGACGCCCGCGATCTCCTTGAGCCTGCTGCGCCCGAGCGCGGCGCGGCTGCCGAGCCGCGGCAGCGAGGCGACCAGGCCTTGCGTATAGGGATGCGAGGGCGAGCGGAAGATATCCGCCGAGCCGCGCTCCTCGACGATGCGGCCGGCATACATGACGGCGACGCGGCGGCAGACATTGGCGACCAGACCGAGATCGTGGCTGATCATCAGGGTCGCCGTTCCTCGCTCCGCGCACAAATTCCGCATCAGTTCGATGATTTCGGCCTGCACGGTCACGTCGAGCGCGGTGGTCGGCTCGTCGGCGATCAGCAGATCCGGGCCGCATGCGAGCGCGATGGCGATCATCACGCGCTGGCGCATGCCGCCGGACAGCTGATGCGGATAGTCCTTTACGCGCCGCTCGGGTGCGGGAACGCGCACACTCGCCAGCGCCTCGACCGCGAGTTGGTCGGCCTCCCGCCAGCTCTTGCCCTTGTGCAGCACGAACATCTCGGCGATCTGCCGGCCTACGGGTGAGACCGGGTTCAGCGCCGTCATCGGCTCCTGGAAGATCATGGCGATGCGATTGCCGCGGAGCTCCCGCTGCCTGGCGGCGGACAGGTGCTGGATCTCCCGCCCCTCGAACCGGATGACGCCGCCGCCGATCGACAAGGGGTGCCGCAACAGGCCGATCAAAGCGAGCGCCGTGATGCTCTTGCCGCAGCCGGATTCGCCGACGAGGCCAAACGTCTCGCCGCGATCGATGCGGAACGAAACGCCCTCGGCTGCCGCAACGCGCCTGGACCCGTCATCGAGATCGATGCGCAGATCCTCGACTTCGATCAGCGGCGTGCCGGTCATGTCCGCCGGCTCCGCGATTGGGGATCGAGGATGTCGCGCAGGCCGTCGCCGAGCAAATTGAGGCCGAGCACCGTCAGGAAGATGGCAAGGCCCGGAAAGATCGAGAGCCACGGCGCCGTCGTGATCTGCTCGCGGGCTTCCGACAGCATGCTGCCCCAGCTCGGAAAAGGCGGACGGACGCCGAGGCCGAGGAACGACAATGCGGCCTCGGACAGCACCGCGCTGCCCATGCCGAGCGTGCCGATGACGACGATCGGTCCGAGCATGTTGGGTAGCAGCTGCGTGATCATGATCCGCAAATCGCCATAGCCGAGCACGGTTGCTGCCTGCACATAACCCTGGCTCCTGAGCGACAGCGCCGAGGCCCGTGCGATCCGGCAGGTGAAGGACCAGTTGGTCAGACCGAGAGCGATGAGCAGGCTCGTCAGGCCAGGACCGAGCACCGCCATGATGGCGAGCGCGAAGATCAGCGAGGGGATCGCGAGCATGACATTGGTCAGGGCGTTGACGACATCGTCCCACCAGCCGCCCCAATAGCCGGCGCTCAGGCCCAGGGCCACGCCGATGACGCTGTTGATCAGCTGCGAGATGATGCCAACCGTCAGCGAGACCCGCGCGCCGTACACGACGCGGGAATAGATATCGCGGCCCTGGTCATCGGTCCCGAACCACCAGGTCCAGCTCGGCGGCTCCTCCGCGTTCATGAGGTTGGCGTCCATGACGGGATCGGTGTGCGCCAGCCAGGGCGCTAGCAGGCCGACGAAGATCGCAAGCGCGAACAACACCCCACCGATGACGAGATTGGCGCGGAGCTTCATGCGTATCTGATCCTGGGATCGATCACGCCGTAGAGCACGTCGATCAGCAGATTGATCGCGAGAAAGGCCAGCACCACCACGAGAATGGAGCCCTGGACGGCTGGAATGTCACGCTGGAGCACGCTGTCGACCAGTAGTGAGCCGATGCCTGGCCAGGAGAACAGCTTTTCGACGACGACGGCCTGCCCCATCAGTCCGCCGAATTGCAGGCCGACGGTCGTGAGGATGATGACGAGCGCATTGCGCATCACGTGCCACTTCACGACCCTGGTCTCGCTCATGCCCTTCGAGCGTGCGGTGCGGACGAAATCAGCGGTCATGATCTCGAGGACCGCGGCGCGGGTGGTGCGGGCGAAAAGCGCCATGGGCGAGACACCGAGCGTCACGGCCGGCAATAGCAGATATTTCAGTCCGCCGTCGCCATAGCCAAAACTCGGCAGCCAGCCGAGCTTCAACGCAAATAGATACATCAGCACCAGTCCGAGCCAGAATTTGGCGATGGACAGGCCCGAGACCGCCACGACCATCGCAAGCGTGTCGACGATACCGCCGGGGCGGAGCGCTGCGATGAAACCAAGCGGCACGCCGATCACGACGGCAAACGCCATGGCGGCAAATATGAGTTGCAGCGTCGGCCATGCCCGCTTGGCGATCATGGCCGTGACCGGCTCGCGCGTTCGGAACGAGGTCCCGAAATCACCGGTCGCGAGCTTGGCAATGTAGACGCCGAAGCGCACATAGACGGGATCGTCGAGGCCGAGCTGCTTTTTCATGCGCAGCTCGACCTGGGGATCCGCATCATCGCTCATGCTCGAAGCGATGCTGCCGGGAACGACGCTGAACAGCACGAAGACCAGCAGCACGACGGCAAGCACGGTCGGAATGGTCTGCAGGAGTCGACGGAACAGGAACGAGAGCATCGGCACTTTTCCTCTCTCCCTCCATCACATGACGCGATGGAGGGAGCGCGACAGCGCGCGTCACTTCGCGGGCGAGGTCTCGTCGACCCAGAGGTCCTCGACGTTCTGATGGGTCAGCTCCGTCGCATTCAGCTGAACGCCCTTGAGCCAAGGCTGCACCGCCATGACCGCCTTGTTGTAGTTGAAGAACCAGACCGGCGCCTCCTCATAGAGCAGCGCATTGGCCTTTTGCAGCAGCTGGATGCGCTTGGCGGGATCGTCGGCCTGCCCGGCCTCGTCGACGATCTTGTCGAACTCGGCGTTCTTGAAGGTCATGTAGTTGCAGGCCGGCTGCGGCGTCGACGAGTGGAAGCATTTGAGCGCGGCCTGCGGATCCGGACCGCTCGCCTGGGAATAGATGAAGGCCTGATAGTCGCCGCTGCGAACCACCTCCGCCAGCACCGCGGTCTCGACCTGCTTGACCTTGGCCTTGATGCCCACCTTGTCCAGCATCGGGATGACGGCTGAGACGATCGGCAGGCCCCAGCTTTCATTCTGGCTGGTGGTCCATTCAAATTCGAAGCCGTTGGGATAGCCGGCCTCGGCGAGCAGTTGCTTGGCCTTGGCGGGATCGTAGGGGTACGGCTTCATCGCCTTGTCGTAGGCCGGAGCGGTCAGCGGCAGCCAGCTGGTGGCGCGGTAGGCCTTGCCCTTGACCAGCTTGTTGATGATCAAATCGGTGTCGATCGCGTAGTTGATGGCCTGCCGGACGCGCTTATCGGCGAACGGCTTGAACGAGGGATTCATGCCCATGTAGCGCGTGAAGACCTCGGCGACCTCGACGATGGTGCCCTTGAGGGCGGCGTCGGATTGATAGGCGACGTATTGCGCCGGCCCCAGCACCGAGGTGTCGATCTCCTTGTTGCGGAAGGCGACATCGCGGGCCGCGGCTTCGCCCATGACCGACACGACGATCTTGTCGGCATAGGGCTTGCCGGGCTTGTAGAACCGCTCCCACCGCTCCAGCACGATGCGCGATCCCGGCACGTGCTCGACGAACTTGAACGGTCCGAGACCGATCGGCTTCTGGATAAAGCTTTCCTTGGCCCCTTCGTCGGCGGGATAGATCGAGGTCAGCGCGGTGAAGAAGTAGAAGCCGGGATCGACCTTCTCTGTCAGCTTCATTTCGAGAGTGAAATCGTCGATTTTCTTCAGGCCGGAGATCTCCTTGGCCTGGCCCTTCTCGACCGCGGCCGCGCCCTCGATCACGCGGACGAAACGCGCACCGGGAAAGGCTTTGGTGCCGTCCATGATGCGGGTGTAGGACCAGATGACGTCGTCAGCCGTCATCTTGCGGCCGTTGTGGAAATAGGCGTCGTCGCGCAGCTTGAAGGTGTGAACGAGGCCGCCGCCCGAGACCAAATCCTCCTTGGCCAGTTCCAGCACCGGCTTACCCTCAGCGGAATTCCAGATGTAGAGCGAGCGATGCAGCGCCTTGGCGTAGATCTCGTCCTGGGCGCGCTGCGTGGTGTGAATGTCGAGGCTCGTGAAACTCGAGCCATACGGCGCGGTCATGCGGATGGTTCCGCCCTTGCGTGGGGTCTGGGCCTCCGCCGCCGATCCGGCGAGCGCCAGTCCCAAACCAGCGACGATCGCAATCATCCTGAACATCATGAGTCCCCCAACAACGCAGGTGCATGCCGATCAGAGATTTGATCATTCGCAGCCAGTCGAAGGCAAGCTTCGTTTTTGATGGAGACCAATGTCGGTTCCGAGGGCGGCCCGTTTTCAACGAGGAAACCTCCGAGACCGGGTTGCATCCCCGCAGCGATACAAGCCGCCGATTGACGCGGTGCGTCATCAGGCGGCCGGGACCAGTGAACATTTTTCGCGGTCGACGCGACCAAGCTCTGGATCGTTACCTGAGCCTCAGGAATCGCGAAAAACACGGATCGCGGGAAACATGAAACGCCGAAAGCTAGGTATCCTGCTCGCCGGCAGTCTGGTCGCCGCGACGGCGGCGATGGCGATCCCGGTCACGCCGGACCCTGTCCGCGACCGCCCGACGAACACCATCCATATCAACTGGTCCCACACCACGCGGTCCAACGGGTATGTCGACGATACATGGTGGGCCCTCAGGGACCGTTGCGCCCCGGACTACCTTGGCGAGCGCCTGCTCTGCGATGCCATCGGGCTTTTGGCGGGGGCCACCAGCCGAACGTTCGAAGCCAAAATGTCCGACGATGTGGGCCTGCCGCTGGCCGACCGTTGGGGCCTGATGACCGCGAAGAATTCACCCTTCATCCGGTCGGCTCACGTCGAGACGCCGCTCGGTCTCGAGGCCGTGCTCGGCTTCTATCGCATTGCACTCGAAAAGCGCGGCTGGACTGAAAACGACGGTGCGGTCGTCGGGCCTGATAGGGCCGTTGTCACCTTCACGACGTCAGATGGGCCGGCGCTGCTCCGGCTTGTCCGTCAGGACAACACGACGATTGCCGACCTGTCGCTGCGCAAGCTGTTGGCCGCCACGTCCAGCATCCGGCCGGCGCCGGGCCGAGTGACGTTGTTGCTCGGCAACAAGACGGATGAAGCGGCCGACATCACCGTCGATGAGCGAACCATCAGACTGGCGGCTCACGCCGGAGAGAAACTGATCAACTCCGACGCCGCCGCGGACGAATTGCCTGAGAGCCAGAAGATCGATCTGCCGCCGGGCAGGTACAAGGTCACCCTCAAGCTCGAAGGCAGCGCGGCGCAGAAGCGGGAATTCGAGGTCGCGGCCGACGAGACCTGGGGCCTGCTGGTCGGTCCTGAGGGTGCACCGCTGCCGATACGGCTTTATTGAAGGCGCCTCTCTCACCTCGTCATTGCGAGCGCAGCTCTCTCCACCGTCATTGCGAGGAGCCGTTGCGACGAAGCAATCCAGAGTCTTCCCGGAGCGGCAGTCTGGATTGCTTCGCTGCGCTCGCAATGACGGAACGCTGGCGCGACGTCTTCAGCTTGACAATTCCGGACGCCAAACCCGCAATTTTCGCGCGGCGCCGGTGACGTCGGCGATCGTCCGAAATGCCCCCGTCTCCACCATCATCGCGCGCGCCAGCCGCACAGCGCGGGCTTCGCTGATGGCGCGCTTCTTCGAATCCTCGATCAGCTCGAAATCGATGTTGTGGGCGAGGCCGAAGATGCGCCGGGTGATTTTTGCGGCGGCGAAGCCGACCGCATCCGTGAACAGGCGCTGCATGTAGGTTTGGCGCTCGACCTCCAGCCGCGCGGCCCCCTTCTCGCTGGCGAAGAGCGAAACCGGATAGGCGTCGCCGGCGGCGCCCGCGCGCCAGAGGTCGAGGAATTTGCGGGAAAACTCGTTCCAGACCTGCTCGACCGTCTCCAGCACCCAGGCCTCGAACGCAGCCCGCCCGCCCGGCGCTCGCTCGTGGCCGCTCGATGCAAAATAGGCCATCAAGAGGTTGGCGAGCACGGCGCCGACGTCGAACCCCATCGGGCCATAGAACGCGAATTCGGGATCGATCACCCGCGTCTGACTGTCCGTGACCATGATCGATCCGGTGTGGAGGTCGCCGTGCAGCAGCGCCTCGGGGCTTGCCATAAACTTCAGCTTGAGCCGGGAGATCGCGACATGCAGCTCCATGTCATCGCGCAGGCTCGCAGCGAGCGCGTCGAGATACGGCGCGGTCCAGCGGTTTTGTTCGGCGATGCGGTAGGGATCGGTGAAGATCAAATCCTCGGTGATCTTGCAGAGCGCGTGGTTGCCGGCGAAAGCCGCGATGCCCTCCTTCTTCTCGGCCGCGGTCAGCGCGAGATCGGAGGTGAAGAACAGCGTTCGCGCCATGAAGGTTGAGATGTCACCGACGAAGCCGGGATATTGCGTTGCCGCAACCAGCCCCTTGCGCATGATGATGTGGGGCTCGAGCAGCTCCATCACCGTCAGCGCCAGACTCTCGTTGTGATGCAGCAAAGCCGGCACGAGGCCGGGCGCGAGCTGGGCCTGCTTCGACAGCGCCAGATATTCGTGATGGGCCCGCGACAGCGGCAACGGCCAGCTTTCGCCGACGAGGCGGACATAGGGCAGCGCCTGCTTGACGGCGACGCCGCCGCTCGCGCCCTTGACGATGAAGACGAGGTTGAGATTGCCGTCGCCGACTTCGGTGATCGTCCAGCGGGCCGGCTCGCCGCCAAGAACCGCCTTGAGCTCCGGCAAGCCCGCGAGATAATCCCGCAAGGCCGCCTCATGCAGAATCCGGTAGTCCCCCTGCCCCTGCGCCATGACGATCCCATCCCATGCTTGGCACGGCCGGATCGTTACTCCCGCTCCAGGAAGCTCGAGCCGATCTCGGCCTTTCTTTTGATCGGATCGTAATCACAATAAACGAGGTCCGCCACCAGCGTGTAGCTGGCGCTGACGGTGTATTTGTCCGTTTTGACCGAGTTCAGGCCGATCACCGAGGTGCTCTTGCCGCCGTTCCATTTGAACGGCGTCGAGCTCTTGGTCTGCTCGCAGGCCATCACGGCTTCGTTGAAGACATAGCCCTCAACGAATGCCTTCAACGTCCGCACCTGCGCCGCCATCTTCCACTCGACATAGCCGATGGCGCCGAGGCCCGCGACGATCAGCACCAGAAGCGCAATGACGATCCTCTGAAAAGTCATGTGTCCCCCAAAACAATGTCGTCAGCAAAAGTGACTAAAACGGCATTCCCATCATCTTCGACAGGCGCTCGATCGAGAGATAGCCGGCGTGATAGGCGGCGAGGCCCAAGCCATAGATGATCGCCGAGATGATCGTGGTCCAGATCAGCTTGCGGCCCATCCGGGTCAGGATCGGGGCGCCGGGGTCGGTGCCGGGCGCGCCGACGCCGTCCTCGTGCTGGCTGCGCACGCCGAACGGCAGCGTCAGGAACAGCGCGACCCACCAGATGACGAAGTAGATCGCGATCGCGGTCGATATCTGGATGGCCATGGGACGGCCTTATGCCTGCTCGATTTCGACCAGCGCGCCGGAAAAATCCTTCGGGTGCAGGAACAGCACCGGCTTGCCGTGAGCGCCGATCTTCGGCACGCCGTCACCGAGCACCCGCGCGCCCTCCTTCGCCAGCGTGTCGCGCGAGGCGATGATGTCCACGACCTCGTAGCAGACATGGTGGATGCCGCCGTCGGCATTGCGCTCGAGGAACTTTGCGATCGGCGAGGTCTCGCCGAGCGGCTCGATGAACTCGATCTTGGTGTTGGGCAGCGTCGCGAACACGGTGGTGACGCCATGCTCGGGCAGCGGGACGGCCTCGGAAATCTCGGCCCCGAACGCCGCGCCATAGATCTTGGCGGCCTTGACGGCATCCTTGGTCGCGATGGCGACATGGTTGAGCCGGCCCAGCATGGTTCTCTCCCGTTAAACTGTCAGTACGTGTACCAGACAGGGGGGCTTTTTGCCCCAATGTTCGTTGATGACGGCCCGGACAGCGCGCCGCACCGACTCGGCGAGAGCGTCCGCATCGCGGCGGCGCGCCTTCGGCAGTCCCTCGATCGTCGCCATCACGGCATCGAAGACCATGTCGTCGAAAGGCTCGCCTGCCCTGTTCTTCTCGGGGATGCCGACGAGATCGACCGCGGGATCGTCGGCGAGCTCGCCCTGCTCGGTCATGGCGATGGCGACGAAGGCGCAGCCGGAGAAGGCCATGCGGCGCCGCTCGACCACGGCGCGGGACTTGGAATCCTCCAGGATCGTGCCGTCCTTGTAGAGGCGGCCCGACGGCACCTCGCCGACGATGCCGGGATCGCCGGGGCCGAGCTTGACGAGATCGCCGTTGCGGCAGACCAGCACGCGCGGCACGCCGGCAGCGCGCGCCAGCTTGGCGTGCTCGTGCAGATGCAGGGCCTCGCCATGGACGGGGATCAGGAGCTGCGGCCTGGTCCAGGCGATCAGGTCGCGCAATTCGTCGCGACGGGGATGGCCGGAGACGTGGACCAGATGGTCGCGGTCGGTGATGATTTCGACGCCCTGGAGCACCAGATTGTTGACGATCGAGCCGACGGCCTTTTCGTTCCCCGGGATGGTGCGCGAGGAGAAGATGACGCTGTCGCCGCGATTGAGCGTGATCTCGGGGTGGTCGTCATTGGCGATGCGCGCCAGCGCCGCGCGCGGCTCGCCCTGGCTGCCGGTGCAGAGCGCCAGCACCTTGTCCTGCGGCAGGTGGCCGTAGATGTCGGGCGAGCGGAAATTCTGCACGCCGTCGAGATAGCCGGTCTCGCGCGCCACCTGAACCACGCGCTCCATGGCGCGGCCGACCACGACGACCTCACGGTCGGCGGCTCTCGCGGCGGCGGCCACGGCCTTGATGCGCGCGACGTTGGAGGCGAAGGTCGTGACGGCGACGCGGCCCTTGGCTGATTTCACGAGGTCGATGATGGTCCGGGCGACCTCGGCTTCCGAGGGCGAGCGACCGTCGCGCACCGCGTTGGTGGAATCGCCGATCAGAGCGAGCAGGCCCTCCTCGCCCAGCTCGCGCAGCCGCTTCTCGTCGGTGGGACGTCCCAGGGTCGGGGTCGGGTCGATCTTCCAGTCGCCGGTATGCAGCACCGTGCCGGCCGAGGTGTGGATCGCCAGCGCGTGCGCCTCGGGAATCGAATGCGCGACGGGGATGAATTCCACGTTGAACGGGCCGACATCGATACGCCCGCCCGACGGCACCACCGTCACCGGGATCTTCGGCGCGTTGCGCTCGGCGGCGCATTTGGCTTCGAACAGCGCGGCGCTGAACTGCGTCGCATAGATCGGGCATTTCAGCTTCGGCCAGAGATCGATGATGGCGCCGAAATGGTCCTCATGGGCGTGGGTCAGCACCAGGCCCATCAGGTTCTTGCGTTCCTTCTCCAGGAAGCTGATGTCGGGCATGATCAGGTCGATGCCCGGCAGATGCTCCTCGTCGCCGAAGGAAACGCCGAGATCGACCGCGAGCCAGGCGCGCTGCTGGCGGTTGCCGAGGCCGTAGATCGACAGGTTCATGCCGATCTCGCCGACGCCGCCGAGCGGCGCAAATACAAGTTCCTCGGGCTTCGCCATCACGCAGCTCCCACGGAGGCGACCGGGCCGAAGAACACCTCGCCCGCGGCCACGGGCACAAGGCGGCCCTCCGCGGTGCGGACGATCAGGCAGCCAGTGTCGTCGACGGTGTCAAAAATGCCTTCCAGCGTCATCGTTCCCGTGTGGATTGCGACCTTCTCGCCGAGACCGGCGGCGCGCTCCAGCCACAGTTTGCGGATCTCGGCAAAGCCGCGGCCATTGTCCCAGATACCTCGGAACTCGACCCAGGCGTCGGATAGCGCCGAGAACAGCTCCTCCGCACTGATCTGGACGCCGAGCGCAGCCAAGGACACGGCGGGCGTTGGCGTGCCCTCGGGTGCAGCGATGACATTGGTGCCGATGCCCGCCACCACAGCGAGGCGATCCCCGATGGCCTCGGCTTCGAGCGCAATGCCGACCAGCTTCTTGCCGCCGGCGAGCACGTCATTGGGCCATTTCAGGGCGTAACGGGGACGACCCTCGCCGAGGCGCAGCGCCGCCTCGAGGCTGACCTTCTCCAGGGCCGCCTCTTCGGCGAGCCCGGCGGCAAAACCGAGCGTGGCGGCGATGGCAGGGGCGACGTCCATGACTTCGAGGATGCTGGCGGCGAGATTGCCCTTCGGCGCGATCCAGGCGCGCTGACGGCGGCCGCGACCGGCGGTCTGTTCCGATGTGACGAACCACATCGGACCGGGCTCCCCGGCCCTCGCGTGCTCGATCGCCTCGGTATTGGTCGAACCGGTCCGTTCGAACGCCGCGAGCTTGTAGCCCGCGGCCGATGCGCGAGGACCGAGCGCGAAAGCCATCCTAGAACAGCGACTTTGCGGCGGCGGAGGCGACGCTCACCACCGGACCTGCGAACAGCGCAAACAGGATGTTGAACAGGCCCGCGACCGCCAGCACTGTCTTCACTTCAACGCGCACCGGATCGACCTCGCCGGCCGGCTCGTCAAAATACATCGTCTTGACGATGGCGAGGTAGTAGTAGGCGCCGACCACGCTGGTCAGGACGCCGATGACGGCGAGCGTGAACAGGTTCGCCTTGATGGCCGCGACGAAGACGTACCATTTGGCGAAGAAGCCGGCGAGCGGCGGGATGCCGGCCAGCGAGAACAGCAGCATCGCGAACATGAAGGCGAGCAGCGGATTGGTCCGCGACAGACCTGCGAAATCGCTGATCTGCTCGACGGCCTGGCCGTTGCGGCGCATCGCGAGGATGATCGAGAACGAACCCAGCGTCATCGCGACATAGATCACGATATACATCAAGACGCCCTGCGCGCCCTCGACCGTACCCGAGGCAAGGCCGACCAGCGCGAAGCCCATATGGCCGATCGAGGAATAGGCCATCAGGCGCTTGATGTTGCTCTGGCCGATCGCGGCGAACGAACCCAGTGCCATCGAGGCGATCGCCACGAACACCAGGATCTGCTGCCACTGCGAGACGATGCCCGGGAATGCGGTCAGCGTGACGCGGGTGAACACGGCAAGCGCGGCCACCTTCGGCGCCGAAGCGAAGAAGGCGGTGACCGGGGTCGGCGCGCCCTCATACACGTCCGGCGTCCACATGTGGAACGGCACGGCCGAGACCTTGAAGCAGAGGCCGACAAGCAGGAAGACGAGGCCGAACACGAGGCCGACATTCGAGACCGTCGCGGCCGCCGCGATGCCGGTGAAGCTGACGGTACCGGTGAAGCCGTAAATGAGCGAGGCGCCGTACAGCAGCATGCCCGAGGACAGCGCGCCCAGCACGAAGTACTTCAAACCGGCTTCGGTCGACTTGGCGTTGTCGCGGTTCGAGGCCGCCACGACGTAGAGCGCCAGCGACATCAATTCGAGGCCGAGATAGAGCGAGATCAGGTCGCCGGCCGAGATCAGCACCATCATGCCGAGGGTCGAGAGCAGCACCAGGATGGCGTACTCGAAGATGCGGCGCGAGGGGTCGGACAGGAACTCGGTCGACAGCACCAGCGTCACCGCCGAGCCGATCAGGGCGAGGATCTTCATGAAGCGAGCGAAGTCGTCGACGATGAAGCTGCCGCCGAAGGTCACATGCTTGCCCGCGGGCAGCATGTATTCGAGCACGCCGACCACGACCAGGAGCACGACCGCCAGCGAGGTGACGGTCTTGGTCGTCTCCTGCCCGCGATAGGCGCCGAGCATCAGGAGCGCCATGGCGCCGATCGCGAGCACGATCTCGGGCAGCACCGGCGCCAGTTGATAACCTGCAGTCTCAAAGCTCATGGCGATATCCTGACCTGCTCGATCACTGGAGCAGTGCGGCGGCCTTCACGGCCGTCACAGCGGTGTTGTAATTGTTGACGAGTTGCTGGACCGAGGCGGCCGACATGTCGAGCACCGGCTTCGGATAGACGCCGAACAGGATCGTCAGCGCGATCATCGGGAACAGCGTCAAGCACTCCCGGAAGGTGAGATCCTTCATGCTCGCCAGCGAGGGCTTGACCAGCGCCCCGAACACGACCTTGCGGTAGAGCCACAGCGCGTAGCACGCCGACAGGATGACGCCGAAGCTGGCGAAGAACGCGGTCGGGATCGAGACCTTGAAGGTGCCGAGCAGCGTCATGAACTCGCCGACGAAACCGCTCGTGCCGGGCAGACCGACATTGGCCATGGTGAAGACCATGAAGGTCAGCGCGTAGAGCGGCATCCGGTTGACGAGGCCGCCATAGGCCGCGATCTCGCGGGTGTGCAGGCGGTCGTAGACGACGCCGACGCAGAGGAACAGCGCGCCGGAGACGATGCCGTGCGAGATCATCTGGAACACGCCGCCGGCAACGCCCTGCATGGTGCCGGCGAAGATGCCCATGGTGACGAAGCCCATATGCGCGACCGAGGAGTACGCGATCAGCTTCTTCATGTCCTCCTGCATCAGCGCCACCAGCGAGGTGTAGATGATGGCGATGGCCGAGAGCGTGAAGATCAGCGGCGCAAAATCATGCGAGGCCAGCGGGAACATCGGCAGCGAGAAGCGCAGGAAGCCGTAGCCGCCCATCTTCAGCAGGATCGCGGCCAGGACCACCGAGCCCGCGGTCGGCGCCTCGACGTGCGCGTCGGGAAGCCAGGTGTGCACCGGCCACATCGGCATCTTCACCGCAAACGAAGCGAAGAAGGCGAGCCAGGCCCAGGTCTGCAAGGACCGCGGCACGGCGGTGTGCATCAGGGTCGGGATGTCGGTGGTGCCGCCGTTCCAGTACAGCGCCATGATGGCGAGCAGCATCAGGACCGAGCCGAGCAGCGTGTAGAGGAAGAACTTGAAGGATGCATAGACCCGGCGCGGGCCGCCCCAGACGCCGATGATCAGGAACATCGGGATCAGGCCACCCTCGAAGAACAGATAGAACAGCACGAGATCGAGCGCCGAGAAAGTGCCGATCATCAGCGTTTCCAGGATCAGGAACGCCATCATGTATTCGCGGACGCGGTTGGTGATCGCCTTCCAGCTCGCGATGATGCAGAACGGCATCACGGCGGTGGTGAGGATCACGAGCGGCAGAGAGATGCCGTCGACGCCCATATGGTAGGTGATGCCGGTGGCAAGCCAATTCGCCTTCTCGACGAACTGGAAGTCGGGGTTCGACGGGTCGAAGCGCATGACCAGAATCACCGACACCGCGAAGGTGATCAGCGTGGTCCAGAGCGCGATCCAGCGCGAATTGCGCTTGGCCGCCTCGTCATCGCCGCGGCTGAGATAGACGATCAGCGCGCCGACCAGCGGCAGAAACGTCGTGACCGAAAGAATGGGCCAGGTTGTCATTTACTGGCCTCCAAAGCCGAACATGAACCAGGTGATCAGGCCGGCGGCGCCGATCAGCATGGCAAACGCGTAGTGATAGAGATAGCCGGTCTGGATCTTCACGACGTTGCGGGTGACGTCCAGCACGCGGGCCGAGACGCCGTCGGGGCCGAGGCCGTCGATGATGAAGCCGTCGCCCTTCTTCCAGAGCTGGTAGCCGATCCACTTCGCCGGACGGACGAAGATGACGTCGTAGAGCTCGTCGAAGTACCATTTGTTGAGCAGGAACTGGTACAGCCCCGGCTGTTCTTTGGCGAGCTGGACCGGGATGTAAGGCCGCTGGATATAGAACAGGTACGAGATCAGGAAGCCCAGCACCATCATCACCGTCGGCAGGAAAGCGATGGTCGCGGGGATGTGGTGCATCTCCTCGATGATGTGCGGGTTCATCTTCACGGACTCGCGGAAGAACTCCTCGATACCGTGACCGGCGAACAATTCCTTGAACGGGAAACCGGCCAGGATCGAGCCGACCGCCAGCACGCCGATCGGGATCAGCATCCAGATCGGAGCTTCATGCGCGGCCTCGTAGTGATGCTCGTCATGCGGCTCGCCGTGGAAGGTCTTGAAGATCAGGCGCCAGGAATAGAACGAGGTCAAGCCGGCGGCGACGACCGTCATCAGGAAGCCGTACACCCCGAACGGATTGTGCGAGGCGTAGGCGGACTCGATGATCGCGTCCTTGGAGAAGTAACCGGCGGTGAGCGGGAAGCCGGTCAGCGCCAGCGTGCCGACCACCATCACCGCATAGGTGTAGGGGATCTTCTTCCAGAGGCCGCCCATGTTGCGGATGTCCTGCTCATGGTGCATCGCGTAGATCACCGAGCCGGAGCCCAAGAACAGCAGCGCCTTGAAGAAGGCGTGCGTGAACAGATGGAACATGCCGACCGAGTAGGCCCCTGCTCCCATCGCCACGAACATGTAGCCGAGCTGCGAACAGGTCGAATAGGCGACGATGCGCTTGATGTCGTTCTGGACGAGGCCGATGGTCGCGGCGAAGAACGCCGTGGTGGCGCCGAAGAACATCACGACGGCCTGCGCGTTCGGGGCGAGCTCGAATAGCGGCGACAGGCGCGCCACCATGAACACGCCGGCGGTGACCATGGTCGCGGCGTGGATCAGCGCGGAGACCGGGGTCGGGCCCTCCATCGCGTCCGGCAACCAGGTGTGCAGCAGGAACTGCGCCGACTTGCCCATCGCGCCCATGAACAGGAGGAGACAGGTCAGGGTCAGCGCGTCCGCGTGCCAGCCGAGGAAGTTGATGGTCTTGCCGGTAAGGCCAGGCGCGGCGTGGAAAATCGTCTCGAGATCGGTCGAGCCGGCCAGCATGAAGACCGCGAAGATGCCGAGGGCAAAACCAAAGTCGCCGACGCGGTTGACGACGAAGGCCTTGATCGCCGCGGCGTTCGCCGACGGCTTCTGGTACCAGAAGCCGATCAGCAGATAGCTCGCCAGACCCACGCCTTCCCAGCCGAAGAACAGCTGCACCAAGTTGTCCGCCGTCACCAGCATCAGCATGGCGAAGGTGAACAGGCTGAGATAGCCGAAGAAGCGCGGCCGGTTCGGATCCTCGTCCATGTAGCCGATGGAATAGAGGTGCACGAGCGAGGACACGGTGGTCACCACCACCAGCATCACGGCCGTGAGCGTGTCGACCCGCAGCGTCCACCAGACCTGGAGGTCGCCGGAGAAGATCCAGGGCAGCAGCTGGATCCTGTAGTCGTGGTGCATGAAGCCGACATCGACCAGCGTCATCCAGGACAGCGCCGCCGAGACGAACAGCAAAGCCGTCGTGATCAGCTCGGCGCCGCGCGAGCCAGCCGCCGCCGGCTCGGCCGGGCCATGACCGTGATCATCGTGCCCGTCGCCGGGCTCATGATGCGTCTCGTGGATGACGGAGGCATCCTCGTTGATCGTATCGGACGCATGCGCATGCGCACCGTGACCATGGTCGCCGTGATGCTCGAGCTCGTCGCCTGAGGGATTGCGGGCATGCGCGCCGAACAGCGCGATGAAGCCGGCCAGAATGGCGCCCAGCAGAGGCAGAAAGACAATTGCCTGAACCATGACTGAGCTCAGCCCTTCATCAGATTGACGTCCTCAACCGCGATCGAGCCGCGGTTGCGGAAATAGACCACCAGGATGGCGAGACCGATCGCGGCTTCAGCGGCTGCGACGGTGAGCACCAAAAGCGCGAAGACCTGGCCGACGATGTCGCCGAGGAAGGTCGAGAACGCGACGAGGTTGATGTTGACCGAGAGCAGGATCAGCTCGATCGACATCAGGATGACGATGATGTTCTTGCGGTTCAGGAAGATGCCGAGAATGCCGAGCGTGAACAGGATCGCGCCGACCGCCAGATAATGTCCGAGCCCGATCGTCATTTCACCCACTCCGCCGCATCGGCATCCGAGAGCCCCTGCCCCGGAGCCACCTTGCGCATCGCCATCGCCATATCGGGCGTGCGCGCGTTCTGAACGTTGATGTCCTGCCGCTTCACGCTCGCCTTGTGGCGCAGCGTCAGCACGATGGCGCCGATCATGGCGACCAGCAGCACCATGCCCGAGAGCTGGAAGTAGTGGATGTACTTCGTGTAGAGCACGAGACCCAGCGCCTCGGTGTTCGAGACGTTGGCCGGGATCGCCGCCGTGATCGTCTTGGCGACGCCGGGGTTGATGACCCAGAAACCGACGGTGAGCAGCAGCTCGAACATGAAGATGCCGCCGATCACCAGGCCGACCGGCAGGTACTCGATGAAGCCCTCGCGCAGCTCGAGGAAATCGACGTCGAGCATCATGATCACGAACAGGAATAGCACCGCGACGGCGCCGACATAGACGACGATCAGGATCATCGCCAGGAATTCGGCGCCCATCAGCACGAACAGGCCGGAGGCGTTGACGAAGGCCAGGATCAGGTACAGCACGGAGTGCACGGGATTGCGCGAGACAATCACCATCACGGCCGAGGCGACGCAGACGCCGGCGAAGAGATAGAAGAACAGCGCGGGAAGGATCATGCCCTCACCTCACCGGTACGGCGCATCGAGCTCGATCGCTTTCGCGATCTCGCGTTCCCAGCGGTCGCCGTTGGCGAGCAGCTTGGCCTTGTCATAGAACAGTTCCTCGCGGGTCTCGGTCGCGAACTCGAAGTTCGGACCTTCGACGATGGCGTCGACCGGACAGGCCTCTTGGCAGAGGCCGCAATAGATGCACTTCACCATGTCGATGTCGTAGCGCACGGTGCGGCGGGTGCCGTCGTTGCGGCGCGGGCCGGCCTCGATGGTGATGGCCTGCGCCGGACAGATCGCTTCGCACAGCTTGCAGGCGATGCAGCGTTCTTCGCCGTTCGGATAGCGACGCAGCGCGTGCTCGCCGCGGAAGCGCGGCGAGATCGGGCCCTTCTCGAACGGATAGTTCAGCGTCGGCTTCGGCTGGAAGAAATAGCGCATGGCGAGGAAGAACGCCGAGACGAATTCCGACAGCAGAAGCGAGCGTGCAGTGGCGTTGACGTTGATACCCATGACGGCCCTCACTTCGGCGCGATGCCGGCGAAATGCAGCACGCCGGCCACCACGATCACCATCGCCAGCGACAGCGGCAGGAACACCTTCCAGCCGAGGCGCATCAGTTGATCGTAGCGGTAGCGCGGCACGATCGCCTTTGCCATCGCGAACAGGAAGAACATGAAGAAGACTTTGAGCGAGAACCAGATGATCCCCGGCACCCAGTTGAAGGGCGGCAGGTCGACCGGCGGCAGCCAGCCTCCGAGGAACAGGATCGTGGCCATCGCGCACATCGTGACGATCGCGACGTACTCGCCCAGCATGAACAGCAGATACGGCGTCGAGCCGTACTCGACCATGAAGCCGGCGACGAGCTCGGATTCCGCTTCGACGAGGTCGAAGGGCGGACGGTTGGTCTCGGCCAGCGCCGAGACGTAGAACACCACGAACATCGGGAACAGCGGCCAGACGTACCAGTTCAGGATGGTGAGCTGCGGCAGCCCGATCAGGCTGGCAAGACCGCGGACATGCTGGGCCTCGACCACGGCCGACAGGTTCAGCGTGCCGGCGCAGAGCAGCACCGTGATGATGACGAAGCCGATCGAGACCTCGTAGGACACCATCTGCGCCGCGGAGCGCAGCGCGGCCAGGAACGGATACTTCGAGTTCGACGACCAGCCGGCCATGATGATGCCGTAGATCGACAGCGACGAGATCGCGAAGATGAAGAGGATGCCGACATTGATGTCGGAGATCACCCAGCCGAGATTGGTCGGGATCACCGCCCAGGCGGCAAGTGCGAGCACGCACGACACCAGCGGCGCCAGCAGGAACACGCCCTTGTTGGCGCCGGCCGGGATGATCGGCTCCTTCAGCACGAACTTGAGCAGGTCGGCGAAGGATTGCAGCAGGCCCCAGGGGCCGACCACGTTCGGGCCGCGCCGGATCTGCACCGCCGCCCAGATCTTGCGGTCGGCGAGCAGGATGTAGGCGATCGCGACCAGAAGGACGACGAGCACGAGGACGCTCTGCGCGACCATGATGATCAGCGGCCAGAGGAATCCGGTCCAGAATGCGCTTTCGAAAAATTCCATCAGATCACGCTCACTCCGCTGCGGTCAGCATATGCCCGGAGGCGAGGCGCGAGCATTCCGCCATCACGGCGGAGGCACGCGCGATTGGGTTGGTCAGGTAGAAGTCCTCGACCAGCGGCTTGAACGGCGCCTTCTCCGGCGTGCCGCCCTTCCCCGCCAGCTTCTTGATCTGGTCGGCCGAACCGGCCTCGATCTGGTCGAGACGGATCAGATGCGGCACGGCCTTGAAGATCGCCTGGCGCAGGGCGGCAAGCGAGTCATAGCCGAGCTTCTTGCCGAGCGCCTCCGACAGTGCGCGGACGATCGCCCAGTCCTCGCGGGCCTCGCCCGGCGGGAACGCGGCGCGGCCTGCCATCTGCACGCGGCCTTCGGTGTTGACGTAGATCGCGGACTTCTCGGTGTAGGCCGCCGCAGGCAGGATCACGTCGGCGCGGTGTGCACCGCGGTCGCCATGGGTGCCGATATAGACGACGTAGGTGCCGTCCGGCGCGTTGATCTCGTCGGCGCCAAGCAGGAACAGCAAGTCCAGCGTGCCGAACGTCGTCATCTGCGCAGCGTTCAGCCCGCCACCGGTTGCGGAGAAGCCGATATCGAGCGCACCGACGCGCGAGGCGGTCTCGTGCAGCACGCCAAAGCCGTTCCAGCCATCCTTGAGCGCGCCGACATCGAGCGCGAGCTTGGCAGCGGCCGCGAGAATGGCGGCGCCGTCGTGGCGCGAGGCCGCGCCCCCGCCGACCAGGATGATGGGTTTCTTGGCGTTCTTCAGCACGTCCATGAAGGAGTGCCTGCCCGCCGCGAGCTCACTGAGCGTCTCGGTGCCCGCGCCGAGGTGATCGTAATCGTAGGTCAGATCGGCTTTAGCACCGATCACGCCGACCTTGAAGCCGCCGGCGCGCCAGCGCTTGCGGATGCGGGCGTTGAACACGGCCGCCTCTTTCCGCGGATTCGCGCCGATGATGAGCAGTGCATCCGCCTGCTCCACGCCTGCCAGCGTCGGGTTGAAGATGTAGGAGCCGCGGCCGAGCGCGGGGTCGAAGGCGTCGCCGCCCTGCACCGCCAGATTGCCCGAGCCGTATTTGGCCAGGAGATCCTTCAGCGCGAACATCTCCTCGACGCCGGCGAGGTCGCCGGCGATCGCGCCGATGCGCTTGCCGTCGCTGCGCGCCGCCTTGGCCGCGATCGCAGCGAAGGCCTCGGTCCAGCTCGCCGCGCGCAGCTTGCCGGCCTCGCGGATATAGGGCCGATCGAGACGCTGGGTGCGCAGGCCGTCGACGACGTGGCGGGTCTTGTCGGAGATCCACTCCTCGTTCACCGCCTCGTTGATGCGCGGCAGCACGCGCATCACCTCGCGGCCGCGGGTGTCGACGCGGATCGCAGACCCAATGCCGTCCATGACGTCGATCGACTGGGTCTTGCCGAGCTCCCACGGGCGCGCCGCGAAGGCATAAGGCTTCGAGGTCAACGCGCCGACCGGGCAGATGTCGACGAGATTGCCCTGCAATTCCGACGTCAGCGCGTGCTCGAGATAGGTCGTGATCTCCATGTCCTCGCCGCGACCGGTCGCGCCCATTTCGGGAGCGCCGGCGACTTCCGCCGAAAAGCGGACGCAGCGCGTGCACTGGATGCAGCGGTTCATCGAGGTCTTGACCAGCGCGCCGAGATATTTGTCCTCGACCGCGCGCTTGTTCTCGGCGAAGCGGCTGGTGTCGACACCGTAGCCCATCGCCTGGTCCTGCAGGTCACACTCGCCGCCCTGATCGCAGATCGGGCAGTCCAAGGGATGGTTGATGAGAAGGAATTCCATCACGCCTTCGCGCGCCTTCTTCACCATCGGCGATCGCGTGGAGATTTCCGGCGGCTCGCCCTTGGGACCCGGACGGCAGTCGCGCACGCCCCAGGCGCAGCTTGCGACCGGCTTCGGGCCGCCCTTCACCTCGACGAGGCACATCCGGCAATTGCCGGCGATCGACAGCCGCTCGTGATAGCAGAAGCGCGGAATCTGGGCGCCGGCCGCTTCGCACGCCTGCAGCAGCGTGAACTCGGCGGGGACATCGATCTCTTTGCCGTCGATGATGAGCTTGGTCATTCTTCTTACTCCGCCGCGACCATGTTCATGGGATCGCGGACGCCGATATCGTCAATGTCAGCCCTGTGCGAATACTGGTCGATGCGCGCTTCGATCTCGTGACGGAAATGCGCGATCAGGCCCTGGATCGGCCAAGCGGCTGCGTCGCCGAGCGCGCAGATGGTGTGGCCTTCGACCTGTTTCGTCACCTCGAGCAACATGTCGATTTCGCGCTTGTGGGCGCGGCCTTCGGCCATGCGGGTGAGCACGCGCCACATCCACCCCGTGCCCTCGCGGCACGGCGTGCACTGGCCGCAGCTCTCATGCTTGTAGAAATAGGAGATGCGGGCGATCGCGCGGATCAAATCGGTCGACTTGTCCATCACGATCACGGCCGCGGTGCCGAGGCCCGAGCGCAGCTTGCTCAAGGAGTCGAAATCCATCGGCGTGTCGATAATCTGCTCGGCCGGCACCATGCGCACCGACGAGCCGCCGGGGATCACGGCCTTGAGGTTGTCCCAGCCGCCGCGAACGCCGCCGCAATGCTTGTCGATCAGCTCACGGAACGGAATGCCCATGGCCTCTTCGACGTTGCAGGGCCGCTCGACGTGACCGGAGATGCAGAACAGCTTGGTACCGACATTGTTCGGACGGCCGATGCCGGCGAACCAGGCCGCGCCACGGCGCAGGATGTCCGGCGCAACCGCGATGGACTCGACGTTGTTGACGGTGGTCGGGCAGCCGAACAGGCCGACATTGGCCGGGAACGGCGGCTTCAGCCGCGGCTGGCCCTTCTTGCCTTCGAGGCTTTCGAGCAGCGCGGTTTCCTCGCCGCAGATGTAAGCGCCGGCGCCATGGGCGACGTAGATATCGAACGGCCAGCCGTGGACGTTGTCCTTGCCGACCAGTTTGGCCTCATAGGCCTGGTCGATCGCGGCCTGGAGATGCTCGCGCTCGCGAATGAACTCGCCGCGGACATAGATGTAACAGGCATGCGCGTTCATCGCGCAGCTCGCGATCAGGCAGCCCTCGATCAAGAGATGCGGATCGTGCCGCATAATCTCGCGATCCTTGCAGGTGCCGGGCTCGGATTCGTCGGCGTTGACGACGAGATAGCTCGGCCGGCCGTCGGTCGATTCCTTCGGCATGAAGGACCACTTGAGACCGGTCGGGAAGCCGGCGCCGCCGCGGCCGCGCAGGCCCGAGGCCTTCATCTCGTTGATGATCCAGTCGCGGCCCTTGTCGATGATGTTCTTGGTACCATCCCAGGCGCCGCGGCGCCGCGCACCCTCGAGCCCCCAATCGTGGAGGCCGTAGAGGTTCTTGAAGATGCGGTCCTTGTCCTCGAGCATATCAGTGCTTTCCGATCAACTATTGGACTGCTTGTAGGCAAGTCCGGCGGCGCAGATGCCAAAGGTCAGCGCCCAGAGCAGACTGGATTCCAGCGACGCGTTCAGGCTGAAACGCTGCAGCAGGAAAATGAAGGCGGCCGCAACAGCGGCATGCATCGCGATGAAGCCCCACTTCTTCATGGCACCGCTCCCCTGCATGGCCTGCGACGAGAGATCACGCATCAGGTGATCTCCTTCAGTGTGGTCGGTCCGCCCGTCGGCGCCGAGAACTGGCGGCCGTTCTGCGGACCGGGTTTCGGCGGATTGCCGGAGGCGAAGCCGTCCAGCACCTTGCCAAAACTCTCCTTGGTCAGGTCCTCATAGGTGTCCTTGCCGATCAGCACCATCGGCGCGTTCACGCAGGCACCCAGGCACTCCACCTCTTCCCAGCTGAAATTGCCGTCCTTGGACAGATGGAACGGCTCGTGATGGATGCGGTGCTCGCAGACGTGGATCAGATCCTCGGCACCGCGCAGCCGGCACGGCGTGGTGCCGCAGACCTGGACGTGGGCCTTCTTGCCGACCGGCGCGAGCTGGAACATCGTGTAGAAGGTCGCCACTTCCAGCACGCGGATATAGGGCATGTCGAGCAGGTCGGCGACCGCGCGGATCGCGGCTTCCGAGACCCAGCCCTCATGCTGCTCCTGGACGCGCCAGAGGATCGCGATGACCGCGGAGGCCTGACGTCCCGCCGGATATTTCGCGATCTGTTGCTTGGCGAACGCGAGGTTCTCCTCCGTGAACGCGAAGCTCGCGGGCTGTACTTCCTTCGGTGCTAATCGGCGAACGGACATCTCTTCAATCTCTCACTGCATGCGGCGCGCTGTTTTCGCATTCAGGGCTTCGATCCTGTCCTGCCAAAATGCGCTTGCGGTGCCGAAAACGTTGTAGCCGACGTGGGTCGAGACCTTGATGCGGTCGAGGATCGACAGCTCGGTCACGGTCTCCATCCGGTTGCTGCGCGGATCGAACACGATCAGCTTCAGCGGGGTCTGTTCGAGGATGAAGCGCGACACGGCATGAGAGCGGTCGCTGCCGTGCTCCTCGCACATGATGACGCTGTCGGCCTGGAGCAGCCGTGCGCCGCCCTTGATCGCCTCGATCTCGACGCCCTCGACGTCGAGCTTGATCAGGTACTTGCCGGTGCTCGCGACCTTGCCGTCCTCGATCAGATTGTCGAGCGCGATGACCGGCACGTCCTCACCGCCGGCCGAGGGATCGCCGGCGATGCTGAAGGCTTCGTGCTTGGTGCCCGACAGCCGCGCGGTGCCGCGCGATGCGCCGATCGCACACTTCATGGTCTCGAAGCGATTGCCGTTGACGCGGGCGTTGTTGGCGAGCTTCGGGTAGTTCTGCCCCGACGGCTCGATCGCGATCGCCTTGTGCGAACCGAACGGCTTGCTCGAGACCAGCACCGACCAATAGCCGTAATTGGCGCCGCAATCGAGCAACGTGTAGTCGACGTCGATGGAGTCGGCGAACAGCAGCTCGAGCTCGTCCTCGTAGTTGTAGGAGCGGTTGAGCAGCTTGCTCCAATAGCCGTCGCCGTAGGGGAATTCGAACACGGCGTCGGGATTGAGCCTGATCGCGATGTTGCGCTCGGGCAGCGTCTTCCGCAGCAGGTTGGCACAGGCGATGTAGCCCATATGCGAGAAGTGCGAGGAGATCTTCGATCCCGTCACCAGCGCCAAGGCAGCCGTCCGCTCCCACAGGTTGGCCCCTTCAAGGGCCCCCGAGGCACGGTCAAACTGGATTGGCGCCTGCCCCATCACCGATCGACCTCTCCGAACACAATGTCGAGCGAGCCGAGGATCGCCGAGACGTCAGCGAGCAGGTGGCCGCGGCAGATGTGGTCCATGGCCTGCAGATGCGCAAAGCCCGGCGCGCGGATCTTGCACTTGTAGGGCTTGTTGGTGCCGTCGGAGATCAGATAGACGCCGAACTCGCCCTTGGGCGCCTCGACCGCGGCATAGACCTCGCCGGCCGGCACGTGGACGCCTTCGGTGTAGAGCTTGAAGTGGTGGATCAGCGCTTCCATCGAGCGCTTCATCTCGCCACGGCGCGGCGGAGCGACCTTGTTGTCCTCGACGACGACGGGGCCCTTGCCATCAGGCGCGTTCAGCTTCTGGATGCACTGCTTCATGATGCGGATGGACTGCCGCATCTCTTCCATGCGGATCAGGTAGCGGTCGTAGCAGTCGCCGTTCTTGCCGATCGGAATGTCGAAATCCATCTCGGCGTAGCACTCATAGGGCTGCGACTTGCGCAGGTCCCAGGCTGCGCCCGAGCCGCGCACCATCACGCCCGAGAACCCCCACTCCCAGGCCTCCTTCAGCGGCACCACGCCGATGTCGACGTTGCGCTGCTTGAAGATGCGGTTGGCGGTGAGCAGACGGTCGAGGTCGTCCACCACCTTGAGGAACGGATCGCACCAGGCCTCGATGTCGTCGACCAGCTTTTGCGGCAGGTCCTGATGCACGCCGCCGACGCGGAAGTAAGCTGCGTGCATACGGCTGCCCGAGGCGCGCTCGTAGAACACCATCAGCTTCTCGCGCTCTTCGAAACCCCACAGCGGCGGGGTCAGCGCACCGACGTCCATCGCCTGCGTGGTGACGTTGAGCAGGTGCGACAGGATGCGGCCGATCTCGCAATAGAGCACGCGGATCAGCTGGCCGCGGCGCGGCACCTCGATGCCGAGCAGCTTTTCGGCCGCCATGCAGAAGGCGTGCTCCTGGTTCATCGGCGCGACGTAGTCGAGGCGGTCGAAATAAGGGATCGCCTGCAGATAGGTCTTCTGCTCGATCAGCTTTTCGGTGCCGCGGTGAAGCAGCCCGATATGCGGATCGACGCGGGCGACGACTTCGCCGTCAAGCTCCAGCACGAGGCGCAGCACGCCGTGCGCCGCAGGATGCTGCGGCCCGAAGTTGATGGTGAAATTGCGAAGCTGTTCGGGTTGCTCGTTCATGATCAGACCTTCGGCCCTGCTTTTTCATCGCCTGGAAGGACCGGGTAATCGGCCCCCTCCCACGGCGACAAAAAGTCGAACTTGCGGAATTCCTGGTTGAGCCGGACGGGCTCGTACACCACCCGCTTCTCCTGGTCGTCGTAGCGGACCTCGACGAAACCGGTGGTCGGGAAATCCTTGCGCAGCGGATGACCCTCGAACCCGTAATCGGTGAGGATGCGGCGCATGTCGGGATGGCCGACGAAGAACACGCCGTAAAGATCGTAGGTCTCGCGCTCGAACCAGTCGGCGCCGGGGAACACTTCGATCAGCGACGGCACCTGCGTGGTCTCGTCGGCCTGGGCCTTGAGCCGGATCCGCGCATTCAGGGTCGGGGACAGGAAGTGATAGATCACGTCGAAGCGCTTCTCGCGCGCCGGATAGTCCGCGGCTGTGATGTCGGTGAAGTTGATGAATCGGCAATTCGGGTCGTCGCGGAGGTACTTGACCACCTCGACGATCTTGCTGGCCTCGACATCAACCGTGAGCTGGTTGAAGGCCACCGAATGACCGGTGGCGGCGCCCGGAAGCGCGCTAACGATCGTCTGCCCCAGGGCGTCGAGCTTGGCGTCGTCCATGACGTAAAACCTTAGCGTTCGATGGTGCCGGTGCGCCGGATCTTCTTCTGCAGCAGCAGCACGCCGTAAAGCAGCGCTTCCGCCGTGGGCGGGCAGCCCGGCACGTAGATGTCGATCGGCACGATGCGGTCGCAGCCGCGCACGACCGAGTAGGAATAGTGATAGTAGCCGCCGCCATTGGCGCAGGAGCCCATCGAGATGACGTAGCGCGGCTCCGGCATCTGGTCGTAGACCTTGCGCAGCGCGGGCGCCATCTTGTTGGTCAGCGTGCCCGCGACGATCATCACGTCGGACTGGCGCGGCGAGGCACGCGGCGCGAAGCCGAAGCGCTCGACGTCGTAGCGCGGCATCGACACCTGCATCATCTCGACCGCGCAGCAGGCGAGACCGAAGGTCATCCACATCAAGGAGCCGGTGCGCGCCCAGGTGATGAGGTCGTCGGTCGCGGCCACGAAGAAGCCCTTGTCGGACAGTTCGGAATTGACCTCGAGGAAGAACGGATCAGTGGCCCCGACCGGCTTGCCGGTCGACGGGTCCAGGATGCCCTTGGGGGCCGGCGCGACGACCGGACCTGTGGACGATGCAGGGTTCAATCCCATTCGAGTGCTCCCTTCTTCCATTCATAGGCGAACCCGACCGTCAGCACGGCGAGGAACACCACCATGGACCAGAAACCGGTCGCGCCAAGCTTGCCGAACGCCACCGCCCAGGGAAACAGGAACGCCACCTCGAGGTCGAAGATGATGAAGAGGATGGCGACCAGGTAGAAGCGGACGTCGAACTTCATGCGAGCGTCGTCGAACGCGTTGAAACCGCACTCATACGCCGACAGCTTTTCCGGGTCCGGCTGCTGGAACGCCACGATGAAGGGCGCAATCAGCAGCACAAGGCCAATGAGGCCCGCTACCCCTATAAAGACGACGAGTGGAAGATAGTTCTGCAGAATGCCGCTCATGGCGAGCCCTTTTTCCCGCAGCCTCGGGACAGCCACGGATTCGTCCGATTTGGAATTATTCTGAGCCTTAGCGCAGTGCACCAATGGGCGCAAGACACGCTCTTTTTAGGCCCTTTGCCGCCCCCAGAACGGTGAAAATCCCGGAATCACCCCGCGTTGGTATGGAGCAGATCGCTGGGCCCAGCAAGGGCAGCCACAGTTTTGCAGGGTAGCAGCTCTGAGATTGCGGCTCGAGGACCGAGCCGGCTATTTGCCGCGTAGTGTCCGCGAAAACTGCTCGGTTTTCTTGGTGCGGCAGCGCACCCAAACTGAGGCAATGACCAGCACGGGAGCCCCCACCGTCACCCAGGCGACATATTGGCCGGCCGTCCCCCACAGCAGCGCAGCCAGGAGGCCGGTGATGGTCGCGGCCCCGAGCAGGATTGGTGCAGCAAAGACACGTATCCACAGACGCGAGTGGTCAGACGAGCCATGCATCACGACGGGACCGGGGCTCGTCTGGCGAATGCGTCGGCGCGGACGGACGTCCGCTTCCGCCGCCGTGCCAGCCAGAGGTAGAGCCCGCTGCCGATCACAACGATGGTGAGCAGGTCGAGCGCGGCCCAGATCACCTTGAGCGGCATGCCGCCGTAATCGCCGAAATGCAGCGGCTGCGAGATCAGCAAGACCTGGAGATAAAGCGGCAGTGCCCTGCTGTCGGCGACCTCCCCACTTTCGCCGTCCAGCAGGACCGGCTTGAGCAGCCGCGATGTCAGCGCCGAGTCGCCCCGCATGAAGGCGGCAAAATGATGCGAGGACGTGAACGGCGTGCCCGGAAACGCGATGAAGGCAATCTCCATGCCGGGTGCCGCCCCCTTCGCGCGGGAGACGACATCATCGAGCGAGGCGAGATGGGTCGGCGGCGGCTTGCCGGCATAGGGTGCGACCATGCTGGCGAGCTCGGTCGCCTTCCACTGGTTCAGCATCAGCTCGGCCCAGGTGTTGACCACACCGGTCAGTCCGACCACCAGCGCCCAGGCCACCGTCACCACTCCGATCAGATTGTGCCAGTCGAGCCAGCGCACGCGTCGGGACGCATGATCGCGGATGGTGGCAAAGCGCAAGCGGCGAGTGAACGGCCAATACAGCACGACGCCGGAGACGATGGCGACGGCGAACAGCAGCCCCATCGCGCCGAGAAACAGCTTTCCGGCCTGCCCGGCAAACATGTCGGTGTGCAGCTTGAGCACGATCAGCATCGGCCCGACACCGACCGGCCCGAGCAGTTTTGCCGAGACGGCGTCGAAGGCCCGCACCGTCGCATTGTCGGGAAGCCCGTCAGGCGCGTTGTTGGTGAACGCCATCACGATCCCGGGCTCGTCCTTGTCCCAGGAGATATACTGCATCACCCGGCCCGGATCGGCGGCGAGCGCGGCGTCGGCGATGGCTTGCGGCCTCGCGCGCGCCGCGCTCGCATGAGCTTCGGGCTGGGGGGCATAGCCCAGGAGCTCATCGATCTCGTGGTGGAACACCAGCGGCAGGCCGGTGAGGCAGAGCAGCAGCAGGAAGACGGTCGAGATCAGGCTGGTCCAGGTGTGGACCACGGACCAGAGCCTGACCGTGCGCGCCTTCACGAGGCGCTCCCCTCGCCGGCGCTTACCACTTGTAGGAGACGCTGGCGGTGACGCGCCGGCGGTCGCCGTAGAAGCAGGAGGTCGCCGACGCGCAACTCGCGACATACATCTTGTCGGTCAGGTTGATCACGTTGAGCGCCGTCCGCCAGTTCTGCCATTCGTAGTGGACCGCGAGATCGCCGAGCACGACCGCGGGAACCTCAAGGGTGTTGGCGGCGTCCGCCCAGGACGAGCCGATGTAGCGTACGCCGCCGCCGAAACCAAATCCCTCCAGCGGCCCGTCCTTGAAGGTGTAATCGGCCCAGCCCGAGACCAGGAGTTCAGGCGTGTTGGTCGGCGTCTTGCCGACCAGCGACGGATCGAGATCCCGGCTGTTGAAGAGATGATAGGCCGTGAAGGCGCCGATGAACTTCAGCTCCTTCGTGGCATTGGCCACCGCCTCGAGTTCGATGCCGCGCGAGGTCACCTCGCCGGTCTGGTTCTGCAGCACGGGAACACTGCCCGGCAATGTCGTCGCGACATTTTGACGGACGAGATCGAAAGCCGAGACCGTGAAATAGCCGTCGAAGCCCTTTGGCGCGACCTTCACGCCGATCTCAGCCTGCTTGCCGGTCTCCGGCAGGAACAGCTGGTTCTGGGCGTTGAGGCCGATGATCGGATTGTAGCTTGTCGAATAGGAGACGTAGGGCGCGATGCCGTTGTCGAAATTGTAGATCAGTCCGGCGCGGCCGCTGAACCTGCTGTCGTCACGGCTGCCGACCATAGCGCCGGTGTCGCGCGCTTCCTGCGTCGTTTCCACCCAGTCATTGCGGCCGCTCAGCACCAGCGTGAAGTTGCCGAGCTTCATCTGGTCCTGAAGATACGTGCCGGCCTGCTTCTGCGTAATCAGGAAGTTCCGAAACGGCGCGCTCGGTAGCGGAACCTCGGCCGCCCCGTAGGCGGGATTGAAGACATTGATCGCGGGCACGCCGAAGCCGAAGGCCTGATAATCGTCGATCTGGTAGCCCCTCAGGTCGACGCCGAACAGCATCGTGTGCCTGACCGCACCGGTGTTGAAGCGGTACTCGAGCTGGTTGTCGAGATTGGCCTGGTTGGCGGTGTTCTTCGCATACCAATTATAGCGGCCCATTGTGGCCGTATTGATGTTATCCCAGCCGTTGCCGACATAGCCGCGATAGGTGATGTCGACATGCGCGAAGCGGGCGTTCTGACGGAACGTCAGGTCGTCGGTGAGATTGCGCGAAAACTGATAGCCGAGCATCTCCTGCTCGCGCGTGAACTTGTCGACACTGGGGTCGCCGACGAAGAAGCTGGTCGGAATCTTGCCGAACGGCGCGTTGGTCACCGTGCCCTGGTAAGGCAGGAAGTTGATGCCGCGGGTGTCCTGCCTCGAGGCGGAGGCAAGCACCGTGAAGCTCGTATCGGCATCCGGCTTCCAGGTGAAGGACGGCGCGATGAAGTAGTTGTTGTCGGGCGTGAAGTTGACCTGCGTGGGGCCGTTCTGGACCTGGCCGACGACACGGTAGAACAGCTTGCCGTTTTCGGGCGCGACCGTGACTGGTCCGCCCATGTCGAAGCTGACATAAGCGTTGCCGAAATTGTTGACGCCGGTCTCGACGTAACGGATCGGCTCGGCCGGCGGCATCTTGCTGATGACGTTGACGATGCCGCTCGGGCTCGATCCGCCGTAGAGCACCGCGGACGGACCGCGCAGCACCTCGACCCGCTCCATGTTGGGAGTCTGAAGCTTCCAGCTCGCATAGGACGTGTAGAACAGCTGCATGCCGTCGAGGAACAGTCCGATGTCCTCGGACTTGAAGCCGCGGATCAGCCACCAATCGTTGCGGGTGTCCGTGCCGAACGTTCCTGCCCGCACACCGGCGGTATAGCGCAGCACCTCGTCGAGCTTGTTCGGCTTCTGGTCGCGGATCTGCTCGGCACCGATCACCGACACCGACTGCGGCGTCTCCATGATCGGCGTGTTGGTCTTGGTGCCGGACGAGCTGCGGCCCGCGACGTAGCCGTTCACCGGGCCACGCGGCGTCTCGACGAAGCCGACATTGCGCTGCGGCTGGGGCTTGCTCCTGGCGGCGGTCTGCACCGACCGCGGCGCGCGACGCTGCGGCGTCGCGGCAGCACGCCGGCGCGCTTCCGGCGCGGTGACGGTGACCGACGGCAGGCTCGTTGCGCCGCTCTGCGCGGAGGATTGTGCAAGCGATGCCTGCGGCACCAAAACCAAAGCGGACGCGGTCGCCAACACGACCGACCGCAGCATTCCCAGACTGTTCACGCGCCACCCCAAACGTATCTGCATGCGTCATGCCGTCAGTCCCGTGACGGCGTGCACTGCGATGACGCTTATGGGAGGGAACGCGATTTCCCTAATTGAAAGCTTCTTAGAACGACTCTTAGAAGCGCTCCAACAATTCCGGAGATTGCTGCGAGATCAGCGCGAACTCTTCTCGCTCTCGAGCATGTCGGCGGCGATCGCCGTGAGCTGGTCGACCTGCCGCATCAGCGTATGGAACTCGGCTTCGCTCAATTGTTCCAGCAGGCGCCGATTGCGCTCCTGCGCGCCTTCGACGATCGCGTCATGCGCGGCGAGGCCCGCAGGGGTCAGCGAGATCAGCACCTCGCGGCTGTCTTTCGGATTAGCCGACTTCGCGATCAGCTTGCGCGAGAGCAGATTGGCCAGCGCGCGGCTGATCTGTCCCTTGTCCTGGCCGACGGCCTCGGCGAGCCGCGCCACGCTCATTGGCGGCCGGCGGCCGAGCGAGGCGACGAGACCGAATTCGACCGAGGACAATCCGGTGAGGCGCTTGTAGCGCAGGATCGCGCCACGCTTGAGCAAATTGGCAAGCACCATCAGTCGCGACGACAGCATTACTGTGATCGGGGCCGACGGTTCGCTCTCGTCCGCTGCGGGCGACGTCACCCCGCCCCTGCTCTCGGTCTGGCTCATGATCCACCTCTGCCAAGAAAGCCGGGACCTGCCAAGCGCCGGCCGCCTCATCAAATGCGACTAAGAGGCATTTGGAGTATCGTTGACATTGTCATCGAATTATTTTCCACTGGCAGCAAGACGCCCAGAAAGGGCCCGGCCGTCACTGGCCGAAGCGGGAGGACCGGCATGACCATCACCCAGCGGGATCGCGATCTCGGCACGGCCTATGCGATGAAGCCGGCGCACACCCGCACCGAGCTGACCTCGGTCGTGCGCGGCACACCGATGGGCGAGCTGCTCCGCCGCTACTGGCACCCGGTCGGGCTCGTCGGTGATGCCAGCGACACGCCGAAAAAGGTGCGCGCATTGGGCGAGGATCTGGTGCTGTTTCGCGACAAGCAGGGCCGCGCCGGCCTGCTGCACGCCCGCTGCTGCCATCGTGGCACCACGCTCTATTACGGCAAGGTCGAGGAGGACGGCATCCGCTGCTGCTATCACGGCTGGAAATTCGACACCGAGGGCCATTGCCTGGAGCAGCCCTGCGAGCCCGATGGCGGTCAGTTCAAGGACAAGGTGCGCCAGCCCTGGTATCCGGTCGAGGAGCGCTACGGCCTGATCTTCGCCTATATGGGCCCGGCCGAGAAACGCCCGGTGCTGCCGGCTTACGAATGCCTGGAGAAGATGGACGACGGCGAGCTCGTCGAGGCCGATGATACCTCGATCGGCGGCGGCGGCCCCGCCATCATCCCCTGCAACTGGCTGCAGCATTTCGAAAACGTGGTCGATCCCTATCACGTGCCGGTGCTGCATGGCTCGTTCTCAGGGCCGCAGTTCACCAACATGATGGCCTCGATCCCGGAGGTGAAGTTCGACAAGACGCCGCGCGGCATCGCGGTGCGCTCGATCCGCAAGCAAGACGACGGCAAGGTGTTCTATCGCGTCACCGAAGCCGCGCTGCCGACGTTGCGCGTCGTGCCGAACCCGCGTGTGGCGCAATTCGCCCGCGTCGAATCGATCGGCTGGACGCTGCCGATCGACGACACGTCTTTCCGCATCTATGTCGCCGGCCGCGTCAAGAACTCCGGCGACATCGGCCGCATGCGCTCGAAATTCAACGGCAAGTTCTGGTGGGATATGACCGAGCAGGAGCACCAGCAATTCCCGGGTGATTACGAGGCCCAGGTCGGCCAGGGCGAGGTGACGGTTCATTCCGAGGAGCATTTCGGCCAGAGCGACCGCGGCATCCTCATGATCCGGCGCATGCTGAGCGATCAGCTCGACGCGCTCGCCGCAGGCCGCGATCCGATCGGCGTCTCGTTCGATGCGAGCGCGCCTCCGGTCGAATTCGAAGCGGGGAATTACATCCGCGAAGGCTGAGCTGCCAGCTCGAAGAGCTGGACCGCCAAAGATAACAAAGACAAATTGGGGGAAGCTATGGTGGATGTGACGTCACAGATGTCGGTGCAAACGGCTGCCGCGGCAAAACCCTCGGCGCGGCGCTACTATGCGCTGGGGTTGCTCACCATCATCTACGCGCTGAACTTCCTCGACCGCACCATCTTCAACGTGCTGATCGAGCCGATCAAGAAGGAGTTTGCGCTCAGCGACACCATGATGGGCCTGCTCGCGGGCTTCGGCTTTGCGCTGTTCTATTCCCTGCTCGGCATCCCCATTGCGCGCGTCGCCGACCGGCTCAACCGGCGCAACATCGTGGCCGTCGCCTTTGCGTTCTGGAGCGCGATGACGGCGCTGTGCGGCGCGGCCACCAGCGTGACCTCGCTGGCGCTGGCGCGGATCGGTGTCGGCATCGGCGAATCCGCGGGCTCACCCGCGTCGCAATCGATCGTCGCCGATCTCTTTGCCAAGAACGAGCGTCCGCGCGCGCTCGGCATCTACGCCGTTGGCACCTATCTCGGCGTCTTCCTCGGCTATTTCGTCGGCGGCTACGTCAACCAGCACTATGGCTGGCGGACGGCGTTCTACGTCGCCGGCCTACCCGGCATCCTGCTCGCGCTGGTCCTATGGCTGACGATCTCCGAGCCGAAGCGCGGCGCGATGCAGGAGAGTTTTGTGCCCGAGCCACTCGGGCCGACGCTGCGCTTCCTGGCCTCGCAGCGCAGCTTCATCATCGTGCTGATCGGCTTCTGCCTGACCACCTACACCAACTACGCGACCGCGGCCTGGATCCCGCCGTTCCTGGCGCGCGTGCACCATCTGTCGAGCGCCGAGATCGGCACCTATGCCGGCACCTTCAAGGGCCTCGCCGGCATGGCCGGCACCCTGTTCGGCGGCTTCGTGGTGGCGCAAGTGAGCCGCCGCGACGACCGCTGGAAGCTGTGGGCGCCCGCAATCACCTCTGGCCTCGCCGGCCCGGTGTTCGCGCTGTGCATGCTGACGCAGGATTTCGCGATGATGGTCGCCATGCTCGCACTGACCTCGTTCCTGGTCGGCTTCCATCTCGGCCCGATCTTCGCGATCGCACAGACGGTGGCGAAACCGAGTATGCGCGCGCTCGCCTCCGCGCTGATCGCGCTCACGGCCACCTGTTTCGGCCAGGGCATCGGCCCGCTCGCGGTCGGCATGGTCAACGACGCGTTGAAGGGCAGCTATGGCGCGGAGGCCGTGCGCTATTCCCTGCTCTCGGCGGCGGTCACGACCACGCTCGGCGCCTTGCTGTTCATCTGGGCCGCCCGCGCGATCCGGGATGACATCGGCCGTGCCGCCGCCTGAAACCGGACCCGGCCCGCCCGGCGAAACCAGCCGGGCGGCGAGATGAAACCATTTTGCGGAACCCGCGAAACCATCCGGAAACAGATGGTCCTTAAGACAGAGCCATAGACGGCGGCAAAGCCCGTCGGGAGGCTCAGATGAACCACTCCATCCACTCTGCTGATCGTGCGACCCACCTGAAGATCGTGGTGGTGGCGCTGGTGGCCGGCATCATGGTGGCCGGCTTCGGCATCGCAGCCCGCACCAATGCCGATTACAGCCAGACCGCCCAGTCCACCCACGTGATCAAGGCCGGCAAGCCGGTGGTGGTGACGAGCGCCGGGACGTCGGAGATTCGCTGAAACGTCCTCTTCCGGGCTGACCCATGGCCGCCTCCGGGCGGCCTTTTTCGTTTTCCAGAGCAATGCTTAGCCGAGATACACCGGTGAAGCGCAACGTCCTTGACTTCACCCAGCCCCGCCTTTAAGTCCCCCTCGTTCCGCGCGCATCAAGCGAACCACGCGGGAGTAGCTCAGTTGGTTAGAGCGCCGGCCTGTCACGCCGGAGGTCGCGGGTTCGAGCCCCGTCTCTCGCGCCATTTTGGCAATCCCTTCATAGTCTTAGCCTGAACTCCTTGAGGCCTGTCGCAGCTGCGGCGAGCCGTGGACGACGTTCGCCCGGCTGGGCTCGCGGCGGTGTCGGCCCGCGCCCGAATCGTCTAGGCGTCAAAGGACTTGGAGGGATCCCCATCCATTCTCGGCTTTTCCAGGGATGCCCCGTCATTGGACCATCGAGGAGGCCAGTCATGGCTAAGAAGGATTTGGCTAAGAAGGATTTGGCTAAGAAGGATACGGCAAAGAAGGCAGCCGCTCCCGCCACCATCACCCTCAAGCACCTCGCTGCCGATATCGCCGAGAGCCAGGACCTGTCGAAAAAGCACGCCGAAGCTGTCCTCACCGACATGGTCGATTTGGTCACCAAGCACCTGAAGAAGGGCGACCGCGTCCGCATTGTCGGGCTCGGCATCCTCCAGGTCCGCAAGCGCGCCGCCCGCACCGGCCGCAATCCCGCCACCGGCGAGCCGATCCACATCAAGGCCAGCAAGAAGGTCACCTTCCGCCCGGTCAAGGAACTGAAAGAGGCGATCTGAGGTAGCCGTTCGTTAAGCCGATCCGCGCCGTTCCGGCCGCATCCTGGCCCGCTTTTTCTGATATACCGCCGCTTCCCCCTGACCCCGGCGGTTTGACCAGAAATGTCCTCCCTCACCTTCTCGCATACCGTGACCGAGCGCTTCCTGCGCTACGTCACCATCGACACCCAGTCCGATCCGGAATCCCCTCACTCGCCCTCGACCGAGAAGCAGAAAGATCTCGGCCGCGTGCTCGCCGCCGAGCTGAAAGCCATGGGCGTCGAGGACGCGCATCTCGATGAGTATGGCTACGTCTACGGCACGATCCCGGCCAACACCGACAAGAAGGTGCCGGTGATCTGCTTCTGCTCGCACATGGACACCTCGCCCGACGTGACCGGCAAGGACGTCAAGCCGCAACTGCTGAAGAACTATCGCGGCGGCGACATCACGCTGCCGGGCGACACCAGCCAGGTGATCCGCTTCGCCGAGCACCCTGCGCTGAAGAACCAGATCGGCAACGACATCATCACCACCGACGGCACGACGCTATTGGGCGCTGACAACAAGGCCGGCGTCGCTGAGATCATGGATGCCGCGCATTTCTTCATCAACAACCCCGATGTGAAGCACGGCACCATCAAGATCCTGTTCACGCCGGACGAAGAGATCGGCCGAGGCGTCGACAATGTCGACCTGAAGAAGCTGGGCGCCGATTTCGGCTACACCATGGACGGCGAAAGCGCGGGCTGCGTCGAGGACGAGACCTTCTCCGCCGACGGCGCCACCATCACCATCAACGGCGTCAGCGCCCATCCCGGCTACGCCAAGGGCAAGATGGAGCACGCAATCAAGATCGCGGCCGCCATCGTCGAGCGGCTGCCGAAGGAAGGCTGCTCACCGGAGACGACTTCAGGCAAGCAGGGCTTTCTGCATCCGATCGGCATCGAGGGCACACTGGAACAGGCAAGGCTGTCCTTCATCGTCCGCGACTTCACCGAGGAAGGGCTGAAGGAGAAAGAGGACCTGCTCGAGTCCATCGTCAAGGACGTGATGAAGGACTATCCGCGCTCGACCTACAAGCTCGAGGTCCGGGAGCAGTACCGCAACATGAAGCAGGTGATCGACCGTCACCCGCACGTGCTCGAATACGCCATCGAGGCGATCCGCCGTGCCGGCCTGCGCCCGATGCGCACCGCGATCCGCGGCGGCACTGACGGCTCGCGCCTGTCCTTCATGGGCCTGCCCTGCCCCAACATCTTTGCCGGCGAGCACGCCTTTCACTCGCGGCTCGAATGGGTCAGCCGGCAGGACATGGAGAAAGCCGTGCAGACCATCGTGCACCTCGCCATGATCTGGGAAGAGAAGGCCTGAGCTAGCGGCAATTCTCCGTTATGGCCGGGCTCGCGCCCGGCCAATCCGCCTGGAGATTTACGGCACCGGCATTGCGCGCGGGCTGCGATGGAAGCGGTTGGAGCTCGCCATCCAGTTCGGCAACGGCTCTCCATCGCGATGGCGCCCGCCAGCGACAGCCGCAGCCCAAGCCACCGCGGCGCCGATCAGGGTCGCGGCTGCGACCGAGAAGGCCACGATGATCGAGTTGCGCCGTGCGCGGTTGATGGCCGTCTTGGAGTCTGCGATCAGCGCATCGACGCGCCGTTCGGCGTCGGGGGCTGCCAGTCCCGTCACCGCGGCGACCTGCTGGATGAGGTAGGTCCGGTCATCGGCGCTGACGCCGCTGTGGCTGGATGACGTCATGAGGACACGACCCGCTTCGGCGCGGACTTCCCTCAGATCAGTGTTTGGCGCGCGGCGGGGTGCGCGGAACAGCTTGTCGAGTTCATAGCTCAACAGAGGCTCAGCCGCGGACGTATTGCTCGCCGAGCTGCGCAGCGGCGAACGGTCGATCGCAGCAGCGCCAAGAAGCGCCAGCAGAGCTGCGCCAGCCAGCACGGCCAGCGCCCACGAGGTCAGGCCATGCAGCCCGTCGCGCCGCTCGCCATCTTCCTCGATCGTTGCCAGCGCAGGCGCCGGGCGGGTTGTCCGTCCGGCGATGTAGCCGCCGAAGCCGAAGCTGATGATCGCCTGGATGATCAGATACAGCCCGGAGAGCAGCGCCAGCGCCGCCGAGGCATCGCGCCAGGTCGGCGAGGCCGAGCTGACACCGAGGCCGATGGCAACGCCGAAGCCGACCAGGATGAACGACATCGCGCCGGCGGAGAGCGCGCCTGCGAACACCGAACTCCACTGGATGGTCCGGCGGTCGTCGGCAGCGGCACCGCCCTCCATCATGTTGTCCCGTACGAGGGTTTCCATTGCCGTTCTCTCAGCGCAGGCCGAAGAACGACAGGATCGCCATGATCACGACGATCAAGCCGATGAGATAAATCAGTCCGTCCATAGTCCCATCCTCCTCAGGCATTTATGGTGGCTAATCAGGAGGAATGAGGAACGTTCCTAATTCGGCGTCAGTTGCGGAACGAACCGCCAGGATGTGCGTTGCCTGTTCGAGTCCCAAGGATGAAGATTGTGAGCACAAAGGCCTCAGCCGGTCAGCCCCGGGCTGGGGCCTTTCCGCGTTTGCAGCGCCTTATCTCTCCCTCGCCTGTCCTATGTTAACGACGCCGGCCCCGGGATCATCAAAGATGCGATCGGGGCGGAACCTTCCGGACCGGGAGCGGCGCGTGGATCGCAGAACGGCGTGCCTGCATCAGGCAGATGCATTCCGGGAGAAGGCCCTTGCCGATCCCGAGCACCACGACCAGTGGATCGATGAAGCCATCAAATGGCTGGAGCAGGCGATGGAAGCGGGCCGGTGCGCCATCGTTACCGTGGAGGCTGATCCTACCTGCGATGTTCCGGAGCCGGCCCTCGGCGCCATTCGCCTGCATGGCTAAATCGTGAAGCGGTCCGGTTTGCGGGCTCCTCGATGGCGTGCGACAATGGCGCATGCTGCTGAAACGGTTCGCCAACGCTGTGGTGATGTTGCTGGTCGCGGCCGGGCTCCTGCTCGCGCCGCTGGCCGCGGCGGCATCTGCCATGCCGGTATCGAGTGCCGGCAGCGTCATGCCGGCCATATCAGACGACATGCAGTCGATGTCCGAGGACATGCCCTGCTGTCCGGACCAGACCAAGAGCAAGCCCTGCGACTCCTGTCCGTTCGTCGCGCTGTGCATGCTGAGCCTGTCGCTCCCCGCCCCGTCCGGAGCGAGCTCGGTGATAGCTAGGCAGCCGCAGAAGAGCGCGCTCGCGCTGAGCAATGACCGCCTGCAAGACGGTCTCGCCGCAAAGCCCCCCGACCACCCCCCTCGAACCCAGGTCTGATCGGCGCTAACGCGCCTGATGATCGTGCGCGCAGACATCGGCGTGCGCGCTATCCCCTGTCGCCGCGCTGCATCTAGGTTGCCGCGTGCCGCCCGGCGGCTCCATCAGACCTATCGAGGATCTATAAATCATGACGACCACCAAACTCGCGCGTGCCGCCATGGCCGCGCTGATCGGTGCTGCACTCACGGGAGCCGCACACGCCGAAATCAAGAACTACGAGTTCCAGCTCGTTCAACCGACCGTCAAGGCCGGCGCCGATCGCATTGTGACCGTGCGGCTGATCGACAAGACCAGCGGCAAGGCGGTCCCCGACGCGGTGATCTTTGCCAGCCGACTCGACATGGCCCCTGACGGCATGCAGGAGATGGCCACCAAAGTGACGCCGATGCCGGGCACGGAGCCCGGGACCTACCGCTTCAAGGCCAATTTCAGCATGGCCGGACGCTGGCAGCTCTCGCTCGGCGCCAAGGTGCAGGGCGAGACCGGCACGGTCGAGAACAAGCTCGTCGTCACGGCCGACAAATGACCCGCCTCGGCGCCGTGAGCACTGTCGCTGCGATCCTCACAGGGGCAGGCGTCGTGCTACTCACCGCCGGCGCCGTGCGGCGACAGCCGGACGTCGGCCAATTTGTATCCGCCGCGAACGCAGCAGATACAAGCGCCCCGATCTACTATCAGGACCCGGACGGCAAACCGCTCTATTCCCCGACGCCGAAGAAGACGGCGGACGGCCGCGACTATCGTGCCGTGCCTGCAGGCGCCGACATAAGCTTTGATGAGCCCGAGCAGCCTGCTGAGATGGCGGCGGCCGAGACCAAGGGCGACCGCAAGATCAAATACTACCGCAATCCGATGGGCCTGCCCGACACCTCGCCGGTGCCGAAAAAGGACTCCATGGGGATGGACTATATCCCCGTCTACGAAGGCGACGACAGCGACGACGGGACCGTCAATCTCTCGCCGGGCAAGATCCAGCGCACCGGCGCGAAGTCTGAGCCGGTCGTGCAGCAGCCCGTCAGATCGGTCATCCGCGCGCCCGGGACTGTCCAGGAGGACGAGCGCCGCATCTCGGTCGTCGCGCTGCGCTTCGAGGGCTTCGTGGAGAGCGTTGCCAACGTCACGACCGGCGACCACGTTCGCAAGGGTCAGCCCCTCATGAACGTGTACAGCCCGGCGCTTTCCAGCGCTGCCGCGGAATATCTGTCCGCAATCAACGCAGGCGCCACCGGAAAGGAACTGAAGGGCGCTCGTCGGAGGCTTGAGAATCTCGCGACACCCGAGCAGGCCATCAGGGATCTCGAACGTACCCGCGACATCTCGCTCTCGATTGCCTGGCCCGCTCCGCAGGATGGCGAAATCCTCGAACGAAACGCGGTGAACGGAATGCGGGCGGGACCCGGCGACGTTTTGTTCAGGATATCCGATCACCAGCTGCTGTGGGTTCTCATCGATGTCGCCGAACGCGATCTGGCTCAGGTCTCCATCGGCGCGAAAGTAACCGTCAGGCCGCGCGCGCTGGCCGGCCAGACCTTCACAGGGACCGTGGCGCTGATCTATCCGCATCTGAACGCCAAGACCCGCACAGCGCGCATCCGCGTCGAAGTGCCCAATCCGGATGAAACGCTGCGGCCCGAGATGTACGTCGACGCCGAGATCGAGACCGGGCCGCCAGGTCCGGTGCTCGCTGTTCCCGAAAGTGCCGTACTCGACAGCGGCACACGCCAAGCGGTCCTGATCGATAAGGGCCAGGGCCGTTTCGAGCCGCGCGACGTCAAACTCGGCCGTCGGGGCGGCGGCTACGTGGAGATCGCCGAAGGCCTCGCCGAAGGCGAAGCGGTCGTGACCTCGGCCAACTTCCTGATCGACGCCGAAAGCAATCTGAAAGCGGCTTTGAAGGGATTTGCCGACGCCGACAACACGCCGGGTGCGGACCGAGCCGGTGGTACCGAGGCGCGCAAATGATCGCCCGCCTCATCGCATGGTCGGCACGCAACCTGTTGCTGGTGCTGTTCGGCACCGGCTTTGCCGCCGCAGCAGGCCTCTACGCCCTCCTCCATCTGCCGCTGGACGCCCTTCCTGATCTCTCCGACACCCAGGTCATCGTCTACACCGAATATCCCGGCCAGGCGCCTCAGGTGATCGAAGACCAGGTCACCTATCCCCTCACCACCGCGATGCTGACGGTGCCGAAGTCGAAAGTGGTGCGCGGCTTCTCCTTTTTCGGCGTCTCCTTCGTCTACGTCATCTTCGAGGACGGCACCGACATCTACTGGGCGCGCTCGCGGGTCCTCGAATTCCTCAACGGCGCGGCCTCGCGGCTGCCCGCCGGCGTATCGCCGACGATCGGCCCCGACGCCACCGGCGTCGGCTGGGTCTACCAATATGCCGTGATGTCGAAGGAGCTGAACCTCGCGGAGACCCGGACGATCCAGGACTGGAATCTGAAATTTGCGCTCGCCAAGGCGGAAGGCGTCGCGGAAGTCGCCAGCGTCGGCGGCTTCGTCAGGCAGTACAACGTCATCCTCGATCCACAGCGCATGCGCGATCTCGGCATCACCATGCAGAAGATGCGCGAGGCGATCCGCGCGAGCAATGCCGATGTCGGCGGCCGCACCGTCGAGCTCTCGGAGTTCGAATATGTCATCCGCGGCAAGGGCTATCTCAAGAGCACCGACGACATCGGCAACATCGTGCTGAAGACCGACAACGGCACGCCCGTCAAGCTGCGCGACGTCGCCCGTGTCGAGCTCGGCCCTGACGAGCGGCGCGGCATCGCCGAGCTCAACGGCGAGGGCGAAGTGGCGAGCGGCATCGTTCTCCAGCGTTTCGGCATGAACGCGCTCGACGTCATCGAGAACGTCAAGAAGCGGTTCCGGGAGATCGCGACCAGCCTGCCGAAGTCGGTCGAGATCGTCCCGGTCTACGACCGCTCGAACCTGATCTACGCGGCGATCGACACGCTGAAGCACACGCTAGTCGAGGAGAGCATCGTCGTTGCCCTCGTCTGCATCGTGTTCCTGCTGCATGTGCGTAGCGCGCTGGTCGCCATCCTGATGCTTCCCGTCGGCGTGCTGATGGCCTTCGGGGCGATGAATCTGCTCGGAATCGGTTCCAACATCATGAGTCTCGGCGGCATCGCGATCGCGATCGGCGCCATGATCGACGCCGCGATCGTCATGATCGAGAACGCGCACAAGCATCTCGAACGCGCCGAGCCCGGCCGTTCTCGGGTGGAGATCCTGATCGAAGCCGCCACCGAGGTCGGCCCTGCCCTGTTCTTCAGCCTCCTCATCATCACCGTGTCGTTCATGCCGATCTTCACGCTGGAATCGCAGGAGGGCCGGCTGTTCGGCCCACTCGCCTTCACCAAGACCTTTGCGATGGCGGCGGCGGCGCTGCTGTCGGTCACACTGGTGCCGGCGCTGATGGTGATCTTCGTTCGCGGCAAGATCATTCCGGAGCACAAGAATCCGGTCAACCGCTTCCTGATCTGGATCTATCGTCCGGTGATATCAGGCGTGCTGCGCGCAAAAATCCCGGTGATCCTGCTCGCGCTTGGCGTGCTTGCCGTCTCGATCTGGCCGGCGCGTCAGCTCGGCACCGAGTTCATGCCTGATCTCAACGAAGGCACCCTGCTCTATATGCCGACGACGCTGCCCGGCATTTCCGTGACCAAGGCCGCCGAGTTGATGCAGACCCAGGATCGCATCATCCGGTCGTTCCCCGAGGTTGCCTCGGTCTATGGCAAGGCCGGCCGCGCGGCGACTGCAACCGATCCGGCGCCGTCGGAGATGTTCGAGACCATCGTCAACCTGAAACCGAAGACAGAGTGGCGCGCAGGCGTAACCGTAGACAGCCTGATCGCGGAGATGGACAAGACGCTGCAGTTCCCCGGCGTTTCCAACGCCTGGACCATGCCGATCAAGGCCCGCATCGACATGCTCTCGACCGGCATCCGAACGCCCGTAGGCGTCAAGGTCATCGGCACCGATCTCGTCGGGATCGACAAGCTTGCAAAACAGGTCGAGCAGGTGCTCAAGGCGGTCCCCGGCACCTCCTCGGCCTATGCCGAACGCGGCCTCGGCGGCTATTACCTCGAGATCACGCCGAACCGTGAAGCGCTGGCCCGCTACGGCATCATGGTGCAGGACGTGCAGGACACGATCGCCACCGCGCTTGGCGGCCAGACCGTGACCACGACCGTCGAAGGCCGTCAGCGCTTCACGGTCAATATGCGCTACCCGCGCGACCTGCGCGACAATCCGAAGGCGATTGCCAGCGACCTCCTGGTACCGATGCCATCAGGCGGCGTCGTCCCCCTCGGTGAGGTCGCAAGTGTGACGCCAGCACGCGGGCCAAGTTCGATCCGAACCGAGAACGGGCAGCTCGCGACCTACATCTACGTCGACATCCGCAATCGCGACCTCGGCAGCTATGTCAGCGACGCGCAGCGTGCGGTGCAGGCGAGCATCCAGTTCCCGCCGGGCTATTATGTGGTCTGGAGTGGACAATACGAATATCTCGAACGCGCCACCGCGCGGCTCAAGATCGTGGTGCCGGTGACGCTCCTGATCATCTTCCTGCTGCTCTATCTCAACTTCCGCTCGGTCACCGAGACCATGATCGTCATGCTGTCGCTGCCCTTCGCCCTCGTCGGCGGTCTGTGGCTGATGTGGTGGCTCGGCTTCAACCTGTCGGTCGCGGTCGCCGTCGGCTTCATCGCGCTCGCGGGCGTCGCGGCCGAGACCGGCGTGGTGATGCTGATCTATCTCAACCATGCGCTGGCCGAGACCAAGGCACGCTGTGCGGCTGCTGGCCGCTCGCTCACGCGCGCGGACCTTCAGGCCGCCATCATGGAAGGCGCCGTCGAACGTGTCCGCCCGAAGATGATGACGGTGGTTGCGATCATGGCCGGCCTGTTGCCGATCATGTGGAGCACCGGCACCGGCTCGGAGATCATGCAGCGGATCGCCGTGCCCATGATCGGCGGTATGATCTCCTCGACCCTGCTGACGCTGATCGTGATCCCCGCGATCTTCGCCGTGGTGAAGAGTGTCAGCCTGCCATCAGGCCACGAACGAACGTCGCCGGCACAGGATGTCCGAATCATGGAGCCCAAGAATATTGAGGAGTCTGCGGCATGAGCACTGCCGGCATGGCAACTCTCGCGTCAGGCTGGACGAACGTTCAGCTCCATGCGTGATTGCTGCACCACTACGACCGCGCCCTGGAGCGCAAGGCCGGCCATGATGGCGGCGACAATCACGTCGGGCCATCCCGTACCGGTGCCGAACACGCCGAGGGCGGCCAGCAGCACGGCGATGTTGCCGAGCACGTCGTTGCGGGTGCAGATCCAGGCGGAGCGCATGTTGGCGTCGCCCTTGCGATAGGCCCACAATAATCCAAAGGAGGCTGCATTCGCGGCAAGGGCCGCAGTGCCGACCGCACCCATGGTGAACGCACTCGGCAGCGTGCCATGAGCCGCGTGCCAGAGCACCGTACCGACAACCCACAGGCCGAAAGCGCCCATCGTCAGCCCCTTCGCGAGTGCCGCGGCGGCGCGATAGCGCAGCGCCATCCCCACCACGAGGAGGCTGATAGCGTAGTTCGCGGCGTCTCCGAGAAAGTCGAGCGCATCTGCTTGGAGCGACGCTGATCCGGCGGCGAGACCCGCGCCGATTTCAACCAGGAACATGACGGCGTTGATGGCGAGCACCGCCCATAGCACGCGGCCATAGGCCTTGTTGTCGCGATGGCGATCGAGATTGAGCGGCGGAGGTGAGCAGCATGCGTCGGCCATGCCGATAAGATAGGGCGATTACGCGTCCCGGACAATCACGAGGGCCGTCCTGCCCGCGACATCAAGTTCCTCACCCGTAACATTGTTGCGGGTCGACACTATTCCCGTTGCCGTGCTAGGCCAGCCTTACCGACAACGAGAGTGAATTCGTGTTCCCGAACCGCCGGCCTGCGATACTCCACCGCCTGCGTCATTGGCGCGGACTGCTGGCTGTGCTTGTTGCGGTGATCTATCTGTTCGCAGGTGCCGCTCACGGGCTGTGCGACATCGATGTCACCAGCCCCTCTGGCGGCTCGGAAATCGCCTCGTTTGTCGACGACGGTTCGGCTGGGCATGGCGATCACAGGGCCCTCGCCGGCCATCACTGCCATGGCTGCTTCTCAGTCGCCATCGCGCAGCCATTGCACTCCGCAACCACGGCCGGTGTCATTGCCGCACCGGTCGCGCAGCGGCAGCCGATGCTGGTCGGCATCGCACCCGACACGACGTCCCCGCCTCCCAAGCCTATTGCCTGAACGGATTGGTCGGGCGTTCCGCGCCCATTAGGTTCATCCTTCACAGGTCGGTTTTATGTTTTGCAGGGGAATGGCTGCGCGCCTGGCGTGCGCGGCGGTGTGTCTGATTGCCGGAGCGGCGCTTGCACCGTCTCACGCTCAGACCTTGACGATGCGGAGCGCGTTGTCGCGCGCGCTGACCGCGAGCCCGCGGCTGACGGCGGCGGAGCGCGACGTCGGCATCGCCACGGGCCAGCGCATTCAGGCGGGCGCGCTGCTGAATCCGGAACTGACCTATGAACAGGACGATTCATTCGGCTCCGGCAAATATCGCGGGACGCGATCGGCCGAGACTACGCTCCAGATCAGCCAGGCCTTCGAGCTGTTCGGCAAGCGCGATGCGCGGATCGCAGCCGGAGCGGCGGGCATCGAGGTCGCCGCGATCCAGCGCAAGGCTGTCAGGCTGGAAGTGCTGTCGGAGACCGCGATCGCCTTCCTCAGCGTGCTCGGCGCGCAGCGACGCATCCAGATCCTCGACGAGCAGATTGCCGCCATCGACCAGCTGACGCCGTTGCTGCGCCGCCGCGTCGAGGCCGGCGCCTCCTCGCCGGCCGAGACCGGCCGCGCCGAGGTCGCCTCCGCCCTGGTGAAGGCCGACCGTGAGCGCTTCAAGGCGACGCTGGCGAGCGCCCGGCGTGAGCTTGCGGTGCTGATGGGCGATCCCGCGGCGAAATTCGGCGAGGTATCCGGCCGGCTCGACACCACGGGACGGCCGCCCGCGTTCCAGGCGGTGGTCGCCGCCATCGACGCCAATCCGCAGCTGGTGCGCTGGACCGCCGTCTTTGCCCAGCGCAATGCTGAGCTGCTGCTGGCGCGGCTCAAGCCCTATCCGGACGTGCGGATCGCGGCCGGCTGGCGCCACTATAACGAAAGCAATGACGATGCCGTGCGCCTGACCGTCTCGGTGCCGATCCCCGTGTTCGACCAGAACCAGGGCAACATCCTGTCGGCGCAGGAAAGCCTCGCCAAGACCAAGGCTGAGCGCGAGGCCAACCGCAACACGTTGATCGTGATTGCCGGCCGCGCCTATGACTCGCTCCAGGGCTCGCTGCGCGAGCTTGCGATCTTGCGCGAGACCGCCATTCCCAAGGCCGTCGAAGCGTCCGAGGCGATCTCGCAAGGCTATGGCCAGGGCCGTTTCACCCTGCTCGAGGTGCTCGACGCCCAGGCGAGCGTGACCCAGGCGCGGCTGCGCGAGCAGGAGGCGCTCCAGAATTTCCACGCGGGCGTTGCGACCATCGAAGGCCTCGTCGGCAATCCCTTCACGCTGGCGCGGGAGAGCGCACGATGAAGACGTCATCGACCATTCTCGTGGCCATCGTTGCCGCCGCGCTCGGCGCTTACGGCTATTCCCTGCTCGCGCCGGCCAAGCCCGCGCACAGCGAGCATTCCGAGCATTCCGAACCGAAGAAGCCGAACGACCATGTCGAGCAGGACGAGCACGGCGCCGACCGCATCCGCATCTCCGACGTCAAGCTGGCGGCCGCAGGCGTCACGCTGGCGGAGGCTGCGAGCGCGACACTGACCGACACGCTCGCCTTCAACGGCATTCTGCGCGCCAACCAGGAAACGGTGGTGCAGGTAACGCCGCGCTTCCCGGGCCTCGCCAAATCCATCCAGAAGCGCATCGGCGACAAGGTCGCCAAGGACGACCTGCTCGCCGCGATCGAGAGCAACCAGAGCCTCACCGTCTACGAGCTGAAGGCGCCGATTGCCGGCACCATCATCGAGCGGCAGATCTCGCTCGGCGAATACGCATCCGAACAGAAACCGGCCTTCGTCGTCGCCGACCTCTCCACCATCTGGGTCGATCTGTCGATCTACCGGCAGGACCTCCGGCGCGTTCGCCTCAATGACGAGGTACTGATCGATCCCGACGACGGCCGCGGCGAGATCAAAGGCACGATCTCCTACATGGCGCCGATCGGCTCGAGCGAGACCCAGACCGCATTGGCCCGCGTGGTGCTGCAAAATCCGGACGGGCGCTTACGCCCCGGCCTGTTCGTCACGGCACGGCTGATCCTCGCCGCGCGTAACGTCGCGGTCGCCGTGCGCCGGAGCGCGATCCAGACGCTGGAGAACAGGACCATCGTGTTCGTCCGCGAGGACGGCGACAAGATCGAGGCGCGGCCGGTGGAACTTGGCGACTCCGATCCGCGCCATGTCGAGATCAAGGCCGGCCTTTCCGCCGGCGAGCATTACGTCGCCGAGAACAGCTTTGTCGTGAAGGCGGAGATGGGCAAGGGCGAGGCCGAACATGATTGAGCGCCTCATCGCCGTCTCGCTGCAGCAGCGCTGGCTGGTCCTCGTGCTCGCGCTCGGCGCCATTGCTTTCGGAGCCTGGAATTTCCAGCGCCTTCCGATCGACGCCGTGCCTGACATCACCAACGTCCAGGTCCAGATCAACACCCGCGCGCCCGGGTATTCGCCGCTCGAGACCGAGCAGCGCATCACCTTCCCGGTCGAGACCGCGATGGGCGGCCTGCCGAAGCTCGACTACACCCGCTCGCTGTCGCGCTACGGCCTCAGCCAGGTGACGGTCGTCTTCAAGGACGGCACCGACATCTTTTTCGCCCGCCAGCTCGTCGGCGAACGCATCCAGCAGGTGAAGGACCAGCTTCCGGCCGGCGTCGAGGTCGCGATGGGGCCGGTCTCGACCGGGCTCGGCGAAATCTTCATGTACACCGTCGAGGCGAAGGCGGGCGCGAAGACGCAAGGCGGCCACGACTATTCGCTGACCGATTTGCGCACGGTGCAGGACTGGATCATCCGGCCGCAGCTCCGCAACGTGCCGGGGGTGATCGAGGTCAACACCATCGGCGGCTTCGAGCGGCAGTTCCACGTGCTGCCGGATCCCGGCAAGCTGATGGCCTACCGGCTCGGCTTTCGCGACGTGATGACGGCCCTCGCCGCCAACAACGCCAATGTCGGCGCCGGCTATATCGAGCGCAATGGCGAGCAATATCTGGTTCGCTCGCCGGGCCAGGTCGGCAATGTCAGCGAGATCCAGGACATCGTCATCGGCTCGCGCGGCGGCAATCCCGTCAGGATCAGGGACGTTGCGACCGTGACGGAAGGCCGAGATCTTCGCACGGGCGCGGCGACGTGGAACGGCGAAGAGACCGTGCTCGGCACCGCCATGCTGCTGATCGGCGAGAACAGCCGCAGCGTCGCCCGCCGCGTCGCAGCCCGGCTCGAGGACATCGCCAAATCGCTGCCCGAAGGCGTCGTGACGCGGACGGTCTACGACCGCACCGATCTGGTCGAAGCCACCATCCGCACGGTCAAAAACAATTTGCTGGAAGGCGCGGCCCTGGTGGTGGCCGTGCTGTTTCTGATCCTCGGCAACATCCGCGCGGCGCTCGTGGTGGCCTGCGTCATTCCGCTGTCCATGGCGATGACGATCACCGGCATGGTCGAGACCAAGGTCAGCGCCAACCTGATGAGCCTCGGCGCGATCGATTTCGGCATCATCGTCGACGGCGCCGTGATCATCGTCGAGAATTGCCTGCGCATGCTGGCCGCGGCCCAGCGCGAGAAAGGCGGGCTGCTGACGACCTCGGAGCGGCTGCGCGCGATCCTGCGCGGATCGAGTGAGGTGATCAAGCCGAGCCTGTTCGGAACGCTGATCATCGCGGTGGTCTATCTGCCCGTGCTGACGCTGACCGGCGTCGAGGGCAAGATGTTCACGCCGATGGCGCTGACCGTCTTGATGGCGCTGGGCGCAGCCGTGCTGTTCTCCATCACCTTCGTGCCGGCGGCCGTTGCCATCTTCGTCACCGGCAAGGTGTCCGAACACGAAAACCTGTTCATGCGGGTCGCCAAACGCGCCTACCTCCCCCTGCTCCGCTTTGCCATCGACAACCGGGGCATGGTCGCCATCATGGCCGCACTCATCGTGATCGCAAGCGGTATCGCCGCTTCGCGGATGGGCGGCGAATTCATTCCGAGCCTGGACGAAGGCGACGTCGCGCTGGCTTCGATCCGGATTCCCGGAACCAGCCTCACCCAATCGCTGGATCTTCAGAAGGCGCTGGAAAAGCGCATCAAGCAAATCCCTGAAGTGAAGGAGTTCTTCACCCGCATCGGCACCGCCGAGATCGCGACCGACCCGATGTCGCCGGCGCAGACCGACGGCTACGTCATGCTAAGGCCGCGCGCCGAATGGCCTGACCCGGGCAAAACGAAATCGGAGGTGATCGAGGCCATCGAGCATGCCGCTGACGAGATTCCCGGCAGCGCCTATGAAATCTCCCAGCCGATCCAGTTTCGTGTCAACGAGCTGATCTCCGGCGTACGCACCGACGTCGGCGTCAAGATCTTCGGCGACGACCTCGACATCCTGCAAGGGGCCGCAAAGCAGGTCGAGGCCGCGATCCGCCGCATCCGCGGCGCCAGCGACGTCAAGATCGAGCAGGTCTCCGGCCTGCCGATCCTCACCGTCCGCCTCGATCGCCAGGCGCTCGCCCGCTACGGCCTCAGCGTCGGTGAGGTGCAGGGCATCGTCGAGATCGCGGTCGGCGGCAAGTCGGCCGGCAAGCTGTTTGAGGGCGACCGCCGTTTCGACATCGTCGTGCGCCTGCCGGAGCATTTGCGCGGCAATCTCGAGGCGATCCGGGCGATCCCGATCCCGCTGCCGCCCGGCGAGGAGGCCGGCTCCGGCACGGCCATTCGAACCGCGTTGGCCGCCTCCCCGCTCACCCAGATGCGCTATGTGCCGCTGTCGTCGGTTGCCACCGTCGATGCGACGCCCGGTCCCAACCAGATCAGCCGCGAGAACGGCAAGCGGCGCATCGTCGTCACCGCCAATGTCCGCGCGCGCGATCTCGGCTCCTTCGTGTCCGAGGCGGAAGCGGCGGTGGCGGAGAAGGTCAAGCTGCCGCCGGGCTACTGGATCGGCTGGGGCGGCCAGTTCGAGCAGCTGGTCTCCGCGACCAAGCGGCTGACGATCGTGGTGCCGGTGGCACTGCTGCTGGTGTTCCTGCTGCTGTTCATGGGGATGGGATCGGCGGCCGATGCGGCGCTGGTGTTCTCCGGCGTGCCGCTGGCGCTGACCGGCGGCGTTGCGGCGCTGATGCTGCGCGACATCCCGTTGTCCATCAGCGCCGGTGTCGGCTTCATCGCGCTATCGGGCGTCGCCGTGCTCAACGGCCTCGTCATCATCGCCTTCATCGAGCGCCTGCGCAGCGAGGGGCGCCCCGTTGCCGATGCGGTGTGCGAGGGGGCGCTGACGCGGCTGCGCCCGGTGCTGATGACGGCGCTGGTTGCTTCGCTCGGCTTCGTGCCGATGGCGCTCGCCACCGGCTCCGGCGCCGAAGTGCAGCGGCCGCTTGCGACCGTGGTGATCGGCGGAATCATCTCCTCGACGGTGCTGACATTGCTGGTGCTGCCGGCGCTCTACGTGCTGTTCCGTCGTGACGCAGGCACCGAAACGCCTACAATGGCACCTGATTTGGCGACTTCCGGGGAGCGCTAGAATTGGGCAGCCACGACCATCACGGTCATCACCACCATGATCATGGCGACCATGCCCATGGTCATGGTCACGACCACAGTCATGGTCACGGCCACGTCCATGCGCCCGCGAATTTCGGCAAGGCGTTCGCGATCGGCATTTCGCTCAACACCGCGCTGGTCGTGGCCGAAGCGGTCTACGGCTATATCGGCAACTCCACCGCCCTGCTCGCGGACGCCGGCCATAATTTGTCCGATGTGCTCGGCCTGGTCGTGGCCTGGGGTGCCTCGATCGCGGCAAGGCGCGCGCCGAGCGGCCGCTTCACCTACGGCTTTCGCGCCTCCACCATTCTGGCGGCGCTGGCCAATGCGGTGTTCCTGCTGGTCGCAACCGGCGCGATCGGCTGGGAGGCAATTTTGCGCCTGCGCGAGCCGGAGCCGGTCGCCGGCGTGACCGTGATGGTGGTGGCCGGCATCGGCATCCTCATCAACGGCTTGACCGCCATGCTGTTCGCAAGCGGACGCAAGGACGACATCAACATCGAGGGCGCCTACTTGCACATGGCCGCCGACGCCGCGGTCTCGCTCGGCGTCGTGGTCTCGGCGGCGCTGATCATCTGGACCGGCTGGCTCTGGCTCGACCCCATCACCAGCCTTCTCATCTGCGCCACCATCCTGTGGAGCACGACCAGCCTCTTGCGCGGCTCCATCGACATGTCGATGGCAGCAGTGCCCAAAGGCACCGACCTCGCCGCGATCAGGGCGTTCTTGCTCGCGCGGCCCGGCGTCTCGGCGATCCACGATCTCCACGTCTGGCCGATCTCGACCACCGAGACCGCCCTGACCTGCCATCTCGTCATGCCCGCCGGAGCCGACGATGCGTTCCTGATGGAGACCGCGCAGCTGCTGAAGGCGTCGTTCCGCATCGGCCACACCACGCTTCAGGTGGAAACGCATTCGGACAATGGCTGCGCGCTGGCGCCGGATGATGTGGTGTGAGGCGGCACAGCTCCATCCACGTCGTCATTGCGAGCGCAGCGAAGCAATCCAGACTGTCTCCGCGGAGGCGCTCTGGATTGCTTCGTCGCAAGTGCTCCTCGCAATGACGGCGGAGAGAGATTCGCCTACGCCTACCCCGCCTTCGCCGTTACGATCCAGATCGCGCCCTGTAGCGCCACGCTCTGCCCCTTCAATAATGGCGCGAGCATCTCGCGGATCGAGGCCTTGGCGGCCGCATACGTCTCCGGCGGATGGCCCTGCAGCGCGCGGCTGGCCGGGCCGATCTGCAACGCGCCGTCCACGGCCGCATCGAGGCCGCCGCCGATCGCGACATCCATCGCCAGATTGTGCGGCTCCATCGCGACGTCGACGAAGCCCGCTCCCTTCAGGATGCGCATCACGCGCTCTTCCGAGGCGAACGCGAACGGGCCCGGCTCCTCCGGCCCGACCGGCGGCATTTTCGGCACGTGTTTGTAGACCGCCATCAGCGGCGCCATCATCCAGGGGTTTTCCTTCGGCTCGCGCCAGCAGGCGAAGGCGAGCCGCCCGGTCGGCTTCAGCGCGCGGCGGAGGTTGGTGAACGACGCAATGGGATCGGCAAAGAACATCACGCCGAAACGCGAGGCCAGCAGGTCAAAGCTTGCCGGCTCGAATGGATGCACCGTCGCATCCGCCAGCACGAAATCGAGCGGCAGGCCTTTTGGCGCAAACGCGCGCGCCTGTGACAGCATCGGTTCGGACACGTCGAGACCGAGCGCAAAACCGTTCGGGGACACCGCCTTCGCGAACGCGAACGTCGTCGCGCCGGAGCCGCAACCGACATCGAGGACGCGCTCGCCCGGCTTCGGCTTGGCGCGGTCGATCAGCGCGTCGGCAATGGGGCCGAGCAGGCTCTCCTGCGCCGCATGGCGATCAGCCCAGCGCTGCCCGCTCGGGCCGTTCCAATAGGCGATCTGGTCGGCGTTCTCGGCGTGTCCGCTTGGTTGTTGCATGATATCCTCGGTCATTCCCACTCGCGATGCCCGTCCCGTCGCGGTGCTACGACCGCACAGCGGCGATATCACATCGGAATGTCCGGCGCACCCTTTCCCGGAACCGAGGCTGGCTGAGTGCCGCTCTCCTTCGCGACGCTGGGACGTCGCCGGACCCGACGCAGCCGGTCTCATCCGTGCGCATTGCGGCCGCATTGGTTTCACCGAACGGCCACATCGGAATCAGATGCCGACCCGATTTCCTCGATAGGTTCGCCGCTCCTCAAACTGGAAAGGCATGTCCATGCGCAGCTTCACGGCATCCGTCATCGTTGCAGCTCTCTCCCTCGGAACACCTGCTCTGGTGCAGGCACAGGGCGCATCGTCGCAACCCGGCGCGGAACAGCCCTCCACGCAGTCCAGCACGGAGATCCGGAGCATACAGGTTGTGGACATCAAGGAATTGCAGCCGTCGGTGCGCGCGAAAGTCGATGAACTGGTGGCGCACACAACCGATCAAGACATCCAGTCGCTTCGGCAGTCCATCGACGCCACGCCGCAGGCCGCCTCCGTGCTCAAGGCCAAGGGCTTGAGTTCGTCACAAGTCGTCGCGATCAACATCGCCGACGGTGTCCTGACGATGTTCACCAAGACAGCCTGACATCAGACGGATTCGAGGCGCATCACGGCGGCGGCGAGCCTGATCGCCGCCTCCTCGGCCGGGCAACGATATCCGCGGAACGAAGAGAATTGCCCTGCAGCGGGTCTGCTGCAGGGCTGCCCTATTCGAACCGGACTTCCTCAGAGAGGATGCCTGCCGATAAACGTTAATCCAACTTTGTGACCGCCGTCACAGAACGGCGGCTTGCCTTTAGAGAGACTCTGGATAGTCTGATTGCAGGCGATCCGGGGGCAGCATGGCCGTTCTACGGCTCACCATTCTTTTTTTCCTGGCCTGTTGGCTCGGTCTTGGCGACGCGAGGGCCGAGAAGCGCGTCGCGCTGGTGATCGGCAATTCCGCCTATAAGAGCGCACCCAGACTGACCAACCCGGTGAATGATGCGAGCCTCGTCGGCGGCATGTTCAGGAAGGCCGGGTTCGATAGCGTCGACGTCAAGCTGGACCTCAATGCCGCCGAGATGCGCCGGGCGCTCCGCGACTTCGGCGGCAGGACGCGCGAAGCCGATGTGGCCGTGGTCTACTATGCCGGTCACGGCATCGAGCTGGACGGCACCAACTATTTGATCCCCACCGATGCCACGCTCGAGACCGACAGTGATGTGCTCGACGAGACGCTGCCGCTGGAACGCGCCCTGTTCGCGGTCGAGCCGGCCAAGCAGCTCCGCCTTGTGATCCTGGATGCCTGCCGCGACAATCCGTTCTCCAAAACCATGAAGCGGACGATTGCCGCGCGCGCCATCGGCCGCGGCCTTGCCAAGGTCGAGCCGACCAGTCCGAACACCATGATCGCCTTTGCGGCCAAGGCCGGCTCGACCGCCTCGGACGGCGATTCCAGGAACAGCCCGTTTGCCGCTGCGCTGGTCGAACGGCTCCCCACCCCCGGGCTCGATCTGCGCAAAGCGTTCGGCTTCGTCCGCGACGATGTTCTCAAGAACACCGGCTACAAGCAGGAGCCCTATGTCTACGGCTCGCTCGGCGGCGACGACGTGCCCCTGATTGCGGCGAAGCCTGTCGTCGTCGGCCCCCAAGCAAACCCCGACAGCGAGATCCGGCGTGACTACGAACTGGCGCTTCAGCTCGGGACACGTGACGGATGGACCGCCTTCCTCAACCGCTTTCCGAGCGGCTTCTACACCGATCTGGCCAAAGGCCAGTTGAACAAGATCGCCGCCGAGGAAACCCGCGCGACCACGGCAGACAAGGCCCGGCAGGCGGAAGAGGAGAAGGCCCGACTCGCCGCGGAGCGCGCCAACAAGGCCGAACAGGACAAGGCGGCGGCCGCAGCCAAGGCCGCCGAGGAAAAGCGTCATGCGGCCGAGAAGGCCAAGCAGGTGGAGGAAGCCAGGGCCGCCGCAGCCGAGCAGCGCCGGAAGGAAGCAGAGGCGGCCGCTGCAAAGGCATTGGCCGACAAGCAAGCCGCCGAGAAGGCGTTGGCCGAGAAGCTCGCCAGCGACAAGCTCGCAGCTGAGCTGGCCGCCAAACAGGTAGCCGAGAAACAATCCTCCGCGAGTGAACAGAAGGTCGCAGCCGTAGCGCCCTCCTCGACCCCGCCTTCGATGTCGCCGCAGGAAACGACGAAGCTGGTTCAGGCGGAGCTGCGCCGGGTCGGCTGTCTCAGCGCCTCCGCGGATGGCGACTGGAACGCGTCGTCACAACGCTCGCTGACGCTATTCAACAAATATGCCGGCACGAAATTCGACGCCAAGCTCGCGAGCTTCGATGTGCTGGACGCGATCAAGGCCAAGCCGGGACGCGTATGCCCGCTGCTCTGCGACCACGGCTTCAAGGCCGACGGCGACGCGTGCGTGAAGATCACCTGCCGCGCCGGCTACCGCGTGAATGACGACAATGAATGCGAGAAGGTGCAGGACAAGAAGCCGGTCGCTACGCGCGAGGATGCCAGCAAGCGGGAAGATCAGCGGAAGCAGGTCGAAACAGCGCCGGCAAAGCCGCAGGCGTCGGGACAATATGTCTGTAACCAGGGTGGCTGTCGCCCAGTTGGTCCAGGGTGTCGACTTGTCCAAGGCCAAGCGTACGGCTTAAACGGCCTCGGAGCCAACACGAACCGGGAAGTCTGCCACTAAGCTTGCGAGTCCCTAGGCCGTAGGTTGCCTCGATCGCCGTTACTGCCCTTCGCGTCAATGGCGTTCTGAGGCTGGCTTGCCCAGCCGTAGCTCGCGAAGCGAGCGAAGGCTGGTGGGCGGTCACGGATTCGAACCGCGGACCCTCTCGGTGTAAACGAGATGCTCTAACCAGCTGAGCTAACCGCCCCTCGCCGCCTCTTTATCCCTACCCGCCCCCGGTGGGCAAGTACGGAACCTCAATCCCCCGGCCTCCCCGGCAGCAGCGGCACGGCGTCGATCCACACCGCCGCGGACTGGCACCAGATCTGCCTGACGGGCCGCAGCTTATCGCGCTGGCGGATAGAGCCCCAGCGAATGCCCCAATCGTCGGCCTCCTCGCCCTCGCCGCTGGTGAACAGCGGGGAACCGCAATCGGCGCAGAAATGCTGGAAGCGCATCCGGCCGTTGTCGCCGCGCTTGCCGTAGATCTTGGGCGTGCCGCCGGTCAGGCGGACATCGGCCTTGGTGCAGACTGCCGTCACCCGGAACGGCGAGCCGGTCAGCGTCTGACAATCGGTGCAGTGGCAGACCGAAACCGCCGCGGGGTCGATCTCGGCCTCGAAGGTGATTTTTCCGCAATGGCATTGCCCGTCGATCCGCATCGCCCTCGTTTCCTTGCCCCAAAACAAAAACGGCGCCCGAAGGCGCCGTTTTATCATCATTTGCGATGGCCTAGTGAGCGGTCAAGCCGCCGGCGGCTTCATCGCCGTCCGGCTTCACCGTCACCTTGGTGTCCTCTTCCCAGACGATCGGCACCGGCTTCTTGACCAGCGCCTTGGCGACGACGTCGTCGAGGCGGGAGACCGGGATGATCTCCATGCCGCCCTTGATCGCATCGGAAATCTCCGTGAGATCCTTGGCGTTGTCCTCGGGGATCAGCACCGTCTTGATGCCGCCGCGGGCCGCAGCCAGCAGCTTCTCCTTCAGGCCGCCGATCGGCAGCACGCGGCCGCGCAGCGTGATCTCGCCGGTCATCGCGACATCGTGGCGGACCGGGATGCCGGTCATGACCGAGATGATCGCGGTGGCCATGGCGACGCCCGCGGACGGACCGTCCTTCGGCGTCGCGCCTTCCGGCACGTGCACGTGGATGTCGCGGCGATCGAACATCGGCGGCTCGATGCCGTAATTGATCGCGCGCGAGCGGACATAGGACGCCGCCGCCGAGATCGATTCCTTCATCACGTCACGCAGATTGCCCGTGACCGTCATCTTGCCCTTGCCGGGCATCATGACGCCTTCGATGGTCAGCAGCTCGCCGCCGACATCGGTCCAGGCCAGGCCGGTGACGATGCCGACCTGCGGCTCGCTCTCGATCTCGCCGAAGCGGTACTTCGGCACGCCGAGCAACTCTTCCAGAGTCTTCTCGGTGACCTTGACCGACTTCTTCTTGGAGATCATCAGCTCCTTCACCGCCTTGCGGGCGAGTGTGGAGAGCTCACGCTCCAGATTACGCACGCCCGCTTCGCGGGTGTAGCGGCGGATCAGAAGCAGCAGCGCGTCGTCGTCGATCGAGAACTCCTTGGAGTCCAGGCCGTGCTTGGACACCGCGGTCGGGATCAGATGCTTGCGCGCGATCTCGACCTTCTCGTTCTCGGTGTAGCCTGCGATCCGGATGATCTCCATGCGGTCCATCAGCGGCCCCGGAATATTCAGCGTATTCGCGGTCGTGATGAACATCACGTTGGACAGATCGTAGTCGACCTCGAGATAGTGGTCGTTGAAGGTCGCGTTCTGCTCGGGGTCGAGAACCTCGAGCAGCGCCGAGGACGGATCGCCGCGGAAATCGGCGCCCATCTTGTCGATCTCGTCCAGCAGGAACAGCGGATTGGACGACTTGGCCTTGCGCATCGACTGGATGATCTTGCCGGGCATCGAGCCGATATAAGTGCGGCGATGACCGCGGATCTCGGCCTCGTCGCGCACGCCGCCGAGCGAGACGCGCACGAATTCGCGCCCCGTCGCCTTCGCGATCGACTTGCCGAGCGAGGTCTTGCCGACGCCGGGAGGCCCGACGAGGCACAGGATCGGTCCGGTCAGCTTGTTGGCGCGCGATTGCACCGCGAGATACTCGACGATGCGTTCCTTGACCTTCTCCAGCCCGTAGTGATCGGAGTCCAGCACGGCCTGCGCCGCCTCAAGGTCCTTCTTGACCTTGGACTTCTTGTTCCACGGGATCGACAGCAGCCAGTCGAGATAGTTGCGCACGACGGTCGCTTCCGCGGACATCGGCGACATCTGGCGCAGCTTCTTCAACTCGTGCTGCGCCTTCTCCCGCGCTTCCTTCGAAAGCTTGGTCTTGGAGATCTTCTCTTCGAGATCGGCGAGCTCGTCGCGACCTTCGTCGTCGCCGAGCTCCTTCTGGATCGCCTTCATCTGCTCGTTGAGATAATACTCGCGCTGGGTCTTCTCCATCTGGCGCTTGACGCGCGAGCGGATGCGCTTCTCGACCTGCAGCACCGAGATCTCGCTCTCCATCAGGCCCAGCACCTTCTCCAGGCGCGAGGTGACCGACAGCGTCTCCAGGATGCCCTGGCGGTCGGCGATCTTGACGGCGAGATGCGAGGCCACGGTGTCGGCGAGCTTGGCGAAATCGGTGATCGCCTGCACGACGCCGACGACCTCGGCCGAGATCTTCTTGTTGAGCTTCACATAGCTCTCGAAGTCGGACACGACCGAGCGTGCCATCGCTTCGGCCTCGACCGACTTCGCATCGGTGTCGGCCAGCGCAATGGCGGTCGCTTCGTAATAGTCGGCGCGATCGGTGTATTTCTGCACGCGCGCACGCTCGAGCCCTTCGACCAGCACCTTCACGGTGCCGTCGGGAAGCTTCAAGAGCTGCAGCACGCTGGCGAGCGTGCCGGTCTCGTAAATGGCATCGGGCGCCGGATCATCGTCGGACGCGTTCTTCTGCGTCGCGAGCATGATCAGCGCGTCGTTCTTCATCACCTCTTCCAGCGCGCGGATCGACTTCTCGCGGCCGACGAAGAGCGGAACAATCATGTGCGGGAAGACGACGATGTCGCGCAGCGGCAGCACGGGATAAGCGTGCGTTTCGCCATGGACGATGGTTGGCCGCGGTTTTGGATTAGTCATGGCCTTTTCCTTTTGCTTTGCCCCCTCGCATGCAGCCCGCTGATCATGCGCAACCGCCACAAGGTGCCGACGTGATCCGCAAGACCGGTCGGTCCTCAGAAAAGTTGGACCGGCTCGCCGGATCGGAACTGAGGCGAATCTGGAAGAGAATTTTCGCTCGCCGCCGACATTAGGTGGCTATCGACCCGGGGGGTGTCAAGTCATTGAAAAACGCGCGCCATCAGGCGCTTACGCAACGCGGTAAGCGACGCAACACCGGCTGCGGAGATACACTTCCGCAGCCCGACTTGAAGATACAATTGGAGCGTTCCAGCGCCGCCGGATCAGGCGCTGGCGTTCTCGACGGCGCGATCGGACCGATCGGCGTAGATGTAGAGCGGACGCGCCGTTCCTTCCACGACTTCGCGGGAAATCACGACTTCTTCCACACCTTCCAGGCCCGGCAGGTCGAACATGGTCTCGAGCAGGATCGCCTCGAGGATCGAACGCAAGCCGCGCGCACCGGTCTTGCGCTCGATCGCCTTGCGGGCAACCGCACCAAGCGCCTCGTCGGCGAAGGTCAGCTCGATGTTCTCCATCTCGAACAGCCGCTGGTACTGTTTCACCAGCGCGTTCTTCGGCTCCGTCAGGATCTTCTTCAGCGAGGCCTCGTCAAGATCCTCGAGCGTCGCCACGACCGGCAGACGGCCGACGAATTCGGGGATGAGGCCGTACTTCAGAAGGTCCTCGGGCTCGACGTGACGGAAGATCTCGCCGGTCCGGCGGTCTTCCGGCGCCATCACCTGGGCGGCGAAACCGATCGAGGTCGACCGTCCGCGTGCCGAGATGATCTTCTCGAGGCCGGCAAACGCGCCGCCGCAGATGAACAGGATGTTGGTGGTGTCCACCTGCAGGAATTCCTGCTGCGGATGCTTGCGGCCGCCCTGCGGCGGGACCGAAGCCACCGTGCCTTCCATGATCTTGAGCAGCGCCTGCTGCACGCCCTCACCCGACACGTCGCGCGTGATCGAGGGATTGTCGGACTTGCGGCTGATCTTGTCGATTTCGTCGATGTAGACGATGCCGCGCTGGGCGCGCTCGACATTGTAGTCGGCGGCCTGGAGCAGCTTCAGGATGATGTTCTCGACGTCCTCGCCGACATAGCCGGCCTCGGTCAGCGTCGTCGCATCCGCCATGGTGAACGGCACGTCCAGGATGCGGGCGAGCGTCTGCGCGAGCAGCGTCTTGCCCGAGCCGGTCGGACCGATCAGCAGGATGTTCGACTTCGCGAGCTCGACGTCGTTGTGCTTGGTCTGGTGGTTGAGGCGCTTGTAGTGATTGTGCACCGCGACCGACAGGACCTTCTTCGCATGGCTCTGGCCGATCACGTAATCGTCCAGGACCTTGCAGATTTCCTTCGGCGTCGGAATGCCGTCGCGCGACTTGACCAGCGAGGATTTGTTCTCCTCGCGGATGATGTCCATACAGAGCTCGACGCACTCGTCGCAGATGAAGACCGTGGGACCCGCGATCAGTTTGCGGACTTCGTGCTGGCTCTTGCCGCAGAACGAGCAATATAGCGTGTTCTTGGAGTCGCTCGTGCCGACCTTACTCATTCATGTCTCCGTCCGCGGTTCGATCCCGTTCCGCTCGATCGCTCCATTCCGGCACGGTGGCCGGCTTGAAGCTTAAGTAGAGCAAATTGCGTACCAAAAAAGACCCTACGCGTTACATCCCGTGCGAATCACGGTCGCTCGATTCTCCGCGATCTTAGCCGATCATTCGTAGCCAACCATGCTGTCACCCGACTATCAAGAATTCGCTAATCGGGGGTCGCCGGCTACCCGTGACAATACCGTGATTTCCGGTCTTGGCACGGGCGAAGTGATCGAAATCACCCCGGCGTTGCTGGATTGCCACGAAAAACAAGCACGAAAGCGGAACTTTCTGCCTGTCGCAGGGCGCAAAACTGCGTTTTGCAGCGCGCACACGCGCCCATAGCGTGAACACGAACCTGATGGTGCGCGACGATCCCAAGAGGTTGCCGAGGGATCGTCGTCACACTCCAGTAGTGTTACGGAGTCTTCGCCCCTGCCGCTTCCTCAGCGCGCTTGTCGATGACCCTGTCGACCAGGCCGAACTCCTTGGCGTCGTTCGCCGTCAGGAACTTGTCGCGCTCCAGCGCGTCCTCGATCGACTTGTAGGTCTGGCCGGTGTGCTTCACGTAGATCTCGTTGAGCCGCTTCTTCAGGTTCAGGATTTCCTGAGCGTGCAGCATGATGTCGGTGGCTTGGCCCTGGAAGCCGCCAGAGGGCTGATGCACCATGATGCGTGCGTTCGGCAGCGAGAAGCGCATGTCCTTCTCGCCGGCGCAGAGCAGCAGCGAGCCCATCGAGGCGGCCTGCCCCGTGCACAGCGTCGAAACGGGCGGGCGGATGAACTGCATGGTGTCGTAGATCGCAAGGCCCGACGTCACCACGCCGCCCGGCGAGTTGATGTACATCGAGATTTCCTTCTTCGGATTTTCCGCCTCAAGGAACAAGAGCTGCGCGACGACGAGCGTCGACATGCCGTCCTCGACCGGCCCGGTCAGGAAGATGATGCGCTCCTTCAGGAGACGAGAGAAAATGTCGTAGGCGCGCTCGCCACGGTTGGTCTGCTCGACCACCATGGGCACGAGGTTCATGTAGGTTTCAACCGGATCGCGCATGAGTCACCTAGGGTTTTCGGAGACGGACATCGCCGGGCCTGGCTGCCAGTTTGGCTTGCCGGAAGGGCGAATGGACGTCCTGTGATGCAGGAACTTGGGTAGAGGTAGAAGGCGTACCGACAGATATAGCCCAATTCGCTTCTGACAAGTGCGGAGCGCATTAAGGCTTAATCCGTCGGGCAGTTGAAGCTGATTCGCACAAAGAGGCCCAGCCGGCCATCTGGCTAGCTGGGCCTCTTCGCTGATCATCCTTAATAGATGACTGTCCTAAATAGATGACTGTCCTAGAACCCCATTCCGATGGAATCGGAACGGGGCTCTGACTTTTGATTTTGACGCGTTTTCTTTACGTGAACCGGCATCCACTTCGCTCGAAAACGCTCCAGAGCCTTCAGGCGGCGGTCTTTTCCGCCTCGTCGTCCTTGTAGAGGTCCTCGCGCGAGACCTTCTTCTCGGTCACGTTGGCGAGCTCGAGGATGAAGTCGACGACCTTGTCCTCATAGATCGGTGCGCGAAGCTGGGCCAAGGCCTGGGCGTTGCTGCGGTAATAGTCCCAGACTTCCTTCTCGCGGCCGGGCATGGAGCGCGCGCGCTCGATCACGGCGCGGCCGACCTCGTCGTCGGTCACGGAGATCTTGTTCTTCTCGCCGATCTCGGAGAGCACGAGGCCGAGCCGCACGCGGCGGTCGGCGATCTTGCGGTACTCTTCCTTGGCGGCGTCTTCAGTGGTGTCCTCGTCGGCAAAGGTCTTGCCGGCGGAGGCCATCTCGGCCTTGACCGAGTTCCACATCAGATTGAACTCTTCGTCGACCAGCGAGGGCGGCGCCTCGAAGCGGTGCGCTTCGTCGAGGCGATCGAGCAGCGCGCGCTTGACGCGCTGGCGCGTCGCGCCGGCAAACTCGGCAACCAGACGCTCGCGCGCGGCTTCCTTCAGCTTGTCCAGCGATTCGAGGCCGAGCGTCTTGGCGAACTCGTCGTCGATCGCCAGATCCTGCGGCGCCTCGATCAGCGTCGCGGTGGTCTCGAACTCGGCCGGCTGGCCGGCGAGCTTGTCGTTCATGTAGTTGTTCGGGAACGACACTTTCAGCGTGCGGGTCTCATTGGCGCCGATGCCGATCAGCTGCTCCTCGAAGCCGGGAATGAAGGTGTTGGAGCCGATGGCGACCTGGATGCCCTCGCCGGTGCCACCTTCGAAGACTTCGCCGTTGATGCTGCCCTTGAAGTTGATGGTGACGCGATCACCCGAGGCTGCCTTGGCGCCCTCGCCTTTGTCGGCAAAGGTGCGATTGGTATCGGCGATGCGCTTGATCGCCTCGTCGACGTCGGCGTCGGTGACGTCGGCGACGGGCTTCTCGACCTCAAAGGTCTTGAAGTCGGCGAGCGCAATCGAGGGCACCACCTCGATCGCGACCGTGTAGGTCAGATCGGTCTTGCCGCTCAGCAATTCCTCGACCTCGGCCTGCTCGGTCGGCATGGTGATCTTCGGCTCGGTCGCAAGGCGAAAGCCGCGCTCGGAGAACAGCTGCGTGTTGGTGTCGCGGATGGTCTGGTCGATGGTCTCGGCCATCACCGAGCGGCCATAGACCTTCTTGAGGTGCGTGACCGGCACCTTGCCGGGACGGAAGCCGTTGATGCGGACCTTGTCCTTGAGGTCAACGAGCTTGGCACCGGCCTTGGCGTCGAGATCCGACGCAGGGACGCTGATCTTGAACTCGTGCTTCAAACCTTCCGAGAGGGTCTCTGTGACCTGCATGGCGTCGCGTCCAATCTTCTTCTCTTCGGTCCCGGCGCGCATGCGTCGGGACGCTGTCATTAATCGATCCGGCGCGAGGCAAACGCCTCAACGCCGGTGCTTCATCGGACCGGCTGCCGGCGGACAAACATCCGCGCGAAAGCAGGTCTCGTAATCCGTGCAAACGCGATAAGCGCTTGGTGCGGGCGGAGGGACTCGAACCCCCACAACTTTCGTCACTGGAACCTAAATCCAGCGCGTCTACCAGTTCCGCCACGCCCGCGTGAAGTTGCATCAAGACCGGCCGCGATGCCGCGGGCGGCCGGGCTTATAGCATGTGCCTGACTGTTCGCAGCAAAAAAATGGCCCGATGGAGGCAGGCTTTACGTAGGCACGGCGGCTGGACTTATCCAGCGCGGCGTGGTCCGGATCGGCCCATGAAACCTGGGATCTTTGACCCCACCCGACGCGAGCTTTTGGCCGGCCTTGGCGCCGGACTTTCAGCCGGTCTTGGCGCCTCGGCGGCCGGGCTGATCGCGGGTGGCGCAGGCCCGCTCGTGACCGCCCAGCTCTCCCTTCAGGCAAGGCCGGCGACACTGGCTCTGAGGTCAGGGCAGCCACCTACACCAATCTGGGAGCTGGCCGCCGTAAGCCATCTCAGGGACATTCGTCTCAAACGGGGCGACCGTTGCGAAGTGGTGTTTCGGAACGACCTACCTGTGCCGCTTGCGCCAGTCTGGTACGGCCTCAACGGCGGGGCCCCGGCCGACCCGCTCCGGGGGCGCGCGCCAGCGCCGCCAAATGCGGTTGAAACGTCAATCATTTCAATTCCCAATGCAGGAACCTTGCTGGCCGACTTCCGCCTGTTCGAGGACGGCCTGAAGCAGCCGGCGCGCCCGCTTCCGATCATCGTGGCCGAGACCAGCCAGGTCGCCGTCGATCGTGACGAGGTCCTGCTGATCGAGGAATGGCGCCTGCGGCCGGACGGCACCGCGGTCCCGCCGGGCCAGGACCCGAAGGACGCGAGGCCGCTCTACACAATCAACGGGCAGACCTCATTCGAACTCTCAGCCCCAGGCCATCAGCGGCTGCGGCTGCGCTTTATCAACGGCTCCCAACGTACTGTTTTGGCAATTAAATTGGAAAGCCACGACGTCCGCGTGATGGCCCTGGACGGTCAGCCCGTCGAGCCATTTTCGGCCCGCAACGGCGCCCTGGTGCTGGCGCCGGGCGCACGCGCCGACGCATTCGTGGATGCGGCCACATCGGCCGCATTGCTGCTGCATGACGGCAAGGAGGCTCGCCAAGTCGGAACGCTCACGATCTCCGGGACACTGGAACAGCGCGCGCCGCTTCTGTCGCCGCAGCCGCTTCCTCCGAATGACCTGCCCGAGAAGCTCGACCTGAAAGGCGCCCTGCGGTTCGATGTCGCGCTTGGCGCAACCGACGCCGGTTGGACCCGGTCTTCAAGCTTCTCCACCGCCTCCACTCCAGCCTTCCGGGCCAAGGCCGGCCGCACCGTCGTGCTGGCCCTCAAGAACCCTGCCCCCATCACGACCGTCTTCCACCTGCACGGCCACCCCTTCCGCCTGCTCGACAAGCTCGACGACGGCTGGAAGCCTTACTGGCTCGACACGCTCGCGATCGAACCCGGCCAGACCCAGCGCATCGCGTTCGCTGCGACTTCGCCCGGACGATGGCTCCTCGAGTCGGTCGTGACAGATTGGGCCGCACCGCGGCTGGTGCGGTGGTACGCGGTGGAGTGAGCGCTCAGTATTCTATGCCGAGCGCACCATAGATCCGCCGGTGCACGGCCGGCAGCGTCTCGGTGAGATCTTCCGCGATCAGGCCTGGTCCCGCCTCGCTTCCCGCCTCGCCATGCATCCAGACGCCCATGCTGGCGGCTTCGAAGGCCGGCACGCCTTGCGCCAGCAGGCCTGCGATGATGCCGGCGAGGACGTCGCCGGCGCCGGCGGTCGCCAGCCACGGCGGCGCGTTGGCGGCAATGGTGGCGCGGCCGTCGGGGGCGGCGATGGTCGTGTCGGGGCCCTTCAGCAGCACGACGGCGCCGGAGCGCTCGGCGGCGGCGCGCACGCGCTCCAGCTTGGAGCGGCCCGGAAATTTGTTGCTGAGGTCGGAGAACAGGCGCGGAAACTCGCCTTCGTGCGGGGTCAGCACCACCGCATTGTCACCTGAGGACTTGATCGATTCGAACAAGCGCTCGGGAGTGGCGGCAAAGCTCGTCAGCGCATCGGCATCGAGCACCAGATGCCGCTGGGCGCTCAGCGCGGTGTGAACGAGATCGCAGGTGCGCTCACTGACGCCCGCGCCGGGGCCGATGATGCAGGTGCCGTAGCGCTTGTCGCCGAGCAGCTCGCCGAACTCGACGACGGTGTCGACGGGACGAACCATGACGGCCGTGAGCGCGGCCGCGTTGATCGCGAGCGCATCGCGCGGACTCGCCAGCGTCACCAGGCCCGCTCCTGCTCGCAGCGCACCGCGCGCGGCCAGCCGCGCCGCGCCGGTCGCCGCCGCATCGCCGGAGACCGCCAGCACATGGCCCCGCGCAAATTTGTGGCCGTCGATGCGCGGCACCGGGAAAGCGGCGCCCCAGACATCCGGATCGTTCTCGAAAGTCTGCGGCGCGATCTCGTCCAGCACCTGCGCGTCGATGCCGATGTCGGCGACGCGCACGCGGCCGCAATGCATCCGGCCCGGCAGCAGCAGATGCGCCGGCTTCTTGCGAAAGAAGGTGACGGTCTCGGTGGCGTTCACCGCCGCGCCCATCACGGCCGCGCTGGTGCCGTTGATGCCGCTCGGCAGGTCGACGGCGAGCACCGGGGCACCGTTGGCGTTGATGGCCTCGATCATCGCATGCGCCTCGCCGTCGACAGGACGGCTGAGGCCCGCCCCGAACAGCGCATCGATGATCAGCGCGGGCCGTCCGATCGCCTGCGGATTGAAAGGGAGCAGCGGATGCTTCCAGCCGCGCGCGGCGGAAGCCGCATCGCCCTGGAGCTGGTCGCGCTCGCACATCGCGATCACCGAGACCTCCCGCCCCTGGGCGGCGAGCTCGGCGGCTGCGACAAAACCATCACCGCCATTGTTGCCGGGCCCGGCCACGATCAGGATCGGCCCCTCCTCCACCAGCGCCTGGGCGGCCTCCGCGACCGCCTGGCCCGCGCTCAGCATCAGCTTGAAACCGGGTGTGCCGGCCGCGATGGCGAGCTGGTCCGCCCGCTGCATTTCGGCGTTGCTCAGAACTTCCATGCCACTTCCCTAGTACAATCGCCTTTTCAACAGGCATCTTCCGCGCCGATCCGACGCGGGGAACAACGATCTGCACACATATTGAACCGTTTGCCTATTTCGTAGTCTTCGGTATTTTGTGCAGGTCGGCGTCGCCGCTCAGAGATGCTCGTTAAAAGGCTGATAACGCTCCAATAATCAGGGCATTTGCAATTTGGCATAGACCCTGCTTTCGAGGAAGCCGCTTCGGTTCGTCGTGCTCACTGGCATTTATCAGGGCGTCGCCGGCCGTTGTTGCCGGACAGGTCAGGGATCCCGGCTTAGCGAAGACAAGATCGTGCGTTAAGAAAAGCGCATCCTGACGAAGACGTTGCTATTTGATCGAAAGGCCGGGAGGCGCGCAGTGAAGAAAATCGAAGCCATCATCAAGCCATTCAAGCTCGACGAGGTGAAGGAAGCGCTTCAGGAAGTCGGCCTACAGGGCATCACCGTCACCGAGGCCAAGGGCTTTGGCCGGCAGAAGGGGCACGCCGAGCTCTACCGCGGCGCAGAATACATCGTCGACTTCCTGCCCAAGGTGAAGATCGAGATCGTGATCGGCGATGATCTGGTCGAGCGCGCCATCGACGCGATCCGCCGCGCCGCGCAGACCGGGCGCATCGGCGACGGCAAGATCTTCGTCTCCAACATCGAAGAGGCGATCCGCATCCGAACCGGCGAATCCGGGCTGGACGCTATCTGAGCCGGGTGCTATCCCGAATTTTGCGACACTCCGACTAGAAAGAAGGCTGCTTCGGCGGCCTGATTTCGTTTGTGCGGTCGCGCAAAACTCGCCCGAGCGAGAATAATTTTGCTCATCTGGAAACCGACCCGCAGAGCCAAAAGGGGTATGCATGAAGACCGCCAAAGACGTCCTGAAATCGATCAAGGACAACGACGTCAAGTACGTCGACCTGCGCTTCACCGATCCGCGCGGCAAGTGGCAGCATGTGACGTTCGACGTCAGCATGATCGACGATGACATCTTCGCCGAAGGAACGATGTTCGACGGCTCCTCGATCGCCGGCTGGAAAGCGATCAACGAGTCCGACATGTGCCTGATGCCCGATCCGGTCACCGCGACGATCGACCCGTTCTTCGCCGAGACCACCATGGTCATCACCTGCGACGTGCTCGAGCCGACCACCGGCGAGCCCTACAACCGCGACCCCCGCGGCATCGCCAAGAAGGCCGAAGCCATGGTGAAGTCGATGGGCGTGGGCGACAGCGTGTTCGTCGGCCCCGAAGCCGAGTTCTTCGTGTTCGATGACGTGCGCTATTCGGCCGAGCCCTACAAGACCGGTTTCCGTCTCGACTCCTCCGAGTTGCCGACCAATTCCGACACCGAATATGAAGGCGGCAATCTGGGCCACCGCATCCGCACCAAGGGCGGCTACTTCCCGGTGCCGCCGCAGGATTCGGTGCAGGACATGCGTTCCGAGATGCTCGGCGCCATGGCCAAGATGGGCGTCAAGGTCGAGAAGCATCACCACGAGGTCGCTTCCGCCCAGCACGAGCTCGGCATGAAGTTCGACACGCTGACGCTGATGGCGGACCACATGCAGATCTACAAGTACTGCATCCACCAGGTCGCGCACATCTACGGCAAGACCGCCACCTTCATGCCGAAGCCGATCTTCGGCGACAACGGCTCGGGCATGCACGTGCACCAGTCGATCTGGAAGGACGGCAAGCCGGTGTTCGCCGGCAACAAGTACGCCGACCTGTCGGAGACCTGCCTGCACTACATCGGCGGCATCATCAAGCACGCCAAGGCGATCAACGCCTTCACCAACCCGTCGACCAACTCCTACAAGCGTCTGGTCCCGGGCTATGAGGCCCCCGTGCTGCTCGCCTATTCCGCGCGCAACCGCTCGGCCTCCTGCCGCATCCCCTACACCGCTTCGCCGAAGGCCAAGCGTGTCGAGGTGCGCTTCCCCGATCCGATGGCCAACCCCTATCTCGGCTTCGCCGCGATGCTGATGGCCGGCCTCGACGGCATCAAGAACAAGATCGATCCGGGTCCGGCGATGGACAAGGACCTCTACGACCTGCCGAAGGAAGAGCTGAAGCAGATCCCGACCGTCTGCGGCTCGCTCCGCGAGGCGCTCGAAAACCTCGACAAGGACCGCGGCTTCCTCAAGAACGGCGGCGTGTTCGACGACGACTTCATCGACGCTTACATTGAGCTGAAGATGACCGAAGTCGCCCGCTTCGAAATGACCCCGCACCCGGTCGAGTTCGAAATGTACTATTCGAACTAAGCGGCCCGCACTTTATGCGACAAGCAAAAGGCGCTCCGAACGGAGCGCCTTTTCGTTTGAATCGTAGGGTGGGTTAGCCCTGCGATTGCGCGTAGCGCAATCGCTCGCGTAACCCACCCTACGAGTTACGATCACCACGTCGCGGTGAAGGCCTTCTGCAACTCGGCCGGCGCCGTCACGCCGCCCGCGATCAGCAGTTGGGTGAGGACGCGCGCCTTCTGCGGATTGAGGTCCTCGGACACGACAAAGCCGTTCTTGTCGTCGTCGACCTCGACGTTGCGGGTGACGAAGCCGGATCGAACCCGCGTGGAGCGCACGACGATGATGCCCTTCTTCGCCGCCGCTTCGAGCGCATCGAGCGCCGACTTCGACGTGTTACCGTCGCCGACCCCGGCCAGCACGATGCCCTTGGCGCCATGCGAGATGGCGTCTTCGATCGGAACCGCGTCCATATTGGCGTGCGAGTAGACGATCGCGACGCGCGGCAATTGCTCGCCGGCCGGCAGCCGATAGGTCGCGCGCTTGAAACCGGCGCCTTGGGTCATGAAACGGATGCCGCCGGCGGTGTCGACATAGCCGATCGGCCCGTCATTGGGCGAGCCGAACGTCTCGATGCTCGTGGTGTTGGTCTTGGTGACCGAGCGCGCGCCCTGGATCTTGTCGTTCAGCACCGCCATGACGCCGCGCCCGCGCGCGCGTGGATCGGCCGCCACCTGCACCGCCTCGTAGAGATTGCCGGGGCCGTCCGCGCTCACGGCCGTGGCCGGCCGCATCGAGCCGACGATCACCACCGGCTTGTCGCCGCGCACCACGTTGTCGAGAAAGAACGCCGTCTCCTCCAGCGTGTCGGTGCCATGGGTGATGATGATTCCGTCGGCTTCGTTCTTGTCGAAGGCATCCTGGATGCGACGGGCCAGCGCAAACCAGACCTTGTCGTTCATGTCTTGCGAGCCGATCGACGAAATCTGCTCGGCGTTGATCTTGGCGAGCTTGTCCAGGCCCGGCACCGACGCCATGAGCTGCTCGCCCGTGATCTGGCCTGACTTGTACGCGCCCGTCGCGCGCGGATCGGCCTGACCGGCGATGGTGCCTCCCGTCGCGAGCACGAGAATGCGCGGCAGGCCGGCGGCCGCCGCGTCCTTGCCCGGCTCCGCGGCCTGGACCGCGCCCCCGTACGTCCAGAGTGTGAGGGCGAACAGGGGAATGGAGAGAATTGAAATCCAGCTTTGGCGGCGACCGGCTGCACTGGCGGTAGGCGTCGTCATCGAATTGTCCTCCCGTTTAAGTAGGGATCGACATTCGACACGCCCAATGGGGCCGAAGATGGGTCATCCTGCTGCTGATGGCTAAGGATTGTCGCGCCGCGGCAGAAAATGGTCGAGCAAACCCGTCGGCAGGGGAAAGACGACGGTCGAGGAACGTTCGCCCGCGATGTCGTGCAGGGCCGCGAAATAACGCAGCTGCATCGCCTGAGGCTCCTGCGCGAGAATCCGGCCGGCTTCGACGAGCTTTTCGGCAGCCTGCTGCTCGCCCATCGCATTGATCACCTTGGCACGCCGCAACCGCTCCGCTTCGGCCTGCTTGGCGATCGCCCGCACCATGGTTTCGTTGAGATCGATGTCCTTGATCTCGATCCCGGTGACCTTGATGCCCCAGACGTCGGTCTGCTTGTCGAGGATCTCCTGGATGTCGGCGTTCAACCTGTCGCGTTCTGCAAGCATCTCGTCGAGCTCGTGCTTGCCGAGCACCGAGCGTAACGTGGTCTGCGCGAGCTGGCTGGTGGCAGCCATGTAATCGCCGACCTTGATGATGGCCCGTTCAGGATCGACGATCCGGAAGTACAGAACGGCGTTGACCTTGACGGAGACGTTGTCCCGCGAAATCACATCCTGGGGCGGGACGACCTGCACCATCACCCGTAGATCGACCTTGACGAGTTGCTGCACGACCGGAACGAGGATGATGAGGCCCGGGCCCTTCACGCCGGTAAAGCGACCGAGCGTAAAGACGACGCCACGCTCGTATTCACGCAGGATTCGAATAGCCTGGGACAGGAACATGATGACAAGCAACGCGAGCGCCGCATAAGTCAGATATTCCAGCATCATGATGGACCTCCCTCGCCTGTTCGGGCTGGTGCGCGCCGTATCAGCAGCGTCAGGTCGACAACGTTCGCGACTTCGACCGTCTCTCCGGGCTTGAACGTTTCGGCGCCGCGCGCCTGCCAGCGCTCACCATGGGCGAAAACATGACCTTCGCTCCCACGCCAGTCGAGAACCTCTGCGGGCAAGCCTCGCATGGCCTGCGCGCCGACCCGTTCAGGAGCCTTGGCGGCACGCCGAAGCGACCCAAGCACGACGAGAGCAAAGCCGACGAACACAGCTGCGGTGATGCCGATCACCCACCACGACAGGTGGTAGCCGGGCGCCTCGACCCTGAAGAGCATCAGCGCTCCCAGCACGAAAGCGACGATCCCTCCGAGACCGATCACCACCGTCGGATTGAAGGCTTCGACGGTGAGAAGCACTATGCCGACCAGCATCAGGGCAAGCCCGGCATAGCTGATCGGCAGCAAATTGAGCGCATAAAGACCGATCAGCAGGCAGATCGCGCCGACGACTCCCGGAGCGACGGCTCCGGGAGACATGAACTCGAAGATCAGGCCGTAGATGCCGACCATCAGGAGAATGAACGCCACATTCGGATCGGTGATGACCGCCAGGAAGCGGGATATCCATCCGGGGTCGATGGCTTCAACGACAGCATCCTTCGTCACGAGGCGTTGCGTCTTGCCGCCCGCAACCTCCATCACACGGCCATCGAGCTGCCTCAGCAATTCAGCCTGATCGCGCGCGACGACATCGATGGCATGGGCCTCGAGCGCGCCGTTGGCAGAAAGCGTGGCAGCCTCCCGGACCGCCTTCTCCGCCCAGTCCACATTGCGGTTGCGCAGCTCCGCGAGGCTGCGGATGAAAGCGACGGCATCGTTCGTCACCTTCGCCGTCATCGCATCCTTCGGCTCATCCTTCTTGTCCTTGCCGTCCTTGTCCGGTGTACCGCTCGGCAGACCCGGCAGCGGCCCGCCAATCTGCACCGGTGTCGCGGCGCCAATATTGGTGCCTGGCGCCATCGCCGCGAAGTGGGTCGCATAAAGGATATAGGTCCCCGCGCTCGCCGCGTGGGCGCCGGAGGGAGCGACGTAACCGACGACAGGGATGGGCGAGGCCAGCACATCCGCAATGATCTCGCGCATGCTGGAATTGAGACCGCCGGGCGTGTTGATTCTCAGAATCACGACCTCAGCGCGCCGCTCGCTTGCCCGGGCCAAGGCCTCCTTCACGTAACTGGCCGACGCAGGGCCAATGGCCCCTTCGATCGAAACAATCAGTGCAAGACGGCCGTTCTCCTCCGCTGAGCTGGGAAGGAGGCAGCAGATCAAAGCCACGACGCCAATCGCCGCAACGAGGGCCGCCTTCATGGTCTGCACGGCAGGGCTCCCTTGCAGAGCATATGGTGTTCGTCTCTTGAACCTCAATGCTGTGCGAAGAGACCGACGCTGCGATTGTGCAACGCAATGGAAATGGCCATGCAGGTTGGCGATGTGGTCGGTTGAGCAAGGGCGCTGGCGGACCATGCCTGCGACTGATCCGCCCTGCGCCAAGACGCCCTGCCCCAAGAGTTGCTACCGTGCCACTCTCACGCCATCGGGCCCGATCGTGCCGAACATGCCGGCGATGATCTCGCTCGTCGGCTGCATGCCGCCGAGCGACCAGTGGGAGGGCTCCTGCTCCTCGATCCTGACCCAGACGTTGCGGCGGAAATCCGGGTTGTTCTGCCCTTCGACCTCGACCATCAGGTCGGTGACGCGTTCGAGCAGCGTTTTCTTCTGGGCGGCATCCAGGATGCCGCGCACGGTGGAAATGGTGACGTAAGGCATGTCTCTCTCCATTCATGTCATGTGACGAGACCGGAAGATTGGACCAGACGGTGCCGGCGAGGCAGTGGCGGATAAGACAGAGATCGCGCAATTTCCGCCATGCGGCTCGCGCTTTCATCGGGTAGCATCGCGGCACCTGTTTGGAGGATCCATGAAGCTCGCAATTCTCGCGGTGGAAGGTTGCATGCATTCGGCGATCGCGGGGATCGTCGACATCCTGTCGCTCGCCAACCACGTCATGCAGCAGAGCGGCGAAAAATCCCGCTTCGCCTGCCAGACGCTGTCGCTCGACGGCAAGCCCGTGCGCGCCGGCGGCGGCCGGGTGGTCCCAGTCGATGGCGCGATCGATAAACGCGCGCGCTTCGACGCGATCATAGTCCCAGGCAACCTCGTCGATCACGTCACGGCCGAGCGGCTGCAACCGCAATATGCCCGTGCCGGCGCCTGGCTCCGGCAGCAGCACGCAAACGGCCGGCTGATCGGGGCCTTTTGCAGCGGCGTTTTCCTGCTTGCCGGCGCCGGCCTGCTCGACAACCGCCGCGCCACCATCACCTGGTGGCTGCAAGGCGAGCTGCGGCAACGCCATCCCGCGATCGACCTCGCGGCCGACGCTGTTATCACCGCGACCGACCGCATCGTCTGCGCGGCCGGGCCGATGTCGTGGGTCGACCTCCTGCTCCGGCTGATCGAGATGGTCGAAGGCAAAGGGATCGCAAAGCTGTGCGCGGACTACGTCGTCATCGACACGGCCCAGCGGACCCAGTCGATCTTCATGCCCGTCGGCTATTTGCTCTCGCAGGACCCGCTGCTGACCAGAGCCGACCTGCTGGTTCGCCGCACCGGCAAGGCCCCGATGACGGTCAAGCGCCTTGCCGGCGCGCTCGGCCTCAGCGAGCGTACGCTGAACCGGAAGTTTCAGGAGCTCACGCACGAACCGCCGCAAGCCTTCATCATGCGCCGCCGCGTCGAGCACGCGCGCACGCTGTTGGAGACGACGACGCAGCCGATCAAGGCCATCGCACGCACGGCCGGCTACGAGGACGAGAGCAGCTTTCGCAAGGCGTTTCGCAAGCTGACTTTGATGTCGCCGCAGGCCTATCGCGCGCGGCGAATGGAGCGGACGGTGCAGGGATAAACCTTGCGGGTCAGATCCGTCAGCTTTCGTTCTGCATCTGACTCCACTTCGTTCTCAAAGAACAAATCAGATCCGCAAAAACCGGGGCGGACCAATTCCTACTGATTGGTTTATTCCGTCCGAGATTTAGAATGCGCATTGAATGCATGGAGCCAGTTCTCGTAGGGCGGATTAGCCGAAGGCGTAATCCGCCGACTGCTCGCGACGCTCACGCAGATTCGCCGCGCTAGTTTGGCATTGAAGCTGCCCGATCAAGTCAAGATGGCGGATTACGCCTTCGGCTAATCCGCCCTACGCACCAGCACACATCGCGGCGGAGCGCTTTGGGCGAATGCGGAGGACGCAAGCAGGAGCAGAGCGGCGGCGGTGATGATGCGCGTCATCGGAATGCAATCCAATTTGAAAATCGAATTGGATGGTCGCGCGTAGGGATGATCCGGCGGCCAGGAATGAACGAAGCGAGGTTCGGCCGTTGAAGATGCCCTTAGCGGACCACTCCTGCCGCGTCGTCCGCGCTTGGGATGAGCCAGTCGAGCCCGATCAGGCAGGCTTCGAGGATAACGAAGGCGGCAATGCCGCCGAGCCAGCCGAAGAACACGATGGAAAAGGTCCCGAGCAAGATTGCGCAAAACAGGTCGGCAAGCACCTTGCAGATGCGGAAGTCCCGGTCTCGTTCAGATGCGAAATACGGCATCGGACTCTCCTGGTGCAGCTCTGGGCTTAAGCTTAGTCCCAGCGCGAGGTGACCGTCTGCCCCATCGGACGAGTGGTAAAGTCACCAAGGGGGCCTGCTGTTCCCCCTGCAACGGGCATGCGTTCGCAGGTGGCCGGCAGGCCTCCCAATATCTCTCCCCGGATCAACCCCGGGGCAGAGATCCTCTCAATTCTTCGGCTGGCCGAAATCGAGCGGCGGCGGCAGCTCAATATCCGGAATTTCGATCTTGATCTTGTCCAGATCCACCTTCCTGGGAGCGTCCAATAGCCCGGTGACGGTGATCGGGAACGCGATGACGACCGCAACCATGATCGCCTGCAGGCCGATCCAGGGCATCGCGCCCCAATAGATGTCTGAACTCTTGACCTCCTTCGGCGCAACACCCCGCAGGTAGAACAAGGCGAAGCCGAAAGGCGGATGCAGGAAGGAGGTCTGCATGTTGACGCAGAGCATGACACCGAACCAGATCAAGGCAGCATCCGCCCCGACGACGGGAGTGAGCAGCTTCTGCGCGATCGGCGCGATCATCGGAATGATGATGAACGCGATCTCGAAGAAGTCGAGGAAGAAGGCGATGAAGAAGATGAAGAGGTTCATGAAGATCAGGAAGCCCCAGACGCCGCCCGGCAGCGATGTCAGCATGTGCTCCAGCCAGACACCACCGTTGCAACCGAGAAAGACGATCGAGAAGCAGGTCGATCCGATCAGGATGAACGTCACCATGCAGGTGATGCGCATGGTGGTCTCATAGCCCTGCTTGACCAGGGTGCGCAGGTCGGGAATCCTGATCGTCTCGATGCAAACCCAGGCGACCGCGAGATAGGCAATCGCAAAGGCGATCTTGAACGGCAGATTCGGCGTGAAGTAGATGCCGATGATGGTGCCGACACCCGCGGCCGCAACGCCGACGAGCAACACCTTGTGACCGGTCGAGCTGAAATCCTTGTGATGGATGACGGCGAGGACGATCGCGCCGACCGCGCCCATCGCGCCTGCTTCGGTCGGGGTGGCAAGGCCGAGCATCATCGTGCCGAGCACAACGAAGATCAGGACGGCGGACGGGATGATGCCCAAAAGGCATTTACGCCAGAGCGCCCAGCCTGTGAGCGTCCTTGCTTCCTTGGGCACCGCCGGAACGTGATGCGGCTTGATCACGCTCAGAGCAAACGTGTAGCCCGCGAAGAGCGCGATCTGAAGCAGCGACGGGCCCCAGGCGCCCAGATACATATCGCCGACCGACTTCCCAAGCTGGTCCGCGAGCACGATCAGAACCAGCGACGGAGGCACCAGCTGGGTGATGGTGCCGGAGGCCGCGAGCACGCCGGTGATGTAGCGCATGTTGTAGCCGTAGCGGATCATCACCGGCATCGAGATCAGCGCCATCGCGATCACCTGCGCCGCCACGGTGCCTGTGATGGCACCGAGGATGAAGCCGACGATGATCACGGAATAGCCCAGACCGCCGCGAATGGGGCCGAACAACTGCCCCATGGAATCCAGCATGTCCTCTGCGAGGCCGCATCGTTCGAGGATCGAGCCCATGAACGTGAAGAACGGAATTGCCAGCAGCAGTTCGTTTGCCAGAACGCTGCCGTAGATGCGCTCCGGGATTGCCTGGAGGAAGCTAAATCCGAAAAATCCTTCGTGGATCGCGAGAAATCCGAACGAAAGGCCGAGAGCGGCCAGCGTGAAAGCGACCGGAAATCCGATCAGCATGGCTAGGACCAGCCCGCCGAACATCAGCGGCGGCATCATCTCAATCGTGATCATTGGGTGGGCCGCTCGTATTTCGCCTCGATGGTGACTTCACCACGCAAGGCCGCAACGCGTTTGATGACTTCCGAGACACCTTGCAAAGCCAGCATGAAAAATCCTGCTGGCAGGACAAACTTGATCGGCCACCGGAGGAGGCCACCGGCATTGTTGGACATTTCGCCGATGATGAGCGAGTTGTAGAACATCGACCATGACAGGTAGCTGAGGAGCAGGCACGCCGGGACGAGGAAAACCAATGTCCCGATCAGGTCGAGCCACAGCTGGCCGCGTTCGGAAAGCATGAGGTACAGGATTTCGACGCGCACATGCTCGTTGCGTTTGAAAGTGTAGGACGAGCCGAACATCACGATGACGGCAAACATGTACCACTGAGTCTCGAGCCAGCTGTTGGAGCTGTAGCTGAAGGCATACCGAATCATCGCATTTACAGCGCTGACCACGCAGGCCGCGAGCACCAGAATGTTGCAGACGTTGCCGACCTTTTCGTTCAGCCAGTCGATAGCTGTACTTACCGCCAACAATGGGCGCATAGATGCCTTTTCCCCGCTCGCTGAGTGCTACCCCCAAACGAGCAGGGACCATGGCGCTGTATCAGCAGCCTTCCACCTCTGCGCGGGAGCTAGTTCACCCTCCTGATGCTTCCGCCCGTTCTTGTTGTCGGTTTTCGGCAAGACATGTTCGGGTCTCGCCCGCCGCGGGAAGCAAGGCACAATTACCGTCAGCCAATTCCGGGTCAACAAGAAAATGGACAATCTAACGGGGTAAAGTCTAAAACACGGCCGCAGTGCTTAATGGGTTGACCTGGGGGCTGCCGGCAATGCGATCCTCGGACGGACTGCCTCTAATGCGGATATCGCAGCTCCAGAGGGTAATTTCGTGATCGGCGCACTCCTGGTCGTGTTGTCAACCGCCTTCTCTGGTTGTTCCTGCCTCGCAACGGGCAGCCACATCGATGGATGGCGCTGCCGTTCTTCGAGACAGGAATTCCACTGGTGATCGTCATGTCGTTGGCGGCTGGTCTGACGATGGTGATCGAACGCGTGTTCTGACACCGCCGTGCCTGCGCGATCGAGGTGCGCCTAACCCTCGACGTCGTACTGCTTGCAGAGATGATCGCCGATCTGGACAAGCATGGCGACGCATTCAGGGTAGCCCGGACGATCCGAGGTCGCCCGATCTGCGCTGGCTCGAAACTCCCAGGAATGGCCGTCGCGGAGGATGGAAATTGTCATTCCATCGGGGCAGTCGGCGTGGACCTTCAACTCGGCCCTCGCCATGGCGATGAGTTCGCTTTCAGTCTTCACAGGTCTGCTCATGAAGGTAATCCTCCGTCTTGGGGCAGAACTTTAGTTGTATCTGCCAAACCCATCAAACTAGTACGCGTACTCATAAATCGTCGGTGATGTCCGCTTCGCGCCAACACCGACCACCTTTGTGCGACCGCAGCAAATGACGCGAAAGGGCCAGATTCAGACGTTTCGACCTCACCGAGCATCAAATCGGTTAGACGGCTCGCTGAGTGAGTCGGGGAAGCCAGCGCGGCACATTGGCGCAATAGCTTTCATACTCGGCTCCGAAGCTTTGGCGGAGCGTCGGCTCCTCATAGGCAATTACGAAGATGTGAAAAAAGAGCCAGATCAACGCGCCGTAGCCGAGGAGATGCCGGTCAGCGAATAACACCGCCTGACCAAGAATGACGGCAACAACTGCAACATAAATCGGATTGCGCACATAGCGGTATAATCCGCTCACCACGAGATTGCGTGGTGGCGCGATCGGCGCGGGCGTGCCCAGACCCTGCAACGCAAAGCGCGCAAACGAATCTAACAATCCGGACACGCCGGCAATAATGAACGCGAGCCCAGCCAAGCGTGTCGCTTCGGCTTCTAAAAAGGGTGGCCGAAATTCCCAATGCGTGATCGACCATGGGATGACGCCCGCCAACATCGCCGGTGCAACGAGGAAAAACAGGGCGGATCCTAGGATTGCTGTGATCTTCGACAATGCATCCTCCCGTCCTGCCGCGATGTTAATGCAGCCATGTCCGGTCAGCGCGTTCAGCGGTTGAATCGCGACGGCCTTGAGAAAGCGTCTCGACCAGGCCCGCTGTCCAGCACATCGGGCATCCGCGTAGCGCGACGAGCGCGGCAACGCCCGCGCCCAAGGATAACCAAGGGTGCGCGGTCTGGTGGACGATGGCCCAAGCGAGTAGCGCCGCCGCAGCTGCACCGCGCATCAGGTGTGCGCCTAGGAAAGCGCTCCCGAACATGCCGACTCCACGAAAGTAATTCATGTGCTCTCTCGTCCGCTGTCCTTTGTGCCGAGCAGGTATTCGCGCACCAGTGCGCGGGCGCGGCGCAGGCGGCTTTTGGCCGCTTCGCGCGTCACGCCGAGCCGCCCGGCGATTTCCCAAATCGTCAGATCTTCGAGATCTCGCAGCAGCAGCACTTTGCGATGGGACGGCGAAAGCGACTCGATCGCATTGACCAAGTCTACGCGCAACTCGTCCGGCGGGACCTTTGCGAGCTCGCGTGACTCTTCCAGGCTGGCGAGCTCCTCGACTCCGCGCATCAGCATCAGCGCCGGCAGCATGCAAAGGCGCGCGATGACGGTCAGCAGCCAGCCGGCGAGTGCGGCTGGACTGCGGATCGTGCCCACGCGCCGGTACACGACGATGAGTGCTTCTTGCACCACATCTTCGATAACCGAGGCGCGGTAGCAAAGGCGCCGGGCGTAGCGTCGAATGTCCGGCTGCAGCGCGACCAATAGCTGTGTCAGCGCGTGCCGGTCACCCGACTGTGCCGCGAGCAAGAGATCGTCTGATACGCGCGCCAAGGCAGTCACCCCTTCAGTGGCTCGCGCCCGGCGATGGCGCAGGCAGGGCAATAGCCGAACACGCCGGTGACCAGCGTCACGACACCCGTGCCGCTGAGCAATAGCCCGAGCGGCGAAGCGTGCAGCGCAACCACGCCGCAGATGAGCATCAAGCCCCCGCCGATCAGCCTGGCCGCGCGCTCCCACCCGCTAACGTTCTTCCTATACCACATGGTTCTGTGCTCCGGTTCGTGACGCGCCGCTATGGCGCATTCACCCAGACAAGAGGGCGCAAACCCGGCGCTGGGGTCGCGGCACAAAAAATAACTTGAGGGGGTGGCAGCTTCAGCAAGCTGGCGTGGGCGTGGGGCGCGGGCCTGGGCCTCTGAGGAACGCCGGTATCGGGTCGCCGGGGTGTGGACATCCGGATAAAGCCGGGCCAGCCGCTCGCGTATCTTCGGCGCGCCCCAATGTGGCTTGTCCTGCTTGCATCGCACGATCAGCATCTCGATCTGGACCGGCAGCTGATTGGTCGGCGGACCTCGCTACAGCCAAATACATCGCGGCGATCTGACGTCTGCGGCCCCGGAGTTTCGATTAGTGCAGCACCTACTTGGGGTCCGCCTTGCCCACCCTACGCCAACCGTAATCGCCCGCAATGTTTCTTGGGTCATTTCCGACGGATTCAGCGGGGGATGTTGGCTGGTTGACGTCCGCTTCTTCTCCGAAAGCGCCCGAGCTGCCGGAAGGGTTTGGTCCGTACACCACTTGCTATAATCGCTTCGTCAGGTGGCGGCGAGCTGGCGTCTGGGGTCGTATCATAGACGCGCTTGCCGCTGCTCATGATGCCGCTGTCCAGATGATCGACACCTCCATCGTCCGCGTGCATCAGCATGGAGCCTGCATCACCAGGAACCAGCGCCAATCGATGGGAAGGTCCCAGGGCGGCTTGACGAGCAAAATTCACGCATTGGTCGGTAGTCCGGCTGGCGCTGAGCCCCGGTGAGGCTCACGACGTTAGACTGGCCGGAAAACTGCTGTCTGGTTTGAAATCCGGGTCAATGTTGCTTGCCGACCGTGGCTATGACGCCGACTGGATCAGACAGCTTGCAATGAAGCGAGGCTCGTGGGCTAACATCCGGCCGAAGAGCAATCGCAGTGATCCGATCTGCTTCGGCCCCTATCTCTACCGCGCCCGCAACCGGGTGGAACGGTTCTTCAACAGGATCAAACGATGTCGTCGCGTCGCGACGCGCTACGACAGGCTTGCCTCCAACTACCTGGCCTTCGTTCAACGCGCCTCGATCAGGCTATGGCTTCGGGCTAATGAGTCCGCCCCCTGGTCTTCCCGATAAAGCGACTCCCGGCATTGGGATAGCGCAATCCGGCCCGGTCCGCCTAGGTCTCCAACGGAGATCAAGCCTTGCGTGAGGCGTCGGGCAACACACCCCGTCAAGCCCTTCCCGCAAAAATATTCCACTTTCCCGAATTTCGGATTTGTGACATACACTCGCCATCCCGGCCCTTGCCAAAGGGGCGCTTCGCGATCGTCACGAGATGCGGGCCGGGTGGCGGTGGACGCGGTAGCGCCGGCGCGACACGCGTGATGACAGGGCGGGCAACCGTGAGTCCTCAGGCGACGCGGTACGACACGGCGCGGTCACAGCGGTCTCGTTGATGTCTGGGAGCGAGCACACGCAAGCCTCCAGTCATTTCGGCGGGATCGTCCGCGGACGGAGAAGTCGTGTGGTCCTGACGCCCGGGGTCTGTGCGTCAAGGTTTGCGGTGATGTGGCGGCCAACCGGTGCGCGCATCAGCCATCCGCAAGGCGACGGGGGCAATAGTGCATCGCTCCCCGAGGAGAGCACGAAGGACACCGTTAAAACCATCCGCGCAGGGAAGGCCGGGCGACCGGCATCACCTGTGATCCACCCCGTGTGCATCTTCGTAGCGCACGGATCTCGGGTGCCGCCGGCGCCCGGCCTTCCCTGTGCCCTTTGGCCTTCATCGGGCGCCGAACGACAGCAAGCCTCGGGCGAAATGCGCCGCGAGATGGCGAAGGCGCGTCTGCCAGTTGGATAGTCAATTGAAAGAGCGATCCAGTCGTCCCAGGTTCGTCATTGCGAGAGCTTGGCCTACGGCCCCTCACCGCACAGCCGCCCTACGCCGCCGCCTTCTGCTTTGCGACCAAGGCGTCGCCGAACGCCTCGAACAGCTTGCGGTTGATGGGATTGTGCTGGGGATCGTATTCGGCGTGCCATTGCACGCCGAGCGCAAAGGTCGGGGCTTCCGCGATGCGGATCGCCTCGATGGTGCCGTCCTCGGCGATGCCTTCGATCAGCACGCGCTTGCCGGGCTCCAATATGCCCTGCCCGTGCAACGAATTGACCCGGATCTTCTCGCAGCCGAGCAGTCTTGCGAACGCCCCGCCGGGCGTCAGGTCGACGTCGTGACGGTCGGCGAACACGACGGTCGGATCGGGATGGATCTCACCGTTCTCGAGCCGGGGCATGCGATGGTTCATGCGGCCGGGGATTTCGCGGATCTCGGGATGCAGCGAGCCGCCGAAGGCGACGTTCATCTCCTGGAGGCCACGGCAGATGCCGAACAGCGGCACGCCGCGGGCAACGCAGGCGACCGAAAGCGCCAGCGCCACCTCGTCGCGATGGATATCGTACGGCTCGTGCCGCTCACACGGGTCGACATTGAAGTGGGTCGGATGGACATTGGCGCGGGCGCCGGTGAGCACAATCCCGTCGACCACGTCGAGCAGCGCGCCGATATCGGTGATGTCAGGCGCGCCCGCGAACATCACCGGCAGGCCGCCGGAGACCTCGGCCACGGCGCGCAAATTGCGCTCGCCGACCATCTGGACCTGAAATCGATTTTCGACGCGATGGGCATTCCCGATCACGCCGACGACCGGCTTTCTCATCTATCGTTCCGCGCCTCTCCGTTAAGAAGATTCCCCAACATGCCCTTGGGATGGAACAAATTCAACAGAAGGGTACGCGGGACGGCAATGCTATTTTCGCGCAAAGGCCTCCCGGGCCTCGCCCCCGGCGGGCAGGCCGGCGCCCTCCAGTGCAGTTGCCGCCGGATCGCCCGGCGCGGCCAGCCAGGGCAGTTTCGCGTTGATTCCGCGCGTCACGGGCTCCCCGAGCGCCCCACCGAAATCAATCGGCCAAAACCCGTTGGGCACGACCTCGGCCGTGAGGCCCCGGATCGCATAGCCCTCGCCCAGAACCGCCTCCGCATGGTCGCCGGCGACAAGGCGCGCGGACTTGGGATCATTGGGATCGCCAAAGCTCACGAGCACGGGAACGAGGTCTCCCTGCACCGGGACGACGCCGGTCTGCCGGTGGATATCGTTGAACGAGACGCGGTTGCCGCGCGCGGCACCATAGGCGCGGAGCGCGACATAGTTGATGTCGTCGAAGTCCAGCTTGGCGCCCTGCCGATGCGCCAGCAATGCCACCAGATTCCTGCCTTTGCCGCCGAGGTCGACGAACACCGCCTCCCCGCGCATCGTGGTGCGGCCGCCGCGGTTATAGTTGCGGTCGGGCACGACGGCGAGAATGCCGGACCCGGTCTTGATCCCGTCAGGCGTCGTCACCTCGACCGTGAGGCGGAATTTGTGGCCGGGCCGGTTGATGCGGATCTGGTCGCCGATCACGAGCAAGGCCAGGAGCCCGATCAGACCGGCCCATTTGCTGATGAAGCTCAAACGGCCCCCATTGTTCTTTCCTCATCGCTCTGCACTGTCGGCGCGCCGGCGTCAAACCAGCGCGTTGACGCGGTCTTGATCGGACGCGCGTTTGTCGAGAGAGTGCGGCGCGCACCGCGCTGAAAAGGACCCGATGTGACCATGTCCAAAGATGAACGCTCCCGGACCCGCGGCGATCAGGCTTGGGATCAGGCTTGGGCGATCTCGGTCGGGGGCATCGGCGTGGTGCTCTTCACCGCGCTGCTCGCCTTCACCTGGTATTTCGCCCCCACCCTGCTGCTGATCTTCACCGGCATGCTGCTCGGTCTCGGTCTCAACGCGCTGACGATCGCGCTCGGCCGCCGCGTGCCCCTGCCGCATGCGCTGCGGCTCGCGATCGTCTGCACCGCGCTCGCCCTGATGCTCGCCGGCATCGCCTATCTCGGCGGCGCCACCATTGCCGAGCAGGCTTCGCTGCTGAGCAAGACCCTCAAATCGCAGCTCGTCAACGTCAGGTCCTTCCTCGATAACCACGGCATCGACACCAGCTTCTTCGATCTCGGCAACGGTGTGTCTGAGCCCTCGGCCAATACTCCGTCGGAGGCGACGCCCTCACCGGCAGCGCCCTCGCGCGGTCCATTGCCCGGCGCGGGCGCGCTGGCCTCCAGCGGCGGAGCGATCGTGAGCCAGACCTTCAAGCTGCTGCTCGGCACCATCCACGGTGTGGGCAACATCTTCATCGTGCTGTTCCTGGGCTTTGCCTTCGCCGCCCAGCCCGCCGTCTATCACGACGGCCTGCTGTTCCTGGCGCCGGCGAGGCACCGCACCCGCGTCACCCTCATCATCGACCGCATAGCCGAGACACTGGAGCGCTGGCTGATCGCACAGATCATCGTCATGCTCGCGGTCGGCGCCGTGACCTGGATCGGGCTTGCCCTCATCGGCATCCCCGGCTCGTTCATCCTGGGGATTCAGGCCGGCCTGCTCGCCTTCATCCCGACCGTCGGGGCCATCATCGCCGGCGTCATCGTGGTGCTGGCAAGCCTCGCCTCGGGCTGGATCCCGGCGCTGTCGGCCTTTCTGCTCTTCATGGGCGTGCACGCCATGGAGAGCTACGTGCTGACGCCGATCCTGCAGCGGCAGGCGCTCGACATCCCGCCGGCCACGCTGTTCGCGTTCCAGATCGTGCTCGGCGTCGTGTTCGGAATCTGGGGCCTCGCGCTGGCGCTGCCGCTGGTCGCCATCGCCAAGGTCATGATCGACCATTTCAAGACGTATGAGGAGGCGCCGCTGGCCGAGGCGGCGTAGAGCATGATCCGGAAAAGTGTACGGCGGTTTTCCGAAAAGATCATGCTTCCAAAATAAAGCGCCTCAGGTGGTCAGCACGGTCTCGGTGTGCTCGACCTCCGGGGGCGCGGCAAAATACTGGCCGACGAGGCCGCGCCATTCAGTGAAATTCTCCGAGCCGCGGAAATCGACGGTGTGGTTTTCCAGCGTCGCCCATTTCACCATCAGCCGGTAGCGCTGCGGCTTCTCGATCGACTTGTGCAGCTCGAAACCATGAAACCCCTTGGAGCGGCCGAAAGCGGCCTTGGCCTTGGCGACGGCAGCCTCAAAGTCCTTCTCGCTGCCCGGCTTGACGTCGATTTGCGCGATCTCGGTGATCATCGGTTTCCACCCGTTTTTGTTCGATGGGCGTGTCTACCGCAGCCGGCCAAAAAGAAAAAGGCGCCGAAACGGCGCCCTGGTCGGCCCAAAAATGCAGGTCTCCTAGATGCAGGTCTCCTAAATGCAGGTCACTCAGACCAGCAACAGAACCGTGCCCGCCACGATGAGTGCGCAGCCGACGAACAGCGCGAGCGGCCAGTAGCTGCGGCGGCTTTGCGCGTAGCGTCCCTGCGCGCGGCGCTCCGTGATCAGCGCGCTCTCGTACTCATCCGCGGTCGAGAACAGACAGGCGAAACCGCTGCGTGCCGAGGCCGCAGCGGCTTCGAGCGACATCAGGGCAGCCTGCGGGTTCTGTCGACGGATCGATTCCATGACCGCAATGGTAGGGATCGAATGGTAAACAGAGAGTTACCGCAATGCCGCATTGCATCTCAGGCGGTGGCCGGCCGCACCTGCGGCGCACCGACCCGCGCGGCGCTCTGGCGGCGCCAATTCTCCAGCGACAGCGGCAGCTCCTCCGCCGCCTCGACGCGGTTACGGCCGCCGCGCTTGGCCTGATAGAGCGCGGTGTCGGCCGAAGCCAGCAGCACCTCGAGCTCGGTGCCGGCGGGCCCGCCGGCGACGCCGATGCTGACGGTGGTGTCGACCGGGCCCTCATCGACCACGACGCCGGAGGTCTCGAACGCCTCGCGCACGCGCTCGGCGACCAGCACGCCCTCCTCCAGCGAACACGGCAGCAGCGCTGCGAATTCCTCGCCGCCGATGCGGCCCGACAGGTCGGTGATGCGTAGGTTGTTGACGACGACGGTCGAAAACAGTTTCAGCATCTCGTCACCGGCCGGATGGCCGAAGCGATCATTGATCGACTTGAAGTGGTCGATGTCGAAGATCATCACGGTCACGGGACGTCCGGCCTTGGCTTCGCGCTCGATCACGCGCGAGCAGGCTTCCGAGAAGCCGCGCCGGTTGAGCATGCCGGTCAGCGGATCGGTCGACGCTGCAGTCCGGTGCGCGGTCACGGTGCGCTCGGATACCAGCATGAAGATCACGAACACGGTGCCGACGGCATAGAGGACGAGCTCGACGGCAAACACGGTGACCCAGATGCTCGACGAGAAGCCGGCATCGTGCGGGCGCAGGAAGCTGCCGATCAGGATCGGCAGCATCAACACGCAGCCGTGCATCACCGGCACCACGAAGGCCGGCCAGCGCCGCTGCAGGCTCTTGCGCCGTTCGGTCCAGAGCTCGCTGGCGGTCAGCGCCGCATAGACCGAGACGATGCCGGCACCGGCGATCATGCGCAGCATGGACGCCGCGGGATCGAGCAGCGTGACTGCGGCGACCCAGGCGAGCGCGCCGAGCACGAGGCCGGGCCAGTTCGGCTTGCGGCCGTGGAAAACGCGCGCCGCATTCCACACCATGCCGCAGGCGACGAAGCCGACCGCGTTCAACGCAAGGTAAAGATGCGGGCCCAGCCTGTCGCCGGCCGCGGTCCACAGCGCGACGGAGGCGGCACCGAGCAGATAGGCGGTGCCCCACCATTTCAGTGCAGGGCTGTCCTCCTGCCTGCCGAAAAACACCATCATGGCGCCGAGCAGTGCGGCAACCATGGTGGCGACCAAATAGAGCGTGATGCTATCGAGCGACATCATGTCGGCCCCCTCTAGAACATAGCAGTTACGCGACCGGCCCAGCCGATTTGCGCGCCCTTCCGAATGCGACGCTAGGTCCCGCGAGTTCCATTCAGGTTTTCGCGCGGACCTAAGTTTTCGGGAAACACGCCATCAATTTGCGTACAAACGAACAGCAAAAAGGGCGCTGAAATCAGCGCCCTTTTGCATCTCATTGAAGCCGCTTTCGCGGCGAATGTGACCGAAGCGATTAACGCTTCGAGAACTGGAAGGACCGGCGGGCCTTGGCCTTGCCGTACTTCTTGCGCTCGACCACGCGCGAGTCGCGGGTCAGGAAGCCGCCCTTCTTGAGCACGGAGCGCAGCTCCGGCTCGAAATAGGTCAGCGCCTTGGAGATGCCGTGACGGACCGCGCCGGCCTGGCCGGACAGGCCGCCGCCGGCGACGGTGCAGATCACGTCGTACTGGCCGGAACGCGCGGCCACCGAGAACGGCTGCTCAATCATCATGCGCAGCACGGGACGGGCGAAATAGACCTCGACCTCGCGCGAGTTGACGGTGACCTTGCCGGCGCCCGGCTTGATCCACACGCGAGCGACCGCGTCCTTGCGCTTGCCGGTGGCATAGGCGCGGTTGAACTTGTCGACCTTCTTCTCGTGCTTGGGCGCGTCGGGCGCGGCCGCCGTCTTGAGCTGCGAGAGCTGGTCGAGCGACTGGATGGATTCGGCCATGTTATGCGGCCCTCGTGTTCTTGCGGTTCAACTTGGCGATGTCGATCTTCTCGGGGGTCTGAGCCTCGTGCGGATGATCGGCGCCGCCGTAGACACGCAGGTTGCCCATCTGGACGCGACCGAGCGGGCCACGCGGGATCATGCGCTCAACGGCCTTCTCGAGCACGCGCTCGGGATGCTTGCCCTCGAGGATCTGGCGCGCGGTGCGCTCCTTGATGTGGCCGACGTAGCCGGTGTGCTTGTAATAGGTCTTCTGCTCGCGCTTGCGCCCGGTGAGGACCGCATGCTGCGCGTTGATGATGATGACGTTGTCGCCGCAATCAACGTGCGGGGTGTAGGTCGGGAGGTGTTTGCCGCGCAGGCGCATGGCGACGATGGTGGCGAGGCGGCCGACGACCAGACCCTTGGCGTCGATCAGCACCCACTTCTTCGTCACCTCAGCCGGCTTTGCCGAAAAGGTTTTCATGTCAGAGTTTCCGTGGACGGGGAGCATCGGCGCGAACACCGCACCGGACTGCGCGGCTTTCTAGAGAAGAGACGCGCCACGGTCAATGCCGGCAGACGGAAATTAGGCTCGCAATATCAATGATTTAAAATTATGGTGCTATATTACCTGCAAAAAGCTCAAATAGTTGGAATGGAATAGGTCGAGGTGACATGCGCGATCGGATCGGGCGAGGTGCCGGACAACAGCTTCACCTCCCCGACTGCCAGCCGCTTGCCCAGCTTGAGCAGCCGCGCCTCCGCCAGCACGTCCTGGCCGGGCTGGCCCTTGCGCAGGAAGTTGATGTTGAGGTTGGTGGTCACGGCGAGCCCAATCGGACCGATCGCGGACAGGAGCACCACGTACATGGCGAAATCGGCGAGCGCCATCAGCGTCGGGCCGGACACGGTTCCGCCCGGCCGCAGCATCCTTTCGCTGTAGCGCTGGCGCAAAAGGCAGGTCTGGCCGTCTGCGCTTTCGATCGTGATGTCGTCGCCGCTGAACGCCTGGGGAAATTCGTCGCGGAGAAACTGTTCGACCTCCGCCACCCTCATTTTCGCTAATGCCATGCTGTTCCCACCCTCGCTTCACGTCCCCTGTTACATTAAGTTATCTGCGTCATCCAAATGCAATAATCCAACGGAAACGCTCCGATGTCCGCCCAGGCCGCCCGCGCCCCCTCCCCGCAACCGCCGATCCTGCTGCGCGAGACCGCAGGCCCCATCACCGTCCTCACGCTGAACCGGCCGGGCGCGCGCAACAGCCTGTCGGAAGCGATGATTGCCAGCCTGCATGCCGAGCTCAACGACATCCGCGACGACAAGGCGGTCCGCGGCGTCGTGATCGCGGCCAACGGTCCCGCCTTCTCTGCCGGCCACGACATGAAGGAGCTCACCGCGCGCCGCGCCGATCCCGATCGCGGCCGTGCCTTCTTCGCCGATATGATGACCGCCTGCAGCGCGATGATGCAGGCGATCGTGCACCTGCCAAAGCCGGTGGTTGCTGCCGTCCAGGGCATTGCGACCGCGGCCGGCTGCCAGCTTGTGGCGAGCTGCGATCTCGCCATTGCCTCGGACGCGGCGAGCTTCGCCACCCCCGGCGTCGACATCGGCCTGTTCTGTTCGACCCCGATGGTGGCGCTGTCGCGCAACGTGCCGCGCAAGCAGGCGATGGAGATGCTGCTGACCGGCGAGCCGATCCCGGCGGCCCGCGCCCGCGAGATCGGACTCATCAATCGCGTCGTCCCAGCCGGCACCGAGCGCAACGCCGCGATTGCGCTGGCGGAGCAGGTCGCGCTGAAATCCGCCTACACCGTCAAGCTCGGCAAGGAGGCGTTCTATCGCCAGGCCGAGATGAGCCTTGCCGATGCCTATCGCTATGCGGCCGAGGTGATGACCGAGAACATGATGGCGCGAGATGCCGAGGAAGGCATCGGCGCGTTCATCGAGAAGCGCACGCCGAATTGGCGGGATGAGTGAAGTTCGTCATTGCGAGCGAAGCGAAGCAATCCAGAATACCTCCGCGGTGACAGCCTGGATTGCTTCGTCGCTTCGCTCCTCGCAATGACAAGGAAGAAGAACGAGCAATGAACCACGACGCCTATCCCGACAATTACATCCGCGGCATCCTCAACAGCGTGAAGTCGATCGCGATGGTCGGTGCCTCGCCGGTCAATGTGCGGCCGAGCTATTTTGCGTTCAAATATCTGGCGCAGCGCGGCTACGACATGATCCCGGTCAATCCCGGCCATGTCGGCAAGGAACTACTCGGAAAGCCCTTCATCGCCTCGCTCTCCGACATTGGCCGTCCCATCGACATGATCGACATCTTTCGCAATTCCAGCCACATCATGCCTGTCGTCGAAGAGGCACTCACGCTCGATCCGCTGCCGAAGGTGATCTGGATGCAGCTCGGCGCGCGCGATGACGCGGCGGCGCTGAAGGCGGAATCGGTTGGTATCAAGGTGGTGATGAACCGCTGCCCCAAGATCGAATATGGCCGCTTGTCGTCCGAGATCTCCTGGATGGGCGTGAATTCGCGCACACTCAGTTCCAAGCGGGCGCCGGTACCGACGCAAGGCATGCGGCTATCCCTCAATCGGATGAGTGTCGGGGGTGGCGACACCGCCGCCTCCGATCGCGCCGCCAAAAACAAGACCGAGCAAAGCTGACCCGATCGCGAAGGCTTCGTTTCGTGAACGCGACAATGCGTAGCACGATCATGCCCAAATGGTATTGCTGTGAAGCGGCGCCTTGACGGCGAGCGCGGCGCCCATCAGCATGCCGCGCGATTTCAGACCAAGAGAACAGGACGCCCTCAATGAGCGATCGCCTTCCGGGATTTTCAACCCTCGCCGTGCATGCCGGTGCACAGCCCGATCCGACGACCGGTGCGCGCGCAACTCCGATTTATCAAACGACCTCGTTCGTCTTCAACGACGCGGATCACGCCGCCTCGCTGTTCGGCTTGCAGGCGTTCGGCAACATCTATACCCGCATCGGCAATCCCACCAACGCGGTGCTGGAAGAGCGTGTCGCCGCCCTCGAAGGCGGCACGGCTGCGCTTGCGGTGGCCTCGGGCCATGCCGCGCAGGTCGTGATATTGCAGCAATTGCTGCAGCCCGGCGACGAGTTCATCGCCGCGCGAAAGCTCTACGGCGGATCGATCAACCAGTTCACGCATGCGTTCAAGAGCTTCGGCTGGAACGTGGTGTGGGCCGATCCCGATGACATCGCAAGCTTCGAGCGCGCGGTGACGCCGCGCACCAAGGCGATCTTCATCGAGTCCATCGCCAATCCCGCCGGCAGCATCACCGACATCGAGGCGATCTCGACGGTGGCGCGCAAGGCGGGCGTGCCGTTGATCGTCGACAACACGCTGGCTTCGCCCTATCTGATCCGCCCGATCGACCACGGCGCCGACATCGTCGTGCACTCACTGACGAAATTCCTGGGCGGTCACGGCAATTCGCTCGGCGGCATCATCGTCGACGCCGGCACGTTCGACTGGTCCACGGGCGGCAAGTACCCGATGCTGTCGGAACCGCGGCCCGAATATCACGGCATCCGCCTGCAGGAGACCTTCGGCAATTTCGCCTTCGCGATCGCCTGCCGCGTGCTCGGCCTGCGCGACCTCGGCCCCGCGCTGTCGCCCTTCAACGCCTTCATGATCCTGACCGGCATCGAGACGCTGCCGCTGCGCATGCAGAAGCACTGCGACAATGCCAAGGCCGTCGCTGAATTCCTCGCGGGACATCCGGCGGTAGCCTCGGTCAACTATGCCGGCCTTGCCAGCGACAAGTACAACCAGCTCGCACGCAAATACGCGCCGAAGGGTGCGGGCGCCGTGTTCACCTTCAGCCTGAAGGGCGGCTATGACGCTGGCGTCAGCCTGGTGTCGAAATTGCAGCTGTTCTCGCACCTGGCGAACGTCGGCGACACCCGCTCGCTCGTGATCCATCCTGCCTCGACCACGCACAGCCAGCTCGACGACGCGGCGAAGGTGAAGTCCGGCGCCGGCCCCGACGTGGTGCGGCTCTCGATCGGCATCGAGGACAAGGAAGATCTGATCGCGGATCTGGAGCAGGCGCTGGGGGCTTAGCATCCACGTCGTTCCGGGGCGCGCGACTGCGCGAACCCGGAATGTCGAAGTGGTATAATCACCTCTGGATTCCGGGTTCGGTGCTTCGCACCGCCCCGGAATGACCAAGCCTCGGTTAACAGTCGTTAACCATATCTGCCGCATACATCATCGTTGGATCGCCCCTTTGATTCGGAGCCGACGATGTTGCGCTGGATGGTGCCTGCCCTTGCTGCAATGCTGACGGTCTCGGCTGCCGTCGCTGCCGACTTGCCGGCCACGCCGAAGCGGCGGGCCGCCGCTCCGCCGCAGGAGCCGCCGCAGGTTTATGTCGAAACCGATCCGGATGCGCTGATCTCGCCGGCCTATGGCATCGGCAGCTACATTCGCAACCTGCCGGGCACGCCGCTGCTGCCGGGCTCGCATACATTGCCGGGCTATTACGGCCGTCCGTGGTCCTACGACTATCAGGGCGCGTATTACGGCGGCAAGCAGGTCGATTATTTCTGGCGACTGCCATATGCCTGCGGCGTCTACGGCTATTGCTGATCCGATCAGCCGGCCTGCCCGATCGGAACCGCGTGCGGCTGGGCTTCGGTCGGCTGTCGCGAAGCCAGCCGCTCCACCTGCATCACCGCGAGTGTCAGCACTGCGATCGCAACCGCCTGGTGCGAAAGCGCGAGATCAATCGGCACCTGGTTCAGCAGCGTGAGAATGCCGAGCACCGCCTGCACGCTCACCGCCGCGAGCAGCCAGAGCGCGCCGCTGGCCGCAGAACCCGCGCGCGAGCGCACCGTGTCGATCGCGTGCAACGCCGCCAGCACGAACAGCGCATAGGCGGTCATGCGGTGCTCGAACTGCACTGTCAGGACATTGTCGAACATGTTGCGCCACCACGGCGTCTCGAACCAGAGCCGCTCCGCCGAGGGAATGAACGCGCCGTCGATCTGCGGCCAGGTGTTGTAGGCGCGCCCTGCGCGCAAGCCCGCGACCAGCGCACCGAAATAGATCTGCACGAACGTCAGGACGAGCAGCAGCGCGCTCGTGAACCGCAGCCGCGCCGGTGCTGCGATCTGCGGCCGCTGCTTGAGCCGCCGCACCGTCCAGACGATGCCGGCGAAGATCAGCAGTGCGAGCACCAGATGCGTCGCCAGCCGATATTGCGACACCTCGATCCGTTCCGTCAGACCCGAGGCCACCATCCACCAGCCGACCGCGCCCTGGAGACCGCCGAGCGCGAACAGCAGCCACAGCCGCCGCTTCAATTCGCCCGACAGGCCGCCACGCCACAGGAAGAACAGGAACGGCAAGAGATAGGCGACGCCGATGAAGCGGCCAAGCAACCGGTGGCTCCACTCCCACCAGAAGATCTGCTTGAACTCGGACAGGCTCATGCCCGCGTTGAGCTCGCGATATTGCGGGATTTTCTTGTAGGCCTCGAACGCATCGGTCCACTGCGCCTCCGACAGCGGCGGCACGCTGCCCGTGACCGGCTTCCATTCGACGATCGAGAGGCCGGATTCCGTCAGCCGCGTCGCACCGCCGACCAGCACCATCAGCGCGATCAAAGCGGCTACCGAAATCAGCCACCAGCGCACGGCGCGATGGGGGTTGGTTGGAACGGAATCCGTCGTCATTTCAGGGGTTAAAACCAGGGCTTGAACCGGACTGCGTGCCCCTTATAGTCCCCCGCTCCCGCAGCGCAAGTTACGCGAAGGCCGCAAGCTTCCACCATGACGATCCGTACCCGCAAGTTCCTCGGCGCCATCCTGCTCCTGGTACTGGCCACGGTCTGGGCCCTGCTCGGCATGGCCGCGGCGCAGATGCCTTGGATTGCCGAATCCGGCTGGCGGCAGGCGATTTACTACGTGGTGGTCGGCATGGGCTGGGTGCTGCCGGCGATGCCGATCGTGAGCTGGATGCAGCGTCCCGACCGGGCCAAATCCAATTCGTAACGCCTCTAGCTCGCAGCGCCGCCGGTCGGCTTCACCGGTGCAAAAGCAACACCCGACACCAGCACGCGCAACATGCGCAGCGAGCGCACACGGCCGTCCCAGGCGATCCGCGGCAGCGCGCGCAGATTGGTCCGCCCCTCCGCATCCACGATGCCCGGGATCGTCGACACCGCGCTGGCAAAGCCCGCCTCCTCCGCCATGACGACGTGGCTACGCCGGAACGAGGCGCGATCACCGAACGGAAAGGCAAGATGGCGGATCTCGCGCCTGAACGCCGCTTCGGCGACCGCCTTGCCCATCGTCATCTCGCGCAACGCCGCTCCGTCCTTCATGTTGGCCAGGACTGGATAGTTCACGGTGGCGCTGCCGATCGTGACGAGCGGATCGGCCGCCAGCTTCGCCAGATCCTCCCAATCCATCGACGCCTCGCGCGCGAGCGCAGCAAGATCGATCCGGTAGCGCGTGCAGAGATCGGCGATCGCCGCCGAAAGATCCGCCGGCGACAGCGAGCGCAGCCAACTCTCGAGATGCGAAAACAGCGCCTGCTTTTCGGCATGATCCGTGACCACGAAGCGCTGCTCCTTCTCCCCCATCATCAGGTTGATACGGCTTTCATGCGCGATCACCTGTTCGAGCCCGAGCCACCAGGCCTGTCCGACGCCGTCGGGAAAGGCGGTGGGCACGTAGATCGTGAAGGGCACGGCGTGATGCGCCAGCACCGGGTAGGCAAAGTCGATCAGATCCTTATTGGCACCGTCGAAGGTGAGCGCCACGAAACGCCGCTGCTCCGGCAGCGTCACCGCGCGCCGGCAGACCTCGTCCAGGCCGAGAAAATCGTAACCCCAGCGCTTCAGCGCGCGAATGGCGCGGTCGAGAAACTGCGGCGTGATTTCGTGCGCACGCAGCGGCTGAAACCCGCCGCGCCGCCGCGGGCGCACCCGTTCAAAGCGCAGGATGGCGCCGGCACCGCGACTGCGCAGCGCAGCCCGGCCGGTGAACCATGCCAGCTCCAGGCGCAGCCGTTCCAGCCATCTGTCGTCGGATGCCAAGATCTTAACCCTTCGCGCCCGCCGGCCCCTGTTCCCGCTCCCATTGTCCTTACCCTTTGTTGACATTTCTTTGCAAAGGTCGGCCACAGGCCGAATTACGCATATTTCTGATTTCTCGACAGGTTTCGCGAATGACCATGGCTGCGGCGATGAAAAGCCGGACGGCAGAAGCGCCAGCGCGGTCGAATGCGAGCCGTATCGCGCATGTCGATATCGTCACCGACCTCGGCGCCGCCGAGACGGCTTGGCGCGCATTCGAGGAGCCCGGCCATCTCTTCACGCCCTATCAGCGGTTTGATCTGCTGAGCCCCTGGCAGCGACTGGTCGGCGAGCGCGAGGGCGCGCGCCCCTTCGTCGTGATCGGCCGCGACGCCGAACATCGGCCGCTCCTGCTGCTACCGCTCTCGCTGCGCCAGGGCCACGGCGTGCGCACGGCCTGCTTCATGGGCGGCAAGCATACGACCTTCAACATGGGTCTGTGGGACGTCGAGTGCGCTGCGCAGACCGCCAGCGCCGATCTCGAGGCGCTGCTTGCGCCGCTCCGCGAGCACATCGACGTGCTCGCGCTGACGCAGCAGCCGCTGCGCTGGCACAATCAGCAGAACCCGTTTGCGCTGCTGCCGCGACAGAGCGCGATCAACGGCTGCCCGCAGCTGGTGATGGAGCCGGGCGGGCCGCCGGCATCGCGGATCAGCAATTCCTTCCGACGTCGCCTCAAGAGCAAGGAAAAGAAGCTCCAGGCACTCCCCGGCTATCGCTATCACCTTGCCACCACCGACGCAGACGTGACCCGCCTGCTCGACTGGTTCTTCCGCGTCAAGCCGGCGCGGATGGCGGAACAGAAGCTCCCGAACGTCTTCGCCGAGCCCGGCGTCGAACAGTTCGTCCGCAGCGCCTGCCTTGCACCGCGCGGTGAAGGCCGCGTCATCGACATCCACGCGCTCGAATGCGACGACGAGGTGATCGCGATCTTCGCCGGGGTCGCCGACGGCGAGCGTTTCTCGATGATGTTCAACACCTACACGATGTCCGAGCACGCCCGCTACAGCCCCGGCCTGATCCTGATGCGCTATATCATCGATCGCTACGGCGAGCGCGGCTACCGCTCGCTCGACCTCGGCATCGGTTCGGGCGACTACAAGCGGATGTTCTGCAAGGACAACGAAGAGATCTTTGACAGTTTTGTTCCGCTGACCTCGCGCGGAAAACTCGCGGCGATGGCGATGTCCTCGCTCAGCCATGGCAAGCGGCTGGTGAAGCAGAACCAGATGCTGTTCGACCTGGCGCGACGGCTGCGGCAGGCGTTCGGGTAGAATCCATCCTCTCGCGAGATGTCATCCCTTCTCCCCTTGTGGGAGAAGGTGGCGCGAAGCGCCGGATGAGGGGTATTTATCCTCTGGCTCAAAATACAGCGGGACTCGCCGAGAGAGACCCCTCACCCGTCTTCGCTTCGCGAAGCCACCCTCTCCCACAAGGGGAGAGGGTAAAGATCCTACGCCGCGACCACGCGCAGTGCGTCCGTCGCATTCGACGTCTGCACGGGCTTGCTCAGCATGGTCACCTCGCTGAAGCCGACCGCTCTCAGCTGCTCGCACATCAGCGTGCGCGCATCCGGTGCCATCGATGCATCAGGCACCACGACGGCGCGGGCATGCGCCGTCAGCAGCTCGGCCGGAAGGTCTGAGGCGCTGCCGGCGTCGATCAGCACGTGATCATAGGCGCGCAACAGCGCGTCGATGGCGAGCGTCACCCGGGGCGATTGCAGCAGGCTACGGTCGAAGCAGGGACGGCCGGCCATAACGAGATGCAGCCGCGACAGCTTGTCCCGGGTGATGATTTGCGCGAACGACGCCTCGCCCTGCATCAGCTCGGCAAGGCCGGAAGCCGAAGCATCGACCGACACCGCGGCGATGGTCGGCGAGGACGCGGCGAGATCGACCACGACGACGCGCGCCTCCCGCGCCAGATGCCGGGCGAGCGTCAATGTCGACAGCGTGATGGCTTCGCCGGCCGCGGTGCCGAGCACCGTGATCTTCTTCGCCGCAGCGCCGGCGGCGCGCAGGCTGTCCGCGAGACGCTCGATCTCGGTGAATTCGGTGACGTCCACATCGCTCATCATCGCCGGCTGGAGCGGCGCGGGCTCTGCCAAAGCGGGGGCGATGCCGGGATCAATGACGGGATCGACGATCGGCTGGACCTGCGCCGCTCGGCGCACCGGCGCTTGTGCCGGGAGCACCGCCGCCACGGCGCGCGGCGCGGTCTGGCGCAGCAGCTCGCCGGTGACGACGACGCCGGACGAGAGCAGCAGTGTCGCGATCGTCGCGATCAGCACGATCGGCAGCTTCTTCGGATAGGCCGGCGTATTCGAGACGATGGCGCGCGAAATGATGCGCCCATCCGTCGGCGCCGTGTCGATGGTTTCGCGGGTGTTGGCCTCGCGGTACTTGGCGAGGTAGGTCTCGAGCAGATCGCGCTGCGCCTTGGCCTCACGCTCCAGCGCGCGAAGCTGGACGTCCTGACCGTTGGTCGAGGCGGCCTGCTTCTTGAGCTGCTCGAGGCTCACGGTCATGCCATCGACCCGCCCGCTGGCGATCCGGGCGTCGCTTTCGAGCGAGCGCGAGATCTTGGCCGCTTCGTCGCGAATCTGGTTGTCGAGATCGCCCAGCTGGGCCTTCAGCTCCTTGATCCGCGGGTGGTTGCCGAGCAGCGTGGATGATTGTTCGGCGAGCTGCGCACGCAACGTCACCCTCTGCTCCGACAGCCGCCGCATCAATTCGGAGTTCACGACTTCGGATGCCTCGATCGGCTTGCCGCTCTGGAGCATCTCGCGGATCAACCGCGCCTTGGACTCCGCGTCGGCCTTCATCGAGCGTGCATTGTTGAGCTGGGTGTTGACTTCACCCATCTGCTGGTTCGACAGCGTCGTGTTGTTGGTACCTATGAAGAGTGACGACTTGGAACGGAAGTCCTCGACTTTGGCCTCGGCGTCGGAGACCTTCTTGCGCAAATTCTCGATCTCGCCCGCAAGCCACTGGCTGGCGTTCTTGGCCTGCTCCTGGCGCACGCCCTGCTGGAGCACGAGATAGCCGTCGGCGATCGAATTGGCGACGCGGGCAGCAAGCTCCGGATCGGCGGACTGGAATTCGACCACGATCACGCGCGACTTGTCGACGGCGTAGGCCTGGAGGCGCTCGTAATAGGCATCGAGCACGCGTTCTTCCGGCGTCATCGAGAACGGATCGCGGCCGATACCAATCATCGCGGCCAGCGACTTCAAGGGCGAGATACCTTGCAACACCGGATCGAATTCGGGGCGCTCGGCAAGCTTGTTCTTCTTGATGATCTCGCGCGCGAGATCACGCGACAGCACCAGTTGCACCTGGCTGGTGACGGCCTCGGCGTCGAGCGCCTGGCGCTCCTCGGTGCGATCGCTGCTCGGGCGCAGGAACACGTTCTCGCGGCCATCGATGAGGATGCGCGATTCGGACTTGTAGCGTGGCGTGACGAGATTGACGACGGCAACCGATGCGACGAGCGCCAGCACGGTCGGCACGATGATCCAGCCGCGCCTGCGCGCCAACGCCGCGCCGAGCGCATGCAGATCGATGTCACCGGATTCGACTTGCGGCTGCTTGGTGAGGACGGGCGCAGGCCGTGACTCAACCTTGGTCTCGACCTCGGCTTCAACCTTCGCTTCAACCTTGGGCGCGGCTTCGGCTTTGGGCTTTGAAACGGCTCGCGCAATCACCGCCTGGTCCTTGCCGGCACGCCAAAACGCTAAACGCATCGAACACTCCCGCAGGGGCAACGCCACTAAGCTACCTCAACCGGGGCGATTACACTCCATTAAGGTTGCCGCTGGGTTAATCGCAGCATCCGGCGATCGTCGCGCACGCGCTCATCACCGTTTGTTAACCACGAGGGCCCTTAATCCGTCTCGATATTTTCATGGAATTGTTCGGCATTCGCCGTCGAGCGCTGGTTTTGATCATGCCCCCCTCTCCCGACCGGCCGCTTCGTATCCTGCACGCCGTGCGCGCTCCGGTCGGCGGTATCTTCCGCCACATCCTCGACGTCGCCAATGGCCAGGTCGACCGCGGCCATCATGTGGGCATTCTCGCCGACAGCCTCACCGGCGGCGAGCGCGCCGACAAGGCACTTGCCGAACTCGCGCCGCGGCTGAAGCTCGGGGTGCACCGGCTGGCGATCCGCCGTGAGCCCTCCCCGGACGACGTGCTGGTGTGGCTTCGCATGCGGCGCCTGATCGCCACGCTCAAGCCCGACGTCATGCATGGCCACGGCGCCAAGGCCGGCGCCTTCATCCGCATGCGGCGGCGCTCCGACGACACCATCCGCATCTACACGCCGCATGGCGGCTCGCTGCACTATCCCCTCAACACCTTCAAGGGCGAGTTCTACGCGCGGCTGGAGCGGACGCTGATGGATGCGACCGACCTGTTTCTGTTCGAGAGCGCCTTCGCCCGCGACACCTATCAACGCATCGTCGGCACGCCCAAGGGCGTGGTGCATTGCGTCTTCAACGGCGTCACGCCGGAGGAGTTCGAGCCTGTCGTGACCGCCGACGATGCCACCGACCTCGCCTATGTCGGCGAGTTCAGGCACATCAAGGGCGCGGATCTGCTGGTCGATGCCGTGGCGCGCCTGCACGAGGGCCGCAAGAAGGTCACGCTGACGCTCGGCGGCGACGGCGAGGAAACGGCGGCGCTGAAGGCGCAGGTCGAGCGGCTCGGCCTCACCAGTGCCATCCGCTTCATCGGTCACGTCAAGGCGCGCTACGGTTTCTCCAAGGGGCGCCTGCTCGTCGTTCCCTCGCGCGGTGATTCCATGCCCTATGTCGTGATCGAGGCCGGCGCGGCCGGCATTCCCATGATCGCTTCCCGCATCGGCGGCATCCCCGAGATCTTCGGATCCGACAGTCCGGCGCTGTTCGCGCCGAGCAATTCCGAGGCCATGGCCGAGGCGATCGCCGCCGCGCTCGACCATCCCCAGGCAACGGCGCAGCGCGCGGTCTCGTTGCGCGAACGCATCTCGGCGCATTTCTCGCAAGCCGCGATGGTCGACGGCGTGATCGCCGGCTATCGCGACGCATTTGCCAATCATTAACCATCCTTAAGCCCGCTTTAGAAAATCTTCCGATTTGTTCGATAATCGGAGGGCCAGGGGACGCTCGCCCGCGCGCGCAAGGCCGTGCCGCGGGCTTTGGAATGGACGTGGACGCCCGTGGAACCGCTCAACGCACGCTCGATGCTCGACGCCGCGACCAGCGCTGCGGCGAAGCCCGCTGACCAACCCTTCGTGGAGCGCCGTCGCCGGCTCTCGCCCGCGGCGCTCGAGGTCGTCAACCAGAAGGTCGCCCGCGCCTATTCGCCGATCGTGATCGCCGGCTTTGCGCGCCTCGCCGACTTCGTGCTGCTGAGTCTCGTCGGGATCGCGCTCTATGCCGGCTACGTCGTGCCAAACTCCGGCTTCAGCTGGGTCTATCCTGCGGAGGTCATCGCCGTGGCGGTCGCCGCCGTGGTCTGCTTCCAGGCCTCCGACATCTATCAGGTGCAGCTGTTCCGCGGGCAGCTGCGGCAGATGTCACGGATGATCTCGTCCTGGTCGTTCGTCTTCCTGCTGTTCATCGGCATCTCCTTCTTCGCCAAATACGGCAGCGAAATCTCGCGGCTGTGGCTTGCCGCCTTCTACTTCCTCGGGCTCGCCGCGCTGATCGCCGAGCGTCTGGTGCTGCGCTCGCTGGTGCGCGGCTGGGCCCGCCAGGGCCGGCTCGACCGCCGCACCATCATCGTCGGCTCCGACAGCAATGGCGAGCAGCTGGTCGAAGCGCTGAAGGCGCAGCAGGATTCCGACATCCACGTGCTCGGCGTGTTCGACGACCGCAACGACAGCCGCGCGCTCGACACCTGCGCCGGCGCGCGCAAGCTCGGCAAGGTCGACGACATCGTCGAATTCGCCCGCCGCACCCGCGTCGATCTCGTGCTGTTCGCGCTGCCGATCTCGGCGGAGACGCGCATCCTGGAGATGCTGAAGAAGCTCTGGGTGCTGCCGGTCGACATCCGCCTCTCCGCGCACACCAACAAGCTGCGCTTCCGACCCCGCTCCTATTCCTATCTCGGCGAGGTGCCGACGCTCGACGTGTTCGAGGCGCCGATCACCGACTGGGACCTGGTGATGAAATGGCTGTTCGACCGCGTCGTCGGCAGTCTCGCCCTGCTCGCAGCCCTGCCGGTGATGGGACTGGTCGCGCTCGCGGTGAGGCTCGACAGCCCGGGCCCGGTGCTGTTCCGCCAGAAGCGCTTCGGCTTCAACAACGAGCGCATCGACGTCTACAAATTCCGCTCGATGTACCATCACCAGGCCGATCCCACGGCCTCGAAGGTCGTGACCAAGAACGATCCGCGCGTCACCCGCGTCGGCCGCTTCATCCGCAAGACCAGCCTCGACGAACTGCCGCAGCTCTTCAACGTGGTCTTCTCCGGCAATCTCTCGCTGGTCGGTCCGCGTCCGCATGCGGTGCAAGGCAAGCTCCAGAGCCGGCTGTTCGACGAGGCCGTCGACGGCTATTTCGCCCGCCACCGCGTCAAGCCCGGCATCACCGGCTGGGCCCAGATCAATGGCTGGCGCGGCGAGATCGACAACGAAGAGAAGATCCAGAAGCGCGTCGAGTTCGACCTCTATTACATCGAGAACTGGTCGGTGCTATTCGACCTCTACATTCTCCTGAAGACGCCGATCTCGCTGCTGACCAAGAACGAGAACGCGTATTGAGTTGAGTTTCTCTGTCATGCCCCGCTTTCGCGGAGCATGACAGCGGTGTTTGTGACGACGAGTTGCGTGAGCGTATGAGCGTGTGATGGCGTATGCGGCGACAGCCGATGACGTGAAATTGGCCGCACCGGCTGCGCCCGGCGTGCTGGCGCTGCAGCGCGCGATGGTGTGGCTGGTCGGCGTCTCCGGCGCGGTCGTCTTCGTCGAGCCGAGCCCCTACGAGATCGTGACGCTGCTCGCGGCCGTGACATTCTTCGCCACCGGCCTGCGCTTGCGGCTCGCGCTGATGCCGCTGGTCGCCCTGCTGGTCCTGCTCAATGTCGGCTACACGATCAGCGCGATCCCGCTGTTCGACAAGTCCGAGGTGGTGAGCTGGATCGCGACCTCCTGGTACATGGCGGTGACCGTGGTGTTCTTCGCCATGGTCATGTCCGAGGATACGCTGGCCCGGCTCGACATGCTCCGCCGCGGCCTCGTGATCGGCGCGATGGTCGCCTCGGTGCTCGCGGTCGCGGGCTACTTCCACCTGGTGCCCGGCGGAAACGACCTCCTCACGCTCTACGGCCGCGCGCGCGGCACGTTCAAGGACCCGAACGTGCTCGGCGCCTTCCTGATCCTGCCGGCGCTGTTCGCGCTTCAGAGCGTGGTTTCGGACAAGCTCAGCAAGGCGTTCCGCAACGTCTTCGCCTTCGGCATCATGTCGCTGGCGATCCTGCTCGCCTTCTCGCGTGCCGCCTGGGGGGGGCTGGTGCTGACCTCGGCCTTCATGCTGGCGCTGATGGTGCTGACCAGCCGCACCAATGCAAAGCGCTCGCGCATCATCATCATGGCGATCCTCGCCGCGGTGCTGGGGCTGGCGCTGATCGCGGTGCTGCTGTCATTCGATTCCACCGCCGAGATGTTCAAGCAGCGCGCGAGCTTTGACCAGAGCTACGACGAAGGCCGTTTCGGCCGGTTCGGCCGCCACATCCTCGGGGCGGAGATGGCGCTCGACCTGCCGTTCGGCATCGGCCCGCTGCAATTCCACCGGTTCTTCCCCGAGGACACCCACAACTCCTACCTCAACGCCTTCATGTCCGGCGGCTGGCTGGCCGGCGTGTGCTATCCCGCGCTGGTCTTCACCACCGTCATCATGGGCTTCCGGCACGTCTTCGTCCGTGTGCCCTGGCAGCGCGCTTATCTCGCCGTGTTCGCCGCCTTCGTCGGCACCGTCGGCGAAAGTTTTGTGATCGACACCGACCACTGGCGGCACTTCTGGATGATGCTGGGCGTGATGTGGGGCATGATCGCGGCCGCACAGATCTACAAGATCAGGGCTGGCGAGGACGCGTCTTCAGCTTGAGAGCGGGACGCTTCTCCGGCGGGGTGTCGAGCAGGCCCTTCAGCGCCTCCGTCGCCGCGAGCACGCCCTTGTAGCCCTCATGGGCGAAGCGCAGCAGCAGACGCAATTCCTCGTCGGAATAAGCGCCGAACACCTTTTCCATCGCCTGCTGCATCGGCACGTAGAATTGGCCGATCTTCATCGCCGCCTCCGGCACGACCGCGATGAAGACCTTGCGGCGGTCTTTCTCGTCGCGTTCACGGCGGACCAGGCCGGCCTTTTCGAGCCGGTCGACCACGCCGGTGATGGCGCCCGTCGTGAGGCCCGTGACCTCGGCGAGGCGGCCGGCGGTAACGCGGCCTTCGAGGTACAGAATGTCCATGCATTCAAGGTCGGAATTGGCAATTCCGGCAACGTTGGCAACGGTCTGGCCGTAAAGCACGCCCTGCGCGGACGACCGGCGCATCGCCTCCTCGAGCTCCTGCAACAGCGCCGTACGCGCCTTCGTCCTTGACAAGACTGGCCTCATCTCTTAGGCGATATATATCTTAGTCACTAAGAGATTTAGTGACCGTAATTTCTCCCTACCACCACGGAAACGTCGGGAGCAAGCCCATGTCCTATCGTCCCCGCAAGGCGCTGATCATCGGCGCCGGCATTGCCGGACCCGTGGCCGCGATCCTGCTGCGCCGCGCCGGCATCGAGTCCGCGATCTACGAGGCCTGGCCCTATTCGAAGGGCATCGGCGGCGGGCTTCAGATCGCTCCGAACGGCATGCATGTGATGGACGAGATCGGGCTGGCGAACGAGTTGATCAGCCGCGGCTCGGTCGCGGAGTCCTTCGACTTCTATTCGCAAGGCGGCGAGAAGCTCGGTTCGATCAACCGCGACATGGCACGGCGCTTCGGCCAGCCGGCCGTCAACGTCTGCCGCGCGACGCTGAACGAACTCCTCATCGACAAGGCCTGGTGCGCCTGCGTCTCGCTTTATTTCGAGAAGCGCCTGATCAAGATCGAGGACCGCGGCGACCAGCCGATCATTGCCTATTTCGCCGACGGCACCACGGCCGAGGGCGACTTCCTGATCGGTGCCGACGGCGTTCACTCTGTGACGCGCCGCCAGGTCGTGCCGGACGGACCGCAACCGTTCAATACGGGCCTGATCGGCTTCGGCGGCTTCGTGCCGCACGCCGTGCTCGACGGCAGGCCCATCCGCCAGCACGTCGAGACCACGTTCGGCCAGAGCGGCTTTTTTGGCTACGGTTATTGCAGCCCGGATCCGAACGATGGCGTGATGTGGTGGAGCACGCAGCCCGCGCACGGCATGGACGCGGCGATGTTTCGCGCGCTCGATCCGGCGACGCTCAAGCAGCATCTGCGTGGCTTCCACCGCGGCTGGCACGATCCGATCCCCGCCATTATCGACGCCGCCGAGAACATCGTCGTCACCGACACGCTCGACGTCGCGACCTTGCCGGTCTGGTCACGCAAGCGCTCGCTGCTGATCGGTGATGCCGCGCATGCGACCAGCCCCCATGCCGGCCAGGGCGCCTCGCTCGCGCTGGAAGATGCGATGCGGCTTGCCCGTCTGATGCAGGAGCGCCAGGAGCTCGGCGCCACCTTCCAGGCCTTCGAGGCCGAGCGTCGCCCGCGCACCGAGAAGATCGTCGCGATGGCCCGCCGCAACGGCAACAGCAAGCGCGAATTCAGCGCCACCGGCGCGTGGATGCGCAATCAGATGCTGAAATGGCTGCTGCCGCTCGGCGCCAGGGGCATGAACTTCATGTACGCGTATGACGCGCGGGCGGTGTAACAGAGATGGTGCCGTAGGGTGGGCAAAGGCGCAACGCGCCGTGCCCACGATCTCGTCGAAATCGGCACATTCGTGGGCACGCTTCGCTTTGCCCACCCTTGTATTAGGGCGATCGATTATATTGAGCCGTTCCGTGAGGAATGGCCCAGCCCGGGTGGCCGCCCGAGCTGGGTCGCCGTTCGATC
>NZ_JADPKR010000059.1 GCF_023074055.1 Bradyrhizobium sp. 141
TCAACCGAAAGGCATTGGCGTTCTTGCGCCTCGCCTCAATCCGCCTCATGCTGCGAAAGCTCTGCCAAAAAACAGCATGATCCCGGACAGACTCTTAGGCATCAACGCCTGTGCTCGGCGAACATCCGCTTTGCGCAATCGGGTTGAAAACTCGAGCTTGCGAACAGCCGAAAGCGCGGATTCACTCAGGTATAGAAGCCTGGGATGAAGCAATGATTGGGCGAACGGCAAGCGCATCAAGCGACCCATCGTAGGCATGAAGGCAGATCTCTGGGAGAGCGCGGACCACCAATCGCCGGGCCTGAAGCACTTCCGGAGAAGCGCACCGCTTTGGGACCAGCAAAAAGTAGCCGATCATCGGCGCCAGGCAGATATCAGCTAGCCAACTCATTGCCGTCTGCTCGATCAGAGACAAGCCACGATCGAAGCTTCTCTTGCGCGCGAGGTGCCGCTCTGTCACGTTTCAAATCGCATTCACCGTGTGTTCGCCGTCACGATGGGTGCCAAGAGCACGACGAGGCACATGAGCCCGGCTAGGACCCCAAATGCGGCCGGCAGTCCCACGTACTTGGCCAGTAACCCTATACCAGCCGGTCCAATGAGAATTCCGGCATAACCAACCGTCGTGATCGCGGCAATCGCCGGACCAACGGGCATCGCCTCCTGCGTGCCGGCGCGCCGGAACAGAATCGGGGCGACATTCGATAGGCCAAGACCAATGAGCAGCAAGCCGATCATGGCGATGACGGCTACCGGTGCGGCCAGCAGAGCTCCGAAACCTACCAAGGCCAGTAGACTTCCGAACATAAGTGTCGCGCGGTCCCCCGCGCGTTCGACGACGGCGTCGCCAGCAAGGCGTCCCACCGTCATGGCTATGGAGAACAGTACATACGCTAAGCCGCCCTGCGTCTTTGGAGCAAGACCAGCGCCGACGACCAACAAGGCAGCCCAATCGAGCATCGCGCCTTCGATAAGGAAGGTGATCGCCGCAATCGCGGCTAGAAGGAGCACGATGGAACGCGGCAGAACGAACGACGGACCCTGGTCCGCCTGCGCCGTTGGTACCAATCGCGGCCACGCCAGCATGATCGCGATCACTATCAATCCCGAGCAGACCACAGTCGAAACAAATGCGTCAATCTGCAGCGAGAGAAAAGCGGTCATGGCTGCAGACCCCACAAGTTCCCCGATGCTGAATTGAGCGTGGAAGCTGGACATCAGCGGGCACCCCGCCGTGCGCTCCACCTCGATCGCATGAATGTTCGCGGCCACGCTAATCGAGCCTATCGAGGCGCCTAAGGCGAATAGCGCGACGCCGAGCCCCAACTTGCTAGCTGTCGTGAGGCATGGCAGGACGATCGCGACACTAAGCCCACCCACAAGAATGATCAGCCTGACGCCGTAGCGGGCGCTCAAAACACCGGTCAGAAGCATCGCGATGATGGATCCAGCACCCAGGCAGAGCAGTAGCAGGCCAAGCACGCCGTCATCGGCCGACAGCCGGTCTTTCGCAAATGGTACGAGCGGGGCCCAGGCCCCGAAGCCAACCCCGGGAACGAAGAATGCAAGACGCGTTGCTAACCGAGAGGATGGTTGACCAGCAGACGCCATGACAGGGACCTTATGATAGACGAACCGCGGGCGCTGTACCAGCGACGGACTCCCGAGCGACAGAGAGTGCGCAGGTTCGGCGGTCGAGAGGACATCGTTCGTTGGCGCAATCCGCCATGCCGGACGGTTCAGCGCGCGATATCGGATCGCGTCGATCGACAATCTTCTAGTTCGATCCGCGACGACATCTTTGATTGCAAATACGATGCCACCGCGAAACCGCACGTGACGTCTTGATCCGAACTCGACACGATCGGGCAACTGTGCCGGCTAGGCATGGAGCGCTGGGGCTCTCAACAAGCTTTGTTACTTGCTGATTGATGAGCGCGGTCGCGCACTGAAGGGGCACGAAGCACCCGAGTGCGCCTCGAGACCGCGCATTACTTCCGTGGCGCCCTTCAGCGCGCCAACGCGGCCTCGCCTTCCGTAGTCATATCCGCGACAAATCAATATGGCTCAGTCGCAAAGCTGACAACGAGATGAAATTCCATCTGCCGATCGCAATTCGTCTCAATGCTAGGCGATGGGCTTGCAAGCCGGTTACTCCGGGCTTGCATAGCCTGCCAAAGGTTGTAGCAATCGACATCGCGGAGAAGCCGACATAAACACTTTGATCAGAGAAGGCGCTCAGAGGCTTATGTGCCTGCTAGACTTATGGTCTTGGTCAGCGCCCCCGTCACGGCTCGCGATTGACGACTTCTTCATCGAATTGGCTCTGCACATGGACCGGCATTGATGCTTGTCCGTGTGCGGGAGGGATGCGGGGCTCGTTGCCCAACCGCCGTGATCGCGACCCGCTCCTGCGTAAACAGCGGACGAATCCGTTGCTTGGCCTGCCGCAACAAAGAAGCCCACAGCGTCGCGCATCTTCGACCGACGCTCCACTAATCATCAAATCCCGAATCATGGTCGCCCATAGATTCAGAACCACCCGAAAATTGATCGCGGTAGGGACGCTCATTGCTGAGCGCCCCCCGCACAGATCCGGACGAGCCCAATTAAGGCATCCGGCTCCTACCTTGGGTGTGTGACGGCGAAG
>NZ_JADPKR010000038.1 GCF_023074055.1 Bradyrhizobium sp. 141
TGCATGAAGTCCGAGTTGGTCACACCAAGCCACTTGGCGCGCAAAGCCGTAGTCTACATCCGGCAGTCGACGCCCCACCAGGTCGTAAGCAATCAGGAGAGCCTGCGCCTTCAGTACGCGCTTCGCAAGCGCGCCCGCGAACTCGGATGGCGTGAGGCGGCCATCGACGTGATTGACACCGATCTCGGGTTGAGCGGCGCGTCTACAGCGCATCGTAACGGCTTCAAAGAACTCGTTGGCCGTGTTGGCCTGAGTGAAGTGGGGCTCATCCTGTCGATCGACGTGACGCGCTTGGCGCGTAATTGTACCGACTGGTATCCGCTCCTGGATATCTGTGGTCTGCGTGGCTGTCTGATCGCCGACCGCGATGGTGTCTATGATCCGGGCACTCCCAACGGACGGTTGCTTCTCGGGCTGAAAGGTTCGATCTCCGAGCTTGAGCTACATACGATCCGCAGCCGGCTGACCGCCGGCCTGCTGGCTAAAGCCGAACGCGGCGAACTTGCGGTTATGCTGCCAATTGGGCTGATGCGGGACCCGAGCGGCGTGGTCGTTAAGGATCCCGACATGGCCGTGCAAGGGCGGCTCGGTCTCGTCTTCCAACTGTTCCTGCAACTGCGCAGCGTTGCCAAGGTCATGCGGGCGTTGAACGAGCGTGACCTCGAACTGCCACGTCGTGATCGGCATGGCGATTTGCGTTGGACGCGCGCGACGCTGGCTGCAGTGGCGGCCGTCTTGAAGAACCCCGCATACGCGGGTGCCTTCGTCTATGGACGAACCCACTTCCAGCCGCCGAAGCGGGAGGGCGCCCTGCCGCAAAAGGCTCCGCGGCCGATTGAGGAGTGGCGGATCGTCGTCAAAGATCGATATCCTGCCTATATCGACTGGCCAATTTATGAAAAAATCCGAGCCGTCATCAGAGATAACCGAGCCGAATACATGCGCATCAAAACCCGAGGCGCGCCTCGCGATGGCGAGCTTCTGCTCCACGGCATCGCCTGGTGCGCACGATGTGGCCATAAGATGTACGTCCGCTACAAGGGGGGGCGGCGAGTATGTATGCAATCACCTGCGTACCCAGGAAGGCCAGCCGACCTGCCAACACATCCGGGCCAACCGTATCGATGCGGCCGTTGCCGATGCATTCCTAACTGCACTGGCGCCGGCCGAACTCGATGCCTTGTCGCACTCCCGCCGGGTCCAGCAGCAGATGAACAATGCGTTACGTTCCAGCGCAGAACGAGAGCTCGAGCGCAAGCGGTACACGGCGGCGCTCGCCGAACGGCAGTTCAACCGAGCTGATCCAGACAATCGCCTGGTCGCCTCAGAACTCGAGTGCCGATGGGAAGCGGCGCTAACCGACGTGCGAGCCGCCGAAGAGGCGCTTGCCCGACAGACGCCCTCCAAAGCCATCACACAAGTGGCCATAAGCAAGGAGCTCGACAACAAGGTCATCAGCCTCACCGGCCGCTTGCCGCAGATATGGGCTGACGAGACTATTTCGGATGCGCATCGCAAGGCGTTGTTGCGATGCCTCATCGAAAAGGTCGTGCTCGACCGCGGTGAGTACGACTTGGCCCTGGCCAGGATGGCGAGGAGGCGCCGTGACGGAGCTCGAGGTGAGGATGAGCGTCAACTCCGTCACCAGATTGACGCGAGGCACAGAGATGCGGGCGCGCCTGCTGGCGCTTGCCCGCGACGGCGTCCCAGACGACGAGATCGCCGCAATCCTTACTCAGGAAGGCCACCGCTCTCCTCATTGCGCCGATAAGGTGCTGCCCATCACCGTTGGGCGGCTCCGTCGTGCCGCTGCCATCAAGGTGATTACCCAGCGCAACCGATGGGTGCATGCCGACTCACTCCTCAGCCCGCCCGAACTGGCCCGAACGCTTAAGATCCCGGTGAACTGGCTCTATGTGCAGATCCGAACTAAGCGTCTGCTGATTGATCGCCAGTCAAGCGGCGCCTATCTCTTCCCGAATACACCATCCATTCTTGACGCTGTCCGCGACCTTCGAAACCACGTCATTGCGCAACTTGATCTAAGAATCTGTCAGCCTAGCAAGGAGGGGCATCAACATGGGTGATCGAACAGATAGCCAAGCTGGGCCGGGGTGATGGTCACCACGCCATCCGCCGGCGACGGCCAGAGGAAACGGCCGCGCTCCAGCCGCTTGGCATAAAGCGACATGCCCAGTCCATCGTGCCAAAGGATCGGACCACGGAACACAAAGACGTCGCCGGCAAAGGGATCTCGCCCGAGGCCCTCCTGCACCAGCAATGCCAAACCCTGCATGCCTTTGCGCATGTCGGTGTGACCGGTTGCGATCCAGATTCTCGCCCCTGCTGCGACCGGGATCATCGCCGCTCCAGCAGATCCAACACGCGCGACAACGCGGTCATATCGACGCCGGCATCCACGATCACGCGATAAGCTTTGCCGGAGACAATCTCCATGCGTCCGCTCGCCGACGTAGCCGTCGACTGCACTGGCGGCGGATCCGGCATCACTATCGCCGGCACAAAGCCGGGCCGAGAGCTATCGCCAATTTTTGGTGACGGCCGGAGCCGGTCAGGCGGCGGCGGTTGCGGGCTGACGGTCGGTCGGCTTGGCGATGACCTCGATCCCGTTGTT
>NZ_JADPKR010000101.1 GCF_023074055.1 Bradyrhizobium sp. 141
AGTAAGCGCTTAGCCGCAACCCTATTGAGGCTGGCTTGACGTTTTGCGGAATCGCCACGGCATGAGGTCTTCGATGCGGCTATGGGGATGGCCGTCGATGATTGCCTCGAGTGTTTCGGCGATGTAGGCGGCCGGGTTAACGTCGTTGAGCTTGCAGGTGGCGACGATCGAGGCGAGCAAGGCCCAGTTTTCCGCGCCCACTTCATGACCGGCGAAGAGCGCATTTTTTCTGGTCAGGCAGACTGGCCGGATGGCGTTCTCGACCGGGTTCGTGTCAAGCTCGAGGCGCCCGTCTTCGAGGAAGCGGGTCAGCCCTTGCCAGTGATTGAGCGCGTAGCGGATGTCGTCGGCGAGCGTCGAGCCACTGGAGATCATCGACAGCTGCTTCTCGAACCACGGCTTTAACGCGGCGACGATGGGCAGCGAGTGCTCCTTGCGCGCGGCCAGCCGGATGTCCGGCGATGAACCGCGGACCATGGCTTCGATGGCGTAAAGCTGTGCGATGTGCCGAACCGCGGCCTCAGCGATCGGCGATTTGCTGTTGCGGGCCAATTTGACAAAACGCCGGCGCAAATGGCTCCAGCAATGCACGAGCGTCCACGGCCCTTGTGGTCGGGCGACTTCGGTTAGCCGGTCATAACCGCCATAGGCATCGCATTGCAGGAAGCGTCCGCCAAAGCCGTCCAGGAACTGCTCAGCGAAGGCACCGCTGCGACTGGGGGCATATCGGAACAGCACGATCGGCGGACTTGGGCCGCTGTGGCCGCGGTCATCGGACACGATCGCCCAGAAGTAGCCTTTCTTCGTTTGGCCGCGCCCGGGATCGAGTACCGGCGCCGTGGTTTCGTCCATGAACAGACGATCCGCCATGGCCAAGTGGCGGCGCATATGGTCCGCGATGGGTTGAAGATGGAAGCAGGCGCGACCGGACCAGTTGCCCAGTGTCGCCCGATCAAGCCGGATCCCCTGGCGCGCATAGATCTCGGCCTGACGGTAAAACGGCGTATGGTCGCCGAACTTGGAGACGATCACGTGCGCAATCGCCGCTTCGGTCGGCAGTCCACCAGGCACCACGTGCTCCGGTGCGTGCGCCTGCACGACAGGGCCCGAGCAGCGGCGACAGATGTATTTCGGGCGGCGCGTGACCAACACCCGCCATTGCGCCGGGATCACGTCGAGGCGTTTGCTGACGTCTTCGCCAATCTTCGTCATGGCGCCGCAACCGCACGGACAGAGCGTGCTCGCGGGCTCGATGATCCGTTCCACCCGCGGCAAATGGGCAGGCAAGCAGCCGCGATTGCGATGAGAACCTTGATCTGGCGCGTTCCGCGATCGGCCCTGGATCACAGCCTCGGCTCTCTCCTGCGCCGCGTCCAGGATGCCTTGCGCGATCTCCACGTCTTCCAGCGGCAAGTGATACTGATCTGGCCGCAGCTTCTCGGACTTCGCGCCGAACTTCTCGCGTCGCAATTCCCCGAGAATGACCTCCAGCCGACGTCGCGCTTCCTCCGATGCCGCCAGTGCCCCCTGATGCTCGCTCAAGGCTGACTGCGTTTGCGCCAAAAGCGCCTTCAGGCGTTCGTTTTCCTCGCGCAGCGCCGCAATGCTCATGCGCTATTTCGAGCACATCACCACTGCGCGTGCCACGTTCAAAATAGCTCCCGAGTCAATCTGCCGCAGTCATCCAGCTGCCTGGGGACGCCGCGCTTCTTCCGGGCGGACCAACCTCCAATCCAGCCCCTCGAACAGGGCAGCGAACATCGCTGGCGATATGCGCATCACGCCGTCTGCGATCGTTGGCCAAACGAACTTGCAGCCTTCGAGGCGCTTGTGCACCAGCACCAGGCCCGTTCGATCCCAGACCAAAATCTTGATCCGGTCCGCTCGTTTCGATCGGAACACGAAGGCTGCGCCGCTGAACGGGTCGAGGCGAAGCATCTCCTGCACCTTCGCCGCAAGTCCATCGTGGCCACAGCGGAAGTCGATCGGCCGCGTCGCGATGTAAATCTTCAGATCGGCACCGGCCGCGATCATCGTGACGCTCGCACTGCGCGGATCACCCGGGACAGCTGCTCGCCATCTATGGCTGTGTCCGTCCGCAGCACGACATCGCCGATCGCGATCTCAAGCTTGATGGCCGGAACGTGACCCGCCTCCAACGCGCTTTCCACGACCAGCGGCGCGAATGTCGACGGCGACGCCTCGCACGGCGCCAACATGCCTCGCTGTCGGAAGCGTCGTCGCCAATCGTAAATCTGCCAGCGCGTCGCTCCGTGCTTGCGCGCCACCTCGGACACCTGGGCACCGGGTAGCAGACTCTCGGCGACGATCCGGGCTCTCTCAGCCTCCGAACGCACGCGGCGTCCCGACGGTCCTTCAAGGACCTCCAGCCGGCTCACCGGCCCTACCGATGAGCCGTCCAAATGGACGTCCTTTTTGCTGTCCAATCCCATCCCAAACCTCCGTCCAGAGCCGGAGGCTTCTTCGCACGTTCATTCGAATTCTGAAGCAAGGGTATCGGCTTCGCGCTTACGAT
>NZ_JADPKR010000035.1 GCF_023074055.1 Bradyrhizobium sp. 141
TGGACCAAGTCAGCCGATCAGATTTTGGCTTCCGTCAAACGCTTCTGCCACAAAGCTCAACAGACTTTATGTGGCGAACTTTAGATTCACGTGACTAGCGCGTATTCGCATATTCAGTCGCTGCCGCTTTGCAAGCTGCCATTTTTGAGCAGGCCAACACAGCGCCATCGCGGTGGGCAGCCTCATAGGATTGGTCTTTGTGGTTCGCGTGAAGATAGGCCCCGAGCAAAGCCGCTGCGACCAAGACCACGATGTAACGGGCCCGCTCCAAAATCAGCCGGGCTTTGGGGCTCTTCTCAATGCGAGTGACCGTCGCCAAAAAGATGGCCGGTGTGCTGACCAAGAGGATGGCGACTTGGATGTTGCTCGACGCGATGTCCAGCCGGTTGAGAACCTGATGTTCGAGCCAAAGCAAAGCGCGATGAAGCTCCAGATGGTGGCCCAGTAGCTGGCCATATCGAAGAGAACCTTGATGGGCTCGTCTTCGTCTAACTTCGGGGCGGTGCTCTCGGTGCTGGCCATTCGTGCGTTCCTCCATAGGTGGGCGACGCAATGTAGACGATAGTCATCATGGCTCTATGAAAAATGGGACTCATAGTCCGTAGACCGAAAGTCATCATGACGGCCTCCTCCCGTGGATGGATGACGAGACGGGCATCGTTAACGTGGTGGCAGCGGCTGTGCGGCGGGCCCGGAAGGGTCTCGGATTTGGCCCTAGAGGCGGGGCTGGATCGGACCTACGTCAGTCAGGTGGAGCGGGGCGCCCGCAACTGCACCATCATCGTCCTGGCCCGCTTGGCGAAGGCCTTGCAGACGACCCCTGATCGCTTGCTGGTCCCCCAGAAGAGGACCTGGGGTCAGGCCTGAATCTCGTCCGGTGTCAGACAGGTCACTTTTAGCACTGGACCTCAGGTTAGGGGCCCGAACAGGACCGTTGATTTAGCTCAATGACCACTGTCGTCCTCTTGCCAAGCCTTAGGCATGAATGAGCCTGAGCCCGAGAAACGTCCGACGCCCAAGCAGACGCGCATGGAGGAGGCTCGACGCATCATCGAGGAGTATGCCGATGACCTCCGCGAGATCATCAGGAAGCTGCGTCAGAGGATGAATTGAGACCGCCTTGGTCCGCTCACAAGGTTCGGCCCTATGGAGGAAACTGAAGGGTTAGTCATTATGGGCTGTCCAGGGGTCATGTAGGAGGGCTGGTGGTCACTCACCCGAGCTTGGAAGTAACCCTTCAGGGTTGGTGAAGGTTGACCCTTAGAGGCCGCACTAGGGGTGATAATAGAGGAGAGGTGGTGTCACCCTCCCAACTTGAAGGCACCCTTACAGGCCCCCCTGAGACGGACCTCTAAGTTCTAACCCTCTAAACCTCCCCCCTTCAGCTGGCTCCCTCGTTAAAGGAGGTCCAAGATATAAGACTTTGATTCAAAGAGGGAAACTTGACCGAAACAATCGCGCGGGAGAATCTTGCTCTCTGCTCAAAAGCTCTTCGCATGGCGGATTGCGCGAAGATCGGCATCGGATTCAGCTACTAGAATTGCGTCGTGAAGTGGAAGCCCTATACGGCCTGCTCGCGCGAGCTCAGACGCTTAGACATTGGTCCGAGTTGCCAAGTGCGCATGACGCTACTAGTGCCTTGATCTTACAAGTGTAGCGAATGGGGAAGCTTTACGACATCATCGAGCATCTTTCCTTCAATGAGTTCGACATGGCGGGGATCACCAACGCTGTGAGCTGACCTTGCCCCCAGGTTTTATCCAGTCCTGAGTTCGCCCGTGCCGTTGGATTTGCCTGGTTGGGCGGTGGCAGCGACGGGAGCTGGCGCGGAGCCTTCGGCATAGCGCAGCGCCAGATCCCGGCGCGGGGGGCAGGTCATCGCGAACTCGGACGGGGTTCTCCATCCGAGCTGCGAGTGTGGTCTTGTGTCGTTGTAATCGGCCCGCCAACTTCCAAGTGTGACGCGGGCTTGTGCGAGTGACGTGAACAACGTCTCGTTCAACAGCTCATCCCGCAGCCGGCCGTTGAAGCTCTCGATGAAGGCGTTCTGCATGGGTTTGCCCGGCGCGATGTAGTGCCATTCGAGCCGGCTTTGGTCGGCCCACACCAGGATGGCGTTGCTGCTGAGTTCGCTGCCGTTATCGCTGACCACCATCCTGGGCTTGCCGCGCTCGATCATCAGCCGGTCCAGTTCCCGCGCCACGCGGATGCCGGAGAGCGAGGTATCGGCCACCAGCGCCAGGCACTCACGGGTACAATCATCGACGACAGTCAGGATGCGGAAACGGCGGCCGTCGGTCAGCTGATCCGACACAAAGTCGAGCGACCACCGGTCGTTCGTAAGCGCTGTTCAGCGGCCACCTACCGGATGACGGTGTGATCTGCGAGTCTGCGGTTCGGTTTCGACCGTTAGGCTTAGAATGGACACAGTG
>NZ_JADPKR010000067.1 GCF_023074055.1 Bradyrhizobium sp. 141
CCAAAATTGACCCCCTACAGATTGGTCTGTTGCGCTGCCTGCTTCGTAACAAAGCAGGTGGTGGGGGATGCTGATTGTGGAGACGATTGCCCGGATCCGGCGCGAGCACTTCATCAAGGGCAAGACGATCAAGGAGATCGCCCGTGACCTCAAGGTGTCGCGGAACACGGTTCGGAAGGTGCTGAGGTCGGGAGAGACCTCCTTCGAGTACGAGCGGCAGGTGCAGCCGCGGCCAAAGCTGGGACGATGGGCAGTACAGCTTGACGGATTGCTGGCGGCGAACGCGACTAAATCGGCTCGTGAACAGCTGACGTTGATCCGAATCTTCGAAGAGCTGCGCGGCCGCGGCTACGACGGCGGTTACGATGCGGTGCGGCGTTACGCCAGACGGTGGAGCAAGGAGCGCGGGCAATCGACCGCGGCGGCTTACGTCCCGCTGAGCTTTGCACCAGGCGAGGCCTACCAGTTCGACTGGAGCCACGAGGTGGTCTTGCTGAGCGGCACCACGGTGATGGTGAAGGCCGCCCACGTCCGGCTTTGCCACAGCCGCATGCTGTTCGTGCGGGCCTATCCGCGGGAGACGCAGGAGATGGTGTTTGACGCCCACGACCGGGCGTTCGCCCTGTTCAAAGGCACCTGCACTCGCGGCATCTACGACAACATGAAGACCGCCGTAGAGACGATCTTCGTCGGTAAAGGGCGTCTCTACAATCGCCGCTTCCTGCAGATGTGCAGCCACTATCTGGTCGATCCGGTCGCCTGCACGCCAGCGTCGGGCTGGGAGAAGGGGCAGGTCGAGAACCAGGTCGGGCTGGTCAGGGAACGCTTCTTCACGCCGCGGCTGCGGTTCAAGAACCTCGACGAGTTAAACGCCTGGCTGCTCGACAAGTGCATCGCCTACGCCAAGGCTCATCGCCATCCGGAGCTGGTGGATCAGACGATCTGGGACGTGTTCGAAGTCGAACGCCCCAAGCTCGTTCCCTATGCCGGCCGCTTCGACGGCTTCCATGCGGTGACGGCGTCGGTCTCGAAGACCTGCCTGGTGCGCTTCGACAACAACAAGTACTCGGTCGCAGCCAGCGCAGTCGGACGACCGGTCGAGGTTCAAGCCTATGCCGACCGCATCGTGATCCGCCAGGATGGACGCATCGTTGCCGAGCACTCGCGATCCTTTGGCCGCGGCGATACCGTCTACGACCCCTGGCATTATGTGCCGGTGCTCGCCCGCAAACCCGGTGCCTTGCGCAACGGTGCTCCCTTCAAGGATTGGGTGCTGCCGGCCGCAATCGAGCGGATCCGGCGCAAGCTCGCCAGCACCGATGACGGCAACCGGCAGATGGTCGATATCCTCAACGCGGTGCTGACCGACGGCCTTCCCGCGGTGGAAGCCGCCTGCGCCGAAGCGCTCGGTCACGGCGTTCATTCCGCCGATGTTGTGCTCAATATCCTGGCCCGGCAACGCGAACCCGCTCCAACGGCCAACATCATGACGCCGGCCGCACTGACGCTCCGTCATGCACCGATCGCCGATTGTGCCCGTTACGACAACCTCCGGAGGACCAACTGATGGAACGAACCCAAATCTTCGATCTCATGGGCGAACTCAAGCTCTACGGCATGAAGGCTGCCTTCGATGAGATCATGGCGACCGCTGTCAAACGCCAGCACGAACCCCAGCGCATCGTCGGCGATCTGCTGTCCGCCGAGATCAACGAGAAGCAAGCCAGGTCGATCAAATACCAGCTCACCATTGCCAAGCTGCCAAGGACATCGCCGACTTCCAGTTCGACGGCACGCCGATCAATCAGACTCTCGTCAATGATCTCGCTGGCGGCGGCTTCGTCGCCCAGCAACGCAACGTCGTGCTGGTCGGCGGCACCGGCACCGGCAAAACCCACCTGGCCATTGCCATCGCAAGAAGCTGCATCCGATCCGGTGCCCGCGGCCGCTTCTTCAACGTGGTCGACCTCGTCAATCGCCTCGAGACCGAGACCCGCAATGGACGGCAAGGACGACTCGCCGAGCATCTGACCCGCATGGACTTCATCGTGCTGGATGAACTCGGCTATTTGCCCTTCGCCCAATCCGGTGGCCAGCTTCTGTTCCACCTCGTCAGCCGGCTCTATGAGCGCGCCTCCGTCATCGTGACCACCAATCTCGCCTTCGGCGAATGGCCGAGCGTGTTCGGCGACGCCAAGATGACAACCGCGTTGCTCGACCGACTGACCCATCACTGTGACATCGTGGAAACCGGCAACGATAGCTGGAGGTTTAAAAGCCGAGACGACGATCACGCCACCCGCGCTCGTCTCGCCTCCGCTATCCCGGCCAGCTCCGACGAGACGAGCGCTACCAGCAAAGCCCGCCGTGCTAAGGGGTCAAAATTGGACGCCGATGAGGGGTCAAATTTGCAAGCCGATTGACA